>DATAZZ010000028.1:0-235968 GCA_036271735.1 Rhizomicrobium sp.
AAGCTGATACTGAGGCTAGAGACTTGGTTGCACGAATCGCTTCAGATGTTGTGAAGGAGGACGGCGATGGCAAGCAATAGACAATTGGCAGCTGACATAGTTCGAGACGCCGGCGGCCGGATTGTCGGCCGCACGAAGCTCCAAAAGGTTGCTTTCTTGCTCGAGCTTGTTGGTCTGGGTAGCGGTTTTAGCTTCGAGTATAAGCATTACGGCCCCTACAGCGAGGAGCTGACAGCAGCTATACGCGAAGCTGCAGCTTTTGATCTCGTGCAAACGACCGAACAAAGCACTTCATGGGGTGGATGGTACTCGGTTTATTCCACGACTAGCAAAGCCGTGGGTTCGGATCGTCGGCGGATCGATTTCGCGGCTGAAGCGAGCAAAGTTGGCTCTGTCGAATTGGAGCTTGCTGCGACGGCAGCATACCTCGCGGCCATGGAAGGGTATCGCGACCCTTGGGACGAAACCAGGCGGCGCAAGGCTGATAAGGCGGCGAATGGCAGGCTCGAGCGGGCGCAAGATGCTTATAGGCAGCTTACCAGTATCGCTACGCCGACGCGGTTACCCGATATCGTTTAGATATTGTGAGCCTCGTCGGAAGACGGGCAAAATTGCGATCTCGAGATCCAGTTGACCCTTGATTCACCCCGCCCCATAAGGGTTTACGGGGATAAAGACGGGTTTTTGAGATGGCCGAAGCAGAGCCGGTGCAGCGCGAGAGCATGGAATACGACGTCGTGATCGTCGGCGGCGGGCCCGCGGGGCTCAGCGCGGCGATCCGGCTCAAACAGATCAATCCGGAGATTTCGGTTTGCCTGCTGGAGAAGGGTTCCGAGGTCGGGGCGCATATCCTGTCGGGGGCTGTGATCGATCCGATCGGGATCAATGAGCTCATCCCGGACTGGAAAGAGAAGGGCGCGCCGATCGACACGCCGGTGACCGACGACCGGTTCTATTATCTCGGGCCGGCGGGCTCGATTCGGTTGCCGAATTTCCTGCTGCCGCCGCTGATGCACAATCACGGCAATTACGTCGTGAGCCTTTCCAATCTTTGCAAATGGCTGGCGACGCAGGCCGAGGCGCTGGGCGTCGAGATCTATCCGGGGTTCCCGGCGGCTTCGCTGGTGATCGAGAACGGTGTCGTGAAGGGTGTGACGACGGGCGATCTGGGCGTCGCCAAGGACGGGCATCACAAGGACGGCTTCACGCCGGGGATGAACCTGCTCGGCAAGTACACGCTGTTCGCGGAAGGGGCGCGGGGCTCGCTGACCAAACAGTTGCTCAATATCTACAAGCTCAGCGAAGGGCGCGACTACCAGAAGTTCGGCATCGGCGTGAAGGAGCTTTGGGAGCTGCCACCCGACAAGCATCAGAAGGGGCTGGTGATCCACAGCTTCGGCTGGCCGCTGGCGAACGACACGGGCGGCGGGCTGTTCTGCTATCACTGGGGCGAGAATTTCTGCTCCATCGGCTTCGTTGTTCACCTGAACTACTCCAATCCGTTCCTGTCGCCGTTCGACGAGATGCAGCGCGTCAAGCAGCATCCGCGCATCCGCGCGATGCTGGAGGGCGGCAAGCGCATCGGCTATGGCGCGCGGGCGCTGACCGAGGGCGGGCTGCAATCGGTGCCGAAGCTGGCGTTCCCGGGCGGGGCGCTGGTCGGCTGCGGCGCCGGCTTCATGAACGTGCCGCGCATCAAGGGCAGCCATAACGCAATGAAGTCCGGCATGCTGGCGGCGGATGCGGCGGCGGCGGCGTTGGCGGCGGGGCGCGCGGGCGATACGCTCGAGAGCTACGAGCCGGCCTATCGCGAGAGCCACATCTTCAAGGACCTCAGGCGCGTGCGGAACTTCAAGCCGCTGTGGTCGCGGCTGGGCACCTTCATGGCGCTGCCGTTCATGGCGCTGGAATTGTGGACCAACCAGCTGTTCGGGTTCTCGTTCTTCGGCACGCTGAGCCACGGCAAGCCGGATTTCGCGACCCTCAAGAAGGCGGCGGATTCGAAGAAGATCGTCTATCCGAGGCCGGACGGCGTTATCAGTTTCGACAAACTTTCGTCGGTATTCTTGTCCAATACCAACCACGAGGAAGATCAGCCGGTTCACCTGAAATTGACCGATCCGTCGATCCCGATCCGGGTAAACCTGCCCGAATATGACGAGCCGGCGCAGCGCTACTGCCCGGCGGGGGTTTACGAGGTGGTGCAGGAGGCGGCCGGGCCGCGCTTCCAGATCAACGCGCAGAACTGCGTGCACTGCAAGACTTGCGACATCAAGGATCCGTCGCAGAACATCAACTGGGTAACGCCGGAAGGCGGGGGCGGACCGAACTACCCCAACATGTGAGGTTTATTTTGCGCGTTTCCCGGATTGTTGTTTTGGGTTTGAGCCTGGCGCTTGGCGCCTGTGCCGGCATGAAGAACGGTGCCGCGACGGCGCCGAACGGCGACGCGGCGGAGTTCGGCAATTACCTGTCGGCGCGGCACGCGGCGAACGAACACGATCTGAAAGGCGCCTCGACCTATTACCGCGCCAGCCTGGCGGCCGATCCGACGAACAAGGATCTGCTGGCGCTGTCGTTCTTCTTTGCGACCTCGTCGGGCGACATCGACAATGCGGCGCGGCTGGCCGAGCAGGTCGTGGCGGCGACGCCGGACGACCGCGCCGGGCGGCTGACGCTGGCGGTGGTCGCGCTGAAGCATCACGACTATGCCGGGGCGCGCAAGCAGGTCGCGCTGTCGGCCAAGGGGCCGTTCACCTCGCTGACCGTGGCGCTGATCGACGGCTGGGCGGCGGCGGGGATGGGCGACAAGGCGGCGGCGATTGCCGATCTTGCGACGCTGCGGGCGCAAGGCGGCGCGGACCAACTCGCCATGTTCCATCTCGCGCTGCTGTCGGAGTATACCGGCGACACGCAGATCGCCGATCTGTCGTATCAGACGCTGCTCAAATCCGGCGCGACGCCGCGCACCATCGACGCCTATGGCCGCTTTCTGGAGCGCAGCGGGCGGACGGTGGACGCGACGGCGTTCTATACGAAGTTCGCAGCCGACGCGGGGCTCAGGCAGATCACGGCGGCGGGGTTGGCGCGGATCAAGGCCGGCAAAAAGCCGGACGCGCTGATCGCGCGGCCCGAGGATGGCGCGGCGGAAGCGCTGTTCGGCATCGCGTCGTCGCTGACCGACCAGGCGAGCGCGGACGTCTCGATCCTCTATCTGCGGCTGGGACTGTATCTGCGGCCGGACCTCGATCTCGGCGCGGTGCTGCTCGCCGACCGGCTGGAGAATTTGCAGAAGTATCAGGACGCGATCGACGTTTATGTGTTGGTGCCCAAATCCTCGCCTTATTACCGGCTTGCGGCGGTGGAGAGCGCGCTGGACGAGGCGCGGCTCGGCAAGAACGACGCGGCGGTGGCGCATCTGACGGCGCTGACGGCGAGCGAACCCGACGACGCCGAGGCGTGGACCGCGCTGGGCGATACCTATCGCAGCATGAGCAAGTGGCCGGAAGCGGCGGCGGCGTATAACCATGCGGTAACGCTGCACGATGCCGAGAAGACCGACAGCTGGCCGCTCTATTTCGCGCGCGCCGTGGCAGAGCAGGGCAACCAGAACTGGAGCGCGGCCGAGATCGATTTGAAGCGCGCGCTGCAGCTGTCGCCCAACGAGCCGACGCTGCTGAACTATCTCGGCTATACTTGGGTCGACCAGAACCGGAATATCCCGGAGGCGCTGGCGATGCTGGAGAAGGCGCGCGCGCTGAAGCCGACGGACGGCTATATCGCGGACAGTGTCGGCTGGGCCTATTACAAGCTCGGGCGTTTTGCCGACGCGGCCAAGGCGTTGCAGACCGCGGTCGAGCTGGTGCCGGGCGATCCGACGATCAACGATCATCTGGGCGACGCCTATTGGCGTGTGGGGCGCAAGCTCGAGGCGCAGTTCCAGTGGAACCATGCGCTGGCGTTCGGGCCGGCCGATGCCGACAAGGCGGTGATCGAGAAGAAGCTCAAGGACGGGCTGGACGATTCCGGTGCCAAATCCAATTGACGCTGTCGCGTCGGGCCGAACTGACGCGTTCGCCGCGGCGAAGATCAATCTGTTCCTGCACGTCGGCGACAAGCGCGCCGACGGATTCCATGCGCTGGAAAGCCTCGTCGTGTTCGCCGATGTCGGCGATGCGCTGACCTTCGCGGCGTCCGACGCTCTGAAATTGAAGATCGATGGCCCATTCGGCTCGGGGCTCGCGGCGGAGGGCGACAATCTCGTGCTGCGCGCGGCGCGGGCGCTGGCGGCGCATGTGGGATGCAAGGCGGCAGCGGCGATCACGCTGACCAAGAATTTGCCGGTGGCGTCGGGGATCGGCGGCGGCTCGGCGGATGCGGCGGCGGCGCTGCGCGGGCTTAATGAACTGTGGGGGCTCGGGCTATCCGGCGATGCGTTGCGCGCGATCGCGGAAACATTGGGCTCGGATGTGCCGGTGTGCGTCGACAGTGCTTCGGCCTGGATGGAAGGGCGCGGCGAGCGTGTGACGCCGGCGGATGGCGTGGCGGGTGCGGCGCTGGTGCTGGTCAATCCGGGCGTCGCGGTGCCGACAGGGCCGGTGTTCGCCGGGCTCAAAACGCGGCGCGGCGTCGGGACGGTGCCGCACGACGTGCCGATGGGCGATGCCGAGGCGCTGGTCGCGTTTCTCAAGGGGACTTCGAACGATCTCCAGGCGCCGGCGCTTGTCATCGCGCCGGTGATCGGCGAGGTGCTCGGCGAGCTGTCGCGCATGCCCGGCGCGATCCTGTGGCGCATGAGCGGCAGCGGCGCGACGTGTTTCGCGCTGTTCGAAGACGACGGCGCGGCGCAGATGGCGGCCATCGCGCTGGCGCGCTCGCATGCGGGCTGGTGGGTGAAGGCAGGAACAATCATCAGCTGATCGCTGCGATCGACACTCTCCTGTCATCCCCGGCGAGCCGTGCGAAGCACGGCGAGGGAAGGGGACCCAGGTGCAAATCACAAACACCGGTGTTGCGGCGAGGCCTGGGTCCCCTTCCCCTCGCGATGCTACGCATCTCTCGGCCGGGGATGACAGCGGTGTTTTAATACGCTCTTTCCACGCAGAAATCGGCGATGTCGGCGAGCGCGTCTTTGACGTCGCTTTGCGCCAGAGGCTCCAGCGCGGCGACGGCTTGGTCGGCGTAGTGGCGGGCGCGGGTCATGGTTTCCTGGATCGCGCCGGTTTCCTCGACACAGGTGATGGCGCGTTCGAGGTCGGCTTCGGTCTGCGCGCTGGTCTCGATGACGCGCTTCCAGAACACCGCGGCCTGCGCGTCGGCGCGGGCATAGGCGAGGATGACGGGCAGGGTGACCTTGGCTTCGCGGAAGTCGTCGCCGACGGCCTTGCCCATCAGGGCCTGGCGGCCGGAATAATCGAGCGCGTCGTCGACCAGCTGGAATGCGATGCCGAGGCTTTCGCCATAGGCGCGCAACGCTTCGATGAAGGCGGGGCCGCGATCGCAGAGCGTCGCGCCGGACTCGGCGGCGGCGGCGAACAGAGCGGCGGTCTTGGCGCCGACGACCTTCAGGTAGTGCTCCTCGGTGGTGCCGAGATTGCTCTCCGATTTGAGCTGCATCACCTCGCCTTCGGCGATGATGGCGGAGGCGCCGGCGAGGATTTCAAGCACGCGCAGGCTGCCGGTGTCGACCATCATCTCGAAGGCGCGGGAGAACAGGAAGTCGCCGACCAGGACGGTCGCCTTGTTGCCCCAGACGAGGTTGGCCGCGACCTTGCCGCGGCGCAGGGTGCTGGCGTCGACCACGTCGTCATGCAGCAGCGTGGCGGTGTGGATGAACTCGACGGCAGCGGCGAGGTTGACGTGCTTGTCGCCGGTGTAGCCGCCCATCTTCGCGGCGGCGAGGGTGAGCATGGGGCGCAGGCGCTTGCCGCCCGAATCGATCAGATGCTTGGCGAGATCGGGAATCAGGGTGACCGCGCTGCCCATGCGGGCATGAATCATCTTGTCGGTCGCCGCCATGTCGGGCGCGACCAGCGTGTGCAGGCGCTCCACCGGCGAGATGCCATCGGGCTTCTTCGCGGTGTTCGGGGCCTTGCGCGTGTCTGGCTTGAGCATTGTCGTTGCCGTTCGGTGCTTGCCGGTGAGGGCCGGCATTTGCGAGAGTGGGAGCGGAATCCGTCCCGGTCAAGCCGACCAAACCCCGCACCTGCGCGCGCGGCCCAACACGGAAAAGAGCCATGCGGCCCGTGCTCAAAACCAACGATCCGGTGTTATTGAGTTTCGCGCAAAGCCTGCTCGGCGATGCGGATATTGCCTCCGTCGTATTCGACGAAAATGCGAGCGTGATGGACGGCTCGCTGGGCATTTTGCCGCGCCGGCTGATGGTGGCGGACGAGGATGTCGAACGCGGCAAACAGGTGGTGCGCGAGGGGCTGGCGCGGCGCGAGGCGCCGCCGGAGGTCACCGCCGACCGGTTCCTGGATGGGCGGCTCAGCGTGCGGCAGTTCGCGGGCGGGTTTCGCGCCGGGCTGGACGCGGTGATGCTTGCGGCGGCGGTGCCGGCGCGGGCCGGCGACGAGGTGCTGGAATTGGGCAGCGGGGCGGGCACGGCGAGCCTGTGCCTGGCGGCGCGGGTCGATGGCGTGAAGCTGGTCGGAGCGGAGATCGAGAGTGCGCTGGTCACGCTGTCGAACGGCAATGCGGCGGACAATGGGCTCGGCGCGCGCGTGGTTTTCGTCACGGTCGATGCGCTCGACCTGCCGGCGGACATGAAACGCGATTATGCGCATGTCATGTGCAATCCGCCCTATCACGGCGGGGATGGAATGCCGTCGCCGGATGCGATGAAGGCTGGCGCAACACACGATGACGGGATGCTGGCCGAATGGTTGACGATCGGTGTCAAGCGCACGGCGCCTGGCGGGACCTTCACCTTCATCCTGCGCGCCGACCGGATGGGCGAGGCGCTGGCGGCGCTGCCGGCGTTGGGTGTGAGCGTGTTTCCACTGTTCCCGCGCGCTGGCGATGCGGCCAAGCGCGTGGTCATCCAGGTGCGTAAGAACGCTCGGGCGCCGTTCGCGATGTTGCACGGGCTGGTGCTGCACGAAGCGGATGGAAGCTATACGGCGGAAGCTGACGCGGTGTTGCGCGGCGAGAAGGGGCTGGAGCTGTGAGCCGGATATTCGGGAAGGTCTGTCAGAACGGCTATGTCGTGCGCGACATCGAAGCGGCGATGATGCATTGGACGGAGGTGCTGGGCGTCGGACCGTTCTACTACATCGAGCGGGTGAAGATGGACTGGTTCCGCTATCGCGGCGTGCCGTCGGAGGCGGAGGTCTCGATCGCGCTGGCGAACACCGGCGATTTGCAGATCGAACTGATCCAGCAGCGCAACGATGCGCCGAGCATGTATCGCGATTTTTTGGCCAGCGGGCGCGAAGGCTTGCAGCACATGTCGTACTGGACGACGAACTACCAGGCCGATTTCGATCGCTTCGTTTCGCTCGGCTTCAAGGTCGGGCAAGAGGGGCAAATCGGCGGGCCGCAGGGACGCTTCGTCTATTTCGACACCGAGACGCATCCGGGAACGGTGATCGAGGTCTCGGATATCTCGGGCGGCAAGGGCGCGTTCTTCGCACGCATTCGCGAGGCGGCGGCGAAATGGGACGGGACGCGCGCAATCCGGCCGGTGGCGTGAGCGTGCGTCGGTTCGCGCTGGCGGTGCTGTTCGCGATGGCCGCGTCGCCGGCGCTGGCGGGGCCGCCTTATGTCACCGACGATGCCGAGCCGACGATTGCGGGATCGTGGGAGATCAACGTCTTCAACGCCGGAACGACAGCGTCGGATACCGGGTTCGAACAGGCCGGAGTGAGCGTGAGCTATGGCTTGATGGAAGACTATGAGCTCAATGCCACGGTCGCATCGGCGTTTTCGCAGGCGAAAGGTGCGCCGGATGTTGCCGGGTTCGGCGATATCTCGGTGGGCGCGAAAATCCGCGTGCTGCACCAGACCTATTCGTGGGTCGATGTCGCGATCACGCCATCGATCTCGTTTCCGACGCATAGCGATGCGGTGCTGGGGCACAATGGGGTGGTGCCGTCGCTCGGCGTGGCGGCGGAGAAGGATTGGGGCGACTGGAGCGTGTTCGGCGGCGGCACTTGCACCTTCCCGAACGACAATCTCTCGCAGGATTACTGCCTGATGGATGCGGCGGTGACCTGGCAGGTGACGCCGACGCTGCAGATCGGCGGCGAGATCTATCACGCGACGCCAGGCGCGCGGCTCGGGCTGCACACGACGGGCGTCGGAATCGGCGCGACCTATGATCTGTCGGCGCATTATCATTTGCTGGTGTCGGCGGGGCCGGGAATCCAGAACGTGACCGCGACCGACGGGTATACATGGTACGGTGCCTTGCAGATCACGCTCTAGCGGACATGGCTTTGACGAAGGTTTTGGGCAGGAGCTTTGCGGCAGCGCTGTTCGTGAGCGCCGCGACGCCGGCGCTCGCGGGGCCGCCTTATGTGACGGACGATCCGGAGCCGACCGAGCTTGGTCATTTCGAGATCTATGCCTTTGCCGGCGGATCGGTGGCGCGCGACGGCTCGGGCGGCGAGGGCGGCATCGATTTCAATTACGGCGCGGCGACCGATCTGCAGTTGACGGCGGTGCTGCCGCTGGGCTGGGACGATCCGCGCGGCGGCGGCGCGAGCGTCAGCCTCGGCAATGTCGAGCTCGCGGCGAAGTACAAGTTTCTCCATCAGGACGATTTCGGTTTCGACGTTGCGTTCTTTCCGCGTGTGTTCCTGCCGGCGGGATCGGCGGATGTGGGCGAGCGGCATGTCTCGCTGCTGCTGCCGGTGTGGATCGGCCGGAGCTGGGGTAAATGGTCGACCTTCGGTGGCGGCGGCTGCACGCTCAACCATGGCGGGGATTCGCAGAATTTCTGCCAGCTCGGCTGGACGCTGACCAATCAGGTGACGCCGCAGCTGCAACTCGGCGCCGAGGTGTATCACCAGACGGTGGACACCAAGGGCGGCCGGGCGAGCACGGGGCTCGGCTTCGGCGCGGTCTACGACCTGAACGAGACCTGTCATCTGATGGCATCGGTCGGGCCGGGAGTGCAGAATGCGGACGAGACGCAGCGCTATGCCTGGTATGCGGCGGTGTTGTTCACGTTCTAGATTGTCATTCCCGCGCAGGCGGGAATCCAGGATTTGTCGGCGGCAGTCTGGATGCCCGCTTTCGCGGGCATGACAGATGATGTTTTCGGCACCGTTCATCCGCCGTTCAGGAAACGGCCCTGATGGTGGCGCATTGCATATGCGTATCAATTTCGAGGCCCCCCGATGAGCGTTTCGTCCGCCCTGAGCAAGGTTCCCGCGGTCACGCTGACCTTCTGGGTCATCAAGATCCTGGCGACGACGCTGGGGGAGACCGGCGGCGACACGGTTACGATGACCTGGCTCGGCGAGACCACGGCGCATCCGAACCCGAACGGCTATCTGATCGGCACGGCGATCTTCCTGGGTCTGCTGATCGCATTCGTCGTCGCGCAGATCGCGGCGCGGAAATTCCATCCGCTGCTCTATTGGGCGACGATCATCGCCTCGACCACGGCCGGCACGACGATGGCGGATTTTGCGGATCGCTCGCTCGGCATCGGCTATCCCGGTGGTTCGATCCTGCTGTTTGCATTGGTGATGGCGTCGCTGGCGGCGTGGTACTGGTCGGAGGGCACCGTCTCGGTGCAGACCGTGAACACGCCGAAGGTCGAGGCGTTCTATTGGGTCACGATCACCTTCTCGCAGACGCTGGGCACGGCGCTGGGTGATTGGGCGGCGGATTCGGGGCTCGAATATCTCGGCGGCGCGGCGCTGTTCGGGGCGCTGCTGGCGGTGGTGGCGGCGCTTTATTTCTTCACGCGGCTGTCGCGCGTGTGGCTGTTCTGGGCGGCGTTCATCCTGACCCGGCCGCTGGGTGCGACGGTCGGCGATTTCTTCGACAAGCCGTTCGCCAAGGGCGGGCTGGATGTCAGCCGGCCGGTCGCCTCGGCGATCCTGGGCGCCGTGATCCTGGCGTGCATCCTGCTCTTGCCGCAGCGCGCGGGCGAGCATCCGGGCAACGCCGCGGCGGCGTGAGCGCTCACTTGCCGTAGACCAGCAAGCGGAAGCTGCCCGGCGCCATTTTGTAGGGCGGGTGCTTGCCGGGATCGGGCGTCAAATCGGCGGTGACGGTGAAGATGCGGTGGCTCATCGCGTCGATCTCGATGGTGCGGGCGCCGAACTGGGTCGAGAGTCTCATCAACGGGCTGTACTTGTCGCCATTGCCCTGGGTGAAGACCGAGATGAAGCCTTCGCCGTTGGGGATGAAGACATTGCGCGTGACGGGATCGTAGGCGGCGCCGTCGGCGCCTTTGCCGGTAGGAAGCGTCGTGATCACCTTGCCAGTCTTCGCATTGACCACCGCCATCATCTGGTTCTCGCATGCCATGAAGAGGCGGGCGCGGGTGCGGTCATAGGCGATGCCGGACGGGCTTTCGCACGGCGCGAGCGGCCAGCGATGCATGAGCTCCATCGTCCTGGCGTCGATCTCGACGACCTCTGAGGTGTCCTCGATGTTGTCGAAGATGTGGCCCGCGCCGTCGGCGACCGCGAATTCCGGCTTGCCGCCGAGCTTGATGGTGCCGTCGACGGTGCCGGAGGCGACGTCGATGACGGTGGAGTCGCTGCTGCCGGCGTTGAAGGTGAAGATTCGGCGCGTGATCGGCTCATAGACGATGCCATCGGGCTTGGTGCCGACCGCGATGGTGCCGGTGACCTTCAGGCTGGCGGCGTCGAACACGATGACGGAATTGGTCTGGCCCGAGGTCGCAAAGCCCCTGCCGGCGGCGACGGAGACCGCGACCTGGTGTGCGCCTTTGACGCCGGGGATATCGCCCGCGACGGCGTAGCTGTTGCTGTCGACCACGACGACATGGTCGCCGTGGGTGATGAAGAGGTGGTGATTGACGCTGTCGAGCGCGATCGCGTCCCAGAACGTGTCGCCGCCCAGCGTGACGGAGGTGAGCTGGTGGTAGCCGGGGACGGCGAGAGCGGCGCCGGTGAGGGCCACGACAGCAGCGGCGGCGAGCAGGGTGGGGCGGATCATGGACATCTCCGGAGGGGCGCAGCTTGTTCTGGCGCGGAGCGGACTGTAGCGTCCGGCGCCTGTTTTGGAATGGACGAATCGTGGCCGAATCCCGCAAAAAAGCGCTGACCTTCCAGGATCTGATCCTGACGCTGCAGAATTTCTGGGCGTCCAAGGGGTGCCTGATCCTGCAGCCTTATGACGACCAGATGGGGGCGGGGACGTTCCATCCGGCGACGACGCTGCGCGCACTGGGGCCGAGGCCGTGGCGCGCCGCGTTCGTGCAGCCGAGCCGGCGGCCGAAGGACGGCCGCTATGGCGAGAATCCGAACCGGCTGCAGCACTATTATCAGTTCCAGGTGATCATGAAGCCGGCGCCGGCGGACATCCAGGACCTCTATCTGGAGAGCCTGCGCGCGATCGGGCTCGACCCGGCGCTGCACGATATCCGCTTCGTCGAGGACGATTGGGAGAGCCCGACGCTGGGGGCGTGGGGGCTGGGCTGGGAGGTGTGGTGTGACGGGATGGAGGTCTCGCAGTTCACCTATTTCCAGCAGGTCGGCGGCATCGATTGCGATCCGGTGGCGGGCGAGATCACCTATGGACTCGAGCGGCTGGCGATGTATGTGCAGAACGTCGAGTTCGTCTACGACCTCGCGTTCAACGAACACTTCCGCTACGGCGAGGTGTTCCACCAGGCCGAGCAGGAATTTTCCGCCTACAATTTCGAGATGGCCGATACCGAGATCCTGTTCCAGCATTTCAAGGACGCCGAGAAGCAGTGCCAGGAGCTGATCGGCGGCAACATGAAGCTGGCGCTGCCGGCCTATGACCAGTGCATCAAGGCGAGCCACACGTTCAACCTGCTCGACGCACGCGGCGTGATCAGCGTGACGGAGCGCGCGGCGTATATCGGGCGGGTGCGGGCGCTGGCCAAGGCGTGCTGCGAGGCGTGGCTGGCGACGCCGATGGGCGACTACAAGCCGAGGTTTGGGTGATGTCTTTCGCATCCAACCACAACTGTCATCCCGGGCGAGCGCAGCGAGACCCGGGACCCATTGAGCCGCTTGCGCAATGGGTCCCGGATCGCTTCGCTGCGCTCCGCGTCCGGGATGACATCTGTTTTTTGGTTTGGAAGTGATCCATGGCTGATCTTCTTCTCGAATTGTTCAGTGAGGAAATCCCCGCGCGCATGCAGGCGCAGGCGGCGAAGGATCTGGAGCGGCTCGTCGTCGGCGCGCTGTCGGATCGCGGCTTGCTGTTCGAAGGGTTCAAGGCGTTCGCGGGGCCGCGGCGGCTGACGCTGGCGGTGGCGGGGTTGCCGGCGAAGCAGCCGGATGTTTCCGAAGAGCTCAAGGGGCCGAAGGTCGATGCGCCGGCGGCGGCGGTCGAGGGCTTTCTCAAGAAGACCGGGCTGACGCGCGAGCAATTGACGGTGCAGGAGACGCCCAAGGGCAAGGTCTATCTCGCGGTGATCAAGCGCGATGGGCGGCCGACGGCGGACGTGCTGAGCGAGATATTGCCGGAGTGTTTCGGAAAATTGCCGTGGCCGAAATCGATGCGCTGGCCGCAAGCGACGAACGCGCCGGTGCGCTGGGTGCGGCCGCTGCATTCCATTTTATGCACGCTGGACGGCGAAGTGGTGCCGTTGGTGTTCGCGGGCGTGACGAGCGGCAACACGACGCGTGGGCACCGGTTCCTGTCGACGGGCGTCATCGAGGCGCGCCGGTTCGAGGATTACGAGAAGAAGCTGCACGACGCGCATGTGATCCTGGACGCGGAGCAGCGCAAGGCGATCATCTTCGAAGGCGTCAAGGGCGCGGCGTTCGTGCACGGGCTGGAGCTGATCGCGGACGAGGGGCTGCTCGACGAGGTCGCGGGGCTGGCGGAATGGCCGGTGGTGCTGCTCGGCACGATCGAAGACCAGTTCATGGACGTGCCGCCGGAGATCCTGCAGACCGCGATGCGGGTGCACCAGAAATATTTCGCGCTGCGCGATCCGAAGACCGGCAAGATGGCGAACCGGTTCGCGCTCGTGGCGAACATGATCGCCGACGACGCCGGCAAACAGATCGTCGCCGGCAACGAACGCGTGCTGCGCGCGCGGCTGAGCGACGCGAAGTTCTTCTGGGATCAGGATCGGAAGACGAAGCTCGCGGACCGTGTGGATGCGTTGGACGGGATCGTGTTTCACGAACTGCTGGGTTCTCAGTTGGAGCGGGTTAACCGAATTGAGGAGTTGGCAGGTAGCATCGCTGCAAAGATCGACGCGAGCGTTGTGCAAGCGAAACGGGCCGCGAGGCTTGCCAAAGCGGACTTAGTTACGGGCGTAGTGGGTGAATTCCCTGAGCTTCAAGGTGTTATGGGTGGATACTACGCCACAAGCGACGGCGAATGCGCCGAAGTCGCGGACGCCGTGCGAGATCACTACAAGCCACAGGGCCCAAGTGATGTAGTCCCCTCCAGCAGGGTTACAATCGCTGTGGCATTAGCCGACAAAATTGATGTGCTGGTTGGCTTTTTTTCTAACGGGAAGCAACCATCGGGGTCATCGGACCCATTTGCGCTTCGCCGCGCGGCGCTCGGTGCGATACGATTGCTGCTTGTAAACAATATCCAACTTTCACTTCGTGGATTGTTTGTTGAAGCGGCGCTTAATCTAATCCGGCATCGCCGTAAATTCAGCATTGATGTTGGCGTTCACGAATACATTTTGGCAGTTAGAGAACCCATGCTTTTAGGCGCGTCCACTAACGCCATCGCGTTTATTGAGTACGGCGATCGCGTATTGCAAGAGACGGTTCAGGCCTATGTGAATGATGTTGGTGAGCCACTGTTGGCTCTAATGCAGTTTTTTGCGGATCGCTTAAAAGCGGTCCTTCGCGAAAAAGGCACGCGCCACGATCTCATCGATGCGGTATTTTCGCTGGGTCACGAAGACGATCTCGTGCGACTCGTCGCGCGGGTCGAGGCGTTGCAGGCGTTTCTCAAGACCGATGACGGGGCCAATCTGCTTGCGGGGTACAAGCGGGCGGCGAATATTCTCAAGGCCGAAGAGAAGAAAGATGGGCAGATTTACGCCGGTGAGGTGCTGGAGAGCCATCTGACGGAGGCATCCGAGGTCGCTCTGTTCGCGGCGCTGACGCGCGCGAAGGCGGCGATCGATCCGGCGCTGGAGGCTGAGGATTTCGCGGGGGCTATGACGGTGATGGCGGGGCTGCGGGCTCCGGTGGATGCGTTCTTCGGGGCGGTGAAGGTGAACGTGGACGATCCTGTGGTGCGCGCGAACCGACTGAATTTGCTGGGCGCGCTGCGCGCGACGCTGCTCAGGGTCGCAGATTTTTCGAAGATCGAGGGGTAGCAACCTCTCCCGCTTGCGGGAGAGGTCGAAATCGGATGGCGATTTCGGGTGAGGGCACGGCGCGCGGCGGCAGGCCCTCACCCGTCTCGCTTCGCTCGCCGACCTCTCCCGCAAGCGGGAGAGGTTATTTTACGCCCCGTCCTTTTCCGTCGTGGGGTCGATCATCTTGCGGACTTCGGTGATCTTGGTGGCGGGAAAGCCGCTGAGTTCGGCGTGTTTGTGGATCATCGCTTCGTCGGTCGCGAGGTAGACGCAGAACGTCTTGTCGGCGGCGACGTAGCTTTCCTGCCACTGGATGTCGGGGCCGAGCTCTTTCAGCACCTTGTTGGACTGGGCCGCGGCGCCCTTGAGCTGCTCGCGCTCGAAGGAGCCGACGGCGGGGATGTCGCGTTCGATGATGAATTTGCGCAAGGCCATGGCGGGAAACTCCGTGGGTGACTGGGGGATTATGAGGGGATCGTCCTATTTCGTCATCAGTGGGAAGAAGAATTTCAGCCACAGGCCGATGAGGACGAAATTGCCGACCGCGAACGCCGTCAACCGATGGATGACGTTGTTGTAGGTCAGATGGATCAGCGTCTGCACCAGGCGGCAAGCGACATAGATCCAGGCGATCTGGATGGTGAGCGTGTCCGCGCCGTTGGTGACGAAAAACATCAGGCAGACGACGTAGAAGAGGACCGGCAGCTCCAGCAGGTTCATCATGGCGCGGTTGGGGATCGTCACGGGGCCGGGCACGTTGGCCGACTCGCCGTATTTGAAATCGTCACGCGTGATCTTGCCGGCGAAGCCGGCGCGGAAACGGCGGAACGGGATCAGGAGCAGCACCGCGAAGGTCCAGAAGGCGAGCACGCCCACGGGGGCGAAAATGGCGGTCTGCGACATGGGCGAATCCTTTGGCGGCGCGCGGCGCGAGGAGGTTAGCTTGCTTTGTCCTGCCCCGCGACGCCGGGTGTTATCGCGATTGGTCGAATGGCGTGTATTCTTTACCCTCCCCTTGAGGGAGGGTCGAATTGCGGAGCAATTCGGGGAGGGGTCTGGCACTGAGCTGGACCCCTCCCCGAAATGTTTCCGCTTCGCTCCAACATTTCGACCCTCCCTCAAGGGGAGGGTGAAGTCACAGGCACGGGTTTCGACATGACACAGTGGGTCTACGGTTTCGGCGACGGCAAGGCTGAGGGCGATGCGGGGATGAAGAACCTGCTCGGCGGCAAGGGGGCGAACCTGGCCGAGATGAGCAATCTGGGCCTGCCGGTGCCGCCGGGGTTCTCGATCACCACCGAGGTCTGCACCTATTACTATGCGCATGGCGAGAGCTATCCGGCCGAGCTGAAGCCGGCGGTCGCGGCGGCGCTGGCGCGGGTCGGGGACCTGGCGGGCGGCAGGCTGGGCGATGCGGCACGGCCGCTGCTGGTCTCGGTGCGCTCGGGCGCGCGGGTGTCGATGCCGGGGATGATGGATACGGTGCTGAACCTCGGCCTCAATGCCGAGACGACGGAGGGGCTGGCCAGGATCACCGGCGATGCGCGCTTCGCCTATGACAGCTATCGCCGCTTCATCCAGATGTATTCCGACGTCGTGCTGGGCGTGGAGCATGCGCTGTTCGAGGAGATCTTGGACAGCGAAAAGGAAGACAAGGGCTACGACCTCGATACCGAGCTGACGGCGGAGGACCTCAAGAAGATCGCGGGGCTGTTCAAGGCGCGGGTGCAGAAGGAACTGGGCAAACCGTTCCCCGAGGATGTGGGTGAGCAGTTGTGGGGCGCGATCGGGGCGGTGTTCGGCTCGTGGCACTCGCCGCGCGCCAAGACCTATCGGCGCATCCACAACATTCCGGAGGAGTGGGGCACCGCGGTGACGGTGCAGGCGATGGTGTTCGGCAATCGCGGCGAGACGAGCGCGACCGGCGTCGCGTTCACCCGCGATCCGTCGACCGGCGAGCATCTGCTCTATGGCGAGTTCCTGATCAACGCGCAGGGCGAGGACGTGGTCGCCGGCATCCGCACGCCGCAGGCGATCTCGAAAGTCGTGCGTGAGCGGCAGGGTGGCAAGAAGCTCTCGATGGAAGAGGCGATGCCCAAGGCATTCGCCGAACTGAACGCGATCTGCACGCGGCTGGAGAAGCACTATCGCGACATGCAGGATTTGGAATTCACGGTGCAGGAAGGCAAGCTCTTCATGCTGCAGACCCGCGGCGGCAAGCGCACGGCGGAAGCGGCGCTGAAGATCGCGGTCGACATGGAGCGCGAAGGGCTGATCGACAAGCGCGTCGCGGTGGGACGGGTCGAGCCTTCGGCGCTCGACCAGCTGCTGCATCCGACGCTCGATCCCAATGCGGTGAAGGAGCAGATCGCGGCGGGGCTGGCAGCGTCACCGGGCGCAGCAACGGGCGAAGTGGTGTTCACGGCGGACGAGGCGGCGCGGCTGGCGGCGGAGCATCGCGACGTCATCCTGGTGCGCACCGAGACGAGTCCGGACGACATTCACGGCATGCATGTCGCCAAAGGGATATTGACGGCGCGCGGCGGCATGACGAGCCATGCGGCGGTGGTGGCGCGCGGCATGGGGCGGCCCTGCGTCTCGGGCGCGGGCATGGTCAAGATCGACATCGCGGCGGGCACGATGACCTGCGGCAAGCACGTCATCAAGCGCGGCGAGATCATCACCATCGACGGCGCGAGCGGCGCGGTGTTCAAGGGCCGGGTCGGGGTGCGCCAGCCGGAGCTGACCGGCGATTTCGGCGTGCTGATGGGCTGGGCGGATTCGATCCGTACACTGAAGGTCCGCACCAATGCCGACACGCCGGAGGATGCGGCGGTGGCGCGCAAGTTCGGGGCCGAAGGCATCGGACTGTGCCGCACCGAGCACATGTTCTTCGACGCCGACCGCATCGTCGCGGTGCGCCAGATGATCCTGGCCGATGCGCTGGCCGACCGCGAAGCGGCGCTGGCGAAACTGCTGCCGATGCAGCGCGCCGATTTCGAGGGCATCTTCAAGGCGATGGCGGGACTGCCGGTCACGATCCGGTTGCTCGATCCGCCGTTGCACGAATTCCTGCCGCACAAGGAGGATGAGATCGCCGAGGTGGCGCGCGTCGCGGGCAGCGATCCGGCGAAATTGCGGGCGCGGGCGATCGCGCTGCACGAATCCAATCCGATGCTGGGCCATCGCGGCGTGCGGCTCGGCATCACCTATCCCGAAATCTACGAGATGCAGGTGCGCGCCATGCTGGAAGCGGCGCTGAACGTGGAAGGCGCCGGCGGCGCGCCGGTGCAGCTCGAGATCATGGTGCCGCTGGTCGGATACAAGACGGAGCTGGACCGCATCAAGGAGCGGATCGATGCCGTCGCGGCGGCGGTGAAGGCGGAGCGCGGGACATTGCCGTCTTATCTCGTCGGCACGATGATCGAATTGCCGCGCGCAGCGCTCAGGGCGGCTGAGATCGCGCAGACGGCGGAGTTCTTCTCCTTCGGCACCAACGATCTGACGCAGACGACCATCGGAATTTCGCGCGACGACGCCGGCATGTTCCTCACCGACTATCTCAACAAGGGCGTAATCGCGCGCGATCCGTTCGTGACGATCGACGTCGACGGCGTCGGCGAGCTTGTGAAGATTGCGGCGGAAAGAGGACGCGGCACGCGCGCGAATCTGAAGCTCGGCATCTGCGGCGAGCATGGCGGCGATCCGGATTCGATCCGCTTCTGTCACGACTCGGGACTGGATTACGTCTCGTGCTCGCCGTTCCGCGTGCCCGTCGCGCGCCTCGCCGCGGCACAAGCGGCGTTGACAAAACGCAACGCGGACGATTGATCTCTGTACGGACGATACAGGAAAACGCTGGGTTTTTCTACGTCAAATGACGCACCGTCACGAATCTGAGATTTTTCATTTGACGATTCGGAATTTGCTTGGCACAAGCCCGCACCCAATCGGGTGAGGGCAAGGGGACTGTTCGGAAATTGCGTAGCTAGATTTTGATTTGACGTCCGAAAAAGTCAGGAAGCCAAGGACCATGAAAACCAAAGATGCTTTGTCGCGTTCGGATCGCGTGCTGGTTGGCGCGCTGGCCATCGTGCTCGCCACAGCGAGCGCGGCCGTCGGCGCCTCGATGAGCGTTCATCCGCACACGGATCAAAACACAATTCGCGTGATCAAGGTGACGCAGCCGGTGGTGCGCGTGGTGCAGGCGCCCGCGATTCCGGCGCCGATCACGATGCGTGGCGCCGCGACCAATGTCGTGCTGGCGCGACTGCTCCAGGAGCACAAATGCCTCTCCGAGGTGATGTATTACGAGGCGCGCGGCGAAGGCGAAGAGGGCCAGAAGGCCGTCGCCGAGGTCGTGTTCCACCGCATGAACAACGGCAATTTCGGGCACTCGATCTGCGCCGTGGTCTATGAGGGCGTCGGCACAGGGACGTGCCAGTTCTCGTTTGCCTGCGACGGGTCGCGTGAAGCGAACCACGAGGCCGAGCCGTGGCGCGAAGCGCAGGCGCTTGCGGCGCGGATCATGGCGAACGAGGAGCAGCTCGATAACGCCACCGATGGCGCGGTGAACTTCCACACGACCGCCGTGCAGCCCGACTGGTCGGGGCACTACATCAAGACCGTGCAGATCGGTAATCATATCTTCTATCGCCGCGGCCACGCACGGATGGGCGGCGCATAGGTTCGATAACCTCTCCCGCTTGCGGGAGAGGTCGGAAATGCGTGGCATTTCCGGGTGAGGGGCCGCCGCCCAGTCGGTTCCCCTCACCCAGCAAAAACTAAGGCTTAGCTCCGCGAAGTGCTTCGCTAAACCTAAGTTTTTTGCGTCCCTCTCCCGCTCGCGGGAGAGGTTAGAAGTTGACCCTTCTGCTGATCGTGCCGTCGACCAGCATGTTGATGCCGGTGGTGTAGGACGAGGCCGGGCTGGCGAGGAACACGGCGGCGTTGGCGATGTCCTGCGGCGAGGCGCAGCGGCCGGTGGGATTGCGCGCCAGCGCCTGCTTGAAATAGTCGGGCATCGTCTTCTCGACATTGTGCCAGACGCCGCCCTCGAAATAGACCATGCCGGGCGACACGACGTTGGTGCGCAGATTGATCTTGGCATATTGCCGCGCCAGGCCCTTGGCGTAGTGGATCAGCGCCGCCTTGATCGGGCCGTAGGAGCTGGCGTTGTCGCTCTCCGCCGCCGAGACCGAGGCGATGATGACGAACGCGGCGTCGCCATTGGCTTTCGCGGCGCTCTCGAGGAACGGCTTGGCGGCGTCGAACGCGTTGACCATGCCGAGCACGTCGAGCTTGAAGTTCTGCTCCCACGAGGAGGGATCGCCGCCTTGCGCCATGGCGCCGGCGTTGGAGATGAGGATGTCGATGCCGCCGAGTTCGGTGCCGGCGCTCGCGACCCACGCCTTGAGCGCGGCGCCGTCCATGATGTCGACCGATGCGCCGGTGGCCTTGACGCCCTTGTCCTTGAGCGCGGCGACGGCGTCCTTCACCTGGTCGGCGTTGCGGGCGCAGATCGCGACATTGGCGCCTTCGTCGGCCAGCGTATCGGCGATGGCGCGCCCGATGCCGCGCGTGCCGCCCAGAATGACGGCGTTCTTGCCTTTAAGGTGTAAGTCCATGTGCGTCTCCCGATGGTGTGTGGGCGCACTTTAGCGGCTCGCGCCGCTCAGTCCATCGCGGTCGAAATCACGTCGATGCGCACGGCGAATAACACCGGGCCGCGGCTGTAGTGGCAGAAGCCGCTGAGGGTGGGGAAGATCGTCGTGACGATGCCATTATGCGGGCTCAAAGCCGCGATCGCATTGGCGCGATCCGCCAGGGCGCCGTAGCGATCATCGCGCACCGCACAGGAGCGCAGCCGGCCCGAGACGACCACGAATTGCGGATGCGCCGGAAAGCCGGCGACGATCTTCTGCTCCTTCGCATTGACGCCGACCACACCTTCGAAGTCATGGCCGTCCGGGCGTTGGGTGTTGCGATCGGTCGCATCGCGATACAGCGTCCGGCCATCGAAGAAAGCGCGCACGCGAATGCATTTCTCGAAATAGGGCGCCGGCGCCTTGGCGATGGTGGCGAAATCGGTGTCGATGAACTCGCTTGGCTTGCAGGTATAATCCTCTGCCGGGATCGCGGCCCATTCCGCCTGCGTCGGCGCGGCAGGGAGCGGCGGCGGAGTCTTCGTCGCACAGCCGGCGAGAGCGGCGGCGAGCAGAAGGGTGGCGGCGTGGCGGATGTGCATGGCGCTATGCCATCAGAAATCGAGGCCGAGGTCGAGGTTGGGGGCACTATGGGTGATGCTGCCTGCGGAAATATAGTCAACGCCGGTCTCGGCGATGGCACGGACGGTGGCGAGCGTGACATTACCGGAGGCTTCGAGCGTGGCGCGACCCTTGGTCAGAGCTACGGCTTGGCGGAGCGTATCGGGGGGCATGTTGTCGAGCAGGATGGTGTCGATGCGCAAGGCCAGCGCCTCTTCGAGCTGCGCCAGCGTGTCGACTTCGAGTTCGATCTTGGCCATGTGGCCGAGGCCGGCGCGGACGCGCTCGATTGCTGGCTTGATGCCGCCGGCGGCGACGAGGTGGTTGTCCTTGATCAGCACAGCGTCGTCGAGGCCGAAGCGGTGGTTGAAGCCGCCGCCGCAGCGCACGGCGTATTTCTCGACCAGGCGCAGGCCGGGCGTCGTCTTGCGGGTACAGACGATGCGCGCCTTGGTGCCGGCAACGGCATCGACCAGGGCGCGGGTCGCGGTGGCGATGCCGGAGAGGTGGCCCGCGAAGTTGAGCGCGACGCGCTCGCCGGTGAGGAGGCCGCGTGCAGGCCCGGTGATGCGGGCGAGGAGCGTGCCGGCGGCGACGGTTGTGCCGTCGGGGCTGTGGGTTTCGAATTTGAGTTGTGGGTCGGCGAGGTGGAAGGCGAGCTCAGCAGCGACGAGGCCGGCGATGGTGCCGGGCTTGCGGGCGACGAGTCTGGCATCGGCTTGCGTGTCGGGCGGGACGGTGAGCTCGCTGGTGATGTCGCCGGCGCGGCCGAGGTCTTCGGTCAGCGCGTGACGCACGATGGGCTCGAGCAGCAGCGCGTGCGGCGGGCGCGTGAAGGGCAGGGCGGTCATTTAGGCGGAGACCGGACTCGCGGCCGCCCCCTCCGCCTCGCTGCGCTCGGTACCTCCCCAGTAACCACGGGGGAGGATAATGGAAGTCGCGATCTCTTCGGCGTCGCTCAGCGTCATGAAGGTGCGCTTGCCGGCGGGGTCGGTGCTTGGGTAGTCGCTGCGGTAGTGGCCGCCGCGGCTTTCTCGGCGCGCCAGGGCGGCGGCGGTCACGAGTTTCGCGGCGGCGGTCATGTTGCGCAAAGCAGGCTCGTTGCCGCCGGCGCGTTCGACCTGGGCGATGACCGTGAGGGCTTCGGCGAGGCCGGCTTCGTCGCGCTCGAGACCGACGAGGCGCGTCATCGCATCGCGCAGGACGTGCGGCGGCGCGGGCGAGGCGAAACGCTCGGGCGCCGGCGGCGTGCCGTGGCCACTGCGCGCGGTCACCGTGTTCGCGATGTCCTCGGCAGCGCGGGCACCGAAGACGAGGCCTTCGAGCAGCGAGTTGGAGGCTAGGCGGTTGGCGCCGTGCAGGCCAGTCGCGGCGCATTCGCCGACGGCCCACAAGCCTGCGAGCGAGGCGCGGGCGCGCTCGTCGCTGGCGATGCCGCCCATGTGGTAGTGCGCCGCCGGCGCGACGGGGATCGGCTGCGTCGCGGGATCGATGCCTGCAGAGATGCAGGCGCCGTAGACGGTGGGGAAGCGCTGCGCGAAGGATGCGCCGATCGCTTGCGTGCAATCGAGGAAGGTCTTGTGGCCAGCGGCGCGCTCGCGGTGCAAGGCGCGGGCGACAATGTCGCGCGGTGCGAGTTCGGCGTCGGGATGGATGGCCAGCATGAAGCGGCGGCCGGTCTCGTCGATGAGATGGGCGCCTTCGCCGCGCAAGGCTTCGGTCGCGAGCGGCGCGGGGTCGCGGCCGATGTCGATGGCGGTGGGATGGAATTGCACGAATTCCGGATCGGAAATGATCGCGCCGGCGCGCGCCGCCATGCCGAGGCCTTCGCCGCGCGATTCCAGCGGATTGGTCGTCACGGCATAGAGCGCGCCGAGGCCGCCGGTGGCGAACACGATGGCGGGCGCCTTGAACAGGACGAGCCGCGTGTTGGGGCCGAAGCCGGTGCGGGCGAACAGCCCGGTGACGCGGCCGTCTTCGAGCGCGAGTTCGATGGCGTGGAAGCCTTCCATCACCGTGATCGAGGGCGTGGCGAGGGCGCGGTCGGCGAGGGTTTGCGAGATCTCGGCGCCGGCGCGGTCGCCCTTGATGTGCACGATGCGGTTTGCGGAGTGCGCTGCTTCGCGGCCGAGGGCGAGGCTGCCGTCGGGTTTGCGGTCGAACGGCGCGCCATAGGCGAGCAGATCGTCGATCCGGGCGGCGGCCTCGCGCGCGACGAGGTCGGCGATGGCGGGGTCGCACAGGCCGGCGCCGGCGACGAGGGTGTCGGCGGCGTGGCTCTGCCAGGAGTCGTTGGCGCCGATCGCGGCGGCGATGCCGCCTTGCGCCCAGGCGCTGGAGCCCGAGACGCCGGGCCGCGTGCCCGCCAGAACGGTGGCGGGAAAGGGGCTGAGCTTGAGCGCGGTGAACAGGCCAGCAATGCCGGCGCCGAGGATCAGCGCGCCCTTGCACTCGATGATGCTGTCGATGTTGCGCGGCATTTAGGCGGCTTTCTTCAGCGGTTGCTTGACCGCGAGCATGCGGTCGATGGCGCGCTTGGCGCGCACGGCGATGGCGGGATCGACGAAGACTTCGGTCGTCATCGTTTCGAGCGAATGCAGGATCTTGTCGAGCGTGATGCGCTTCATGTGCGGGCAGAGGTTGCACGGGCGGATGAAGTCGACGTCCGGATATTCGGCGGCGACGTTGTCGCTCATCGAGCATTCGGTGATCATCACGACGCGGTGCGGGCGGTGCTCGGCGACGTAGTTGATGAGGCCCGCGGTCGAGCCGGCGAAGTCGGCTTCGGCGACGACTTCCGGCGGGCATTCGGGATGCGCCAGCACGACGATACCGGGATGCGCCTTGCGATAGTCGCGGATCTCGGCGGCGGTGAAGCGCTCATGCACCTCGCAGGCGCCTTCCCAGGTGATGACTTTCACGCCGGTGAGGTTGGCGACGTTCTGCGCGAGATACTTGTCCGGGATCATGATGACCGTATCGACGTCGAATTCGCGCGCGATCTCTTCCACCACCGCGACGGCGTTGGACGAGGTGCAGCAGACGTCGCTCTCCGCCTTCACGTCGGCCGAGGTGTTCACATAGGTGACGACCGGGAGGCCAGGATATTTCTGGCGCAGCAGGCGCACATCGGCGCCGGTGATCGAGGCGGCCAGCGAGCAGCCGGCCTTCACGTCGGGGATCAGTACGATCTTGTCGGGGGATAGAATCTTGGAGGTCTCGGCCATGAAGTGCACGCCGGCCTGGACGATGACCTTGGCCTCGGTGCGCGCCGCTTCGCGCGCCAGCGCCAGGCTGTCGCCGACGAAATCGGAGACGCAGTGGAAAATCTCCGGCGTCATGTAATTGTGGCCGAGGATGACGGCGTTCTTTTCGCGCTTGAGCTTGTTGATCGCCAGGATGGTCGGCGCATAGACCGCCCATTCGACCTCGGGGATCACATGCGCCACCTTGGCGTAGAGCGCACGGCTCTGCTCGGCGATCTGCGGCGTGTAGGCCAGGTTCGTCATCGTCGTCTCCCATCTCGCCTGAATAATGCTCAACTTGAGCATATATGTGGGGCGAAAAGACCGGCCTTCAAGGGCCGGCGGTTACGGGGGTTATGCTACTCTTGAGCATAAGTCTGTCAAGGGCATCAAGCCGCCGGAAATCCTGCCTTTAGGGCACGGAATCCGGTGCGGGGCATTGTTCCGGCATGGCGCGGCTCAAGGTCTTCACCACGCAATCGGGATTCTACGATCTGGCGGTCGCGGCGCCGTCGCAGGCCGCGGCGCTGCGCGCCTGGGGCATCCATCAGAACCTGTTCGCCGAAGGGATGGCGAAGGTCGCGACCGACAAGGCCGTGCTGGCTGCCGCGCTGGCGAAGCCCGGTGTCGTTCTCAAGCGGGCGCTCGGGACCAAGGGCGCATTCGCGCTGGACGCGCCGCTGCCCAAAGTGAACGGCACGAAGAAGAAGACGGCGAAAGCCGTTCCGAGCGCCGCAGCGCGTAAAGCAGCCGAAGCGGCGCAAGACGCTCTGGACCGTGCCGGCGAAGCGCATGATGAGACGGTCGCGGCGTTGAAGGCCGAGCGGGCGCAGATCGATGCGAAGCTCGCAGCAGAGGAGGACGCGTGGACGGCGCGGCGCAAGACGCTCGCGCAGGCCGCCGAACGGGCGCGGCGGGCCTTGCGCCGCAAGGGGTGACGCAACGATGCCGCCACGCCGGCGGATGGCCAGCGTGGCGGTCGTCTTGATGGTGCCGGCGATACGCCGCGTTTTGGTCAGGAGGCTCGAGCCGCCACCATCAGGTTTTGCGCGTGGCCGTCACGCGTGTCACAGCGCGGCGATGGCCTCCCGGACTGGCTTCATCGCTTTCAGCGCAGCCGCCGTCTCGCTCATCGCTTCGCGGTGCAGCCAGGCGATCGGATGGCCCTCGCGCATGATGTCGCCATTGGCCATCGCCTGCTCGACGATGATTGCGGCGCGCAGCAACGCCTTGCCTTGCACCGCCCGCGCCAAAGCCGGCACGAGGATGGCGAGGAATTGCTCGGCGTCCTCTGGCAGGCTGCCGTCCTCGGGCACGGCGCCCTTCGCCGCCAGTTGCGCCAGCCACAGGGATTTGGCGCGGGCGGCGAGATCGTCGACGATGTCCGTTGCGAGTTTCTCTTGCATGTCCGTTCTCCTTGTTGCTTTTGCTCAGACGTTCGCCGGGGGCTGGCGCACGAAGTAGTTCAGCGGCTTGCGCACCTGCGCATACGCTGCGTTCGAGGCGCCGCCCGCCGTGGTCGACATGGTGAAGGTCGCGGGCGAGGCGACCGTGATGGCACTGACCTGGGTGCCGGGAGCGAACGACCGGTCCAAGGTGCCGTCCAGGAACAGGTAGTCGTTCACCGCGACGCTGCCGCCGGAGTAGAACGCATCGGCGCGCCCGACATTGGTCACCGAATTGCTGGACGCAGCCAGGTCGCCCTGGGTGTAGTAGAACGGCGTGTAGATGCGCGTGTTGAGGATATAGAGCACGCCGGTCGTCGTGCTGAACGCATTGAAGCCATACACGGCAGGCTGGGTCTTCGCGCCGGCGACCACGCGGTAGTTGTTGCGGATGTCCGCCAGAACCGTGTTGCCGCTGCGCGAGCGCACATAGAACCAGGTCTTGGAGTTGTCGTCATAGACGAGGTCGCCGGGCAGGGGTCCGTAGAGCTGGAATTCCCACTCCGCGCGGGCGCCGAAGGTGATCGTCAGCGTCGCGCCCGAGAGCGAAAGGCTCGAGATTTCGCCGCCGGTCTTGGCG
The DNA here is from genome assembly GCA_036271735.1 of Rhizomicrobium sp. Classification (GTDB taxonomy): domain Bacteria; phylum Pseudomonadota; class Alphaproteobacteria; order Micropepsales; family Micropepsaceae; genus Rhizomicrobium. The sequence continues at coordinate 26,007 of DATAZZ010000028.1, forward strand.
AGAGGGCTGACCATGTTGACCGGCGCCGGGATCTGATAGCTCGGCAGGCCGCGCGGCTTCACGGTCTTGGCGTAGGGCGTCAGGCAGCGATGACGCTCGCTGATCGTCGTCGAACCCGCGACCGCGCCGTAGATCGTCGCGGTATAGGTGTCGTCGAGATTGTAGAGCGCGGCCGGCTTGACGGCGATGTCCAGCGGCGGGGTGTGCGCACCGGCACTTGCCGGCAGGATGGCGACACCGCCGCACAGCGCGTTGTTGCAGAGCTGCTCATACGCGTTGCTCAGCGGCGAGGCCGTCGACGGCTCCATGTAACTGCCGACAAGGCGGAAGCCCTGCGGATCGACGTTGAACGACATGAAGTTCAAGTAGTTGCTCAAGCTGCAACCCTCGATGTTCACCGGCAGGACAAGGCCGTTGGAATCCAGGGTCACGGCCGGATAGCCGCGCGCGTCGGTCTGCGCCTCGAAGCCGAACAGCGAGTTGTGCATGTTGAACGGCGCGGCGGAGGCGCCGGCCGGCGCCACGATGCCGAGCCGCCAGCACACTTCGCCGTAGCAGCCTTCCAGGCCGATCGGCCCCGCGATGCCCTGGTTCGGGACGTCGAAGACCTGAATCGCGGTGAATGTGCTGTTCAGGATCGTGCCGGCGATCTTGCCGTTCTGCTGGCCATTGGCGGCCGTCGCGATGGCGGTGTGCGTCAGCACCGCGCTGCAATAGTCGAAGATGGTCTCGCGGGCCTGGGTGTTGCCGACGGACAGTGCGCGCGCGGAGTACAAGATGTCCGATTGCGTCAGGCGAACGAAATCGCCGTTGCCGTCGCTGTCCGACGGCACGACGGAGACGCCGTTGACGAAGCCGGTGATGAAGAGATCCTCCATCAGCACGTCCGAGGAATGGAACTTGCCATATTGCGGCGTCGATCCACCGTTGAACCAGGACGGATAGGTGACGGCCGGGTAGGGCGTGCCCGGCGCTGTGCCGCTATACGGATCGATCGCGACGCAGGTATAGGGCGCGTAGCGGCTGTTGGCGTTGGCCGACAACGCCGGATCCACCCAATTGGCCAGCACGCAGTCGTCGATCGTCAGTGCGCCCAAGCCCAGGAAGGTGTTGTTGGCGACGTAGTAATAGTTGAGGCCTTGGCAGCCGATGCTGCGCAAGCGCGAGCCGCGCGTGCCCTGGATAGCGAAGACCGGCCGGTCGGAAAAGACCGGATAGATGGTCGAGCCACAGCCTGTGGTGGAGCTGTTCGGTCCGGCGCCTTCCAGAATACAGCCGGTGTATCCGACGCCATAGCCCATGCTGATGACGTCCGAGACCACATAGGATCCGCCGTCGATGAAGACCTTCGTGTTGTCGCCCTGGGGGTTGGAGTTCGGCCCCACGGAGCCGTAGACCACCCAGTCGATGCAGTTCTGGATCGCGGCCCAATTGTCGGTGCCGAGCACGCAACTCGCGCCGGTCACGGCGGTGGCGGTGCCGGTGTAGGTCACCGTGGCGTTGCCGCCACTGGCGCCGGTGATGGCGAATTGCAGATAGGCACCGCCGGGGCCTGCGCCGCGGATCGTGCCGATCTTGCCGATGTCAGCGGTGGTGTAGAAGTAGCCGCCGGACAGGGTGGTGCCGCTCAGATTTGCCGAGGCGTAGATGAAGACCGCGTCGGCTTTCGCGCCGAACATCGCGACGGTGGGAACGCCGAGACTTTCCGCGACCCAGCGGCCGGTGGTCACGCCGGTGGCTTGAATGACCGTGCCGTTGTTGTCGGCCTGGGTGCTCGTCGAATTCCAGGCGAAGAAATTGCCGCCGAGCTTGCCGTCGCCGTAATACGAGCCGACGCGCACGGCGGCGACGGTGGGGGAGGTGGCTCCGAGCGCGCGCAGAGCAGCGATCGAAGAGACGTAGTTTGCCGTTGCCATTGTGAAGTTCTCCTTTTGTTCTGGCGCGGCCACTATGAGCTTCGCGCCGAAGGAGTCTAGGAAAATAAGCTCTATCTGAAAGAATTTAATCTTTTATGTATCAGGGGTTGTGCCCAATACATGGAGCTGCATCCGCGTGCATTCACGCGGCACGGGCGGCTTGCAGGCTCACCCCGAATGGCAACGCGAAAGGGACGGCGAGAATTCTTTCTACTTCGCCGCCGCTGCAACGGCATCGGCCGCATCGGCCGGTGACGACGCGCCCAGTGAGCCGAAATTGAAGTGGTTGGCGACCTTGGCCAATTCGCCCAGCATCATCTCGGCATGCTCGGCGGAGAGCGTCATGCTGCCGGGCGCGAGCAGATGCATGGTCTGGACGTGGACCGCGACGGGCTTGCGGTCGTAGACGCCGGCGCGCAGCAGTCCGTCGGTCACGTCGCACAGGCTGCGTGCGGCAGTGTCGAGCGCGCCGTAGCAGAACGTGCCCGCGAGGGTGACGACCTGATCGGCGTGACGCAGGACGGCGCTCATCTGTCCACCGTCGAGTGTATCGCGAGCGTCGCGCGCGAAGACGATGCCTTCCATTGCGGCGATCGAATTGCGGATTTCGGCATCGGCCTGCTCGCGCATGGATTCGAGACTCGCCATCGCGCCGTCGATCGCGTCGTCGCGCAGCATGCCGCCGGCGCGCGCCGCGAGTTCGGAAAGCCGGGTCTTGGGAAAGAAGACCTTCTTTTTCGCTTTGCCAGCCATCAATCGATCCCTCGCGCCCTGAACGGATTTAAGCAGCAGCGGTGTTAAGTTTCTGTTGTGCCGCAACGGCGCCGGTATCGTTACCATCCGCGGCCGCGTCGGTTTCGCGTTTCATCTCGCCATCGGGCGGTGGGATATCCTTGAAGCGGCGATCAGGGCCGATGAAGTCGCCCGCCTCGATGAAGGGGCGCACCGTGCGCGCGACCCAGCAGATGCGGTCGAACAGGCCGGACGGCGACACCGGTTTCTTCACGACGAGGTTCGCGCCCGCATCGCGCACCGAGGAGATGAGGCGCAGCTGCGTATAGCCGGACAGCACGATCACCGGCACGAAGCGAAACGGGCTTTTCTCCTGGCGCCGGATCCAGCGGATCAGATCGGGGCTTTCCATGTCGGGAAGCGCAGCTTCGACAATGATGAGATCGGCGTAGTGGTGGTTGAGATGGTGCTTGGCCTGCGCGCCGGTCTCGCACACGGTGGGAAAATCCATGCCGAAGCCGCGCAGCATCTGCGCGATGAGGCCACGCGTGAACTGATCGCTGTCGATCAAGAGCGTCGTGACGCTCTTCAGGTTGAGCCGTGTCTGTCCCATGGTGTGGCTGCCCCAGCCTTATGTACGAAGTACAAATCGCCGTGGAAGATAGGCTCTAGGTACTAATACGGTCTGAAAGTTACCGGTGTCATTTGAGGGTAGTCACCCAATTTGGGTGCCCATTCGCGCATCGGACGCGCGGAAATCCTCAATCTGGGCAGCGCTTAGGTATTAATCCTGACGCCGTTCGCGGCCGTGCCGGCGATTCTACGCGGGATAGGCGTGGCCGATGGCCTGACCCTGATTGTAGTGCACGCTGGGCTGTGCGGTCAGCGCGACATTGCAGGCGGCTTCAAACAGCACGATGTGGTCCGAGCCGCCGAACTGGAAGTAAGCGAACTCCTGGCCCTTGAACAATGTCTTGCCGACATCGGCCGTCATCACGACGGAGGAGACCTGCGCCATGCCGATCGGCATCACCGCGACCAGCCCGATGGGAGAGTCGATAACGAGCAGGCCGCGCGCCTGCGCGAACTGGTAGCCGGTGGCGTCCTCAGCGTCGAAATTGCGGATCGCCTTCAACTCGTGGGTGCCGTTGTCGCCGACGGTCACCGGCACGGCGGCCACATCGAGATAGACCTGGCCGTGGATGACGCGGGACTCCACGACCTTGCCGGGCACCGGGACGTGCAGGCGGTGGTAATCGGTCGTGTTGAGGAAGCTGTGCATGAACACGCCGCCCTCGAAACGGTGCTTGAACGGGCTGCCTTCGAGCAGCTCGGCGATCGACCAGTGCAGACCCTTCACCGTGATCCTGGAGTTCTGGTTGATCTGCCACCAGCCGACGAAGGTCGAGTCGGCGGCGGAGACGATGACGGTGGGATCGGCGATCGCCGCGATCGGCCGCATGCCGGGCTTCACACTGCGCGCGAAGAGCTGGTTGAAGGTCAGATAGCCGCTCGGCGGCGGCATGTATTCGTCGAGGTTGAAATTCGGCGAGCGCGCGAAGCTCTCGAGTGATTCCGGCGTGATCGATTCCGTGGTGTCGAGGAAGCGGCCCCAGGCATCGGCGTATTCGACCATCCATTGCGACAGTTCGGTGAGCGGCGGCATCTGGGCGCCTGGCACGATGTGGTTCTGCAATTCCCTGACCGTCGGCTGGTCGAGGATGAAGTAGAACTCGCAGATATGGTTGTAGATCTTCTTGCCGGCGTGGTTCTCCGACGGGACCCAGGTCAGGAGGCCGTCGATCCAGGCGATATAGTCGTCGAACGTCTTGATGTCGTGCAGCGACGGGATGTTGTAGGACGCGGCCTTGTCGACCGCCCGGGTGAAGCGCTCGGTCCAGCCATTGCTGGCGATGAGGTCGACGAGCTTTTTGACGACGGGCTGCATAGCGGTCTCCTGGCGGTTGGTTTGGCCGGCACGCGCACACAGTTCGGATGGTCCATTTTTACAGCAACGCTCATTTTCGAGTCAAGTAAAGGCAAGTGAAATCGTCCAGATTTCACGCAACCTACACAATATTCGAATTGCCAATACTGTTCGCGTCACGACGCCTTGCGCGTGCCGAGGCGCACGCCTGGGGCGGGGCGCTCACGCAGGACTTCGCGGCGGAAGCGGAAGAGTTCGGCGGGACGGCCGCGGCCGGTGACGGAGAACTTGCCGGTGCCTTCGACGAGGCCCTGGCCTTCCATCAGGCGGCGGAAATTCTGCTTGTGCAGGCGGATGCCGGAGATCGCCTCGACGGTGCGCTGCAGCTCGAGAAGTGTGAAGCCGGGCGGCATCAACTCGAACACCACGGGGCGGTATTTCATCTTGCCGCGCAGCCGCGCGATGGCGGTGGCGAGGATGCGGCGGTGGTCGAAGGTCATGGCGGCGCCCAGCGCCGGCGGCAGCCTGGGTGCGCCGGGCTCGCGGCCGTCGCGCACCGCTTCGCGCACGAGGCCGGCTTCGTAGAGAAGCTCGTAGCGTTCGAGGACTTTCTCTTCGTCCCAGGCGAGGCCGTCGAGGCCGAAGCATATTCGCGTGCGTTCGCGGCGCAGCTCGGAGCTTTCCGTGCTTGTCGCCGATTTGGCGAACTGGCGCAGCGCCGGCGCAATGACCTGGTCGATCATCGCGGGGCGCGCATCGCGCCAGTCTTCCCAGGGGAAATAACGATACCAGTCGCTCCACAGCGTATCGGGGGCTTTGAGCGCGCTCGATTGGCGGGTGAGAGCGAGATAGCCGACCGACACGACACGGGCGCCTTCGTCGGGTGTCGGAAGGTGCCGGCCGCGATCGCCGAAGGTGTAGAGCTGCTCGGCATAGCCGAGCTCGAGCAGGGTTTGCTCGCCGACCCATTTGCGCAGGCCGCTGTCGAGCGTGCGGTGCGCCAGCGGATCGAACGGGCCGAAGGGCAGGGCATCCTCGCCGCCGGCATGATGCACGACGAGAACGCTCGGCTGCTCGTCGGCGACGGAGACGATCGCGGCCGAGAGGCCGATGCTGACGACGTGCTTGGCTTTGGCGCTCACAGCCCCACCAGCGGGAATTCGACGATCTCGCCCTCGGCCACCATCTTGCCGGCGCCGATGTCCTTGATCGCGGCGATCATGCGGCCCTGGCGGCCGAGCAAATCGTCGGCATGCTCGACCAGCAGCGCGTTGGGATAGGCGTGCGCGGCGCGGGCGCGGATGGCGCGGGCGGCGACAATCTCGCTGCCCGGTCCCATGCGGTCGCACAGGATGGTATAGGTCGCCGCCATCGAGCGGCTGATGCCGGCCCAGCAATGGACGAGGATCGGATCCTCGGCCGGCCAGGCGCGGGAGAAGTCGAGGAGTTCCTGGATGTGGCGGCGGGCCGGCGGATTGTCGCCGGCCTCGACGTCGACGATGTCGTTGACCCCAAGGCGGAGGTGGCGCTCGCGCGGGAAACCGGCCGGCGTCTCGATCATGTGCTCGGGCGAGAGCAGCGTCACCAGATGGGACGGCCGGTAGTCGCGGATGACGCCCGGGACGGCGGAAAGCGGCGTGACCAGGATTTTGGACATGCCTCTAGCTAGCGGAGGATCGTGACGGGCGGAAGGCCGTGCCCAATTTCTACCCTGCCAGTTTTTTGAACCTGTCCAGAAATTGGGCCTGCGCCTCCGCCGTCGCCAGCGGGACGAGGCGGGGGGTGCGCATGCTGCCGGGGGGCGGAACGACGAACAGCTTGTTGGCGACCTCGATCTCGAAGCCGGCGAGTTGGGTCGCTTCGAAGTAGGCGGCGATAAGATCGGCCTTCTTGAACAGGGTGATCAGGGTCGCCGCAGGCTGGGCCGGGAGGCCAAACCTGACGTGAATTGCGGCCTGAAGTCTGTTCTCCAAGGCCTTGTAGTTAATGCCAATTGCGACCTTGAAGGGGCTGATGAGGTCGCCGATGACGTATTCGGGGGCGTCATGCAGGAGCGCCATCAGGCGGGCCTCCCGGGCCAGGCCGGGACGCAGGTCGGCGACGATGCGCTCGACCAGGACGCAGTGCTGGGCGACCGAGAAGGCGTGCTCGCCCTCGGTCTGGCCGTTCCAGCGGGCGACGCGGGCGAGGCCGTGGGCGATATCCTCGATCTCGACGTCCAGCGGGGACGGGTCCAGCAGGTCGAGGCGGCGGCCGCTGAGCATGCGCTGCCAGGCGCGGGGCGGTTGCTTGGGCATGGCGGGTCCTGGAATCGGGGCGGGTATTTACCCTGAAAGCCGTTCCGGGCGCGAGGCTTGCAGATTTGCCCTCCGGAACAGGCGGAGCGTGCCGAAACGGCGCGCATGGGGTTGGGATGCGTGTGAAGCCCTTGGAGGCGGAGAGACTGCGGCCGGTGACCAATCCGGCGCGCCTGCCGTTCGAGACGACCGCAAGCCTGCCCGAGCCGACCGGCCCGGTGGGGCAGGACCGGGCAATGCGCGCGCTGCATTTCGGCGCCGGGATGGCACAGCCGGGTTACAACATCTTCGTGACCGGGCCGCCGGGCAGCGGCAAACGCAATGCGGTGCAGCGGGCACTGCAAAAGCTGGCGGCCGCGATGCCGGCGCCGCCGGACATCGCCTATGTCTACAATTTCGCGGCGGCGCATAGACCGCGCGTGCTGCGCTTCGTCGCCGGCGACGGACAGCGCTTCAGGACCGCGATGGCAGAGTTCGTCACCGGACTGAAGGCGGCGATGCCGCGGCTGTTCGAGGGCGCGGCGTATCTGGAGCGCCGGGCGGCGCTGGAGGAAGACTTCCATCGCACGGCAGAGGCGGCGTTCGAGCGGCTGCGGACGCTGGCGGAGAGCCATGGGCTGGCGCTGGTCGAGCGCGGCGAGGCGGGATTCGATTTCCGTCCGGTGCGTGACGGGCTCGCGATGGCGGACGAGGATTATCGCGCGCTCAGCAAAACGGAGCGCGACGATCTGGCGGCGCGGACGCGCGAGTTGCGCGGTGAACTCGAGAAAACGCTCGAGCATTTGGAGAATTTGCGGCAGCGCGCGCTGGACAGTGTGAGAGCCCTGGATCGCGCGCTGGGCGAGGCGCAGTTGCGCGCGCTGGTCGCGCCGCTGGCGCGGCGCTTCGAGCAGCATCGTGAGGCGCATGGCTATCTGAGCTGCGTCTACAACGACGCGGTGGGGCAGCTCGATGCCTTGCAGGCGGCGGCGCGCGGCGAGCCGCGGCGCGAGGGTGTCGCGTTCCATCGTTACGAAGTGAACCTGCTGGTCGATAACGCGGCCGCCGCCGGTGCGCCGGTGATGCCGTTGAGCCTGCCGTCGCTGACGCATCTGGTCGGCAAGATCGAGCATGTGCCTGTGCTGATGACCGTCGTCACCGATTTCAAGCTGATCAAGCCGGGCGCGCTGCATCTGGCCAATGGCGGCTTCCTGCTGATCGATGCGATGGATCTGATGCGCCAGGATCTGTCGTGGGAGACGCTCAAGCGCGCGCTCAAGGCGCGGCAGGTGAAGATCGAAAGCCCGGCCGACATCCTGGGCCACAGCCAGACGGTGACGATCCAGCCGGAGCCGGTGACGCTCGACCTCAAGGTCGTGCTGTTCGGCGAGGCGTGGGTCTATCACCGGCTTTGCCAGATCGATCCGGATTTTGCGGCGCTCTTTAAGGTCCAGGCGGATTTCTCGGCGACCGCTTCGCGCGACGACGTCAATTGCGGCGCGCTGGTCGCGACGCTCGCCTCGATCGCGCGGCGCAACGGGCTCAAGCAGATGGACCCCAGTGGCGCTGCGCGGCTACTCGACGAAGCGGCGCGCGCAGCGGGCGACGCGGAGAAGATCAGCGTGCGCACGGGGCGGCTGGCCGACCTGCTGCGCGAGGGCGATCATTTCGCGGCGCTGGCGGGGCGGACGCTGGTCTCCGCGGAAGACATCACGCAGGCGGTGGCGGCGAAAGAGGATCGCTCGGGGCGGCTGAAAGCCTTGGAGCAGGAATTGGTGCAGCGGCGCATATTGTTCATCGACACCGAAGGGGCGCGGACGGGACAGATCAACGGGCTGACGGTGCTGAGCGCAGCGGGCTTCGCGTTCGGGATGCCGGCGCGGATCACGGCGCAAGTCGGGCCCGGCATCGGCCGGGTGATCGACATCGAGCGCGCCGCGAATTTCAGCGGGCCGAGCCATGCCAAGGGCGTGCAGATATTGTCGGGCTATCTGGCGGGCATCTATGCGCTGGGGCGGCCGCTGTCGATCTCGGCGAGCGTCGCGTTCGAGCAATCCTATGGTCCGGTCGATGGCGACAGTGCGTCGGCGGCGGAGCTGATCGCGATCCTGTCGGCGATTGCCGGCGTGCCGTTGCAGCAGGGCGTGGCGATCACGGGCTCGATCAACCAGCATGGGCAGATGCAGCCGATCGGGGGCGCCAACGAGAAGATCGAGGGCTTCTTCGACATCTGCGCGACGCGCGGGCTCAATGCGCGGCATGGCGTGATCATTCCGAAGGCCAATGTTGTCACGCTGATGCTGCGCGACGATGTCGTCGAGGCGGCGCGCAAGGGGCTGTTCGCGATCTATGCGGTCGATTGCGTCGACGAGGCGCTCGAGGTGCTCACCGGCATGGCGGCGGGGACGCGCAAGCGCGACGGCAGCTTTACGCGCGGCAGCTTCAATAGGCGGGTCCAGGACCGGCTGCTCGATTTTGCGAGGCCGCGGCTGCTGAGGCCGGTGCAGCTTGACGGATGGTGGCGGTTCTAGGAACTCTCGGTATCGCTGGCGCGTTCAGCCAGTAGGGACGGGAGAGATTCCATGACCATCGTGAAAATCCTGGCGCCGCTGACGGGCGGCTTGCGCGACGCGGCGGTGCTGGAGACGGCGTTCGCGGCGGCCAAGCCGTTCAAGGCGCATGTCGCGGGGCTGTTCGTGCGGCCCGATGCGACGGAGGCGGTGCCGTTCTACGGCGAAAGCGTCTCGGCTAGCGTGATGCAGGAAATCGCCGACGCGTCGAAGAAGGCGTCCGATACGGCGATCACCGCGGCGCGGGCCTCGCTGACGAGCGCTGCTGCGGCGGCGGGCGTCACGGTCCAGGATGTGCCCGAGGCGCGCGACGGGGTCGGCGCGTCGTTCCGGGAAGTCACCGGCAACTTCGCGGACCAGGTGACGCTGGCGGCACGGCTGTCGGATCTGGTGGTGTTCGGCGCGCTGAAAGAGGGCGACCGGCCGGGGCTGACCGAGGCGTTCGAGGCGACGCTGTTGGAGACGGGAAGGCCCGTGCTGCTCAGTCCGCAGGCGGCGCCGGTGCATTTTTGCCAGAAGATCGCGCTGGCCTGGAACGAGAGTGTCGCGTCGGCGCATGCGGTGACGGCGGCGCTGCCGTTTCTCAAATGCGCACAGAGCGTCGAGATACTCTGCGTGACGCGCAACAAGGACGAGCGCATCGACAGCAGCGAGCTCAAGTCTTACCTGAAGCTGCACGGCATCGCGGCGACAGAGCGCAACATCGATGGCGGCAACCGCGCGGTCGGTGACGTGCTGCTCGAAGAGGCCGTGAAGGGTGGGGCGGGGATGCTGGCGGCGGGCGGCTATGGCCACAGCCGCCTACGCGAAATGTTCTTCAGCGGCGTGACACGCCGGGTGGTGAGCCAGATCACGCTGCCGGTGTTTCTCGTCCACTAAAACAGCAGCTTCGCCGACACCAATATCAGCGTCGCGGCGAGCAGCAGGCGCAGCGCGGTGTCGGGAATGCGCGGCGCGAAGGCGCTCGCGATCACGATGCCGGGGAGCGAACCGGTGAGCAGCGAAACCAGCGTCCACGGATTGATGCTGCCGCCCGCGAGGTGGCCAATGCCGGCGAGCAAGGTGAGCGGCACGGCGTGGGCGATGTCGGAGCCAGCGATGCGCACGATGGGCAGCTTGGGATAGAGCAGGATCAGCGCGGTGACGCCGAGCGCGCCGGCGCCGACCGAGGAAATCGTCACCAGGACGCCGAGCGCGACGCCCGTCAGGATGGTGTAGGCGCGGGTCGCCTCGTTGCTGACGCCGGCGAAGCGGCCGGCATAGGTGCGCAGCAGCCAAGGCCGCAGGATCAGCGCGGCGGCGGTGAACATGAGCGCGACGCCGAGGACGCGGGTGATCAGGCCGCTGACCGCGGTGCTGTCGACGCCGAGATAGAAGAAGGTCAGCAGGGTTGCGAGCGAGGCGGGCAGGCTGCCGCTCGCCAGCCGTCCGACGATGCCCCAGTCGATGGTCTTGTTGAAGCCGTGGACGAAAGAGCCGCCGGTCTTGGTGATGCTGGCGTAGATCAGGTCGGTGGCGACCGCCTTTTCGGGCGAGATGCCGAACAACAGGATCAGGAGCGGCGTCATCAGCGAGCCGCCGCCGACGCCCGTCATGCCGACAAGGAAGCCGACCACGAAACCGGACAGGACGTAGGCGTAGTTGATGTGGTGAAGGAGACTCATCGCGGAATTTCGAAATGGGAACTGGAATTACAGGGAGTCAGATGTAGGTGGGGCTATTCTATCCGCAAGGGTAGGGATTGTCGCTTGTGGTGAAAGAAGTACAAGCAAGCGAGGGTAGAATGGCCCTCAAACTTCGCTGTCATCCCCGGCGAACGTTGCGAAGCGGCTTAAAGGAAGGGGACGACAGTTGAGTTTTTGCCTATAGCGTCGTCAAGGTCACGCTGCCGGCATCAAGACGCGAATTCAGGATGAGCTTTGTGACATCGTGAAGGCTCTCCGCCACATGGACGCAGAGGTCAGCGATTTCCGCGGTCGGGGGAATGAGGTCGGGCACCATGATCGTCATCATCCCCGCCGCGGACGCAGAGCGGACGCCACCGTGGGAGTCCTCCAGGGCCAGACAAAGGCCGGCCGGAACGCCAAGGCGCTCGGCGGCCAGCAGATACGGGTCCGGCGCCGGTTTGGAGTTGAGATAGTCGCCATGGCCGATGACGGCATGAAACCGATGGTTCAGATCGTGGGCCGACAAGTGATGGTGCACCGTGTCGTGGGCCGACGATGTGGCGATGCACCGCGGAAGATCAAAGCGATCCAGCACGTCGAGCAATTCGATGACACCGGGCATTAGTCTGAGTTCGGTGGCGGACAATTCCCAAAACCGATCCGTCATCTGCCGGTAGTAGTCGTCGATAGGAAACTGCGCGCCGAGCTTTTGCAGCAACAACCCGCGACCTCGCACCCAAGGCACGCCAATCACGAGCCGGATCACATCAGCCGGAACATCATGTCCGCCTAATGCGGCCGCCTCGATGTATGCCTGCTGGTACAGGGCCTCGGTGTCGAATATCAGCCCGTCCATGTCGAAGATGACGGCTTGCGGCGCTCTGGGCAAAGACATCGTTGAATGTACTGGTGCGGGCGCGGCCGCGTCCAGTATCGAGGACGCCGGACATTGTTGCAGTTTGGCGTCGAAGGCCAGGTTGCGGGCTGGATGATCCGTTGCCATATGACTCTGCGATGCGAAAGATCGCCCGATGGGCCGGTATCCTTTGGATGGCAGCGGTCGCGGCCTATTCGGGTGTGATCGGGGGAATAGAGTTTATAGAAGGCACTGCGGTGATCTTCCCGGCGACGGCGGGGATCGGTGAGGCTACGCTGATGGGGTTATGCGCCTGGCCCGGCTATCTCCTGTATTGTTGGGGCGCGGAAGGGCGATAGATGCCCAGACGCTCCGCCGCTGTCATCGGCAACGCCGTCATGTCACGCGGATCACGATGGGCGCGGAATGTGACACGGGCTGGCGATTGCATCAGCGGCTTCGGCGAAGCTGATACCTTGGAGTTTGGCTTGACCAACCCCCTCACCCCGCCCTCTCCCCCCAACTGGGGGGGCGAGGGAGAAAAGGGGTGTTATAGCTTCTTCAGGATCACGCTGCCCGCCGAATAGCCGGCGCCGAAGGAGCAGAGGAGGCCGATGTCGCCGGGTTTGAGGTCGTTGCTGAATTTGTGGAAGGCGATGACCGAGCCGGCGGAGCTGGTGTTGGCGTATTCGTGCAGGATGTTGGGCGCCTCGCCGGGCACCGGATCGCGGCCCAGCACCTTGCGCGCGATCATGTCGTTCATGCCGAGATTGGCCTGGTGCAGCCACAACCTCTTGAGCGCCGCCGGCGCGATGCCGTTCTCACCCAGATGGCCGAGGATCAGCTCGGCGACCATCGGCACGACCTCCTTGAACACCTTGCGGCCTTCCTGGACGAAAAGCTTGTCGGCCGTGCCGACGCTCTCGGGCGCGGTGCGGTTCAGGAAGCCGAAATTGTTGCGGATGTTGTTGGAGAACTTGGTCTTGAGCTTGGTCGCGACGATCTCCCACGCATTGTGGCCGACCGCCGTCTCGGCGCGCTCCACGACAAAGGCGGTGGCGACGTCGCCGAAGATGAAGTGGCTGTCGCGGTCGCGGAAGTTGAGATGGCCGGTGCAGATCTCCGGATTGCACACCAGGATCGCGCGGGCATGGCCGTTCGCGACCATGTCGGCGGCGGTCTGCAGCGCGAAGGTCGCCGACGAGCACGCGACATTCATGTCGAAGCCGAAGCCTTCGATGCCGAGGGCGTCCTGCACTTCCACCGCCATGGCGGGGTAGGCGCGCTGCAGGTTCGAGGCGCCGACGAGGACGCCGTCGATGTCGGCGGCGGAGCGGTCGGCGGCCTTCATCGCGTCGCGTGCGGCGCTGACCGCCATCTCGGCGAGGATGGAAATCTGGTCGTTCGGGCGCTCGGGCAGGCGCGGGCACATGATCTCGGGATCGAGGATGCCGGCCTTGTCGACGACGTAGCGCGCCTTGATGCCGGACGCCTTGAGGATGAACTCGGCGGAGGATTCGACCAGCGCCGTCTTGGCTCCGGCGGCGATGGCGTCTGCATTTGCCGCGTTGGAATTGCGGACATAGGCGTTGAACGCCTTCACCAGCTCTTCGTTCGAGATGGACTGGGCCGGCGTGTAGAGGCCGGTTCCGCTCACGGCTAGCGCTGTCACGCGTGCCACCCCTGGCTGTTTGCAGGCGGGAGGCTGGCGTACCGACCGTACAAAGGCAAGGCAGGCAATTCGTCAAGCGATAAACCGGCCATTCAGACATTCGCCTTACATTCCAGGCGCCTGTGTATTGGGGTTTTGTGTGGAATTGGCGTTCAATCCGTTGGTGCCCGTGCGCCGGCCGGGGCTGGCGACGGCTTTGGCCGTGCTGGCGGCCGGCGTGGTGCTGGGCGCCGCGGCGAGGGCCGTGCCGCCGCCCGAAGCGTGGGGCGGGTTCGTCATTTTGAGCGTGCTGGCCGCCGCCGTGTTCGCGGTGAGCCGCCTGGCCGAGCGCTCCAAGGATCGGCTGATGGAAGGCGAGGCGAGCTACCGCGCCTTCTTCGAGCACGCCATCGAGGGGATTTTCCGCACCACGCCCGATGGGCGCTATGTCGATGCCAATCCGGCGCTGGCGCGCATCTATGGCTATGACAGCCCGGCGGCGCTGATGCATGGGCTGACCAATATCGCCGACCAGCTCTATCTCGATCCGGCGCGGCGGGCGCAGTTCCAGGCGCTGATGCAGGCCGACGACCAGGTGGCCGATTTCGAGTCCGAAATCCGCCGGCGCGACGGCAACGCGATCTGGATCTCGGAGAACGCGCGCGCGGTGCGCGACTGGACGGGGCGGATCGTCTGCTATGAGGGCACGGTCGAAGACGTGACGGCGCGCTATGCGGCGCAACGCGCGATGCGGCGGGCGCTCGTGCAGGCCGAGGAGGCGAGCCGCGCCAAGAGCGCGTTCCTCGCCGCGATGAGCCACGAACTGAAGACGCCGCTCAACGCGGTGCTGGGCTTTTCCGAGATCATCAAGGATGAGGTGCTGGGGTCGATCAGCCCGCCGCGCTATCGCGCCTATGCGGCCGACATCCATGCCAGCGGCACGCGGCTGCTCGCGATCGTCAGCGACATCCTCGACGTGGCGCGGCTGAACGGCGGGGCGATCACGCTCGAGGCGCGACCTTACCCGGCCCTGGTGCTGGCGGAGGAAGCGGTGACGCTGGCGCGCATCGCGACCAAGGATGTTCGCCGTGTGGAGCTCGACATCCCGGCCGGCCTGCCGCCGATCGAGATCGATCCGCAGCGCCTGCGCCAGTGTCTCGCCAACCTGCTCAGCAATGCGCTGAAATTCACACCCGAGGGCGGCGCGGTTTGCCTGCGGGCCTGGCTCGATGCGGGCGGAGGGCTATGTTTCGCGGTGGCGGACACCGGGATCGGCATGGCGCGGGAGAAGATCGATGCGGCGCTGGAGCCGTTCCGCCAGCTCGACGGCTCGCTGGCGCGGCGGTTCGAGGGCGCCGGACTCGGGCTTTCCATTGCCAAATCCCTGGCGGAGTTGCACGGCGGCACGCTCACCATCGCCAGCTCGGTCGGGATGGGCACGACGGTGACCGTCGCGTTGCCGGCGGCGCGGACAACGACGCGCCAGGCGGCGTAAGGCTCGCATTGGCGGCTAAGGGGCGCTAAAAGCCGCCGCATGAACGGAAAGACGGCATTGGTGCTTTTCTCCGGCGGGCAGGATTCGACGACCTGTCTGGCGTGGGCTTTGGCGCGGTTCGACCGCGTCGAGACGGTGGGATTCGATTACGGCCAACGGCATATCGTCGAGTTGGCGGCGCGGCCGCGCGTGCTGGAGGCGATGCGCGGGTTCTGGGCGGAACAGCTGGGCGACGATTTCGTGCTGCCGATCGATACGCTCAAAGCCATCGGCGGAACGGCGCTGACCGACGATGTCGCCATCGAAATGGGCAAGGACGGATTGCCGACGACCTTCGTGCCGGCGCGCAATCTGATGTTCCTCAACGCGGCAGCGGCGCTGGGCTATCGGCGCGGGATATCCGATTTGGTGGGCGGGATGTGCGAGACGGATTTCTCCGGCTATCCCGATTGCCGCGACGAGACCATGCAGGCGACGGCGAAATCGCTGTCGCTCGGCCTGGCGCGCGAGACGCGCATCCATACGCCGCTGATGTGGATCGACAAGGCGGCGACCTGGAAGCTGGCCGAGGATCTGGGGGGCGCGGCCCTGGTCGAGCTGATCATTCGCGAGACGGTGACCTGTTATCACGGCGATCCGACACCGCATGATTGGGGCAAGGGCTGCGGCACGTGCCCCGCATGCGATCTGCGCGCCAGGGGTTATGCGAAGTACCGCGGCGCATGACCTATTCGGTCAAGGAAATCTATTACACGCTGCAGGGCGAGGGGGCGCAGGCGGGGCGCGCGGCGGTGTTCCTGCGCTTTGCCGGCTGCAATCTGTGGAGTGGGCTGGAGCGCGATCGGGCAACGGCGGTCTGCCAGTATTGCGATACCGATTTCATCGGCACCGACGGGCCGGGCGGGGGCAAGTTCGCGACGGCGGAGGCGCTGGCGCACGCGGTGGCGGAGAAATGGCCCGGTGCCCTTCGAGGCGCCGCAAGTGGCGCGTCTCAGGGTGAGGGCTTGCCCTATGTCGTGTGCACCGGCGGCGAGCCGCTGTTGCAGCTCGACGCGGCCGCGATCGCAGCCTTGCACGCGCGCAGCTTCGAGATCGGGATCGAGACCAACGGCACACAGATTCCGCCGCCGGGCATCGACTGGATCTGCGTCAGCCCCAAGGCGAATGCGGATCTCGTGCTGACGCGCGGCAACGAGCTTAAGCTTGTTTACCCGCAGGACGGCGCGGCGCCGGAGCGTTACGCGGGGCTGGCGTTCGGCCAGTTCTTCCTCCAGCCGATGGACAATGCCCGGCGCGATGCGAACACGGCGGCGGCGACACAATACTGTCTCGATCACCCCCAATGGCGGCTCAGCCTGCAGACCCACAAGTTGATCGGCATCCGTTGACGCCGGTTCCGTGTTGAAGGCAAGCCCGCTCACGCGCTAGAGTTGGGCCAAGGCGTGGGGCGTCATGAAAACCATTTTATCGGCTGTGGGGCTGCTGTTGCTTGCCACGGTGCAAGCGCTTGCCAGCGCCTATTCGGATTTCAATGCCGGGCTTTCGGCGCGGCTGCATCATCCCGATCTGGCGATCGGGTATTTCACATCGGCACTGGCCGATCCGGCGCTGCTGCCGAGCCTGCGGCCGGTCGCGTTGTTCGACCGCGGCGGCTGCTACTTCCAGAGCAAGCAATACGATCTGGCCCTGATCGACTTGTCCGCCAGCCTGGCGCTCAAGCCCGATTTCGACGCCTATATGTATCGCGGCCTCGTCTATTACCGCCAGCACAAGCCGGACGCGGCGTTGGCGGATTTCTCGGCCGCGGTCGCGCTGCGGCCCGACGTGCCCAAGGGCCTGTACATCCGGATGAATTTCGAGATGGAGACCAGGCGCTACCGCGAGGCGCTGGCGGATGGCGGGGCACTCATCGCGATCGAGCCGGAATCGGCGAATTATTCGCTGCTCGCCACCGCCAACCGGTTGAGCGGCGATTACGCGGCGGCGTTGAGTGCGGCGGACACGGCGATCTCGCTCGATGCCAATTCCTCGGTGCCGCGCTTCAACAAGGTCACGGTGCTGGAGACCGCCGGACGGCTCGAGGAAGCGCTGGACGCGGTGACTGACGCGCTGAAATACCGGCCGCAATCGGTCCTCGGCCCGATGAAGAAGGGCGTCGTGCAATGGGAGTTGCAGCGCTATGACGCCGCGGCCGAAACGTTCGCCGACGCGCTCAAGACGCAGCGCGGCAACGCCTATGCCCATCTGTGGCTGACCATCTCGCGCAACGCGGCGCATGTCGACGACAGCGACGCCACGGAGCGCGCGACGCATATCGACCGGAACGCCTGGCCGGCGCCGCTGGTCCAGCTTTACCAGGGGACGAGCACGCCGGCACAGGTGATGGCGGCGGCGCATCTGGATCCCAACGCCGAGAGCGGGCAGGTCTGCGAAGCGGAATTCTATACCGCGCAGTGGCAGATGATGCGGGGCAGGACCGGCACCGCCAAGGCGCTGCTCGCCAGCGCGGTGCGCGATTGCCCGTTCGGCTTCGTGGAAGCCCCCGCGGCGGCCAACCAGCTCAAGGCTCTGCCATGACGATACGTTCGATGCTTGTGCTTGCTGCGGCGTTTGGGTGGCTCGCCGCCGGCGCGCCGGCCTCCGCCAGGGATTGCCGGCTGCAGCAATTCGCCTCGCTCGACATGACGACGGAAGCCGATGGCGCGGTCTCGGTTCCGATGACGATCAACGGCCATACCGGGCTGGTGCTGATCGATACCGGCAGCGTGCAAAGCTCGATCGCCGGATCGCTGGCGCGCCAGCTGGGCATGCCGATCACGGATTCCGAGTCGACCTACAGTTTCGTGGGCGGTGTGCGCATCGACAAGACGACGACGGTCGATACGCTGGAGCTCGGCACGCTGACGACGAAGAAATTCCCGATGCTCGTCCTTCCGTCCAAGGTTCTGCACGACGATACGATCGGCATGCTGGGGCCCGACATCCTGCAGAACTACGATGTCGAGTTCGATTTCGCGGCCGGCAAGTTCAACCTGTTCTCGCCCGAGCACTGTGCCAACCAGGTGGTGTACTGGACCCAGGCCGCCTATGCCGAGGTGCCGCTGCATCTCGACCATGGCGGGCATCTGCTGATCGACGTGGTGCTGAACGGCAAGTCGATCCAGGCCGGTGTCGACACCGGTGCGTTCCGCTCGGCGATGACCATGTCGGTGGCGCAGTCGGTGTTCGGGATCGCGCCCGGCGATCCGGGGCTCACGCAACTCGGGACCGAGGCGATCAACGGCACCAGGCCGGTGCCGGTGTATCACTATCCGTTCTCGGCGGTGCAGTTCGCGGGCGTCTCGGTGCTCAATCCGGACATCGAATTGCTCGGCGCGGACCGTTTCGACACCGGCGGGCCGCAGCTGATCCTGGGCGTGTCGACGCTGCGCCAGCTGCACGTCTACGTCGCCTATGACGAACGCAAGCTCTATCTGACGCCCGCCGAGCAGCGCTAGACGAACGTCACGACCTCGCGGCGCCGCGTGTCGCCCTTCGGCGTGCGGGCGCGCAGATCGGCCAGCAAATCGCGCTTCATCGCGGCGGCGGACGGCTCGTTCCACAGATTGCGCCATTGCTTCGGATCGTTGGCGAGGTCGTAGAGCTCGCCTTCGCTGCCGTCATAGATCGAGGTTTTGTTGTAGGCGGTGATCGTCCAGCCGTCGCGGTAGAGGGTGCGCAGCGAGACCGAGACGCCGTCATATTCGGAATCCCATTCGGTGAAGACGGCTTCGCGTTTGCCGGCCGCCGCCGCGTCGCGGGGCAGGGGAGCGCCTTCCATCCACTCGGCGCGGTCGATGCCGGCGATCTCGCAGAAGGTCGGCGCGAAATCGACCTGGCCGACAGGCGCGGCCAGCGTCGCCGGCGCGATCTTCGCGTTCGGCGCGGGGCGCCAGATCAGCGGCAGGCGCATCAGGCTATCGACGTGATGCGGGCCTTTGAACAGCAGGCCGAAGTCGCCCTGGAATTCGCCGTGGTCGGTCGAGAAGATCACGTCGGTGTCGCCGTCCCAGCCGCGCGCGCCGATCCTGGCCATGACACGCGCCACGGCCTCGTCGATCAACTCGTTCTTGATGTGGGTCATCGCGTCGATCTCGCGCAGCTGATCGGTGGTCAGCGAGGCGGGGATCCAGTCGGGCGGTGCTTCGTAGCAGGTCATCCGCTTGCCGCTCCACCAGTCGTGCCAATGATGCGGCTTGTCCGAGAGGATCGCGTCGATCTTTTCGGCGCTGCCCGGATAGCCGGCGGGCACGGGCAGATCGCGCCAATCGTGGCGGTGCAATTCGCTTTGCGGCGGGTCCCAGGGATGGTGCGGATCGGGGAAGCTCATCCACACGAACCAGTCTTCGTTCGCATCCAGCGAATCCAGATAGGCGATAGTGCGGTCGGCGACCCAATCGGTGTGGTAGAGGCCGCGCGGCGTCGCGTTGTGCTTGGTCTGCACCGCGCCGGTGTCGCCGGCACCGAAGGAATTCTGTTTGAGATTGGGGCCGAGCACCGGATAGAAATTGTCCACCACCTCGGGATGCGTCTTCATCAGCCATTGCGGATAGTGCAGCGGACCGCGTGCGCCGTGCGCCGCGAGCTCCATATGGTCGAAGCCGCGATGCGGGCCGAAGGTGCCCTCGCGGCCCATGCGGTTCTCGGCGAAGCGCAGCTGCAGATCGAGGAAGGGCTCGAAATGCGCCTTGCCGATCAGCGCGGTGCGGTAGTTCTTCTTCTCCTTGAGGAGCCGCGCCACTGAGGGGGCGTCCTCGGGCAGCGGCACGCCGTTCATCCACACGCCATGCGTCGTGACGTATTGGCCGGTGATCATGGTCGCGCGCGCCGGCATGCAGACGACGTTCTGGGCGTGGCAGCGGGTGTAGTTGATGCCGGCCTTGGCGAGCGCGTCGATTGCCGGCGTGCGCGCAATGGCCTGGCCGTTCACACCGAGCGCGTCGAAGCGCATCTGGTCGGTGGTGATGAAGAGTATCTTGCGGCCCATGTTTCAGCCCAGATCGCGTGACGTAAGGACCGGTAGCACCGGAACGGCGAGACCTGCGATGGCGGGCGGCGCGGCGGGGCGCCAGATGGCGCAGATCACGGCGGTGAGCGTCGCGCCGGCGTCTTGCAGCATTTGCGCCGCCTGGACGACGGCGCCGCCGGTGGAGATCACGTCTTCGACGATGGCGACGTTGAGGCCGGCGACGTCGCGGCCTTCGACGGCTTTGCAGGTGCCGTATTCCTTCGCGATCTTGCGGACAAAGACGGCGGGCAGACCGCAGTGCAGCGACATCGCGGTCGCTAGCGGCACGCCGCCGAGCTCGAGGCCGGCGAGGGTCTGGGTGCCGGCGGGAATCCTGTCGACCATCGCTTGCGCGATGCGGCGCAGAAGAGCGGGTTCGGATTCGAAACGGTATTTGTCGAAATAGGTGTCGGCCATGGTGCCTGAGCGCAGTCGGAAGCTGCCCTTGAGGCGCGCGATGGCGTTGATGTCAGCGGCGAGTGCTGTGTCCTGCAAATGCTGCCCTTTCGAATATCCGCGATAGTGAGCGTAACAAAAGATTTTTGAATAGCGAATGAGCGATGCTCAAAACACACCTGTCATCCCCGGCCGAGCGCAGCGAAGGGAAGGGGACCCAGGTGGATAGACCAAACCCAGTCTAACCACCTGGATCCCCTTCCCTCGAGCCGCTTCGCTGCTCTCGCCGGGGATGACAGGTATGGTTGATTTCAAAAGATCGCAACCACTCTAAGAACACTTGTTCATCGGTTGCTTATGCCAGACGGCTTCCATGCCGCCATAGCTGCCTTTGTCGAGGCGCAGCGTGTTGTTCTCGAAGACGTAGGTCTCGGTCACCGGGCCGGATTTGCTGTCGTAGCTGACGGTGAAATTGGCGCCGTCCTGCTTGGCGGTCTTGATCTTGTAGTCGGAATCGTCGGGGTAGACGTGGATCGTGTCGCCGCTGAAGCTGACGAAGGGGGCGGTGCAGTCGCTGCCCCATTTGCCTTCGATGGCGCTGGTTGCCGAATTGTTGCCGCAAGCGGCCAGCAGCGCGGCTGCCAGAATTGGAATGAGAAAGCGCGCGTTCATATGTTCCCCCGATGCGATGCCGGAGCTTAGAAGCGCGAGACGATTTTCGCCATATCGGGCCGCACGCGCTCTTCCAGCACGACGGCCGAGGTGCCGATATAGATGAACCCGGCGACGCGCTCGCCGGGCTTGAGGCCGAGCCGTTCCTTGACGCCGGGATGGAAGGCGCACCATTCGGTCAGCCAGTTGGCGACGAAGCCGAGCGCGTGCGCGGCGAGCAGCATGTTTTGGCACACGGCACCGGCGGAGAGTTCCTGCTCCCATTGCGGGATCGGGATCGCCTCGCGGGTGCGGCTGATCACGGCGACCACCACGGGCGCGCGAAGGAAGCGGTGGCGCTCCTGGTCGAGCCGTTCGGGGCCGGATTGCGGCTCGGTCTCGAGGAGGCTGGTGGCGAGGAGATCGCCCATGCGGCGGCGGGCGTCGCCTTCGAAGACGATGAAGCGCCAGGGGAACAGCTTGCCGTGGTCTGGAGCCCGGGCGGCTGCGGTCAGGATGGTGTCAAGCTGCGCCGGCGAAGGCCCTGGGCCGGTCATCGCCTTGGCCGAGCCGGAGCGGCGCGACAGCAGCAAATCGATGGCGTCGGGGGCAGGGCGGTTCAAGGTCGGCGTTGCAGAATCCATCACGGGCCTATGCGGGAATGAGGGGGTTGTTCGGGCGGTTCGGCGCCTTATCTAAGCAATAGAGGGGGGCGGCGCGACCCTTTTTACGCTTACCGCGCGTTCTTTTGTCAGAACAGGCCGGCGGCTGTATAACGCGGGTAATCGGGAGCGAAACATGGCCGTCACACGCGAAAAAGTCGCCACTTGCGACCCCATCTGGTCGGCGCTGCGCGAGCAGGCCGAGACGCTGGCGGAGCGCGAGCCGGCGCTGGCGAGCTTTGTCCATGCCACGGTGCTCAAGCATGAGCGGCTGGAGAACGCGCTGTCCTATCACCTGGCCAAGAAGGTGGGTGGCGAGGATCTGTCACCGATGATGACGCGCGAGATTTTCCAGGAAGCGATGGAGGCCGATCCCGGCATCGGCGACGCGGTGCGCGCCGATTTGTCGGCGGTGTTCGACCGCGATCCGGCATGCAAGGCGCATGTCGATGCGTTCCTATTCTACAAAGGCTTCCATGCCTTGCAGTGCTATCGCATCGGCCATTGGCTGTGGACGCATGACCGCCAGTCGATGGCGCTGTTCTTCCAGAACCGGATTTCGGAGCTGTTCGGTGTCGATATCCATCCCGCCGCAAGGCTCGGCAAGGGCATCATGATCGATCACGCGACCGGCGTGGTGATCGGCGAGACCGCGGTGGTCGAGGACGACGTCTCGATGCTGCACGGTGTGACGCTAGGCGGCACGGGAAAGGAAACCGGCGACCGGCATCCGAAGGTGCGGCGTGGCGTGTTGCTGTCGATGGGCGCCAAGGTGCTCGGCAATATCGAGATCGGCGAGTACAGCCGCGTCGGCGCGGGCTCGGTGGTGCTGAAATCGGTGCCGGCGGGCTGCACCGCGGTCGGCGTGCCGGCGCATCTCACCAATTGCGCGGGCGCGGACCGCCCGTCGCAGGAGATGAACCAGTTCATCGACGATCCGAGCGGCTGAGCGCTCAGAGAAGGTCGCGCAGCTTCAGGCCGATCAGCGCCGCTGTTACCATCGGCTTGCGCAGCAACGCGCCACCAGGGAATTTGCGCGGCGGGACTCGCGCCAGGATGTCGAAGCGCTCGGTATTGCCGAGCGCCGCTTCCGCGAGTGACTTGCCGCCAATCATCGTCAGCGCAACGCCATGGCCCGAGTAGCCGTGGCCGAACAACGTCCGCCCGCCGAGGCAGCCGAAATGCGGCATGCGGGTGCGGGTGATGCCGACGGTGCCGCGCCAGGCATAGTCGATGGGCGTGGCGGCGAGCTGTGGGAAGACTTTGAGCATGCGCGGGCGGACCAGCGCGGCGATATCGGCGGGTGGGTTCCAATAGCTTTCGCGGCCGGCGAACAGCAGGCGGCCATCGGCGCTCTTGCGGTAATAGTCGAGGACGTGACGCGTGTCGGCGACGGCGACATCGGATGGAAGGACGAACGCGTTCAGTGCTTCGCCGAGCGGCGCGGTCGCGAGGATGAAGCTCTCGACATGGGCGATGTAGGGTGCGAGCCGCGGTGCAAGCGCGCCGCTGAATGCGTCCGTGGCCAGCACGATGTGATCGGCGCGGATGGTGCCTTGGGCGCAGCGCACGGTCGCGGGTGCGCCGTCTTCGATCGTTATCGCGGGACTGTGTTCGAAGATCGTCGCGCCGGCGGCGATAGATTTTTGTGCCAGGGCGCGAGCGAATTTAAGCGGGTGCAGATGGCCGCCGCCGCCGTCGAGACGCGCTCCGGGATAAATTGGTGTGCCGAGCATCGCGGATGTTTTGGCATGATCCAGCATTCGCAATTCGCGATAGCCGTAATGCGTCGCGAGATGTTCTGCGTCGGCGGTGAGGCCGCGTGCGGTGCCGGCATTGTGCGCGGCGATGACGAGGCCACGCTTGAGATCGCAGCCTTCGGCGGCGAGATCGAAGACGAGGGCGCGGGCTTCCTTGGCCAGGCGCCACAGATCGCGGGCATGGGTTTCGCCGAGCCAGGCTTCGAGCTCGGCTTGTTCCTTGCGGTGACCGGGATGGATCTGGCCGCCATTGCGGCCCGAGGCGGCGAAACCGATCGTCTGCGCTTCGACCAGCACGACCTTGGCGCCGGCCCGCGCGGCGTGCAGCGCCGCCGACAGGCCTGTGAAACCGCCGCCGATGACGCAGATATCTGCACGCAACTCGCTGTTCAACGCGGGCAGAGGCGTGGTGTCCGCGGCGCTTGCCGCGTAGTAGCCCTGAGGCGCGTTATGGGTCATGCGTGTGCTTGCGCGAAACGGCGCGGCGCGGTCAAGTGCAGGTCTTGACCGGCCTCCTGCCCCGTGCGACTTGAGCCCATCACCTATCGGAGATTTGCCGTTGACCCGCAGCGAAATCTGGCGCCTCGAGAAATATCTGCGCAATTTGTTCCGCCTCGACACGATCACCGTGGTGGAGCGGCCCAAGCAGGCGGATTCGGTCGAGGTTCAGGTCGCGGGCGAGTTCATCGGGGTCATCTTCAAGGACGAGGAAGACGGCGAGACGTCCTACGCGTTCAACATGGCGATCCTCGAGATGGATTTGCCCGAGCCGCCGGCAAGCCGCGGCTAGGCTTCTCGAAGCACCTTCAAGAACGCCGCGCCGAATTCCTGCAGTTTCTTGGCGCCGACACCGCCGACCTCGGCGAACTCCGTCTCGCTTTGCGGACGACGCTGCGCCATGTCGACCAGCGTCTTGTCGGAGAACACGACGTAGGCCGGAACGCGGCGCTGCTTGGCGAGGCGCAGGCGCAGATCCTTGAGCGCGGCGAGCAGTGAGGTGTCGTCGCCGCTGAGCGGCTCGGCGGAGGCGGTTTCGCGCGCCTTGCGGTCGCGGCGGCGTTCGACCGGTGGGCGGTGATGGAAGTTGCCTTCGCCGCGTAGGAGCTCGCGGCCCTTGGCGGTCAGCGCCATACCGCCATAGCCGGCGACATCGAGATTGAGAAAGCCGGCGGCGACGAGTTGGCGGGTCAGGGTCTGCCACTCTTCCTTCTTGCGCGCGGTGCCGGTGCCGAAGGCGGCGAGGCGATCGTGGCCGGCAGAGAGAATCTTTTCGTTCTGTGCGCCGCGTAGAACATCGGCGATGTGGACGGCGCCGTAACGCTCGCCGGTCTGCTGAACCGCAGCGAGGATCTTCTTGCCGTCGGCGGTGCCGTCGACCAGCGTGCCGGGATTGGCGCACAGATCGCAATTGCCGCAGGGCTCGCCAGGCTCGCCGAAATAACCGAGCAGTATCTGGCGGCGGCAGCCCGGCGCTTCGCAATAACCGATCAGAGCGTTGAGGCGCTGATGCTCGCGGCGCTTGCGGTCCTCGCCAGCCTCTTCCTGATCGATGAACATGCGGCGCATGCGGATGTCACCGAGGCCGAACAGCATATGCGCTTCCGCCGCCGCGCCGTCACGGCCGGCGCGGCCGATCTCCTGATAATAGGCTTCGAGACTGCCGGGCAGATCGGCGTGGAACACGAAGCGGACGTCGGATTTGTCGATACCCATGCCGAAGGCGATGGTCGCCACCATCACGATGGCGGGCTCGGTCATGAAGCGGTTCTGGTTGGCGTCGCGCTGCTCCTTGTCCATGCCGGCGTGGTAGGAGAGCGCCTTGATGCCTTGCTCGCAGAGGAACCCCGCAGTGTCCTCGGTCTTCTTGCGCGACAGGCAATAGACGATGCCGCTGACGCCTCTGTGACGCTGGACGAAGCCGAGCAGCTGCTTGCGGGCATCGTGCTTGGCCTCGACGGCGAGCTTGATGTTGGGGCGGTCGAAGCCCAGCACGATCTTGTCGGCGCGGCCGTCGAACAGCTTGGCGACGATGTCGCTACGCGTTGCCTCGTCGGCGGTCGCGGTCAGCGCGGCGATGGGCACGTTCGGGAACAACTCGCGCAGGCGGCACAGGGCCTCGTATTCGGGGCGAAAGGCGGGGCCCCATTGCGAGATGCAATGGGCCTCGTCGACTGCGATCAGCTTCACGTCGAGCTTGCGCAGCGCATCCAGCATGCGCTCGGTCATCAGGCGCTCGGGGGCGAGGTAGAGAAGGCTGGTTTCGCCGGCGACGGCGCGGCGCCAGGCGGCGACGTTCTCGTCACGCGGCTGCGACGAGTTGATCGTGTCGGCGGCGACGCCGGCGAGGCGCAAAGCGGAGACCTGGTCCTGCATCAGCGCGACCAGCGGCGACACCACGATGGTCAGCCCACCCAGCACCAGCGCGGGCACCTGGAAGCACAGCGACTTGCCCGAGCCGGTCGGCATCACCGTCAGGACGTTGCGGCCGGCGAGCAGCGCGTCCATCGCCGCTTCCTGCCCGGGGCGGAAGGCGTCGAAGCCGAAGATGTCCTTGAGGACCTGACGCTTGGGCGCGTGGAGACTCATCGCCGGAACTTGCCGCAGTGCGAAACCACAAGCAATCGCGGCTGCTTGAGCGTGGGCGTGTCCGGTGCGATGTTTCTGTGTGGCGATTTTGTCGTTTTTATTTCGTATGCGCTTGGCGGTTCTGGGCTTGCTCGCCCTGGCCGCCGCGGCGGCATTGTTCGTGGCGTTTTGGGGCCATGCGGTTCCGGTCGGCGCGGTGTTCCTCAGCGTGGTGTCATTGGTGATCGGCGGCACCGTCGCGTTCGTTTGCCTGCGGCATGCGGGAGCGGCTGCCGTGGCCGTGCTGGCGCCGCTTCCGGGGCTTCTCGCGGCGGGACCGTTCGCGCTGGCGGGCGGCGCCGCGTACTCGAATCTTCTGGCGGCCTATGCGCTGGGATATCTCGTCGCGATCTGCGTCAGCGGCGATATCGTGCGCCGGGTCCTTGAGGGCGCCGACGCGGAAACGGCAGCTCGTGGTGCGCTTGCCGACATCCTGCTCCCGGCCGGCGTCGTGATGCTGGCTGGCGCGGCGTTGGTCATCGGCTGGCTGTTTCGCGGCGTGCCGCGGCTTGGGTTGAGCGCAGCCGCCGAACTGATCGCCGTGACGCTTTCTGCGCTGCTCTACACATCCTTCGCCGCGACTCTTCTGCCGTTCGGCGAGAGCTTCTTCGCCAACGCGAACCGGACGCGCGAGCGGCGCGAGAGCCTGGTGCGGCTGGCGGCCAGGGTGGTGGAGCCGCGCTGGGGCATGAGCCTGAGCGGCGCAGCGCTGGTCGTCGCGACGCTGGGCGGATTCGCGGCACAGCCGGTGCTGGCGCAGCCCGCGCTATGGGCGGCATCGCTGCTTCTGTTGTTCCTGGCGGCGTTTGCGGCGGGACGCGATTGGCGGGACGCGTTGGCGGCGACGCTGGCGCTCGCCACATTGATGCTGGCCAGCCTGATGCTGTGGGGACGGGTGACGCGGCATCTCACGGCGGCATCGTTCCTCGATATCGCGACGGCGGCCGCGGCGGCGCTGTTTGTCGTAGCGACGATGCTCTGGCGCATCCGGAGCTATCGCGGCGACATGGCCAATGTCGCGCGGCTGCGCGCGCTGGAGGATATGGGGCTGGCGCCGTGGTTCGGAGCGCTGGGCGGCGCGGCGGCGATCCTGCCCTGGATCGTGCTGCATGGGTCGATCGCGGCGCTCGCGGCGATGGCCGTCCTGGTAGGGGCCGCCGGCCTGATCGCGATGCCGGCGCTGGCGACGGCGCTCGAGACGCTGATCCCGCGCCGGCGCTCGGTGGACGAGCTTTACGGGCGCGGTTGAACCGTCGCATTGGCCTGCGGCTTGGGCCTTGTCTTGAAGGTCACCAGCATCTTCTCGATGCCTTCGCCGATCTCGCGCCAGCGTCCGAGATGCTCGCGCTTGAAGCGATAGGACATCGCGACCGAGTGGGCGATCGGCAGGTCGCGCAGGCAGGTGGGGCTGGGCACGTCCTGCGAGAAGCGCACGCAACGCAGCACCACCGGGCCGTTGGCGGTCTGGCCGACGAACAGGTCCTCGCGGCGATAGCCGGAATCCTCGCGGAAGGTGTACTGCGTCAACCCGAACGGGCCGGGCGCGCCGCGCGGGTTGGTGACATAGGCCAGGTAGATCCGGTTCAGCCGGTCCGCTTCGGTCAGGTTCAGGCTTTCCTCGCGGATCAGCATGAACACGACCGGCGAATCCGGCGTGTTGCCGGCAAAGGCGCTAGCCTCCCAGTTCGACCAGCCGGCCATGTCGGGCAGGATCGCGAACAGCGCCAGGTCCTTGCGGGTGCCGCCCTGGCGGGCGCTTTCATATTGCAGGTAGTTGGCGGGAACCCACAGATGCAGGTCGTGGACCTTGAGCGGCACCAGGTCGCTGCGCGAGGTCGGCGAGACCTGTTCTTCCAGGAAACTCGGTGCGCTTGGCGCGAGGTAGTAGAGCAGCAGCAGCGCCGACAGGATGGCGGTGACCAGGAACACGCCAAGCGGGATCAGCCAGCCAGAGCGCTTGCGGATCGTGCCATCGGTGTCGGAATACGTCATTGCCTTGCCCAAGCGCGACTCGGCGAGTCTCGCTCCCCATTGTTAACATACGGGGCGCAGCGATCGGTCGGATCAAGTGGGCGGGTGCGCCAGATTGTTTCAGGGCGTGGCGCGGATGCCGCTACGGTTCCCGCCTGTCGCGCCGAAAGTGTCTTGCGACCGACATGTTCCATAATCTGCCGCTCTAAAACGGCACAGAACGCGTGCCGGAAGGGCAAAACAACAGGCACACGGCCTGCATTCCTTCCCTCCCAAGCGCACAGACTGGGGCATGGGTCGGTATGTACTACAAGGACATCTTCTTGGTGGCTTTCGCGACGCTCGCCGGTTTCACCGCCTCGGGCATCCTGGCCAATCTCTATCGCCTGCTGGCGACGAAGCCGGAAACGACCGCCGGGCGGGCGGGTTATATCGCGGTGATGGTGGTCGCCGGGCCGAACGTGCTGTTCCAGAACGCCGCGACCTCGTTCCGCGCCAAGGATTGTTCCAGCTTCGCGTTCTGGCTCGCCGCCACGATCTCGGCCTATTGGAGCTTCGCGCTCGGGATTTTCATCGTGCAATTGAGCCTGGTTTTCTGATCGTTTCTCCTTTGTGGGGAGGTTGAAATCCGCGCAACGCGGATTTCGGGTGGGAGTGGCGCCGGGGACGGAGCGGCCCCCCAAACCCGACGTGCTGCTCCGCGCGTCGACTTCCCCACAAAGGCGAAGTGATTTTCAGCGGCTCAGTTCCAACCCGCTCAGATCGTCCGTCGCGCGCCAGTCTTCCATCAGCTTGATGAAGGCGATCGAGCCGAGGCCGTAGGGGCCGTTGCGGGCCGCGAGTGGCGAGGGCTTGCCTTCGTTGTTGTAGTAGCCGGGGGTGCATTCCTCCTGGAAGCGCTGGCGCATCAGGGCGGTCGAGATGATCGTCTGGACCCAGGCGTCTTCCGACTCCTGCGATGCCTCGACCACGGTCGCCTGGCGGTCCTGTGCCGTCTTGATGATGTAGGCGAGATGCCTGGACTGCTCGTTCAGCATGTGCGGGAAGTTGGCGGTGAAGCCGGACTGCGTGTTGCTGACGATCAGGCAGTTGGGGAACCCGTGGGCATGCATGCCGTGCAGGGTTGAGACACCGTCCTTCCACTTGTCGGTGAGCGGCTGGCCGCCGCGGCCATAGACCTCATAGCCGGCGCGGCGGGTGTAGGAGGTTCCGACCTCGAAACCGGTGCCGTAGATCAGGCAATCGAGCTCGTATTCCTTGCCGTTGGCGACGACGCCCTTCTCGGTGATGCGCTCGACGCCTTTGCCGTCGGTGTCGACCAGCGTGACGTTGGGGCGGTTGAAGGTCTCCAGATATTCGTCGTGGAAGCAGGGGCGCTTGCAGAACTGGTTGTAATAGGGCTTGAGCGCCTCGGCGGTGCGCTTGTCGCGGACGGTCTGATCGGCGCGGGCGCGGACTTCCTCCATCTTCTTGAAATCGGCCAGCTGCATGGTCTGGGCGAGATCGACGGCGGCGCCGGCCTCGCTCTGCTTGCGCATCAGCGCGAGCATGTTGCCGATGATGTCGGTCCAGCCGTCATTGACGAGGTCTTCCGCCTGCGGCACGCCGGAGACGAGGGCGTTGAAATTGTCCATTCGCGCCTTCTGCCAGCCGGGCTGCAGCGAGGCAGCCCAATCGGGATCGGTCGGGCGGTTGTTGCGCACGTCGATCGAGGAGGGCGTGCGCTGGAAGACATGGAGGTGCTTCGCCCCGGCGCCCAGATGGGGGACGCACTGCACCGCGGTCGCGCCGGTGCCGATGATGCCGACGACCTTGTCCTTGAGGCCGGCCAGATTGCCGTTCGCGTCGCCGCCCGTGTAGTCGTAATCCCAGCGGCTGGTGTGGAAGGAATGGCCTTTGTAGGTCTCGACGCCGGGAATGCCGGGCAGCTTGGGGCGGTGCAGCGGGCCGTTCGCCATCACCACGAAGCGGGCGCGCATCGCGTCGCCCTTGTTGGTCTTGACGATCCAGCGGCTCGCCGCTTCGTCCCAGCGCATCTCGGTGACTTCGGTCTGGAACACGGCGTTGCGATACAGATCGAATTTCTCGCCGATGGCGCGGCTGTGTTTCAGGATCTCGGGCGCGCGGGTGTACTTCTCGACGGGCACGAAGTTGAGCTCTTCGAGCAGCGGCAGGTAGACGTAGGATTCGATATCGCAGGCCGCGCCGGGATAGCGGTTCCAGTACCAGGTACCGCCGAAATCGCCGCCCTTCTCGACGATGCGGATGTCCTGCACGCCGGCCTCGCGCAGCCGGGCACCGGCAAGCAAGCCGCCGAAACCGCCGCCGATCACCAGCACTTCGACTTCGTCGTTCAGCGGCGCGCGCGCGACCGGTTTGACGTACGGGTCGTCGAGATAGTGGGCGAACTGGCCCGTGATCTCGACATATTGCTCATTGCCGTCCCGGCGCAGGCGCTTGTCGCGCTCGGCGAGATATTTTTGCTTGAGGGCGTCTGGATCGAAGCCGAGATCTTCGGTCGGCGAGGGGGCTTCGAAGGCCATGCGGCGGTCTCCCGGTGCGTGTTCTGATTTGTTGTCAGTATGCCAAAGCCGCGCGGAGAGGCCAGCGGGATTTTCGAAGAAAGAGTACGGCGGGCGCCCTCAGCCGTAACGGAAAGGCAGGATGGGAGCCAAAAATCAGAGGTCTTTCGCCGGGAACATGTGCATGTAGGGCTCGGCTTCCTTCAGCGTGCGCGCGAAGGAGGGGCGGGCTTTGAGGCGCTCGAGATAGGCCAGCGTGTTAGGGAATTCGCCGGCGAGCGGCACCATCTTGTCGGCGTAGAACAGTGCCGGCGCGGCGGCGATGTCGGCCATGGTGAAGTCGTCGCCCATCGCCCAGCGGTTCTTTGCCATCGCGCTTTCGACCATCGACAGCGCGGTGCGCATCCGGTGGCGCGCCTCGGCGACGCCGGCAGGGTCCTTCTGATCCTTGGCGCGCAGACGATCGCCGGTCACTTTCTGCATATGAGCGTGGATGTGCTGATCGAAGAAGCGGTCGCGCATGCGGACCTGACGCGCCTTGTCGGCGTCCTCGGGCACGAGCTTGCTCGGGCCGGGGTAATGCTGGGCGAGGTATTCGATGATGATGCTCGATTCCGGCACGAAGAAGTCGCGCGTGGTGTCTTCGAGCACCGGGAATTTTCCGATAGGCCACAGCTTGTAGAACGCTTCGCGCTCGGCGGTGTCGCCGAGGTTGACGAGGAGGGGCTCGAACGGCGTGTCGTTCTCGTAGAGCGCGATCAGCGGCTTCCAGCAGAACGATGACAGCGGGTGGTAATAGAGCTTGAGCGACACGCCGTGGGCCTTTCCGGTCAGTTCTTGTTGTCGAACTCGGTATCGATCACGAGCTGGATCGGGTCCTTGAAGAACGGGCCCATGTCGTAATCCTGCGGATTGATCGCGCCTTCTGCGTGGATGCCGATGACATGACCCATCACCGGGCCGCCGGCGAAGCCGGGACCGGCGCCGACCAGCGTCACGTCGAAGGTGAGGGGTTTGGTCTTGCCCTTGAGAGTGAAAGTGCCGCTGACCGTGCCGTGGGTCGCGTCGGTCTTGTGGAACGCGGTCGAGACGAAGGTCGCCTGCGGAAACTGACCGGCGTTGAGGTATTTGGGACCGGCGAGCTCGGCCGCGAAACCGGGCACGTTGGAGGCGATCGAGGCGGTCTCGACCGTGGCGCTGAGCTGTGACTTGTCGATCGCCTTGGGATCCCAGGTCAGCTTGGCCGTGACCTTCTCGAAACGGAAGATGCTGATCGAAAAGCCCAGATGCGAGACGCGCGCGATGAGGCCGACATGGTTGCTGTCCAACGTGTAGTCGCCGGCGATGGCGGTGCTGACGTCCTTGCCGCCATGCGGGATGACCATAGGCGCGGGATCGGCGGCGAAGGCGGACGTGGCGGCAAAGGCCAGCGCGGCGCCGGCGAGCAATATGCGTTTCATGGGACGGTCCTTTGATGATGGGCCACTGTTATACCGCGTGCACCTATAGGCTGGCGAGGAGGTCGCGCAGACGGTCGAGGCTGCCGTTCCAGCCGGCGGACATGTCGGAGACGGGGACCTGGAAGTCGCGGGCGCCGGTTTGCACGACGACGTTGAGCGTCACTTTTGTCTTGCCGCCGACCTCTTCGAAGATCACCGTGTTGTGATTGACGAACTGCCAGCTGCCGTCAGGGTCCTTAAAGGCCTTGGAGAGGAAGACGAGGCGGCGCGGCGGATCGATCTCGAGGAATTCGCCGCCCATCGGGTGGTCGAAGCCGGGGCCGCGCATCTGGACGAAGATCTCGCCGCCGGGACGGACGTCGAGCCGCGTCTCGCCATTGTCCGAGCCGGCGGGTCCCCACCAGGCTTTGAAATGCTTTTCGTCGGTCCACATCTGGAAGACGAGATCGCGCGGCGCGTCGAAGATGCGCGTGATGTCGAGCTTGGTGCCTGTCTGGACGATGTCGGCCATGATGTCCTCCCGGTTTTGCTTTTACGGGCTCGCAAGCTTGGCGAGGTAAGTTTCAAGATGGTTGAGCGTCTGCGTGCCGCCTTCGACGGCATGCACGGTGCGTATCAGGTGATCGCGCACGGCGAGCGAAGGGAAGCGCGAATGCATGGTGAGGCGCGTCTTGCCGGCCTCGTCGGCGAAGGTGACGGTGACGTGGAACTGGTCGGCGTCGCCGGGCTCGCCATGGCTGTAGACGAGGCGTTCGGGACGCACGACCTCGTGATAGGTGATCTTGTTGTCCCAGTCCTTGCCGTCGGGGCCGTGCATCACGAAATCCCAGGTTCCGCCGGGCGCGACGCGCATCGCGTGGTTGGTGATGGTGAAGCCGTCCGGTCCCCACCAGTTCGCCAGATGTTTGGGGTCGGTCCACACTTGCCAGACGAGGTCGCGCGGCGCGTCGAGCAGGCGCTCGAAGGCGATGATGGGCTCGTCGGCAGGGACGAAGGTCTTACCTTTTGCGGCCACGTTTCTTCCCCTTTGCTTGCAGTTCCTGGAGATAGGCGTCGAGCCGGTCGAAGCGCGCATTCCATAGCTGGCGATATTCCTCGAGCCAGGTATCGACGGTCATGAGAGCCTTCGGCTCGAGCTTGCAGGGCCGCCACTGCGCGTCGCGGCTGCGCGTGATGAGGCCGGCGTGTTCAAGCACTTTGAGGTGCTTGGAGATGCCGGGGAGGGAGATGTCGAAGGGTTCCGCGAGTTCGGTGACCGAGCGCTCGCCCAGTGCGAGCTGTGCGAGGATCGCGCGCCTTGTTGGGTCGGCGAGGGCCTGAAAGGTCGTGGAAAGCTGGTCCATACTTCACCAAGTAGCTAATTAACTGGATAGATAAATACGGGACGCGAGTCAAGCGTTGCGCGTGCGTTCGGGATCAGGCTTCGGGGTAGGGGCGTTCGGCGGGCAGCAGGGTGCGGGCGTCGTCGAGCTTGCCGGCTTTCACCAAGGCATGGACCGCATGCGCGGTGCCGGTCACCTCGGCGATGCGTTTGATCCATTCGCCGGCGTAGAGCCGGACGGCGTCTTTGCTGAGCCCGATCTGGATGGCGCGGTGCGGCAGTGGATTGTGGTGCATGTCGCGCTCGGGATCCCATTGTACGCGCACGGGCGAGGCATCCTTGAGCGCTGTCCACGCAGCGTCGCTCATGCCAGGCGGCGGATGGCTGGCGCAGCTGTGCGACAGCGCCCAGGCGAAACCGTCGTGTGTGATGTCGATGGCGAGGATGCGGCGCTGGCCGTCGTCCTTAAAGCCCCAGCCGGCGCGATACATCATCCAGAGGAAAGATGGCTTGATCCAGGTCATGCGCGTCATGCTGAAAGGCGGCGAGACGAAAGTGCCGTTTGCGAGCGCGGCATCGGCGATCGCATCGCCATAGGCCTGATAGACGCGGATGGTGTCGGCGTCATAGACGGCGCGGATTTGTTGTTGTGGGATTTCTTGCATGCGCCGAATATCGCATGGCGGCGGCGCGGCGGAAACACGCTTGCCATCCCCGGCGAACCGGGGATGGCAGTGCGCAGTTTCAGAGAACGCTCAGCATCCCCGCGACGAGCGGGTGCCGCACGATGTCGCTTTCGCCGAGGCGGACGACGCCGATGTCGGGGACGCGTTCGAGGCGGTCGGCGATGTCGCCGAGGCCGCTCATGCCCTTGAGCAGATCGGTCTGGTCGGGATCGCCGGTCAGCACCATGGTCGAGCGCCAGCCCAGACGCGTCAGCAGCATCTTGAGCTGGGTGTAGGTGCAGTTCTGCGCCTCGTCGATCACGACATAGCAATCGCTGAGCGTGCGGCCGCGCATATAGGCGACGGGCGCGATCTCGATGATGCCGTCGGCGACGAGCGCCTTCAGCCGCTTGGTGCCGAGGCGCTCGGTGAGGCAGTCGTAAAGCGGGCGCAGGTAGGGCGCGAGCTTCTCCTGCAGGTCGCCGGGGAGGAAGCCGAGGCTCTCGCCCGCTTCGACGGCGGGACGCGACAGCACGATGCGGCCGCAACGTCCGGCTTCGAGCGCTTCGACGGCTTTGGCGATGGCGAGGTAGGTTTTGCCGGTGCCGGCGGGGCCAAGCGCGAGCACGACGGAGCGTGCTTCGATGGCGTCCAGCAGGAGCTGCTGGGTCGGGCTCATCGCGCTTATGTTTTTTACGTATTTGCGGTCGCGGGTGTCGTCGTCGCCGCCGCGCGGATTCCAGCCGCCGCGGGTTGGAAAGGGATGAACGTTTTCGGATTCCTGGTAGTCACGCGTCTTGTGACGCGCGGAACGCTTGGCCATGGAGACTCCCTGGTCAGGATCGGAACGCTGGGTGGGATGTGTCGGTCGGCGTGCGTGCGAGGGCGGACGGTCTGGCCCGGCATTTCGAGGATTTTCACAGTGCAATGACGCACCAAATCAGCCCCCGCTGTGTGTCGAATCACGCTCCGACAAGAAAAGCGTAACAGGCTTTGTGCGACTGCAATGTGAAAACTGTGGACGGAAGTGTACGTAAGCGCTCAACCCGCGCGCATATGCGATGCGACGGTGACGATGGCGTCGACGAGATCGATCAGGCGCGCCGCGTATTGTTCCGGGATCGCGAGCTTTGCATCGCCGCCGAGGAACGCGCTCTCCAGCGTGTCGAGTAGCGCGACCAAGCGCAGGTGATGGATGCCGAGCGCGCTTTGCAGCGGATCGGTGACGATGCCGGCGAAGGCGGCAGCGGTTGCGCTGGCGGCGAGCACGGCGCCGGCAACGCTGAACGCGGCGACGCCGCCGATCTTGGCGCCGAGCGCCTGCGCCAGCGCGGGGCCGAGGGTGAGGAAGCCGGGTGTCGCCTGGTGCAGGAAGACGCCGCCGGCCGCCATCGTGACGCCGGCGCTGACGATCTCGCCCGCGGCGCCGCGCGCGTTGAGATAGATCGCGACCTGTTGCGCGAGGCGCGCATCCATCTGGAGGCGCTGCTTCTCGCCCCAGGGGCCGTTGAGGGCGCCAAGCGCGCCGTCGAGGCGGCGGTCGCCGAGGATCTCGATGGCGAGCGCGTCGTGGAACGACGGATCGCCGGGGCCGGTATAAGGAAGTTCCAACAGGTCGACGACCAGGCGGCGCTCGATCTCTTTGGTCACCGTGGTGCGGAAGAAGAGTTCGCGGGCGCGCAAGGCGCGGGCGGTTTCCTTGCGGCCGGCCAGCTCCAGGAGGCCGGCGGCGGCGTTGAGGCCGAGCTGCGGCCCGGCCAGCGCGGCGTTGAGCGGGGCGCGCCACAGATCGTGGCCGAAAGCGTGGCGGTGGGTCTGCAGCGCGCCGGCGAAGGAGTAGGTGCGCTCGACGAAACCCGGGACGCGGCTGCGCCGCTTGCGGAAATAGCTGCGGATCGAATCCTCGACGATGGTGTGCGCCAGCGCACTGTCGAGGGCGGGGAGGGTCGAAGCAGGGGCCATGGCGCCACTATGCCCGTGGCGGCTCGCCTTCGCAAAACGCGCCTGTCACAATGGCGCCGCAAATCTTTCTTCGAGACCGACATGCCGATCTATGCGCTGGACGACGCGACGCCGGACCTTCCGCCCGAGGGCGATTACTGGGTGGCGCCGAACGCGGTGCTGATCGGCAAGGTGCGGCTGCGCAAAGGCGCGAGCATCTGGTGGGGTTGCGTGCTGCGCGGCGACAATGACTGGATCACGATCGGCGAGAACTCGAACATCCAGGACAATTCGGTGATCCATGTCGATCCGGGGCAGCCGGTGACGGTGGGCGCGAACTGCACGGTCGGGCATCGCGTGATCTTGCACTCGACCACGGTCGATGACGGCTCGCTGATCGGGATGGGCTCGACGCTGCTCAACCGCAGCCGGATCGGGAAGAACTCATTGGTCGGTGCCAACTCGCTGGTGACCGAGGGCAAGCAATTCGACGACGGCGTGATGGTGCTGGGTGCGCCGGCGCGCGTGGCGCGCAAGCTGAACGACATGGAGCTGGCGGGGTTGAAGATGTCGGCGGCGGGGTATGTGCACAACCATCAGAGGTTTGCGAAGGGACTGCGCGCGGTCGGTTGAGCGGCGTTTGTTGCCATCCTTCGACAAGCTCAGGATGAGGTCTTAGCTTCAATCCTCATCCTGAGCTTGTCGAAGGATGGCCGCGCATGCGGTGCTTGATCAGCCCGCCTTCGCGATCGGCTCGTGCTGGGCGGTCCAGACGCGGCGGATGCGGGTGTCGGATTCGGGGCCGAAGTTGAACCACGCGGCCTTGTTGTGCGTCGCATCGACGATGAACAGCATGTCCATCTTGCCGAGCTTCTGCACCAGCGAGTTGCGGATGGTGTTGATCGGCTGGTCGCTGGTCAGCAGCCAGGCCTGCGGCATCAGGGGATAGGCGGGGCCGAAATTGAGGATCTCTTCCTCGAGGCCGGAGATCGAACGCGACTTCATGTCGGCGATGACGACGAAACGCCCGCGCTCGCCGGTGCGCGGCTCGTCATTGCTACGGCCGAAGGTCGGCGAGATGATGTCTTCCTCGGTCTCGACGCCGCCGGCGGTGACGAACTTGCCGGTGGCGGAGGGCGTCGGGCCGGGCGCCGGCGCGAAGAATTTGAGCAGCACGGGGAAGGTGCCGGCGGCCTTGAACTGGTTCTCGCCCGTCGGTGCGACGAGCGAATGCGCCGCGAGGCGGCCTTCGGCGACGAAGGCCTGCATCTGCTGCAGCGAGTAGGGGCCGTAGGTTTGGCCCGAGACGTTGATGGTCCAGCTGGTGTCCGACATGTCCGAGAAGCTTCCGTGGCTGCGGCCAAACTAGGATTAAAAGGTTACCCAAGCCTTGCCGGATCGCGGTGCGCACGGGACAATCGCGCGGAAAAACGAGGGAAATGCGCCATGGCGGATTACGAATTCTGCAAAGTCGAGCGGGAGGGGCGGCTGACCATCGTCACCTTGAACCGGCCCGAGGTGATGAACGCTCTGCATGCACCGGCACATTTGGAGCTGGCGCAGGTGTTCGACGACTTCGCCGCCGACCCGGAGCAATGGGTCGCGATCGTGACCGGCGCGGGCGAGCGGGCGTTCTCGGCGGGCAACGATCTGAAGGTGACCGCCGCGGGCGGCGTGCGCGGGCCGACGCATCCGAGCGGCTTTGCCGGCCTGGTGTCGCGGTTCGATCTGGAGAAGCCGCTGATCGCGGCGGTCAACGGCATCGCGATGGGTGGCGGGTTCGAGATCGCGCTGGCATGCGACATTATCCTCGCGTCGGAAGGCGCGGTGTTCGCACTGCCGGAGCCGCGCGTGGGGTTGGCGGCGCTGGCGGGTGGGCTGCACCGCCTGCCGCGTGAGATCGGGGCCAAGCGGGCGCTCGGCATGATCCTCACGGCGCGGCGTGTCAGCGCGGCGGAAGGCAAAGAGCTGGGCTTCGTCAACGAGGTCGTGCCGGCGGCGCAGCTGATGACGCGGGCACGCGAACTGGCCAAGCAGATCATGGAGCTGTCGCCGATGTCGGTGCGCGCCTCCAAGCAGGCGGTGTATCGCGGTCTCGACGAGGCCTCGGTCGCCGAGGCGCTGAAGAACCAGAACAACTATCCCGCCATCGCCGCGATGTATCGCAGCGAGGATCTGCGCGAAGGGCCCAAGGCGTTTGCCGAGAAGCGCGCGCCGCAGTGGAAGGGCAAGTGAAGGAATTCGCTTGAGCCGGCCCTTGGGGCATAGGCTGGACTGGCTGTGAAGGAGCCACGATGCCGGCCAAGCCAGGAGACAATTCGGCGGCGGTCGCCGCGCAATTCGGCATCTCGCTGAAGGCGCTGCGGCTCTACGAGCAGCTCGGCATGCTGAAGGCGCCGCGCACCGCGGCGGGCTGGCGCGTGTTCGGGGCGGCAGAGACCGAGCGGCTGCATGCGATCCTGTCGCTCAAGCAACTCGGCCTGCCGCTGGCGCGGATCGCCGAATTGCTGCGGAGCGGGAAATCGGACATCGATGTGCTGCTGTCGGTGCAGGAGACGATGCTGCTGCAAAGCCGTGCCGAAACCGATCACGCGCTTAAGCTGATCGCCATTGCGCGAGAGCGGGTCAAGGGCAAAGAGGTCCTCGGCGGCGAAGAACTCGCCGCGCTGGTGCGCCGGATCTCGGTGACGGTGGTGCGCTGGACGCCGGAGCTCGACGAGCTCGCCGAAAAAGTGTTCACACCCGAACAGCGCGCGCAGATGCGGCGCCTGGAGCTAGACCCCGCCGCCGCCGCGCAGATGAGCGAAGCGTGGGAAGCCATCATGGCGGACATCGATCGTATCGTGCCGCGCGGCGATCCCGAGTGCGAGGACGCGCTGACGCTCGGGCGGCAGATGGTGACGCTGTTCCGCGACAAATCCGGCGACAAGGACACCTGGAACGCGCATGCCCGGTTCTGGCAGGAGGCGGCGCGCGATCCCACGACCGCCGATCAATTGCAGGCCGGGAGCGCACGCTATGCGTTTGTCGCGCAGGTGCTGACAGCGCTCGGGCGGCGCGGCGAGATCGAATTCTAGAAACAATCCGCTTGCACCGGCCCTAGGGGCTTAGCGCCGAATGCCTTCGCAACATGAGGGCAGGTCACATGAGCGACGCAGCGATACGCCGGCGGACAATCGGACCCTGGACAGCATTGGCGGCATTCGTCGTGATGTGGATCGCGATGGCGGCGCTCGGGCCGTTTTTTCGGTCGGCGCTCGCACCGTTCGTTCACATCGCGACGCCGCGCGATATCGTCGGGTTTCGTATCGTGACGGGATTGCCGTTCAGCTGGATCGCGCTTGGTGGCACGATTGCGATCCTGCGGTTGTGCGGTCAGGGGCTCGCCGACATCGGCTGGCGCCGGCCATCGACGGTCTGGAGTTGGCTCGCGGCGTTCGCAGTAGCCGCCTTTCTGATCTTCAGCAGCTTTCGCCGTGCCGGGTGTCAGGGCCTGTGCTTCATCGATCCGCATGTCTGGCTGACGGACTGGTCGCCGTTTCGCCTGGCGTCATCGATTGCCATCGGCATCACCGCCGGGATCTGCGAAGAGATGTGCTTTCGCGGCTTTGTGATGACTGAGGCGCGCGATGGCGGAGCGCCCGCCGCGGTGCAGGTGCTGCTGGCGGGCTTGACCTTCGGCATCGCGCACATGGCACTCGCCGGAATATCAGGGCATTTCGACGTCGCGGCGGCGATCGGGATCGTCGGCTCGACGACGGTGTTCGGATTGTTGTTCGGCGTCGCCTATCTGCTGGGGCGGCGCAGCCTGACGCCGCTGATCCTGGCGCATGGTGTCTTTGCGTTCACGACCGAGCCCTGGACGCTGCTCTGGGGCCTCGCCAAGACGATGCAGGCAGCACATTAAAGCAAAACCCCGCGCCGGCGACGGCGCGGGGTTCGCTGTGAGAACCCTTGGAACGCAGGGCTTAGGACTCTTCGATTTCCCACTCGCCATGGCGGAAGCAAGCGGTGCCGTCGCGGTCATATTCGTGGCCGTGACGATAGACGACTTCGGTGAAGTCGCGGCAGGTATGATGGTCGCGGCGATATTCGCGGTTGGTCACGATGTAGCCGTGGCCGCGGCCTTCCCATTCATAGCGCTCGCCGACATCGCCGTAGAACGCGTCGTGATAGGCGTGTGCGGCACGGTCGCGGTCCTCGCAATCGATGTCGCGGCTGATCGCGTTGCCGGCGAGACCGCCGACGATCGCGCCGCCGACGACAGCACCGGCATTGCCGTGGCTCGCCGCGCTGCCGATCGCACCGCCGAGAATCGCGCCGAGCACCGTGCCGCCGGCATGGCCATGGCCGCTGCAATCGTCAGCGAATGCGCCGCTCGTGCCGGCGCACATCGCAAGCATCGCCGCGCCCGCGAGCAATCCCATCTTCTTAATCATTACGCTCTCCTTTGAAAGCGGCCCTGGCCCCCAAACGGGCTAAAGTCCGCAAGTGTCGAAATGCAATTTGCCGTTGCCGGCATGAACCGTGCCTGAACAGAATAGGGCAGAATCGGCGCACACTCGACAGGTGGAAAAACTTTCCACGCCGTGTTTTGTTCCGTTTCGGTTCGAAACCAGCGGTTTCATGGGGGCTTGGCGTGAACGCAGTGCAGCATGTCTCGCGTGTGGCGGCGCTTGTGGTCCTTGGGGTCACACTGTGTCTTACGGGCTGCAGCAAAACATCGACCAAAGCGGCGCCGGCGAAGCCGGGGATTTCGCTCGGCGGCGAATCGATCCCGCTGGGGATGCTGCCGCGGGTTGCGATTCCGGCGCGCTATCGTGTGGCGCTGCGGATCGATCCGCGTGCGGAGCGGTTCAGCGGGCATGTCGAGATCGACGTGAATTTCCTGAAAGCGCGGCGCTCGCTGTTCCTGCACGGACTCGATCTCAACGTCTCGGGCGTGACGGTGCGGTTGAAATCGGGCCAGAGCTTCGCGGCGCATTACGATCAGGTCGATCGGTCCGGCGTGGCGCGGCTGATCTTCGTCGATGAAGTGCCGGTGGGCGAAGCGACGCTGATCTTCGACTACGACGCGCCTTACGATCATTCGCTGGAGGGTCTCTACAAGGTCGTCGATCGCGGCGACGCCTATGCTTTCACGCAGTTCGAGTCGACCGATGCGCGACGCGCGTTTCCTTCGTTCGACGAGCCGGGGTTCAAGACGCCGTTCGACATCACGGTAATCGCGCCCAAAGGGATGACGGTGATCGGCAACACGCCGACGGTATCGGCATCGCCGGCATCGAAGGGCATGACCGAGACGGTGTTCGCGACGACCAAGGCGCTGCCGACCTATCTCGTTGCGCTGGCGGTCGGGCCGCTCGACGTGGTCGATGGCGGCTGGGTGCCGGCGAACAAGTATCGCGCCAAGCCGCTGCATATCCGCGGCGTCACCGCGCGCGGCAATGGTCCGCGCATCGCCTATGCGCTGTCGCTCACGCCCAAGATCGTCACCGCGCTGGAGAATTATTTCGGCATCGGCTTTCCGTTCCAGAAGCTCGATGTGCTGGCGGTGCCGGATTTCGCGGCGGGCGCGATGGAGAATGCCGGCGCGATCACGTTTCGGGAACGGCTTCTGCTTATCGATCCCGGCGCGCCGCTGGACCAGAAGCGCGGCAGCTTGAGCGTGCAGGCGCATGAGCTGGCGCACCAATGGTTCGGCGATCTCGTCACGCCGGCGTGGTGGGACGATATCTGGCTCAATGAGAGCTTCGCGACATGGATGGCGGCCAAGGCGTCGGCCACGGTGCAGCCGGAGATGGGGTTCGAGACGGACACGTTGCGCGACGGTCTCGATGTCATGGATTTGGACGAACTACCCTCGGCGCGGCAGATCCACCAGCCGATCCACAATGTCGACGACCTCGCCAACGCGTTCGACAGCATCACCTATGACAAGGGCGCCGCGGTGCTGCGGATGTTCGAGGCTTATGCGGGACCGGAAGGCTGGCAGCGCGGCATTCATGCCTATCTGACGAAATTCGCGCGCGGCAATGCGACGGCGCACGATTTCATCGGCACCATCGCGGGTGAGACCGGGCATCCGGAGATGATCGCGGCATTCGACGATTTCATCGATCGCTCCGGCGTGCCCTATCTGGCGCTGAAGACGATCTGCGCGCCGCAGGCGTTCAGCGTGGTGCAGAGCATGTACACGCCGCTCGCGTTTACGCCGGTGCAGCGCCTCTGGCATGTGCCGGTGTGCAGTGCGCCGGGTGTCTGCAAGATGGGCGAGGGGGCGCAATTCTCGGTGCCGTTCAGCGGGCTGTGCGCGGAGGCGCCTCTGCCGAACGATGGCGGCACGGGCTATTACCGCTTCGCGCTCGGCGAGAGCGAATGGCAGCGCCAGATTGCGGGCGCGGCCAAGCTCGATCCGGTGGGGCAGATCACACTGGCGGCCAATCTGTTTGCGGCGCTGCCTGCCGGCAAGGCGCAGGCGGCGGATGTCTTTGCGCTGGTCCATGCCCTGGCGCCGGTGGCGCGCTGGGACGTGCTGCAGATTCTGAGCAAGCGGCTGGCGGCGTTGCGACGCGGCCTCGCCGACAGCGATCTGCCGGCCTATCGCGCTTTCATCAGCCGCAATTTCGGGCCGCGCTTGAAGGCGCTCGGCATCGTGGCCAAGTCGAACGAGGCGCCCTCCGATGCGTTGGCGCGGGAATACCTGGCGACGCTGATGGTGACCGAGGCGCGCGATGCGGCGACGCTCGCCGAGATGGCGGCTGCGGCGCAGGCGTCTTTCGTGCCGGGCGCCGATCCGGCGAAGTCCTTCGCGCCCGAACTGCGCGGCGAGGCGTTGCGCGCGGCGCTGATCGCCGATCCGGCATTCGCCGATACGCTGATCCAGACGTTCGAGACGACCAACCAGGAATTCTACCGCCGCGACATCGTCTATGCCTTCGCCGGCAGCACCGATCCGGCGGCGCTCGGCAAGCTGCTCGCGCTCGCGGCGACGAAGATCCGCATCGGAGAGCTGCGCTATCTCACCCAGTACATGGCGGAGGAGCCGGTGGCGAGCGACGTGCTGTGGAGATATGTCGGCACGCACTATGATGACTTTGCTAGGCGGCTCAGCCTGCGCGGCATGGGCGGCATGGCGACCGTGCTGCAATACGCTTGCGAGCCCGGCGCGCGCGGCCAGGCGGACGATTTCTTCCACACGCGATTGGGTGGGGCGCTCGGCGCCGGGCGGCGCGTCGCGCATACCGAGGAAGGCATCGATCGCTGCATTGCGTTCCGCAAGGCGAAGGGGTCCGAGATCACCACGGCGCTGGCGACGGCGCCCTGAACGCGCCGATGCCCCGGCGCCTTTGCGCACCGAGGCATCGCATGCGG
The DNA here is from genome assembly GCA_036271735.1 of Rhizomicrobium sp. Taxonomy (GTDB): domain Bacteria; phylum Pseudomonadota; class Alphaproteobacteria; order Micropepsales; family Micropepsaceae; genus Rhizomicrobium. The sequence goes on from DATAZZ010000028.1 coordinate 69,492, forward strand.
CTCGTTACGCTCAGTTGAAGTGCCAGTAGCCGTCGTTGCCGTAGCAGGCGCTGCCGTCGTGACGGTTTTCCTCGCCATGGCGATAGGTGACGGTGGTGAACTCGCGGCAGCGCCGGCCGTCCTCGGTGTATTCGCGGGTCGGCGTGAAATAGCCATAGCTTTCGCCATGGCGCCATTCGTGGCGCTCGCCGATGTCGCCGTTGAGGCCGACGGCGTAGGAGTCGAAGGCGTAGCGCTGGTCGTCGCAATCGACGTCGCGCGACAGGGCGTTGCCGAGCAACCCGCCGAGCAGCACGCCGCCGACCACCGCGCCGGCATTGCCGTGGCTCGCCGCGCCGCCGATCAAGCCGCCGCCGACGGCGCCGAACACCGTGCCGGCCGCAGTGCCGCGGTGGCAGTCACGCTCGTAATCGCCTTCGCGATAATAGGCCGGCGGCGGCGGCGAACCGTCACGATCGTCGACGTCGGGGCGATTGGAATCGTTGAAATGTTGGTAGTGGCCTTCGCGGTCGTAATAGCCATCGCGGTCGGTGCGGCTGTAATAGCCGTCGGGATCGGGACCGGATTGGGCGAAGGCGGCGCCGGAACTCAGGGCGATGACCGCCGCAGCGGCCAGAAGCGTCATTTTCATCATGTGTGCAGGTCTCCGAGACAAGCCCTCTCGGCCTGAATACGCGAGAGCCATGGTATTGTTCCGGTTCAGGGTTTCCGGGCGCGGATTTGCAGCACGCCGGGCGTGATGACGCGTGCGTGCCGGGTTCGCTTCATACTCCGACAAGGTTCCGGCAATCGCATGCGCTTCACCGGCGGTGACGTCGCCGTTCTCGAGCATCGACGGAAGATATTCGCGCGCGAAGCCCATCGGCCAGCGCGCTGCGAAATCGCGCATAGCAGCGGCGAATATGACGGGACGTGTGGCCTCGACGGTGAAGCCGGCCTCGGCGAGGAGGGTGGGGAGCTGCAACGCGATATCGGGCTCGCTGCCGGTGGCGCGCCAGCGCGCGATGATGCGGGCGACGTAATCCTCGAGCAGCGCCGAGTGCGGCGCGAGACGCCACGATGCGTAGTCGTAATATTCGTGGAACAGCGCCGCGCCGCCGGGTTTCAGCGCGTGCGCCATGCCGTGGACGATGGGTGCGGGGTCGGGGATGAAGGCGAGCACCCAGCGGCACCACAGGATGTCGGCGCTGACGCTGGCCCAGTCGTAATCGGCGAGATCGGTTTCGATGGTCCGGATGTTGGCGAGGCCGCGCCGGCGTGCTTGCTCTTCCAGCGCATTCAGGAAGCGGCGCGAGCGTTCCAGCGCGATAACGCGGCCGGTGGGACCTACGATCTCGGCGAGGTCGCGTGGCCCGGGCCACAGCCGGCATCTATCACGGTCATGCCTTCGGTGATCCCACCGAGGTGCCAGAAATCGAGCACGTTGGCGCGCCAGACGCGATGCTGCACGCCGAGGCGCTCTATCTCCGCGTCGTGCGTGCCGATGACATAGCTGCGATCCTGTTCCATGTCGCAGAGCTAGGAGAACGGCGCGCTGCGTGCGACCCGTTTCTTGCGGCTGACGTCAGTGACCGAACACCGCGGCATGCATGATGCGGCCGGGCACGAAGGTGAAGCCGCCGGCGACCAGGATGCCGCCGATATAGACGCCCAGCATCGCGCGGCGATGCAGCGTGATGTTGTGCATGCGCGCGCCCTGGATCGCGCCATAGACGCCGAACAGAGTCAGCGGGATCAGAAGATGGATCGGGCTGAGGCCGTAGAACGGCCCGTTCGGCATCATCTGGTGGATCCACAGCGTGGTGATCGCGGTGAAGCTCATCAGTACGAGATAGAGCCAGCCGAAGGCGCGGTGCAGCGCGGCGCCCTTGCGGCTGATGAATATCTGCCAGGTGCCGATGATCGCGGCGGGCACGACCGTCGCGACGTGAATCTGCACCGCCAGTGGCGCGTGCAGTAAAGGCTCGAGAGTCATTAGTGCCGCCCGCCCTATGATTTACATAATAAATAACTGAGCGCTGCGGTAGCGCATTACAAGCCCGCGCTTAAAATAATCCTTCAATCAGGCCGTCGGCGTTCACATGGATGCGGTTTGCGGCCGGTACGCGGGGCAGGCCGGGCATCGTCATCACCGCGCCGCACAGCGCCACGACAAAGCCGGCGCCGGCCGACAGGCGGACGTCGCGGATCGGCAGGATGAAGCCCTCGGGCGCGCCGAGCAAAGTTGGATCGGCGGAGAAGCTGTATTGTGTCTTGGCCATGCAGACGGGCAGATGGCCGAAACCTTCGGCGGCGAATTGATCGAGCTTCTTCTGCGCGTCGGACGCGATGGCGATGTCTTCCGCGCGATAGATCTGCTGCGCGACGGTGCGCATCTTGCCCTCGAGCGACAGCGAGTCCGGATAGAGCGGCTTGAAGGCGGCGCCGCCTTGCGCGGTGAGCGCGACGACCTCACGCGCGAGGGCTTCGGCGCCGCGGCCGCCTTGCGCCCAATGGCGGCATTCGTGGACGTTGGCATCGACGGCGCAGCAGGCCCCCGCGATGACCGCCATCTCGGCGGCGCTGTCGCCAGTGAAATGGTTGATCGCGACCGTGACGGGCACGCCGAACTTTCGCACATTGGCGATGTGGCGCAGTAGGTTCGCGGCGCCGCTGCGGACGGCTTCCACGTTCTCGCGCGCCAGATCGGCGCGGGCCACGCCACCATGCATCTTGAGCGCGCGCACGGTGGCGACGATCACCGCCGCGTCGGGCTCGAGATTCGCCTGGCGGCATTTGATGTCGAAGAATTTCTCGGCCCCCAAATCGGCGCCGAAGCCGGCCTCGGTCACGACATAGTCGCCGAGCGCCAGCGCGGTGCGCGTCGCCATCACGGTGTTGCAGCCATGCGCGATGTTGGCGAAAGGCCCGCCATGGATCAGCGCCGGGGTGTGCTCCAGCGTCTGGACGAGATTGGGCTGGAACGCATCGCGCAGCAGCGCGGTCATCGCGCCGGCCGCCTCGAGCTGCGCCGCCGTGACGGGCCGCTTGTCGAAGGTGCGCGCGACGATGATGCGGCCGAGACGGGCTTCGAGATCGGTGAGCGAGGTGGCAAGGCAGAAGATCGCCATCACCTCGGACGCGACGGTGATGTCGAAGCCATCCTCGCGAATCTGTCCGTTGTTGCGTAAGCCCACGACGATGTCGCGGAGAGCGCGATCGTTCATGTCCATGGCGCGGCGCCAGGTGACGCGCGATGGATCGATCCCGAGCTTGTTGCCCCAATAGATGTGATTGTCGACCAGCGCCGCGAGCAGATTGTTCGCCGCCGTGATGGCGTGGAAGTCGCCGGTGAGATGCAAATTGATCTCGTCCATCGGCGCGACCTGGGCATGACCGCCGCCGGTAGCGCCGCCCTTTTGCCCGAAGCACGGTCCGAGCGACGGCTCTCGCAGCGCGATCACGGTCTTCTTGCCGAGCCGCGCCAGCGCGTCGCCGAGCCCGATGGTGGTGGTGGTCTTGCCTTCGCCGGCCGGGGTGGGAGAGATCGCGGTGACGAGGATCAGCTTGCCGCGCGGGGCGTCGGGGAGGGTGGCGATATGTTCGAGCGCGATCTTCGCCTTGTAAGGGCCGTGGCGATAGAGCGCTGATGCGGGCAGGCCGATCGTGGCGCCGACGTCTTCGATGAGACGGAGCACGGTGGCGCGGGCGATTTCGAGGTCGCTCATATGGAGAATCCTTTGGTCCGGACCATTTTGCCGATTTGCCATAGCTTTTGACGCGGCGCAGCTATCTGCCCACAGCAAACTGTACATTCAGGTCCCGCGCGAAGTTGTGATTGATCGTATCGCGCCATTAAGCGAGGCTCGGTTCCGGCTTTCCTGCTGCGGATATCAATCCCAGCCTCTCATATCGCGATGGAGTTCTTCACATGTCCGACGCCCCCTACACCCCGCCGAAAGTTTGGACCTGGAACCGGGACAATGGCGGGCGGTTCGCCAATATCAACCGGCCGGCGGCGGGAGCGCAAAAAGAGCTCGACATGAAGGTCGGCAAGCATCCCTTGCAGCTCTATTCGCTGGCGACGCCGAACGGCGTGAAGGTCACGATCATGCTGGAGGAGCTGCTGGCGCTCGGACACACGGGGGCGGAGTACGATGCCTGGCTTATCAATATCGGCGCGGGCGACCAGTTCGCTTCGGGCTTCGTCGCGGCCAATCCCAATTCCAAGATTCCGGCGCTGATGGATTATTCGACCACGCCGCCGACGCGGGTGTTCGAGTCGGGTTCGATCCTGATCTACCTCGCGGAGAAATTCGGCGGCGCCTTCCTGCCCAAGAGCGGTGCGAAGCGGGCGGAGTGCCTGTCCTGGCTGATGTGGCAGATGGGCTCGGCGCCGTATCTCGGCGGCGGGTTCGGGCATTTCTATGCTTATGCGCCATTCAAGATCGAATATGCCATCGACCGCTTCGCGATGGAGGTGAAACGCCAGCTCGACGTGCTCGACCAGCATCTGGCGAAGAACACCTATTTCGCGGGCGACGACTACACCATCGCCGATATGGCGATCTGGCCGTGGTATGGCGGCCTCGTGAAGGGGCTGCTTTATGAGGGCGGCGAGTTCCTGTCGGTGCAGGACTACAAACACGTCATCCGCTGGACCGATGCGATCGCCGAACGCCCGGCGGTGCAGCGCGGCCGCATGGTGAACCGCGCCTTCGGCGATCTCTCGAGTCAACTGCCCGAGCGCCACGACGCCTCCGACTTCGACAAGGTGCCGAAGAAGGAAGGATGATGGCGACGCGGCCGCCCCTCGCGGCGTGGGCGATCCATGCGCTGACGGCGAGCGGCGCGGTGCTGGCGTTCCTCGCGCTGCTTGCGGTGGAGGCTGGCGCGTTCCGGCTGGCGCTGCTGTGGCTCGCCGCCGCGCTGGTGGTCGACGGGATCGACGGGCCGCTGGCGCGTTTGGCGGGTGTGAAGGAGAAGAACCCGGAGATCGACGGCGCGACGCTCGATCTGGTGGTCGATTATTTGACCTATGTGTTCGTGCCGGCGCTGCTGATCTATCGCGCGGGGCTGTTGCCGCCGGCGCTCGCGCTGACGGGCGTCGCCGCGATTCTGCTGTCGTCTCTCTATACGTTCGCGCGCACCGACATGAAGACGGAGGACAATTTCTTCCGTGGCTTTCCGGCGGTGTGGAATGTCGTGGCGTTCTATCTCTTCCTGCTGCCGGGGAAGACGGGTGCGGCCATCGTGGTCGTGCTGTTCACCGCGCTGACCTTCGCGCCGATCCATTTCATCCATCCGGTGCGGGTGCAGATCTATCAGCCATGGCTGGGACTGCTGACGGCGGTGTGGGGGGCGGCGAGCGTGGCGCTGCTGTGGCCGGGCTGGAGTCCGCTGGCGGGTTTCGTCTGGCTGGCGCTGTCGCTGACCGGCGCAGGGGCGTTGCTGGCGGTCGGCTTGCTGCGCACGTTGCGCGGGGCTCAGGCGTAAGGCGTGCCGTCACGGTGCGTGAGCACCGACTTGCCGTCGATCAACGCGGCGACGAGATCGATGTCGGGATAATGCGCGGTGTCGGTTTCGAGGTGGTTGCCGATCTCGAAGATCACGGCGTCGGCCTCCGAGCGGTTCTGCAGATGGTGACCATTTGGATCGCCGGCCTTGAATCCGGCTGCGTCTCCAGCGCGTAGGATTTCCTCGCCGTCATCGGTCACCAAGGTCACTTCGCCGGAAACGACGTAGACGAACTCTCGCTGTTGTCGTGCCAGTGGCGCTGCGTCGACCAGGTGCCGAGCGGCAGGCGCAGCAGGGTGACGCCGATTTTCGTCAGGCCGGCGGCTTCGGCCAGCCGCTTGCGTTCGCGCTTGGCAACCGTGCCGCCGAACGGCGCGGGATAGCCCGATCCGACATGCGTCGCGATGGCGGCGATGTCGAGCTTCCTGCTCACGGCTAATACGTCCGCGCCTTGGGCGGGATGTATTCGACTTCGTTGCTCAGGGTGTAGGTGTGGACCGGGCGGTAGTCGAGGCGCGCCTGCCCGGTCGCGGGGTCGAGCCACGCCAGCGTGTGCTTCATCCAGGTGACGTCGTCGCGGTTCGGGAAATCCTCGCGGGCGTGGGCGCCGCGGCTTTCGTGGCGGACGACGGCGCCTTCGACGGTGACGATGGCCTGCTGGATAAGGTTCTCGAACTCCAGCGTCTCGACGAGGTCGGTGTTCCAGATCAGCGAGCGGTCGGAGACCTTGATGTCCTTCAAGCGGCCATAGATTTCGTCGATGTTCTTCTGGCCGCTTTTGAGCGTGTCGCCGGTGCGGAACACGGCGGCGTCGACCTGCATCGCGTTCTGCATCGCCAGACGTAGCTCCGAGGTCGGCGTGCCGCCGCTGGCGTTGCGGAATTTGTCGAGGCGAGCGAGGGCTTCGTCGCCGGCGTTCTTGGGCAGATCGTGATGGCCGCTGACGCCCTTGAGCGATTCGGCGGCATGCGCGCCGGCGGCCTTGCCGAATACCACGAGATCGATCAGCGAGTTGGAGCCGAGCCGGTTGGCGCCGTGCACCGAGACGCAGGCCGCTTCGCCCACCGCCATCAGACCCTGGACTGGAGTGTCGGGATTGCCGTCCTTCAGCGTCATCGCCTGGCCGGTATAGGCACAGGGAATGCCGCCCATGTTGTAGTGCACCGTCGGGAGCACCGGGATCGGCTGCTTGGTCACGTCGACGCCGGCGAAGATGCGGGCGCTCTCCGAGATGCCGGGCAGGCGCTCGTGGATGATCTTCGGGTCGAGATGCGACAGATGCAGGAAGATGTGGTCCTTGTTCGGGCCGACGCCGCGGCCTTCGCGGATCTCGATGGTCATGGCGCGGCTGACGACGTCGCGGCTGGCGAGGTCCTTCGCGTTGGGCGCATAGCGTTCCATGAAACGCTCGCCTTCCGAATTGGTGAGGTAGCCGCCTTCGCCGCGCACGCCTTCGGTGATCAGGACGCCGGCGCCGAAGATGCCGGTGGGGTGGAACTGGACGAACTCCATGTCCTGCAAGGGCAGGCCGGCGCGCAGCACCATCGCATTGCCGTCGCCGGTCTGGGTGTGGGCGCCGGTGCAGGAGAGATAGACGCGGCCATAGCCGCCGGTCGCCAGGATCACCTTATGCGCGCGGAAGCGGTGGATCGTGCCGTCGTCGAGGTTCCACGCCATCACGCCGACCACGGCGTCGCCGTCCATGATCAAATCGAGCGCGAAATATTCGATGAAAAAGTTGACCTCGTGCTTGACGCACTGGCCGTAGAGCGTGTGCAGGATGGCGTGGCCGGTGCGGTCGGCGGCGGCGGCGGTGCGCTGCGCGATGCCCTTGCCATAGTTGGACGTCATGCCGCCGAAGGCGCGCTGGTAAATCTTGCCTTCCGCGGTGCGCGAGAACGGCACGCCGAAATGCTCGAGCTCGTAGACCGCGTCGGGGGCGTGGCGGCAAAGATATTCGATGGCGTCCTGGTCGCCGAGCCAGTCGGCGCCCTTGACGGTGTCGTACATGTGCCAGCGCCAGTCGTCCTCGCCCATATTGCCCAGTGCGGCGGAGATGCCGCCTTGCGCCGCGACGGTGTGGCTGCGCGTGGGGAAGACTTTGGTGATGCAGGCGGTCTTGAGGCCTTGCGCGGCGCATTCCAGCGTGGCGCGCAGCCCGGCACCGCCGGCGCCGACGACGACGACGTCAAAGGTGTGATCGACGATGTTGTAGCCGGCGGTCATCAGAGCGGTCCCGCGATGCGCATGAGGGCGAAGAGGCAGGTGGCGCCGATGGCGAGCGCGAACGCCCACAACAGAAACATCGAGGCGACCTTCTGCCAGTTGGTGTAGATGTAGTCGTCGATCACGACCTGCACGCCGAGCACCATGTGGTAGAGCAGGATGATGACGAACGCGGCCATCAGCAGGGCGTTCAGCGGATGCTGCAGGAAGGCGAGCGTGCTGGGCGCGTTGGCGCCAACCAGGCCGATCACCGACACGGCGAACCAGATCGACAGCGGGATCAGTGCGGCGGCGGTGACGCGCTGGCGCCAGAAATGCTTGACGCCGGAATGGGCGGAGCCGAGGCCTTCGACCTTGTGAAGGGGCGTTTCGAGGCTCATTTGTAGTAGCCTCCGTGACCGGTATAGGCGATCGCGAACACACCTGCCGCGATCAGGATCGAGCCCGCGATCACGATGATGCTATTGCGCCGCGCCGCGGGGATCGAGAAGCCGTAGCCCATGTCCCAGGCGAGATGGCGGATGCCGTTGAGCAAATGATAGGCGAGCGACCAGGTGAAGCCGAACAGGATGACTTGGCCGAGCGGGGTGGCGGCGAGATCCATGAACCGGTTGTAGGTGACGAAACCGCTGGAGACCGAATAGAGCCACAGCGCCAGCAGCACGGTGCCGGCGGCGAGGGCGCAGCCCGTCACCCGGTGGACGATCGATGTCGCCATGGTGACCGGCCAGTGATAGATCGTCACAAAGGGGGAAAGCGGCCGCGGCCTATGCGCCGCATGCGGGGTATCCGCCATGAATGTCCTCGAGAAACGCTGATGCGAACAGGGCCGGGAGTTTAGGACGGAAGCCGCGCCAGTCAACCGCGCCGGGCGAGAGAATCACTAGGCGTTTCGGGGATTTATGGCGGGCGGCAGCGCCTGACTATTTTGTCACTTTGCAGTGCAGCATGCATTGCGGCATTGTCCGCGCGGGCGTCGGGGAATTGGGGAACATGAGCGAGTTGGGAACCACCGCAGCGATTCTGCGACCGGTCCGCTTTGCTCTCCCGGCAGCACCGCTTTCCGATCCGTGGGCCGAGACGCTCGGCATCCTGTTGCTGTGCCCGATCCTGATGTCGGTCGCGGTGTGGAACGGCTTTCCGATCATTTTCTACGACACCGGCGCCTACATGCTGCAAGGCCTCGGGCATGTGTTCATCGCCGAGCGCTCGCCGATCTATTCCGGATTCCTGAGCGTCGCGGGCGGTGCTTACAGCCTTTGGCTCGTCGCCATCGTGCAATGCGCCCTGACAGCCTTCGTGATGACGGAGTTCGCGCGCGCAATTCGGCCGTCGCTGTCGCTGTGGTCGCTGCTCGTCATCGGCGCCGTGTTGAGTATCGCGACGGGGTTGCCGTGGTATGCGGCGCAGATTGAGCCGGATTGCTTCGTCGCCCTGGTGCCGCTGACGCTGTACCTGCTGGCGTTTCACGGCGCCGCGCTCGGCACGGCGCGCAAGGCAGCGCTGTTCGCCGCCGCGGTGATCGCGATCTCATGCCACCCGTCGCATTTCCCGCTGTCGGCCGGATTGCTGGCGGCCATAGCGGGTTTGCGCTTTGCGCCGCAGGCCTGGCGTACGGCGCGCGATCTGCCGCGCCCGCACTTGCTGCTTGCAGTTTCGAGTCTCGGTGTCGCGATCCTGGTGGTCTTTGCGGTGAACTATGCCTTCACCCGCGAGGTGTTCTTCAGCCGCTCCGGCGCGATCTTCCTGGAAGCGCGCATCATGGAAGACGGGCTGATCGCGCCGGTACTGGATGCCGACTGCCCCAAGGGGGCGAACTACGCGATCTGCCCCTACAAGGACCGCCTGCCGTCGCGCGCCGACACCTGGCTGTGGATGGCGGAGCAGAGCCCGTTCCACAAGCTCGGCGGCTTCGCCAAGCGCGAGAAGGAATCGGCGACCTTGGTGCGCGAGAGCTTGGCTCGCTATCCGCTGGAGAACGCCATCGTCGCGCTGGAGGACGGCGCGCTGCAATTCTTCTGGTTCCAGACCGGCGACGGCATCGTGCCCCAGGAATGGGTACTGAACCGCGAGTTCAAGATCGCCATCCCGCAGCAGGTCAGCGCCTATGACCGCGCCTATCAGCAGGAGGGCGAGATCTGGTTCCTGCCGGTCAATTTGGTGCATGTGCCGGCGGCGTTCCTGGCGTTGGCGGCCTTGTACATGATCCTGCGCGGCGTGGTCGCCCGCCGCGACTGGCGCGCCGGCGTGCTGCCCGCCTTCATCCTGCTCGCCCTGATGGGAAATGCCTTTATCTGCGGTGCGTTTTCGGGGCCGCATGGCCGCTACCAGTCGCGCATCATGTGGCTGCCGGCTTTCGCGGTGCTGCTGATCGCCTGGCCGCGGATCGAGGACGAAATGCGCCGCCGGATGCGGCCAAAAACGGTCACAGACTAAGGGTCTGCCGCGCCTTGCGGGTGGGGTTCGAATCCGGCACTTAATGGCCGCATGGCCAGCACCGTCCGCATCTCGCCCTCGATTTTATCGGCCGATTTCGCGCGCCTGGGAGCCGAGATCGAGGCGGTAGAGGCGGCCGGCGCCGATCTGATCCATGTCGATGTGATGGACGGGCATTTCGTGCCCAACATCACCATCGGGCCGATGGTGGTGAAGGCGATCAAGCCGCACGCCAAGAAGCCGCTCGACGTTCATCTGATGATCTCGCCGGTCGATTCGTTCATCGAGGCGTTCGCCGAGGCCGGCGCCGACGGGATCACGGTGCATCCCGAGGCCGGGCCGCATGTCCACCGCACGCTGCAGCTCATCCGCAGCTTCGGCAAGAAACCGGGCGTGGTGCTCAATCCGGGAACGCCGGTCGATGCGATCGACAATCTGATCGACCTCGTCGATCTCGTCCTGGTGATGAGCGTCAATCCGGGGTTCGGCGGACAGAGCTTCATCCATAGCCAACTCAAGAAGATCGAGGCCATCGCGACGCGCATCGCCAAATCGGGGCGGCAGATCGCGCTGGAGGTCGATGGCGGAATCAACCCCGAGACCGCGAAGCAGGCGATTTCCGCCGGCGCCGACGTGCTGGTCGCAGGCACGGCGGTGTTTACCGGCGGGGCAGCGCGTTACGCCGCCAATATCGCCGCGTTGCGCGGCTGACGGCCGTGGCCGAGGCTCGCGCGCGAGTGCCGTGGCTCAGTCTCCTTCCCGAAGTGCTGCGCGCGCTTCTGTGGCAGGCGTTCCGGCCGATCCGCGTGTGGTACCGCCGCACCTGGCTCTATCGCCGCTTCCTCAAGGGGCCGCTGTCCGACCGCATCCTGTTCCATCCTTACGACGCGCTGCCGCGCCGGCTCGAGGATGCCGACATGCTGCTGCGCGGCCGCTTCCGCTTCCATGGCGAGACCGTGGAAGTGAAGGACGGCTCGGTGTTCGACGTGAAGCCGCCGTCGGAGGAATGGGCCAAGGCGCTGCACGGCTTCGCATGGCTGCCGCCGCTGGCGCTGGCCGGCGGCGATGCGGCGCGCGCGCTGGCGACCAATCTGATCAGCCAATGGCTCAAGCGCCATGCGCGCTATTCCGAGCCCGCATGGTCGCCGGAGGTGATCGCGCGCCGGCTGGTGCATCTCTTCGCGCATGGCCGATTGGTGATCGCCAATTCCGATCTGTTGTGGCGCTCCAAAGTGTTCGTGTCGCTGCGCGAGCAGTCCCGCATGCTGGCGCGCATCTCGGGCGAGGCGCCAGACGGCTTGCCGCGCTTCGAGGCTGCCGCGGCTTATGCGTTGTCCGGCGCCTGCCTCGGCGACAGCCAGCGCCGGCTCGAGGAGGGCCTCAAGCAGCTCGAAGGCGAGATTGCGCGCCAGATATTTCCCGATGGCGGCCATGTCAGCCGCTCGCCGGAGGAACTGGTGCATTGCTATCGCCTGATCATGATGGTGGCGGATGCGCTGGGCGCCGGCGCGCTGGAAGTGCCGCACGCGGTCCGCGGCGCGCTGGACCGCATCGCGCCGACGGTGCGGTTCTTCCGCCATGGCGACGGCGCGCTGGCGCTGTTCAACGGCGGCACGGAGAGCGATCCGCGCACCATTGCCGGGCTGCTGGCGCGCGACGAGATCCGCGGCCTGCCGTTCCAGTTCGCGCGCCATTCCGGTTATCAGCGCCTGACCGGCGGACGGACGACGCTGATCCTGGATTGCGGGACGGTGCCGCCGGGGCCGTTCTCCATCGACGCGCACGCGGCGTGCCTCGCTTTCGAGTTCAGCAGCGCCAACCAGCGCATCGTCGTCAATTGCGGCGCCGCGGGCACCTCGCAGCCCAAATGGGAATCCGCGCTGCGCGCCTCGGCGGCGCATTCGACGCTGGTCGTCGCCGACGCGTCGATGGCGACGATCCTGCCGCCGGGATTCATCCGCCGGCTTCTCGGCGCACGGCTGCTGCGCGGGCCGCAACAGATCGAGACGCGGCGGCTCGAGACCACCGCGGGATGGAGCGTAGAGGCGAGTCACGACGCCTATCTGGTCCCATTCGGCGTGCGGCATGAGCGGCAGATCACGATGTCGGGGCAGGGGCATTCGATCACCGGCGCCGACCGGCTGCTGCCCCGGCAAGCCAAGACGTACAAGGATGTCGCGTTTGCGATCCGCTTCCACATCCATCCCGACATCCGCATGTCGCCGAACCAGGCGGGCGCGGTGCTGCTGAAGCTGCCGAACGGCGAGGGCTGGCGCTTTCGTGCCGGCGGCGAGATCGCGATCGAAGAGAGCGTCTATCTCGGCAGCGACCAGGTGCGCCGCACCGAGCAGATCGTGCTGAGCGGCAGCGTGAAAGACCAGCCGGTCGAGGTGGCGTGGGTGTTCGAGCAGATACAGGCGTAGCTGTTTCCTCCCACTCACCATGGCCGGGTCAAGCCCGGCCACGGTGAGGGTGGAGTTTGCATCGCTCAATTCACCGCCGCGACAATCTTAAATCTCCGACACCCTTGGCACCGCCACGGCCGCGCCGCCTTTGCGCCACGATCCGATCCCAGCGTGCCAACTCACTCGCCACACCGAGGGGTCAGATGGCAACCGATACGCTTCCGCAGCCACGCGTCGCACGCGCGCCGTGGTTCAAATTCCTTATCGTCGCAGCGCTCACCATCGCGATGGCGGTGCCCTTGCTGTTCATCCAGTTCGCATTGTCCGACCGCGAGCAGACCGCGGCCGGCGCTGCGCAAGACATCGCCGCGGGTTGGGGCGGGACGCAGAGCGTCGCCGGGCCGGTGTTCGTGCTGCCCTATACGATACCGCAGGTCGATCAGACCTCCGGCGTGGAGCTGCCGCATCGCCAGGTCGCGGTGCTGCTGCCCGAAACGCTCGCGATGAAAGCCGCGACCGGTGAGGGCACGCGCTCGCGCGGCATCTTCTCGGTGCCGGTCTACCGCGCGAACATCGTGATGCACGCCACCTTCGACAAGGCCGCGATGGCGGCGCTGCTTCCCAGCGGCGCGACGCCGTTGTGGAACGAGGCGCGGCTCGCGGTGATCGTATCCGATGCGCATGGCCTCGCCGACAACGTCACGCTGGTGGTCAACGGCAAGGGGATTTCGGCGATCCCCGGCAGCGGCCTCAGCAATGCGCCCGGCGTGCAGGCGCCGCTCGCGCTCGGTGCCGCGTCCGACCTGACGGTCGACACCAACTTCACCTTGCGCGGATCGCGGGAGTTCAGCTTCTCGCCGCTCGGGCGCCGCACCACGGCGAGCATCGATTCGACCTGGGTGTCGCCGAGCTTCTTCGGTGCCTTCCTGCCGACCGACCGCAAGGTCGATTCGAACGGCTTCACCGCGTCCTGGGTGGTGCCGTATCTCGCGCGGGGTTTCGGGCAGAGCTTCACCGCCAACGACCAGCTTGCCGACATGTTGCGGGCGCCGGCGTTCGGCGCGCGGTTCTACCAGCCGGTGGACCACTACCAGCTGGTCGAGCGGGCGCTGAAATACGCGATCCTGTTCATCGCGCTGGCGTTCCTCGTGTTCTTTGTGGTCGAGACCGTGTCGCCGCGGCAGCTCCACGTCGTGCACTACGCCCTGGTCGGCGCGGCGCAGGCGCTGTTCTATCTGCTGCTGTTGTCGTTCTGCGAGCATATCGGCTTCGCGGCCGCCTATGCCGTGGCGGCGGGCGCGACCGTCGGGCTGACCACGCTCTATGCGATGAGCGCGCTCGCGGACCGGTTGCGCGCCGGCGTTCTGGGCGCGGTGCTGGTGGTGCTCTATGGGCTCCTCTACGTCATCCTGAACGCAGAGGATTATGCGCTGCTGATCGGTTCCTGCCTGCTGTTCGCGGCGCTGGCGGCGACCATGTATGTGACCCGCAAGATCGACTGGTTCCAGCTGACCGGCTCGGCCGCGGCGGCCTGACAGGCGGGCGCGTTGCCAGATGGGGGCCGGCTTGCTAAACCGGTCCCCATCGCCATTCGCCATTGTTTTTCCAAGGAAACCCATGGTTCAGCTCACATTGCCCAAGGGCTCCAAGCCGGCCAAAGGCAAGGCTTGGCCGGCGCCGAAGACCGCCAACGGCAAGAAGCCCAAGCGCTCGAAGGACTTCAAAGTCTACCGCTACGATCCGGATAATGCCGCCAATCCGCGCATCGACACCTATACGGTCGACCTCGAAAGCTGCGGTCCGATGGTCCTGGACGCGCTGATCAAGATCAAGAACGAGATCGATCCGTCGCTGACCTTCCGCCGCTCTTGCCGCGAAGGCGTGTGCGGCTCCTGCGCGATGAACATCGCCGGCAGCAACACGCTGGCCTGCACCAAGGCGATCGACGACGTTTCGGGGCCGATCGCGGTCTACCCCCTGCCTCATATGCCGGTGGTCAAGGACCTGGTGCCAGACCTGACGAATTTCTACGCGCAATATTCCTCGATCGAGCCGTTCCTGCAGACCAAGACGGCGCAACCGGAAAAGGAATGGCAGCAATCGCCGGAAGAGCGCAGCAAGCTCGACGGGCTCTATGAGTGCATCCTGTGCGCCTGCTGCTCGACCGCGTGCCCGAGCTATTGGTGGAATTCGGAGCGCTATCTGGGGCCGGCGGCGCTGCTGCAATCCTATCGCTGGCTGATCGACAGCCGCGACGAGCACACCGGCGAGCGTCTCGACCGGCTGGAAGATCCGTTCCGGCTCTATCGCTGCCACACGATCATGAACTGCACCAACACTTGCCCCAAGGGGCTCAATCCCGCCAAGGCGATCGGCGAGATCAAACAGATGCTGGTCAAGCGCAGCGTGTGAGCCTCACGGCGGCGTGAGCGGCACACTTTTGTTTGAGCGGCGCAGGCGCGCGATCGGGCCTAGTCTTTCCGGCACCGCAGCCGGGAGACATTCATGCGCCTGTTCGCCGCCGCCCTTCTTGTCTTGAGCGCATCGCCGTGTATCGCGGCCGCCGCGCCCGTGCCGCCGCCTGTGGGATGCAGCGGGCCGGAAACCAATCAGATCGACTTCTGGCTCGGCGATTGGGATGCGGCTTGGGATGCGTCGCCCGGCACGCCGGCGGGCACCGGCAGCAACCGGATCACTCGGACCTATGAGGGCTGCGTTACGGAGGAGCATTTCGACGGCGGCGCGCTCAAGGGGCACAGCGTGTCGCTCTATTTCGCGCCGGCCAAAACGTGGCGGCAGACCTGGGTCGACAACCAGGGAAGCTATATCGCTTTGTCGGGCGGACCGGACGGGCAGGGCGATTTCGTCCTGACCACGCAGCCCGGCTCCGGCGGCCGCGCCAACCGGATGATCTTCACCGACATCAAGCCGGACAGCTTCACTTGGCGCTGGCAAGCGACGATGGACGGCACGACATGGGCCGACAGTTGGGTGATCCGCTACACGCGGAAGAAAGCAGGATAGCACCTCTCCCATCTCCAACTCCGTCATTGCCCGGCTCGTCCGGGCAACCCAATTTTCTTTCCGTGCAAAGGAAAATGGGTCGCCCGCATGAAGCGGGCGATGACGGGTTTTGAGAGGGTGAAACCGTTACGCCGCCGCCGGGGCTGGTCCCATCGGCTTCGAGCCGGCGCGCATCTGGAGGAAATGCCAGAGGACCGAACTTGCCGCCTTGGACAGCCAGCCATGCGGTGCAGCGCCCACCGCCTTGGCGACCATCTGCACCAGGCGCTGGATGTGGTTGCGGCGGTAGATCTTCATCGTGCTGTGGGTCGCGGCGCGGGCGTAATAGGCGCGCTGGTAGGGGATGCGGGCGGTGTCGGCGGCCAGGACGTTGGCGCAGTAATAGGCGTAGGCCAGTTCGTCGTCGTCGGACTCGGTGATGCGGCCGGCGGCCACTGCGAGCTTCTTCCAGAATGGCAGGTCCGGTTCATCCTGCGCGTTAAGTGTGTCGTAGAAGAGCTTGTAATGCCTGTATTCGTCGGCCGCGATGCGCCCGGCGATCTCTTTCAGGACTGGCTCTTCGGTGTCGTCGCGGATGGCGGTGTAATAGGACGAGGTGCCACTTTCGACGACGCAGCGCGCGATCATCTCGCCGCGCCGGCTGCCGCGGATCGACTGGCCTTCGGGGCCGTCGAAATGCTCCGGCTTGTAGCCGGCGCGGAAACGGGCAAAGGCCTCTTCGACCTTATAGGTGGGGTCGGCCATCTCGGCCCAGCGGCCGAGCGCGCGGCCGTGCTGGCTCTCTTCGCAGCCCCACTGGTCGATGGCGGACAGGGTCTCGGGGCCGGCGTCCTTGAAGACGCGCTTGAGGTAGGAGACATAGTCGGGGGCGTTGAGTTCGACCAAGGCCGCGGCCTTGATCGCGGCGATCATGCGCGGCGACGCCTTGGCGCGGTCAAATGCCGCCCAATGGACATCGTCCAGCTTCCAACCCTGCTTGTAGACGGCGGTTCCCGTCATGCTCGCCCCGTATGTCCTTGCGCCAATGCCACCCGCTTTCAACGCAGTATAGCAAAACCCGTTGCCGGCTGGGAACCTGTTGCAGCGCAACCTTTCGGCGCAGGCCCTGCCGAATCAGGCCTTTAGGGCTATACGGCAGAACGGCGCAGCCCGATCACCTGGGGGTTTGGGGCGGCGACGTTAGAAGTGGGCGCGCACCAGCCGGAGGTCGTCGAGCAGTTCGCCGATCCGTGCCTTGTCGATGTCGGTCGAGGCGGCGATCAGGTCGTCCTCGGCATCCTTGATGCGCTGGTCGAGGATCTGCAGATCGAGCTCGGCGAACGGGATCGCCTCGTCGGCGAGGATCGTGACCTTGGCGGCACCCACTTCGGCGAAGCCGCCGCGGATGAAGAAGCGGCTGTCGACGCCGTCCTTGAGCACGTCGATCATGCCCGGGCGCAGCGTGGTGACGACCGGCGCATGGCCGGCCATCACGCCCATATAGCCTTCCGTCGCCGGAATGGTGACCATGTCGGCGGCGTCGGAGAGCAAAAGCCGTTCCGGCGAGACGATGTCGAACGAAATTTTGTCAGCCATGGTTAGTCCTTGTGCGCTCCAAACGCCGAGACGAAGAAGCCCGTATTGCTGTTGCTTTGGGCTGTGAAAACCAGCGCGATAATGTCTCCGCTGCCGAGCGCGATGATGCCGTTCAGCAAGTCCTCGCCCGGCTCAGGCTTGCCCAACGTCTCATCATGGCCACCCGCTTCCTTGAGTTTGGCAAGAAACTGTTGCCCGGCGTCGGCGGTGTTTCCTTCACCCGTGATGATGCGGCAGAAGCCGCCTTTCGTTGTCATCAGGACGAAGCCGTCGTTCGACAAGACATGATACGCGGCATCGTCATCCTTTATCGCGTCGGCGTAAGTCTTCTTTTCCGTATCCGTCAGTGGAACGATCTGGCCGGTTGGAAACGACTGTTGCAGCTTGCCTTGGCTGACGCCAGGGACGCACACGCCGAAGAGAACATTCAACGCCAGTGCCGTAAGTGCCCCTGTGTCGGCCACGGCGGTTACGCCGCTTCCAGCGCCATCTTCTGGCCCTTGGCGACGGCGTCTTCGATCGTGCCGACATTGTAGAACGCCTGCTCCGGCAGGTGATCGTATTCGCCGTCGACGATCGCCTTGAACGAGCGGATCGTGTCGGCCAGCTGGACGAACACGCCCGGCAGATTGGTGAACTGCTCGGCGACGAAGAAGGGCTGCGAGAAGAAGCGCTGGATCTTGCGGGCGCGCGCCACGGTCAGCTTGTCGTCTTCCGAAAGCTCGTCCATGCCGAGAATGGCGATGATGTCTTTCAGCGCCTTGTACTGCTGCAGCACTTCCTGGACACGGCGGGCGACGGCGTAGTGCTCGGCGCCGATGACGTTGGGATCCATGATGCGCGAGGTGGAGTCGAGCGGGTCGACCGCCGGGAAGATCGCGAGCGCGGCAATGTCGCGCGACAGCACAGTGGTCGCGTCCAGATGCGCCATCGAGGTCGCGGGCGCCGGGTCGGTCATGTCGTCGGCCGGCACGTAAATCGCCTGCACCGACGTGATCGAACCCTTGTCGGTCGAGGTGATGCGCTCCTGGAGGTTGCCCATCTCCGACGCGAGTGTCGGCTGGTAGCCCACGGCGCTCGGGATACGGCCGAGCAGAGCCGACACTTCGGAGCCGGCCTGGGTGAAGCGGAAAATGTTGTCGATGAAGAGCAGCACGTCCTTGCCTTCGACGTCGCGGAAATACTCGGCCTGGGCGAGGCCGGTCAGCGCGACGCGGGCGCGGGCGCCCGGCGGCTCGTTCATCTGGCCGTAGACCAGCGTGCATTTCGAGCCGGCGGTCGAGCCCGTCTTGGGATCGATGTTCACCTTGGACTCGATCATCTCGTGATAGAGGTCGTTGCCTTCGCGGGTGCGCTCGCCGACGCCGGCCAGCACGGAGTAGCCGCCATAGGCCTTGGCGATGTTGTTGATGAGCTCCTGCATCGTGACGGTCTTGCCGACGCCGGCGCCGCCGAACAGGCCGATCTTGCCGCCCTTGGTGTATGGGCAGAGCAGGTCGATGACCTTGATGCCGGTGACGAGGACTTCGGCCGCGCCGGCCTGCTCGACGAAGGTCGGGGCTTCGCGGTGGATCGACGACATGTTGGTGTTGTCGATTGGGCCGGCTTCGTCGATCGGCTCGCCGATGACGTTCATGATGCGGCCAAGGCAGGCGGGACCAACGGGGACGCGGATCGGCGCGCCGGTGTCGTAGACGTCGGCGCCGCGGACGAGGCCTTCGGTAGTGTCCATCGCGATGGCGCGCACCGCGTTCTGGCCCAGATGCTGCGCCACTTCGAACACCAGGCGGACTTCCTTGCCGGTCTTGGCGTCGATGTTCTTGGTCTCGAGCGCGTTCATGATCGCCGGCAGGTCGCCGTCGAACTCGACGTCGACGACGGCGCCGATGACTTGGCTGAGGCGGCCTTTGGCATTGGCTTTGGTCGGGGCTACGGACATGGTTCGGTCTCTTTCTCTAAGCGGATCAGACGGCGGACGCACCGGAGATGATCTCGATCAGCTCCTTGGTGATCTGCGCCTGACGGGTACGGTTCATCTGGATGGTGAGGGCCTTGATCAGATCGCCGGCGTTGCGCGTGGCGTTGTCCATCGCGGTCATCTGCGCCGCGAAGAAGCCGGCCTGGTTGTCGAGCACCGCGGCCATCAGCTGCACGGCGATGTTCTGCGGCAGCAGGGCTTCGAGGATCGTGCTCTCGTCCGGCTCGTATTCGTAGAACGCGGACGTCGCGGCCTCGCCGGGCTCGACTGTCGCCGGGATCAGCTGGCGCGCGGTCGGCGTCTGCGTTACGACCGATTTGAATTTGCTGGAGATCAGCGTCACAACGTCGACTTCATCGCCCATGTACATGTCGATGATCTTCTTCGCCACCGGACGGATCAGCGCGAGATTGGCCGACTTCACGCCCATCTCGAAATCCGCCACGATGCGCGGGGCGTGGGCGCGGCGCAGTACGTCGCGGCCCTTGCGGCCCACGGTGATGATCTTCACGTCCTTGCCGTCGGCGATGAGCCGGGCGATGCGGTCGCGCGCCAGGCGCACGATGCCCGAGTTGAAGCCGCCGGCGAGGCCACGGTCCGAGGTCGCCACCACGATGAGATGGCGCTGGTCCTTGCCGTTGCCGGCGAGGAGAAGCGGCGCGTCAGGGCCCGAGGCGCCGCCCGCGAGATTGGCGATGACGGCGTTCATGCGCGCCGCATAGGGGCGCGCGGCTTCGGCGGCCGACTGCGCGCGGCGCAGCTTCGCGGCCGCCACCATCTGCAGCGCCTTGGTGATCTTCTGCGTGGACTTCACGCTTCCGATCCGTGTGCGCATTTCCTTGACGGTTGCCATGACCGATCGGTCTTCCTTTAGGCCGAGAAGGTCTTGGCGAAGTCGGCGAGGGCTTCCTTGAGCATGCCTTCGAGAGCCGGCGTCAGCGCCTTCTCCTTGCGGATGCCTTCGAGGAACTGCGGATAACTGGTCTTCAGCTTGCTCAGCAGTCCTTCCTGGTAAGCGCCGACCTTGTTGACCGGGATCGGATCGAGATAGCCGCGCGTGCCGGCATAGATCACCGCCACCTGCTCCTCGACCGCGAAGGGCTTGTATTGCGGCTGCTTGAGGAGCTCGGTGAGGCGCTCGCCGCGCGCCAGCATGCGCTGGGTCGAGGCGTCGAGGTCGGAGCCGAATTTCGCGAAAGCCGCCATCTCGCGGTACTGCGCGAGCTCGCCCTTGATGGGGCCGGCGGCGGTCTTCATCGCCTTGATCTGCGCCGACGAACCGACGCGGCTCACCGAGATGCCGACGTTCACGGCGGGGCGAATGCCCTGGTAGAACAGGTCGGTTTCCAGGAATATCTGGCCGTCGGTGATCGAGATCACGTTGGTCGGGATGTAGGCCGCGACGTCGTTGGCCTGGGTCTCGATGATCGGCAGCGCGGTCAGCGAGCCCGAGCCGTTGTCCTCGTTCAGCTTGGCGGCGCGCTCGAGCAGGCGGCTGTGGAGGTAGAACACGTCGCCCGGATAGGCTTCGCGGCCCGGCGGGCGGCGCAGCAGCAGCGACATCTGGCGATAGGCGACGGCCTGCTTGGACAGATCGTCATAGATGATGAGCGCATGCATGCCGTTGTCGCGGAACCATTCGCCCATGGCGCAGCCGGAGAACGGCGCGAGGAACTGGAGCGGCGCCGGGTCGGAGGCGGTGGCGGCGACGATGATCGTGTATTCCAGCGCGCCGGCATCGGCGAGCGTCTTGACGATCTGCGCCACGGTGGAGCGCTTCTGGCCGATGGCGACATAGATGCAATAGAGCTTGGCGCTCTCGTCGGTGCCGGCGTTGATCGGCTTCTGGTTGATGATCGCGTCGATCGCGACGGCGGTCTTGCCGGTCTGGCGGTCGCCGATGATCAGCTCGCGCTGGCCGCGGCCGATCGGAATCAGTGAGTCGATGGCCTTGAGGCCGGTCTGCACCGGCTCGTGCACCGATTTGCGCGGGATGATACCCGGCGCCTTGACGTCGACGCGGCGGCGCTCGGCGACGTTCTCGATCGGGCCCTTGCCGTCGATCGGGTTGCCCAGCGCGTCGACGACGCGGCCGAGCAGGCCCTTGCCGACCGGCACGTCCACGATGGAGCGCGTGCGCTTGACGGTGTCGCCTTCCTTGATCGTCGAGTCGTTGCCGAAGATCACGACGCCGACATTGTCGTTCTCGAGGTTCAGCGCCATGCCCTTGATGCCGCCGGGGAACTCGACCATCTCGCCGGCCTGGACGTTGTCGAGGCCGTAGACGCGCGCGATGCCGTCGCCGACACTCAGCACCTGGCCGACTTCGCTGACTTCGGCTTCGGCGCCGAAGTTCTGGATCTCGCGCTTGAGGATGGCGGAGATTTCCGCGGGCTGGATGTTCATGTTCAGTTACCTCTCATGGCTGCGCGGATGCCGTTCAGCTTCGTGCGCAAGGATGAATCGATCATGCGCGAGCCCACCTTCACGACGAGGCCGCCGAGGAGGGTGGGATCGACTTTGGTTTCGAGGCGCGGCTCGCGCCCCAGCTTGGCCTTCAACACGGCCTTGAGTTCGTTGATCTCGGCATCGCTGAGCGTGCGGGCCGAGGTGACTTCGGCGGCGACTTCACCGCGCATCGACGCGACGAGGCGGTTAAACGCTGCGATGATGTCGGCGAGCGCGAACAGGCGGCGCTTGCTCGCCAGCGTGAGGACGAATTGGGTGCCGAGCTTGGAGGCGTTCATCGCTTCCAGCACGGCCTTCATCGCCTTGGTCTGCGCTTCGGCGCCGAAGGCGGGGGATTTGACGAGACGCGTCAGGTCGGCGCTGTCCCGCATCATGCTGCTCAGCGCGGCGAAATCCTGCTCGACCGCGGGGAGGCTGCGGGTCTCCTGCGCCAGCTCGAAAATGGCGGTCGCATAGCGCCCTGCCAGTCCGACTTCGCGTTGCTGTTCCGATGCCATTTCCGCCTTTTAAACCCTGGCGCTTTTGATGCGGCGCCGGTGATTTAACCGTTTGAATTCGTTGGTGAAATTACAATGCTTGCGAGTCAGCACCCGCGCGCGCGAAGCAGGTAGCATGCGCGTTACCACGGCGCAACAATCCACCACTAGCCGTGGTGTCGCGGGTCGGAACCACCCCCAGAAGCCTAGTCAGTCCCATCCGTAAGACGCCCAGAACGGGCTGTCCGGCCATTGCCGCTCGCTGCGGCAGAGCGACCGCCAGCGGGAGAGATAGGTTTGGCGGATGGCCTCCAGGCTTTCAGTATAGGCGGCGGTGTCGTCCTCGAGGAGGGCGCGTGCTGCGCGCATCCCGCCATGCAAGGCGGAGAAGATGCCTTGCGAGGACACTGGATCGAAGGACAGCGCCGCGTCGCCGCATGCGATCCAGCCGTCGCCGGAGAAACGATCGAGCCGAGCGCCGCAGGCTTCGACGGGACGCAGTGGCGTATCGAACGCCACGCCGTCCAGAAGCCGCGACAGATGCCGCGTGCGGGCGAGGGCGTCGCGCCAGCCGTTCGGCTGCGCGAGAAGCTTCACCGCATCGCGCGGATGCAGATGGAAGCCGACGATGGCTGCGCCGGACGGCAGCCGTGCCGCGTACCACCAGCCGTTCGGCACGGTTTCGACCAGCGTGCGGTTCAGCTCAAGGCCTTCGCTGGGTTGGCCGAGCGCGTAGATCGCGACCAGACGGGCGTCGCGCGAGCGTTTCGCACCGTGGCGACGAACGATCGCGGCGCGGCGGCCGGTCGCATCGATCAGCCAGCAGGCTTCGATCTGCGTGCTATTGTCGAGTTCGATTTTCCAGAGCGCATCGTGGCGCGTTGCCGTTGTGATGTGCGCTGCGTGATGTGCTGCACCGGAGGACCGCGCCGCCGAAAGCAAATCTGCGTCAAACCGCAAACGGTCGAGGCGCCAGCCGGGGCCGTCGGGATCACGCATCGCGTCACTGGCTTGCAGATCGGGCGAACCCCAGGACGAGAGATTGCCGCCGATGGGCGTGTGCGGCGCGCTTGGCAGCGGCAGATCGAGGTCACGCAGCAAACGTCCCGCTGCTGCGGGAAGGGCCTCGCCGATCTTGTGCGTGCCGGCGAACGGAATGTCGGCCATCAGAACGCGCTTGCCGGCCTGGGCCAGGACATGCGCGGCCACGGCGCCGGCGGGACCGGCGCCGGCGATCACCACATCCCATATCACTCGGTATGCCGCACGCGGATCGCGCGGAACGCCTTGAACTGCTCCTCGCTTTCCCAACCGGCCTTTTCGGCGTGGGTGAGTTTGCGGCCGAGCTTGGCGGCGAGATGCGCGGTTTGCAGCGCCTGCACCTTGAGTTTGCTGTGTGCCAGCGACTCGACGAACATCACATCGGGCAGATCCGGGTCGTTCTTCACGCCGGGCCGCGCCTCCACGATGCCCATGGCGCCGAACTGCGCGATCATCTTCATCATCACATCGGCGACCGAGCCGGAGCTGATCGCGCGCATCCAGTTCTCGCGGTTGTTGAACGCGGCGATGCGCGTCTCGCGCTTCAGCGTCGTGTCGATCGCGGTCTCGTAATCCTCCTGCGTCAGCACCCAGTTGGGCACGCGCGCCGCCCAGAAGGTCGGCAAGTAAGGATCGTATTCGGGATCGTAACCCGAGCGGCAGAACGCGGTGTCGCCCTGCCAGGGCAGCGCCATCCAGCGGCTGATGTCGCCGGGGCCTTGCGCATAGAGCGGCCCGCCGGGTGACAACGCGATCTGCTGCGTCAGCGCGCTGCCGTAATCGGGTTCGTGCTGGCCGGCGGGTCGATGGCGGATGCGGAACGGCGCCTCGTACATGCTGGCGTGGCGCATCGGCCAGGTCATCTCGCAGCCGGGATGGAACGCGTCGGCGAGACAGAAATGCAGCGCCGCCTTGTCGAGCATCGCGGGCTGCTCGGCGAGCGGCACCTGGTCGATCGAGGCCGGCGGCACGTGATGCGGCACCCAGTCGTTGATGAAATCGCCCTTCACCCAGCGCTTGAGATGCGCCTCCTGCACCGCGGGCAGCGGCAGATAGTTGTTGGGGTCGGTCGCCGCGAAGGAGCCATAAGCGTCGCCATAGAGCCACGGCCAGACGCGCGGCTCGCAGGCGGTGTTCTGCGACGGGCGGAAACTGTTGAAGATCGCCTGACGCAGTTCGGCGTAAGGATCGTAGGCCGGCGCGGGATCGGGCACGCGCGCGAGCTTGGCGAGGAAATCCGGATCCTCGAAATCCATCGGGCAGCCTTTGCCGAACATCGCGGCAAAGCCCTTGTTGACCCATTGCAGGTTCGACAGGCGTTGCAGGAACGGCAGGATGTCGTTCGCGAACGATACCGTTTGCGGCATCGGCAGCAGGCCGTTCTCGACATAGAGATCGACCAGCAGGTCGTAGAGCGTGCGCCAGCTGATGATATTCGGCGCGTAATTCGGCGGCGCGACCGTGACCCACGACGCCGCGACTGGCAACGCCTTGCCGTCGACCGAGACGGTCGCGGTCACCGGGCCGTCGGAGATGTCGTCGAACCAGCCATCGGCATTGTTGAAGCTATTGGGATCGGCCTGGATGAACACCGGCTTGCCGGTCGGCGATTCCGATTGGCCGAGGCCGCCCAGCACCAGCAGGCAGCCGTTCTCGTCGGTGCGGATTTCGCCGAGCGGCACGGGCGTGCCCTGGAAATTGCCGGTGTCGAAATGATAGGCCGGGCCGGAAATCGATTTGCCCTCGATGCTGCGCGGTCCGGGATCGATGGCGAGCGCGCCGCGCTGGTCGAGCGGCACTTTGGGATTGCGGCGCGGTACGCTCATCGTCGCGGCGGCGGGAATGTCGAGCGCGGCCTGGAACTGGTACCACTGCGCCTTCTTGTTCACGAGGTGCGCGATCCACTTGATCTGCGCATTGGCGGCGGTGAGTTCGCGCACCACCTGGCCCGCGGCGTTGTAGCCGTAGATGCGGAAGCGGACCGCCTCGCGCTTCAAGGCGCCGGATTTGTCGCGATAGGTGTCGGGCGGTTGCGGCGGCGCATGCGTCACCTCGGGCCCGATATAGAATCCTGTCTTGCTGTCGCCGATGCGGGCAACGCCGATGCCCGGATGGATCGCGGCGCGAACGATGGTGGTGTCGGTCACGGCGGATATTTCCGCCGGCTGCTGTGTCGTGCTCATGGCCCCTCGTCAGATGGCGGTGTGGCAACGATATCGCGCGCCTCTTCGCGACATCGAACGCGACCTTACGAAACACATGAACCGCGAAGGCTAGGGCAGAAGCCGGCGTCGGTAAACGGCATTCGAGCCTCTCGGGGAATGTTTTCGTAACCATGCTCATGAGGCGGGCGTTAAGCCGGGGCGATGCATGCTGCGGGCGTGGGCAGAGGCAGAACGCCATGGCGAGACAAATGATGGGTGCGATCCGGCAGGTCGTCGGGTTCCTGGTGCAAGGCATCGAGTTCGAAGCCGACGGCTGGCGCGCCTTCGAGAACGAGATGAAGGATCTGATCGCGCCGCACATGGCGGTGCTAGTGCATCGCCGGACCAAGCTGCTCGACGGCTCGGACGGGGCGCGCTGGTCGGACGAGCTCGACACCTTCATGCGCCAGAACCTGTGGCCGCTGCTCGGCGACGAGCGCGACTATGCCGACCGCAACCGCACTTTCGTGACGCTGATGCTCGATGTTGCCATCGCCGAGGAGCAGCGCCGCGCCAGCGTCGCGCACACCGCGGTGATGCCGATGGTCTCGCGCTTCGACGCCGCCTGGGCCGGTTGAGCCGTCAGGAATTGATCTCCATCCGTAGGCCGCGCGGGTCGGTGCGCCCGGACAGACGCGCGACGCGGTCCCGAGCGGCGATAGCGCAGGCACAGGCGTCCAGCAGGTCGTCCGGCTTGATACCGGTGCCGCGCCGCGCGGCCAGCCAGTCGTCCAACGCGTCGAAGCCGTCCGCGAGGAGCAGGTCGCGCCGCAAGGCGTGACCTTGCGCGGTCTTCTTGCCCGGCACGGCGCGGCCGCCGTTGAGGCGCTGGAAGACCAGCTCCGGATGGCATTCGATGAGCTGCGTCTGCCGCGCCGGAGTCATCGCGCGGTCGACGTCGCGGATCTTGGGCAGGATGCCGAACATCTGCAGCGAGATGCGTTTCTCGCCTTTGGCCTGCGCGGCGCGATTAATCGCGAAGTAATGTTCGCGTTCCGCCATCGGCATGTCGAGCATCCAGCGCAGCACGCCGGTGAAGACACGGTTGTGGTTCTTGCCGAGCATCTGCTTCGCCGCCAAGTCGCAGCCGCGATTGCCGCTGTCGGGTATCCCGATGGGAATGTCGATGGCGGCGCGCGCGAAGGGCTTATCGAACAGATGCGCAATGTCGTCGAGGCGTTCGAAGCCACGCTTGCCGCCTTCGATCCAGACCAGAACCCAGGCGCCGCGGATGCCGTCGAGACCGGCGTAACGCGTCAAGCGGCGCGGGCCTTGATGGGGCCTTTCGCGTTGGTATTGTCGAACTTCACACGCGCGGCATCGATCCGGCCGATGTTCTTGAGCGCCCAGTCGCCCAGCGCCGAGACCGGCTCCAGCAGCGAACGGCCGAGCGCCGTCAGCTCATAATCGACACGCGGCGGAATCGTCGGAAAGACGGTGCGCGTGACAAGGCCGTCGCGCTCCAGGCCGCGCAAGGTCAGCGTCAGCATGCGCTGCGAAATGCCGCCGATCTCGCGTTTGAGTTCGTTGAAGCGCAGCGGCCGTGCACCGAGGCGGGTTACGATCAGCACCGACCACTTGTCGCCGATGCGGGCGAGGACGCCCGAAACCGCCTTGCAGTTGCCGGTTTCATGGATGTTACCCTGTTTCATCGGCGTGCCTTCTTGCGCTGCGCTGCGGCAGGCATCATCTTAGCGTCAGTTACATTTTGTTACTTGGCATCAAACAGGTACTTTATCAAGGAGAGCCGTCATGGCCCTGAAGCTTCAGACGATCATCACTTCCACCCGTCCGGGCCGCAACGGACCGGCCATCGCCAATTGGTTTCACGACAGCGCCAAGGCGCATGGCAATTTCGACGCCGAGCTCGTCGATCTCGCGACGTTCAACCTGCCGCTCTATGACGAGCCGCATCATCCGATGCGCCGGCAATACGAGCAGGAGCACACCAAGAATTGGTCGGCCAGCGTCAACGCCGCCGATGCCTTCGTGTTCGTGGTCCCGGAATACAATTATTCGCCGCCGCCGTCCTTCGTGAACGCGGTCGACTACCTGTTCTGGGAATGGCAGTACAAGCCGGTGGCCTTCGTCAGCTATGGCGGCGTGTCGGGCGGCTTGCGCGCGGCCCAGGCGGCGAGGCTTCAGGTCTCGACGCTCAAGATGATGCCGATCCCCGAAGGTGTAGCGCTGCCCAACTTCTTCGCGCAGCTCAAGGACGGCAAGTTCGAAGGCAACGACCTCAACACCCAGGGCGTCGCCGCGACGCTGAACGAGTTGCACAAATGGTCGGAAGCGTTGGCGCCGCTGCGCGACGCGGTGCGCAAGCCGAAATAGACCTAATTCACGCCGTTCAACACGCGCGACAGGCGGAATTCGCCGAGCCACGACCAGATCGTGTGCGCGTTGAGGAAGTCGTAGGAGCCGACGACGAATTCGGCGCGGCCAACGAGGTTCTCGGCCGGAACGAAGCCGACGCCCATCTGCCCGGGCGGCACGCGGCTGTCGCGGGAGTTGTCGCGGTTGTCGCCCATCATGAAGAAATGGCCGGCGGGCACGACATATTCCTGGGTGTCGTCCAAGGGGCCGCTCCAGGTCCATTTGTAGATCGGATGCTTGCGCCCATTCGGCAGGGTCTCGATGAAGCGCGGGACTTCCGAGATCGTGCCGTCCTCGCTCTCGACCTTACCCGTGCCGTCGGCGAGCAGCGGCAATTGCTTGCCGTTGATCCAGAGGTGGCCGGAGATCATCTGGATGTGATCGCCGGGAAGTCCGACGAGGCGCTTGATGAAGGTCTGGCTGGGATCGACGGGCAGGCGGAACACGACGACATCGCCGCGCTCGGGCATCTTCTGCAAAAGGCGCGAGGGCGAGGCCGGGCCGAGGCCGAACGGCACCGAGTAGCGGCTGTAGCCGTAAGGGTATTTCGCCGCGACGAAGGCGTCGCCGATGGCGAGCGTCGGCTGCATCGAGCCGGACGGCACGTAGAAGGGCTGGGCGATGGCGGTGGTCGCCGAAAACGTCAGCGCGACGATGGCCACGAGTTCCGCCACCGCACGGGTCACGCCCTTGCCGTCCTCTGCGCCGAGGATGTGCTTGAGCGTGTTCTGGATGTTCTGCCAAACCGTCATGCGCCCTCTTACTACCGCTCGCGTTAAATCTCGATACCCGGACGCGGCAATTCAAGGCCGACACTAGCGCCAAATCCTTTCCTTGACGGAAATTCATCCGCCTGCCAAAGCCTGCTTATGGCCAAAAAGCTTACCCAATTGGGACGTTCCGTCGCGCTGCCGGCCTCGCCGGAGGCCGCGGTGCTCGAAACCGCGCTCAATCCGCACCCGGACAGCGCCTATATCGTGCGCTTCACGGCGCCGGAGTTCACGTCACTGTGTCCGGTGACTGGCCAGCCCGATTTCGCCCATTTCGTGATCGACTACGTGCCGGCCAAGGCGATCGTAGAGTCGAAGTCGCTCAAGCTCTATCTCGGCAGCTTCCGCAACCACGCCGCGTTCCACGAGGACTGCACCATCGGCATCGCCAAGCGGATCGCCGCGACGATCAAGCCGCGCTATCTGCGGATCGCCGGCTATTGGTATCCGCGCGGCGGCATGCCGATCGACGTGTTCTGGCAGACGGGCAAGCTGCCGGCCGGGACCTGGCTTCCCGACACCGGCGTCGCGCCCTATCGCGGCCGCGGCTGATGGCGGTCGAGGTCGTTGCGGTTCCGCTGGCGGACAAGGCGCTGCTGTGGGAGCAGCTGCAGAAATACATTCTCGAACTGACGCAATGGGGCACGCACCAGGCGGTCGATGGCGTGTTCGAATATCCCTGGTTCGATCTCTACTGGACCGAGCCCAACAGGTTTCCGTTCTGGGCGATAGTCGACGGCGAGCGGGTCGGCTTTGCGCTGGTGCATCGTGAAGAGCGCACCGAGATGGCGGAGTTCTATTCCTTCGAGCCGTTCCGCCGCACCGGCACGGCGCTGGATTTCGCGCGGCAGATCCTCAAGCGTTTTCCCGGGCCGTGGACGCTATCCGAATATCGCGCGCACACTGCCGCGGTGACGTTCTGGAAGAAGGTGATCGCGGAGTATCCGTTCACCGAGCGAGTTTACATCGGCGGGCAGGGCAAGGAGCGGCTGGAGCAGGCCTTCGACGTGCCGGTTTAAATCCGCTTCAACAACTCTGCCTTCTTCGCGTCGAACTCTTCCTGGGTCAGGTGACCCTGGTCGCGCAGCTCCGCAAGGTGACGGATTTGCTGGGCAATGTCGGCGGCGTTGGCGGATGGCGCCGCCGGTGGCGTCGAGGGCGGCGGCGTGAAGATCGGTGCGGATGGCTGCACGATCGGCGTGCCGCCGCTGACGGCGGAAGAAGCTTGCATCTTGAGCCGGATCGCCTCCAGCGCATCGGCCGGCCATTTGTTGAAGAGGCTCCAGAACAGATAGATCTCGCCGCCGAGGATCGCGAGGAACCAGAGGCTGCCCAGGAAGCCGCCGAAAAAGAGTTGGCCGAAAAACGCTGCGGCGATGCCGATGCCGACGGCATAGACGATGAATTGCGTCGCCGGATCGACCGTGATCGTCACCGTCGATTTGCCGTCGCCGCTTGCCGCGACGGTGGCGCGGCCCGCCATGACGATGTCGACCGAACCGGTCTCCGGTCCCTTGCGAGTCAGCATGAAATCCAGATGCGACGGCACCGTCTGGGCCCCCAGCGCCGCGCCGGCGGCCTGGAGCGCGCCGCGCGTGTAATCGAACGCGTCGGCGGGATTCATTGCCACATTGTAGAGTGCCGTAGCCGGCATGCGGTTCTCCGATTCAGAACACCACTGTGTCAGAGAAACGCGCGAAAGCGCTAGTGCGGTGCGTGCTTGCCGAGCGCCGCGACCGGGGCATGGCGGTGGCAGGTGACGACATGGTCGTTCACCATCCCGACGGCCTGCCCGAAGGCATAGACGATCACCGGTCCGACGAAGTTGAAGCCGCGGGTCTTGAGGTCCTTGGACAGCGCCTCGCTCATCGCCGTCTTGGGCGGCACCTGTTTGAGCGTCTTGAAGCTGTTCTGCTTCGGCTTGCCACCGATATGTTTCCAGATGAGTTCGCGGAAGCCGCCCGGCTCCTTCTCCTCGATCTCCAGCCAGAGCTGCGCGCCCTTGATCGCAGCCTTGATCTTGGACTCCGAGCGGATGATGCCGGCGTTCTTCATCAGACGATTGATCTCGCGCTTGCTATAACGCGCGATCTTTTCGGGCTCGAAGCCATCGAACGCCTCGCGGAAATTCTCCCGCTTCTTGAGGATCGTGATCCAGGACAGCCCGGCCTGGAACCCGTCGAGCACAAGCTTCTCGTAGAGCGCACGCGGATCGTATTCCGGCACGCCCCATTCGTGGTCGTGATAGTCGCGGTAAATCTGTTCCTTGTCGGACCAGCCGCAGCGGATGATGTCGGTCATCCGCTCTAGCGCTTCGCTTTTTTCTTGGCCTTTTTCTTCGCGATTTTTTTCACGGCCTTCTTGACCGGCTTTTTCGCAACTTTCTTCGCTGGCTTCCTGGCAGCTTGCGCCTTTGGGACAGGCGTATCGAGCAGGGCGGCTTCGAGCTTGTTGCCGTCGAGGTCGTAGATGAAGGCACCGTAGTAGTCCGGGCCGTAATCGGCCCGCGGACCGGGCTCGCCATTATTGCTGCCGCCATGCGCCAGCGCGACTTCGTGGAATTTTTGAACCTGTGCCTTGCTGCGCGCGACGAAGCCCAGATGCGTGCCGTTGCCGACGCTCATCGGTTTGCCGTCATGCGGCGCCCCGATCCAGAACTCGGCGCGATCCGTGCCGTAGCCGATGGCGTGCGGCGAGAAATCGGCGACGCGCTTGAAGCCGAGCGTCGCCAGAACCGCGTCGTAGAACTTCGCCGCGCGGGCGAGATCGCCGACGCCGACCGAGACATGATGGAGCATGGGATGACCTCCAAATGGATTTCAGAACAAAACAGAAACTTCCACCAGCGCCGTGCGGCGTCAAGAGGAAAGCCATGACGGTTTTATCAAATTCACACTGCCAGCATCCGTCAGCAGCGGCGCATCGCCGGCTTCGGCGAGGCGGTCGAGGCGGATGAGGGCGAAGCCGTGGCTGCCATCGAACGACGCGATCTCCCCAATGTCTTTGTCGCCAGCCTTGACGGCCGTGCCGGGAGTGGCGCTCGCGGCCTCGAATGCGAGCAGCCGCTTGCGCGCGGTGCCGCGGTGCTTCATCCGCGCCGTGAGTTCCTGGCCGACATAGCAGCCCTTGGTGAAATCGACCGCATGCAGCTCGTCGAGATCGGCGTCGAGCGCGAACATCTTGTCGGAGCCGAAATCCGCTGCCTCGGGCACGCCGAGTGCCCGGCGTCTTGCGTGATAGGTGGCAGCAGAGGAAAGAGCCACCGGCATCTCTCCATGCGCGATGAAGGCGCGCCAGCCGAACTCCACTAGGCGTGGGTCGGGGTAGGGGATCGCACTCGACGGCGCGACATCGTCATCACTCGCGATCACCGCGAGCTGGTTGCGCGCTTCGAGCGCCACCTTGGCGCGCAGCTTGTACATCGACAGGCGCTTGAGCAATGCATCGCGCGCGGGCGCGGCGCAATCGATCAGGATCGCGCCGTCGCCCTCGGCGAGGAAGAAATCGAACAGGACCTTGCCCTGAGGCGTCAGGAGGGCGGCGTAGAGGCCCTTACCCGGCGCCAGCGCATCGACGTCGTTGGTGACCAGGCCTTGCAGGAAGCCGCGCGCCTCCGGTCCGGTGACGGCGATGACGGCGCGATCTTCGAGATGGGCAATCGGCATGACATAGGAAGTAATAGGACAGCGCGCGGTTGCCAAGGGACGAGGCCGGGTCTACGGATTTTGTCATGTCCGAGACCTATGACCTCCTGATCCGCGGCGGAACCGTCGCAACCCCGAATGGCATCGCGGCGGGCGATGTCGGCGTCCGCGCCGGCAAGATCGCCGCAATCGGTTCCCTCCCAAACGCCAAGGCCGCCGAGATTTTCGAGGCCAAGGGGCTGCATGTCCTGCCCGGCGTGATCGACAGCCAGTGCCACTTCCGCGAGCCTGGCAACGAGCACAAGGAAGATTTGGAGAGCGGCAGCCGCGCCGCGGTGCTGGGCGGCGTCACCGGCATCTTCGAGATGCCCAACACCTACCCGCCGACGACCTCGCGCGCGATGATGGACGACAAGCTCGCCCGCGCCGCGAACCGGATGCATTGCGACTATGCGTTCTATGTCGGCGCGACGCCGGCCAATCTGGGCGCGTTGGGCGAGCTCGAGCGCATGCCGGGTGTTGCCGGGGTCAAGGCTTTCCTGGGCTCTTCGACCGGCACGCTGCTGCTCGACCATGAAGAGGACATCGCCGCCATGCTGCGCTCCGGGCGCCGGCGCGTGGCGGTGCATTCGGAGGACGAAGATCGGCTGAAAGCGCGCAAGCATTTCGCGATCTCCGGCGATCCACGCAGCCATCCGGTGTGGCGCGACGCCGAAGCGGCGCGCATGTCGACCGAGCGCGTCATCCGCCTGGCGCGTGCCGCCGGGCGCCGGCTGCATGTGCTGCATGTCACGACGGGCGATGAGATCCCGCTCCTTGCCGAAGCCAAAGAGATCTGCACCTGCGAGACGACGCCGCAACATCTGACGCTGGCAGCGCCGGAGTGTTACGAGCGCCTCGGCACCTATGCGCAGATGAATCCGCCGATCCGCGACGCGTCGCATCGCGAGGCGCTGTGGGCCGCGGTGAACCAGGGCGTGATCGACGTGATCGGTTCCGACCACGCACCGCATACGCGCGAGGAGAAAGATAAAGTCTATCCCGATACGCCGTCCGGCATGCCGGGGGTGCAGACGCTGGTGACGATCCTGCTCGACCACGTCGCGGCGGGGCGGATGACGCTGGACCGCTTCATCGACCTGACCAGCGCCGGCGCGGCACGCATCTTCGGCATCGCCGGCAAGGGCCGCATCGCGCGCGGCTTCGACGCGGATTTCACTATCGTCGACTTGAAGGCCAAGAAGAAAATCGAAAACAGCTGGATCGCGTCGAAATGCGGCTGGACGCCGTTCGACGGGATGGAGACGACCGGCTGGGCGCTCGCCACCATCATCCGCGGCAAGACCGTGATGCGCGATCGCGCGCTGGTCCTGGCCGGGCAGGGCGAGCCCGTCCGCTTCACCGAGACGCTTTCTCCGACTTGAGCGCGGCGCGGTAGGAACGTGTCAGCCTGAGCAGCGCCTCCAGGAATTCCGGCTTGTGCAGGAAGGGCGTGTCCTCCAGCACGGCGGCACGGACCACGCCCAGCACCGCACGCGTGAGCACATACGCGTCCAGCCGTCCCAGCCGCATCTGCGGGCTTAGGAGCTTGGACGTCCGGTCGAGCTCGGCGTTGACCGCGGCGGGTTCCAGATGTCCGACATCGGCGGCGAGCGTCTTGACCAGCACATGGCGCAGCCGCCCGCGTCCGGCGAAGGCGCCGATCAGGCGCTGGATCGCGAGCCGCTCCTTGTCGTGCGGCCCCAGCTTCGCGGTATCGTCGTGCAACGCCTGCGTCTCGCGCCGCGCCATCTCGCGCAGGATGGACTGCTTGTCCGGGAAATATTGGTAGAGCGTGCCGATGCTGACGCCGGCGCGTTCGGCGATGCGATTCGTGTTGAATTGGGCCTCGCCATGGGTCTCGATAATCTGAGCCGTCGCTTCCAGGATCGCATCGATCGTGGTGCGGGCGCGGTCCTGTTTCGGCATCCGGCGCCGGTTTTTCGGTCTTGCCGTAACCTGTTTGCGTACGCGAGTAGCCATATCCGAGCTTGGCTCGGATTATGGCCCGACGGCAAACGGAGGGATCATGGACTGGTCGGGACATCTGGACAGGTTGGTCGCGCGCCAGGCCGAGCCGGCACCGGTGGTGGGCACGTTGAAGCTCGGCGTGCTCGACGAATGGCGGCCGGGCTTTGCCGCCAAGCGCTGGGCGCTGGCGCCGGAAATGCTTCTGCCCGACGGCACGATGTTCGGCGGCTATCTCGCGGCGCTGGCGGACCAGATCCTGGCGCTTGCGGCGATGACGGTGATGCCGGCGGACAAGACCTTCCGCACCATCAATCTGGGCCTGCAGTTCCTGCGGCTGGGGCGCGCCCATCCGTTGCGCATCGAGGGCCGCGTGACGGCGCAGACCCGCACCCTCACCACCGTCGAGGCCGACTTCTTGCGCGAGGCCGATCGTGAATTGATAGCGCGGGCCACCGCGCAGCAGCTCCTGGGCTCCTTGCCAACACCTTGACGCAGCCTGCGAATTCGGGTGGCGTGCCCGCCAACAACACTGGGTGGGCCAAAACGCGATGAAGAGCCGGTTCAAGGCCATTCTGCTCCGCAAGGACGGCGACAAGCAGACCGCCGACGACGTGGAACTGACGCCGGACGAGTTGATGCCCGGCGATGTGACGGTCGCGGTGTCGCATTCGACGGTGAACTACAAGGACGGCTTGGCGCTGACCGGACGCTCGCCCGTGGTGCGCAAGTTTCCGATGATCCCGGGCATCGACCTTGCCGGCACTGTGGAAGAGTCGTCGCATCCCGAGTTCAAACGCGGCGACAAGGTCGTGCTCAACGGCTTCGGCCTCAGCGAGAGCCATTACGGCGGCTATTCAGAACTGGCGCGCGTGAATGGCGACTGGCTGGTGCCGCTGCCCAAGGCATTCACCCCCGCCCAGGCCATGGCGATCGGCACCGCCGGCTACACTGCGATGCTGTGCGTGCTGGCGCTGGAAGACGCGCATGTGAAGCCTGGAGCCACGGTGATCGTCACCGGCGCTGCGGGCGGCGTGGGTTCGGTCGCGGTCTCGCTGCTTGCCAAGCTCGGCTACAAAGTCATCGCCTCTACGGGCCGGCCGGAAGAGGAAGCCTATCTGAAGGATCTCGGTGCTTCGGAGATCATTGCGCGCGCGGAACTTGCGGGCGAGCCGCGCATGCTGGGCAAGGAGCGCTGGGCCGGCGCGGTCGACAGTGTCGGGTCCAAGACGCTCGCGAATGTCATCGCGTCGACCTCTTACGGCGGCGCGGTCGCGGCTTGCGGCCTCGCGGCGGGGCTTGATCTTCCGACCAGCGTGGCGCCGTTCATCCTGCGCGGCATCGCGCTGCTCGGCATCGACTCCGTCCAGATGCCCAAGCCGCGCCGCATCCAGGCGTGGAACCGGTTGGCGAAAGACCTCGATACCGGCAAGCTCGCCGCGATGACCCAGACGATTCCACTGTCGGGCGTGCGCCAGGCCGCCGAGGACATCCTCGCCGGCAAGGTGCGCGGCCGACTGGTCGTCGAGATTTAACGGTCTCGCGCGGCGTATGGACCTTCTCTTTCTCATCGTCTCCGGCATCGTGATCGGGCTGATCGTCGCCGTTCCCATCGGGCCGGTGAACCTGATCTGCATCCGCCGCACGCTCGCCTTCGGGCCTCTCAACGGCTTCGTCTCGGGGCTTGGCGCCGCGGTCGGCGACACGGTGTTCGCCATCGTCACCGGCTTTGGCCTCACCGCCGCGGCGCAGTGGATCAAGGGCTATGCCTCGCTGCTCGAGCTGGTCGGCGGATGCATGCTGATCTATTTCGGCATCCACACCTTCTTCGCCAAGGTCGAGGCGCGGTTGCCGGATTCGCTGACCGCGCGGGAGAAGGGCGCCTCGACGCTGTTTCGCGCGATGGCATCGAGCTTCGCGCTCACCATCACCAATCCCGCCACGCTGCTCGGCTTCGCGGCTTTGTTCGCCGGGCTCGGCGGTCTCGCGGGCGGCCATCCCAGCTTCATCGCCGCGTCCTTTGTCGTGGTCGGCGTGACGGCGGGCTCGGCGCTGTGGTGGCTGGTGCTGACGACCATCGTCGGCCTGTTCCACGCCAGCATCAACGACCGCGTGATGGCGATCATCAACAAGGGCTCTGGCATCGCGGTCGGCGGCTTCGGCGCCGCCGTGCTGATCCACCTCGCGGCGAAATTCCTCTAGCGCGTTACCAGAGCCACGCCCCGTACTTCGCGCAACGTCGGCGCCCGCGACGGCTTGCCCGCTTCGGTGAGCACCAGGCGCACCGTGAGGCTGTGCATGCGCGTCATCCCAGAATGCAAAGGAATGGTGTAGATCCCCGCTTCGCCGTGCACGCCGAAAGGCGAGACCGTGCCGAGCAGGACACCGGCGTTGTCATAGACGTCGACCTCCGCGCCGCGCGGCAGGATGCCGGCGCGCACGCGCAGAACCGAGTTGTCGCTCGCCGCGGCCGGCACGGCGATCCGCACGGCGCGGAAGGCCGCCGCTTCCGCACCGGACGCCGTCAGCGCCAGACATGCGAGAAGAGCGGCGGCCTTGCGCAGCCTCATTGCGTAACCGACACCGACACGTTTTTCAGCACCGGCATTGGCGCGCCGGTGTTGCGCACTGTGCCGGTCGGCGCGGCCGCGCCGGACGGCACGACCGTGAACACCAGCGAGCCGAGCGGTTTGCCCTTGGCGGCCGGCGGAAGCTTGTCGAGCGGCACCTGGAACGTCACGTCCATCGACGTCATGCCGGGCATGAAGCCGAAGAACGAGATCGTGCCCGCGAAGAACGGGCTGTCGGCGCCGACCGATTGCGTGCCCGGCGGGGCATTGATCAGCACGTCGAACTCGCGCGGCGCGCTGCCCGACATTGGATGCGGGATCGTGATCGACGCGACCAGCTTGCCGGCACGCAACTGGCTGGGCGGCACCGCCACCGAACCTTCGCCGCCGCTGACCGAACCCTGGAAATGCGCCAGCGCCGCGGCCACGACCTGCGGCGACCGGACGATCGCCTCGCCCATACCGGGCTGGTAGTCGTAGTCGAAGCCGCCGATCTCGACGCTCTCGCCGGCGTTCTTGCGCATCGCCGGCGTGCCGTTCGCATCGATGTAGAACAGGAACGGCTCCTGCGCGAAGGTCGTCCAGTCCGCGCCGGTCGGCAGGTAGGGCAGATGTTGCGCCTGCTGCTTGCGCGTCCACACGTCCCACAGCCGGTCCATGTTGGAATGGTGCAGGAAGAAGATCGGATCGACGGGCGACAGATTGTCGGCCATGTAACCGAAATTATAATACTGGTCGTTCGGGATGTGGCCGACGCCGCCGATGTTGTTGTGCGTCTTGTTGTGCGGCTGGCCTTCCAGCACGGCGAAGACGTTGCCACCGCTCGGCTGGGTGTTGTGCGACGGCGTCTGGATGCTGTTGAACCCGGTGACGGTCGAAGTCGTGGTGAACGTCGTCGGCGACAGGCCTTGCAGGATCGTCGGCAGCGACACCGTCACTTTGGTCTTGGCGTCGAGGCTGGGGCTCGCCTTGGTGATCCAGCGCGCGTTCGGCGTCTTGGCGTACATCGCGCCGACGTCGGGATTACCCTTGACCTGGTCCCACAGCGATTTGAGCGTCGGCATGCCGCGCGTGTTGAGTTGCGACAGCTGCGCCGGCGACAGGCCCCTCCAATACGTCTCCATCGCCGGATTCATGTGTTTGAAGAACGTGTCGAAGCTGGAGATATACGGATCGTACGCCGCGCTGGTGGGATCGAGCGGACCATCGAACATCTCCGCCGGGATCGCCGGCAGCTTGGTCCAGTCCCAATAGGGGAACGCGAAATCCTTGTTGCCGCTGTACTGGCGCACGACCTCCTCGAAATAGCCGACGAACGGGCGGTGCCAGGTGAAGAACCACCAATTGCCGTGCGGGCAATCCATCGCGTGGACGAAGGCGTTGCGGAACCAGCAGTGCGGATCGGTGGGGTCCAGCTTCAGCATCTTGCCGACCGCGATGCCGTAGCTCGCGAGCATCGCCTTGCCTTGCGGCGTGGTCGCGCTGTAGCGGGTGTACTTCGCCCCCGCCTTGGCCGGCGCCGCATAGGCGGGCAGCATGGACGCGCCGGCGGCAGCGGTCGCTGTGCCCAAGAAGACGCGACGCGACACACCGGGAATCTGGAACGATTTGGTCATGGCCGTGAATCTCCCTCGAAAGCGCGGAGATTGGTTCACGCTGCGCCTCGCCAGTCAAAGCAAAGATTCACGCCGTGGCGCCAAATATTCGTTTGCGATCAACCCGCCCCCTCAAAGAGGGGGGACCGCTAATGGTCGTCGACCGTGAAAATCCCGGTTGCAGGGCAGGCGAGGCCGGCGGCCGGTTGCGGCACGAACTTGGCGTGCTTCTCATCGATCCGCCATGCGGTCAGGACCAGCAGGAGCGACGCATCCATCGGATCGCGCGGCTTGGTGCGGTCTGCCTTGCGGTTGTCCAGCACGCCGACGAACACGTCAGGCAATTCCTTGCCGTTCAGTTTGCAACCGGAGGAGGTGAATTCCGGTGTGGCGAAGCTGTGCGCCGGGACCGCAAGCACGTCGCGCACGACACCGCGCTTGTCCTCGAGCACCATGTATTCCTTGCCGCAGATGCGCCAGGAAATGGAATCGAGATTGTCGGAGATCTCGTCGGCACCGAGGTCTTGCAGGCCCAGCGCCTTGTGCCTGCCTTCAATGACCACGACGCGCTCGTTGCTGCTGGGCTTGCCGATCATCGCGTTGGCGATGTCGCCACCGCAACGTACGGCTTCGAATCCGTCGGCGGCTTGCGCCGCGCCGGTGCCAGTCAAAAGCAACGCGATGACGGCCAGGATGAGCCTGTTCATTTTGCAATGGCCTTTTTCATCAGCGCCGCCATGCGGGCGATGACCGCTTCGGCTTCCGCCATGATCTCTTCGATGATCTCGCGTGAGGATTTCACCTCGGCGATGCCGCCCGCGCCCTGGCCCATGGCGAAGGCGGAGCGCTCGCGCGTCAGGCCCTCGATCTGCCCGCCGATGCCGCCCATCACGCCGGCTTGCGACGACAGCATCGCCTGTGCCGGGAACGGCTTGATGTCCTGCGGCCGCTTCTCCCAATCGGCGACCCATTCGTTCTTGAACACGCGCATCGGTTTGCCGGAATAGGAGCGGGTGATGATCGTGTCCTCGTCGGTCGCATCGACGATGACTTGCTTATACAGCCCGCCGGCATGCGCCTCGGTCGCGGCGATGAAGCGCGTCCCCATCCAGACGCCTTGCGCGCCCAGCGCCAGCGCCGCCGCGAGGCCGCGGCCGTCGACGATCGCACCGGCCGCGATCACCGGGATCTTCACCGCATCGACGATCTGCGGGATCAGCGCCATGCCGGCGACGCGGCCGGTGTGGCCGCCGGCCTCGGTGCCTTGCGCCACGACGGCGTCGAGCTTGCCGGCTTCCGCCGAACGGGCGTGCTTCACGGTGCCATTGACGTTCATGACTTTCAGGCCTGCATCGTGGAATTTCTTGACCAGATGCGGCGGTGGCACGCCGAGGCCGGAGATGAAAGCCTTGGCGCCGCCCTCGATGATGATGTCAGCGGTGCGCTCCAGCGATTCCGGCACCGCGGCGAGAAGATCGACACCGAACGGCTTGTCGGTCCTGTCGCGCACGATCTTCATCTCACGCTTGATCTCGTCGGGCGAACGCCCCGCCATGCCGAGCGTGCCAAAGCCGCCGGCCTCGGACACCGCCGCGGCGAGCTCGCCATATGACACCCCGCCCATGCCCGCGAGCATAATGGGATACTGGATGCCGAGCATGTCGCAGAGTGGGGTGCGGAGAGTCATGGGCGCGTCCTTTTTTGCACCATCACCCAAAGCGCTTCTGCGCCTCGCGCGTCAAGCCTAACGCGACGGAAAGGAAGTCCGAACCTTCCGTCGCTCGCGCATAGGGTGCGGCGCGGCGGATCGCGGCGCGCACGGCGGGGACGCGGCCCGAGCCGCCGGTGAAGAAGATCGTGTGGATGTCGTCGGGCTTGAGACCCGCATCCTGGATGCAGGCGGTGGCGGTTTTGAACAGGTGCTCGGTGCGTGTCTCGATCGCGCGGTCGAAACCGGCGCGCGTCGCGGGGGCGGCCAAATTCGGCTCGATGAAGGTGAGGGGCAGGGCGGCGGCGTCGGCCTCGCTGAGCGCGATCTTGCCGTCCTCCACCGTGAACGCGATGCGGTGGCCGAGGCGCTGGCGGATCACCTTGAGCAGCCGGGCCACCTTCTCCGGCTCGCGCGACCCGGCGACGAGTTCGATCAGCATGCGCTCGTTCTGGAACGTGTAGGTGAAGTTGATCGTCGGCCAGGTCGCGAGCTCGAAATAGAGCGAGTTCGGCATCGGCAAATTCTTCTCGATCAGCTGCGTGCCACGCCCGAGCAGCGGCATCACGGCGTCGAGGCTCAGCAGCGCGTCGAAATCGGTGCCGCCGACGCGCACGCCGTCATTGGCGAGGATGTCTTGGGCGCGGTCGGCACGCTTGCGCCGCTCCGGCCCGATGCGGATGACCGTGAAGTCCGAGGTGCCGCCGCCGATATCGGCGATCAGCACCGTCTCCTCGCCGTTGGCGGTCTCCTCATAGTGATAGGCCGCGGCGATGGGCTCGTAGACGAAGGCGACATCCTGGAACCCAACCTTGTGCGCGATGCCTTCGAGCACGCGCTGAGCCTTGGCATCCGCCGCGTCGTCGTCGTCCACGAACCGCACCGGACGGCCATGGACGACCGCAGTTAGCTCTTCTCCTGCAAAGGCTTCCGCCTTCTCTTTGAGATGCCGCACGAAGATCTCGACCACCTCGGTGAGCGCGACCATCTTGCTGCCGAGCGCCGTCTTCTCGTCGATCAGCTGCGAGCCGAGGATCGATTTCAGCGCGCGCATCAGCCGCCCATCCTGCTGGCCGATATAGGTCTGGATTGCCTCGGCGCCGAACAGCACTCGGCCCTTGGTCTCGTAGTCGAAGAACACCGCCGAGGGGATCAGCGTCTCGCCGGCCTCGACGGGCGCGAGGGTGGGCGCCCCGGCGCGCAGCACACCGATCGCCGAATTGGACGTGCCGAAATCTAAGCCGCAGGCTGCCATGAAAATCCCCTAAGTCGCTGAAGGTCTGTGACCCTCTGAGGGGATGTCATCTATTACGATAAAAGCGGGGTTGCCAGACTGTTTCTTTACCCGTAAACTATCTCTCATATTGGGATGTCCGGAAAAACCGGGCGTCCCATTTTCTTATACAGGCTATCCGTCTACGGACGATTACGCGGCGACCGCTGCCGTGCCGCGCTTCCGCCGCGCCGTCGCCAGCGTATAAAGCGCCACCACGATCACATTCGGAATCCACGAGGTGTAGGCAAGCCACACCGACATCGCGCTGTAGCTGTGGAAGCCGAAGAAGATGAACCCGAACGGAATTTGCAAGCGCAGCATCACGGCGCCGAAGGTCATCGCATAGCTGAAGCGCATCAGGACGCGGTGCAAATCGAACCGGCGTGTCACTGCGGCGCGATAGCCTGCGAAGGTGGTGCCGATCCACGACACCGCAAGGATGCCGAAGCCGAGACCGGCGACAGGCCCGCCCGAGGCGTAAGGTGCCGTCGCGAGCGCGCCGAAGCCGGCGACGATGCACGCCACGACATAGACTCGGCCGCTCCAGCGATGGAATTTCGGATATTTGGCGCGCAGGCGGGGAAAGAACTGCCAAGGACCAAGGAGCAGGGCGATCGGCGCGATCAGCATGTGGGTCAGCGCCTGCAACGGCGCGCGTTCGATCACGCCGCGGATGCCGCTATCGATGCCGAGCCAGATGTTGGCCGGCACCGCGTCATAGCGCATGGCGTGGACCGCGACCCCC
This sequence comes from Rhizomicrobium sp., assembly GCA_036271735.1. Lineage (GTDB taxonomy): Bacteria > Pseudomonadota > Alphaproteobacteria > Micropepsales > Micropepsaceae > Rhizomicrobium. Next base: position 111,513 of record DATAZZ010000028.1, read on the forward strand.
ACGGCGAGGAACGCCATCGTGTAGAGACTGAACCGTGTGATGCCCCTATCCATGCGCCGCTCCTCGTATTATCTTAACAGTGTCCAGATAAGTTATGGTGTGATTTGAACAGTGTCAAGATGAAGCCGGCGCCCAAACCGCGCAAGAAACGCGCCTATCACCATGGCGATCTCGCCGGCCAGCTGGTCGCGGCGGCGGAGGCGATCATCCTGGAGCGCGGCGTCGACGGCTTCACGTTGCGCGAGGCGGCGCGGCGGGCAGGGGTTTCGCCGGCGGCCCCGGCGCATCATTTCGGCGACGCGCGCGGGCTGTTGTCCGAGGTCGCACTGCGCGGCTTCCGCGATTTCGGCGATGCGCTCGAGGCCGCCGACAAGCGCGGCGGCGACGATCCGCAGAAGCGGCTGCACGAACAAGGCGCGGCCTATGTGAAATTCGCGCTCGCCAATCCGGCGCGCTTCCAGCTCATGTTCCAGCACGGCAAATGCGACATGGGGTACAAGGACCTCGCCGCGGTCGGCCACCGCTCGTTCCTGATCTTGGAAGGCGCTGTGCGCGCGGCCTACGGCCTGAGCGCCAGCGACACGTTGACGGACGACGCTCACGGCTTCCTGCTCGCGACATGGTCGGTTGTCCACGGCTTCGCGCATCTCGCGCTCGGCGGCGACCTCGACGGCGGCTCGGGCCGGACCGGCGACGTGCTGACCAGCTTCCTGCCGCGCATGCTGAAGCATCTGCCGCCGCCGAACTTGCAGCGCTAATCGGTCAAGCCGTTTTTGCGGATTTGGTCGAGCTCTGCCGCGGTGAACAATCCGCATTGGAAAAGCTTGAGGAACTCCTCCGACACGCTCGAGCCGAATACGAGATGGTCGTCGGTGTTGACGGTCACGCGCACACCGGCGTCGTAGAGCGCGCGGATCGGGTGGCGCTCCAAACGGTCGATCCGGCCCAGCATGACGTTGGATGTCGGACAGATATCGAGCCGGATGTTGTTATCCGCAAGGAACCGCGTGACGGCGGTTGATTCCGCCGCGCGTATTCCGTGCTGCACTTCATCGAGTTCAAGCGCCTCGACCGCGCGCTGCACGTCTTCGGCGCCCGCCCATTCGCCGACATGGGCCTTCAGGCGCAGGCCGGCCTGCTTCGCGCGCCGATAGACCGGTTTGAAATTCGCGATAGGCTGCGCCGTCTCGTCGCCCGAGAGATCTAGCGTTTTGTAGAACGGCGTCTCCAGATATGGCTCCATCCAGTGCTGGATGGCTTTGATCGAGCAGTGCCGCGAGATGCCGAGTTGCGGGATCCATTCGATGTCGGGCGCCGTCGCCGCATGGATTTGTTTCAGCTGGTCGGTGACGCGCGCCGCCGAATTGTCGAACAGCGTCGACGACCACACGTCGTCGCCCAGCTCGATACGCGTGACGCCGTCGATTTTCGCCTGGACGAACGACGCTTCGATACATTTCAGCCGCCCGGCCGGCTCGGCGAACAGGAAGCCGAGATGGGCATCGACCCAGCCATGCATGTCCGCCATCGAATGCAGCGGCGTATCGAGAACGGGAATCTCCCGTCCCGACCACGCCGCGAGATATTCGCGGTTGCCACCCAGCACGGCGTGGTTGTGCAGATCCGCTTTCGGGCAAACACGCAACGCCGCGAGGTCGTTCGCTTCCAAAGCCTGCTGGAACGAAGTCGCCATCGCGCCTCAGAAGATGATGTACCCGCCGTCGATGATGAAGGTGTCGCCGGTGTGGTATTTCGAGGCGTCGCTCGCGAGATAGACCGCGATGCCGCCGAAATCGGCCGGCGTGCCCCAGCGGCGCATCGGGACACGCGGGATCACCTTCTCGGCGAACGCCTTGTTGTCCTGCGCACCCTGGGTCATGTCGGTCGCGATCCAGCCCGGCGCGATGGAGTTGGCGCGGATGCCGTAGCGCGCGTGCTCGACCGCGATCGAACGCATCATCGCGAGCACCGCGCCCTTGGTCGCGCTGTAGGCTTCGTTGCGGCCGGCGCCTTCGAGGCCGGCGAGCGACGCGACGCCGACAAGCGAGCCGCCCGCGTCGCCTTTGCGGGCGCGCTCGACCATGTGCTTGCACGCCTCGCGCAAGGTCCAGAACACGCCTTCCTCGTTCACCGCATGGACGCGGCGCCACAGCTCCGTCGTCATCTGCGAGAAGGACGGCGCGCCGCCGCCGATGCCGGCATTGGCGATCACCGTGTCGACGCGGCCGAATTCCTGGATCGTCGCGCCCATCGCGTCGACGACTTCGTTCTCGCTGGCGACGTTCACCTTGCGCGCGCCGGCGCGCGTGCCATGCGCCTTCAGCTTGGCGAGGGCTTCGGCGTTCTTGCCTTCGTTGGTGCCCCAGATGACGATGTCGGCGCCGGCCTGCGCCATCGCTTCGGCCATGCCCAGGCCGATGCCGCCATTGCCGCCGGTGACGAGCGCCACTTTGCCGCTGAGATCGAATGGCTTGTACATGAAGTTCCTCCGGTTTTCGCTGCGCAGAACCTAAAGCCTGCCCGGAACTTGGGCAACTCGCGGTAACCATGTCGGATTCAGCGCGCTCCCATTTGCCGCGCGGCTATGACATTCTTGAGGCCAACAGCGTGGGGCAGGATTAAGCATGACATCCGAGATCGCGGTGATGAACCAGCGCGCGGTGGCGCTTGCCGCGGACTCCGCGGTGACGCTGATCGACGGCGGCACGGTCGTCGTGCGCAATGACCAGCGCAAGCTCTACAATCTGATCGGCGGCCATTCCGTCGGGGTGATGTTCTTCGGCGTCGCCGACATGATGGGCCATCCCTGGGAACATCTGATCGAGCACTACCAGAAGAAAGCCAAGTCCGGAGCGCTGCCGCATATCCGCGACTACGCCACCAGCTTCGTCGGCATGCTCGACAACCTGGAGGAATTCTTCCCCAAGGAGCGTCAGCGCGACGAGTACAAGCGTCTGCTCGCCTCGGTGTTCCGCTACATCTTCCATCTCGCGCAATATCTGCGGGAGTCGGGCGGCGAAGCGCGCCAATCGATCAGCGACACCACGATCCTCGAAGAGGCGATCGAGCGCGTCTGGCGCGACTACCAGTTCCGCGAGGACGGCAGCCCACGCGGCGAGCTCAAATGCTTCCCGGCCGGGTTCGGCGAGACCGTGCGCCGCAACTACACCGCCGATACTGACGAGGTCATCGCTTACGGCTTCCAGCCTTTCGGTCTGGGCAAGGTGGCGCTGGGACATTTGAAAGACATCGCGGTTTACGCGGTGGTGAAGGATCTGTTCCTGGAGGACGTCACCGGTCTCGTCTTCGCCGGCTTCGGCTCGGAGGAGCGCTATCCCGTCGTCACGACGCATTTCGTCTCGGCCATCGTCGGCGGCATCGTCAAGCGCGCCGAGGCATCGTTCGACGCGATCGACGGCGACACCCGCTCCAAGATCCGCGTCTTCGCCGACAGCGAGGTGACCAATGCGTTCATCCGCGGCATCGATTTCAACCTGGAGCGCCGGGTCTACGGCACGCTCAACTCGCTGATGCACGGCCTGGTCGACCAGGTGATCGCGGCGTTCCCGAATGCCGATCCGGTGACCAAGGAAAGCATCAGGCGCGAGTTCCAGTCCAACACCATCCCGCAATATTTCGACGCATTCCGCGGCATGATTGGCGACTATCAGCAGCACACTTACATCAATCCGGTGCTGCGGGTGCTGGAGATCGCGTCGCGCAACGAGTTGGCGGAAACCGCGCGCGAGCTGGTCTCGCTCAATGTGTTCAAGAAGCGTATCATGGCGCAGAAGCAGACGGTCGGTGGCGCCATCGACGTCGCCATCATCAGTCGCGAAGGTGGCTTCCAGTGGCACAGCAGGCAAGGCGGAGGCTGAACATGTCCGAGTTGGTATGCCGGGTGGAGGGCGCCTCGCTGGCCGAGGGTGCCGAGCGCCTGGAAAGCCTGATCCGCGGCGTCAAGGATCGCCAGTTCAGTGACGCCCGCACCGCGCCCGAGCCCAAAAGCGTCTCGACCGCGTTTGCCGTCAGTCCGGAAGAGGCTTGGTCCAAGAAATTCATGACCGCCGGGATCGGCCCCAACGATTTCAAGCCGGTCCAGATGCCGGCGATTTCCATTGCCGCGCCGGCGGCCCAGGCGCTGCGTCCGGCACCCAAGGACCTCGAACCGGCCCTCTCGGTGTCGAAGCCCGTGCCTGCCAAGGCCGCCGCGGCGCCGCCGCAGGCCAGGCCCGGCGATGTACGCCCCGGCCATATCGGCCAAGCTCTGGCCAAGCCGGCGCCCCGCCGGCGGTCCTGGTTCGGCCGACTGGTGAAGGGCGACTGATCCAGCCTTGAATCCGCCGCGAATTGCGGTTCCAACCGCCGCGCCGGAGGCGGCAATTCGCGATTTGAGCGCAGGGTCCAATTCTGGGATAAGCTGCGCCGGAGCAAACAGGAGTCCGTCTATGAAGCGTTTCGGGGCCATCATGGCCGCGCTGACCGCCTTTTTGTCCTTCGCCATCGCCCCGGCGCAGGCCGCCGATCCAGCCTTGAGCGCGGACGCCAACGCGGCCTATCTGCGGGCCAATGCCGTCAAGCCGGGCGTCGTCACGCGTCCCAGCGGGCTGCAATACAACATCATCAAAAGCGGCTTCGGCGGCCGGGCGTTGATGACCGACGAGGTCAAGGTCAACTATGTCGGCATGCTGATCAACGGCAAGGTGTTCGACGGCACCGAGCCGCTGACGCCGGCGACCTTCACCGTCAACAAGCTGATCCCCGGCTGGACCGAGGCGCTGACCCTGATGCGGATCGGCGACAAATGGCACATCGTGATCCCTGCAAACCTCGCTTATGGCGCACGCGGCGCGGGCGACGGGCTGATCCCGCCAAACCAGACTCTGGTGTTCGACATGGAATTGCTGGAGGCGACGCACCCCAAGAAGGAAGGTCCCGATCCCGACGATCCGGACGCTCAGCACTAGGCGGGGGCCGCAAGTTCCGAACTTGATAGAAGCGAACAAAGCGCGGGTCTGACCCGCGCGCTCGGGGCATCAACGGACGTGTTCAAGGCAGTCCTCAGCGGCTGGCGCAATCGCATCGGGGGCGGGAAGCTCCGGATGGCGGTCGCCCTGTTCCTGGTGGTCGGCGCGTCCGTGCTGTTCTGGGCGAGCCGCGACTACACCGTGGTCGCCCCCGACTGGGCCGGCCAGATCCGCGGCATCACCTACAATCCCAGCCGCATGTTCAGGCTGCGCGACAATCTGCATGTCACGCCGGAGCAGATCGACCGCGACATGGCGCAGCTCTCGCTGCTCACCGGCCGCGTGCGCACCTACACGGTGGCCGGCGGCATGGACAAGGTGCCGGAGATCGCCCGCCGCCACGGCCTGACGGTGTCGCTGGGCTGCTGGATCTCCTCGGATCTCGAGCAGAACGAGACCGAGATCGCGCTGTGCATCAAGACGGCGCTCGCCAACCGCCGCGTCATCGACCGCGTCTTCGTCGGCAATGAGGCGATCTTGATGGGCTTCGTCACGCCCGACCAGCTTAACGGCTACATCAAGCGGGTGCGCGACGCGCTGCCGATGCGCATCAAGATCACCACAGCCGAGCCGTGGTCGACCTGGCTCCTGACGCCGGAGATCGGGCAATATGTCGATGTCGTGTCGGTGCATCTGCTGCCCTATTGGGAAGGCATGTCGGCGCGCGACTCGTTGAAATTCCTGGAGCACGCCTATAACGACGTGCAGGAGGAGTTTCCCGACAAGACGATCGTGATCGGCGAGGCCGGCTGGCCCTCGGAAGGCCGCACCAAGCGCTTCGCCGAGCCGTCCGCCGCCAACGAAGCCTATTTCATGCGGGCCTTCGTCCAGCTCGCGATGGAGAAGGGCTACGACTACTACCTCCTCGAAGCCTATGATCAGCCCTGGAAGGGTGGCAATGAAGGCTCGGTCGGCGCCAGCTGGGGCCTCTATGACGCGCTGGGCAATCCGAAATTCTCCTTCACCGGCCTGCTGCGCACCTTCCCCGAATGGCGCACCTATGCGCTGCTCGCCTCGGTCCTGACGCTGGCGCTTGGCCTTCTGATCCTCGGCTGGATGCCGCGCATGCGTCAGCAGGGCTATCTCGTAATGGGCGGCCTCGTCGCCGTGGTCTCGACCGGGCTTTTGGTTTTGATCGACGCGAGCTCGCTCGAATATGTCGAGCCGACCGATCTGGCGATGATCATCGCGATGACGCCGCTGGTGCTGCTCGCCTCGACCGTGATCCTTACCGAGGGCATCGAGCTTGCCGCCAGCCTTTGGCGCGTCGAGCGCCGCGCGGTGCGCGCCGCCATTCCGGAGAAGAGCCCGCGCGTCAGCGTGCACGTGCCCTGCTACAACGAGCCGCCGGCGATGGTGATCGAAACGCTGAACGCGCTGGCGCGGCTCGACTACGACAATTTCGAAGTCCTGCTGATCGACAACAACACGCCGGATGCGGAAACTTGGGCGCCGGTGCAGGCGCATTGCGCCACGCTGGGCGAGCGCTTCCGCTTCTTCCACTACGACAACATGGAAGGCTTCAAGGCCGGGGCACTCAACGAGGCGCTGCGCCAGACCGATCCCGCGGCGCTCTATGTCGCTGTGATCGACAGCGATTACCAGGTCGAGCCGTTCTGGCTGCGCCGCGCGCTGCCGTTCTTCGCCTCCGACGACATCGCGGTGGTGCAGGGGCCGCAGGATTACCGCGACGCGCACCAAAGCATCTTCAAGGCCATGGCCTATGAGGAATATCGCGGCTTCTTCCAGATCGGCATGGTCGAGCGCAACGAGCACAACGCCATTATCCAGCACGGCACGATGACCATCGTGCGCCGTCACGCGCTGGAAGAGGTCGGCGGCTGGGCGACGTGGTGCATCACCGAAGACACCGAACTCGGGCTCAAGCTGTTCGAAGCCGGCTATGGCGCCGCCTATATCCCCGAGAGCATGGGCTCGGGCCTGATGCCCGATACGCTCGATGCGTTCATCGGTCAGCGCTATCGCTGGGTCTACGGCGCGATGCAGATCATGAAGCGCCATGCCGGCGCGATCTTCCTCGGCCGCTCCAAATTGTCGGCGGCGCAGCGCTACCAGTTCCTGGTCGGCTGGCTGCCGTGGATCTCCGACGGGCTCGGCATGATCGTGACCTACATGGCGCTGATCTGGACCGGCCTGATGTGGGCGGCGCCGCAGACCTTCGACGTGCCGTTGCCAGCGCTATCGGCCGCGGCGCTGGCATTGTTCGCCGCCAAGACGATGAAGACGCTGCTGCTCTATCCGCAGAAGGTGCGCTCCGGCATGAGGGGCGCGCTGATCGCGTCCGTCGCCGGTCTTTCAACGACGCACGCCGTCGGCAAGGCGGTGATCGCAGGCCTCTTCACCCGAGGCCAGCCGTTCCTGCGCACGCCCAAATGCGAGGACCAGGCGCTCCTGAGCCAGGCGCTGCGCAAGGTGTGGCAGGAGACGACGCTGTTCGGCCTGTGCATGCTGGCGCTGCTGTCGCTCGCCACCGGCGCGACGCTCGACGACCCTGCGATCCAGCTCTGGATGGTGATGATCTCGGTGCAGAGCATTCCGTATCTTGCGACGGTCGTGACAGCGGCGATCAGCGCGATCTCGAACAAGCAGCGTCCGGCGCAAAGCGCCGCCGCGGCCACCGCGACGGCGCCCAAGCCCGTGCTGCCGAAGGCGGCCTGAACCTATTGCGGTCTGAAACCGTTGCCGTGGACGTAAAGGTCCGCTTTCGCGCTGCTGTTGTTGACCTGTCCGCGTCCCGACGGCCACTGCAGCAGCAGCGACACGCTGCTGGCCGGCGCCAGGACACCGAAGAGCGTCCAGCCGCCAGTCTCGCCACCGGACAGCCGATAGGACGCCTGGTTCTTCTGGTCTGTGTTGGTGACGATAAGCTGCGCCGGGATCATATTGCCGACATAGATGAACTTCTGGGTCTGGCCCGGTGCGATAACGCCAGGTTCGCTCGACTTTGCTTTTGCCATGAGACTTTCCTCCATGAGTGCATCGAATGCTTCGCAATATTTGCGTAGCTTACAGTAATCGATGAATCCCCTGGCCGGATTGTTCCCCCATGTTTGCGGGGGAAGGGCGCGCCACATTACAAAGCGATAACTTTTCCTGGATTGAGAATGTTCTTCGGATCGAGCGTGCGCTTCAGCATGCGCATCAGGTCCATTTCGACCGCGCTCTTGTAGCGCCCGAGCTGGTCGCGCTTCTGCACGCCGATGCCGTGCTCGGCGCTGATCGAGCCGCCGAAGCCGTGGACGATGTCGTGCACGATGCGCTGTATCTCTTCCCAGCGCGCGAGGAACGCCGGCGGGTCGCTGCCGATAGGTGCGCTGAAATTGAAATGGATATTGCCGTCACCGATATGGCCGAAGCTCACCGGCCGCGCGCCGGGCAGGACGGCCAGAACCGCCGCCGTCGCCTTGTCGAGGAACGCCGGGATCTCGCTCACCGGCACCGACACGTCATGCTTGATCGACGCGCCTTCGCGCTTCTGCGCTTCCGACATGTTCTCGCGCAAGGCCCAGAACGCGGCGCGCTGCGCGTCGCTTGCCGCGAGCGCGGCGTCGCTGACGAGATCGCCGGCTTCGGCGAGCGCATGCTCGAACACGGCGTTCAGATCGAACTGCGCCGCGCTCGTCGCCTCGACCAGCACGTACCAGGGCGACGGCGCCGGCAACGGATCGCGCGTCCCGGAAATATGCGCCGTGACCAGTTCGAGCCCGATGCGCGGTAAGATCTCGAACGCCGATACGAGCCCGCCAGTCGCCATCTGCATCCGCGACAGCAACGCGACGGCGGCGGCGGGCGAGGGCACCGCGACAAACCCCGTGGCATGCGCCGCCGGCTTGGGGAACAGTTTCAACACTGTCGCCGTGATGATACCCAGCGTGCCCTCGGCGCCGAGGAATAGCTGTTTGAGATCGTAACCGGTATTGTCCTTGCGCAGTCCGGTCATGTGGTCGAGGACGCGACCGTCCGCCAGCACGACTTCCAGCCCCAGCACCAGATCGCGCGCCATGCCGTAACGCAGCACGTTCACGCCGCCGGCATTGGTCGAGAGGTTGCCACCGATGGTCGCCGTGCCTTCCGCCGCCAGGCTCAGCGGGAAGAACAGGCCGGCATCGTCCGCCGTCTTCTGCACCGTGGCCAATACGACGCCGGCTTCGACCGACAGCGTGTGCGCCGCGGCGTTGAGCCCCCGAACCCTGTTCATCCGCGCGAGGCTCAGCAGCACCTCACCGTCGAACGGAATCTGTCCGCCGACGAGGCCTGTATTGCCGCCTTGCGGCACGATGGGCGTCGCCGTCTCATTGCAGATCGCCAGGATCGCGGCGACCTCCGCCGGGGTGGCGGGCTTGAGCAGTAACGGTGAACGACCTTTATATTTTCTGCGCCATTCTTCGAGATGCGGCGTGATCTCAGCCGCGTCTTCGCTGAAGCCTTTCGGCCCGGCGGCCGCTTTCAGCCGTGCCAGCGTGTCCGTGTTCATGACGCCTCGCGAGGCGCGGCGGCGCGGCGCAGGCGGTCGTTGATCGCCTCACCGAGGCCGATCTCGGGCACCGGCATCGCCGCGATGGATGTCGCGCCGCTCGCATCCAGCACATGCAGCATCGCGAACAAATTCGCCGCCGCTTCCTTCAGGTCGCCATCGACGCTCAGGTTCAACGTCTTGCGCGCGCCGGGCGGCACCAGCGGCCCGAACGCCAGTAGCGCCTCGTCCGGCGTCACCGTCATCGCATCGAGGCGCAGCGCCGCGCGCGGCGCATAGTGGCTGGCAAGCTGTCCCGGTGACAGGATCTTGGCGTTGGCGGCGGCAAGCGGTCCGGCAACGGCTTCGATGTCCGTACGTGCGACGGCACCGGCACGGAGCAGCACCGCTTGCGCGCCATCAAATCCGATCACCGTCGACTCCAAACCCAGCGGCGTTGCGCCGCCGTCCAGGATGAGATCGACCTTGTCGCCGAGGCTGTCCGCGACATGCCCCGCCGTCGTCGCGCTGATGCGGCCCGAGGCATTGGCGCTCGGCGCTGCGATGGGCAAGCCGCTAGCCGCGATCAGTTTTGCCGCAACGGGATGCGCCGGCACGCGCAGCGCGACAGTCTCGAGCCCGGCACTCACCAATTCGGACAATTTGCAGTCCGCCGCGCGCGGCAGCACCAGTGTCAACGCGCCCGGCCAGAATGTCTTCGCGAGCTTGCGCGCCGTGTCGCCGAACACGGCATGGCGCTCGGCCTCGGCAAGGCTCGCGACATGGACGATCAGCGGATTGAACTGCGGCCGGCCCTTGGCTTCGAAGATACGCGCCACGGCGCGGCCATTGGTGGCGTCGGCGCCGAGGCCGTAGACCGTCTCGGTCGGGAATGCGACCAATCCACCCTCGCGCAGCAGGCGCGCGGCATCGCCGATGGCGCGTTCGTCGGCGCGGCGCAATGGGGATGGGCTCAGCGTGGTCATCCCGCAGTCTATAACCGAATTCAGCGGGCTTTTGTCGCCGTCAAATCGACTGTGATCGTGACCTCGTGCGCGATGGGCGTGGGAGCGGCCCATTCGCCGGTGCCGAGGCCGAAATCGGTTCGCATCACGATCGCCTTGCCGACCATATGCACGCTATTGCCGGCGAAGGTCAGCGTGAAGGGCAGGGTGACGAGCCTGGTCACGCCATGCAGCGTCAGCCGCCCCGTCGCAACATAGGCATTGAGGCCCTTGGCGGTGAACCCCGTGGTCTCGAACTTCGCGGCGGGGAACTGGTTGGTGGCGAAACCCTCCGGCCCTTGCAACCCGTCGTCATTGTCCTGCGAGCCCGATGTCTCGCTCGCCAGATCGATGGTCGCGACCACCTTGGCATGCGCGAGGTCGGCCGGATCGAACGCGATGTCGGCCTTCCACGACTTGAATGTCGCGACGAACGCCTCGCTGCTCCACTGCACCGTGAAGCCGAGCCGGCTTTTGGCATGATCGACGGTCCAGTTCGCCGCGCTCGCGGGCGCGATGCCGGCGCAAAGCAAGGCAAGGACGACAAGCAGCTTCTTCATGCCATATCGCTCACCTGGGTACCGGGCAGCATGCGCCTCAACACATCGTCGCGCCGCAGGAAATGGTGGTACAGCGCAGCACCGACATGCAGCAGGATTGCCGCGATGGACAGCCACGCCAGCACGACATGCGTCGTGCCGAACAGGTCGTGCAGCGGGTGCAGCGCCGCACGCGTCATGCCCGTGAAGAACGGCAGGTTGGGCCAGCCGAACAGCCAGAAATAATTCGTCGGATTGCCGAGCGGCGACGCCGACACCAGCAGCCATCCGGTCAGCGGAATGACGATCATCAGGAAATACAGGGTGAAATGCGAGAGGTGCGCCATCACCCGCATCCATGCCGACATGCCGCGCGGCAAGGCCGGCACCGGATTGATCAGGCGCCAGCCGAGCCGCAGCACACTGAGCACCAGCACTGTGAGCCCGATGGATTTGTGAATCTGGACGACAGGAAAGCGCAACGCATCCTGATGCGCCATGAATTCGCCGAACCACAGACCGAGCGCGATGTTCGTGACGATCAGCGCCGCGATCAGCCAATGGAACGCCATCGCGACACCGCCATAGCGCAGGAGGGTGTTACGCGCCGCCATCGCATCAGGCCTTCTGCTGCTGAAACAACGCTTCGATGGTCAGCTTGACCTCGTCGCCGACCGCGCTCGACCACATCATCTTGTCGAGCCCGAAATCGCTGCGCTTGATCACGGTCGTGGCGTGGAAGCCGATGTCATAGCCCCCGCCGCCCATCGGCGCCTTTACGCCGCCGTTGAACGTCACATCGAAGGTCACGGATTTGGTCACGCCGTGGATGGTGAGGTCGCCGGTCATCCGGCCGCTCGCCGGGCCGGTGCGCTCGACCGATTTCGACACGAAGGTCGCGTTCGGGAACGTCCCCGAGTCGAACACGCTGGGTCCGATGAGCTCGCCGACCAGCTCGCTGCTCATCACGTTGGCGCTTGCCGTGTCGATGCTGACCGACACGGAACTCTTCTCCGGCGCGCCCGGATTGAAGTTGAGCGTGCCCGACACCTTCTCGAACCGGCCGTAGTAATCGGTGATGCCAAAATGCGGGATCGCGAACAGCACCTGGGTGTGCCGCGTCTCCATCTGATAGGTGCCGGTCGGCGCCTGCTTGGGATCGGTCGAGACTGCCGCAACGGCAGCGGTCGCCGCAAAGCAGGCGAGCGAGGCGATCAGGATCGAACGGCGCATGGTTCCTCCGGGGAAGCAAATCGGCTGCGCAACCATAACGCCCTTATTGGCGAACGGCAGCGCCGTGACGCGGTAAATATGTGCGACTTGACGCGGCTTCCGCAGGCTACTCATAGTCGAAGCAACCGCCATCCCTCCGAAAGGCTCGCCCTGTGAGCGCCCCCGAAGCCCGGGTCCGTCCCGGCAGCAATCTCGATTATCCCTTCGAATCGCGCCCCGAAATCGGCGAGAGCATCGTCGTGGCGCCAGGCGTCCATTGGGTGCGCATGCGCCTGCCGATGCAGCTCAATCACATCAATTTGTGGCTGCTCGAGGACGGCGACGGCTGGACCGTGGTCGACACCGGCATCAAGACCGAGGAGACCACCCAGGCTTGGGAGCAGCTCTTTGCCGGTCCCATGAAGGGCCGCCCGGTCAAGCGCGTCATCGTCACCCACATGCATCCCGATCACATCGGGCTGGCCGGCTGGCTGGTGCGCAAATTCGATGTGGAGCTGTGGATCACGCGCACCGAATTCCTGATGTGCCGCAACCTCGCCGCCGATACGGGGCAGGAGGCGCCGAAAGAAGGCTTGCGCTTCTATCGCGCCGCCGGCTTTCCAGAGGATCTGCTGGAGAACTATCGCACCCGGTTCGGCGGCTTCGGCCACGGCGTCTACAAGCTGCCCAATTCCTATCGCCGCATCGTCGAGGGCGAGGACATCGTTATCGGCGCCCATGTCTGGCGCATCGTCGGCGGCAACGGCCACTCGCCGGAGCATGCCTGCCTGTGGTGCGCCGAACTCAATGTCTTCATCTCGGGCGACCAGTTGCTGCCGAAGATCTCCTCCAACGTGTCGGTGCACCCGACCGAGCCGGAGGCGAATTCGTTGCAGGACTGGATCGACAGCTGCGCCAAGCTCATGCGTGTCGTCCCGGCCGAGGCGCTGGTGTTGCCGTCGCACAACGAGCCGTTCCGCAAAGCGCCGCTGCGTCTGCAAGAGCTGATCGACCATCACGAGGAAGGCCTCGAAAAGCTCCACGCGCTGTGCGCCGAACCCCAGCGTGCCGTCGACACCTTTCCGGCGCTGTTCCGCAGCCGCATCACCCAGGGCAATTTCGGCATGGCGACGGGCGAGAGCCTCGCCCATCTCAACTGCCTGCGCTTCCGCGGACGCATGCAGCGCAGCACGGACAAGGACGGCATCGACTGGTACGCGTCGCTTTAGGACGCAGCCGACATCTGCGCTTGCACATGGCCCGTTAGTTCGGCCGCGAGATTGGCTTCGCTGCGCTCGGCTACCGCCTGGCGTGGCACGGCGATGGCAGTGCCTTCTTCCTGCATGCGGCGATGGATCGCTTCGCGCAAATCCCAGCTTACCGGATTGCGCTGCGCATACGCGACCCAGATGCGCAGCACCATCGTCGCCGCGTAGTCGCCGAGCTCCAGCACCCCCACGACCGGTTCGGGCTGCTTCAGGATGCGCGTGTCTTTTTCGACTTCTTCCAGGAACACGCGCCGCACCTTGCCAAGATCGTTCGTCATGTCCACCGGCACCGTGATGTCGAGGCGAAAGCGATCTTCCCGCGAATAGTTGACGATCGTGCCGCTGAACAGCGTGGAGTTCGGGATCGACAGCGAGCGGTAGTCGATCGCCGTAACCAGCGTGCGGAACAGGCCGATCTCCGTCACCGTGCCCCGCGTCCCGTCGGTGCCGAGGACCGCGATCATGTCGCCGGCACGAAACGGCCGCAGCAGCAGGATCATCAGCCCCGACGCGACATTGGCGAGCGTGCCCTGCAGCGCCAGGCCGACCGCGATGCCGGCAGCGCCGATCACCGCGATCAGGCTGGTCAACTCGACCCCGAACCGGCCCAGCACGGCGATGACGGTGAGGATCAGGATCGCGTAGCGCGCCATCGACGCCAGGATCGGTCCGAGCGACGCATCGAGCACATGCAGATGCGCGAAGGCGCTGCGAATCCAGCGCCGCACCCAAACGGCCAGCGTCCAGCCGATCACCAGGATGACGATCGCAATGACAAGATTCAGGGCGTTGTCGATGAGAATGGCGTCGAGCGTCGGTACGACGTTCCGCATTGCACCTGGAGCGTTCGCCGGGGTGTTCTTGACGGTGGCCGCGGTCACGAACGGCGCGGCGGCAAGATAAAGGCCTGTCAGCAAATCGAATCTCCGGATTAACCTGTTGGTATGGCTAGGAAACGCCCGGAGGCACGTTTGGGTTCGTCCCGGTTACCTTGTCGGAACGTCGCCCGTGCAATGCGCCAAAGCCTGTGCTGAATAGCGCGCAAGGAACCGAATCGATGCGCCTGCACCCGCTTATCCCCGTCGTCGCGATGCTCGCGGTATCGCCCGCTTTGGCGGCCGCGCTTCCGCCCTGCACTGGTGGGGTCGAGATATCCGGCGCGCAATTGCTGCGGATCGAACGCAATGGTGCGGTGATCTTCACCGACGGCCGCGCCGTGCATCTGGAAGGCATCGTCCTGCCGGCTGGCGCCCAGGACCGCGCGCCGCCCGCCTTCGCCGACAAGGCGCTCGCAGCCTTGAACACTGCGCTGACCGGCGTGCCCATCACGCTTACCGCCATCCCGCCCAAGGAAGACCGCTACGACCGCGTGCGTGGCCAGCTCTTCGCCGGCGACGGCAATTGGGTCCAGACAGTGCTGCTCAAGGCGGGTCTCGCGCGCGTCTTTATCGCGCCGGACCGCACCGAATGCGCCGGCGAACTGTTCGCCGCCGAAGCACAAGGCCGTGCCGCGCACGCCGGCATCTGGGCGCTGCCCGCCTATGCGATCCGCACGCCCGACACGGTCGGCCACGACATCGGCACGTTCCAGATCGTGCAGGGCAAGGTGCTCAACGCCGGCCTCAAGGAAGGCCGCGCCTACCTCAATTTCGGCGCCGACTGGCGCAGCGATTTCACCGTGACGGTCGAGCCGCAGGACATGGCGAATTTCCGCCGCACCGGCGTCGATCCCCGGTCTTATGTCGGCCAGACCATCCGGGTGCGCGGCATCGTCCAGTTGCTCAACGGCCCCGAGATCGAAGTCGCCAATCCGCAGGGCATCGAAGTCGTCCCGTAGCGCCGCCCCGAAGTCTTGGCGTAGACTGCTCCGGGGACGAGCGATTCAGTATTGGGGCTGGCCATGACAAAGTTGTACAAATGGTACAAGTCGAAGCACTGGTTGTGGCGCTCACTTATCCTGTTTGCCGCCGTCTTCCTGGTCGTGGTCGTCTGCAACTATATCTCGAACATCCTGACGTTCTGGGATAGCGACCCGGATCGCGGTGCCACCATCGTCGAGACCGACGTCTATGGCGACGTCGCCAAGTCGATCCGCTATCTCGACCAGAATTGGGCGCCCAAGGACTCGCTGTGGTTCGACTCGACGACGCAGGGCTCCGACCTCATCCCTTATGATTTCTTCCTCGTCGTCGAGCAGCCGAACGGCCAGCTGTTCCGCGACAACGCGCACATGAACAACGCCTATCGCTATCTGGTGCGCAAGCCGACCTCGAGCAATCCCGACGGGTTGCCGATCGGATTCAGCAAGGACAATTACCAGGGCAGGGACTTCATGGGTTACACCTGCGCGGCCTGCCATACCAACCAGGTCAATTACAAAGGCGTCGGCATCCGCATCGACGGCGCGCCCGCCATGGCCGACATGGACACGTTCCTCGACGATCTCGGCGCCGCGCTGGCGCGTGCCCAGGCGTCCGGCCCGGTGCATGACCGCTTCGTCAAGAACGTGCTGGCGCTCGGCAATTACGGCAGCGCGGACGCGGTGACGGCCGATCTCGACAAATACGTGCTGCGGCTCTCGACGTACCGGATCGTCAACAAGAGCGACACGCATTACGGCTTCGCCCGTCTCGACGCCTTCGGCCGCATCTACAATCAGGTCCTGCAATACGTCCTGACCGCGCCGGCGGTGGATGCCGCGGTGAGCAGCCTGATCGACCAGAACAAGGTCGACCCGGCCGACCTCAAGGCCGTCGGATTCACCGATATGCTGCAGACGATGTGGAGACAGCCCACGTTGAACGGCGAGGACCGCGACAAGCTGCTCGGCTGTCTCGCGAAGCTGTGGGACAAGAGCTTCAAGGGCAAAAAGGAAGTCCTCTATATCCGCAACGCGCTGTTCAACCCGCCGAACGCGCCGGTCAGCTATCCCTTCCTGTGGGACATCCCGCAGCACGACTACCTGCAATGGAACGGCATCGCCGCCAATTCCGGCCTGGGGCCGATCGGCCGCAACACCGGCGAAGTCATCGGCGTGTTCGGCAGCATGAACTGGTCGCAGAGCGATCACTGGACGCTGGCCGGCGTGTTCAGCGGGCAGGGGCTCTTCAACAGCCACCCGATCGATTACAGCTCGTCGGTCGACGTGCACAATCTGGCTCTGCTCGAAGACCACCTGAAGACGCTGTGGCGTCCCGCCTGGCCGGAGGATCTGCTGGGCAAGATCGACACCAGCAAGGCGTGGCGCGGCAAAGTGGTGTTCGACGCGTATTGCGCCGCCTGCCACGCGCAGATCAATCCGACCGATCCCAACCGCCGCATCGTGGCGCATTTCTCGGCGCAGGATAACGTTAAGACCGACGCCATGATGGCGCGCAACGGCATCGGCTATCAGGGTTATAGCGGCATCGTGCAGAACTCCTACGTCACCGTCGGCGCGGGGCCCCTTCTGCTCAACCAGAAGGCGCCGGTCGCGGCGCTGCTCACCAAGACGACCATCGGCGTCGTGTCGACACCCGACGCCGACAAGTGGTGGCCGCGCCGCTTCGCCGAATGGCTCTATGACGTGATCTTCTCGCTGCGCAGCAACGACATCGGCGCCTCGCTCAAGAGCGGCGACTATCACCCCGACACGACGGCGCAGCCGATCCAGTCGGACATGTCGTACAAGGGCCGTGCCCTCGACGGCATCTGGGCCACCGCGCCGTATCTGCACAACGGCTCGGTGCCGAACCTCTACGACCTGCTGCTGCCGGCCAAGCCGGCGACCGGCGCGGTGCCCGGCGTCAAATACCGTCCCGACACCTTCGTCGTCGGATCGCGCGAATTCGATCCGGTGATGGTCGGCTTCAAGTCGGACGGCTATCCGGGCTTCGTGTTCCGCACCTCGATGCAGGGCAACAGCAATGCCGGCCACGAATACGGCACGGTCGCGACCGTTGCGTTCAACTCGGACGGGTCGATTGCCAAGAATTCGGACGGCAGCATCCGGATGCTGCCGGCGCTGACCGAGCAGGAACGCTGGGATTTGGTCGAGTATCTGAAGAGCCTGTGACGACGAGGCGTCAGGCGCCGGAGACGTAACAGCCGCGTTGCAGGCGCGGCGCGCAGATGCTGACGTCGCGCTGGACCGCCAGTTCGACGTCCACGGCAAAGCCGGATTCGATCAATTCGCGTCCTGACAGCGAATCCCGGATGGTTTGCGCCATGTCCGCCCGTGCCGCGCGGAACGTGTCCCGCGCGACGCACGCTTCCGCGCTCGGCGGCAGGCCCAGCGCATCCAGGATCGCGCCGGCGCCGAGCCAGTCCTCGATGGCGGGGCGCAGGCTGTCGTCGCTGCGCCAACGCTCACCGGCCGGGATCACCGCGATGTCGCCACCCTCCGCCGCGTGCAGCGCCGCCTTCGCCACGGCCGTGGCATTGCGCAGGCAACCCGCGAACACGACCGCGCCGCCGCAGGCCAGCGACAGTTTGGAGCCATTGGGGGAGGGCAACATGAGCTTGGTCCCTGCCGCGATCGTTTGCAGCGACGCCGGCGACAGCGAGTACTGACCGCTCGCGGCGCGCTTGGGGTTCGCCAGGATCGCGCCGGAGGCCCGCGCCGCGATCGCCGCCGCCTCGCCGCTGCCCAGCGGAAACGGCACGATGGAGGCGCCCCGCGCCACGGCGATATCGACCGCGGTCGAGAACGACAGCACGTCGACGATGACGAACACCTTCGCCCGCCCGCGCAGCACCGCGATCCCGTTCGGCCCCCATTCGCAATGTGCTGTTGTCATGACGTCCTCCAAACGAAAAGGCCCGGACTTTCGTCCGGGCCTTTCGCATTCCAATCACAGAAAGACTACGCCGCTTTCTTCAGCAGCATGCCTTCGACGCGCTTGACCGCGGTCGGCTCATCGGTCTTCTCGACCGCCGCGACTTCGCGCGCCATGCGGGCGAGGGCCGCTTCATAGAGCTGGCGCTCGGAATAGGACTGCTCCGGCTGGCCGCTGGCGCGGTGCAGGTCGCGCACGACCTCGGCGATCGAGACGAGGTCGCCCGAATTGATCTTGGCTTCGTATTCCTGGGCGCGGCGCGACCACATGGTGCGCTTGATGCGGGCGCGCCCCTTGAGCGTGTTGAGCGCGTTGGTCACCACGTCGACCGACGAGAGCTTGCGCATGCCGACGGCCTTGGCCTTCAGCGTGGGGACGCGCAGGGTCATCTTGTCCTTCTCGAAGGTGATGACGAAGAGTTCCAGCTTGGTGCCGGCGACTTCCTGGTCCTCGACCCGCATGATGCGGCCAACGCCATGGGTAGGGTAGACAACGTGGTCGTTGGCCTTGAATTCATGCTTGGCGGGCTTGCTGTTCGTGTTGGCGGGCGTCTTCTTCGGCAGGATGGGAGCGGCGGGGGCGGGCTTGGGAGCGGTCATGGTTCACTTTCATAGACGGCTCATCCGTCGCGCGTGATCCGCGCGCCCAAGAGCCTTCGTTTACACTGCACTGCAACCGAAACGCGTTCCGGCGCCGGAATGTTGCCAGTCCGGAGAGGGGTGCCTTGGTGCGGTTCAGATCGTGGAATTATATAACACAGTTTGTCCGTAAACGGAAGGACAAAGTGACAAGGTGTTGAATCGGCGGCATTAATTTCGATTCGCAGCGAAAAGGGCCACGAATTCAAAAGGTTAAATTCGCTGCCTTGCGTCCGCTAACGTACGCAGGGCTGCGGAACTGGCGAGGGTTAATTCTACGAGCCGTCGCCGGGTTTATCGCTGAAGTGCTTTTCAAACTTGTCGGCGACGCCTTCCCATTCCTTGGCGTCGGCGGGCGCCTGGCCGTGATGGGTGATGTTCGGCCATTTTTTGGCGTAGTCGGCGTTCAGGGTCAGCCACTTCTCCAGGCCGCTCTCGGTATCGGCCTTGATGGCTTCCGGCGGGCATTCCGGCTCGCAGACGCCGCAATCGATGCATTCGTCGGGGTGGATGACGAGCATGTTCTCGCCCTCGTAGAAGCAATCGACCGGGCAGACCTCCACGCAGTCCATGAACTTGCACTTGATGCAGGCTTCGGTGACGACATAGGTCATGCGGCGGGTCCTGTAATCCAAACTGGATCAGCGTCATTACGGCGGGGGGCCTCAAGGATCAAGCCCGTCCCCCGCGACGATTTCGTACAACAGCCGCGCCTCCGGCGCAGGCCCCCGCCGCTCCCCGAAAGCGACCACGCGCACGACGAGGATATCGCGCCCCGCCGGGATCGTCAGCACATCCCCCAGCTTGATCCCGCGCCCAGCCTTTTCGACGCGCGCATCGTTGACCCGGATGCGGCCTTTCTCGGCGGCTTCCTGCGCCAGCACCCGCGTTTTGTAGAACCGTGCGTGCCACAGCCACTTGTCGATGCGGATGCGGTCTTCGGGAGTCACTTGGTCAGTTTTTTGAGTTCATGGACGAAAGCGACTTCAGAGTGTTGCCCTCTTCGACGATCTGCAAGCTCAACAAACTTTTGAGTTACCGATACGGTCGCTTTGCCAACGATAATTGCCGTGGCACCTAGCGCTGCCCAAAACTCGCCGCCAACCAGAGCAAGACCTGTAGCGGTCGCGGCCGTTGAGGATAACATTTTTGGATCCAACAATTCGGAAATTGTGCCAACGACCGTTTGAATACCATGTTTGCGGATCGACCATTCGTAATCTGACAACTTGGTCGCAATCGCATCTTCGATCTTTGAAATTGGTTGCCCGTCAAAATCCTTGTCGAGCCAGCTTCTCAATTTACGAAGCTTGATCGTTGCTTCGGTGTCATGACGAAACTCAACCACCTGCTTCCACGTCAATTTCGCGTCGTTCACAACCCGCAAATTCTCAATAGCTGCCACGATGGTTTCTGTATGCCCCGCAGAATACTCCGAATCTCTGGCCGCCGCCGAATTAAAAACCGGGACTGCGTTAACGCCAAATCTTCTAACGAGTCCGCTGCTTATGTACGAAGCCGAAGTAACAATTCCGTTTTTATAAAATTCGAATGGAGCAGCATCGCTCAAGTGTTCGCAAAACTGCTCAAAATGAACGGAATCAAAACTACATTGCGCTAAAGCAAACGCAGTCTTCAAAGCGGGAATCCAAAGCTCGCTTTCTGACCCGCCAAATACCGCAATTTCTTTTGGTGGCGCATCATCTGCACCCGGTGGAGTCCAAACACCGTCAAAGAAAAGCGCAGCCATCTTTCGATTTGCACCCGCAACACCAACTGTCCGGTGGTTGATGTTTGCATTTGCGGGTAGTGCCGTCGAAAGCATCGTGTAGATGCGATTGACGTATTTATGGACATAAATTTTTGACGTTGCGATAGGAAGTCCAACCTCGTCTTTTACTCGCAAATCAAATTCGTCCAGTTTAAATCTCGCTAGGGACAATTGGCGATCCGTTCGTCGGAGAAGCTCCTTCTTTTAGCAGTTATTTTCGTAGCAAAGTAGCCAACCCCGCGAAGGGCGAGTCCGGGCGGATCTCGACTTTGAAGGGTTTGGGTTCGCGCTTCTCTCGCTGATCGCGGCGTTGCTTCGCAGGGCGCGGCAATGCCTTGCGCCAGACATGCGTTACGCCGTTGCCGGTGTCGGCGACTTCGACGATTTGCCAGCCCATCTCGGCGAGGACTTCCTTGAGCTCGTCATTGCTCGAGCCGATCAGCGACACCAACTTGGGCAGCAGCGTCTCGGCATTAGCACCGCTCGCCGCACCTTTCTCGAGTTCTTCTTCGAGGCGCTCGACCATGTCGAGGCGGATGGCGCGGTGCGCCAGCACGCGGAAGCCGCACGCGGCCAAGAACGGCGCGGGCAGGTCGCCGTCGTTGATGAAAGACGTGAGCCCCGGCTGCGCCGGCGTGTGCAGCCGCGCCTGATCCGTCCACACGCCCCACAGCAGCGCGAGCAGCGACGCCGCATCGGGCCGCAGCATCTTGGGCAGATAGATCGCGCGCCGACCGAACCATACGCCGTACGGCCGCAGCGCGCGGATCAGCGGCCCGACATTCTCCGGCAGCGTGACCTTGCCACGCTCCAGCACGCCGAAATTCTCGATCAGCTGGTGCGCGATGCCGCGTGCCGCGCCGGACAAAGCCTCGGGCGTTCCGGCCTTCGCCTCGATGCTCGTCACCATCGCGAGTAGCGGCTGCAGCCGAGCATAGATGCGGGTCTGCACGAAGCGGTCGAGCCGCGCTTGCACGCCGTCGCGTAGGTCCCCCTTGAGATGCTCATCCGCGAGCATCTCGACCTTCGGCGCCAAGGGCGTGCCGCCCTTCGCCAGCGTCGCGACCACCGCGCCGTCCCACCACAATTTGCCGTGCTCGCTGAGCGTGATCGCCTTGTCGTCGGCTTCGGTGATGCGCCGCGCCCGCGCATAGAACTCGCCTTCCAGCCCGCGCATCGCCGCCGCGCGCAACGTGCGGCCGTGCACGCCCTCGGCCCGCGCGTCAGGCTCGAAACGGAAGCCTTCGAGCTTGCCCACTATCTCGCCGCCGATTGCGACGCCGCCGGAATCGTCCAGCGTCAGGTCGATGACATCGTCCTCGCGCAGCCGCTTCATCAGCACCGAGGTGCGCCGGTCGATGAAGCGCTGCGTCAGCTGCTCGTGCAGCGCGTCCGACAGCCGGTCCTCCACCGCGCGCGTCACGCCTTGCCAATGCGCGCTGTCCTTCGTCCAGTTTGAGCGATGCGCGGCATAGGTCCAGGTGCGGATCTGCGCCAGCCGGCCGCTCAGCGTCGCGACATCGCCTTCGGTGATGTTGAGCCGCTCGATCTGCCGCGCGAGCCAGTCGTCGGGCAAGACGCCGTCATCGCTCATCAGGAACAGGAAGATCGATTGCACCAGCCGCACATGCTCGTCGACCGACAGCTTGCGGAAGTCGGGCATCTGGCAGGCTTCCCACAGCCGGTGCACGCCGGCGCGCGTCGTCGCGAGCGCGCGCACGTCGTCCAGCGCCGCGAGATGGCGCAGCGCGGTGTAATCGCTCGCCGGCCGTGCCTTGGCGAGGCCCTTCATCGGCGGCGCCTCGTCGAGGCTGGCGAGCAGATGGTCGAGCGACGAGAAATCCAGATTGGAATTGCGCCATTGCAGCACGCGCACCGGATCGTAGCGGTGACCCTCGACGCGCGCGACGAGTTCATCGTCCAGCGGCTCGGCTTCACCGGTCGTGCCGAAGGTGCCGTCATTCATGTGCCGCCCGGCGCGGCCCGCGATCTGGCCGACCTCGTCGGGCCGCAGCGGCCGCATGCCATGGCCGTCGAACTTGTCCATCGCGGCGAACGCGACATGGTCGACATCCATGTTGAGGCCCATGCCGATGGCATCCGTCGCGACCAGGAAATCGACATCGCCGCTCTGGTAAAGCTCGACCTGCGCGTTGCGCGTGCGCGGGGAGAGGGCGCCCAGCACCACCGCAGCGCCGCCGCGCTGGCGCCGGATCAACTCGGCGATGCCGTAGACGTCCTCCGCCGAGAACCCCACCACCGCGGCGCGGCGGGGCAGGCGGGTCAGCTTCTTATGGCCTGTATAGGCGAGGTCGGAGAACCGCGCCCGCGACATGAAATAGGTCCGCGGCACAAACCGCTGGATCGCGCCGCGCATCGTGTCGGCGCCGAGCAGGATCGTCTCCTCCTCGCCGCGTGCGTTGAGCAGCCTGTCGGTGAAGACATGGCCGCGCTCCGGATCGGCGCAAAGCTGGATCTCGTCGATCACCAGGCACGCGACAGGTAGGTCGAGCGGCATCGCCTCCACCGTGCAAACGTAATAGCGCGCATCGGGCGGCACGATCTTCTCTTCGCCGGTGATCAGCGCGGCGACGGCGGCGCCCTTCAGGCGCACCACCTTGTCATAGACCTCGCGCGCCAGCAGGCGCAGCGGCAGGCCGATCATCCCCGACCGATGCGCCAGCATGCGCTCGATGGCGAAATGCGTCTTGCCGGTGTTGGTGGGACCGAGGACCGCCGTGACGCGCGACACCGCGTCGGGGCGCGCTCCACGCGCGTGTTTGATGCTCATGGCCGGACCATCGGGTTTCCGCCGCGCGCTTTCAAGCCCCCGGATGTTTCAGCAATTCCCGTAGCGTTCGTACGGTTGCGCGCCGATAATGCCGGCATGGATACGCTGCCCAATGTCGCACAAGTCGGCGCCCTGATCGGCGATCCGGTGCGCGCCGCGATGCTCGGCGCGCTGATGGACGGCAGCGAGCGCCCCGCCGGCGAACTCGCGGCGCTCTCCGGCGTCTCGCCGCAGACCGCGAGCACGCATCTGGCACGCCTGCTCGACGGCGGCTTGCTCGCGGTGCAACAGCATGGCCGTCACCGCTATTACCGCCTGCGCGATGCCGAGGTGGCACAGGCCATCGAGACGCTGTCGGTCGCTGCCGATCTGGCGCCGCGCAAACGTCGGATGACGGTCGATCCCGCGCTCAAGCGCGCGCGGCGCTGCTACGACCATCTGGCGGGGGAACTCGGCGTGGCGATCTGCGATGCCCTGGTTGCCGACCAGCGCGTCGTCGCCGGCGGTGACGGCTATAAGCTCAGCGGCAGTGGTCGCGCCTGGCTTGCGCGCCTCGACCTCGTGCCACCCGAACGCTCGCAGCGTCCCACGGTCCGCCCTTGCCTCGACTGGACCGAGCGGCGGCCGCATCTCGCCGGCTGGCTGGGCGCCGCGATCTGCAGCCATCTGGAAGGCGAGGGTGGTGTCCGGCGCGTCGCCGGCGAGCGGACCGTGGTCGTCACGCCGGTCGGCGCCGCGGCGCTGCGGAAGCATTTCGGCCTGGCGTGGCGCGCCGCCTGAGCGGCGCTGTGGATCATCCGTAAACGGACAGTACGATCCGAGAACGAACACGGCTCGAATCACTAACTCAATCAATATCATCCTTTGTTCTCATACGTTTAGTAGTTTGTCAACATTAACCGGCCACCACATCTTGTGGGTAAGTCCCAGTCATGGAGTCGGCGCGGCTTATCCACCGAACCATCCGTACCCGGACGAAATTAACGATTTCAAGACAGGGCGATGACGGCGTTTGACGGTCCTTTCGCACCTGCGATACTCCGGCAAAAGACCGGGCAGGACAGGGCACGCCATGAGTGACGACAAGACGCCGGAAAGCTGGGCCAAGGCCGCCCAGAAAGAGCTTCGCGACAAGCCGCTGGCGAGCCTGACCTGGGCGACGCCGGAAGGCTTCGACGTCAAGCCGCTCTACACCGCCGCCGATCTCGAAGGCTTCGAGGCCGCGAACTCGCTGCCCGGCCAGCTGCCCTATATGCGCGGCGTGCGCTCGACGATGTATGCGGGGCGCCCCTGGACCATTCGTCAATATGCTGGCTTTTCGACCGCCGAAGAATCCAACGCGTTCTACCGCAAGAATCTCGCCGCTGGTCAGATGGGCCTGTCGGTGGCGTTCGATCTGGCCACCCATCGCGGCTACGACAGCGACCATCCACGCGTCGCGGGCGATGTCGGCAAGGCCGGTGTGGCCATCGACTCCGTCGAGGACATGAAGATCCTGTTCAGCGGCATCCCGCTCGACAAGATGTCGGTGTCGATGACGATGAACGGCGCGGTGATCCCGATCATGGCGAATTTCATTGTCGCCGGCGAGGAGCAGGGTACGCCACCTGAGAAGCTGTCGGGCACGATCCAGAACGACATCCTCAAAGAATTCATGGTGCGCAACACCTACATCTATCCGCCGACGCCCAGCATGAGGATCATCGCCGACATCATCGAGTACACGGCCAAGAAGATGCCGAAATTCAACTCGATCTCGATCAGCGGCTATCACATGCACGAGGCCGGCGCGACGGCGGTGCAGGAACTCGCCTTTACGCTTGCCGACGGCATGGAATATGTCCGCGCCGCGCTGGCTAAGGGGCTGAAGGTCGACGAATTCGCGCCGCGCCTCAGCTTCTTCTTCGGCATCGGCATGAACTTCTTCATGGAGGTCGCCAAGCTGCGCGCCGCACGGCTTTTGTGGTCCGGCATCATGGATAAGTTCGGTGCCAAGAACGCCGAGAGCCTGATGCTGCGCACGCATTGCCAGACCAGCGGCGTCTCCCTGACCGAGCAGGACCCGTACAACAACGTCGTGCGCACGACGATTGAGGCGCTCGCCTCGGTGCTCGGCGGGACGCAATCGTTGCACACCAATTCGTTCGACGAAGCCATCGCGCTGCCGACCGAGTTCTCCGCCCGTATCGCGCGCAACACGCAGCTCATCCTGCAGAACGAAGCACAGGTGACCAAGGTCGTCGATCCGCTCGGCGGCTCCTATTACGTCGAGGCGCTGACGCATTCGCTCGCCGATGCCGCGCGCAAGATCATCGATGAGGTCGAGACGATGGGCGGGATGACCAAGGCTGTCGAGGCCGGCATCCCCAAGCTGCGCATCGAGGAAGCCGCTGCCCGCCGCCAGGCGCGTGTCGACCGCGGCGAGGACGTTATCGTCGGCGTCAACAAATTCCAGCTCAAGCAGGAGGACGCCCTCGAGGTCCGCGCCATCGACAACGCGCAGGTCCGCGAGTCGCAGATCGCGCGTCTCAAGACGATCAAGGCGACACGCGACCCCGCCAGGCTGAAGGCCGCGCTCGACGCGCTGATCGCCGGCGCCAAGGGTAACGGCAACCTCCTCGAACTCGCGGTCGAAGCGGCGCGTGCCCGCGCCACGGTCGGCGAGATCTCCGATGCGATGGAAAGCGTGTTCGGCCGCCACCGCGCCGAGATCCGTTCCATCGCCGGTGTCTATGGTGCCGCCTATGAGGGCGACGACGCGTTCGGGGCGATCCGCGCCGATGTCGAGGCCTTCGCCAAGGAGGAAGGCCGCCGTCCGCGCATGCTCGTCGCGAAGATGGGCCAGGACGGCCACGACCGCGGCGCCAAGGTGATCGCCACCGCCTTCGCCGATCTGGGTTTCGACGTCGATATCGGCGCGCTGTTCCAGACGCCCGAAGAGGTCGCCAAGGACGCCATCGACGCCGACGTGCATGTGATCGGCATCTCCAGCCAGGCCGCGGGCCATCTCACGCTGGTGCCGATGCTGATCGATGCGCTGAAAAAGCAGAAGGCTGACGACATCCTGGTCATCGTCGGCGGCGTCATCCCGGCGCAGGACTATGACGCGTTGCGCGCTGCTGGCGTAGCCGCGATCTTCGGCCCCGGCACCAACATCCCCGATGCGGCGCGCAACGTGCTCAAACTGATCCGCGGCCGCAGCCTCAGCCACGCAGCGGAGTGATCAGGAACTTCTGTCGCAGAATGGGCCGTGCGGCGACGTCGCGGGCAGGGTGGCCTTCTTCCCGATCGGCGTATTCGGTTTGAAGTCGGCCAACATCAGCGTCACGACGCAATGTGGTCCGGAGTGCAGGGTGACGGGCTTGTCCTCGCCTATCGTGAAGCCGAGGGTCGTTGCGCAGGGCGAAGCCGGCGGCTCTTGCGCCAGGGTGATAGCGATGGCCTTGCCGTCAGGGACCTTGACCGTCGTCTTGCTGTCCGGCTGGACCGTCGCCAAGCGGATACGGTCGGTGCAGGTCGCGTCCTCCGCATAAGTGTATATCTGCAGCGCGCCATAGCCATCATTCGCAATCGTAAGATTGCCGTGTGGCGACAACCCGTAAATCACGGCTGCCGCGAGCAAGGCGAAGGCCAGCGCGATGATCGCGATACGCATGCTTGTGTTCCTTCCGTCGGCGATCATAGTCTCATCGCATGACGAACATTGCATTAATCGGCCCCGGCGCGATCGGCGGCACTGTCGGCTTCGCGTTGCTGGAGCGGGGGCACGACCTCACGATCTGCGCCAATCAGGCCTTCGAGACGCTCGCGCTCACCCGCGCCGACACCAAGAAGCGCCGCGCGCTGCCGGTGAAGGTCATCACCACGCCCGACAACGTGCCGCCGTCCGATTGGGTGCTGCTCTGCGTGAAAGCGCATCAGACCACCAGCGCCGCGGCATGGCTGAAGGCCGCGGTCGGGCCGAAGACGAAGATCGCCGTGCTGCAGAATGGCGTCGAGCATCGCGCACGCGTCGCGCCCTATGCCGGTCCCGGCAACGCGGTCGTGCCCGTCGTCGTCATGCTGCCGGCCGAGCGCAAAAGCCCCGGCGAGATCACCTCCTATGGCGTCGCCGCGCTGACCGCGCCCGATGACGCCCCGGGCCGCGAATTCGCCGCGCTGTTCGAATGCTCGTTCGTCAAGGCCGTCACCGACGCCGATTTCACCTCGCGGGCCTGGGAGAAGCTCTGCATGAACGCGCCGAGCGGCGCGCTCTGCGCCCTGACGCTCAATCCCGCCGCCATCGGCGCGTTCCCGCAGCTTCAGCCGCTCGCCGAACGGATCGTCGAGGAATGCATGGCGGTCGGCCGTGCCGAAGGCGCGAGCTTCGCCGACGGTTTCGCCAGGCACATCGTCGGCCTGTTCTCACGCCCCGGCGGGCGCGGCAATTCGATGTATTTCGACCGCCGCGACGGCAAGCCGCTCGAATGGGACGCCCGCAACGGCGTCGTCAGCCGCCTCGGCGCCCGGCACGGCATCGCGACTCCGATCAGCGACACGATCGTGCCGCTGCTTCAGGCGTTGAGCGCCTAGCCTGCAGTCTTCGCCGGCACGCCGTCGATCTTCACGCTCGTCGTCACCGCCGCGATCACGCCATAGCTCGTGTCGGCCCACACGCGCAGCGGCACGACGTAGTTGCGGCCCGTCACCGCGCTCGGGAACACCGCGACCCAGGCATTGATCAGCGGAAAGCTCGCGCCTTCCTTGATCACCTTGGGCTTGTAGCCGGCGAGCTGCTTGTACTTCATCTGGCAGAGCAGGGCCTTGCCCTTGTACAGGCCGTTGTCCATCGAGACGTTGGTGTCCTTGATCCTGGTGATCTCGACGTCGTAGCGCCGACGCCCGTCGAACACCGGCAGCGTCACGCCGCACGGATTGTCCGCCGCCGCGCCGACGCCCGTCACCATGTAGGAGATCGCGCTGATCGGATCGAAGGTGCCCTTCTGCTGCGCCGGCGTGACCTCGTAGCCGGTCGTGCTGTAGGGCGGATCGGCGAACAGGCGCACCGGGCCGTTACCGTCATAGGTCAGCGACACTTCCTGCTTCTTGTCGGAACGGCCGGTATAGAATGAGTCATAGAGCGCAGGATGGAAGTTCTTCGGCGCCACCGTGCCGTTGGAGTTCGCCTGGATCTCCGATTGCCAGAACGCGTTGACCACGCCGCCGGTCTGCAGGTTCGACACGACGTGGTAATCGGTGCCGCGCACCGTGAGATCCATGTCGACCTTGCCCAGCGTCACGCCGCCGGCATAGAGCGTCATCGCCATCTGAAGGGTCGAGGCCGGCACCGTCGGCGTCTCCGCGCCCGAGCCGCCCGCGGCCAGCGCGGCGCCGCTCAGCGGCAGGGCGGCCAGGACCGCGAACATGGCGTGACGAATTTTCATCGCGAAGATCTCCGTTGGGACGCGCAAACTAGCGGCGCGGACGCTCCAAAACCACTATGGTCCAATTATGGCGCAGGCTCTTGATTCAATCGCGGTTAATGGGAACGCCGACCTTGCCGGCGCCGTAACCTCCGGCGACCGCCGCGCCTTGGCGCGCGCCATCACACTGGTGGAATCGACGCGCCCCGCCGACCAGACGAACGCCGAAGCGTTGCTCACCCAGCTCCTGCCCCACACCGGCCGCGCGGTGCGCATCGGCATCTCGGGCGCGCCGGGCGTCGGCAAATCGACCTTCATCGAAGCGTTCGGCCGTCACCTGACAGGGCAGGGATTGCGTGTCGCCGTGTTCGCGATCGATCCGTCGTCGCGGCGCTCCGGCGGGTCCATCCTCGGCGACAAGACGCGGATGGAGCAACTGGCGCGCGATCCGAACGCTTATATTCGCCCGTCGCCGGCCGGCACGACGCTCGGCGGCGTCGCGCGCCGCACCCGCGAATCCATGCTGCTCGCCGAAGCCGCCGGCTTCGACGTCGTGCTGGTCGAGACCGTCGGCGTCGGCCAGTCCGAGACCGCGGTCGCCGACATGACCGACTTGTTCGTGCTGCTCGCCTCGCCTGGTGGCGGCGACGACTTGCAGGGGATCAAGCGCGGCGTGATGGAACTCGCCGATCTGCTGATCGTCACCAAGGCCGACGGCGACCTGATGCCCGCTGCTGCCCGTGCCGCCGCCGACTACCACGCGGCGCTGCATCTCATGCGGCCCAAGCATGCGGGACTTTATCCAAAGGTTTTGAAAGTCTCGTCGGTCGAAGGGCAGGGCATCGCCGATTCCTGGTCCGAAATGTCCGCCATCCACGCCGCGCTCAAATCCGGCGACCAGCTCGCCCGACTGCGCGCCGAGCAATCGCGCCGCTGGTTCTGGAGTGAAATCCAGACCGTCCTCAGCGAGGCGATCCTGTCCAACGAAAATCTCGCGCGCCACGCCAACACGCTGGAAGCCGACGTCGCGAAGGGCACCGCGCTGCCCTACACGGCGGCGCGCGCCTTGATCAGTTCATTCCGCGGCTAGCTTATTTTACAACGTTCGAAGCGTATAATTGACCTGCGTAGCCCCATCCGGGGTCAAATCCGCTTGACGCTCCCGGCTCCCCCCCTTATGAGAGCGCCTCTTTTGAGAATGAGACCGCTATGGCACGCCGCTGTGAATTGACCGGAAAAGGCACGTTGGTTGGCAACAATGTCAGCCACGCCAACAACAAGACCAAGCGGATTTACCGCCCGAATCTCCAGCATGTTTCGCTGGCCAGCGAGCTTCTGGGCAATTCCTATGTCCTCAAGATCTCGATGAACGCGCTGCGCACCGTGGACAAGAATGGCGGCCTCGATCCCTTCCTGCTCAAGGCCAAGGAAGGCGTTTTGTCGCCCAAGGCGCTCCGCCTGAAGCGCGCCATAGCCAAAAAGGCGTCTCAGAAAGCGGCTTAAAAGTTCCCGCTAAGTTACTCTAAAATTTACCATGTTTCCCTGCGACTTGGGCATGGTGCCTGCATCGTTCCTGCCCTAGTGTATCAAAATGTGTCAGGCCTGTGGATAACCAGGCTGGCCGGGCGGGGTACTGTGCGAGCATACGAATCTGGGGCGTTGTCGGCGCGGGATCATGCGCCGACTCGGGTGGCGGTCGGCATCAATGACGGGCCGTATCGGCTTCGTGAAGCCAGCGACGTGGCGTGGCCTTCGCAAGGCTATGGCCAGCGCTCCGGCTTCGGCCGCCGCGTCGGTGACGCGTTCCGCGCCGTGGCGCGAATCACCCTTCCGGTTCTGGCCCTGTGCGTCGCGCTCGCCGCGATGTATCTCTACATGGATAGCGCGCTGCCATATTTCGCCGACGGCAAGACGCGCTGGCTGACGATCAGCCATCTGCTGCTGCCGCTCGCCTTCCTCACCATCCACCTCACCAACCGCCGCTACGGCCCGGGCTATGCCTTTGCGCAGATCGTGCTTGCCTTCGCCGCGCTCGGCGCCGCCATCGTGTTTGGCGGCGACCTCATCCGCCAGTTCCTCCCCGAAGCCGTGATGCCGAGCCTGCGCGAATGCGCCGCCTTCGCCGGTGCGTTCTTCGTCGCCGGCTTCCTTTCGATCATCGCGTTCGACGGCGCCCGCGGCCCGCGCTGGTGGACCGCACCCCTGATCGGCAGCCTCGTCGCCGCGCTGATCTTCGTGCCGATCTTCTATCCCGCCGCGTTCCTCGGCAGCCATGCGCCGTGGTTCGTCCATATGGGCATCCACACGGGATTGCTGGTCGCGGGCTCGATCCTGTCGCTGATCCCCTACTGGCTCCTGCGCCGCGTCGTGCAGCCGCTGCCGGGTTATGGTGGGTACTGAGCTTCGTCGCAGTGTCGCGTCTAAGGACGCGGTTCGATCCGTTCGCTTGTTCCAATGACCTCGAGCGATGTCGACGCGTAGCGAAGGACATAGGGCCGTTCGACGGGCGCTCCCGCTGGCTGCTGGTTGCCGAAGAACGCGACGTAGCAGTCATAGGAGCCGAACTCCTCTTCGAGCCAGCAGTGAACGACGACCCCATATTCCGGTCCGCCGTCAACGAGACCGTCATATCGAACGGGCGTTCCGGGCGGGAGATATTGGTCGGGCACGTCGAGCCTAATGCGCCACGTGCCGCGGCGTACGCGACCGTCCCACCATGCGCTTGGGCGCGCGCATGTGGCCTTCATGGCCCTTCTCTTCGTGGAAGAGGCCGATCAGCTGCTCCGTCATCGCGCCGCCGAGCTGCTCGGCGTCGACGATGGTCACCGCCTTACGGTAATAGCGCGTCACGTCGTGGCCGATGCCGATCGCGGTGAGCTCGACATCGGATTTCTCCTCGATCTCCTCGATGACTCGGCGCAGGTGGCGCTCAAGATAATTTCCGGCATTCACCGACAGCGTTGAATCATCGACCGGCGCGCCGTCGCTGATCACCATCAAGATCTTGCGCTGCTCGGGCCGCGACACGATGCGGTTATGCGCCCACATCAGCGCCTCGCCGTCGATGTTCTCCTTGAGCAGGCCTTCGCGCATCATCAGGCCGAGATTCTTGCGCGCGCGGCGCCACGGCTCGTCGGCCGCCTTGTAGACGATGTGGCGCAAATCGTTGAGCCGGCCCGGATGCGGCGGCTTGCCGTCGGCGATCCACTTCTCGCGCGACTGCCCGCCCTTCCAGGCGCGCGTCGTGAAGCCGAGAATCTCCGTCTTGACCGCGCAGCGCTCCAGCGTGCGTGCAAGGATGTCGGCGCACATCGCCGCCACCATGATCGGCCGTCCGCGCATCGAGCCCGAGTTGTCGAGCAGCAGCGTCACACAGGTATCGCGGAAGGTCATGTCCTTCTCGCGCTTGAACGACAGGGGGTACATCGGATCGATGATGATGCGCACCAGCCGCGAGGTATCGAGCATGCCTTCCTCGATGTCGAATTCCCAGGTGCGGTTCTGCTGCGCCATCAAAAGACGTTGAAGCTTGTTGGCGAGGCGCGACACCACGCCCGACATCGCCTGGAGCTGCTGGTCGAGGAATGCGCGCAGCCGCGTCAGCTCCTCGGCGTCGCACAGATCGTCGGCGTGGACTTCCTCGTCGAACTGCAGGGTGTGGACCTTGTAGCCCCACTCGTCGGAATGGCTGAAAGGCTGCTCCGGCCGCTGCGGCTTGGCGCCGTCTTCCGGCTCGGCGGCGTCCGACATCTCGTCGGTCTGCTCGGCGCGCATCTCCGCGTCGGCGTCCTCGCCTTCCTCGCCCTCCGATTCCTGCATCTCCGCTTCGCTGGACTGGGCCTCGCTCTGCGAATCGTCCTGCTCGCCGTCCTGCTCCTGGTTCTCGGCGTCATCGCCTTCGCCGGAATCGTCGGAGGATTCGTCGGCGTCGAACTCGTCGGAGAGCTTGAGGTCGCGCAGGATGGTGCGCGTCAGCTTGGCGAAGGAAGCCTGGTCCTTGATCCGCTCGCCGAGCTTCTCGAGATCCTTGCCGGCATGTTCCTCGATGAAGGGCCGCCACAGATCGACGGCGTATTTCA
The DNA here is from genome assembly GCA_036271735.1 of Rhizomicrobium sp. Lineage (GTDB taxonomy): Bacteria > Pseudomonadota > Alphaproteobacteria > Micropepsales > Micropepsaceae > Rhizomicrobium. Next base: position 144,535 of record DATAZZ010000028.1, read on the forward strand.
CCGAGTCCGGCGGCGCCTGGCCCGTCAGCTTCTCACGCACGATCAGGCCGAGGACATCTGCGATCGGCGCATCGGCCTTGATCCGTGCCTTGGTCAGCCCACGCTGCACCAAGCGCTGCTCGAGACCGGCGTTCAGGTTGTGCGCCACGCCCGCCATCGCGAGCGAGCCGATGGCTTCAACGCGCGCCTGCTCGGCGGCCTCGAACACCGCGGCGGCATCGGCCGATTGCGGACGGAATTGGTCGTGCACCTTGTCTTCGTGATGCGCCTTGCGCAGCGCGTAGGCGTCGCCGGCGCCGCGCACGATCGCGACTTCGTTCGGCGGCAAATTGCGCGAGGGCAAAGGCAGGCGCGCCTTCAGCCCGCGCAGCGCCGGCGGCTCGGCGCTGAATGTGACCTCGAGCTCCGGCTCGCCCGACAGCGCGCGCACGGCAGTGCCGACGGCGCGCTTGAAGGGCTCAGAAGGGTTTTCCGGCTTCGACATCTTTCAACCCTCCCCTTGAGGGAGGGTCGAACAAATTCGCGCCCTTCGCGCGAATTTTTCGGGGAGGGGGCTGACCCAAGCGCATGTGGCCGACCCCTCCCCGAAATTCGCAAGGGCGAATTTCGACCCTCCCTCAAGGGGAGGGTGGAAAACTGCGCCTGCTGTCACGTCACCAACACCTTGGCCGCGCTTTCCGGCAGGTCCTCGCCGAAGCAGCGCTGGTAGAACTCCGCCACGCTGGCGCGCTCGAGCTCGTCGCATTTGTTCAGGAAGGTCAGGCGGAACGCGAAGCCGATGTCGTTGAAGATCTCGGCATTCTCCGCCCAGGTGATCACGGTGCGCGGGCTCATCACGGTCGACAGATCGCCATTGATGAACGCGTTGCGCGTCATGTCGGCGACGCGGACCATCGAGGCGATCTGCTTCTTCTTCTCCGGCGTCGCGGCGTAGTTCGGCACCTTGGCGAGCACGATCTCGGCTTCGGCGTCGTGGCTGAGATAGTTCAGCGTCGTGACGATGCTCCAGCGGTCCATCTGGCCCTGGTTGATCTGCTGCGTGCCGTGATAGAGGCCGGTCGTGTCGCCCAGGCCGATCGTGTTGGTGGTCGAGAACAGGCGGAACGCGCTGTGCGGCCGGATCACCTTGTTCTGGTCGAGCAGGGTCAGCTTGCCGGCGACCTCCAGCACGCGCTGGATCACGAACATCACGTCGGGGCGGCCGGCGTCGTACTCGTCGAACACCAGCGCCACAGGATGCTGCAGGCACCACGGCAGGAGGCCTTCGCGGAACTCTGTTACCTGCTTGCCGTCCTTAAGGACGATCGCATCCTTGCCGATCAGATCGATGCGGCTGATGTGACTGTCGAGGTTGATGCGCACGACCGGCCAGTTGAGACGTGAGGCGACCTGTTCGACATGCGTGGATTTGCCGGTGCCGTGATAGCCCTGGATCATCACGCGGCGATTGTGCTGAAAGCCGGCGAGGATCGCCAGCGTGGTCTCGCGGTCGAAGCGGTAGGCGGGATCATGGTCCGGCACCCAGGTGGTGCGGGTCTTGAAGCCCTTCACTTTCATCTTGGTATCGATGCCGAACAGCGCCTTGGCGTCGAGTTCGACGTCGGGCGTCATCGTGGGATCGAGTTCCTGCTGTTCGCTCATGATTTTGTATCCGGCTCCAAACTTAAATCTGCGGGGATGACCGCCGGATGAGGGAAGGGCGTCTTGAGCCCTTCGTTAGGTCAGGAGCCCCGAGGCGCGCAGCACCCCATAGGCTTTGATAACCTGCTTCAGACGCTCTTCGGCGCCCCGATCGCCGCCGTTCGCGTCGGGATGAAACCGCTTCACAAGTTCCTTATACCGCGCCTTGATCTCTATCAAGGTGGCGCCTTGTGGTAGCCGCAATGTGTCTAACGCTTGTATCTGCAGCCGCGTCAATGTGCGCTCGGGGCGGCGGATGCGCGGCTCGTCATCGCCATCGCCGCCGAAGGTTCCGTGGCTGTCGCGCACGCCGCCGGCCGTCCCGAACGGGTTGGGCGTGCCCGCCGCGCGCTTGCCCAGCGGCCAGGTCGGGCGATGCCCGGTCAGCGCGTCGGTACGGAAGGTTTGGATGTCCTTGTCGTCCATGCCGCGGAAATAATCCCACGACTCGTTGTGCTCGCGCGCGTGCTTGAGGCAGAGAAAAATATACTCGCCGAGATTCTCGCGGGTGCGCGACACCCGGTGCGCGCCCTCGCCGGCGCAGCCAGCCTTGGCGCAGGGACGCGCGCTCGGCTCCGGCACCGCACGTTTGCCTTTCGGCTTGATGCTGATGTCGGACTTGAATCGCGGCGTGGTCGGCTTGGCGGGAGGCATTGTGCGATTATGGGGACGAGGTGTGAAAAAACAAGAAAACGTATCGCTTGACTTACGTCGCCGCAGGGCTGACACGCTGGATTCATGGCGATGGCTGAGACGATCCGCGAAAAATTGACCGCCGCCTTCGCGCCGTCGGAACTCGTGGTCGAGGACGACAGCGCCAAGCATGCCGGCCATTCCGGCGCGCGCCCCGGCGGCGAAACGCATTTCAGCGTCCGCGTCGTTTCCGAAAGCTTCGTTGGCCAGGGTCGTGTCGAACGTCAGCGCCGCGTCTACGCCGCGCTCGCCGAAGAGCTCAAACCCAACCGCGTTCACGCGCTCGCGCTGACCACGCTCACCCCGGCTGAGGTTTGGCAGGAGCACTGACCGGCTCGCTCGGCGGGGTCACGCGCAGCGCGGTGATCTGGTTGCGTTGCCGCCGCAGGATCTCGAACTGAAATCCGAAGAACGCGAAGCGCTGCCCCACTTCGGGGATCGTCCGCGCCTCGTGGATCACCAGCCCCGCGATCGTCGTCGCCTCGTCGTCCGGCAGGTTCCAGTCGAGGTCGCGGTTGAGCTCGCGCACCGGCACCGTGCCGTCGATCAGGAACGAGCCGTCCGGCCGGCGCCGCACGTCGGGCCGGCCTTCCTCTTCGTGCTCGTCGGGGATGTCGCCGAAGATCTCGTCGAGGATGTCCTCCAGCGTGATCAGGCCCTGCAGCGCGCCATACTCATCGACCACCAGCGCGAAATGCGAGCGCTGGTCGCGGAACGCGGCGAGTTGTTCCTCCAGCGTCGTCGTCTCCGGCACGAACCAGGGCGGCGTCGCGAGCGCCGCAACGTCGAAGCCGGCGCGGCCGTGCTCGATGATGGCGCGCACGATGTCCTTGGTGTGGATGATGCCGACGATGTTCTCCGGCTGCTCGCGCCACAGCGGCACGCGGGTATGCCTGGCCTCCAGGATGGCCTCGAGCATCTCCTTGTTCGGCAGGTCGGCATCGACCGTCACCATGCTCTTGCGGTGGATCATCACGTCGGAGATCTGCAGCTCGCGCAAATCGAGGATGCCGCCGATCATGTCGCGATGTTCGCGCTCCACCGTGCCTTCGGAGTGGTGCAGGTTCACCGTGCCGCGGATTTCGTCATGCGCCTCGACGACCTCTTCTTCCTGCTCGCGCACGCCGACCAGCGCCAGCACGCGCCACACCAGGTACTGCACCGCGTTGACCACCGGCGCCAGCAGGAATACGACATAGCGCACCGGTGTCGCCACGGTCAGCGCGAAGCTGTCGGTGCGCGCGATGGCGAGCGTCTTGGGCAAAACCTCGACGAAGATCAGGATCAGCACCGTCATCACCGCCGTGGTGATGTAGACCGTGCGTTCCCCGAACCGCGACTCCAGGATCGATGTCGCGAGCGACGACGCCAGGATGTTGACGAAGGTGTTGCCGAGCAGCAGTGCGCCGACCATCTTCTCGCGGTCGGCCATCAGGAGATTGACGTTCTTCGCCGCGCGCGACCCTTCGGTCTCCAGCTGGTGCATCCGCCCGCGCGACACCGCGGTGAGCGCGGTCTCCGAGCCTGCGAAGAACCCGCCACAGATCAGCAGCAGCACGATGGGCGCAAAGGTAATGAGAACGACCGTATCCATGGGGAATCTCGTTGAGGCGGATGACAAGAATGTCATTGTGGAGGGCAGGGGGCTAGCGCTGAACTTTCACCTCCCCATGCTGGGGAGGTGAAAGCAAAGTCAGGTGAGCATCGCTCGCACCGCGTCCATCGCCACATCGCCGGTCACGAACGCCTCGCCAATCCCGCGCACCAGGACGAACGTCATCCGCCCGTCCTTGACCTTTTTGTCATGCGCCATGTGCTCGAGCAGCACCTCGGGCGAGGGCGGCGCGCCCGGAATATCTGCGATCGCCGTCGGCAGGCCGACCGCCTTCAGATGCCGCGTGAAGCGATCCGCATCCTGGCCGGGGCACAGGCCGAGTTTCACCGACAGCCCGAATGCCAGCGCCATGCCAATGGCGACGCCTTCGCCATGCAGCAACCGGTCCGAGAACCCCGTCGCCGCTTCCAGTGCATGCCCAAACGTGTGCCCGAGATTGAGCAGCGCCCGCTCGCCAGTCTCACGCTCGTCGCGCGCCACGATCGCGGCTTTCATCCGGCAGGAATGCGCCACCGCATGCACCATCGCCGCGCTGTCGCCGCCCAGCGCGTGCGCGCCGTTCGCCTCCAGCCATTCGAAGAATTTCGCATCACCCAACCCGCCATATTTGGCGACTTCGGCATAGCCCGCGAGCAATTCGCGCCTGGGCAGGGTCGTCAGCACATCGGTATCGGCGATCACGATCCTAGGCTGGTGGAACAGCCCGACCAAATTCTTGCCTTGTGGCGTGTTGATCGCGGTCTTGCCGCCGACCGACGAATCCACCTGCGCCAGCAGCGTCGTCGGAATCTGCGCGAACGCGATACCGCGCTTGAGCACGCCCGCCGCGAAGCCCGTGAGATCGCCGATCACGCCGCCGCCCAGCGCCACGACCAACCCGCTGCGGTCCACGCCGCTCTTGAGAAGTTCACCGGTCAGCCGCTCCAGCCCGGCAAAGCTCTTGGTCCCTTCGCCCGCCTCCAGCACGATCGGCCGCGCATCGAGCCCGGCATGGCCGAGCACATCGAGCAGCGCCGCCAGATGAATCTCGCCGACATGCGCATCCGTGACGACGGGCAGAGGCCCCCGCGCCAGCGGCTTCAGCAACGCGCCCGCGTGCGCCAACATCCCCGGCCCGATATGGATCGGATAGGAACGGTCCGCGAGGCTGACAGTGACGATCTCGCTCATGTCGCCCCACATTCGCCGAGCAGCGCCACGATGCGCTCGACCGACGCGCCATGCGGCCCGTCCTCGCTGTCGATCGTGAAGTCGGCTTCCTGGTAGATAGGCGTCCGCTCGGTCAGCAGCCGCTCCAGCGTCTCGCGCGGATCGCCGTTGCGCAGCAAGGGCCGCGAATCGCGCCGCTGGGTCCGCGCCAGAAGGACCTCGACCGGCGCCTTCAGCCAGATCGTCACCGCGTTCGTCTTCAGCGTCGCCCGCGTTACCGCGTCCATGAACGCGCCGCCGCCGGTCGCCATCACATGCGGCGCCTCGGTCAGCAGGCGCGCGATCACCTTGCGCTCGCCGCTGCGGAACGCCGGCTCGCCATAACGCTCGAAAATCTCCGAGATCGTGCAACCCGCCGCCGCCTCGATCTCGCTGTCGGCGTCCTTGAAGCCCACCCCCAGCCGCGTGGCGAGGCGCCGGCCGACCGAGCTTTTGCCCGCGCCCATCATCCCCACCAATGCCACGGTCCGCTTCAAGTCCATATTCCTCGCTTACACGTCTGTTGCGTTATCTTCCAGACGGTCTTGCCGAACCGCCTGCATTTCCGCCACAAACCCTTGGGAGTTTTGGACATGCGCAACAGGAACAGTGACGGGATGGGATGGGGCTCGCGGATCGGTATCGGCGTGGCGGTCGTGGTGCTGATCGGCGCCATCGGCCTGACGGTCTATGGCGGCCGGGTGCAGCCTCGGACCCATCCGGTCGAGCAGATCGTCCCCAATGACAAGCTTCCGAACTAGCAGCGCGCTTCTCTTGGTCCTCGCGCTGGGAGCCGGAGCGGCTGCCCAGACAGCTGCGCCGGCGGCAGCACCACCCGCCGCGACCGGAGCCCCGACGCCGCTCGGCGCGCCCAGTGCGACGCCACCGGCCGATCAACCGCCGGCTGCCGACACCGCGCCGGTCGACTTCAAGCCCGGCATGCTCGGCAAGCCCACCCAGACCCCGATCACCGCCGGCGACCTCGGCACCGTCGACGGCCCGCCGACGGGCACGCTGGACGACTCCAACGGCGGCCTCGGCCAGTCGATGTGGAGCAACGCGCCCCGCGCCGAGGTCGAAGACCTCCTCGGCCGAGTCCCGCTGGTCAGCTCCGATCCCTTCGTCCACGCTCTGGCACGCCGCCTCGTGCTGACGACAGCCGATGCGCCCGTCGGCCCGTCCAAGCGGGCGCTGATCACCATCCGCATCGAGAAGCTGCTCCAGGCCGGTCTGGTCGACGATGCCGGCACGCTCGCCGCTGCAGTGCATCTCGCCAACGATCCCGATTTCGCCCGCGTACAGGCCGATGCGCTGCTTTACGCGGGCCGCGACAAGGACATCTGCGGCGATCTCACCGCGACGCGCCTGACCGCGCCCGAGCCGTTCTGGCTGGAGCTGCGCATCTGGTGCTTCGCCACTGCTGGCGACACCGCCTCCGCCGAACTCACCCATGCCGTACTTGACGCGCAGGCCCTCAAGGACCCGGCTTTCGACCTGCTGTCGAACGACGTCCTCACCGGCAAGAAGGCCGCGCCCGCAACCATCGATCATCCGACCTCGCTGCACATCTATCTGCTGCGCAAGGCCGGCCTGGCGGTGACGAACCCCATCGCCGCCAAGCTCGGCACCGCCGCCAATCTGTTCGCCGCGCGCGATGCCCGCAACAAGCCCGCCGACCGCCTGGCCGCCGCCGCCCGCATCTCAGGCACCGGCGCGCTGACGACCGCCGAGCTGCTCGCGATCCTGGGCGCACAGACGATCCCCGCCGACCAGCTCGCGCAGGCACAAGCCGTCGCCGCCAAGCTGATCTTCCTGCCGTCGCAAGCGGTGCTGCGCCGCGCCGCGTCGCTGGAGTCGCGGCCACCGGTCAAGACCGACCTCCTCATGGCCGCACTCGCCGCCGGCGGCCATCTCGACCGCCTGCCGCTCACCGCCGCGTTGCAAGGCGACATCGCGCTCGCGCTGAAACCCGATCCGACAACCGCCAAGGGCCGCTTCCTCGTTTCGCGCGCGCTGCTCCTGCGCGGCAAAACCGACGCCGCCGCCGCGTGGTACGCCGGCGCGCCGGACGATACCGATCTGCACGCCTTCCAGGTCCTGATCGATCTCGCCGCGCCGAACGGCGCGCGCGATGCCGCGGCACAATCCGCCTATGCCTGGTTCGCGCACAACGCGGCGCCGCAACAGAACCCCTCGCCCTCCGCCGCATTGGCGCTCGGCCTCTCGGATGTCCTGCGCCGCCCGATGCCGCCCGATGCGCGCGCGCTCGCCGGCACGCTGCAGGCGATGCATTGGCCCGGTGCACGCCCGGCGCCCGACGATGTGCGCAAGCTCGTCGAGGCCGCCTCGCAGCCCGGCCGCAAGGGCGAGGCGATCCTGCGCCTGCTCGACATCGTCGGCGCCAACGGACCCGCCGATCTGCCGCCCGACGTCATCATCGAATGCGTCCGCGTCCTGTCGCAGCTCGGCCTCGGCGACGAAGCCCGCGCTCTCGCCATCGAAGCGCTGGCGCTGTCCAAATCGCCATGAGCGGCAGCATCCATCTTATCGACACCTTTCTCGACATGATGAGCGCCGAGCGCGGCGCCTCGATCAACACGCTCGCCGCCTATCGTCGCGACCTGGAAGACTTCGCCGATCATCGCGCCGGCAACCTCAAGACCGCGACGCGCGACGACATCAAGGCGTATCTGGCGATGCTGTCGAAGGCCGGCGCCGCCGGCTCGACCCAGGCGCGGCGGCTCTCGTCGCTGCGCCAGTTCTTTGCGTTTCTCTACACCGACGGCATCCGCAAGGATGATCCCACCAACGCGATCGACGCCCCACGCCGCCAGCGTCCGCTACCCAAAGTGCTCTCGCAAGCCGACATGGACGCGTTGATAAACGCCGCCCGCGCGCAGGCGGAAACCTCAGCCGAAGGCAAACGGCTTCATTGCATGGTGGAGGTGTTCTACGCCTCGGGCCTGCGTGTCTCCGAGCTCGTCACCTTGCCGCTCTCTACCGCAAAGAACCGCGAGGGCTTCCTGCTGGTCAAAGGCAAGGGGCAAAAAGAGCGCCTCGTTCCGCTCAACGCCCCCGCGCGCGACGCCATCGCCGAATGGTTCGCGGTACGCGGCGACTTCTTGCCCAAGGGCCTGCGCCGCGCCCACGCCGAGCGCTTCCTGTTCCCCTCGCGCGGCGCCGAAGGCCACATCACCCGCCGCCGCATGCACCAGATGCTCAAGGCGCTGGCGCTCGCCGCCAACCTCGATCCCGAAAAGCTTTCGCCTCACGTCCTGCGCCACGCTTTCGCGACGCATCTGGTCGAGGGCGGCGCCGATCTGCGCAGCGTCCAGACCATGCTCGGCCACGCCGATATCGCCACGACCCAGATCTACACCCACGTCGCCAAGGACCGTCTGACGGCTGTCGTCGAAGCCGCACACCCGCTTTCGCGGCGGACAAAGCCGCAGAACTGACTTAAGGTCCGGCATCGCCATCGCCGGAGTATTTTGCCGTGAGCTTCACCACCATCGAACGCCTAGCGCCCGTCCGCATCTATCGTTCCAAGCTGTTCGTGCCGGGTTCGAAGACGAACTTCTTCGAGAAGGCCGCCGCCGGCGCCGCCGACTGCATCTGCCTCGACCTCGAGGACGCCGTCGCCCCCGCCGACAAGGACAAGGCGCGCGACAACGTCGTTGCGGCGCTCAACGACATCGACTGGCGCGGCAAGATCGTCACCGTGCGCATCAACGGGCTCGACACCGGCTGGTGCTACAAGGACGTGATTGCGCTGGTGGAGCAGGGCGGCGAAAAGCTCGACGCTATCATGATCCCCAAAGTCGCGAACGCCAAAGACGTCTACGCCATCGACTGGCTGATGACGCAATGCTCGACCACCGTGGGCCGCAAAAAGAAGATCGGCATCGAGGTCATCATCGAGAGCGTGCTGGGCCTCAAGAACATCGACGAGATCGCCGCGTCGTCCAGGCGCATGGAGACGCTGCATTTCGGCGCCGCCGACTATGCCGCGAGCCAGGGCATGCGCACGACGAACATCGGCGGCGGCAATGCCGACTATGTCATGCTGACCGACAAGGACGAGGCCGGCGCCCGCGCCCGGCACTGGAACGATCTGTGGCATTCCCCGCTGTTCAAGCTGGTGCAGGCGGCGCGCGCCCACGGCCTCGTCGCGATCGACGGCCCGTTCGGCGACTACCAGGATCCCGACGGCTTCCGCGCCCAGGCCAACCGCACCGCGATCCTCGGCTGCGAAGGCAAATGGGCGATTCATCCCAGTCAGGTCGAACTCTGCAACGAAATCTTCACCCCGCCGCAAAAGGAATTCGAGCGCGCCCAGGCGATCCTCGCCTCGATGAAGGACGCCCACTCGGCCGGCTCCGGCGCCGCCAGCCTCGGCGGCGTGTTGATCGACGCCGCCTCGATCCGCCAGGCGGAGGTCATCGTCAAGCAGATGGAAATGATCCGGGCGAAGGGGAAGTAGCCACCCGCCGCAGCTTATCCGGATTGCGCACCAGGTAGATCGCGCTGATCACGTCGCCATCGACCTCCACGGTCAACGCGGAGTGCAGGCCTTCCGCCGTGCGCAGCAGATATCCCGGCGCGCCGCTGATCTCCGCCGGCTCCAGCGTGATGCCGTCCACCGGCCCGAATTTGCGGATCACGCCGGCGGTGAAGCGCGTCACCTTGTCGGCCCCGAAAATCGGGTTGAGCGCGGCCGCGACTTTGCCGCCGCCGTCGGAATACAGCACCACGTCGCTGGCCAAAAGATGCGTGATCGAGTCCAGATTGTTGGTCGCCGCCGCTGTCAGGAAATTCGCGAGCAAAGCGCGATGTTTTTCCGACGGCACCGAATGGCGGGGCCGTTCCGCCTTCACCCGTTCGCGCGCCCGGCTCACCAGCTTGCGGCACGCCGCTTCGTTCTTCTCCAGCGTCTGCGCGATCACATCGTAATCGCAGTCGAACGCATCGTGCAGGATCAGCGCGGCGCGCTCTTCCGGCGACAGCCGCTCCAGCACATGCAACAGCGCCAGCGACAGATCCGAGGCAAGCTCCGCCCGCGCCGCCGGCGCATCGGCGGCGAGCGCCCGCATGTCGTCGGGCAGCAGCGGTTCGGGCAGCCACGGCCCGATATAGGTCTCGCGCCGCGCCCGCGCCTTGCGCAAGGCATCGAGCGCCAGCCGCACCGTCACTGCCGACAGCCACGCGCGCGGATCGCGGATGTCCTCGCCCGCCGCGCGTTGCCAGCGCAACCACGCCTCCTGCGCCAAATCTTCCGCCGCGCCCATCTCGCCCAGCATGCGATAGGCGATGCCGAGCAGATGCGGCCGCTGCGCTTCGAAGACGCGGAGCCGTTCGTCCGTCATGCCGCCTTCAGCAGCGGATCGACCGCGATCTCATCTTTGCCGATACGGACGCGCTGACAGGTTTTCGCATGCCCCAGCGCGCGTTTGAGCACCGGATAGTTCCGCGCGCTCATCGCCCGCAGCGAGATCGCGAGCAGCGCCGCTTTGCCCCATTGGCGCTCGATCCGTTCGCGCAATTCGTCCAGGTTCTCGCTTGCCCGCAGCAGCGCGCGGCCATAGTCGAACCCAAGCTGCGCCTCAGCATCGGTCGGCTTGCCGCTAAGCAACGCGGCGATCACGGTGCCGGACATCCCCGCCTCCATCGCCATGTCGGACGTTATCTGCACGCAGGGCCCGCAATCCTCGACCAGCGCGCCGGCGATGCCGGCGGCGCACCAGGCATCGCGCGGCGCATCCCCGCGCCAGGTCCCGCCCGCCATCTGCATTTTCACGAAGCGGCGAAACGCCGTCGTCGAAGCGTCGGCCATCTCGTGCATATAGGTCGCGTCGTAGCCGTAATGCCGCTCCATGCGGCGAACATAGCGGTGAATGAACCATTTGAGCATCACGCGTATCCTTCGCGAAACCGCAGCCACGCCAGCGCCACGCCAAGCGCGCCCACCAGGATGACCCCGACGCCCTCGCGCACCGCATCACCCGCCGCCATCGGCGGCCCCATCCGCATCCAATCCGACACATGGACCAGTGCATGTAGCAGGGGCCACGCCGCGCCCGCTGCCGCCAGGACCGCCGCGCCGGCCGCCTTGCGGGCGCCCAGCAGCAGGCCCGTCCCGCTCACCAGGAACGCCATCCCGATATCGGCAATGAAGTGGAAATGGAGGTGATCCGGCGCTCCCAGATGCACTACGGCGCGCGCCCAGGCTGCCGGAAAAGCCAGCATCGCCAAGCCATTGGCGAGGTGAAAAAGCCCCAAAAGGGCCAGGGAAAGGCGCACAACCATTGGCAGGTTCCGGGCGTTACCTCCTGAAGACGTTCCAGCCTCTGGATTTGTGACCACAAATCCGCCTATCAGGAGGAGAATTATCGCCTACCGGCCTGACGAATCACGGATTTCAGGCCTATTTGGTTGTTCTCCCGTCAGCGAGACCCGATGCACGCATATCTGGAATTCGAACGCCCCATCGCCGAAGTCGAAGGCAAGATCGTCGAGCTCAGGAAGCTTGCCGAGGAAGACCCCGCGATGCAGATCGACGGCGAGGTCAACCGCCTCAAGACCCGCGCCGACACCCTGATCAAGGACACCTATGCCAAGCTCACGCCATGGCAGAAGGTCCAGGTCGCGCGCCATCCCGGCCGGCCGCATTTCTCCGATTATGCCAAGAGCCTGTTCGACGAGTTCACGCCGCTCGCCGGCGACCGCACGTTCGGCGACGATCATGCGATCGTCACCGCCTTGGCACGGTTCCGCGGCCGCTCGGTCGCCGTGGTCGGCCACGAGAAGGGCAACGACACCAAGACCCGCCTCAAGCACAATTTCGGCATGGCGATGCCCGAGGGCTATCGCAAGGCGCAGCGCCTGTTCGAGATGGCCAACCGCTTCGGCCTGCCGGTGATCAGCCTCGTCGACACCTCCGGCGCCTATAGCGGCGTCGCCGCCGAGGAGCGCGGCCAGTCCGAAGCCATCGCGCGCTCGACACAAGCCGGCCTCGAACTGCGCGTTCCGTTCGTCTCGACCATCATCGGCGAGGGCGGCTCGGGTGGCGCGCTTGCCATCGCCACCGCCAACCGCGTCTTCATGCTGGAGCATTCGGTCTATTCGGTGATCTCGCCGGAAGGTTGCGCCTCGATCCTGTGGCGCAAGCCCGAGAAGGCGCAGGACGCCGCCGCCGCGATGCGCATCTCGGCGCAGGATTGCCTCAGCCTCAAGGTGATCGACGCGATCATCCCCGAGCCCATCGGCGGCGCCCACCGCGCCCCCGAGGAAGCGATCCTCAATGTCGGCGAGCAGATCGCCCGCGCCATCGCCGAGATGGACCGCATCCCCGGCGACCAGCTCCGCCGCGAACGCCGCGAGAAGTATCTGGCGATCGGAAGAGATTTGATGGTGTGATTTTCTAGCCTCTCCCGCGAGCGGGAGAGGACGCAAAATCTTAGGTTTAGCGGAGCACTTCGCGGAGCTAAGCCTTAGATTTTTCTAGGTGAGGGCACTGGCGTGGAGCGCCGACGACCCCTCACCCGGAAATGCTTCGTATTTCCGACCTCTCCCGCAAGCGGGAGAGGTTATTCCTGCGGCGCCCGCGCAAACTTTCGGATATCCCCCACCAGATCTTCCGGCCGCTCCAGCGCCGCGAAGTGGCCGCCATGCTCGAAGCTCGTCCAGTGCGTCACGTTGATCGAGCGCTCGACCTGGCTGCGCGGCGGAAACGGAATGAGATCGACGGGAAACGCGGCGATGCCGGTCGGCTTCTCCAGCCGCGCACCGCGCGGGATCGGCATCAGGAACTGCTCTTCCGCCCGTCCGCGATACATCCATGTCGCGGTGTTGAACGTCCGCGTCACGAGATAGATCATCACATTCGTGAGCAGCTGATCCTTCGTATAGGTGTTCTCGAAACCGCCGCGCGTGTCGGACCAGCCGTGGAATTTCTCCACGATCCAGGCCGCGACGCCAACCGGCGAATCCATCATCCCGTAGGACAGGGTCTGCGGCTTGGTCGTCTGCTCGAGGAAATAGGCGCCTTCGGCCTGGAACAGCGCGCCGGCCTTCGCGGCGAACGCTTTCTCCTCCTCGCTTTCCGCACCGACACCCGGCGACACCCAGCCTATCATGTTCAGATGCGCCGCGCGGCAGCCTTTGCCCTCATAGGACATATAGGACGAGATCGAACTGCCCCAATCGCCGCCTTGCGCGATGTAGCCCGGCAGCTTCAGCACATCCGTCATCAGCGCATCGAACAGCCGCGCCGTGGTGCGCGGCCCGATAGGACGCTTGGGCTTGCCCGACCAGCCATAGCCCGGCAGGGACGGCACCACCACGGTGAACGCATCGCTCACGTCGCCGCCATGCTTCTCCGGATGCGCCAGCTTGTCGATGATGTGCAGGAATTCGAGCACCGAGCCCGGCCAGCCATGGCTGAGGATCAGCGGCTTGGGCGCCGGCCCCGAGCCCACGACGTGATAGAAATGCAGGTCGAGATCTTCGACCGGCGCGGTGAATTGCGCGAACGCGTTCAGCGCTGCCTCCGCCTTGCGCCAATCGTAACCGTCCACCCAATAGGCGCACAGCGCGCGCATGAAATCGAGATTGGCGCCGTATGCCCAACTCCCCTCCAGCCCATCGCCGCGCGGCATCTCGTGCCAGTCATAGTCGCGCACCCGCGCGCGGATGGCGTCAAGCGTCTTTTGCGGCACATCGATCTTGAACGGTTTCATGCGGGGCCTCCTAGGGAGGCGCCATTTTGGTCCGGCCCAAGCCAAACAAAAAGGGGCCGCGAGGTCCCCTTCCGTCACGTCAATGCGGTCCGTTCTTACTGGGTCAGATTCCACACAAAGACGGGCGTGCCGTCCGAATGGAACGTCGTGAACTGCGCCGGCTCGCCTTCGGGGCAGGACGTGTCGGACGACTTGGTCATGAAATCGTACGGGCCGGGATATTCGACGCATTGCGCGATGTCGCTGCCCCAGGACTGGTCGGAATGGCCGCGCACTTCGGCGCGGGCATAGAAGGTGTGGTTCGGAGTCTCGAAGATATTGAGGCAGGCGCCGGCGTTGACCGCCGTCCAGCCCTTGTTCATCCAGTCGCGCGAGCCCTTGGGCATATAGCTGCCGGCGACCAGCACTTCCTGTCGCGTGTGATTGCAGGCGCGCAGCGTGACGGTGCCGTTCGCCGCCATGCGCAGATCGGGCGCCGCCGGCGCGGCATGCGATCCCGCAAGAGACGCCGCCAAAAATGCAACCGCAAGCAATCCAACAGCCATGATCGTGTTCCTTGAAAGTTAGTGGCCGGCAGGACCGCCGACTCCAATGGAGAGGCTCACACTCTGCATGAAGTGCGGCAGATTTACGACGTCAATCACCACCAGCCCCGCCATTTGAACCAGCTGATCGGCACGATGATGCTGAGCGCGATGAGGAACAGTCCCCATTGATAGCCATAGGCCCAATGGAATTCCGGCTGGTTCTGGAAATTCATGCCGTACAGGCCGACGACGAAGGTCGGCGGGATGCCGACGATCGAGGCGATGGTCAGCACCTTGAACATGTCGTTCTGCTGGTTGTTGATGAAGCCCAGCGTGGCATCGAGCAGGAACTGCACCTTGTCCGTCAGGTGCACCTCGAAATCGTTGAGCGACAGGATATCGCTGGTCGCGACCTTCAGGCGCGAGTTCACGTCCTCGCCGATCCAGTCATGGCCGCGCTCCTGCACGAAGGGGATGGCGCGCTGCAGCGTCAGCAGCGTCTCGCGGATCTCCGACAGGCGCTCGCCCATATTGCCGATCGTCACCAGCGTCTGGCGCAGGATGCGGCCCTTCTTCTCGATGCTGCGGTGGGATTTGTGCGGCTTGGCGAACACGGTGCTGGACAGTGCGCGCTGCTCTGCCTTCATCGTTTCCAGCTTGTCGGCGCCGTAATCGACGATCGCCTCGATCAGCGCGGCGAAGACCTGCGGCGCGGTCTGCGCCCCGTGCTTGGCGAACCCTTCGGCGACCTTGTGAAAGGTGTGCAACTCGTCGAACCGCACCGTTACCAGGAGCTTCGGCGTCAGCACGAAGCCGATCGGCGTCGACACCGGTTCCTGGTCCGGCACATAGGGCGTGATCGGCATGCTGAGCGTCAGCACGTCGCCATCCGCCTGAAGCCGGCTGGAGGTCTCGATCTCCTCGAGCTCCTGGCGCGACGGGATGGGCAGGTTGCACTCCGAGCAGGCCTGCGCCACGTCCTCTTGCGTCGGATTGTGCAGGTCGATCCACACCGGCGTGCCGGAGGCCGGATAGACATGTCGCATGGCAATTTCCTCGGCGCGCCGAATCTTGGCAACGCGCTCCCGAACCTATAGCAGAGCGCGGCGCGGCGTCATGAACTTGCGTTCAGGACCTCAGACCAGCGCCCCATGACAATGCTTGAACTTGCGGCCCGATCCGCAAGGGCACATCGCATTGCGCTGAACCTTGCCCCATGTCGCCGGATTGTTGGGATCGACCGCCACATCGCGGTCGCGCACGATCGTGCGCTGACCACCGCCTGCGGGGTCCGCTTCCTCGTCCTCGCCGGTCAGCGGATCGACATGGCTCGCGCGCATGTTGAGCATCGAGGGCGGCGGCTGCAGCGGCGGCGGCTCGGCCGAGACCTGGATGTGCATCAGCTGCCGGATCACGTCGGCGCGCATCTTGCCGAGCAGGCTCTCGAACAGCGTGAACGCCTCGCTCTTGTACTCGTTGAGCGGATCGCGCTGGCCATAGCCGCGCAGGGCCACATACTGGCGCAGATGGTCCAGGTGCACGATGTGCTCGCGCCAATCGTGGTCGAGGGTCTGCAGCAATATCGCCTTCTCAGCATAGCGGATCACGTCGGTGCCGAAATCGGTGGCGCGCGAAGCGGCGCGCTTGTCGACGGCGGACTGGATGCGCTCGCGCACCTCTTCGTCGGCGATGCCTTCTTCCTTAGTCCAGTCGACGATTGGCAGATCGACGCCGAATATCTTCAGGACTTCGTCGTGCAGGCCCGCGGCGTCCCACTGCTCGGCATAGGCGCGCTCGGGAATATGGGTCGAGACGAGGTCGGTCACGACCTCGATGCGGAACTCGGTGATCTGGTCGCTGACATCGTCCGCCGACATGATCTCGCGGCGCTGCTCGAAGATCACCTTGCGCTGGTCGTTGAGCACGTTGTCGTATTTCAGGATGTTCTTGCGCATCTCGAAGTTGCGCGCTTCGACCTTCTGCTGCGCCTTCTCCAGCGCCTTGTTCACCCAGGGATGCGCGATCGCTTCGCCCTTTTCGAGGCCCAGCCGCGACAGCACCGAATCCATGCGCTCGGTGCCGAAGATGCGCATCAGATCGTCCTGCAGCGACAGGAAGAATTTCGACGCGCCCGGATCGCCCTGGCGGCCCGAACGGCCGCGCAGCTGGTTGTCGATACGGCGGCTCTCGTGCCGCTCGGTGCCGACGATATAGAGCCCGCCGGCGGCGAGCACCTTCTCCTTGTCGACCTTCACTTCGCTGCGAATCTGGTCAGCGCGGCGCGCCAGCTCGTTCTCGTCGACGATGCCGCCGAGCTCGGTCTTGATGCGCATGTCGGCATTGCCGCCGAGCTGGATGTCGGTGCCGCGGCCCGCCATGTTGGTCGCGATGGTCACCGCGCCCGGCGCGCCGGCCTGGGCCACGATGGAGGCTTCCTGCTCATGATAGCGCGCGTTCAGCACGTAATGCTGGATCTTGCGCTTCTTCATCAGGTCAGAGAGCAGCTCGGACTTCTCGATCGAGGTCGTGCCCACCAGCACCGGCTGGCCCTTCTTGCGGCATTCCTCGACCAGCTTGACGATGGCGTCGTTCTTCTCGTCGAAGGTCCGATAGACCTCGTCGTCGGCGTCGATGCGCTTGACCGGCTGGTTGGTCGGCACTTCCATGACGTCGAGCTTGTAGATGTCCATGAACTCGGCCGCCTCCGTCAGCGCCGTGCCGGTCATGCCCGCCAGCTTGTCGTAGAGGCGGAAATAATTCTGGAAAGTGATCGAGGCGAGCGTCACGTTCTCCGGCTGGACCTCGACATGCTCCTTGGCTTCGAGCGCCTGGTGCAGGCCTTCGGAGAAGCGGCGGCCTTCCATCATGCGGCCGGTGAACTCGTCGATGATGATGATCTTCCCATCCTTGACGATGTAGTCGCGGTCCTTCTGGAAGATCGTGTGCGCCTTCAGCGCCTGGTTGACGTGATGCACGACCGAGATGTTCTCGATGTCGTAGAGATCGCCGGTCTCCAGCAGGCCCGCGGTCTTCAAGAGCTCGACCATGTGCTCGTTGCCGGCCTCGGTCAGCGTGACGTTGCGGCTCTTCTCGTCAAGCTCGTAATCGCCCTTGTCCTCGAGCTCGTCCTTGCCGTTCGGGCCCTTGATCTTCTTCGTCCCCGGCGGGCGGAGCATCGGCACCATCAGGTCGACCGCCTTGTACATGTGCGTCAGGTCGTCGGTCGGACCCGAGATGATCAGCGGCGTGCGCGCCTCGTCGATCAGGATCGAGTCCACTTCGTCGACGATCGCGAACGAGTGCCCACGCTGGCTCATCGTCGGCAGCGAGAACTTCATGTTGTCGCGCAGATAGTCGAAGCCGAACTCGTTGTTCGTGCCGTAGGTGACGTCGGCGTTGTACGCCGTCTTGCGCTCCTCGTCGGTCAGGCCGTGGACGATGCAGCCCACCGTGAGGCTGAGGAATTTGTAGACCTGGCCCATCCAGTCGGCGTCGCGCTTGGCGAGGTAGTCGTTCACCGTCACGACATGCACGCCTTCGCCGGCGAGCGCGTTCAGGTAGACGGGCAGGGTGGCGACCAGCGTCTTGCCCTCGCCGGTCTTCATCTCGGCAATATTACCGTAATGCAGGATCATGCCGCCAATCAGCTGGACGTCGAAATGACGCTGGCCGAGCGTGCGCTTGGCCGCCTCGCGCACCACCGCAAAGGCATCCGGCAGAAGGTCTTCGAGCGTCTCGCCCGCCGCCAGCCGTGCTTTGAACTTCGCCGTCATGCCGCGAAGCTCGTCATTGCTCATCTTCGCGTACTGGGGCTCCAGCGCGTTGATCTCCGGCACCCGGGACTTGTAAGGCTTGATCTTCCGGTCGTTGGAAGACCCGAAAAGCCGCTGCACAATGCCGCTGAAAAAACCCAGCATGAAAACCTCGTAATAAACCCGAAAACGGCGGCCAGGGGATGCCAACGGAGCAAATGCCCGGCATGGCAGCCGCGCGGGAGAGATAAGAACGCCTCACCCCCTTGTCAAATCAGGCGATTCCAGTCACATGCGCGCCCGGTTCAGCGGGGAAGGTGCCAACATGGCCAAGGCGAAAAAGGCTGCCAAGCCTGCGAAGGCGGCTGGGCAAGCAACGCCTGGGCCCAAGGACAAAGCGCCAGTGGCCAAAGACAAAACCTCCCCTTTGGCGCCCAAAACCTACCCCAAATTGCCGCCTTTGGCCGGGGTCCGGCTCTCCACCGGCGCCGCCGGCGTCCGCTACAAGGACCGCACCGACGTCCTGCTGGCCGTGTTCTCCCCCGGAACCCAGGTCGCCGGCGTCTTCACCAAGTCCAAGACTTCCTCCGCCCCGGTCGATTGGTGCAAGGCGCATGTCGCCGCCGGCGCCGCCCGCGCCCTAGTGGTCAATAGCGGCAACGCCAACGCCTTCACCGGCAAGGCCGGCTATGACGGCGCCCAGCAGGTCGCCGAATCGGGCGCCGCCGTGGTCGGCTGCAAGCCGAGCGAGGTGTTCCTCGCCTCCACCGGCGTGATCGGCGAGCCGCTGCCCGCCGCCAAGATCACGAAGATCCTGGGCTCGCTGGCGGAAGAGGGTGCCGCCGATGGCTGGCGTGCCGCCGCCGAGGCGATCATGACGACCGACACCTACCCGAAGATGGCGACGGCGCAGGCGATGATCGACGGCAAGCGCGTCACGCTCAACGGCATCGCCAAGGGCTCGGGTATGATCGCGCCCGACATGGCGACGATGCTGAGCTTCGTCTTCACCGACGCCGCGCTGCCTGCCGCCGTCCTTCAAGAGCTTCTCAGCGCCGGCGTGAAGGACTCGTTCAACGCCATCACCGTCGACAGCGACACCTCGACCAGCGACACGCTGCTGCTGTTCGCGACCGGCAAGGGCGCGCATCACGCCGCGATCACCAAGGCGAGCGACAAGCGCCTCAACGATTTCCGTCAGCGTCTCGACGGGCTGCTGCAAAACCTCGCGCTCCAGGTCGTGCGCGACGGCGAAGGCGCGCAGAAGCTGATCCGCATCGACGTCACCGGCGCCGAGTCCGACGCCGCCGCTAAGACGATCGCACTCAGCATCGCCAACTCTCCGCTGGTCAAGACCGCCATCGCCGGCGAGGACGCGAACTGGGGCCGCGTCGTCATGGCCGTCGGCAAGTCCGGTGAAGCGGCGGACCGCGACAAGCTCAAGATCGCGTTCGGCGGCCAGGTCGTCGCCGAGAACGGCTTGCGCGCCGCCAAATACAACGAGGCCGCCGCGACCAAGGCCGTGAAGGGCCGCGAAGTCGAGATCGCCGTCGACATCGGCCTCGGCAAGGGCAAATCCCGCGTCTGGACCTGCGACCTGACCCACGGCTACATCGACATCAACGGCAGCTATCGCAGTTAGGCTTCGCGCCCACGCAACCGCCAGCGCAGATAGAGCGGATAGAAGAACCAGAACACCGACAGAAGGACGAACGATCCGACCGCCGTGCCGATGGCGGCGCTGCCGCTGCCCAGGATGCGCTCGATCGCGACATAGACGTCGCCGGATACGCCCAGCGCGAGCGGAAGCAGGGCCAGCGTGATGAGCCGCGAGCCGATGCCGTAGAACCGCATCGTGTCTTCGCCGCCGAACGCGATGCGGTGGAACGCGGCTGGCGCCACCAGCAGCACGAGCGAGACCGCGACGCACAGCAGCGCCGCGCCGTGGACCACGCGCGACGCCTGCGGCAGGTCGACGAACGCCTTGGTCATCATCACCGCGAGCTGGAATCCGATCAGTGCCTGCGCGCCAGGCAGTGCGATGCGCGCCTCGGTCAGCATCTGGTTGGTGCGCACCGTGATGTCGGTGTGCACGCCGGCCAACCCGTCGAGATTGCGGTCCTTTTCCAAAATCCACTCCCGGAAAACGAACTCCGCCACGTACCAGCTCACGATGGCAAGCGCGAAAATGAGAATGCCGGCCGCGAGGCCGACGCTCTCGCCGAAGCCGTGCGCGAACACCAGATAAATGTCGAGGCCGAAACTCAGCGCGAAGGGCAGCAGCGCCGCTTCGGTATAGCGGGTCACGACCTTGCGGATGCGTCCCGAGATGTGGCCGTGCTCGACGATACGGTGCTGGCTCGGCGCCGCCAGCAGCAAAGCGAGTGCAACCACCATCAGGAGCAGGGCGCTGGCGTCGACCCGCCGCATCGCCAAGGTGAAGGTCGCGAACTGGTCCTGGAACACGGTCTGGAACTGGAAGCCGAACAGGATCTGGCTCGCCAGCATCAAGAGGCGCGTCTCGTCCAGCGATGTCTGGAATTTCTGTGCCATGGTCGCCGGGGGTGCCTGTGTTGAAGATGGGTTCGCGGCGCCGCGGCGGTCAAGCCCTTTCGTGCCAAATTGGAGCAATCCCACGGCGCGCGCCGCGGCCAAATGCGTTAGTTTTAGCCATGCGCTTAAACCGCTTTTAACAGGACTTGCTCCACCATGACCCATTCGACGCTCAGGCTTGTGCTCGTGGCGGCCTGCGCACTGATCGATCCGGACGGCCGCGTGCTCATCGCGCAAAGACCGCCGGGAAAGGCGATGGCGGGTCTATGGGAATTTCCTGGTGGAAAGGTCGAGCCGGGCGAGCGTCCGGAAGAGACGGTGATACGGGAACTGGCCGAGGAGCTGGGCATCACGGTCAAGGAGCCGTGCCTCGCACCCTTCACCTTCACCTCGCACACCTACCCGGATTTTCAACTGCTGATGCCGCTATGGGTCTGCCGGCGCTGGGACGGCGACGTGACGGCGCGCGAGCACACCGCGCTGAAATGGGTCCGGCCCCGCGACTTGAGCCAATATCCGATGCCGGCGGCCGATTTGCCGCTCATCCCGATGCTGCGCGATCTGCTCTGAGCCGCTTCTTCAGGAACGACAGCGGCGCCACCGCCATCGAATACGCGATGATCGCGGTCTTCATCTCGATCCTGATCGTCGCCGGCGCCAGCAGCATCGGCACCAAGCTCACCGCGTTCTTCCAGTCGCTCCAGGCGTGGGTCTAGCGCTTCGGCACCATCTCGCCGGCTTTGCGCTCCTGCGTTCCCAACGCTTCCGCCAGCCGCGTCTTGGCGCTGCCGGGCTTCAGCGGCTGTTGCTGGCTCGCGTCGGGAGCCCAGCCGGTGAGATAGACGATGTCGAAGGTCGCGCGCAGTCTGCCGTCGGGATCGGCGAAGCGCTCCGCGTAATGCGCCATCACCGCCGCGAGCAGCGCGCGCGGCATCGGCTTGCGGCTGCGTTCCACCAGTGCATTGGTCTCGCCCATCGCGCGCAGATCGCGCATCAGCGTCAGCACATCGCCGTAACGCACCACTGTGCGCTCAACATCGGCGACGGGTATGGCAAAGCCCGCGCGTTGCAACAGCCCGCCCAGATCGCGCACATCGCCGAACGGCGCCACGCGCGGACTGACGCCGCCCAGCACGTCGATCTCGGCAGCCGCGAGCGACTGGCGCAACTCGTTCAAGGTCTCGCCCCCGAGCAACGCGCCAAGGAACAACCCGTCCGGCCGCAGCGCGCGCCGGATCTGCGTCAGCACCCCTGGCAGATCGTTGATCGCATGCAGCGTCAGAACACTGGTCGCGAGATCGAAGCTTTCCGCCGCGGCCGCCAGCCGCTCATCCACATCCAACACCGCGTCGACATCGAGCACCGCGGCGAAGCTGCGCTGCACGGCACCGAGCCGGTCGGCGATGCCCGCTTGCGCCTCGCGCGCAAGAAAAGCGTCGCCGCCGATCCGCCGCGCGCGCGTGCGATGCAGCAGCAACGCATGGTTGTCGAATATCCGGGGCGGTCCGTCCGTCATTGCGCTACACTAGAGCGCAATCGGGGAAAGTGTGCAGCGGTTTCCCCGTAAATTGCGCGACCACAAAAGAGCCAACATGGGCGGGGCACTACAGACCGGCATCAAACGCGCGGGGAGGGCGACGCTCGATCTGCTGTTTCCGCCGCTGTGCATTGCTTGCCGCTCCCAGGTCGACGCCCCCGGCGCGCTGTGCGCCACCTGCTGGCAGACCATCCAGTTTCTCGACGGACCGATGTGTGCCTGCTGCGGCCTGCCGTTCGAGTTCGATCCCGGCGGCGAAACGCTGTGCGCCGGTTGTCACGCCCATCCGCCCGCCTATGACAAGGCGCGCGCCGTGATGCGCTATGACGAGCACAGCCGCGGCCCCATCCTGGCGCTCAAGCATGGCGACCGTCTCGACCTCGCGCCCGGCTTCACCCGCTGGCTCAGCCGCGGCGGCCAGGCGCTGCTCGACGAAACCGAGATCATCCTGCCGGTCCCGCTCCACCCCTATCGCCTCTGGACGCGGCGCTACAACCAGTCGGCGGAACTCGCCCGCGCGCTCGCCCGCCAGACTGGGAAGCCGCTAGATATCCATAGTCTGACCCGCAGCCGCGCCACACCCAGCCAGGGCGCGATGCCCTCCGCCAAGGCACGCCGGCGCAACATGCTGGGCGCGTTCAGGGTTCCGCCGCGCCACAAATCCGCCATCGCGGGGCGCAATCTTTTGTTGATCGACGACGTGTTAACCACCGGGGCTACGGTCGATGCCTGCGCGCGTGCGCTAAAGCGCGCAGGGGCCGCGAAAGTCTTCGTTTTGGCGCTCGCCCGCGTTGTCCGGCCGCTCGCGGGGGATATTATAGAACTGTCGTGAAAAGGTGCTGCTGAGTCGCCCGTCATGTCCAAGATCAAGATCTACACCACGCCGATCTGCCCCTATTGCGTGCGGGCGAAATCCCTCCTGAAGAAGAAGGGCGCCGCGTTCGAGGAAGTCGATGTCTTCATGGACGCCGACGCCCGCGCCGAGATGGAAGCGAAATCCGAAGGCCGCCGCACCGTGCCGCAGATATTCATCGGCGACAAACATGTCGGCGGCTGCGACGACCTCTACGCGCTCGAAAGCCAGGGCCAGCTCGATCCGCTTTTGGCGGGATAGCGCGTTGGCCGGGGACGGGTATCTCTTCTTTCGCGCAGTTCCCAACCCCGGCGACGAAAACCTTTTCTATTTGGTCCGCGAGGCAAAGACTGGCGCGCCCGCCATTCGTCATCGCAGCACATACCGCCATGGCGACGGCCGGCGGGATCGCGATAGGCAATTCCCGCTGGGCGAATTCCTCGCCCAGCCGCCAAGCCCCGCGCAAAAGGCCTTGCTCGCGCTGATCGCGACCTTGGTTGATGGCCCGGCATCTTAGCCCTTAGACTGGCGCCATGACCGCCTTCAAAGCCGCCTGCGTCCAGCTCCGCTCCACCGATGACGTGCAGGAGAACATCCGCACCACGTCCGCTTTCATCCGCGAGGCGCACGGCAAGGGCGCCCAGTTCATCGCGACGCCGGAGAACACCACGCTGATGGCGCCCGATGGCGGCGCCAAGCTCGCCAGCTCCTATGACGAGGCGCACGATCCCGCACTTCCCGCCTTCGCGGCGCTCGCCGAAGAGCTCGGCATCCATCTGCTGATCGGCTCGCTCGCGATCAAGGTCAGCGACAGCAAGACCGCCAACCGCTCTTTCCTGATCGATCCCAAGGGCCGCATCACCGCGCGCTACAGCAAGATCCATCTCTTCGACGTCGACCTGCCGTCGGGCGAGAAATACCGCGAGTCCAACACCGTCGCCGGTGGCGACCGCGCGGTGCTCGCCGATACGCAATGGGGCAAGATGGGCTTGACCATCTGCTACGACATGCGCTTCCCGCAGCTCTACCGCACGCTGGCGCAGAACGGCGCCTTCCTGCTCACCGCGCCGTCCGCCTTCACCGAGACCACCGGCAAGGCGCATTGGCACATCCTGCTGCGCGCCCGCGCCATCGAGAACGGCGCTTTCGTCGTCGCGCCGGCACAAGGCGGCACCCACGCCAATGGCCGCAAGACCTATGGCCACTCGCTGATCGTCGCGCCCTGGGGCGAGATCCTCGCCGAGGCCGGCACCGAGCCCGGCATCATCCTCGCCGATATCGACCCCGCCGCTGTCGCGGATGCGCGCGGCCGCGTCCCGAACCTGCAGCACGACCGGCCCTTCGAAGGCCCCTGACGCGCGCCACGCATCCTGCGGACAGGTTTCGGCAAGATTTGCTTGGTTAATGCACGCCGGCTTGCCAGCCCGGCGGCGCTTGCGTTAATCCGTTGCGAAATATCAATCCAGGCACCGTTTTGGGCGTATAAGACGCGTGACCTGCCGGCCTGAGGCACTTTCGTGATCGTCTACAATCTGCGCTGCCGCAACGCCCACGAGTTCGAGGGTTGGTTCCGCGACTCGCACGCCTTCGACGCGCAGTCCAAGAGCGGCAAGCTTACCTGTCCGGTCTGCGACTCGCGCAAAGTGGAAAAAGCGATCATGGCGCCCGCCGTTTCCGGCGCGAAGAAGTCCACCGTCACGCCGGCCGAAGCCAAGCAGATGCGCCAGTTCATGACGGGCCTGCGCAAATATGTGCAGGACAATGCCGACTATGTCGGCCCCAACTTCGCCGAGGAAGCGCGCAAGATCCATTACGGCGAGAGCGAGCATCGCCACATCTACGGCGAAGCCTCGATGGAAGAAGCCAAGGAGTTGGTGGAGGAGGGCGTCGATGTCGCCCCGCTGCCGCCCGACCTGGACGGCGCGAACTGAACCTGCGCCTGCCGGCGGCGGCGGGCTTCGCAATACCCGACAAAGCTTCCCCTTTACTGAAGAATGCAACCGTTTACAGGGCGCTGCCGCATCATTTACTTTCCTATGTTTTCTCCGCACACTTGAATATTGCAGCGAGAATTGTCGAGGGGCTGATTCATGCCTGGCGCCTGGGATACCGCCATCGCGGCACCGTTCGATGTCGGCCTGCTGCTGCTGCTGACGGACGGTTCGGTGCTGGCGCAGAACACGGGCACGTCGCTGTGGTGGCGCCTCGTTCCGGATCGCGCCGGGCGCTACGCGCAGGGCGAATGGAAGCCCACCGGATCGTCCGCGAATGCGCCGCTCTATTTTGCCTCCGCGGTCCTGCGTGACGGCACCGTGTTCGTCGCGGGGGGCGAATATAGCAACAACGCGTCCCAGCCTTCCGACCTTTGCACCGCCGAACTCTACGATCCCGTGGCCGAGACCTGGCGCAAGATCGCTACGCCGAAAGACTGGACCGCAATCGGCGACGCGCCGTGCTGCGTGTTGCCCGATGGCCGCGTCTTGCTCGGCAATATCATGGCTGGCCCTTGCGCCATCTGGGATCCCAAGGCCGGCAAGTGGGCGGCGACCGATTCCAAGCTCAACGCCAGCAGCAGCGAAGAGACTTGGACCTTGCTGTCGGACGGCAGCGTCCTGACCGCCGACTGTGTCGGCCCACCCGCCTCGGAGCTGTTCGTCGGCAATGGCTGGATCGCCAACGGCAATGCGCCGGCGCTGGTCGAAACCGCGTCGAGCGAGATCGGACCGGCCATCCTGCTCACGGATGGCTCGGTGTTCGCGATCGGCGCCACCGGCGCGACGGGACGCTTCAAGCCCAATGCGATGCCGGGGCAGGCCGGCACATGGACGCCGGGACCAGGCGTCCCACCCAATGCCGCCAACATCCCACAGGGCGCCAAGGACGCGCCGGCCTGCCTGTTGCCGAACGGGCGCGTTCTGTGCGTCGTCGGACCCGTGGATGGCGTGAAGGACAATTATCTGGGGCCTGCGTCCTTCTACGAATTCGATCCCTACGGCGCGACGACCTGGACGGCGCTGCCGTCACCGCCGGCTGCGGCCGCTCTGGCGCCGTACAATTTCTGCTTTCTGCTGCTGCCGAACGGACAGGTTCTGGTCAGCAACGGCACCGCATCGGTCGCGCTGTTCCAGCCGGACGGCGCGCCCGATCCCGCCTGGGCGCCGTCGATCCAGGCCTGCTCGGCCAGCGTCCTGCAGGGCTCGATCCATCGCCTTCAGGGCATGCGGTTGAACGGCCTGTCGCAGGCCTGTTCCTATGGCGACGACGCCGCGATGGCGACCAACTATCCGATCGTCCGCCTGCGCGCCGCGCCGCCATCCGACCGGGTCGTCTATTGCCGCACCGCCAATCACTCGACGATGGCGGTCGCGACCGGCCGCGCGCTGCACGACACCGAATTCACCGTTCCCCGCGATATCGTGCCGGGCATCTACTACCTGTCGGTCGTCGCCAACGGCATCGCCTCGCCGGAAACACTGTTGAGCGTGCAGGCCGGGAAGATGCGGGGACGTAACCGCCTGTCCGGCGTCGATGCGGGCGAGGCGGAAATGTTCGCGGAGGAGGAGCTCTTTTACCGCGATCTCAGCGAAGTCCACATGCTGATCGATTTCATTTCCGGTCGCACCGACAAATCGCTCGCCGGTCTGAAGGACGTCTGCTCCGCCGATTGCGACGGCAATCCGGTGACCTCCATGTCGCCGCAGGACGCGGTCGAGCAGATCTGCCGCATCAGCTATCCGCCGAGCGGATCGGTGGCGGCCAATGCCCAGCAGGCGGCATTCATGCTCGTCGTCAAGGACAAGCTCAATTATCTCGCCGCGCCCGCGCGCGGGCTGACGGTGGCGTTCACCTCGATGTTCGCCGGCACTTCCCTGAAATTTCCCAACCGCCTGACGACGCGGTTGCGTCAGTTCAGGCACTGGTGGAACGGCACGAAACCCGAGAAGACCTCAAAGCCCTTCTTTTCGGCGAGCGCGGCATATCCGAACCTGGAGGATCAGGCCCGGCGCTTCCGCTATTTCTACAATTGGCTGCCCTGGTGGTCGCTCGGTTTGCTGCTTCTCATCGCCTATACCAATTGGGACGTCAGCGTGACCGATACGGTCATTCAGCGGATCACGGGGACCAGCAAGACCTACGCCGCCTTGCTCGACAAGGATCCAAAATTCGCGCCCACGGCGAATGCTTGCGCGACGCCGCCCCAGGAACACGAGGCTGATTGCGAACAAGCCGACATCGACCGCGACGAGCTGACTGCGGATCGCATCGATCTGCAGAATCTGGTGGGCGGCCATGATTGGTATTCCTGGCTCCGGCCCGTGGCGCTCAGCGTGCATCTTTTCGCCTCGACACGGGACCCCACCTACACGCAGCCGCAGACCATCGAGAAGACTGCCGGGACGTCCGCCAAGCCGGTCGAGATCGTTCCGGTTTCCGTGACACCGGTGCAAGGGACGACCACGTCTCCTGCGCCGCAAGACAAGACGAAAAGCGTCGTCGCACGGCCGGGTCATGACTCGGCGGCATCCTTGTCGCCGCTGGAAATCCTCACCATGGCGATCGTGGCCAGCCTCAACGGCATCGTCATTCCCGCCGCCTTTGGCGGTTTGGGCACGCTGGCGGGACTTTTGCGCTCGATCACCACCAAGATGCGCGACAGCATCCTGGCGCCGCGCGACTACGGCCTGGCGCGCGTCTCGATCTTTCTGGGGATGTCGGCGGGCCTTGCCGTCGGATTGTTCGACTTCTCGAGCGCCGGCGCGGGCACCATCAAGATCACGACGGCCGGCCTGTCGTTCCTCGCCGGTTTCGCGGCCGAGGCGTTCTTCACCTTCCTCGACAGTCTCATCGCGCGGCTGATGCCGCAGACGCCCCCGCCGGCCGGCAAATGACGCGATGGCCGGCGCGCGCCGGCCATCGCGTCTTCGCGTCTGCTACTTCAGCGCCGTGCGCAGCGCATCCGCGTCGCGGTTGCACGAGCGGCCCATGAAGATGTCGTCGAACGGCACCGGGCGGTTGTAGTACTCCGCGTTCAGCTCCGCTTTCTGCTCCAGCGTCGAATCGTTGACCGTCAGGCCGGCATAGAGGCCGCCGGCGCGGGCCCAGCC
Source organism: Rhizomicrobium sp. (assembly GCA_036271735.1). Classification (GTDB taxonomy): domain Bacteria; phylum Pseudomonadota; class Alphaproteobacteria; order Micropepsales; family Micropepsaceae; genus Rhizomicrobium. The sequence goes on from DATAZZ010000028.1 coordinate 172,776, forward strand.
GATGATGTCGCCGTGATAGTTCGAGGCGCCGTCATTGCCGCCCGCCATGAAGATCGCAAGGCCGGCCTCGGTGCCGAGCCGGAAGCGTTCCTGGCGCACGGCATCGACCGCGCGATCGGTCATCAGTACCAGCACGATCTGGGCGCTGGAGATGCCGGCCTGCAGGCCGATCGACGGCGAGCCGAGCGAGTAGAACGCCGGATAGGTCCACACCTTGCCGATGCGGCGCAGCAGCACCGCGTCGCCGCCCTGGCCGCCGATGATGAAGCCGACTTTGACCAGGTTCGGCACGATGATGATGCCCTTGGCCTGGCGCAGGATGCTCTGCGGAATCTTGCCCTGGAAATCGTAGAAGGTGCGGGTGGCGTCGCTCACCAGCTTGCCTGACTTGCCCGGCGACATCGCCAGCGGGCACATCGCAACATGGGCCGGGCGATGCGTCGGCTTCTTCTTGGCTTCGGCGGGCGAGGCGATGAGTGCGGCGGCAGCAAAAGCGGCCAGGCCGAAAGCGGCGAGTTTGTTCATGCGAATCCCCTGGAAGGCGTTGAAATCGCCCGCACCATAGGGTCTTCAGCGGCTCGCGACTATCATGTAGTTCACATCAACATCGCTGGAGAGGTGCCAGTCCCAGGACAGCGGATCGAACGCAACACCCTGTGTTTTCAAAGGGTTGAGGCCCGCACCTTCCAGCAACCGGCGCAGCTCTCCGGGCTCAACGAAGCGATTCCAGTCATGCGTCCCCGGCGGCAGCCAGCGCAGGATGTACTCCGCCCCGATCTTGGCCAGCGCGAGCGATTTGAGCGTCTTGTTCAGCGTCGCGACGAACATCAGCCCGCCCGGCTTCACCAGCCTGGCGCAGGCCATGAGATAGGCCTTGAGGTCCGCGACATGCTCCACGACCTCCATGTTGAGAACGATGTCGAACTGCGCGCCTTCCGCCTCCAGCACCTCCGCCGACGCCGCGCGGTAATTGACGTCTATCCCGCCCGCGGCCGCATGTGCCCGCGCCGTGCCGATATTCTTCTCCGACGGATCGACCCCGGTCACATCGAACCCGAGCCGGCGCATTGGCTCGCACAGGAGCCCGCCGCCGCAGCCGATATCGAGCAGGCTCATCCCCGCAAACGGCTTGAGCCCGGACTTGCCGGTATGCGCCGCGACCGTGTCACGGATGAATTTGAGCCGCACCGGATTGAACTTGTGCAGCGGCGCGAACTTGCCGGCGGGATCCCACCACTCCGCCGCCATGGCGGAGAACTTGGCAACTTCGGCTTCGTCGACAGTGGTGGTCATCTTTTTTCTTTTTCCCTCTCCCCCTCCGGGGGAGAAGGCAGGGTGAGGGGGTGTCGCCGCAAACACAAACAGCGAAAGCTAAACTCCAAAGCCGACACCAAGCGCTCACGATACGCGCTCGACCCCGGCACCCCCTCACCCTAGCCCTCTCCCCTGAAAGGGGGGAGAGGAAATTTCTGTGTCATTGAGCCCCGCGACCGCCCCGTCTATGTATCCCGCCAGCAACCACCTCACACACGGACCCATGGCCAAGATTGCGATGAAATTCGGCGGCACCTCGGTGGCCGATCTCGACCGCATCCGCCATGTCGCGATTCTGGTGAAGAAGGAGCGCGACCGCGGCAACCAGGTCGCCGTCGTGGTCAGCGCCATGGCGGGCGAGACCAACAAGCTCGTCGCTTGGTGCAACGACATCGCCAGGCCGCCCGGCGGCAATGCCCCCGCCATGCCCGACCAGCGCGAATACGACGTGATCGTCGCCGCCGGCGAGCAGATCACCAGCGGCCTCCTCGCCGTGGCGCTCGGCGCCATCGGCGTGCCGGCGCGCTCCTGGCTCGGCTGGCAGATCCCGCTGCGCACCTCCGCGGTCCACGGTTCCGCCCGCATCGAGGGCATGGATGCCGACCTGATGAACGAGAGCCTGGCGCGCGGCGAAGTCGCCGTCGTCGCCGGCTTCCAGGGCGTCGCGGCGCATGACCGCATCTCGACGCTCGGCCGCGGCGGCTCGGACACCTCGGCCGTCGCCGTCGCCGCCGGCCTCAAGGCCGACCGCTGCGACATCTACACCGACGTCGACGGGGTCTATACCACCGATCCGCGCATCGTGCCCAAGGCGCGGCGGCTGGAGAAAATCTCCTTCGAGGAGATGCTCGAAATGGCCTCGCTCGGCGCCAAGGTTCTGCAGACGCGCTCGGTCGAGATCGCCATGCTTCATCGCGTCCCCACCCGCGTGCTATCGACCTTCGACCCCGACGCGGGCGGAACGCTTCTCTGTGACGAGGACGACATCGTGGAAAAGAAACCGGTCACCGGCATCGCCTATAGCCGCGACGAAGCGAAGATCACGCTGCACAAGATCCCGGACCGTCCCGGCATCGCCGCGGCGATCTTCGGCCCGCTCGCCGACAACGGCGTCAACGTCGACATGATCGTGCAGAACGTCTCCGAGGACGGCAAGAAGACCGACCTCACCTTCACCGTCGCGCGCGGCGAACTGCAGCGCGCGCTGGCGTCCATCGAGAAGGCCGCCGAGCAGATCGGCTATCGCGAGATGACGCATGACGCGGACGTCGCCAAGGTCTCGATCATCGGCATCGGCATGCGCGCCCATCCCGGCGTCGCCCAGACCATGTTCCGCACCCTGTCGGAGAAGGGCATCAACATCCAGGTGATCTCGACATCCGAAATCAAGGTGTCGGTCCTGATCGCAGAGGAATATGTCGAGCTCGCGGTCCGCGCGCTGCACTCGGCCTACGAGCTGGACGCCGCCTGATGGCTGTCGCCGCGGGCGGTCCCCGTCTGCTGCTGCGCAAGCTGCGCGAGATCATGGCGGAGCAGACGAGTGCGCAGACGCGCCTCGACAAGCTCGTCACCGTGATCGCGACCAACATGGTCGCCGAGGTCTGCTCGATCTATCTGAGCCGCGCCGGCAAGGCGCTGGAGCTGTTCGCCACCGAGGGCCTCAACCGTACCGCTGTGCACAACACAAGACTCAAGGAAGGCGAGGGCCTCGTCGGCCTCGTCGCCGAGACCGCCGAGCCGGTGAACCTCAGCGACGCGCCGTCCGATCCGCATTTCGCCTATCGCCCCGAGACCGGCGAAGACCCGTTCAAGTCGTTCCTCGGCGTGCCCATCGTGCGCGGCGGCCAGGTGTTCGGCGTCCTCACCGTGCAGAACCGCGCCGCTGTGCTTTATGCCGAGGAAGAAGTCGAGGCGCTGCAGACCGTCTCGATGGTGCTCGCCGAAGTCGTGGCGCAGGGCGGCCTGTTCAACCTCGCCGAGCTCGACGAGCCCGAGTTGCGCGTCGACCGCCCGCGCGTGTTCCAGGGTGAAGGCCTCAGCGAAGGCGTCGGCGTCGGCCGCGTCGTGCTGCACGAGCCGCGCGTCAAGGTCGAGCGCATGGTCGCGGACAACACATCCGAAGAGCTGATCCGTCTCGAAGAAGCCATCGGCAGCCTGCGCGACTCGGTCGACGAGATGCTGGAATCCAGCGAGCTCGATCTGACCGGCGAGGGCAGGGAGGTCATTGAGGCCTATCGCCTGTTCGCCCACGACCAGGGCTGGCGCCAGCGCATGCGCGATGCGATCCGCGCCGGCCTCACCGCCGAAGCCGCCGTCGAGCGCGTCCAGGACGAGATGCGCGTGCGCGTCCAGCGCCTCGACGATCCGGTGCTGCGCGAGCGTCTGCACGATCTCGACGATCTCGCTCGCCGTTTGCTGCGCCATCTCACCGGCGAAAGCGGCATCCAGGAATTGCCCATCAACGCCGTCGTCGTCGCCCGCGCGATGGGCCCCGCCGAGTTGCTCGATTATGGCCGCGAGCATCTCGTCGGCCTCGTGCTCGAAGAAGCCGCCTCCACCAGCCACGTCGCGATCGTCGCGCGCTCGATGGGCCTGCCGCTGATCGGCTCGGCGCAAGGCATCACCGACGCGGCGCGCGCCGGCGACAGCATCGTGGTCGACGGCGAGGCTGGCGAGCTGCATCTGCGTCCCCAACCCGAGATCGTCGCCGCCTTCGAAGCCAAGCGCACCTTGCGCGAGCAGACCCAGGCCCGCTTCGCCGCAGTGCGCGATTTGCCGGCGGTGACCAAGGACGGCGTGCCCATCGCGCTGATGATGAATGCCGGGCTCCAGCTCGACATGCCGCATCTGGCCGAATCCGGCGCCGACGGCGTCGGCCTGTTCCGCACCGAATTGCAGTTCATGATCGGCGAGACCATGCCGCGCCTGCAGGACCAGGCGAATTTCTACCGCGCGATCCTCGACGCCGCCGGCGACAAGCCGGTGGTGTTCCGCACCCTCGACCTCGGCGGCGACAAGGTGCTGCCCTATGCACGCTGGGAGCGCGAGGAGAATCCCGCGCTCGGTTGGCGCGCAATCCGCATCGCGCTCGATCGGCCCGCGCTGCTGCGCTACCAGGTCCGCGCTCTGCTGATGGCATGCGCCGGCCGCACCTTGCGCATCCTCCTGCCGATGGTTTCCAACGTCGACGAGTTCAACCGCGCCCGCGCCCTCATCGACCGCGAGATCGAACGCTCGCGGCTCTTGAACCTCGACCGCCCGCGCCAGGTGCTGGTCGGCGCCATGCTCGAAGTCCCCGCGCTCGCCTTCATGCTGCCGCAGCTGATGCGCTCCGCCGATTTCGTCTCCATCGGCTCCAACGATCTTCTGTCGCTCGCCTTCGCGGTCGACCGCACCAATCCGCGCGTCGCCAAGCGCTACGACGTCCTCAACCCCGCCTCGCTCACGCTGATCAAGCTGATCGTCGACAGCTCCGCCGAGGCGCATGGCGAACTCTCGCTGTGCGGCGAGATGGCCGGCAAGCCGCTCGACGCGATGGCGTTGCTTGGGCTGGGCCTGCGCACCTTGTCGATGCATCCGGCGAACATCGGCCCGATCAAAATGATGATCCGCAGCATGAACCTCAGCGAGGTCACGCCCTTCGTGCAGAAACTGTGCGGCCGCACCGACCACAGCCTCCGCACGCGTCTGGCCGCCTTCGCGGCCGAGCGTGCGATCGCGCTGAAGTGACGTCAGAGATCGACATTCAGCCGGATATCGGCCAGCGTCACCATCAACGTCATCGGATCGAGCGGCGATACATCGAAGCCCAACGCCAGATAGAACGCCTTCGCCTCATCCGTCAGTGCATGCACGACCATCCCGCGAATGCCGATGGCGTCAGCGGCTTGCAGCACGCGCAACGCAGCGTCGCGAAACAACGCACGTCCGATTCCCTTTTTCTGATACGCCCGATCCACCGCCATCCGCGCCAGCACTGCAACCGGGATCGGCTCCGGCATGTTGCGCCGAAAGCGTCCCGTGGCGCCGCTGGAATCGATCCCGCCCGATGCCAGCGCATAGTAACCCGCAACCTTGTCGCCATCGCAGAGAACGAATGTGCGCGATGCTCCGCTCGCCTGATTGGCCCGCGCGCGCCGTTTCAGCCAGTCGTCGAGGGCAGGCGCACCGGAGTCGAACGCATCGAGTTGATGATGCGCCGCTAACGGCTCGGGTGCGGACAGCGCCACGTCACTTCCAGGGCGGCGCAGTCCTCAAACTGCGTTGCAGCCGCGCATTCGACTTGGGCGGCGCATCGAGCCGCTCTAGGAACTCGGCTTGCGCCTCCGGACTCACGAGGAAAAGCGTGCGGTTGAGCAGTGCATCTTCGGCGGCGCGGCGCGTCGCCTCCAGGATGAAATCGGTTCGCGTCTTGCCGGTCACTTCCGCGGCGCGGTCGATCAAGCCACGCTCCGACGCCTTGATCCGAATGTTCAACGTCTCTCGCTTGGATGTCGTCTGCATGGAAACCTCTTTTTTGCGAGCATGTCATATTGTAACGTCATTGTCATTACGCCAGCGGACGGCACCTAAATGTATTGCTTGCCAACATACGCGACGGCCGCCGCGCCCGCGCCTCCCAAACCGCCGATTTTCCGCTCCGTCTCAAAGATTTGGCTGGCAGGCGTGCGGTGCAGCGGATATCTGTTGCCCGATGACCAAAGTGACACGCCTGACGGTGGACGATAGCGGCAATATCAAGAGCCGTCGCATCCATCTGCGTGAGATTTCCGGCGACAGCGACACCCCTCTGGAGACCGTGGGCCAGGACCTGCGCGCCGCGCGCCTGCGCAGGGGTGACGACCTCGCGACCGTCTCCAAATCCCTGAAGATCCGCAAGGACCACCTCGAAGCGATCGAGGAAGACCGCCTCGACGCGCTGCCCGGCCGCACCTATGCCGTCGGCTTCGTGCGTTCCTATGCCGATTACCTCGGCCTCGATGTCGGCCAGACGCTGGAGCGTTTCAAGGCCGAGATCGCCGGCCGCACCGATACCGAAGTGCAGCAGCCCGTCACCCTCATCGACGAGGACGACACCCGCCGCTTGCCGCAAGGCTGGAAGATCATCGCCGGCGTCGCCGTGCTGCTGATGCTCTACGCCGCCTATTACGTGCTGACCTCGACCAGCGGGATGATGTCCCAGCCGGTCACCGCGCCGCCGCAGCAATTCGAGCCCAAGCCCGTCGCCGCCCAGCCGGCACCGGCGCCCGTCGCGCCGCCGCCAGCACAAACAGCTACGCCCGTTCCGGCAGCGCCCACCAACACTGCGCAGGAACCGAACCTCACGCTCGGTGCAACGCCGCCCGCCACGACTCCGGGTGCCACGCCGCTGCCGCAGGGCCAGGTCTATGGCAAGAACAACGCCGCGGCGCGCGTCGTGCTGCGCGTGCATCAGCCGACCCGCATCCTCGTCCAGGGCGAGGACGGCATGGTCTACATCAACCGCACGCTGCAGCCGGGCGACACCTACCAGGTGCCCAACGTCGTCGGCCTGACGCTGACGACCACCGCTGCCAACGCGGTCGAGATCGACCTCGATGGCGAATCCAAGGGCTTCGCCGGCAAGGATGCCGGCATGGCCGAAGCCCTGTCTCTCGATCCCCAATCCATTGTCGACCGCACCGGCGGAGGACCAGGCTGATGAGCGTACGCGCATATCGTGACATCCATCGGCGCAAGTCGCGCCAGATCATGGTCGGCAAGGTGCCGGTCGGCGGCGACGCGCCGATCAGCGTGCAGACGATGACCAACACCGTCACCGGCGACGCCCGCGCCACCATCGACCAGATCCGCGGCATCGAGGAGGCGGGCTGCGATATCGTGCGCGTCTCCTGCCCCGACGAGGACGCGACCAAGGCGATGAAGGCGATCACCCGCGCCGCCAACATCCCGGTCGTCGCCGACATCCACTTCCACTACAAGCGCGCCATCGAGGCCGCCGTGAACGGCGCCGCCTGCCTGCGCATCAATCCCGGCAATATCGGCTCGACCCAGCGCGTCCGCGAAGTCGTCAAGGCCGCCAAGGATCATGGCTGCTCGATGCGCATTGGCGTCAACGCCGGCTCCCTCGAAAAGGAGTTGCTCGAGAAGTACGGCGAGCCGTGCCCCGAAGCGATGGTCGAGAGCGCGCTCAACCATGCCAAGATTTTGGACGATCTCGACTTCCGCGAGTACAAGATCTCGGTGAAGGCGTCGGACGCATTCCTCGCCGTCGCCGCCTATCAGCAGCTCGCCGAAGCCGTCGATTGCCCGATCCATGTCGGCATCACCGAGGCCGGCGGCATGATCTCCGGCACCGTCAAATCCTCCATCGGCATGGGCATGCTGCTGTGGAGCGGCATCGGCGACACGATCCGCGTCTCGCTCTCCGCCGATCCGGTGGAAGAAGTTCGTGTCGGCTTCGACATCCTCAAGAGCCTGAACCTGCGCCACCGCGGCGTGAACATCGTCTCGTGCCCGTCCTGCGCGCGTCAGGGCTTCAACGTCATCGACACGGTCAAGCAGCTCGAAGACCGCCTCAAGCACATCGCCACGCCGATGTCGCTGTCGATCATCGGCTGCGTCGTGAACGGCCCGGGCGAAGCCAAGGAGACCGACATGGCCTTCACCGGCGGCGGCGCCGGCAAGGGTCACGGCATGATCTATCTCAACGGCAAGCCGGCCTATCGCCTCGACAACGACAAGCTCCTCGAGCACGTCGTCGAGCTTTGCGAGAAGAAAGCCAGTGAGATCGAACAGGCCCGCGGCAAGGTCCTGGAACCGGCGCAGTAGCAAAGCTATTTGCTGTACGCGACCTCCGACATGAGGATGGCGGTCTGCGCGCCATTCGGGACGTAGACGACGCGCGCCGTCGCCGTCTTGCCGCACAGGAAAACCGTCCACGTCTCGGCCCAGCTCGGCTTGCGTGCGTCGCGCAGGCGCTGCACGTCCAGCACGACCGGCATCGTCTTGTCCTTGCACTCGAGCGTATAGACGATGGTGGTCACCACGGTGCCAAGCGCAGTCGATTCGAGCCTGTAGCCGCCGCCGTAATCGCCGGGCAGGAGCGCGTGCAGGTGCAGCATGTTGTTCGCGCCCGTCGACACCATCGTGCGCCGCGCCGCCGGCTTGCCGCAGCGGTCCAGCGTCGCGCGCTGCACCCAGGCTCCGTCCGTCACCTGCCAGCCGCCGCCCGCGCCTTTGGCGATCAGCGGCTGCTGGACGATCTCGGGCGGATCGAAAGCGGTGATCTTGAGGGCAGGGCACTGCGCCTTCAACATCGCCGGCTCGGCGTCGTTATAGCCCTTCTCCAGGATCGCCTTGTAGGCTGGCGACGTCAGATAGGAACCGAATATCGCCTGCTGCTGCGGCGAAAGTCCCGCCGCCGCGCTGCCGCCACTGAGGACCAGCGCCACAAGCGCCAGCCCCTTGAGGAGCCTTGATCCTGCGCGATCGCCGCTTGTGCGAATTGCCATGTGCCGTCCTCGATCGATCAGTGCAGCTTCACGTTCTTCGCCGTGATGTTCATCCCCGTCGCGTCCGCGGTATAGACCACATCCGCCGTCATCGCCCGCCCACAGGCCTGCATCGTCCAGGTCTCCGTCCAGCCCTGCGCCCTGGCGGGACTGGTCAGCTTGGTGTCGAGCACCCATAGCGTCTTGTAGTCCTCGCATTTCGCCACGCCCATCGCGGCCGGCAGCACGATGTGCTCGGCGCTGTCCTCGAGTTGGAGGTTGCCCGGAAATTCGCCCGGCAGCAGCGAGCCGCCGTGCAAGATGCCGTCACCCTCCGTCAGCAGCGTCCGCCGCATCACCTTCGCGCCACAGCGGTTCAGCGTCGCCGGCTGCACCCAGCGTCCGGCGAGCAGCACATAGTTGCTGCCGTTTTTCTTGAACGTTGCCGGCATCACCACGATCGGATCGCCCCATGTCACGACACTCAGCGTCGCGCATTTGGCGGCAAGCGGCCGCGGCTCCTGCTCGTTGAAATAGCGCGTCACGAGCGTGCGGTATTCCGCCGAGCGGAGAAAATCCGGAAACCGCTGTGCATCGGTCATCTCGGCGCCCGCCATCGCCGGCGTCAGCAGCGCCAGTGCGGGCAGAACCACGCGCCACGCACGCTTCAAGAATATCCGTCCGGCCATGTCACATTCCCCCCGAAATATCTTGGCGTATTAGAACTCTTGACCGGCGTGATCGCCAGTGGTGCGAATTGCCCTGTGCCGTCCCCGGCCGATCAATGCAGCTTCACGTTCTTCGCCGTGACCTTCATCCCGGTTCGGTCGGCGACATAGGTCACGTCCGCCGTCACCATCCGCCCGCAGGCCTGCATCGTCCAGGTCTCCGTCCAGCCTTTCGGATTGGCCGGGCTCGTCAGCCTGGTGTCGAGAACATAGAGCTTCTTGAAGTCCGCGCAGCGCGCCGCTGCCATCGACGGCGGCAGCACGATGTGCGTCGCGGTCTTTTCCAGCGGCAGATTGCCGGGAAACTGTCCGGGGATCAGCGTGATGGCATGCAGGCCGCCGGTCTGCGGCACGCCTTCGACCACCAGCCGGCGTATCACCTCCGTGCCGCAGCGGTTGAGCAACCCGCGCGCCACCCAGGCCCCGCCGGCGATACGAAACGCATCGCCCGTCTTGACGAAACTGGGCGGCTTGATCACCTCCGGCGGCGCCAGTCCGATGATCTTCAGCGCCGGACATTTGGCTTTCAGCGGCGCCGGCTCGGTGCCGTTATAGGCTTGCAGCAGATAGGCCTTGTAGCCGTCGTCCTGGACGAAGCCCGCGAAGATATCCGCGTTGTTCTGCTTGGCCGGCGGCGGCGCGGCCGCGCCCGACAGGCCCGCCAGGAGGCCGATCCCCAGAAGAAGCCGTGAAATCGTAACGGTTGCTCGGCTGCGCATGCCTCTATATCCCCGCTGCTCGAATAAGCCTTGGCAAAGCCGCCTCGGCCTAGCATACCCGCCCTGCCACTGGAACGATTACAGCCCCGTCATGATCCCCATCAACAAGCTCGAACGCCTCCTGGACCGCTTTGCTGCGGTCGAGGCGGAGCTTGCCAGCGGCCAGGGCGGAGCCGGCTTCGTCAAGCTCTCCAAGGAGCACGCCGAACTCGCGCCGATCGTGGAGGTGGTGCGCGACTATCGCGCGGTGCAGGACCAACTCGAAAGCACCGAGGCGATGATCGCCGATCCCGCGACGGATTCGGAGATGCGCAGCCTCGCCGAAGAGGAGCGCGCCGACCTGAAACAGCGCTTCACCGGGCTCGAACACGACCTGCAGATCCAGCTGCTGCCCAAGGACGCCGCCGACGCGTCCTCCGCCATCCTCGAAATCCGCGCCGGCACCGGCGGCGACGAGGCGGCCCTGTTCGCCGACGATCTGCTGGCGATGTACACCCGCTATTGCGGATTGCAGGGCTGGAAGACCGAAATCATGTCGCGCACCGACAGCGACCTCGGCGGCATCAAGGACGCGGTGCTCGAAGTGAACGGGCAGGGCGTCTTCGCCAAGCTCAAATTCGAAAGCGGCGTGCACCGCGTGCAGCGCGTGCCCGTCACCGAAGCCAGCGGCCGCATCCACACCTCCGCCGCCACCGTCGCGGTGCTGCCCGAGGCCGAGGACGTCGACATCGTGATCAACGACAAGGATCTGCGCATCGACGTCTACCGTGCGCAGGGCGCCGGCGGCCAGCACGTCAACAAGACCGAATCCGCCGTGCGCATCACGCACCTGCCCACCGGTATCGCCGTCGCGCAGCAGACCGAGAAGTCGCAGCACAAGAACAAGGCGCATGCGATGAAGCTTCTGAAAGCGAAGCTTTATGACATGGAGCGCGAGCGCGTCGACAGCGCCCGCGCCAGCGAGCGCAAATCCCTCGTCGGCTCCGGCGACCGTTCCGAGCGCATCCGCACCTACAATTTCCCGCAAGGCCGCGTCACCGACCATCGGATCAATTTGACGCTCTACAAACTCGACAAGATCATCAGCGGCGACGACCTCGGCGACATCGTCAACGCACTCGTCCAGCAGGACCAGGCGGATCGCCTCGCCGCCATGGAAGCCGAAAGTTGAGCGACGAAGTCGCGGAGGCTACGGCGCGTTTGCGCGCGGCGGGCATCGACAATCCGCGTCTGGATGCGCGGCTGCTGTGGGAATTTGCCAAAAGAAAAAAAACCTCCCTCGCCCCCCACTTGGGGGGAGAGGGCCGGGGTGAGGGGGCGCCCGAAGCAGAAGCGCGAACCTCACCACCCCCTCACCCTAACCCTCTCCCCCCGAGTGGGGGGCGAGGGAATGATTTTATATTTGAGACTTTCGACTCTCTTGTATCCCGCCGCATCGCCCACGAACCGCTCGCTTACATCACCGGCCACAAGGAGTTCTGGTCGCTCGATTTCGCCATCGGCCCCGGCGTCCTGATCCCGCGCCCCGACACCGAGACGCTGATCGAGACCGCGCTCACGCTCCACCCCGACAAGACCGCGCCGCTATCCATCCTCGATCTCGGCACCGGCTCCGGCGCATTGCTGGTCGCCGCGCTCCACGAATACCCCAACGCCATCGGTGTCGGCATCGACCGTGCCCCCGAGGCGCTCGCCTGGGCGGCGCGCAACGTCGCCGCCCATGATCTCGAAGCCCGCGCGACGCTGATCGAGAGCGGCTGGCTCGAGGAAGCCGCCCCCGGCTTCGACCTCGTGCTGTGCAATCCGCCCTATATCCCGTCCGCCGATATCGCCACGCTGGAACCCGAGATCGCCCGCTTCGAGCCCCTCGGCGCACTCGATGGCGGTCCCGACGGCCTCGACGCCTACCGCGCCTTGGCGACTCGAATCGGTCGTCTGTTGCGTCCCGGCGGCCACGCTTTGCTGGAATTGGGCATCGGGCAGGCTGACGCGGTCGCCGCGCTGATGGGTCGAAACGGCCTCCAAACCGTTCGATTTACAGCCGATTTGGCCGGAATTCCGCGCTGTTTGGTCGTCCGGCGGAACCCCGCGACGCCTTGAGAAAAGAGTTGGATTATCCGGGGCGAGCCGCTAGTTTCCGGCCCCGTGGGGACATAGGGACCCTGCCGGCAATCGATCCGTATGGGTCGGGGGGAGCCGGAGCGGCGAGGCCGCGGTTCTTGTGCAAAACGAAAGACGAGCCGGCAATTGCTGCGGCAACCCGATTTGGCCGAAAGCCGAATATGCGCATTCATCGCGCGCAGCACCTTGCGATGCTCGTCCTTTATAGGGGCAAAGGTTTGAAACGTTCACGCAGAGGCGGCCGCAGGCCGCAACACGCAGGTGGCGGCGGCGGTGGCAGCCACAACAACAATAACAATGGCGGCAACAGTGGCGGCGGCGGTCACAACCCGAACCGCACCTTCGACTCGTCTGGCCCGGAAGTAAAAATCCGCGGCTCGGCCTCGAACGTCTACGAGAAGTATCTGCAGCTCGCCCGCGACGCGAACGCCAATGGCGACCGCGTCATGGCGGAAAGCTATCTGCAGCACGCCGAGCACTATTACCGCATCATGGCCGCCCAGGCGCAGGCGCAGCAGCAATACCAGCAGCAGCAGGCGCTCCAGCAGCAGCAGAACAACCCGAACCGCGGCAACGGCCAGCAGGGCGGCGAGCAGCCTTTCGCCGGTCAGCAGCCCGCGCAGAGCGGCCCGTCCTTCTCCCTCACCGAAAACGAGGAAGAGGGCGAAGAGGAAACCGCGGAGTAATCCGCGTCTCTCATCGTTCCCAACGCAGCGCGCGCCCCTTGCGGCGCGCGTTTGCGCTTCTGCACGAACGGCGATAGTTTTCCGCCCTCAATCGAAGTCGGCCGCGCCGGCAGGATGGCTGTGCCATGAAGGTTCTCGCTCTCTCTTAGTCCCTTCCGTCTTCGCAAGACGGCCAAGGGCGCGAACGTCCGCTCACCAGCGGGCGGCCTTCATTCCATTTGCAGAGTCTCAAGAGATCGAGCGCAATCACCACCCCCTTCACCATGGCCGGCCTCGAGCCGGCCACCCAGCGGCGCGTTCACGCGCCAAAAAACCTTCTTCGGCGCAAGCTGGCGAGATGGGCGGCCGGGTCAAGCCCGGCCATGGTGAGGATAGGTGGAACGGTGCGCGAAATTTTTCCGGCTCAAATTTCAAAGAGATCACCCCATGCGATTTCCACTCCCCTCCGGCGCCCTCTGGCGCCACCCCGGCTTCCTCCGCCTCTGGTCCGCACAGACCGTCTCCGCGTTCGGCGCCCGCATCACGCGCGAGGGCCTCGCGCTCGCCTCGGTCCTCACCATCGACGCGAAGCCCTACCAGCTCGGCATCCTCGCCGCGTTTTTCATCGGCCCCAGCGTGCTGGTCGGCCTCACCGCCGGCGGCTTCGTCGACCGCGCGCGCAAGCGCGGCATCATGATCGCCTCGGACCTCGCGCGCGCCGCCATCCTGTTCAGCGTTCCGCTCGCCGCCTGGCTGCATCTGCTGGCGATGAACCAGCTCTATTTCGTCGCGCTCGCGATGGGCGCGCTCAGCGTGCTGTTCGACATCGCCGACCACGCCTATCTGCCGCATCTCATCGCGCGCGAGCATCTGCTCGAAGGCAACACCAAGCTCTCGACCACCGACTCGCTGGCCGAGATCGGCGGCCCGGCACTCGCCGGCGTGCTGGTCCAGACCCTGACGGCGCCGATCGCCATCGCGGTCAATGCCGCGACCTATGTCGTCTCCGCGCTGTTCCTCGGCAGGATCCGCGAGCGCGAAGAGCTTGCCCCGGCATCAACGCAGCGCCTGACGATGCTCGCCGATCTCAAAGCGGGTTTCGCCGCCTTCTGGGACAATCCCGTGCTCTGGCCGCTGCCGATCATGGCCGCGCTGTCGGCGCTGTTCGGCGGCATCTTCAGCGCGCTCTACGTGATCTTTTTCATCAGGACGCTGGGTCTCACCCCGCTGCTGATGGGCATCACGGTCGCGGTCGGCGGCGTCGGCTCGCTGCTCGGCACGGCGATGTCGGCACCGCTGGTCCGCCTCCTGGGCGTCGGCCGCGCCATCGTGCTGGGCTTCCTGATCTCCGCCGTCTCGACGCTGTTCATCCCGCTTGCCGCCGGCCCGCTCTGGCTCAAGCTCGCCAGCCTGATGCTGGCACAGATCGTCGGCGACTCGTTCGCCGTCGCCGCGATGATCCCGACCGCCAGCCTGCGCCAGGCTGTCATCCCGCGAGACCTGCTCGGCCGCGCCGCTGCCGCGCTCACCGTGGCGTCCGGCGCTCCCGCGGTGCTGGGCGCGGTCGCCGGCGGCATCTTGGGGTCGATCCTCGGGCCGCGGATCGGCTTGTTCGTGGCCGTCGCCGGCATCCTTGCGGCGCCGCTTTTCGCCGCGACCACCCCGCTGTGGCGGCTGGCGCAAATCCCGGACGACCCCTTGAAAAGCACAGAACGGGAACCCAACTAACCAACCATGGAACGGCGCCCATCCGGGGCCGTATTCTAAATTCATGAGACTCGCCTGGGCGGCGCGGCTGCGCGTTCGGGCAAGGGCTTGAGAGGCAAAAATGGACGTCGAGAAATTCACCGAGCGGGCGCGCGGTTTCATGCAATCCGCGCAGGGCCTGGCTCAGCGCTCCAATCATCAGTACTTCACGCCAGAGCATCTGTTGAAGGTGCTGATCGATGACAACGAGGGCCTCGCCGCCCGTCTCATTGCGGCCGCCGGCGGCAAGCCCGAGCAGGTCCGCGACGACGTCGAGCGCGCCTTGGCGAAGCTCCCCCAAGTCCAAGGCCAATCCGCCCAGGTCTATCTCAACCAGGACGCCGCCAAGCTGTTCGACAATGCCGAGCAGGTCGCCAAGAAGGCCGGCGACAGCTTCGTCACTGCCGAGTACCTCCTGCTCGCGCTCGCCATCGCCAAGGGCACCGAGAGTGCTCGCATCCTGAAGGACGCCGGCGTCACCGCGCTCGCCCTCAACAAGGCGATTGCCGATCTGCGCCAGGGCCGCACCGCCGACAGCGCCACCGCCGAGAACCAGTACGACGCGCTCAAGAAATACGCCCGCGACCTCACCGAGGCCGCGCGCACCGGCAAGCTCGATCCCGTGATCGGCCGCGACGAGGAAATCCGCCGCACCATCCAGGTGCTGGCCCGCCGCACCAAGAACAACCCCGTCCTGATCGGTGAGCCCGGCGTCGGCAAGACCGCCATCGCCGAAGGCCTTGCGCTGCGCATCGTCAATGGCGACGTGCCCGAATCCTTGCGCAACAAGAAGCTGATGGCGCTCGACATGGGCTCGCTGATCGCCGGCGCGAAATTCCGCGGCGAGTTCGAGGAGCGCCTGAAGGCCGTGCTCAACGAAGTCACCGGCGCCAACGGCAACATCATCCTGTTCATCGACGAGATGCACACCTTGGTTGGCGCTGGCGCCTCCGAAGGCTCGATGGACGCGTCCAATCTGCTCAAGCCCGCGCTCGCGCGCGGCGAGCTGCACTGCGTCGGCGCCACTACGCTCAACGAATACCGCAAGCATGTCGAGAAGGACGCCGCGCTCGCCCGCCGCTTCCAGCCCGTCTTCGTCAGCGAGCCGACCGTGGAGGACTCGATCTCTATTCTGCGCGGCCTGAAGGAGAAATACGAAGTCCATCACGGCGTGCGCATCACCGACAGCGCGATCGTCGCCGCGGCGCAGCTCTCCAACCGCTACATCACCGACCGTTTCCTGCCCGACAAGGCCATCGATTTGATGGACGAGGCCGCGTCGCGCCTGCGCATGCAGGTCGACAGCAAGCCCGAAGCGCTCGACGAACTCGACCGCCGCATCATCCAGCTCAAGATCGAAGAGGCCGCGCTCAAGAAGGAGACCGACAAGGCGTCGCAGGATCGCTTGAAGACGCTCACCCACGACCTCGCCGAGCTCGAAGAGAAGGCCGGCGTCCTCAGCGCCAAATGGCAGGAGGAGAAGAAATCCGTCTCCGACGTCCAGGGACTGAAGGAACAGCTCGACCGCGCCCGCATGGACGTCGAGATCGCGCAGCGCAAGGGCGACTTCGCCCGCGCCGGCGAGCTTTCCTACGGCGTCATCCCCGACCTCGAACGCAAGCTCAAGGCCATCGAGGAAAAGGACAGCAACAACCTCGCCAAGGAATCCGTGACGCCGGAGCAGATCGCCTCCGTCGTCTCGCGCTGGACCGGCATCCCGGTCGACAAGATGCTCGAAGGCGAGAAGGACAAGCTCCTCAAGATGGAGTCGGCGCTGGAATCCCGCGTCGTCGGCCAGCACGAAGCCGTGCGCGCTATTGCCAACGCGGTGCGCCGCGCCCGCGCCGGCTTGCAGGATCCCAACCGTCCCATCGGCTCGTTCCTGTTCCTCGGCCCCACCGGCGTCGGCAAGACCGAGCTGACCAAGGCGCTCGCCTCGTTCCTGTTCGACGACGACACCGCGATGGTGCGCATCGACATGAGCGAGTTCATGGAGAAGCATTCCGTCGCCCGCCTGATCGGCGCGCCGCCGGGCTATGTCGGCTATGAGGAAGGCGGCGTGCTCACCGAAGCGGTGCGCCGGCGTCCCTATCAGGTGATCCTGTTCGACGAGGTCGAGAAGGCGCACACCGACGTGTTCAACGTGCTGCTGCAGGTGCTCGACGACGGCCGCCTGACGGACGGGCAGGGCCGCACCGTGGACTTCAAGAACACGGTGATCATCCTGACGTCCAACCTCGGCACCGAACTGCTCTCGACCGGCGAGGAGACACGCGAGGCCCGCGCCGCCGTGCTGCAAGCCGTGCGCGCGCATTTCCGGCCCGAGTTCCTGAACCGTCTCGACGAGATCATCCTGTTCCACCGCCTCTCCCGCGCGAACATGGATACGATCGTGGAGATCCAGCTGCGCCGCCTCGACCGCCTGCTCGCCGACCGCAAGATCGAGATCGTGCTCGACAAGAAGGCGACCGAGTGGCTCGCCAATGAGGGCTACGACCCCGTCTACGGCGCGCGCCCCCTGAAGCGCGTGATCCAGCGCCGCCTCCAGGACCCGCTCGCGCAGCTTTTGCTCGAAGGCAAAATCCTCGACGGCACCAAGGTCACGGTCGGCGTCGGCAAGAACGGCCTCACCATCGACGGCACCGAATTCGCCGCCGGCGACGACGAGTTCGACATCGAGCACTCGCCCCAGACAAGCCGGGCGGTGCATTAAACTGATATTTTCGGTGGCAAACTGAGGGACACCATGCCCTCGTTTTGCAACTTGCACCAATGTTCCAGGCATCTTGATTTCGTCTGTACAGTCTCAATACTGTCCTCAGGGCACGGAAATACAGGGCGGCGGCATCTGACCTCGGCAATCGAACCGATTGCGTAATTGTCCGAGACTATTGCGGCCGTCATTTGTGCCTTCTGGGGGCGACTGGGACGGATGACCGAAGCGAAAACCGGCGATGGTGCGCCGGAAGGGTTTCAGTACGATATTTTCATCTCTTACAACTCGGCCGATCGGGAGATTGTTCGGCGATTTGTGGAGCATTTCCGCCAAGCCGAACTCCGCGTCTATTGGGATCAGAATTTCAATGAAGGCAATTGGGGCACGAAGGTAGAGGCTGCGATCGCCGCTTCCCGGCGCGTTCTCCTGTTCGTCTCGCAGCACTCCATGGAGTCCGGCTACGTGTTCGTCGAAGGCCGGCTCGGCCGCGAGCAGAACAAGCTCATCCCGATCCGCATCGACGATGCCAAGCTGAAATTTCAGTTCGAGGGGCTGATCGCGCTCATCGACTATTTTTCTCTTCAGGGCATCGAAGACTGGCAGAACAATGAGCGGCTTTCCTGGCTGTGCGAAATTTGCGGAGGAAGACAGGAGCCGGGCGGCGACGCTGAGCCCAACCGGCTTTCGCCGCGCGACCAGGCTCGGGCCTGGTTGGACCAGGTAACAGAAGTCGACGCGATAGCCGAGGCGTTGGCCGTCGCCGTGCTGGAATCCGAGGCCTATGAGACCGTGCTCGCGGCGGCCGAGCCCATGCGCAAGATGCTGCGCGCGCTGACCGCCGGCGAAGACCGGACGCCGCTGAGCCTCGCGAAGCTGACCCGCGGCCGGGACAAGACGCTGAAGGCCATCGAGGCGGAAGTCTTTCCAGTCCGTCCCGCCAGACTGAAAATGAACGTCGACTGCGTCAGGTTCAGGGAGCAGGGCCGGGCGCACGCGCTTCTCAATCTGGTATGGGAGACTGTCGATGAACTGCGGCAGCCATTGATCGATTGGCTCGACACGCTGGCGCGCCAATCCGATGTCAATATCCGCTATCGCGTCGCCGTCGCGGTAGGCGTGCTGGCGCAGCGCTCGTTTCCCTCGGTGTTCGAGTCGTTGATCGGACGCTGGGCACTCGACAATTTCGAGCGCGGCCGTCAAACCGCCGATCTGTCGTTGTCGGTCGCGGCGCTCGCGCCGGAAGTCGAAGATGCCGTCAGCTCCGTTCTGATCAAGGATTGGTCCGCAGAGACCGCGACGCCGCCGCAACTTCGTGCGGCGATCGAAATCGCCTGCGGCAGCACGGGCTTCCGCCTCGCGCCGCAGGCGATCTCCGTTCTCAAGCGCATCGTGGAGCGGGAGAACGGCAGGCTTCTGAACGATGCCCGCAAGGCCATCGCCGATCTGATCGTACAGGCCAGCACGAGCGACAGCGACGAGTTGTTCGATCTTCCCGCATTTCTTTCCGCGCTTGTCGATTGGGCGGAGCAACCGGGCGAACGCGACAAGCCCAATCAGATTCCGATGCTGCTGTTTCTGTCGGCGCTCAAGGGCCTCGATCCTTGCGATCCGGACGGCGGCCCTAGCCTCGCGCGCCTGTTCGAAAGCCGCCGCGCGGTCCATCTGGCGAGCGAGGGAGCCGATGGTGAAACCGCTCTCCAGGCTTGCGCGCGTGCCTTTCGCACCGCGCTTTCACGCTGGGGCGTTCGGGAGGAGGCGCAGAATGTGCTGCGCAACTGGGCCGAATTCCAGCGCGACCACGGTGGGGAAACCGATCCCGTGCTTCAGCTCGCGCGTGCGATCGCCGCGCTTACACAGGCCGACTCGCGCGATCGTCAACGGGTCGAGTTCCTGTTCCGTCATTTCTATTCGGCGCCCGCGTTGGCGTCGAAAGCGTCTCAGATCGAGGGGAAAGCGTCATGAGCGTCGATCCGATTATCGGGGAAGATACCAAGGAATTGTCGGCCGGGCCGGGCAGTGTCGTGGTGGTCAAAGGCAAGAGGGGATATCGCGCGTTTCTCGACGGAAAAGGCCCCACCTTCGGCGAACGCCTGTTCGGCGGATTCGAGAGATATTATATCGTCGATGTCGGCCAGAAGGATGTTTCCGACACCTTCGAGGCACCCTCGAACAAGGGCGCGCTGCCTTTCCGGTTGACGGTGAAATACGCTGTCGGCGTGAAAAAGGCGCATGCCGGCGAGGTGGTCCAGGAGGGCCTGCGCGACCTTTCGAAGATCTTCGCGGACGACCTGAAAAAGCTGTTGCGGACAAAGGCGCGGAGTTGCGACGTCCAGAATATAAATGGCGCCCGCGATGCGCTTGAAGATGCGCTGAGTTCGTTCAGGCCCGAAGACGAACGCTTCTCATTCAAGGCCGGGATCGTCGATGTTTCCCTGGATGACGAAATCGCGAAAAAGGTCCGCGAGATCGAGTCCGCACCGATCAACATCGCGCGCAACGAGGCCGTCGCGACCGTGGCCGACAAGGAAATCACGCGCCATCAGGGACTGCTTCAGAACGAGGACACGCTCCTCGCGGCCTACCAGTCTTCGGGCGATCCGAAATATCTCGATGCGCTCAAGCTCAAGCTTGCAGAACGGGACAAGTCCCGCGCGGAACGGTTGGCCCTGCTGCACAAGATGCTGGAGAAGAACTACATCGAGGAAATGGATATTCCCAAGGACCTGATCAAGGACCTTGTCAGCTCCTTCACCGCGAATCTCAATCTCCCCGCGTCTCAGTCGGCTCCGGCGCTTACGGATTCTTCGTCACCCAAACCCGGGAATGAAGCCAAGATCGTCGATGCCGAAATCGTGGAAGACAAAAAGCCGCTGGAAGGCTGACGATGTTTTTTCCGCATTTTCTGACCGCGACGATAAAGGGGCTGACGGAGTTTCTTCCTTGGCCGTGGAACGCGCCGGTCACCATAGCGCTCGCCACACTAATCTGGCACGGCATCTTGCGGGGATCGCTCCTTGCGGGTGGCTGGATCGACATGGAAATCGCCGACCGCGAGCGGCTCGCCGGCCGCGCCCCCAGCGAGCGTCAGCGCTTCGCCGGGGATATGTTTCAAAGTGCGGTGCGCTACCTCATCCTTATCCTGTGGATCGGAGTTGGGATCACGCTGTTTTGGACGCCTTTTGCCTATTACGTATCCGTCTCGCCTTCGGCTTCGACGGGCTGGGTGCACGGCTTCGTCGCAACTTGGGCCGAGATTGCCTCGCCTTATCTGTATCCCGGAGAATCCGCGTCGCTCCCCGTCGCGCGCGGCGTGCCGCAGGGCACCGTCCCTGCCGCGACCAACACGGCGTCGCCCAGCTTCGATTGCGCCAAGGCCAACAAATGGGCCGAGTTTCAGGTCTGCAGTTCGCCGGATCTGGCGGCCCTCGATGCTCGCATGGGCGCGCTATATTTGCAGCTTATAAACCCGCTGCCGGTTGGCGAGGCACGGATGCCGTTGCGGTTGGAGCAGCGCGCCTGGCTGGCGCAGCGCAATCAATGCCAGTATGACGGCGATCCGATAACTTGCCTTCGCCAGGCCTATGATCGGCGCATTTCGGAGCTGCAGGCCAAGGTCGCGCCGTAGGTGCTCGGTGGGGCAATAAAATCTGCGTTGCGAGAGTTCGTGCGTTAAGCATTATGTCGGGAACTTCACATCCGGCAGATTGCGCCGCGCGATTTCTGCGCTAGCCTCCACCGGCGCAACATCTGGAGGCGTCATTGTCATTACCGACCTCGGTCAACGACCAGATCACCGACTCCATCACCCAGGCCAACACCAAAGTGCTGGGCGACGCGCCCGCGATCGCGCTCGGCAATCTCTACCAGGCGACGTCCCAGGCGCTCGCCAATGCCGCGCACAACGCGACCAATGCGCAGCAGCAGTCCAACATCACCGCGCAGGCCGCGACCACGCAGGGCGTCGCGACGCTATTGTCGATCGACACCGCCTCGACCGGCATGGGCACCAACCAGATTTTCCGTTGAGCGAGAGACCCGCCATGTCCGATCACGACGACCACCCTCTCTCCACGCCGGTCAAGGACGTCGTCGATGCGTCCGGCACGCTGACCGGCGCCGCCTGGGGCGAAGCGGCGATGACGCCGATGCTGGTGCACGCCGCCAGCCTTGCAATGCTCAACGCCGTCGCTGCGCAGCAGAACGCCTACATCACCGCCAACGCGGTGGTGACCGCCACCGTCAGCCGCATCCTCGGCACGCAAAACGGGAGAGTGCGCAATGGCTGACCTGATCGAACAGCCGCATCCCGGCGCCGCCTATCAGATGGTGTCGCAGGCCTGCGCCATGGCGATGCAGGACGCGGTCGCCTATCTGCGCAGCATGCAGACCGTCTCGATCGCCACCATCGGCGCGGCCCAATCCGCGCTGCTGAACGATCCGGCCAATGCCGACCAGACCAAGGCGATCATGGCGGCGCAGGAATCCATCGCGCGCGCCATCAAGACGCTGGAAGACATCAACGGCGCAGCGGTCAAGATCCTCGGCACCTTCCCGCGGATTTGATCAGCCGCGATAGCCGCGCCACAGCCATTCCAGCGCGCCAGGCAGGGTCTGCTCCGTCACCCGCGCATCGACATGCACCGCCGCCTTGGCCAGGACATAGCGATAGGCATAGCCCTTGGCCTTCAGAACATCGGCCATGCGCCGGTTGGCGAGCGGCCAATTGTGCCACGTCTCCTCCGGATCGTCGTAGTGCAGATCCTTCTCGCCGACCTCCAGCCAGATGCGGATCGGCTTGGCCGGCGCCTCGGCGATCAGATGCGCGTGATACTCCCATGCGCCGCGCGGCGTGTCCGCGCTCGGCGGCGATTGCTGGTTCACGAAGGTGCCCGAATAGGACAGCACGCGGTGATAGCGCTCGGGATGGAACCACGCCATCGTGAAGGCGCACGCCGCGCCGGAGCTCGCGCCCATCGTCGCGCGCCCGTCCGGATCGGCGGTGAACGCGATGCCATAGGCCTTCGCAACGCGCGGCAGCACCTCCGTCTCGACGAAATCGCTGTAGCGGCCCGACATCGTGTCGTATTCGAGACCGCGCTCGCTGCCTTGCGCATCGCCGCCGCCATTGTCGATCAGGATCGCGATCAGCGCCGGCACGCGCTTCTGTGCGATCAGATTATCCAGCACCCGCGGCAGCCGGTTCAGATATCCGTACCCGTCCTGCACCACCATGAAGGGCGCGGCCGTTCCCGGCACATATTGCCTGGGCACATAGACCCACACCGTGCGCGTGTAAGGGTAGGGCTCCGACTGCTCCCGCTCCGCCGCCGCGACGCGATTGCCATAGGCATCGCGCCGCTTGGTGATGTCGTTCTCCAGCCGCCTTATGCCCGGATAAAGCGCGCTGTCCGACGATTGCATCGTGAACGCATGCACGGTGCCTTGCGGCACGCCCGCTTGCACCGCGAACTCCGGCGCCGGCGCATAGTCGGGACCGATGACGAATTCGTCCCGCTCCGGCGCGCCCGTCGCGGCGGTCATCGCCCATGCTCCGATTGCGAACACCAGACCCGCAGCTGCCCGCATATCACGACCCCACGATCTCCTGCGTCTCCACCGTGAAATGCACCAGCTTCGCCGACCCGAACACGGTGGTCAGCGCCGCGTCGGTCGCGTCGCGTCCGCGCGCCATCAGGATGCGGCCGATGCGCGGCACGTCGTGGCGCGCGTCCCAAGTATACCAGTCGCCGCCGAGATAGACGTCGAACCAGGCGGAAAAATCCACCGGATTGACATCGACCGGCACGCCGATATCGCCGAGATAGCCCGTGCAATAGCGCGCCGGAATGTTCATGCAGCGGCACAGCGCGACCGCCAGGTGCGCATAGTCGCGGCACACGCCGATCCGCTCGGCATTACCCTCGAACGCGGTGCGGTCAGGACGCGCATCGGAATAGTTGAAGCGGATGCGGTCATGCACATATTTCGAGATCGCCGCGACCCGGGCCCAACCGGGCGCGATATGCCCGAACAGCGACCACGCCAGCGTCGCCAGCTTGTCTGTCTCGCAATACCGGCTGCCCAGCAGGTACACGACCACCTCATGCGGCAGTTGATCGACCGGCGTCTGCGGCGCGCCATAAGGCACCGGGTCGGGCGCCCCCGAATCCCAGATCGTGAAATCGCAGGTCAGATGCGTCGTGCCCGGCGGCAGCACCATCCTTGTGCAGACGTTCCCGAATCCGTCCAGATAGGTGCGATAGGGCACATAGGGCCGGACGGCGAAATTCTCCGGCGTCGTCAGGTTGATGTGCCGCTCGGGCCGGACATGCAGCATGGCGAGGAGCGGAGTATCGGCGGTGCATTCATAGGCGATGTCGTACCCGCATCTGATCAGCAACCGGCACCGCCTCTTTCTTGTGCAACGCTACCGCAATCGCACCACGCGCTTGCGTTTTTCGCCGCCGGGTTCTTCCGCGACGACGTCCACCTCGACATCCATGCCCAGATAGTCGGACGGATCGCCGTCCCACGTTCCGTACAATGGCACGGCCTGCGCCGGATCGCGAACCACCGCGACGCGGATCAGATCGCGATTGCCGACCAGGCCGTTGGTGGGATCGAACTCCGCCCAGCCGCCGCTCGGAAGGAAAACGCGCACCCAGGCATGCGTGTTCCCGCCGCCCTTGTAGGCCGCCTTGCCGGCGCGCGGCGGGGTGTAGAGATAGCCCGACACGAACCTCGTCGCGAGACCGAGCGTGCGGCACGCCTCCATCATCAGCACCGCGAAATCGCGGCAGGTGCCGTGGCCGAGGCGCAGCGTCTCGATCGGCAGCTGCGGCGGCCCGCTGGCACGGCCGCGGTATTCGAGCTCGTCATGGATCGCCAGCGTCATCGCCGCCA
The DNA here is from genome assembly GCA_036271735.1 of Rhizomicrobium sp. Lineage (GTDB taxonomy): Bacteria > Pseudomonadota > Alphaproteobacteria > Micropepsales > Micropepsaceae > Rhizomicrobium. Next base: position 197,160 of record DATAZZ010000028.1, read on the forward strand.
GCACATGCGGCGCGTCGAGCGTGGTCAGTCCCTGAAGGAACCGCCGCGACCAATCGGCCAGAACGCGGTCCGGATCGGGATAAAGCCGCTCCTTGGACGGCGCCAGATCCGGCTCGTCCACCGCATTGTAGACGAAGGGAAACTTGTTGAGGCCCCAATCGGGCGCCTTGGGATCGTCGAGCGAGTTCTCCGGATGGTGCTCCAGCCGGTTGATGCTCTCGAACACCAATTCCTTGGCGCGGGTGTTGAACCGCGCGATGCCGATCGAATTGCCGAACACGTCGTGGACATAGCGGACCTCCGCCGGCCTGGGCGTGATCGTCAGCACCGATTCCAGCACATGCTGGTCGAAGCTCTCGCGCGGCCGGAACATCATCCGGTGCTCGCCGAACGCCACGCGTTTGGCGTAGCGATAGCGCGTCAGATGGCGAACGCTGAGAACAGTCATGCGGCACGGCCCCGAGTCGGGCCTATCATGCGGCAAAGCGTACACCAACGTACGCGGCGGAAGGTCGCGTCATCCATGTCCTCTCCCGCTTGCGGGAGAGGTTAAGACTACCGCGCCTTGGCCTGGCGCAGATCGGTCGCGACGTCGGCGACCTTGGCCTCGAGCGGCGTCGATGCCATCACCGCGTCGGTGTGCAGCCGCGCCACCAGGAAGTCGCGCAGATCGTGCCCCGACAGGATGCGCCCCTGCGCGATCTTCAGCGTCAGCGGATTGACCTGCGTGTTGTTCACCAGCGTCTCGTAATGCAGATGCGGCCCGGTCGACAGGCCGGTGTTTCCGCTGAACGCGACGATCTCGCCCTGGTGCACCTTGCTGCCGGGATGGATGCCCGGCGCGAAACGCGACAGATGGCCATAGGCGAAGCCGTAGCCATTGCCCATGTCGACGCGCAGGTAATTGCCGTAGCCGCTGGAGCGGCCGGCGATCTTCACCACGCCTGAGCCCGAGGCCATCACCGGCGTGCCCACAGGCACCGCGAAATCGATGCCCTTGTGCATGCGGGTGTAGCCGAGCACCGGATGGAAGCGCATGCCGAAGCCGGACGAGATGCGCGCGCCGTCGACCGGCGTCTTCATCAGCATGCCCTTCAGGCTCGCGCCATGTGCGTCGAAATATTCCGCCGGCTGGTCCGCATCGGGCTGGTAGCGATAGACCGCGTATTCCTTGCCGCCCGTCCGCATCACCGCATAGTCGATATTGCCGTCGCGCGCCGGCTGGCCGTCGGGCGTGTAGTAATAGCTGTAATAGACCTCGAACGAGTCGCCCGGTTTGATGTCGCGCTGGAAGTCGACCTTGTAGGAGAACATCTTGATCACCGCGACGGTGACGTCGGTCGGGATGCCGGCCTGGGTCGCGGCGAGATAGAGCGAGGAGTCGACCTTCGCGCCGGCGCGGTGGGTGTGCTCGACCAGCTGCTTGACCACGTCGTTGGCGGTGAAGCTGTTGTCGGCCTGGCGCGTCACCGTGATGTCGTGCTCGATCGACGGCGAGAACGACACCGAGAGCAGGCGGCCGAGCGGCAAGGTCTGCACCGGGATGACCGGCGCGTTGGGATCGGAATCGTCCTCGTCGCTCGCCGGCGACAGATTGTCGATCAGGGGCGCGGGCACGGCATTGGCCGGCGGCGCCTCGCGATGCGCGCCCTGCGGCGCGGATTCGAAGGTGACGGTGAAGCTCTGCCCGGCGCGCGCGCCGCGCAGATCGTAGACCTTGGCCAGCGCCAGGATCGCCGCATTGGTGTCGTCGCTCGAAAGCCCCGCGTCTTCCAGAACCCCCGCCAGCGTGTCGCCCGAGTCGAGCGTCAGCGTGCGCGACTCGATACCCGGTGTCGTGTTGCCGTTGTCGCCGGCTTCTTCATCGGCGAGGGCGTGATCGAGCTGTGCTGGCGGCGGCGCGACGCGGCGCGTGGCGTCGGGCGAGCCCGCGATCAAATTGTTGCCCGCCTGGACCAGCTGCGTGAAAAGCTTGTAAGGCAGGAACGTCGTGCTCGCTTCCTGCGTTCGGACATGCAGCGGCGGCATCGCGCTCGCCGCGAGCCACGCCATCGAGCCGGCGACCAGACCCGTGATGGATGTCGAAACCACGGCCCAGCGGCCGTCGGTGGTGGAGAGCGCGGCGGATGCCGCGCGCAGAGAGCGGCGCAAGTCGATGCGCGTCGAATCAAAACGACGATCCACGTCGGCTCCTGTCTTTCAGCGCTGACACATCGCGTCAGCCCCAGCCCAGTATTAAGCCCCCGACCGAGGTCCTCGAATCCGCAAAGCGATTCCGGGGGCCAGCGTGCGGCCTGCATATAGCCTTGCGCATAATAGGGGCGTCAACCCTTGACGCGCGGTTAACAAATCGTTGCAACGCCAGGAACTTATGTTCCGATTCATTATTCACCTCCCCACAAAGGGGGAGGTGAAAAGAAAAAAGACCCGCGATGTTTCCATCGCGGGCCATGGTGTCCAGCTCCAAGGGGGGCTCACAGCCGGACGAGAAGACCTTCGGCGATCTTGCCGTGCACCCAGCCGATCGCCCGCGCCATATGGAGCACGACGAAGAAGAGCAGGATGCCGCACAGCGCGAGCACGATGAGGCCCGGCGCGGTGTGCAGGAAGTGCTGCAGGTAGGGCGCATCCGAGAACTGCACATGCGACTCGCCGCTGATCAGGCCGTAGATCGAAAACGCGGTGGCGCCCAGCGAAATTCCCAACCCAACCGTGCCGATGACGCAATAGACGATACCGAGCGGAAACATCAGAAGCATGTAGAACAGCGACGACCAGGTACGCAGGTCGGTGAAAGCTTCCTTGACCTTCGCCCAAATCCCCTCATCGGCGGCGGGTCCGCTTGGCAGCCGGCGCGGCATGCGCACGCCGAGCAGCGCCTCGACGATGCGGCCTTCCACATGACTGATGACGCGGACCGACGCGATGAAGATCAGCGCGAACGGAATGCCGATGATGAAGATGAACAGGACCAGCGACAGCACCGTGCCGCCAAGTGCCCAGCCGAGATAGAACGAACCGGTGATCGGCGACAGCAGCATGTAGAGCAGGGCGCCGTAAGTGCGCGGATCGCTCACCACGTTGAAGAACCCGAAGCGGCGTTCCTCGCCCCGGCTTTCGGGCTGCGGGAACGGAGTCGAAATCGTGTGTTCCATGTCTCTGTACTCCTCGGCAATCTCCTCGGGCGTGCCGTAGGTTTCGACCACGCCTGCAAGGATCTGGGTTTCGTTCAAATCGGGATTGGTGGCGATCTCGCTGTTGAGATGGTCTTCGCAATCGGCGAGCGCGTCGCTGATCAGTCCCGCCGGCGCGCCTTTCAGCGCGCGGCGCAACTGCGCCAGGTAGGCGCTGACCGTTTCAGGCGCTGGCGCCGGCATGACCATCGGCGGTCGCTCCTGGGGTGACGCCGGCCTGAAGCGCGTCGTCGACGAATTCGCGCATGTCGCGCCAGGCGAACTGCCATTCCGACAGCGCCTTTCGCCCGTCATCGGTGATGTCGTAGTAGCGCCGCGGTGGCCCGAACGCCGACGCCTCGACCCGGCTGTGCAACAGCCCGGTGGCGTTCAGCGAGCGCAGCACGGGGTAGATCGCGCCTTGCTTGAAGATCAGTCCGCCTTCGCCTTCCGCCTTCACGGCTTTGGCGATTTCGTATCCGTACATTTCACGTCCCGCGCGGGCGAGCACCGCCAGCAGGACGAGCGAGGAAAGCCCGGCCATCAGTTCTTTACGGAATTTGCGTGTGAATTGAGATTCCTCGGTCACAACGCGTCTTCTCCGCCTCCCTGGACTATTGCGAAGTGATATCTAGCACGAACTTCACACTATGCAAGGGTCCACTGTACTGGAGTCGAAAATAATTCGATTCGCTGTTGTAACGGATATATTCCTATAATCTTATTAATGTTCGCAGATAGACGATGTCAGATGGATCGTCCAAGCGATGCGCCATTCGATGGCAGTTTGAGCAAAGAACCGCAAAATCTCTGGCGGGATCAAGATGCACAGCAACCCCTTCTTCAAGCGTGGATAGGGGCCGTAGATGATGGGCCTCGATATACCCCTCTCCAAGTTCGCCATACTTCTCTGAAAAATTTAGACTGCAAACCTGGCAGGACGTGCCGAGATAAAATTTGACCTGATCCGCCACCCGTGGATTTCGCTCGATCGTACGATGAAGTTTATATGTTCGGATCTCGACAAGAGACCCAGCACGCTCCCTCTCATCGTTGAATTCCGATGTAGCTTCCATTGATGGATCAAGTCCGCCGCGAAATGTCAAAATTTGATAAGCAGACAATGCAGCGAGCAAATCGCTCACCATCTGATTTTCACCCGGCAAAGCGTCAATCTGATATTTGCAGCCAATCGAGTGCCCGTACTCATAGTGTTCGGGCAAGTCACCATGGGAGCTCAGAGTAATCTCTTTGCAGGACAATGTTTCAGAGAATTCTGGCAACCTGGCTCTGACAAGAGACGCTCGATCCTGCAATATCGTTTGGGCTTTCTTGCCAAACTCCCGACGAACTGCGGTCGCGCCCTGATTCAAAGAAAGATAGAAATCTCCCGTCGATGAGAAGAGATAAACGACGTAGTAGCCCTGCGTCGCTGTCCGAGTTACCAAAGAATCAAAAATTGCAATCCAAGGAACTGCCGCAAACCGCCCAGCGCCCGCACTTCCTTTACAAATAAACCGCTGCTCGTTCAGGTCGATCAACTTTCGAACCGCGTCAGCAGCATCATCTCTGATAAAATTTGCAAGCGGATTATCAGCGAAAAGCTCTTCGCGAGCGGATTGGTATTGATTGCCAATTCTGGCTAGTGCTTCTCTAAGCATAGATGTCTCCAGAAGTGCGAATGGGAGATTCGCAGCTGGATTAGTCGAGCATCTCTAAAATCAGGAATGTTGGAGATTTGGATTGGGCGAAGCATTTATCTGAGAAGTCTAATGAAAAGCCCGGCTGAGCGCCCTAAGTCTAAAGAAAAATCGAGCACTGGAACGTAACTATCGAATGAGCAGCAGCCATGAACCTCGACGCCTATCTCGCCCGCATCGGCCTCGATCATCGCCCGCCGGCAACGCTCGCCGGACTGACCACCCTGCATCGCGCGCACCTGACCGCGATCTCCTATGAGAACATCGACGTCCAGCTCGGTCGCCCGCTGACGACGTCGCCGGAAGCGGCGTTCGACAAGATCGTCGGCCGGCGCCGCGGCGGCTGGTGCTACGAGATGAATGGCATCTTCGGCTGGGCGCTCGGCGAGCTCGGCTTCGACGTCACCCGCGCCACCGGCGCGGTGATGCGCGTCAAGGCGGGCGATGCGAAGGCCGGCAATCATCTGGTGCTGCGGGTCGCGCTTCCCGACGGCGTCTATCTCGCCGATGTCGGTTTCGGCGACGGGCCGTTCGATCCCGTCCGTGTCGTGCCCGGCGCGTTCACCACCAGCCGCGGCTTTCCCTTCGCGCTGACTGAGCTCGACGAAAACTGGTGGCGGCTCACCGATGCGCGTCCCGGCGCCAAGAGCTTCGACTTCAACCTCGCGCCGGCGGATGAGGCACAGCTCGCCGAGAAATGCGCGATGCTGCAGACCGCACCGGCCTCGCCCTTCGTGCAGAATCTCGTCGTGCAGCGCCACGCGCCGGACGGGCACGCCATCCTCCGCGGACGGACGATCTCGCGCGTCACCCCGGCGGGCGCGGCGGAGCAGACGCTGGCAAGCGCGGACGAGCTCGTCGCCACCTTGCACAGCGTGTTCGATCTCGACGTGCCGGACGCCGCCACGCTGTGGCCGAAGATCTGCGCGCGGCACGAGGAAATCCTCGCGCAGCGTCAGGCCGCGGCACAGGCGTGACGCGCGTTACGAGCTGGTCTTCGCTCCGTCGGCCGGAGCCGCCGTCGCGGCGGGCGTCGCCGCCGCGGCAGGCGCCATGGGCTGCATCGGCACCGAGACCGCATCCGGGAAATTGTAGTTCGCGCCGGTGCTGGCATCGACCGCCATGCCGACCACGCCGCCGAGCAGCAGATTGCCGGCCGTCGCGCCGTTGAAGTGCGACAGCACGACGGTGGTGCCGTCCTGATAGCCGTCCTTCTTGCACACCACCTTCATGTCGTCCTTGGTCTTGTGGACCTTGACGCTGCCCGGTGTCGTGACGGTGTAGACGCCCTGGCTGCTGCTCAGCGTGCACGCCGCGCCGTCGACCGGCGGCGTCGCGACCTGAACCATTTGCGTGGTGCCTTCGACAATGCTCGCACAGCCAGACAAAGCGATGCCGAGCGCGGCCAAGGCCGCGATGGATTGTAGTTTCATTGGATGTCCCCTTCCTCGAAGAGTCGACGATAGCCGGGAAAGAAGAGAACTGCACGCGACGGCCCACGAAATATTGTCGCGCATGGTAAAAGCGCGGCCCGATATATTGTTCAGTCCACGAACTATCCCTCTTTCAAGGGGTTATGTTGCGCGGTTGCATGCTGCAACTGCACAGCATCGCCGTCTGGCTTGAATACGCGACGGGAAACCAATACTGAATCCATGTCGATGCCGCATGGGGCAAAACAGCGGCCAGACGTCCGGGAGCCGATATCCGTCGAGGGGGCAGATATCGGGACAACCGACAAATCGTCATTTGGGGCCATTCATGTCCATGCGTATCGTATCCTTCGCGGTGCTCAGCGCCGCGGGTTTCCTGTTGACCGCCTGTGCCACGCCGCTGCCCGCGCATGAAGCGCTGCCGCCGGCCGCGCATGACCAGATCGCCTCCACCGAAGCCGTGGTGCCGATCCGCCAGAACGAGATCTATGTCTACGTCCCGCCGTCCACCGCCGGCGCGACGGCCGGTGCCGGCTTCGGCCTGATCGGCGCCCTGGTCGGCGTCGCGATCGACGCCAGCGTCGACAGCGCCCGCACCTCCAAGGCCGAGGCCGCCGTCAAGCCGCTGCGCGATGCAATGGTCGATTTCAATTTCGACACGACGTTCCAGGGCGATCTGAAGACCGCGCTGCCCGCCATCGCCTGGCTGCATGCCGACAACATCCATGTCGTCAAGGAGGTCACCAGCGACAGCGCCGATCTCGCGCTGACCAATTCCAAGGCGTCTGCGGTGCTGTTCACCACCGCCGACTACCATCTCTCCAATGACGGCGACGAGCTCTTCGTCACCTTGCAGGCCAGCCTCTTCGCCAACAACGACGCGCTGCGCGTGCTCAAGCCGGCGAAGTCGCGCGGGCCAAGGGTCGCGTTGGAGAATTCGCTCTATCACAACACGCTGACCTTCAAGGCCCGGGTGTCGAGCTGGACGCCGGTTTCGTCCTCCGACCGCGACGCCAACATGGCGACCTGGTCCGCGGCCAACGGTGCCGAGATGCATCAGCAGCTCGCCCGCGCCGCCAAGGTGCTGGCGCAGATGCTCGCCGACGATCTGCAGGGCGGCGCACAGCCCGGCAGCGACGGCACGCGCAATGTCGACGGCATCCCCGGCGATATCTCGAGCAGCGACGACGCCGGCTCGGTGCTGCGCATGAAGGACGGGACGCTGGTCTACGCCACGAAGTCCTTGCTCTGACCGTGACGCATCGCATGAGGAGTGGAAGGCGGCGTCTGGCGCGCGCGGCAATTGCGCTCGCCGCGATCGCCTTGCTGTCGGCCTGCGCCAACCGGCCGCCGGTCGACCTTTCGGCGCAGTTCACGCCGCCGTCCGGGCACTGGCTGGCGCCGCCGCCAGCCACGCCGGCGCGGCCCGTCTGCCGCGTCGCGCTGTCCGGCCTGCACGATCAGCGGGTCGATCCCAACGCGATGGGCGATATCGGCGGCCGCATGGTGCATGCCGCGGACGCGCCCGGATGGGTGCGCTCGGGGCTGCAGTCGCTGAGCCGCGATCCGCGCATCGCCGTGGTCGATGGCGCGGCCGATCTCACCCTCGATGTCGATATCGTCAAGGCCTATTCGCTCTCGATCACGATGGAAAAGTCGATCACCGTCGTGCTGCGGGTGCGCTTCGCCCATGGCGGTTCGGCTCCGGACGAGCAGGTGTTTCGCGGCGTCGATACCGCGACGAACTGGGTCAGCGGCGCCGACGAGACGCAAATCGGCTTCGACGACGCGCTGCGCCAGATCATCGAAGCGCTCGATGCGCAGATCGTGGCGCGCTGCGCCGCGTAAAAACGAAAACGGCGCGGCCCGGAAGGGCCGCGCCGTTCGCGCATAATGCGTTTTGGCTTAATCGTGGACCGTGAACGTGTCGGTCGTGCAGAGATTCTGCCCGCGGAATTCCGCGGTGCCGCCGTCGCTGAACACGGCCTTGATGTCGTAGTTGCAGGTCGTGCGGCCATCGGTGATGTCGACCGGAAGCTCTTCACCCGAGCCGACGCCGCCGCTCAGGATGTTCTCTTCCCACGAGTTGGTGCCGACATGCGAAACGTAAAGTTCCGTCAGCTCGGTGCTCGTGTTGTTCTTGATCGTGATGTGCAGGTCTTCGGCGAGAGCCGGCGTTGCGACGAGCATTGCGGCGGCGAAAGCGTAAGCGAGAAACTTCATTGGATTATCCACTCCTATGGGCGACGCCCCTACCACGCGCCCGTGTTTGCGACCTGACAGTGTAAATATGGAGAGAAAAAGGCAAGCCCATTATGAGTTGTTGGCCAAAATCACATTTCGCACGATCGGGTAGATCTGTGTGTGCCAGCGCGTCCCTGAGAACACGCCGTAATGTCCAACACCCGGCTGTACATAGTGTTTTCGGCGGAACGGCTTGATCGAGCTGCACAGGTCGTGCGCCGCCATGGTCTGCCCGACGGAGCAGATGTCGTCCTTTTCACCTTCTACGGTTAACAGCGCGGTCTTGCGAATCGCAGCGGGCTCAACGCGCCGGCCGCGATACTCGAAGATGCCGCGGGGTAAATGAAATTCCTGGAACACCTTGCGGACGGTCTCCAGATAGAACTCCGCCGGCAGGTCGGCGACCGAGAAATACTCGTCGTAGAATTTCCGGTTGGCCTCGGCCTTCGCGTCCTCGCCTTTGCGGATGTGGTCGAACAGATCCAGATGCGCGCGGATGTGGCGCGGCAGGTTCATCGACATGAACGCCGACACCTGCAGGAAGCCGGGATAGACGCGGCGATGCGAACCGGGATAGCGCCGCGGCACCGTCGTGATCAGGTTCTTCTCGAACCATTCGATGGGATGGCCGGTCGCCAGCTCGTTGACCGTGGTCGGCGCGATGCGTGTATCCACCGGCCCCGCCATCAGCGTCATGCTGCGCGGCTGGCACGGATGATTGTCCTGCGCCATCACCGCCACCGTCGCGAGCAGCGCGGCGCAAGGCTGGCACACTGCCACGACATGCGCGCCGGGACCGATCTTCTCGAAGAAGCGGATCGTATGCTCGATATACTCGTCGACCCCGAAGCGGCCCGCCGCCAGAGGAATGTCGCGCGCGCTCTTCCAATCGGTGATGTAGACGTCGTGGTCCGCCAGCATGGTCTGCGCCGTATGGCGCAGCAGCGTCGGGAAATGTCCCGCCATCGGCGCCACGATCAGGACGCGCGGCTGCTCGACATTCGTATCCTTCTTGAAGCGGAGCAGGGTGGCGAACGGCGTGTCGAGCGCCGAGACCTCGGTCACCTTCACGGCGCGGCCTTCGACCTCGACCGTATCGATCTCGTAATTCGGCCGCTCGTGGATCAGGTGCGCCCGGTTGACGATCTCGGTCGCCGCCGAAATGCTCTTGAGGAGGTAATTGGCGCTCGGCCCGGCGCAGGTGTCGCGAAACACCGAACTGGTCAGCCCCGCCCAGGCGCGCAACGGCGCGAGCAAGTCCGACTGGGCCTGGTAGGCGTCATACAACATCGAGCTAAAGCAACGCCCCCAAAGCCGCCTTCGTTGCGGTGCGGCAATATTTGATCGATTTCACGCTGTACCGGCGCAAAATGCTAGTGCATTTTATGCTGCACTGCGAAATAATTGGTTACGGTCCCGCTGAAAGAATCGTCCGCCATGAGCAAACCACTCCTGACGATTTCGAGCAAAAACTACTCGTCCTGGTCGCTGCGCGGCTGGCTGCTGTGCCGCATGGCCGGCCTGGATTTCCACGAAAAGCTGCTGTCCGCCGACGATCCCGACGCACGCGCCGAGCTTTTGCTGCTGTCGCCGTCCTTCCTGGTGCCATGTCTCACCGACGGCGAGATCAAGGTCTGGGACACGCTGGCGATCGCTGAGTATTTATACGAATCCCGGCCCCATTCCGGCCTGCTGCCCAAGAATCTCAAGGCCCGCACCCATTGCCGCGCCATCTCGGGCGAGATGCATTCGGGTTTTGCGAATCTGCGCTCGGCGCTGCCGATGAACCTCAAGGCCGATTATCCCGACTTCAAGATCTGGGCCGGCGCGCAGGCCGACATCGATCGCGTCGTCGCGATCTGGCGCGAGTGCCTCAAGACCTATGACGGTCCCTATCTCTTCGGCGACAAGCCGACGCTTGCCGATGCGATGTATGCACCGGTCTGCACCCGCTTCGTCACCTATCACGTCAAGCTCGACCGGCTCTGTGCCGACTACTGCGACACGATCCTCAATCTCCCCGACATGCTGGAATGGGTCGAAGCGGCAAAGACCGAGCCCGACGCGGTGGAAGAACTCGAAGCCGAGTTCTGATTTCCTCTACGCGTTCCGCGTGCTGGACTTCGCAGCACCTTGGTCCTAGCCTTGCGCGACTCTTCCGTTGCGCGCCGCCGTGATTTGACTGTGTAGGGGCGGTCATCCGGTGCGCCGTTGTCTTCGTCACGCCCCCGCGCGTTTTCCTGCGCAGCCGCCATTCGCAGTCACGGGCAAAAGGGGACGATCATGTCGAAACGAATCCACACGCTGGCGCTGTATCTCGGCGCAACCTTGGGTCTTGCCGCGTCCGCGACGCTGGCGCTCGGCGCCTCGCATGTCCCACCGCCGCCGCCACCCGGTCCGATGCCCGTGCAATGCAAGCCGGACGTCCGCACCGTCACCAACCCGCCCGTATTCAACCTCAACGCGCTGCGCCCCGCGCCGAACGGCGCGTTGCGGGCGCTAAGTGCTGCCGAGATCGCGGCGCCGGGCGAAAAGGAACTCGACCTCCACGTCGTCTACACGATCGGCCACATCTACAATCCGTCGACCGGCCGCTGCGACCAGGTCTCGCTGCGCAGCTACGCCAACACCGCCAACGGCTCGGCCGGCGAATACGTCGCCCCGACCATCCCGATCACCCCCGGCGACACGATCCACATCAACCTGCACAACGATTTGCCGGACGATCCGACCTGCCTCGGCGTCACCGACGCGAACATGGATCACCCGCACTGCTTCAATGGCACGAACCTGCACAGCCACGGCCTCTGGATCAGCCCCACCGGCAACAGCGACAACGTGCTGCTGAACATCGCGCCCAAGCAGAGCTTCGAATACATCTACAACGTCCCGCCGGATCATCCCGCGGGCACGTTCTGGTATCACACCCATCTGCACGGCTCGACCGCGCTGCAGGTATCGAGCGGCATGGCCGGCGCGATCATCATCCGCGGCAACCGCTTGCCCACGCCCATCAAGAACGGCGACATCGACACGCTGCTCAAGGGCGTGCCCGAAGAAGTGCTGGTCATGCAGCAAATCCAATACGCCTGCCTGACCAAGGACTACACGATCCAGCTTCAGACCGCGCCCGCACCGACACCGGGCGATCCCACCGCCACGAAGGTCGTCGCCTGGCCGTGCAATCCCGACCAGGTCGGCATCGTCGGTCCCTATATCGGCACCGACGGCCAGCTCGGCTATTCCGACAAGAACGGCAATGGCTACGGCCCCGGCAACTGGGCCGACTCGGACCGCTACACCAGCGTCAACGGCGTCGTGCTGCCGACCTTCAAGGCCACCGCTGGCCAGATGGCCCGCTGGCGCATGATCCATGCCGGTGTCCGCGACACGATCAGCCTGCAATTCTACCACATGAAGCCGGGCGTGAAGCTTAGCGCCATCGCACCGCAGGCCGACCAATCCTTCATCGACCAGAACTGCGTCGGCGCGCCGATCCCGTTCCACGCCATCGCGCAGGACGGCCTGACGACCGCCGTGGCGCAGCCGATGGCGCTCGCCACCTTCCAGCCCGGCTACCGCGTCGATGCGCTGGTGATGTTTCCCGAGGCCGGCAATTACTGCGTCATCGACGCCTCGTCGAACGCGTCGAGCAACGTCTCGCGCAAGGCCGAGCCCGGCCGCCTGATCGGCGCGGTGATCGCGACCGGCCCCGCCAAGGTCGCCGACATCACCAAGGAGTTGACCAAGCAGCTCCTCGCTGCCGCGCAGAAATACATGCCGGCGGATATTCGCACCCAAGTCGAGGCCGATCTCAGCAAGGGCCTGCTGCTGACGCATTTCGTGCCGCATCCCACCGTGACCGATGCCGAGATCGCTGGCACGCCCAACGAGGAGCTCTACTTCAACATCGACGTGAGCACGCCGAACACCAAGTTCGAGGTCGGCAACTCGCCGACGACCCTCAAGCCCTATGAGATGGACCGCATCGACCGGACGCTGGTGCTCGGCAAGGCGCAGGAATGGGATCTGCGCTCGCTGTTCGTCAGCCACCCGTTCCACATCCACGTCAATCCGTTCCAGATCGTCGCGATCTACGATCCCAACGGCAAGGATGTCAGCGCGCCGGGCGCGGTCGACGACTTCGCGCTCACGCCCGACAACAAGCCCACCACGGGCAAGCCCGATCCGGAATATCCGGGCCTCAAGGGCGTGTGGAAGGACACGATCTGGGTGAAGAACGCCGGTACGACCGTTGCGGGCATGTATCACATCGTGATCCGCACGCGGTATCAGCGCTACATCGGCGAGTTCGTCCTGCACTGCCACATCCTCGATCACGAGGACCAGGGCATGATGCAGAACGTCGAGATCGTGCCGCCGAGCTATTCGATCCCCGGGCAGGCCAGCACCGCACCGGCACCGATGGCGCCGATGTCGGGCATGACCCACTAGCGGTCAGCGCGAGATCGCGTATCCAAGAGCTTTGGCGCGGGCGTCATCTTCGTCCGCGCCGCTCTGGTCTCCGGCGGCGCGGCGCACCGCGGCGCGCAGGAAATAGGCCTGGCCGTCATCCGGCGACAGCGCGATGGCGCCGCTGAAATCGGTGATGGCCAATTTGTATTCGAACTTGCGCGCATAGGCCGAACCGCGGAAGCGCAGATAGCCCGCCCGCGTCGCGCCCGTCACGGATGGATCGGCAAGGTTCGCCGAGCATCCCGTGATCGCCAGATCGGCATCCGCCTGCATACAGCGCACCTCCGCCTGCACCGAAGCGGGCAGGGCAGGTTGCGGCGCGCTTCCCGGCGGCGCGCCAGGCTGGCGGAAGAAGACGTAAGCCAAAGCCAATGCGGCCAGAACGCCAACCGCCACACCCGCGAGCAGCATGGAGCTGCGCGCAGCGGTCGGTGCAGGCGCGGCCACCGGCGCAACGTTTGCCGCCGGCGCGAACGCCGGCTGCTTCTCCACCACCCGCGTCAGCTGGTCGGCGAGTTGCCCCATCGCCGCTTCCCAATTGACGAACAGATCGACCCATTGCCGTGTCGCGAGCTCGTAGGACATGCCTTCGTCCGGCGCCACGTCCTCGACCCGCACCGGAATGACCAGCAGCCGCCGCTTGCTCGCCAGCGACAGCTCCTTCTTGATCTCGTCCGAGGCATTGGTGTTGGACGAGAACACCAGCAGCAGCACCTTGGCCGCGTTGATCGCGTGCACGATCGATATCTGGTAATTCTCGCCCGGCTTCACGTCGCGCGCCGCCATCCAGCACCCGAACCCACGCGCCTCCAGCGCCGTGCAGATCGTCTCCGCGACCTTGCGGTCCGTCGAAGCGTAGCTGAAGAAGACCGGGCGCCCCGCCGCGTCCATCGCCGACCTACGAACCGGTCTCGTTCGCCTTGGTCTGGAGCTGGACGTAGTTCTGGATGCCCATCTGCTCGATCAGGCGCATCTGGGTCTGCAGGTAGTCGATGTGCTCCTCCTCGCTTTCGAGGATGTGCACGAACAGCTCGCGGCTGCCGAAGTCGCGGGAATTCTCGCAATGCACGATGGCGTTTTTCAGATCGGGGTAAGCGATCATCTCGATCGACAGGTCGCAGGCGAGCACTTCCTTGACGTTCTCGCCGATCATCAGCTTGCCGAGGTCCTGCAAATTCGGCAGGCCGCCGAGGAACAGGATCCGCTTGATCAGCCGATCCGCATGCTTCATCTCGTCGATGGATTCTTCGTATTCGTGCTTGGCGAGCTGCGACAGGCCCCAATCGGCCAGCATGCGCGAATGCAGGAAATACTGGTTGATCGCCGTCAGCTCGTTCTTGAGCACGACGTTGAGCCAGCGGATGGTCTCGGGATCGCCCGACACGCTGGCATGCGGTTCCGGCCCGGGCGCTACTCCGCCGCCTGGAGCAGGCGCGGGCCGGCCGGCACGCCGTCCAGCATTTTTTCGATTGTTTGTTGGCATCGGCCGCAATTCTTTCTGACGTTGCAATAGGAATAGACATCGTCCGAAGACGCCGCGCCCTGCGCGATCGCACCGCGAATCTTCGTGTCGTTCAGCCTATTGCAGACGCAGACGATCATCCAACAAGGACCTCAGCCGGAGACCCACTATATGGTGCGATTGAGAATGATTGTCAATGTCGCTCAGGCCGGCGCGGCCGCTTCCATTTGCGCCTTCACGGACTTCTCGACCGCCACATAGTCCGTCTTGCCAGTTCCCAGGACCGGGATTTCGTCGACCGCCGTGATCCGGCGCGGCACCGCGAGCTCGGCGACGCCGTGATTGTGCGCCCAGCCGACCAGATCGTGCCGGTTGGCCTCCTTGTTGGTCGTCACGAGCACGATCTGCTCGCCCTTGCGTCCGTCAGGCACCGCGACCGCGGCATGGCTATGATCGGGCCACAGCGCCGAGGCGATGCTCTCGACCACCGCGAGCGACACCGTCTCGCCGCCAATCTTGGCGAAGCGCTTCACCCGGCCCTTGATCGCGATGAAGCCCTCATCGTCGATCGAGACCACGTCACCGGTGTCGTGCCAGCCACCCTCCGGCGGCTGGATCACGCCCGGCTGGTCGGCCTTGATGTAGCCCAGCATGACGTTCGGCCCCTTCACGAACAGCCGTCCGGCGTTCGGAATGCCTTCCACCGGCTCCAGCCGCGCCGTCATCCCCGGCATCAGTCGGCCGACTGTCCCGGGCCGGTTGGCCTCCATCTGGTTCGCCGCGATCACCGGCGCCGCCTCGGTGACGCCATAGCCTTCGAGCAGTTCGATGGAGTTCTTCTTGCGCAGCAGCGCGCGCGTCTCGTCGCGCAGCCGCTCGGCGCCGCACACCGCCAGGCGCAGGGAGTTCAGGTCGCCCTGTTCGCCGGCACGGGCATATTGCGAGATGAAGGTGTCGGTCGACAGCAGGATCGTCGCGCCGGTGTCGTGGATGCGCTTGGCGATCTCGCGCGGCTGCAGCGGCGTCGGATGGCATACCACCTTGATGCCGAGCAGCAGCGGCACCAGCGATCCCACCGTCAACCCGAAACAGTGAAACGTCGGCAGAGGATTGAACAGGATATCGGTCTGGTAGAGCGCGATATGCGACCGCACCTGCTCGACATTGGAGAGCAGATTGGAATGGCTGAGCGCCACGCCCTTGGGCTCGCCTTCGGTGCCCGAGGTGAACAGGATCACCGCCGGCGTCGAATGCATCGCGTTGGAAGCGACGAGGCTCGGCACGAAGGTGCCGACCGCGGCATAGAGCTTGTCGACCAGCGACAGCTTCTCGCGCACGTCCTCGAGATAGACGATGTCATAGTGCTTCGACATCGCCTCGACCACGGCATCGGCCTTGGCGAGTTCGACGAAGCGCCGGGCCGTGACGATGCGCTTGATCTTCGCCGTCTTCATCGCGCTGCGCAGGCCGGCGAGGCCTGCGGTGAAATTCAGCATCGCGGGAATGCGGCCATAGGCCGACACCGCGAAGAACGCGATCACCGAGCCGGCGCCGGTCGGCAGCATGATGCCGACTGTCTCGCCCGCCTTGGTGCCGCGTTTCAGCGCGTGGCCGAGCGCCAGCGCCGCGCGGATGATCTCCTCATAGGTCAGGACGCGGTCGTCGCCATCGACCAAGGCCTGGCGGTCGGCGCCAAAGCGCGAGCGGGCCTCGATCAAGGCATGGAAGACAGGCTGATGGGCACGGCTGATATCGAAAGGCACGGTTTCCTCGCCGGACGCTGCGGCGATACTCGCGACGCTCAATGTTTCCACCCCAAGGTTGCTCTTATGTGGTGCGGCTTCGACGGCCACACGCAGGCTCAACCCATATTACGGATTTTTTCAGGCCGCTACCGCTTGAAGTTGCCGCAATAGGACCTAAATCATACTACCGATGATTGTAAGACGCCTGTTCATCCGGAGAGCAGATCGAGGAAAAAATCCGATTTCCACGGTTCAAATACGCAAGAAAATTCCAAGCACATCAGGGGGGAGGGGGTAGAAAAAAATGAGGTTCGAATGCCGCCTGCGCGTGCCGATACCCCCACCCCCCCTATGCGCGAACAGGTGGTTCGAATGTACACCGATTCAATGAAATCAAAGGCTTGGCGTCAGCGGAGCCGGTCAACCCAATGGTTGAGGCGTTCCACGATCTGGTCGCGGACCTCCGCCGTGTTGATCGAGTTCAGCACCCGGGCGGCATGGTTGCGCCACGGCCGGGTCTCGGCCCAGACCCGGTCGGCTTGCGGCGTCACCGCCGCCGCGAGCGGCACAAGGGTCGCCGCGGTCAGCGGCCGGACGATCTCGTCCTGGAAGCGGCGCGGCCCGAACAGGGCGATACCCAGCGCCGCGAGCCCGGCAACGCCGATCACCACGGCCACGGTCCGAATCGGAAATCCGTCCAGCAAGGAGGCCGACGCCTGCTTGCGCCGCGTCGGCGGATTGCCGCGCGAAAGTGCCTTCGTCGCCGCTTTGGCGGTTTTACGGGGGGCCATGTGAAATCTCCTTCGAGCTATGTGCAACGCACCATGCTGCTAAAAGTTCAATTTTCGATGCTTTCGCAATCGCGAACGACTATATCGACTCCATCATGACCGTTGTGATCGACCGCACCAATCCCCCGCCGCGCCATCCGGAGAAAGCGCACCGTCCGGACTCCGTGATTCTGCGCAAGCCCGACTGGATTCGCGTCAAGGCGCCGGTGTCGAAGGAATACGCCGCGACCAAGGCAATCGTGCGCGAGCACAACCTCCACACCGTGTGCGAGGAAGCCGCTTGCCCGAACATCGGCGAATGCTGGACCCAGCGCCACGCCACCATGATGATCATGGGCGACACCTGCACCCGCGCCTGCGCTTTCTGCAATGTGAAGACCGGACTGCCGGGACCGCTAGATCCGCAGGAGCCGGCCAATGTCGGCGCCGCGGTCGCGAAGCTCGGCCTCAAGCACGTCGTCATCACCTCGGTGGACCGCGACGACCTCGCCGATGGCGGCGCCGCGCATTTCGCCCAGGTGATCGAAGCGATCCGCGCATCGAGCCCCGGCACCTCGATCGAGATCCTGACGCCCGATTTCCTGCGCAAGGACGGCGCGATCGAGACCGTGATGGCGGCGCGTCCCGACGTCTTCAACCACAATCTCGAAACCGTGCCGCGGCTCTATCTCACGATCCGCCCGGGCGCGCGCTATTTCGCGTCGCTGCGCCTGCTGCAACGCGCCAAGGAGTTGTATCCCACCGGCTTCACGAAGTCCGGCCTGATGGTCGGCCTCGGCGAGAGCCGCGAGGAGATCATGCAGGTGATGGACGATCTGCGTGCCGCCGGCGTCGATTTCCTCACCATCGGCCAATACCTCCAGCCGACGAAGAAACACGCCGCGCTCGACCGCTTCTGGAGTCCGGACGAGTTCAAGGCGCTCGAAGCCACCGCGCGCGCCAAGGGCTTCCTGATGGTCTCCGCCACGCCGCTGACCCGCTCGTCCTATCACGCCGACAGCGATTTCGCGCAGATGAAGGCGGCGCGTCTTTCCAAGTCCGGCGCGTGACCGCGCATTCCGAAACGCGAATTGTTCCGTATACGGTCGATCTGATGTACCGGGTCGTCGCCGATGTCGAGCAATACCCGCAATTCCTGCCCTGGGTCGTCGCGCTGCGCGTCCTGTCGCGCGAGCAGGTCAAGAACCGCGATGTCCTCACCGCCGAGATGGCGGTCGGCTACGGCGCGTTGCGCGAGACATACACCAGCCGCGTCATCCTCGATCCCGCCGCGCACGCCATCGACGTGGCGCAGACCTCCGGTCCGTTCAAGCAGCTCGAGAACCATTGGCGTTTCGCGCCGGCAGAGCAGGGCGGCTGCCGCGTCGATTTCTCGCTGGCCTATGAATTCAAGAGCCGCATCCTCAACGCCGTCGCTGGCGCCGCCTTCGGCAAGGTCTACATCAAGATGGCCGATGCCTTCGAAGCCCGCGCCAAAGCGCTTTCAATCAAGCCGCCGCCGCAATGATGTCGCGCAGCAAACCGTTGAACGTATCGGTGTCGTAGACTTTCGAATGGATGTTCGGATCGAACGTATCGACACGCACCACTGACACCAGCTTGAGCGACGGGATCACCGTCATGTAATGCCCGCCGGCGCCAGCCGCGGTGAAGGCATCCTTCGGAATCGGGGCCGCCTCGCTGTCGTCCGCCGCAATCCACCACAGATAGCCGTAACCGCTCAGCGCGCCTTTGTAATTGGTCCGCGAATAGGCCTGCGTGCTCTCGGCGATCCAGCTCGGCGAGACGATCTGCTGCCCGTTCCACCGTCCGTCATTGGCCAGCATCGATCCGACGCGTTCCAGGTCGCGCGCCGAAAGCTGGAAGCTGTAGGCCGGAAACTCCGACGCGCCGCCTTCATAGTCGTAATAGGTGTCGTCGAAGATATGCCAATCCTGGAAGCCCAGCGGCTTTGCGAGGTAGTGATCGAGCGCGATGAACACGCTCTTGCCGGTCAACCCTTCATAGATGCGCCCGAGCGCATTGAAGTCCCAATTGTTATAGTACCAGAACGTATCCGGCGCATGCGAGCCACGCGCCGGCCGCCGCGCTTTCATCCCGGGTGCTTCGGCCGCTGCGGGAATATAGATGCCGGAGCGCGCCTTGAGCAGATCGCGCACCGTCGCCGTCTTCTCGATATCGGTCAGCGGCGGATTGTCGTCCAGCTTCAGCGACTCCAGCGTCGCATTCAGATCGATCTCCTTCTTATCGACCGAAATGCCGATGAGCAGATTGACTATCGATTTGCGCATCGAGTGCATCAGATAGGGCTTGGAGAGATTGCCCTGCGCATAAACCCGCCGCCCGTTGCGCGACACGATCAGCGCCGAAAGCTGCAAGTCCGCGAACTGGCTTTTAAGCCTGGCAAAGCGGTCACCGTTGTGCGGCGCCGCACGCACGCCGGTTGCCACACCCGCGGCCAGCAGACCCGCCACCGCTTCGCGGCGGCTCCATCGCCCCATCGAAATCATTGCATTCCCCGCCATGTCGCGAGGCAATGTGGCACGCGGGCTTTCGCGACGCGCGGCGCTTCACGCGCTGTTGAACCGGCAAACGGCGGTCACACGAAAAATTTATTCCATCAGGCGTCGCAGCAGGTTCAGCGCGACTTCACAGGTCTTGAGCCGCACCTCGGTGCGTCCGATATCGCCGAAGCGCTGTTCCTCATGCAGGATCGAGCGCCCCTCGCGCGCCGCCGCGACATGGACGAGGCCGATCGGCTTGCGCGCGCTTCCGCCGCCCGGACCGGCGATGCCGGTTACCGCGACGGCGAGCTGCGCATTGGAGTTCTCCACCGCGCCTTCCGCCATCATGCGCGCCACCGCTTCCGATACTTCGCCCATGTCGGCGATCAGGTCGCCAGGCACATTGAGCAGATCCTGCTTGGCGCGGTTGGTGTAGACGATGAAGCCGCGGTCGAACACGGCGGACGAGCCCGGAATCTCCGTCAGCAGCGCGCCGATCAGCCCACCGGTGCAGCTTTCCGCCGTGGCGATGCGCAGCTTGGCCTCCCGCGCATCGGCGATGACGACTTCGGCAAGGCGGAGCAGGGGCGAGGAGAACATCGGATATCCTTTGGTTGCGTTCAGACTAGGCTTTGCCAGCGCAAGGCCGCAATGATCGCGGCCGACAGCGCGCCGGCGATCATGTCGTCCGTCATGATGCCCCAGCCGCCCCGCAATTTCTCGCCCGCCGAAACCGGCCACAGCTTGCTGATGTCGAAGACGCGGAAGAGCAGGAACGCCAACCCGAAGCCGAGCCACGACAAAGGCGCCACCGCGCAGGCGAGCCATTGCCCCGCGACCTCGTCGATCACACACTCTGAAGGATCGTCGCCGCCGGTCGCCGCCGCATACACGCCCGTCGACCAGATACCGATCGCATACGCCAGCAAGCTGGCGGCTACCAATGCATAAGGCCCGAACTTCCACAGGATCGCCCAGGCGAAGGGAAGCGCAACCGCGCTCGCCACCGTGCCCGGCGCGAACGGAGCGCGGCCGACGCCGAAGAAGGTCGAAAGAACTGCGGCAATCATCGCCGCGCGATGGGAAAGACGTACATGTTGGCCGGCGAGCCTTCGAGCATGCCACCCGCCGAGCGGTACAAGCCGTTGCCGGCGGCGTTATGCGCCTCGGTCAGGACCCACATCTCGCGGTAGCCGCGCGCATGGCAGAAATCCTTGAGAAACTCGACCATCGCCCGCCCGGCGCCCATGCGCTGGTGCGCATCGGCGACATCGACTTCGTAGAGCAGCAGATCGGTCGCCTCGAACCGGTGCAGGACGTGGCCGTAGATGCGCCCCAGCACGTCCTCATTCTCGTTCAGCGCCACCACCATGACGAAGGTCGGCTCGCGCAGCAGCATCGCGGCGCGCTCCTGCGACATGGCGTTGGGATAAAAGACATCCTCCGCGCGCCGCAGCAGGGCCTCGTCGCCAGGTTTGAGGAGGACGATGTTCATTTAAGGCAACCTGACCGTTGCGATGGCCTGCGCCGCCAGACCTTCGCGCCGGCCTTCGAAGCCGAGGCCCTCGGTCGTGGTCGCCTTCACGCTCACTCGGCCAAGATCGAGCTTCAGGATTTCGGCGATCCGCACCCGCATCGCCTCGCGGTGCGGGCCGACCTTGGGCCGTTCGCAGATGATGGTGACATCGCAATGCACGATGGCCCCCCCGCGCGCGTGCACCAGCGAGGCGGCATGATCGAGGAATTTCCACGATGGCGCGCCGCGCCAGCGCTCGTCGCTCGGCGGGAAATGCTGACCGATGTCACCTTCGCCAATCGCGCCCAGGATGGCGTCGGTCAGGGCGTGCAATCCGGCATCGGCATCGGAATGGCCTTCCAGCGCGAAGTCGTGCGGCACCTTCACGCCGCACAGCCAGACGTGATCGCCCGGCGCGAAGCGGTGCACGTCGTAACCCATGCCTGTGCGGCTATCCCCCATCCCGGCGCGAAGATGCGCTTCGGCGAGGGCAAAGTCTTCCGGCGTCGTCACCTTCATATTGCCGTCTTCGCCCGGCACCGCCGCAATGTGCAAGCCGGCCATTTCTGCCAGCGCCATGTCGTCGGTGACGTCCTGCGCGGCATAATGCCGGTGCGCGCGCAATATCTTCGCGAATTTGAAGCCTTGCGGCGTCTGCGCGCGGTGCAGCCCTTCGCGCGGCACCGTCGTCCACTTGCCGTCATCCTGGCGCTTCAGTGTGTCGGCGACCGCGAGCAACGGCACGGCCGCATCGGCGCTGCCTTCCAACGCTGCGATCACCGCATCAATCAACCGTGCCGAAACCAGCGGCCGCGCGCCATCCTGGATCAGAACGATATCCGGTGCCGAGCTCGCCAAAGCTTCCAACCCGCGCCGCACCGATTCCTGCCGCGTCATGCCGCCGACGATCGGCGGCAGCACATTCATCCCCAAAACTGTTTCGCCATAGGTCTTGTCCTGGTCTGGGCCGATCGCCACTTGAATAGTGGTGACGCGCGGATGCCGCGCGAACGCCTCCAGGGTCCAGCGCAGCAGAGGCCGGCCGAGCAGGGGGACATATTGTTTTGGGATATCGCGTCCGGCGCGCTCCCCCCGGCCAGCCGCGACGATCAGGACGGCGACGCCAGACATGAGGTCTCCCGGAATTTCGCGGCGACTGGGTAGCACGAACCCACAAATCGGCAAGGCAGCGAGCCAAGGTTACCGCACTGCAACATTCCTATTGCCTAGTTTGTGAACACCGCCGTACCATGCCTAAGCAATAGGCAAGGGATACCCGTGGCGCAGCCGGATTTCAGCATGAAAGAAGGAGCAGCAACAGCGGCCATCGCCGGCGCCTTGCCCATGCCGCTGCTCGTCATCGGCGCCCAACTCAACATTGTCTTCGTCAATCCCGCCGCCGAGCAGTTCTTCGACACCGGCGCAGGCTTGCTGGTCCGCCAGAATCTGACCGACCTCGTCCCCTTCGGTAGCCCATTGATCCAGCTCGTCGCCCAGGCGCGCGAGCGCGGCGCATCGGTCAGCGAGCGCAATGTCGACCTGACGACGCCGCGCAACGGCGAACGTGTTGCCGACATCAACGTCACGCCACTGCCCGAGCCTGAAGATGCTGTCGTCCTCATCCTGCAGGAGCGCAGCCTGGCGCAGCGCATCGACCGCCAGCTCATGCATCGCGGTGCCGTGCGCTCGATGCATGGCATGGCGGCGGTGCTGGCGCATGAGATCAAGAACCCGCTTGCCGGCATCCGCGGCGCCGCGCAATTGCTCGAGCAATCGGGCACCGAAGCCGACAGGACGCTGACGCAACTGATCTGCGACGAAGCCGACCGCATCCGCGCCTTGATCGACCGCATGGAATCGTTCGGCGACACGCGCGCGATCCCGCGCACGCCGGTCAACATCCACGAAGTGCTGGATCGCGTCCGCAAAGTGGCGGAGACCAGTTTCGCCAAAGGCGTCACGATTCTGGAATCCTTCGATCCGTCGCTGCCGCCCGTGCTCGGCGACCGCGACCAGCTGATCCAGGTCTTCATGAACCTCGTGCGAAACGCCGCCGATGCGCTTCCCGATACGGGTGGCGAGATCACGCTCACCACCGGCTATCGTCCCGGCGTCCGCTTCGGTGCGGCGGTCGCGGGCGAACGCCTCAGCCTGCCGCTGGAAGTCACGGTGCGCGACAACGGCTCGGGCGTGCCGTCCGATCTGATGCCGCACATCTTCGATCCGTTCGTCACCACCAAGCCGCGCGGCTCGGGCCTCGGCCTGGCGCTGGTCGCCAAGATCGTCGGCGACCATGGCGGCGTCATCGAATGCGACTCGGCTCCCCGCCGAACGATTTTCCGGATCCTGCTGCCTAAGGCAGTCGATCCGAGCGAAGGAGGCTGAAGTGCCCGCCGGCCTGATACTCATCTGTGACGACGACTCCGCCATCCGCACTGTCCTGAACCAGGCGCTCGGCCGCGCCGGCTACGATGTCCGCACAACCGGCACCGCGGCGGGCCTGTGGCGCTGGGTTTCTTCAGGCGACGGCAACCTCGTCATCACCGATGTCGTCCTGCCGGACGAGAACGGCTTCGATCTCATTCCACGCATCAAGAAGATCCGGCCCGAGCTGCCGATCGTGGTGATGAGCGCGCAAAACACAATCCTGACCGCGATTACCGCAGCGGAACGGGGCGCGTTCGACTACCTGCCCAAGCCGTTCGACCTGAAGGACCTGACCTCGGTCGTGCAGCGCGCGCTGGCGAGTCCCACGGCAAGGCGTGACGTCTCGGCGGAGCCGCGCGGCGAGGACCGCCTGCCGTTGATCGGCCGCTCGCCGGCGATGCAGGAGATCTACCGCGTCATCGCGCGCCTGACCCAGACCGATCTCACCGTGATGATCATGGGCGAGAGCGGCACCGGAAAGGAACTGGTGGCGCGCGCCCTGCACGATTACGGCAAGCGCCGGCACGGCGCGTTCATCGCGGTCAACATGGCGGCGATCCCCAAGGAGTTGGTCGAGAGCGAATTGTTCGGCCACGAGCGCGGCGCGTTCACCGGCGCGACCAACCGCGGGGTAGGGCGCTTCGAGCAGGCCGAAGGCGGCACGCTGTTTCTTGATGAGATTGGCGACATGCCGCTGGAGGCGCAGACCAGGCTCCTGCGCGTGTTGCAGCAAGGCGAATACACCACCGTCGGCGGCCGAACCCCGATCAAGACCGATGTCCGCATCATCGCAGCAACCAACCGCGATTTGCGCCAGCTCATCCAGCAGGGATTGTTCCGCGAGGATCTGTATTACCGGCTCAATGTCGTGCCGATGCGCCTGCCGCCGCTGCGCGAGCGCGCCGAGGACGTGCCCGATCTCGTCCGCCATTTCCTGCACAAAGCAGAGGACGAGGGCTTACCCGCCAAGCATCTCGACAACGAGGCGCTCGACCTGCTCAAGCATTATCGCTGGCCGGGCAACGTCCGCGAATTGGAGAACCTCATCCGCCGTCTCGCGGTGCTGCATTCGGGCGAGACGATCCTCGCCGGTGCCATTTCCAGCGAGCTCAAGGAGCCCAGCCGCATCAGCGACCTCGACCCCGGCGAAGAGCCGGCGACGCTGAGCGCCGCGGTCGAGCGGCATCTGACCAAATACTTCATGGCGCAAGGCGACAAGCTGCCGCCGCCCGGGCTGTACGATCGAATCCTCCAGGAGATCGAGCGGCCGCTGCTGTCGATCTGCCTCGCGGCGACGCGCGGCAACCAGATCCGCGCCGCGCATCTGCTGGGGCTGAATCGCAATACCTTGCGCAAGAAAATCCGTGATTTGGGCCTCGAGGTCATAAGAGGTCTGCGCTCGGAATAGGCGATTAAAGTACTCGCCCGCCGAGTGCTTTCGTTTTGCGGCGCAATATTGTCGATCCTGTAAACCTGTGTAAGCTTGCGCCACCAAAATGGGGGGAGCGTTCATGCATAGGTTCGTTACGCGAATTTTGCTGGCTTCGATTCCGGTGGCGTGCGCCGTCACGCTGTGCGCGGCGCCGGCGAGTTCGGTACCAAGACATGCCAGTCGACTCGATCCTGCGGTCGTGTATGAGCCCGTCAACAGCAATCCGCCCATACCCGCCGGCCTGAAGGTCGCGTGCATGAAGGGGCCGACCGACTTGACGTCGAGCAAGACGTGTCCGGTCGTGAAATTCAGAGGCAACACGACTTGGGCGTACAGCTTCATCGACAATCGCGTCGCCATGGCGCTGGTCACCTATGACGCGCAGAACAATGTGGTGCGCAATGTCACACAGAACGGCGCGCGTTATGTGTGGCAGATACTTTCGAGCTTGGACGACAAGACGGTGACGTTCTCGGGTCAGGCGAACCAGAATATTGTGGCGACTTGGTCCGATCTGATGCCGCCTCCGCAAGTCGCAGCCGTGCCGTCGAGCAGCAATCCGCCTGTTCCGACCGGTTTGAAGGTCACTTGCATGGTCAACGGGACCGAACTCAACGGGAGCCCGACCTGCCCGGTGGTCCAGTATCAGGGCATCACGACCTGGGCTTACAGCTTCATCGACAACCGGGTCTCGATGGCGCTGGTGTCCTATGACGCGAAGAACAATGTGGTGCGGAACGTCACCTTGGACGGCGCGCGCTATGTCTGGCAGATCACCGTCGATCCGACGGCAAGGACCGTGACCGCGACGGGGCAGTCAAACCAGACGGTTACCGCGCCTTGGGTAGACGTCGGACCCTGAACCTCAAAATCCCGATGAATGCTGGGGACTCTTAACCCAGTTGCGGTTTTGCATCGCAGCTTTCTTGCAACATGCTGTGTCTTAGGTACACTGCGCTGGATTGTTGAACGCCGTTAGAGATTTAGCGGCCGCAACCGGATACCGATGACGACAGCGAATGCTATCGAAGCGCCGGTTGGCGGCGGCTTCTTTCCGTGGCTCCGGGCAATCTCCCGGCCGTCATTGCTGGCGTTCGGCGTCGGCGTGTTGGCGGTGCTTTCCGGCGCCATGACTTACGCCGCGGTCATGGGGCTGCTGCCCTACAATCCGACACCGGCCGGTCTCTTCACCATCCTGGTGGTCAACGCCATTCTTGGCGCGGCGCTGGCCGGACTGATCATCTGGCGGCTGATCCGGCTATGGGGCGCGCGGCGCTCTGGTATCGCCGGCGCGCGGCTGCATGTGCGTCTGGTGGTCATGTTCAGCCTGATCGCGGTGGTTCCGGCGATCTTCGTGGCGATCTTCGCGGCGGTCACGCTCAATCTGGGCATGGAGTCATGGTTCTCCTCGCGCGTGCAGACCGCGCTCGACAACGCCATTGCCGTCGCCCGTCAATACGTTCTCGAGAAGGGCCGCGGCATCACGCTCGACGCCGGCGAGATCGAGGAGGGTCTGGAGCGCGATCCCCGCCTGTTCGATGCGCAAAAGCATATCATCACGACAGTGATGTTCGAGAAGCTGGAGGGCATGACGAGCGCGCGCGGCCTCGTCGGCTCGATTCTCGTCGATTCCTACGGACACGAGCTCGGGAAGTCGTCAGGCTTGTCATATTCGGCCGCGCTCAAGCCGAGCGCCGGCGATCTCGCCGAAGCGCGCTCCGGCAGCATCGTGGTCGACGGCAACCCCGACACGGGCATCATCCATGCGTTGATCTACATGCCGTTCCTGAACGACGCATATCTGCTGGTCGTCCGCCAAGTCGATCCGAAGGTGTTCGG
Source organism: Rhizomicrobium sp. (assembly GCA_036271735.1). Taxonomy (GTDB): domain Bacteria; phylum Pseudomonadota; class Alphaproteobacteria; order Micropepsales; family Micropepsaceae; genus Rhizomicrobium. Next base: position 223,902 of record DATAZZ010000028.1, read on the forward strand.
TTACTACCACCGCACCACGGTGTCGGTCGGCGAGTACAAGCGATTGGAGCAGAACCGCTCCGAGGTGCAGCTGATCTTCGGCACGCTGTACGTCGTCGTCTCGCTGGTCGTTCTGCTGGCGGCGGTGTGGCTGGGCCTGTGGGCGGCCAACCGGCTGGTGCGGCCGATCTCCAGCCTGATCGGCGCCGCCGAACGCGTGTCCGAAGGCGATCTCAAGGCTCAGGTCGAGGTTGAGCGCGACGATGACGAGGTCGGGCTTCTCGGCCGCGCCTTCAACCGCATGATCTCCCAGCTCGACAATCAGCGCACCGCGCTGGTGCATGCCAACCGTCAGAACGAGGAGCGCCGGCGGTTCACCGAAGCGGTGCTGGGCGGCGTCAGCGCGGGCGTGATCGGCCTCGACCATGACGGCATGATCACCATCGTCAACCGCGCCGCCGCACGCCTGCTGAATTCGGCGTCGGAAGAACTGGAAGGCCGGCACTATTCGGAATCGGTGCCGGAGCTGGCGGCGCTGATCCGCCGTGCGATCACCGAACCGGTCGGCAGGGCCGGCGGCGAGGTCACGGTCAAGCGCGGCTCGACCACGCGCGCACTCAGCGTTCAAGTCTCCAGCGAGCGCGGCAACGATTCTAGCGGCTATGTCGCGACCTTCGACGACATTACTGATCTGGTCTCCGCGCAGCGCACGGCGGCTTGGGCCGACGTCGCGCGCCGCATTGCGCATGAGATCAAAAATCCGCTGACTCCGATCCAACTCTCCGCCGAGCGGCTCAAACGCAAATACGCCAACGAAGTCACCACCGACCCGGACGTCTTCGCGCAGTGCACCGACACGATCATCCGCCAGGTCGGCGATATCGGTCGCATGGTCGACGAATTCTCCTCCTTCGCGCGCATGCCGACGCCAGTGATGCGGCGCGAGAACGCGCAGGAGCTTGTGCAGCAGGCGGTGTTCCTGCAACGCGTCGCCAATCCGCAGATCGCCTTCGAGACGCGCGTGCCTAAAGATCCGGTCTATGTCGAATGTGACGGACGGCTGGTCTCTCAGGCGCTGACCAACATCCTCAAGAATGCGGGCGAGGGCGTCCACGCCAGGCTGAGCAAGGGCGAGGATACCTCGCCGGGCCGCATCGTCATCGCGCTGGAGCCCAGCGCGGAGCGCGTCGTCTTTCGCGTCACGGACAATGGCGTCGGCCTGCCGCACGAGCATCGCGACCGGCTCACCGAGCCTTATGTCACCACGCGGGTGAAAGGCACCGGTCTCGGCCTCGCCATCGTGCGCAAGATCATGGAAGACCATGGCGGCGAACTGGTCCTGCAGGATGCAGGACACGATCTGCCGGAAGATCACAAGAACGACGTGCAGCACGGAGCGGAGGTCGTTTTGGTTTTCCCGCCGCGCCAGAAGAGTTCGAAGGAAAAAGGAAGTTCGGATGAGCAAGAGCGGGTCGCAGATCGCGTCTGAAATCCTCGTCGTCGACGACGAAGAAGATATTCGCGATCTGATCTCCGGAATTCTCCGGGACGAAGGCTTCGAGACCCGCGTCGCCGGCGACAGCGAAGGCGCGCTCAACGCCGTGCGCCTGCGCCGGCCGCAGCTCGTCGTGCTCGACATCTGGCTGCAAGGCAGCAAGCTCGATGGCATCCAGGTGCTGGATACGCTCAAGCGCGAGCAGCCGGATCTGCCGGTGATCATGATCTCCGGCCACGGCACGATCGAGACCGCCGTCGCCTCGATCAAGAAGGGCGCCTACGACTTCATCGAAAAGCCGTTCAAGGCCGATCGTTTGATCCATGTCGTCGGCCGCGCACTCGAAGCCTCGCGGCTGCGGCGCGAAGTGCAGGAGCTCAAGCTCAAGGCGGGCGACGATTCCGACATGGTCGGCGTCTCGTCGGCAATCTCGCAAGTGCGCCAGGCGATCGAGAAGATCGCGCCGACCAACAGCCGCATCTTCGTCAGCGGTCCGTCGGGCGCCGGCAAGGAGGTCGTGGCGCGGCTGATCCATGCGCGGTCGCGGCGCGCCGGCAACGCTTTCGTCGCGATCAACTGCGCCACGATGGCGCCGTCGCGCATCGAGGCGGAGCTGTTCGGCGTCGAGGCCGGCGAGAACGGCGCGCGCAAGACCGGCATGTTCGAGCTGGCGCATAACGGCACGCTCTATCTCGACGAAGTCGCCGACATGCCCTTGGAAACGCAAGGGAAGATTCTTCGCGTTCTGGTCGACCAGACCTTCACCCGCGTCGGCGGCACGATGCGCGTGCAGGTCGATGCCCGCGTGATCTGCTCGACGACCAAGGATCTGCGCGCCGAGATCGCCGCCGGCAAGTTCCGCGAGGACCTGTATCACCGGCTCAACGTGGTGCCGGTGCGCGTGCCGTCGCTGGCGGAACGGCGCGACGATATCCCGCTGCTGGTCGAGCATTTCATGAAGCGGCTGGCGGCGACGTCGGGACTCGCGACGCGCGAGATCGGCGACGACGCGATGGCGGTGCTGCAATCGCACACCTGGCCGGGCAATGTCCGCCAGCTGCGCAACATCGTCGAGCGGCTGCTGATCCTGGCGACGGACGACGCGGCGCAAGTGATCTCCGCCGATCTGCTGCCGGCCGATCTCGGGTCGAGCGCGCCGTGGGGCGGCGGCGGACGCGGCGATCTGGTGATCTCGCTGCCGCTGCGCGAGGCGCGCGAGATTTTCGAGCGCGACTATCTCGTGGCGCAGATCAACCGCTTCGGCGGCAACATCTCGCGCACCGCGGCGTTCATCGGCATGGAGCGCTCGGCGCTGCATCGCAAGCTGAAGTCGCTCGGTGTCGGGCCGAACGGGCGCGAGCAGGGCTTCAACGCGTGAACAAGAAGTGGAATGGCCGCGCGCCGGCGGGGCGCATCGCCTATGTCGACGGCCGCTATGTCGCGCACGGAAAGGCCGGCGTGCATATCGAGGACCGCGCGCTGCAACTCGGCGACGGCATCTATGAGGTCTGCGGCGTCGAGGGCGGCGCGCTGATGGACGAGGAAGAGCATCTCGACCGGTTGGAGCGCTCCCTGCGCGAGATCGAGATGGCGATGCCGATGCCGCGCAACGCGCTGAAGCTGGTGATGCGCGAACTTGTCCGGCGCAACGGTGTGCGCCACGGGCTGCTGTATCTCCAGGTGACGCGCGGTGCGGTCCGGCGCGACCATCCGATCCCGGAGACCAGTCCGCGGCCGACGCTGATCCTGACGGTGCGTGCCATCGCGCCGCAGGATTTCGAGATGCGTCGCCGAGACGGCATCGCGGTCATCTCGCGGCCGGACGAACGCTGGGGGCGCTGCGATATCAAGACGGTGCAGCTCCTGCCGAACCTCATGGCCAAGACGGCGGCGCGGCGCGCCGGCGCCTATGAAGCGTGGCTGGTCGATAGCGAGGGCTTCGTCACCGAAGGCAGCTCGACCACGGCGTGGATCGTGGACGGGCAGGGCAATCTCAGGACCCGTCACCTCACCAACGACATCCTGCCGGGCGTGACGCGGCGGGTGATCCTGGAAGCGGCCGCCGCCGCCCAGCTGCCGATTCATGAAACCCGCTTCACGGTCGCGGACGCGGCGGCAGCGCGGGAAGCGTTCATCTCGTCGGCGACGGGCATAGTGCCGGTCACCGCGATCGATGGGAAACGGGTGGGCGAGGGCGTTCCGGGGCCGCTGACCCGCCGAATCCAGGAACTCTATGCCCTGACTTCCCGGCAGCGCGCCGCCAAAACAGGCAGTTAAGCCCTTTCGCAAACGCAGCAAGCCAGCCTATGCTGGGGGCAAGTGCTTCGCAGGGGCGCGCGGCACATTTCACCTGGAATCCCCGATGAGCGAAAAACAACAAAATCTGCAAGACACGTTTCTCAACGCCGTCCGCAAGAGCAAATCGGCCGTTACGATCTTTCTGGTCAACGGCGTAAAGCTTCAGGGAAATATCACGTGGTTCGACAATTTCTGCGTACTTCTGCGCCGGGACGGGCAAGCCCAGCTCGTCTACAAGCACGCGATCTCGACCGTCATGCCGCTGGGACCGATCCAGTTGCAGGACGAGGCGGACGTGGCAAAAGAGACGGCGTAGCCAAGCATCCGACCAAATCCGGCTTCGATGGCGGGTGCGATCTGACGCGCACGGCGTTCGTGATCCATGTCGAGCCCAAGGCGCGGGCCCAGGGCGCGCGGCTGGACCGCGACGCCGAAGAGCGCTTGGCCGAAGCGATCGGCCTGACGGCGGCGATCGGGCTGCATGTCGTGGCGAGCCATATCGTGCCGCTGGCGCGGCCGACGCCGGCGACGCTGATCGGCAGCGGCAAGGTCGAGGAACTCGGCGCCGAAGCCAAGATGCTCGAGCCCGAGGTCATCATCGTCAACGCGCAGCTCTCTCCGGTGCAGCAGCGCAACCTCGAAAAGGCCTGGGCGACCAAGGTGCTCGACCGCACGGCGCTGATCCTGGAGATCTTCGGCGAGCGGGCACGGACGCATGAAGGCCGGTTGCAGGTCGAGCTGGCGCATCTGAGCTACCAGCGCTCGCGGCTGGTGCGGTCCTGGACCCATTTGGAACGTCAAAGAGGTGGCTTTGGCTTCCTCGGTGGCCCCGGCGAAAGCCAGATCGAGACCGACCGGCGGCTGATCGGCGACCGGGTGGCGCGGATCAAGAAGGAGATCGAGGGCGTCAAGCGGACGCGCGGTCTGCAACGGCAAGCACGCAAGAGGGTGCCACACCCCGTGATCGCGCTGGTCGGCTACACCAACGCCGGCAAGTCGACGCTGTTCAACCGGCTGACCGATTCCGACGTGGTCGCCAAGGATCTGTTGTTCGCGACGCTCGATCCGACGATGCGGGGGCTGAAGCTGCCGCTCGGGACCAGGGCGGTCCTGTCCGACACGGTCGGTTTCATCGCCGATCTGCCGACGGAACTCGTGGCGGCGTTCCGCGCCACGCTGGAGGAGGTGCTGGAAGCCGACATCATCGCCCATGTCCGCGACGCCAGCCATGACGAGAGCGCAGCCCAGAAGGCCGATGTGCTGAAGGTCCTGGCCGACCTCGGAGTCGAGACCAGCGGCGAGCGGCCGTTCATCGAGATCCTCAACAAGATCGACCGGGTCGAACCGGAGGTTCGCGCCGGACTGCTTGCCGGCAACGAGAAGACCGGTGGCGGACCGGTCGCGGTGTCGGCGCTGGCCGGCGACGGATTGGACCAGCTTTTGCGCCGTTTCGAGGCCGAGTTGACGCGTGCCAACATACGCTACCGGCTGACGCTATCGCATGCCGACGGCGAAGCGCTGGCGTGGGTTTACCGGCACGCCCAAGTGCTGGAGCGGCGGGATGGCGAGGCCGATGTCGAGCTGACGCTGACAGTCGATCCCCGGGATGTGGACAGGTTTGTGCAGCGGTTCACGGCGGAAAGATTCGTTATAGCAGTTGGTTAGGGCGTTATCCTCGTCTAACTCCGCATCAATTCACAGACTGTCATTCCCGCAAAAGCGGGAATCCAGACTGCCGGCGGCGCTGCTGGATGCCCGCCTTCGCGAGCATGACAGTGGAGCTAGACCGCCGTCTTCGCCTTTGTCCACAGCGCTTCCATCTCCTCGAGCGTCGCTTCGGCGGGCTTACGGCCGCTCTTGGCCAACTCGGCCTCGATCCAGCCGAAGCGTCTTGTGACCTTTAAATTCGTTGTCCGCAGAGCGGCTTCGGGGTCGACCTTGAGGTGGCGGGCCAGATTGGTGATGGCGAAGAGGAGGTCGCCGATCTCGCCTTCGATCTCGGCGTGGCTGGCGCCGGAGGCCTGTGCCTCGACGATCTCGGCGGCTTCCTCCGCGACCTTGTCGAGCACCGCTTTGGGAGAATTCCAGTCGAATCCGACACTTGAAAGGCGTCGTTGAAGCTTTTCGGCGCGCATCAGCGCGGGCAGGGCGAGGGGAACGCCGTCCAGCGTGCCGCCGTCACCCTTGGATTTGCGCTCGCTGGCCTTGATCGCTTCCCAAGTGTCCTTTTGCTGATGGGCGGTGCGTTCGGCCGAAGCCTCGCCGAAGACGTGGGGATGGCGGCGGATCATCTTGGCGGTGATGGCTTCGATCACGTCGCCGAGAGCGAACAGGCCGCGCTCCTGCGCCATCCTGGAATGGTAGACGACCTGAAGGAGGAGATCGCCGAGCTCGTCTTTGAGCTCCGGCCAGTTCCTGTTCTCGATCGCGGCGCAGACTTCGTAAGCTTCTTCAATGGTATACGGCGCGATGCTGTCGAAGGTCTGGTCGCGGTCCCAGGGGCAGCCGGTGGCGGGATCGCGCAGGCGGGCCATGATCGCGACGAGGGCGGCGATGTCGGAGGAGGGCTTCATGTCGGTCATCCGCCGACTAGAAACCAAGCCGGCCAAATGTGCCATGATGCGCCGCGCCGCCTTGAGACTTATCCCATGCGAATCATGGTCTTCTCGCTGCTTGCTCTGACGATCGCGGTTCGTTCGGCGGCGGCGGCCGGTTTCCAGGCCGATATCCTGAGCGCCCACAATGCGGAACGGGCCGCGGTCGGCGTGCCGCTGCTGCGCTGGGATCCGCTGCTGGCAGACCACGCCGCCATCTGGGCCGCGCATCTGGCGGAGTTGGGAACGCTGCAGCACTCGGCGCCGGCCGAGCGGCCGGGCGAGGGCGAGAACCTCTGGATGGGAACAGCCGGCCGCTATAGCACGGCGGAGATGATCGCCGGCTGGAGCGGCGAGAAGGCGGACTTCGTGGCGGGCACGTTCCCGGATGTGGCGCGCGACGGCCATTGGCAGGCGGTGGGCCATTACACCCAGATGATCTGGAAGACGACGGCGGCGGTCGGCTGCGCCATGGCGCCGGGCGTTCGCTGGGACGTGCTGGTCTGCCGCTACGGGCCGCCGGGCAACATGATAGGCGAGACGCCGTTCTGAAGAGCGCTGGGGCAGGCGCCGACAACGGCTCCCCGCCCGGTGCAATCTGTTTTTCGTATAAGTAATATTATGGGAAATTATATGGCGATAGTATACTTGACACATGCTTTGGGCTAGAAAGGCCGTGACAGGCCGATTTGCTCAACTGAGTCAGGTTCGGGAGGCTCCCGGCATACTACTCGCCAATTTTCCAAGGGAGCCTCCTGAGGCAAGGTAAGTGCCGTGGACACATCCGATTGCTTGGGACCTATCACGCTTGATAACTTTGAGCGCGTCACTAGTGCCCTCTTGAAGGCCGAGCTTTCGAGGCCTTTCGAGAGTGTTCGATTAGGGTCCGAATCTCAGGCTGTCGAGCTAGCGCGTCGAATTTTCTTTGCCCTCCAGACGGAATTTGCCGATCCCGCCGAACCAGCGCATTGAATTCACCCAGAAAGTTCCACACGCTCTCAATTTGGCGAATGATGTCCAAGAAATCTTTCTCACGATAAACAACTATCAGTCTGCGATATTCCTCAAACAGCGCATCTTCCAGCCGATTGAGCGCGACAACCTCGAATTCTTCACCAGCCTTAGCGGCCTCTTTTCGCTTTTGCCTAATGAGGTCTATTCGGCCATCTACTAGCAATTCGTCGCGCGGATTGATGAGCAAAAGAGCATCTGGAAGCCTGTCTATTGCGCCCCAAACACCGTGCCCGATTGGATTTCTCAACGCGCCGGCACGGTCGTACAACTTGATGATGGCATCGAACAATTCTAATCGATCTGGTTCCAGATGTGATCGAGCGAGAGCGTGCAATATTGCTGATTTCCTTGTTTCATTTTGGGCATCGGCAAAAAGTTCTATAACTGGTTTCGCGCGCCCCATAGTCAGCGAGCCAGCCAGTTGGGCGAGCATAGAATCGGCGCACGCCATATGGCTGATGACAGAAAACGCCAAGGCGGCTAGCTTGGGGCGCTTTTGTTCCTCTCCCGGCCCCATGATGACAATGCCGGGATCACCGTGAATAACTTTAGAAAGCGGCTGTGGCATGACCGTTACCCCAAAGCCCTCGACAGGCCGAGCACGCGAGGATGAAGTTCTCTTGCGGATGTTGAAGACGCCCCCGGTGAAGCACGCGCCGCTCGGTCCAAAGAAGAAATCGAGTCGGGTTGAGTCGCCTAGCGACGCCAAGCCTTCTTTCCCCAAAAATCGCGCTTCCTAGACACGACCGCGCCACCCTTGGCCTTGCGCCAGCGAATGAACGCCGCCGCTTGCTGCCTAACGGTGGCTGGCTGAACTAGTCCGCCGATACGTCAGACGCTTTCCGACAATGCCCGCTAACGCCTTCTCTGTGCGCATGTCGTCATCAATGCCTAGCTTCGCGCGGGTGTTTTGGCGGAAATCGAACTCAGCCAAATAACGGTTCAAGTGCTGCTGGCCGACATGCTGATAGGTGCCCACCAGCCCGCGCTTGAATACCGAAAAGAAGCCCTCCAACGTGTTCGTATGCACCTTGCCGCGCTTACCTTTGCGGACATAGGTCTTAGAGTGGTCGACACTTTCGTGTAGAGTGGTCGACACTTTCGTGTTCGGCCACTGCGCCGGTAAACTTGTAGACTTGCGCGCCGTCGGTATGCAGCGTTGAAAGCGGGTCCACGTTGGCAAATAGGTGGGCCAGTATCTCAGATTTGGTGCCGTTCTCGATACGAACCGAGCGGATGCGGCCACCGCGCTCCGTCAGACTCAAGACCTTCATTTTGTGAGCAGCGCCCCCAGCGCCGGGAGCCTTGCGCTTGCCGTCCGCTTTCAGGAGGTAGGTTTCGTCAGCCTCGACCACTTGGCCTTCGCCGCCAAGCGGGCCTTTGGCGGCTCCTGTGGGCGTCATGGCTTCGCGGATGCGGTGGGCGAGGAACCAAGCCGTCTTGTAGCTGACGCCCAACATGCGGGCCAGTTGGTGGCTGGAAATACCCTTCTTGGAAGAGCAAAGCAGGTGGGTGGCGTACAGCCAGACATTCAGGGCGATCTTGCTACGCTCGAAAACCGTCCCCACGGTCACGGAGAACTGCTTACGGCAGGCGTTGCAGAACCACAGGCCGGGGCGTCCGCCTTTGATGGGGGACGCGCGGTCAACTTCGGCGCAATGCGGGCAGATCGGACCCTCGGGCCACTGGAGGCGCTCTAGATGGGCGCGGGCGGCATCGGCGTTGGTGAAGCGGGCGGGAATGTTCTTAGACACGGCGGCTAACTCCTTGGTCCAACTTATATAGTCAGCCGCCTGCATTTGTCAAGTATACTATCGCCAATTATATCAAAGACCCTTTGTTTTCCGGGGTTCGTGGCGGGTCCCCTGCGCGACGGCGCGCGTGCGTTCGGCCGGTCTATTGGAGTTTGCGCGCGCGCTTTTGGACGGTCATCCGGACGGCGCGGATGGCGTGGCGGGCGGCCAGGATGTGCGGCGTGAGAAGCTCGGACGGCGACGGCGCGATCGCGGCGCCGGCCGGCCAGCTTGCCTTGAGCTCGGACATCTCGCCGAAGCGCGCGGCGGCGGCGGTGGCGAGGCCCTGCCCCGACGCCAGCGCGTCATGGCCCTTGGTCATCACGGCGAGCGCGTAACGATGGCTGGCGGCGAGCCAGTACTCACGCACCGCAAATGGGGATCCGGCGTGGAACCGCTCGGCCAGTGCCTTAGGGAACCAAGCGCTGGAGAGAACGTCGTGCGAATAGGATGCGCTCCAGAACCGGACCACCAGCACGCAGCGGTCGGCGGCGTAGCGCGTGAACAGCGCCAGATAGTCGGCCGGCACCAGCTGACGAAAATCGGCGCTCATCCAGTCCTGCGGGCAGGAAGTGTAGATCAGCGCATAGCGCGCGGCGGATTCGTAGTCCTGGGCGCGGCAGACATGGAACGCGATGGGTGCGGCCGGCGCCAGTGCGGCGGCCTGCTCGCGTGCGATGTCGATCATCGGCGCCATCGGCTCGACGGCGTCGACCGAGACGCCGGCTTGCGCGAGCGCGATCTCCTCGGCGGCGGTGCCGCTGGCCAGCGCCAGGGCACGCTTGCCGGCGAGATCGAAACGCGACGCGAGCCCCTGCAGGAGCGGCCCGCCGCGGGCGTAGACATCCTGGAAATGTGCCCGGCGGTCGAAGCCGACAACGCCCGGCCGCTTGTGCGCGCCAAACTCGGGCTCTGGGTTACGCAACACGGACATCGACACGCCAATCGCGGATGGAGGACCACGGACACAGCACATAAATATTACGCAATGTTCGCCGTCGGGCCAAGAAAAATCGTGGCCGTGCAAGCGATTGCCGGTCGTTTCCGGCGCGCGTGGCCGGGATAGCGGGCGGAGCGTGGTGTGCGGCCCGGTCTCGCAGGCATGCCGGGCGAGGGCTTGCTGGATCTGGAAGTCGATGTGGCGCAGTTCGGCGCGCAAGGTCTGGCGTTCGCGGCGCACGGCGTTGGAGTAGGCGCCGTGACGCCAGCGATTGCGGTTGCCGGGCTGGCCTCCTCGACGCCTTTCAGGCCTCCGCCTTGGCTCTTTGAGCTTCGGCGGACGGGTTGGGGGACAGGCGGAGCTCGCGATGTCAGGCGCCGGAGGTATTCGAACCTCCCAAATTCGAGGTGGGTACCCCCTCCTCCGCAGCTTCCGCGGCGCGATTTTCCTCGGCATGGAACGTTCGCGACCAGCGCTCCCAGAATTCCTCGTCGCCGGCCCGGCGCGCGGCTTCCAGCGCCAGCTTGGAACGCGCTTCGGACAGCTTGGTGGGTCCGGCCTCGGCGCGGGTTTCGGTGCGATGGACGTGAATGTTGGTGGTGTGCTCGCTTTTCAGCTTAGCCAACGCCAGCCCGACCTTGGCACTCGTCTTGAGAAACGCCATCGCGTCGCGATAAGCCGCGGACGCGGCGTGTCCGAATTCATCTCTCGCCGGATCGATCGCATCGGCACGCGCGAGTGCCTTACGGATCTGTTCCTGGCAGATGTCCAGATTGATTTCGAGCAAATCCACGCCGCGGCGCGGCGGATCGTTGGTCATACTTGGCTGTCCTTCTCCTTGCAGCGAAGGAAAGTATTATAGGTTGTATGTGATTACAAGCACAATCTAGGATAGAGTACTTATCCCCATCGCATGCGGAGGAAGCGGAGCCTTTCTGCGGCATCTTCAAGTCGAGCGCGGGGATAGACGATGTGTTTTCAGAGCGCGGCGCGCACGACCATGCCGTCATAGGCAGGCTCGACGCCGGGCGGCAGCTCGGCGGCAAGCTGCGCGTAGTCGAGATCGACATGCATGTTGGTGAGGATGGCGCGGCGTGGGCGGACGCGGGCGATCCATTCCAGCGTGCGGGCGACATGGGAATGGCTGGGATGCGGCGTGTAGCGCAGCGCGTCGACGATCCATGTGTCGATTCCGGCAAGCGCTTCGAACGCGGCGTCGTCGAGGCCGTCGACATCGGGCGAGTAGGCTATGGGGCCGAAGCGGAATCCAAGGCTGCGGATACGGCCATGTTGCTGGCCGAAGGCGAGGACGGGGAGGTCGCCACCCTGCCCTTCTAGCGCGAACGGTTCGAAGGGCTCGGGGATGGTGTGGGCGTTGAGGATCGGCGGATAGTCGCTGCCTTGCGGCTGCACGAAGCAATAGCCGAAACGCTGCATCACACCGACGAAGGTCTGGGCGTCGCTGTGGACGTCAACACGCTTGCGCGCGTTGAGCGCGAGCTGGCGCAGATCGTCGAGGCCGTGGAGCTGGTCGGCGTGGTCGTGGGTGAGGAGAACGCCATCGACTTTGCCGATGCGGGCATCGATCAGCTGGTCCTTCATGTCGGGCGACGTGTCGACGAGGGCGATGGTTTCGCCTTGGGGCGCGATGCGCTTGACGATAACGGAGCAGCGGCGGCGGCGGTTCTTCGGGTTGGCGGGATCGCAGACACCCCAGAAGCCGGCATTGTCGGGGCCGCCGATGCGGGGGACGCCGCCGGAGGAGCCGCAGCCGAGGATGGTGAGTTCGAGGGTCACTTTTCACCCTCCCTCAAGGGCAGGGGAATCGCATATGGGATTTTCTGAGGTCTTGCGGGTTTTTTGAGACTGGATTCTGAAGGTATCTCCTGATTCGAAGGGAGATACGGATGAAGCGGTTTGCCCGGTGTTTTTCGAAGCTGCCCGACCCTCGTGC
>DATAZZ010000029.1:0-116668 GCA_036271735.1 Rhizomicrobium sp.
TGCTTTCCGCCTATCGCGTGCTGTCGGCATCCGGCCAGCTCACGGCGCGCTATCTCAATCTCAGCGTCAAGCTCTACGATCCGCGCGTCCACTACGACGACAACGCGGATGCGTGGTTCGGGCTGGGGGACTGACGATGACCGCTACCGCTCCCCTCGCCCGCGGCGATGCGCAAGATCCGGTTCGCCTCGCGATCGGCGCCAGCAAGCCGCTGTTCGGCGCGGCCTTCATGTTCAGCGCCGCGATGAGCGTGCTGGCGCTTACGACCTCGTTCTACATGCTGCAGGTCTATGACCGCGTGCTGTCGAGCCGCAGCGAGGACACACTGCTGCTGCTGACCATCATCGCCGTCGCCGCCATCACTGTCTTCGGCGCGCTCGACTCGCTGCGCCAGCGCCTGCTCGCCCGCATTGGCCTGCGCGTGTCGGAAGCCCTGTCGACGACCGTGTTGCGCGCAATGGTGGCGGGCACCTCGCAATCGGGCGGTGTGGCGATCCGCACCGGCCTGCGCGACGTCGAAACGATCCGCAATTTCGTCGGCAGCCCGGCGCTCGGCGCGCTGATGGATGCGCCGTTCGTGCTGCTTTACCTGGTCGTGCTCACGCTGCTCTCGCCGCTGTTCCTCGCCATCGTGCTGATCGGTGGCGCGGCACTCGCCGGCATCGCGCTCCTCAACCAGCGCACCACGCACACCGACCTGGCGCAGGCCATCGGGCAATCCGCCCGCGTGCATCAATTTGCCGAGGATGGCTTGCGCAATTCCGACGTGCTCGAAGGCATGGGGATGTCGTCGACCTTCGTCGCGAGTTGGCGCCGGCGCTGGATCGAGTCGCAACGCACCGGTTCCGCCGCGTTCGACCGCGACAGCCGGCTCAGCTCCATGTCCAAGGGCGTGCGCATGCTGATCCAGATATTCCTGCTGGGCGCCGGCGCGTTGCTGATCCTCGATTTCAAGGCGACGGGCGGCATCATGATCGGCGCCTCGATCATCGGCGGACGGGCGCTGGCGCCGATCGAGACGATCATCGGGAGCTGGAAAAGCATCATCGCCGTGCGCCTCGCCTGGGCGCGAACCGTCGACCTCCTGGAGAAAGCGCCGCGCCGCGATGAAGGCATGAAGCTGCCGGCGCCGCGCGGCCATCTGCAGATGAGCGGCGTCAGCTTCAGCTCGCGCGCCGCCGGGCGCACGGTGCTGTCGAATGTTGCGCTGGAGCTCAATCCCGGCGAGGCGCTCGGCATCATCGGTCCGTCGGCATCGGGCAAGTCGACCCTGCTGCGGCTGATGACGGGGGCGTGGCCCTGCTCCGCCGGCGTGGTGCGGCTGGACGGCGCGAACATCTATGCCTGGCCGCGCGCGGAGCTCAACCGCTACATCGGCTATCTGCCGCAGGACGTGGAGCTGTTCGAAGGCACGGTGCGCGAGAACATCGCGCGCATGCAGGACGGCGATCCGGACGAGGTGGTGCGCGCCGCGCAGCGCGCCCGCGCGCATGAGATGATCCTGTCGCTGCCCAAAGGCTACGACACCGAAGTCGGCGGCAATGGCCATCGCCTGTCGGGCGGCCAGAGCCAGCGCATCGGCTTCGCGCGCGCGCTGTATGGCGATCCGCGTTTCGTCGTGCTCGACGAGCCCAATTCCAATCTCGACGGCGCCGGCGAGGATTCGCTGCTCAACGCCCTGGGCACGCTGCGCCAGGAAGGCGTGACGCTGGTGATCGTGGCGCACCGGCCGAGCATCCTGAACGGCGTCGACAAGATGCTGGTGCTGCGCGCCAATGGCACGGTGGAAGCCTTTGGCCCCCGTGCCGAAGTTATGCAACAATTCGCCAAGCGCGCAGCACCGGCTCAGCCCAATGTCGTGAACCTGTCGCCGCTCGCGGCGCCCGGCGGCGACGGACGCGGCGGCGCATGAGCGACATCACGCCCGAACAACCGGCACCGCGGCAATTCTGGTCGATGCTGGGACGCGCCGCGCGCACCGCCGGCGTGTGGACCCGCGAGCTCGTCTACCCGACGCCGGTCGAGGAGCCGCCCGAGCTCGATTTCATGAACACGCGGCGCATCGTCGGGCGCGGGCGGTTGATCATCCTGATCTTCGTCATCGGCTTCTTCGGCTGGGCGGCGCTGGCGCCGCTGGGCAGCGCACTGATGGCGCCCGGCGTTATCGTCGTGGAATCGCACCGCAAGGCGATCCAGCACCTCGAAGGCGGCATCGTGCGCGATATCCGCGTCGCCGACGGCCAGCTCGTCACCGCGGGGCAACTATTGATCCTGCTCGACGACGCGCAGGCACGCTCCAGCCTCGACATGCTGACAGGCGAGGCCGACGCGTTGGCGGCGCAGGAAGCACGGCTGAGCGCCGAGCGCGACGGCAAGGACCACATCGCGTTTCCCGCCGACCTGACAGCACGCGCCGCCGATCCGCATGTCGCCGATGCGATGCAGGGCGAGATCAACACTTTCACGGCGCGGCGCGCGACGCTCGCCAAGCAGATCGATATCCTGACCGAGCGCAACGCGCAGAACGACCGCATCGTCGGCGGCCTGCGCTTCGAGGCCAAATCGATCGATCAGCAATCGGCGCTGATCGACCAGGAAACAGCGAGCGTCCAGGCGCTCTATGCCAAGGGCCTTTCCACCCTGCCCCGCCTGCTCGCGCTGCAACGGCAGGCGGCCGATCTCGGCGGCCAGCGTGGCCAGATTGCGGAGAAGATCGCGCAGACCGAGCTCAGCTCCGGCGAGAACGAACTGCAGATCGTGAATCTGAAGAACCAGCAGCTCAGCGACGTGGTGAAGGATCTGCGCGATGTCGAGACCAAGCGCTTCGACCTGCTCGACCGCCTCAAAGGCGCGCACGACGTGCTGTCGCGGCTGACGATCACCGCACCGGTCTCGGGCCGGATTGTGGAGCTGTCGGTCCATACCAAGGGCGCCGTCATCAAGCCGGGAGAGACGGTGATGGAGATCGTGCCGCAGAAGGACGCGCTCGAAGTCGAGGCGCATGTCCGGCCCGAGGATGCCGACAGCATCTATGCCGGCATGAGTGCGCGGGTGAATCTCAGCGCCTATCAGCAGCGCCGCCTGCCAGTGATCGACGGCACGGTGACCGAGATCTCCGCCGACCGCATCACCGACCCCCGCACCGGCCAGGCCTATTTCACGGTGCAGCTTACCGTCGATCGCGCGCCGCTGAAGGACTATCCCGACACCCACATCATCCCCGGCATGCCGGTGGAGGTCGCGATTGACACCGGCACGCGCACCGCGCTGGACTATTTCGTCGAGCCCATCACCGATGTGTTCCGCCGCGGGATGCGCGAGCGATAAGAGCGGCTGCCGTCAGGCCGGCGCCCGGATCGCGCCCAGCCCGCTTTGGCCGGCCCAGGCCTGGATATCGTCCCGGCGCAACGCCGTCGCCATCAGGTCCGGAAACCGGTCGGGCGTGCAGGCGAAGACCGGCACACCGAGCGAGGCGAAATATTGCGCCGCGCGGTCGTCATAGGATGGACGCCCGTCATCGCTGAGCGCGAGGAGCACGATGAGGTTCACCCCGCTCGCCACGATCTGCGCCGCGCGGGCAAAGAGCGCGTCGCGATTGCCGCCCTCGAACAGATCGGTGACGAGCACCAGATGCGTCTTGGCCGGCTGGCGCACCACGCTTTGGCAATAACCGAGCGCCTGGTTGATGTCGGTGCCGCCGCCCAGCTGGATGCCGAACAGAACGTCGACCGGATCGGCCAGCTTCTTCGTCAGATCGACCACGGAGGTATCGAACACCACCAGGCGCGTGGTGATCGCCGGGATCGACGCCATCACCGCCGCGAAGATCGAGGAATAAACCACCGAGGTCGCCATCGAGCCCGACTGGTCGATGCACAGGATGACGTCGTCGAGATCGGCCAGCCGCGAATGCCGCGCGAAGCCGACCAGCCTTTCCGGCACGATCGCATTGGACTCGGGCTGCCAGGTCTTCAGGTTCGCCAGCACCGTGCGCGGCCAATCGATGTCGCGCGCGCGCGGCCGATTGATGCGCTTGTGACGGTTGAGCGCGCCGCGGATCGCCTGGATGGTGTTCTGCGCCAGCCGCGCCATCAATTCGTCGACCACCTTGCGGATGACGATCCGCGCCGTCTCCCTGGTCTTCTGCGGAATGGTGCCGCCCAGGCTGATGATGTCGGCCACCAGATGCACGTCCGCCTCGATCGCGGCGAGGAATTCCGGCTCCAACAGCATGCGCTTCAGGCCCAGCCGCTCAAAGGCGTCCTTCTGGATGACCTGGACCACCGGCGCCGGAAAGAATTCGCGGATGTCGCCCAGCCAGCGCGCGACGCGCGGCGACGAGCCGGCAAGGCTGCCCGGCCCTTTCTGGCCGCCGCCACCCGAGCCGTAGAGCGCCGAAAGCGCGCGATCGATCCGCCGGTCGCGCTCGCTGAGGCCGCCATCGGCTTTCTCGTCATCGCCACCGACTGCGAGCTGCCAGCGCCGCTTGCGCTCCTCAAGGCTCATCGCCGTCCAATCCCAATATCAGTTTGAGCAGCGGCAGCGCCGCTTGATACGCCGCTTCGGCGCGCGCGTCGCCGGCGCCGGCAGCGGCAATCGGCCCGCCACCATGCTCGACCTGCTGCAGAAGCCTGCGGCCTTCCATCCGGTCGAGGTTGGAGAGCGCGCGCCGCAGCCCTGGCAGCAGATTGACGAAAGCCTCTTCCGCGAGGCTCAGGAGCCAGCGATCGATCAGCGCGAACAGCGACTGGTCGTGCAGCAGAAGCTGCGACGCCTCGGCGAGGAAACCCTCGAGCCAGCCGCCCGCTTCGAGCGGCGGAACCGACGGCGACAATGCGAGGGACAGAGCACGTTCGATATCCTCGGCAACGATGGCGCCGCGATCGTGCAGCCGCCGCGCCGAATAACCGCGCAGGAACGGTGCCGCCATGGTGTCGGTTACCAGCCGCTGAAGAGCCTCCTGCCACGCCGCCACAAGGTGCGGCTCCTGCAGGATGGAAACCGCGTCGTCGAATGCCCGCATCGCGCGGTGCATCGCCGCGACCGCCTCGTCGTCCAGCCCGCGCGCGGCCTGGCCGAGACCAACACAAATCTCGGCCGCCATGTTCGTCACCAGGCGCTTCAAGGCCTCGGCCGGTATCTTGCGCGCCGTGCCATAGCGCAGAACATTGGCCAGCGGCGCAGCCGCCAGCATCAATCCGGCGATGTCGCTGGAGTTCACCGCAAGCGATTGCAGCCGCTCCGTCGCCCGCTCCGCCGCATCGGCCAGATCGGCGAGCAGGCAGGCCTCGACAAGCGCGGCGAGCGCCGCGATGCCCGTGTCCCGCGCCGCCGCTTCCGTCGCAGCGCCAGCCGCCGCCTGCTCGATCGTCGAGCCCCAGCGCAACGCCTCGGCCAGTCTTACATTGAGCTCGGGTTGCCAGACGATCTGCCAGTTCTCGCGAAACGTGCCCCGCGACGAGGTCGCTGCCGTTTTGCGTCCCCACGGCACCGCGATGAGCGCAAGCCGATGCAGCAGCGTCGATTTGAGCAAGCCGGTCTCGCTGCGCAGATCGAGCGTGACCTCCTCCTCGGACGCGGACGGCTTGAGCCGCAGCTTCTTCTGCCAGCGCTCGAGATCGGCCAGCAGCGGCATGCGCGGCACGCTCTCATCGATCTCGCCGATCCCGGCCCCGATGACGAGCTGGCTTTCGATCAGACGCAGCAATGCCGCCTCGCCGTGGCAAAGCACCGCCAGCGTGGCATCCTGCATCTCGGCCAGTCCCGGTGTCGCAAAGCCGCGCACGGCGGCGAGGCTGACGGCAAGGCGCGCCGCCTCGATGACCGAAGCCGTCGCGGCAGGAAGCCCTTCGTCGCGCAGCAAAGCCGCGACGCGCGCTTGCCAGTTTGCGGTCATCGCCGCGATCCCTGCGGCTCCCGCGGCGCGCGCCCGCCACAGATGCGCGTACCAGCCTGGCGAGATCACGCCCGCGCCATAGCCCGAAGCCGCAGCCAGCCGCGTGTCCGTCCACGGCACCCAGGTTGCCGAGGTCTTGTGCCGCTCGAGAGTCTTCAGCAACTCGCGGTCGGCCTTCGCCGGCACATCGGCCTGCAAGGCGGGCACGTGCCAGGCACCGCAGATCACCGCGACGGGGCCTTCGGTCTTCTGCAACGCCTCGCGGATCGCAAGGCGCATATGCGCCTCGCGCAATTCCTCGCGCCGCGCATCGCGCGCCGAAACCCGTCCGGGCTCCGCTTCAAACGCGGCCCGCACCGCCGTCATCGCATCGGCAATCGCCGGGAAGACGTCGCGGCTGCGGGCATTCTGCTCGACCAGCGCGTTCCACCAGGTCTCACCGTCGCTTTCACCCGCCGCCGCCGCAAGCGCGCCGAGCGGATCGCGGATGACCAAAGACGGCTTGTCTTCTTCGCCCTCTTCCTCGCCCTCTGGCGTCGGGTCGATGTCCGTCTGGGCCGGACGAAGCGCGACCGGAAGATCGATGAAGCGGACGCCGCGCCCGCGCGCCAGCGCCCAGCGCAACGCCTGCCACTCCGGCGAATACTCCGCGAAGGGATAAAAGACCGAGTCCGCCGGATTCTCCACCGCATGGATCAGGATCGCGACCGGCGCGCGCATGCCCGCCCTCGCCGCGAAGGGCAGGATGTCCTCGGCGTCCGCCGGACCTTCGATCAGCACCGCTGCTGGATCGATCGCATCGAGCGCATCGAGAACGCTCGCCGCCGACCCCGGCCCGTGATGCCGGATACCCAGGATATGAAGGCGCTCGGCGGCTGTCACATGACGTCCCGGATGGCGTCGTAGAGATCGCGCCAGCCGGCCCGTTCGCGCATGACGGTCTCGAGATATTCCTGCAGGACAACGGTATCCTGTCCCGGATCCTTCACCACCGCGCCCACGATGTTGCCCGAGAGGCTTTTCGCATCGATCTCGCCATCGCCGAAATGTGCCGCCTCGGCCCAGGCCGAAATGCCCACCGAGATCGCCTCGCCGGTCGACAGCGTGCTGCTGGGCGATTTGAGCTTGAGCTTGCCGTTGAGCGTCTGGCCGTCGCGCAGCTCGCGGAAAATCGTGACGACCCGCGCGATCTCCTTGTCGGCCGCTGGAATCTCCGGCAGCGACAGTCCCGTGCCGATCTCGCCCATCCGCTTGACGACGATCGCCGTCTCCTCGTCAAGGTCGGTCGGCAGCGGCAGCACGACGACGTTGAAGCGCCGCTTCAGCGCCGCGGAAAGCTCGTTGACGCCCTTGTCGCGGTTGTTCGCGGTGGCGATGACATTGAAGCCACGGCGCGCCTGCACGGCGTCGTTGAGCTCCGGGATCGGCAAAACCTTCTCCGACAGCACCGTGATCAACGTGTCCTGCACATCGGAGCCCATGCGGGTGAGCTCTTCCAGCCGCAGCAGCTGGCCGTCTTCCATCGCGCGGAACAGCGGCGTCGGCACCATCGCGGCGCGCGACGGCCCCTTGGCGAGCAGCATCGCGTAGTTCCAGCCATAGCGCACCTGCCCCTCATCGGTGCCGGCTGTGCACTGGATCATCAATTGCGAATTGCCCGAGATCGCCGCCGCCAGATGCTCGGAGACCCACGATTTAGCCGTGCCCGGCACACCGAGCAGCAACAGCGCACGGTCGGTCGCGAGCGTCGCCACCGCGGTCTCCATCAGCCGGCGATTGCCGACATATTTCGCCGAAATGGGCGTGCCGTCCTTCAGCTTGCCACCCATGAGATAAGTGACGGCGGCTTGCGGCGACATCTTCCAGCCGGAAGGGCGCGGTCGCTCGTCCGTTTTTTCCAGCATCGCGAGTTCGTGCGCGAATATCTGTTCGGCGGGCAGCCGCAATTGACTGTCGGCTTGGTCTGTTTTCTGGCTCATGGGCGTCCCGCTGAGGTTTCCGGCAAGGCAAGCACAAACTGGTGAAACAGCGCCGCGCGCGGCGCGATCGCGCCCGTCGCGGCGATGAAGGGAATGGACAGCGATCGCGGTATCAGCGGCGCCAGCGCTTCGAACTGCGCGGTGAGCGCGGGCGTGACATCCTTGCCGAGCATCTCGGTCCATGCGGCGGAGTGCATCAATGCCTCGGCCTGCGCCGCCGAAAGCGGTCCTTCAAGCGCTGTGTGGAACCGCTCCAGCACGAAGGCTTGCGGGACCTTCGTCCATTTCTGCGGCACGATGCAGGTCCGGATCAGCATCTCCCGGTCGGACGGCGTGGCGAGCGGCAGCGCCTCGTGCAGGATATTGCCGACCAGCCATCCCGCGTCCTCGAGCGTCGCCTGAAACGATTCGATCAGCGCGAACCGGCGTTCGGCGATAACGGCTTTCAGCACGACATCGCCCAGTCCCGCCACCTCGGAGGAGGCAGCCACGAATTCCGCAACACCCAACCCGAGCACGCGCGCGATGTCTTCAAGGCGCAGGCCGTCGCACAATTCCGACAGCTTCGTTGCGACAGGATCGCCGAGGCCTGCGATCGTGAGCGATTTTCGGCGGGTCAACAGCGCAGTCTTCATCTTGATATAATCGGGCAGCTTCGCGAGCCGCGCGGCATAGGCCTCCGTGCCCGGAACCCGTGCCAGAAGCGCGGCCGCCTTGGCCCGCACCGATTGCGCCTTGTCCGACGCCGCGGCGGTCAGGATTTCGAGGTCGCTTTCGCCGACGCCGATCGACAGCACGTCGAGGAAATCGCTGCGGATCGCCGCCGGCTCGCCGGCGAAATGCTGCGTCACGAGATCGCGCGCCTGCGTCGGATCGACAATGCGCAATTGCTTCAGGAATGTGAGCTTGGCAACGCGCGACGCCGCCGCGAAAGTCTCCTCAGTCGCAACGTCGACGGCCGTCTCGGGTTCAGCCTTGAGCGGGCGCACCTTGCCGGCCCATGCGCGCGCCGTATTGCCCAGCCGATCCGAAAACCGCAGGACAAGCTCTTCGAGCGCGTGGAAATCGAACGGATGCAGCAGGACGCCAGCTTGCGTGAGGGCCTGCACCGCCGCCGACGCCAGATGATCGGCCGCCTTGGTCGCGCAAAGCCGCAGCAGGAGCGGTCGGGCCGCGTCGGGCAAAAGCGGCTGCACGTCGAGCGCGATGCGCCCGCTGTCGCGCGTCGCGGGCGGCGGCTCGCGCTGGAAGCGGCTGTGCATCGCGGCAAGCGCGAACTGCGACAGCGTTTGCGGATCGGCGCCGTCGCCGGTCTTCGCCAAGCCGACGAAATAGCGCCGCTTGAGATCCTCGAAGCCGGGCTCATTCGTCATGGCGCGCGATGCCATCCGCCCAGGGAGGTCTGCGCCGCCAGTGCGGTGAAGGATCGCCCATCCCAAAGCCCCGCGACGCGCGCCAGATCGACCGCGGTCAGCGCCAATGCCTCATCCTGCTGCCGTCTCGCGAGCGGCACGCATTCGGTCTCGTCGCTGAGCCATAACCTGCCATCCTCGAGCCCGGCGATTTGCGCCGCACCCACCACCACCGGCCAGGCGGACAGCCATGGCAGGCCGGCAACCCGCGTGTCGTAGTCTTCGAGCGCGGCACCGAGCGTGTTCTGCGCTGCCGGCCATTCGAACGCCGCCGCCGCTCCGCGAGACACGATCAGACCGCGCAGCGGGGCCGCCGATGGATAGAACGCGATCTCCGCCTCGAACGCTTCGCCCGGAACGAACGCCGAGCCGCCCTTGCCCGCCACCACGGGAACGAAGTCGATCAGCACCGCGAAGCGCAGATCGCGGTTCATCAACCAGGTCTCGATCCGCCGAAGCCGGTCGGGCTGCACTTCGGCATGCGTCGCGACAACCATCCATGTCGATTGCACGCGCAGCGCCTGCGCATCTTCGAGAAGCTCCTGCCGCTCGATCGTCCAGCCGACCAGGCGGCGCACATCGCTGCGCAGATCGCCGGGCAACCTGTCCTGCCGCCGATAGGCGTTCGCCAGTAAATGCAGGCGGCCCAATGCCTCCAGCGCAAAGGTCGCGCGCTCGGCTTCCGGCAATGCCAGTATCTCCGCCGGCAAGGCATCGAGTTGCGTGGCGAGCGCCGGCGCTTTCGCATCGACCATGCGCTGCGCCGCCAGCCGACATTGCTGTGGCGCGCGCTGCGCGAAGGAGGCGAGCCCTTTCTCCATCTGGTCGGCGATCCAGCGGTCGAGCTCGTCGAGCCCGCTCAAAACGCTGTCTTCACGTTGCGCCTTGAGGCTCGCCCGCCGTGCGGCGGCACGCGCCTCCGCCTGAGGATCGCGAGATTCGACCTCGTCCGCCGCCGCCAGCGAGACCGGCGCAGCGCCCTCTTTGCGGTCTGCTGGTTTCGCCGTGGCTCCGGGGCGCCTGCGCGACAGCCAGTCGTTCACCCAGTCGGGCGCCGTGCCGTTTGCGAATGCGGCCGGCCGGTCCAGCGCGGCGAGCATGAGCGCCACCGCGTGCTTGCAGGGAAACTTGCGGCTCGGGCAACTGCACTTCGCGCCGAGGTCGTTGAGGTCGACGGATATCCGATACGGCGCCGATCCCGAGCCCTGGCACTCGCCCCAGACCAGCTGGCGTGCCTCCTCGCGGCCGAGCAAGGGCCAATCGCCCGGCCGTATCTTGCGTGCCGCCGAAAGCGACGCCTGATCCGACACCACCGACTCGATAGCCTGCAGGGAAAGGGACAACGAACGATCCGGGTGGAATTCGCGCGAGGCTACTGATTATCGCCGCAGCACGCCACCGTGGAGCGGCGACGGCTCGCGGAGGGAAAGTCTGCGATCAACTTTCTCTCGCTTCGCGAGCGTTGGATGGTCGGAGCGACAGGATTTGAACCTGCGACCCCTTGTCCCCCAGACAAGTGCGCTACCAGGCTGCGCCACGCTCCGTATCCAATGTGTTTCGGCTGGGGCCGAGAGGCCCTCCGGCTGGGGCCGGTTCGCGAAAGGTCGCGGACTATAGTCGCGGGCCTCCAGCGGAGCAACGGGCCAATCCCGGGCAAAACGCGCTTTATTCGCGGCAATCCAAGGTCTCGGCCGCGCCCTTGGCGAAGACGACCTGGCGGCTTTCCGAATCGCCCCAGGCCGCCACGCAGGCATAGATGACGCTGAACTGACCGCTTTGCCGCGGCATCGGATCGCCCTGCAACAACGCGGAGTCGCCGGTCAGCGCGCAATTCGGTTTGCCGTCGCACAGCGCGCGCAGGCGATAGACGAAATCCATCGCCACGCTGCCGGCGCGATAGACCGCGGTGCGTATCGCGATCTGGCGCGGGCCTGCGGCATGCTCCGGCGGCACGGCGGTCATTTCGCGTGCATCGCCCGATCCCATCTTGCAGGACAGAACGGTTTGCAGCATCTCGCCGGCGGAGCACACCGTCACGATGCCGTCGCGGCAGACGCGCGCGCCTTCGACGGCACCTTTGCAATCGGCAAGCGACGGCGTGGCGCAAAGAACCGCGACGGTGAAGCCGAGAACAGCGGTGGCAAGATTCGCGCGCGAAGGCATCAGCCGGCGCGCGGGATGCCGCGCAATTTCGCCTTGAGCTGCTGCAATTCGGCAAGCAGGATTTCCAGCTTCACGCGCTCTTCCTCGGCCAACGCAATGGCGGCTGCGGCGTTAGGCTCGGGCGCGCGTTCCAGCGCGATGACGTTCGAGCGCTCGAACACGACAACCGGCGCGCGCCCGCGCGGAAGAGGTGCCGGTGTCGGCGCAGCCGATAACATCGCCTCGCCGCGGCCGATTTCGGCGACGTGACGCAGGCCGCGGTCGCGCAGGATCTTCTGCACGCCCTTGATGGTGAATCCTTCGCGATAGAGCAGCGTGCGGATGCCACGCAGCAGATCGACATCCTCGGGACGATAGTAGCGGCGGCCGCCGGCGCGCTTGACCGGCTTGATCTGCGCGAAGCGGCCTTCCCAGAAACGCAACACATGCTGCGGCACGTCGAGGTCGGTGGCCACTTCGCTGATGGTGCGGAAGGCTTCCGGCGATTTGGTGCGGGCGGCGAGCGATGCCTGGGCCAGCAAGGCTTAATCCTTTTTGTCAGGATCGGGCGTCTGCCCGTTGATGATGGCCTTCAATACGTGACTCGGGCGGAACACCAAAACGCGGCGGGGCGCGATGGGAACTTCATCCCCGGTTTTCGGGTTGCGGCCCATCCGCTGGCTTTTCTGCCGTACCGCGAAAGTTCCGAACGAGGAGAGCTTCACGGTCTCGCCGCGGGCGAGCGCCGAGCAGACCTCTTCCAGCAGGTCCTCGACCATCTGGGCGGACTCGTTGCGCGACAGACCGACGGCCTGGAAGACGGACTCTGTCAGGTCGGCGCGAGTCAGCGTGGTGGTGGTCATGGGCGACTCCTTATGCCTAACGGAGGGTAGGCGTGAGGAGATTATCCGTCAACGTCAAAGGGATAAGGGACGGGCTTGATGCGGGGGCGAAGCTTCCGGCCATCCTTCGACAAGCTCAGGATGAGGGTTGGGCAGAACCTCATCCTGAGCTTGTCGAAGGATCACCAGCGGATGAGGCTGGCCCCCCAGGTGAAGCCGCCGCCCATCGCTTCGAGGAGGACCAATTGGCCCTTCTTGATCCGGCCATCCGCAACCGCCGTCGCCAGCGCCAGCGGCACCGAGGCGGCCGAGGTGTTGCCATGCAGTGCAACCGTCGAGATCACCTTGGCGGGATCGATGCGCAGCTTGCGGGCGGTGCCGTCGAGGATGCGCTGGTTGGCCTGGTGGGGCACGAACCAGTCGATGTCCGAGACTTGGAGGCCGGCCGCCTCGACCGAGGCAACGATGGAAGCCGAGATGTTGGTCACCGCGTGGCGGAAGACCTCCTTGCCCTCCATCTTGAGGTGCCCGGTCGTCTGGGTCGAGGACGGACCGCCATCGACATAGAGCAGATGGCTCAGCCGGCCATCGGAATAGAGCTTGGTGTTGAGCACGCCGCGGTCGGCATTGGTGCCTTCGCCTTCGGATGCCTGCAGCACCACGGCGCCGGCGCCATCGCCGAACAGGACGCAGGTGGTGCGGTCGGTCCAGTCCATCAGCCGCGACATGGTCTCGGCGCCGACCAGCAGCACAGTTCTGGCCTGCCCCGCCTTGATGAAATTGTCGGCGACCGCGAGGCCGTAGATGAAGCCGGAGCACACCGCCTGCACGTCGAAAGCCGCGCCGCGGCTCATGCCGAGGCGCGCCTGCAAAGCCGTGGCGGTCGCGGGGAAGGTCTGGTCGGGCGTCGTGGTGGCGCAGACGATGAGGTCGAGCTCCCCGGCGTCCATGCCCGCCTGCATCAGCGCGTTGCGCGCCGCCTGCAGCGCGAGGTCGGAGGTCTTCTCGTCCGGGCCGGCGATATAGCGCTGGTGGATGCCGGTGCGCTCGCGGATCCATTCGTCGCTGGTGTCGACGCGGCTGGCGAGCTCGGCGTTGGTGACGACGGTCTTCGGCAGATACGCGCCATGACCGACTACGCGGGAACGGATCACGAGGCGGCGGCCTCCGATTCTGCGCGGGCGGCGGGCGACGGCCCGCCTGGAACGTCGTGGAGCCCGCGGCGGTCGGCGATGATGCGCTCGATGACGCCGGCCCGCGCCATGTCGATGGCCATGTCGAGGGCGCTGGCGAAGCCGAGCTCGTCGGCGCCGCCATGGCTCTTCACGACGACGCCGTCGAGACCGAGGAAGATGCCGCCATTGACGGCGCGCGGATCGAGCTTGCGGCGCAGCGCTTTCAGCGCGCCGCTGGCGATCACGGCGCCGATACGGCCGAAGAAGGAGCGCGTCAGCGCACTGCGCAGGAAATGCGTCACGAGCCTGGCGGTGCCTTCGGCCGTCTTGACCGCGACATTGCCGGTAAAGCCGTCGGTGACGACGACGTCGACCGTTCCTTCGGGGATGTCGTCGCCTTCGATGAAGCCGGCGAACTCGATCGGCAACGTCGTGTTGCTGCGCAGGATATGCGCCGCGGCCTTCACGGCATCACTGCCCTTCATGTCCTCGGACCCGACATTGAGGATGCCGACGGTGGGACGTTCGAGGCCAAGAATGGCGCGGGCAAACGCCTCGCCCATCACGGCGAAATCGACGAGTTGCTCGGCGTTGACCACGACGTTGGCGCCGACATCGAGCACGACGCTCTGGCCGCGCTTGGTCGGCCACAGCGCCGCGATGGCGGGACGCGAGATTCCTTCGAGCGTGCCGAGCAGGAACATCGACATCGCCATCAGCGCGCCGGTGTTGCCGGCCGAGATGGCGACCTGTGCTTCTTTCGTCTTCACCGAGTCGATGGCGTGCCACATCGAGGTGTTGCGGCCGCGGCGCAGCGCGATGCTCGGCTTCTCCTCCATGCGCACGCGCTCGGCGGCGTGACGGACGTCGATCCGCTCGGCAAGTTTACCGCGCTTGGCAAGAAGCGCCTTCAGTTCGGCCTCGTCGCCATGCAGGATGAACTTGACGGCGGGATGGCGCACAACGGCGCGCGCCAGCGCGGCCACGACAATGCCCGGCCCGGCGTCGCCGCCCATGGCGTCAATCGAGACGGTCAAATCGCGGGCCAAGCTTGCCTCGCTGCCCCTGTCCGACTGCTCTCGCTAGCCCGGATCAGGCTTGAGCTTTGGTGACTTCGCGGCCGTCATAATGGCCGCAGGCGCCGCACACGTGATGCGGACGCTTCTGCTCGCCGCAATTGGGGCATTCATTGTGCGCCGCCGGCTTCAAGGCATCGTGGGCGCGGCGCATGTTGCGCCGGGACGGCGAAGTTTTTCTTTTGGGCACCGCCATCGCGGGTCACTCCTGATATGCGCCGCAACGGTGGCGGGCGGCAAAACGAGGGGCGTGGGTAGCAGGAAAGCCCCCGGGGATTCAAGTTGGATTTGCTCGCCCGACACGTCCCAGCAAACGGCGAGGCATCAAGACCCTTTATTCTTTAGGGATTTCAGGACCGCAAACGGGCTTTCGGGCTTCGGCTCGGGCGCGACCGCCTCCGGCGCGGCAAATTCCACACCCGGCGCACGGGGATACGGGTCGATCGCCAGGACCAGCTCTTCCAGAAGCGGGCCGGCCAAATCGTATTGCAGGCTGTCGATCTCCTCCGGCACGTCGTCCTCGCCGGCGTGCTGGGACAGCGCAATGGTGGTGTCGTTGCGGTGGCGCATGTGATGCGCCAGATGAAGCTCGCGGTGGATGTGGCGCGCGATGTGGCTGTGGACCGGCTCCAGCGTAACGACGCAGTCCTGCACGATGTCGGCGGTCAACTCGGCGTCGAACGAGAAGCTGTTCGCGGCGTGCTTGCGCAGGACCACCGCGGCGCCGAACGATTCGACGCCCTGGACATCCGCCCATTTGGCGATGCGGGCGCGCTGTTCGTCATTCGCCGTCACGCGCAGTTCGGCGGTGCCGCGGCCGAGATCGCCGAGGTCGAAGAGTTCCTGGAATGGGAGTTGCTCGCTCATCGCGTCCTTATGTCGTCGGGCCTGGGCCGAAATCAAGCGTGCCGGTGGCGGGATCGCATTGCGCCAGACGCGCCCGCGCCGCCAGCGCATAGCGTGCCAGCGACAGCGCAGGCGCCTCATGCCCTGCCTCGCCGCGATAGACGTTGCGCTGGATCGCTTCGGCGAGCGCCGCTTCGTCCGTCGCCGCCTCATAGGCCTGCATGCGGCCATTGAAGGCGTTGCCGATCTTCTTCATGCGCGGCCCCATGCCCATGTCGCCGGTGCCGAGGTCGCGCAGCGCCTCGTCGAAGCCGACGAACATCGCGTTGGAGAGGCCTTGCGCCACCTCCCCCATCCCGGCGGTCTTGAGCCGGCCGAACACCATCCAGGCATGCAGCGCGACCATGTCGAAGCGGCCGTCGATCGTGTCGGGAACCTGCAAATCGCGGAAGAAGACCGGCAGGCGCGCCTGCCGGGTCAGCTCGGCGTGCAGGGCGTGGACCAGCCTGGTCTTCTCGGCATTGCGGCGCAGGGCATTCAGCATGACGGAACCTTCCGGCTGGGGCGGTCTTGCCAGCGCGCCCGCCTGAGGCTAGCACGTTGGCCGGGCGGGGATTTATCCTGTTTGAGGACGGCGTGCATGCGAAAAACGGCTCTTGTTCTTGGTGCCCTGGCGGCTTTGGCGGCTTCGGGCTGCACCCCGGTGCTCAACAACCGCGGCTATTTGCCCGATCCGGACGCCGAGAAGAAGATCGCGGTCAACAAGGACACCAAGACCAGCGTCCAGCAGGCCTTGGGCTTCCCCTCGACCGAGGCGACCTTCGTCCAGGCGGGTGACGCCTGGTACTACATCAGCTCCGTCCAGAAGCAGATCGCCTTCTTCGCGCCCAACACGACCAGCCGCGCCATCCTGGCGATCTATTTCGACAAGGACGGCAAGGTCACCGATCTCAAGCACTATTCGCTGCGTGACGGCCATGTCGTCGCCTTCGAGACGCGCCAGACGCCGTCCAAGGGCCGCGAGCTGACCTTCCTGCAGCAGCTGTTCAACGCGACCCCCGGCGTGCCGCTCGGCGGCGCCAATGGCGGCACCAACAACCCCAATCCCGGCGGCGGCAATGGCGGCGGCCCGCCGCGCTGATTTCCGCTTCGGCTGAAAGCAAAAAGGCCCGGATCGCTCCGGGCCTTTTCATTTTGGGATATTGGTCAGATCAGCCAGCGTGCGCCAGCGTCGCGAGCAGCAGCAGCGCCACGATGTTGGTGATCTTGATCATCGGATTGACCGCCGGACCGGCGGTGTCCTTGTAGGGATCGCCGACCGTATCGCCCGTCACCGCGGCCTTGTGGGCGTCCGAGCCCTTGCCGCCGTGATGGCCGTCTTCGATGAACTTCTTGGCGTTGTCCCACGCACCGCCGCCCGAGGTCATCGAGATGGCGACGAACAGGCCCGTCACGATCACGCCCATCAGCATGGCGCCGAGCGCGTTGAACGCCTCGGTCTTGCCGGCGATGAGATCGACGATGAAGAACAGCAAGATGGGCGAGAACACCGGCAGCATCGAGGGGATGATCATCTCCCGGATCGCCGCCTTGGTCAGCAGGTCCACCGCACGCGCATAGTTCGGCTTCTGGGTGCCCTGCATGATGCCGGGCATCTCGCGGAACTGCTTGCGCACTTCCTCGACCACCGCGCCGGCCGCACGGCCGACCGCGGTCATCGCCATGCCGCCGAACAGATAGGGCAGCAGGCCGCCGATGAAGAGACCGACCACGACCCAGGGATTGGCCAGGGAGAAGGTCGGCATCTCGAGGCCGGCGAAGTAGCCGGACCCGTTGGCGTTGCTCGAGAAGTAGTTCAGGTCCGCCGTGTAAGCCGCGAACAGAACCAGCGCACCGAGGCCGGCCGAACCGATGGCATAGCCCTTGGTGACGGCCTTGGTGGTGTTGCCGACCGCGTCGAGCGCATCGGTGGTCTTGCGGACGTCGCCCTCAAGACCCGCCATCTCGGCAATGCCGCCGGCGTTGTCGGTCACCGGGCCGAAGGCGTCGAGCGCGACGATCATGCCGGCGAGCGACAGCATGGTCGACACCGCGATGGCGATGCCGAACAGGCCGGCCGAGAGATACGTCACGACGATGCCGGCGCAGATCACGAGCGCCGGAAGCGCCGTGGACTCCATCGAGATCGCGAGACCCTGGATCACATTGGTGCCGTGACCGGTCACCGAGGCCTGCGCGATCACGCGGACCGGACGGTAGTTGGTGCCGGTGTAGTACTCGGTGATCCAGATCAAAAGACCCGTGACGATGAGGCCGACGACGCCGCATTCGAACAGCGTGATGCCCGTATAGGACGCGCCGCCGCTGGCGATGTCGGTGTCGAAGCCGATCAGGTAGTAGGTGAGGATGCCAAGGCCGACCAGCGACAACAGCACCGTCGCGATGACGCCCTTGTACAGCGCACCCATGATGTTCTTCGAGGCGCCGAGGCGGACGAAGAAGGTGCCGATGATCGAGGTGATGATGCTCATGCCGGCAATCGCCAGCGGATACAGCATCAGTTCGCTCTTGAGGTCGCCCGTGAAGTAGATCGAGGCGAGAACCATCGTCGCGACCGTGGTCACCGCGAAGGTCTCGAACAGATCGGCCGCCATGCCGGCGCAGTCGCCGACATTGTCGCCCACATTGTCGGCGATCGTCGCCGGGTTGCGCGGGTCATCTTCGGGAATACCGGCTTCGACCTTGCCGACCATGTCGCCGCCGACATCCGCACCCTTGGTGAAGATGCCGCCGCCGAGACGGGCGAAGATCGAGATCAGCGAGGCGCCGAAGCCGAGGCCGACCAGGCTGTCGACGATGATGCGGCTCTGCTCGGGCACGTTGATGCTGAGGCCCATGATCATGGTGAGCACGGCG
The DNA here is from genome assembly GCA_036271735.1 of Rhizomicrobium sp. Taxonomy (GTDB): domain Bacteria; phylum Pseudomonadota; class Alphaproteobacteria; order Micropepsales; family Micropepsaceae; genus Rhizomicrobium. Next base: position 18,285 of record DATAZZ010000029.1, read on the forward strand.
TAGTAGCCGGCGACCGCGATGACGCCGAGGCCGACGACCAGCATGCCGGTCACCGCGCCGGAGCGGAACGCCACCGACAGGCCCTGCGCCAGACCCTGGCGCGAGGCTTCGGCGGTGCGCACATTGGCGCGGACCGAAACGTACATGCCGACATAGCCGGCAGCGCCCGACAGCGTGGCGCCGATCAGGAAGCCGACCGCGACCTGCCAGCCGAGGCCGAAGATCGCGAGGATGAAGATCACCGCGCCGACGCCGGCGATGGTGGTGTATTGGCGGTTCAGGTAGGCGCTCGCGCCTTCCTGGATGGCAGCAGCGATTTCCTGCATGCGTTCGTTGCCGGCGCTCATCGCCAGCACGGAGCGGATGGTCCAAAGACCATAAAGAAGCGCAAGGACACCTGCGCCTAATACGAGTTCCAAGCCCATGGCTTTTCCCCTTGGTTTGATTTCCCGAAGCAACCAGCGACCAGCGCCGCTGGTCCCCATGGCCGGCCGGACTGGAATTGCTTTCCCGGGGCCGCTTCAAGGGCGCGCGAGGTATGCCAAAAGACCAGCGGCGGCGCAACGGGCTTTTGCGGGCGCCGAGTCGGGCGGAATCGGGGATTTTCGAGGGATTTAAGCCTTAAGGCTTGGCCGGGGCTTGGGCCTGGTGCAGCGGCGAGAACACGATGCCCGTATCCTTGTCGCCATCGCCGAAGATGACGCGGACGACCTTGGCGCTGCCGACCACCTTGCGGGCGTCGGCGACGAGGCGGCTCGCAAGCAAATTGGGGTCGGCGACGGTCGGATCGGCGCCGGTGGCGATGCCGGCGGCGTTCACATCGCGCACGAAGGCATCCTGGATGAAGACGAGCTTGCCGCGGATATCGAGCGCCGCCGCCTGCGACGAGGCGACCAGCTTGGACGAGATATAAGCATAGCCCAAGAGCTTGCCGTCCTTGCTCATCGGCGCGATGAGGAACGGCATCTCGACATTGGTCCCCGGATCGCCGGCTTTCCCCGCCGCGGAGGCGGGAGCGGCAATCAGCAGGGCGGCAAGGATGAGGGCACGGCGCATCCGGTCAGCGTCGCAAAAGAGGGCTAACAGAGCGTTACAACGACGCTAGAAATGCTCCCACCCCTTCTTCCCGACCGGGATCGGCCGTCCGTCGGCGCCCATCAGCGCCACGTCCCTGCCCTTCATCACCCAGCCGATCTCCGTCACCGGCGTGCCGGCGGCTTTCGCGGCGGCAAGGACTTGCGCGCGCTTGCCAAGCGGCGCGGTGAAGGCGATCTCGTAATCGTCGCCCGCGGTCACTGCGCGCAGCACGGCCCCGGCACCCCACAGTTTGCGCACCGCCGGCGACAGCGGCACGCGCGCGGCGTCGACGACGATATGCACCTTCGAAACATCCGCGATGTGTCCGAGATCGGCGAGAAGCCCGTCCGACACGTCCAGCGAGGCGCTCGCGATTCCGCGTAGCATCTGCCCCAGCGCCACGCGCGGCTGCGGCACGCGATAGCGCGCGACCAGCGCGGGCACGCGGCGTCCCGTTTTGAGGCTCGCAAGCCCAGCCCCGCTGTCGCCGATCGTGCCGGTAACAAACACCCGGTCATCCAGCTTGGCGCCGCGGCGCAGGATCGTTTTTCCTTTCGGCACATGGCCGAACGCGGTGACCGAGATCGTCAGCGGCCCCGGCGTCGCCGACAGATCGCCGCCGAGCAGCGTGATGCCGAATTCCTTCTGATCCGATGCGAGACCACGCGCGAACGCCTTCAGCCATTTCATGTCGATGCGCTTGGGCAAGGCCAGCGTCAGCAGGTAGCCGAACGGCTTGGCGCCTTTGGCCGCGAGGTCGGAGAGGTTCACGCGTAGCGCCTTTTGCGCGATGGTGAACGGCGGATCTTCCGCGAAGAAATCGACACCTTCGAGGATCGCGTCGGTGGTGATCGCGAGTTCCTGGCCAGCGCGCGGCGGCAGCAGCGCCACGTCGTCCGTCAACCCAAGCGCGGCTTTGTCCGTCGCGAGCGGCACGAACAGTTCGGCGATCAGGGAGAATTCCGAAATCGCCATGACGCCGTCAGGCGGGTTTGCGCCACGCCGCGAAACCCGGCGATGGCGGTTCGCCGAAGGCGTTTGCCTGCGGCTGACCGGGGATCAGCCCCAGCACGATCATCATGATCGTCAACAACAGGACGACCAGGCCGCCTGCGACCAGGATGCCGTCCATCCCACCCACAACCGCGCCGAGGATGACCGCGACGACTTCAAGTCCGATCGGCACCGCCATCCACCAGCCAGAGCGTCCAAGATCGTGCAGACGCGGAACGCCCAGGCTGATCATAATGACCTCTGCGATACCCGGCGGCTTGGGCAGAAACGCAATTGCCAGCCCGAACAGCACCACCACAGGGGCCAAGATCATCCAATAGGTCTGCCGGTTCATGCGGGTGTTCAGATACGAATACACGCGGCTCCCCTCTTCAGAATTGCAACTCGTCATCGGGCGGCGTTTCGCCGAATTCCGGGGCGCGCTTTCTGTGCGCCATCTTGTCGAGCGCGGCGTTGACGAAATTGGGTTCGTCGCCGGTGAAGAAGGCGTGGGCGATCTCGACATATTCGTCGATCACGACGCGGGCCGGCACATCGGGGCGGCCGATGAACTCGAAGGCGGCGGCGCGCAGGATGGCGCGCAGGATCGAATCCACCCGCTCCAGCCGCCAGTCGGCGGCAAGGCATTTGGCGATGGCGCGGTCGATCTCGACCTGGTGATGCGGCACGCCGCGCACCACGGCCTCGAAGAACTCCGCGTCCGGCTCGATTCCCACTTTACCGTCTTCCGCGCGGCCGAAGCGATGCTCGATGAACTCGCGGTTCACCTCCTCGGCGTCGATGCCGGTCAACTCCATCTGGTAGATCGCCTGCACGGCGGCGAGGCGGGACGCGTGGCGCGCGTTGTGCGCGCCGGACGAAGCATCCGTCATCGGTGGACGCCGAAGCGGTTGCGGGCGCTCAACAGCGCAAGGCAGGCGCGCGCGGCGTCGCCGCCCTTGTCGCCGTCGTCCACCGCGGCGCGCTCCAGCGCCTGCTGCTCGTTCTCGACGGTGAGAATGCCGTTGCCGATGCACAGGCCGAGGTCGATGCCCAGATGCATGATCCCGCGCGCGGATTCGCCGGCGACGATCTCGAAATGATAGGTCTCGCCGCGGATGACGCAGCCGAGCGCAATGAAGCCGTCATAGCTCTTGCCGCCATGCTCGCCGGCGCGCGCCGCCATGGCGATGGCAATCGGTATCTCCAACGCGCCTGGCACCGCCAGGCGCTCAAAGTGCGCCCCGCCCTTCTCCAGCGCCGCCGTCGCGCCGTCGAGCAGTGCGTCGGAGATGTGCGCATAGAACCGCGCCTCCACGATCAGGATGTTGGGCGTGTCGTTCATGTCTCGCTGTCTTTCGCCTTGCCGCGGATCGCATGCGTGCCGACGATATTGAGGTCGTAGCCTTCGAGCGCGACGATCTTCTTCTCCGGCGTGTCGGTGAGCAGGATCATATCCCTGACTCCGAGATCGAGCAGGATCTGTGCGCCGACGCCGTATTCCTTCACCCGGCGGCGGTCGATGTCTTCCGCCACGGCGCGCGTCACGACGTCGGAGACGAAGGTCGGCCGCGTCGTGCGCAGCAGGACGACGACGCCCCTGCCCTCTTTCGCGATGATGCGCATGGATTCGCCGAGCACGTCGCGCTCATAGGGCGCCCATTCCAGGATGTCGCTGAAGATATTGACCGCGTGCATGCGCACCAGCACCGGCGCGTCGGTCGTGATGTCGCCCTTCACCAGCGCGATATGCTCGGCATATTCGAGCTGGTTGACGTAGACGTGCATCTTCCACTCGCCGCCATTGTGGCTGTGGAACGGCGCCTCGACGGTGCGCTTGACGAAGTGGTCGTATTTGCGGCGGTAGGCGATGAGATCGGCGATGGTGCCGATCTTGAGGCCGTGGAGCTGCGCGAAGGGCACGAGGTCGGGCAGACGCGCCATTGTGCCGTCATCGTTCATGATCTCGCAGATCACGCCCGCCGGGTTGAGACCCGCGAGCCGCGCGATATCGACCGCGGCTTCGGTATGGCCGGCGCGCACCAGCGTGCCGCCGTGACGCGCGACCAGCGGAAAGACGTGGCCGGGCGAGGTGATGTCGTTCGAGCTCTTGGTGGGGTCGATCGCGACGCTGATCGTGTGGGCGCGGTCATGCGCCGAGATGCCGGTGGAGATGCCTTCCTTCGCCTCGATGGAAATGGTGAAGGCGGTCTGGTTCGGCGTGCCGTTGACCGCGGTCATCATCGGGATGGCGAGCTGGTTGGCGCGGTCCTGCGTGAGCGCGAGGCAGATCAGGCCGCGGCCGTTCTTGGCCATGAAGTTCACCGCCTGGGGCGTGCACATCTGCGCCGGAATGACGAGATCACCCTCGTTCTCGCGGTCGTCGGCGTCCATCAGGATGAACATGCGCCCGTTGCGCGCGTCCTCGATCACGTCCTCGATGGCGGCGATGTAGTCGTGATAGACCGCTACGTTCATTTGCCAACAAGCCTCGCCACGTAACGCGCCATCAGGTCGACCTCGAGATTGACAAAAGCGCCCGGCTTCAGCTTGCCGAAGGTCGTGACCTTCTGGGTGTGCGGAATGATGTTGACGCCGAAGCGCGTGCCGTCGACGTCGTTGACCGTGAGCGACACGCCGTCGAGCGCGACCGAGCCCTTGGGCGCGATGAACTTCGCGAGCGCCGCCGGCGCGTCGAACGTGTAGCGGACGGACTCGCCTTCGGGCACGACCAGCTTCACGGCAGCGACGCCATCGACATGGCCGGCGACGATGTGGCCGCCGAATTCGTCGCCGACGCGCATCGGGCGCTCGAGATTGATCGGGTCGCCGACCTTCCAGCCGCCCAGCGTGGTCTTCGACAACGTCTCGCCCGAGGCGGTGGCGGCGAACCAGGCGTCCTTGCCGGTGCCTTTGTCGACGACGGTGAGACATACGCCCGAGCACGCGATAGACGCGCCGATCTCGACCTGGCTCATGTCGTAATTGGTGGCGATGACGACATGCGTGTCGCCACGCTTCTCGACATGGCGCACGCGTCCGACGTCTGTGACGATTCCGGTGAACATGGGACCTCTTTTAGGCTCTGCAGACGTAGCTTTCCAGAACGTCGGTGTCGAATTCCCGACGCGACGTGCGGGTAAACTTCGGTGCCTCGTCCAGTGCGAGCGCGGCCAGCGCGTCGATCGCGCTATGCCCTGCGGCGCCTAGGGTCATTGGCGCGGTGAAGATTTCGAGGCGATCGGCAAGACCCCGATCGAGGAACGCGGCATGGACGGTGGCGCCGCCCTCCACCAGCAGGTTCGATATGCCGCGCGCCGCCAGCTCCGCCAGCATGGCACCGATGTCAGGTCGGCCGCGCGCGTCGCGCGCAATGCGGATCACGTCGACACCGGCCGCCGCGAGCTTCTCGCCGCCCTTGGGCGCGGTGGTGAACAGCAGCGTCGGGATGTCGCGCGCGGTTGTCGCAAGCTTTGACCAATCGCTGAGCCGCAGCCGCGTGTCGAGCACGACGCGGATCGGTGAATATGTTTCCAGCCCCGCGATGCGGCAGGTCAGCTCGGGATCGTCGGCCAGCGCGGTGTTGACGCCGACCAGGATGGCATCGTTCTGCGCCCGCAGCAGATGGCCGAAGCGGCGCGCTTCCTCGCCGGTGATCCATTTGCTGTCGCCCGAGACCGTCGCAGTCTTGCCGTCGAGGCTCTGCGCGATCTTGAGCGTGACCAGCGGGCGGTTGTCGGCGAGGCGCATGAAGAAGCCCGCCAGCGTTTGCGCCGCTTCGTCTTTCAAAACCCCGACCGCAACGTCGATGCCTGCCGCTTTGAGCTTGGCAATGCCCTGCCCATTCGTGCGCGGATCGGGATCGCCGCAGGCGATGACGACGCGCACGACGCCGGCGGCGATCAGCGCATCGGCGCAAGGACCGCCCGTGCTGCCTTGATGCGCACAGGGCTCGAGCGTGACATAGGCCGTCGCGCCGCGCGCCGCGCCGCCGGCTTGTGCGAGGGCCGCGGCTTCGGCATGCGGCCGGCCGCTTTCGTCGGTGCGGCCGCGCCCGACGATCAGTCCGTCCGGCGCCACGAGGACGCAGCCGACCGACGGCACCCGGCCGGTGCGTCCGACGCCGCGCGCGCCCAGCGCGATGGCGTGGCGCATGGGACGCCGGTCGTCGCTCACGGGAGCAGCACCGTCATCAGGATCGCGGTGGCGTTGTAGGCGGCATGGGTCGCGAAAGATGCGCGCAACGAACCGGTGCGCACGACCCACAGCGCAAGCACCACGCCGGCGAGGAACAACTCGAAGGTGTAGAGCCAGCCCTGTACGCCGGGATGGATGAAGAGATGTCCATGCACCAGCGCGAAGACGAGCGCGCTGATCAGGATCGCGAACCAGGCGGCGCCGTTTTTATGCAGCCACATGAACGCCTTGAACATCCTGGCTTGCGTGGCCGGCGAGGCCGTCATCGGCTTGCGCGCCGCCCGCGCGCCCGCGGCGGCAGTCAGCTTTCCTATGAGGGCCGTGCCGCACTGCCGTAGCCAGGCGAAGAACAGGCCGCGGAAGAAATATTCCTCGACGAAGGGCGCGAACAGCGCGACGACCGCGATGGTGCCGGCGATCTGCGCCGCGCCGTGCGGCACCAGGGCAAGCTCGTTCGGCAGATCGGTGATATGCACCCAGCCGCCATGCGCCAGCAACTCATTGGTGCCGTTGAGCAGGATCGACAGCCCTGCCCCGCTCGCCACTGCGAGCAGGATGGTGCCGAGGCCCGCTGGCGGAAAGAAGAAACCGAAGGGCTGCGCGAAGCGGCGCCATGCGACGAACCAGATCGCGGCGAGCACGCCCAGATCCGACACGATGACAGAGATGTGGATCGCCCAGAAATCGAGCAGAAGACCTCGCACAAGCACTTGCACGTCCTGCGGCGAACGGATCTTCAACCCGTGCTGCTCGGCGACCAGCAGCGCGGCAAGGCCCACCACGGCCAATCCGATCACGCCGAGAAGGTTGCCGCCGATGAATGCGGTGATCAGGTCGTACCAGCGCACGCGCCCGTCGCGGGAGGAAGAGGCTGGGGCTTCGCTGAGGTTCGGTTCGGTCATGTCCAACTCTGTTGTCATGCCCGCGAAGGCGGGCATCCAGCGCGCCGGCGGACAGCCCTGGATTCCCGCTTGCGCGGGAATGACAGTGCGGACGGGCCCGCGCCGCGCCCGGCTACTTCTCGTCCTTCTCGTCGCCTTCGAGCTCGCCGATCAGCATCTCGAAATCCTTGGTCTCGCGGAAGTTCTTGTAGACCGAGGCGAAGCGGACATAGGCGACCTTATCCAGGCTCTGCAGCGCCTGCATGATCAGTCCGCCGATCACCTCGGACGGTATCTCGTTCTCGCCCATGCTCTCCAGCCGGCGCACGATGCCGGTGACGGTGCGGTCGATGCGCTCGCGCTCGACTGGGCGCTTGCGCAGCGCGTGGTTCATCGAGCGCTCCAGCTTCTCGCGCTCGAACGGCTCGCGCCTTCCGTTCTTCTTGACGACGACGAGCTCGCGCAGCTGCACGCGCTCGAAGGTCGTGAAGCGGCCGCCGCATTCGGGGCAGTGCCGCCGGCGCCGGATCGCGGCATTGTCCTCGCTCGGACGGCTGTCCTTCACCTGGGTGTCGTCATGTCCACAAAACGGGCAGCGCATGGCAGTTCGCTTTCGAAGTTATGGGTAGATCGGAAAACGCTTGCACAAATCGGAGACGCGGGACGCAACGCTGGCCTCGACCGCAGGATCGCCCGCCTCGCCGCTCTTGGCGACGGCGTCGACGACCTCGACGATCAGCTTGCCGATGGCGCGGAATTCGCCCGGCCCGAAGCCGCGCGTCGTGCCCGCTGGCGTGCCGAGGCGCACGCCCGAGGTGATCGCGGGCTTCTCCGTGTCGAACGGCACGGCGTTCTTGTTGGTTGTGATCCCGGCGCGGTCGAGCGACTTTTCGGTGTCGCGGCCCTTGGCGCCCTTGGGGCGCAGATCGACCAGCATCAGGTGCGTGTCGGTGCCGCCCGAGACGATGTCGAGCCCCTCGGCGTGCAGCGTTTCCGCCAGCACCTTGGCGTTGTCGACCACGGCTTTCGCATAGACCTTGAATTCCGGCCGCAGCGCCTCGCCGAACGCCACCGCCTTGGCGGCGATGACATGCATCAGCGGGCCGCCCTGCAGGCCGGGGAACACCGCCGAGTTGATCTTCTTGCCGAGGTCCAGGTCGCGCGACAGGATCATGCCGCCGCGCGGGCCGCGCAGCGTCTTGTGCGTCGTGGTCGTCACGACATGGGCGTGCTCGAGCGGGTTGGGATGCACCCCGCCCGCCACCAGGCCGGCGAAATGGGCCATATCGACCATCAGGAAGGCGCCGACCGCGTCGGCAATGGCGCGGAAGCGCGCAAAATCGATCGTCCGGGCATAGGCCGAGCCACCGGCCACGATCAGCTTGGGCTTATGCTGCTTGGCCAGGGCCTCGACCTCGTCCATGTCGATCCGCTGGTCCTGGCGCCGCACGGTGTAGGACACCGGCTTAAACCACTTGCCGGATTGATTCGCGGGCGATCCATGGGTCAGATGCCCCCCCGCCGCGAGGTCCAATCCCAGGAATGTATCTCCTGGTTGCATAAGCGCAAAAAACACCGCCTGGTTGGCCTGCGCCCCCGAATGGGGTTGCACATTTGCAAAATCGCAGTGGAAAAGCCGCTTGGCGCGGTCGATCGCCAGCTCCTCGGCGATGTCGACGAACTCGCAGCCACCGTAATAACGGCGCCCCGGATAGCCTTCCGCGTACTTGTTCGTGAGCACAGAACCCTGCGCTTCCAGCACCGCGCGGCTGACGATGTTCTCCGATGCGATCAGCTCGATCTTGTCGCGCTGCCGCCCCAGCTCCAGCCCGATCGCGCGCGCCACTTCCGGGTCGCTCTCGCTCAGGGATTTGTTGAAAAAACCCAGCATTTCCTTGCCTGCCGCGTCCGCCACAGCCGCCATTCGCGTTCCTCGCAATGCTCTGATCCCGGTATCCGGTGCCGCCGGGCCGCTACCCCTAGCGCTTTACCAAATCTAGCGCCAGACCGCCCTTCGCATGCCACCGGTGCCGGGCGCAACAAGGGTGCTCGATCCACCGGAAAACGGCTGCGCGCGATGCATCCAAAGGGAAGTTTCAGTGTTCAACAAGTCATGGCGTAGGGGAAATCACTCTTGGCAAGAGACAGTGTATTCGCAAACTTGGCAGACCAGCATTGAGGTAAATAAAGATGGAAATTTTGCCGCAGTCCAAATCCAATCCCCTCATAATGAGTAGTCGTCCTTGCATTCAGCCTCGGCTCAAGCAATACCGGAGTTGTTGCGAGTCTTTCTTTTCAACCCATGAGTAGAGGGTGTGTTCCATGAGTAATGACGATATGTCTCTCGGGCGTTCCGACGAGATTCTGAAATTGGCCAGCGACATCGTCGCCGCCTATGTGAGCAACAATCCGGTCCCCGTCAGCGACCTCCCGGCCATGATCCGCAGCGTGCATTCCACGCTCGGCGGTCTGTCGGGCGTTGAAGGACTCGACATGGTCACGTCGCAGAAGCCTGCGGTGCCCGTGAAGAAGTCCATCACGCCGGACTTCCTGATCTGCCTCGAGGATGGCAAGAAGTTGAAGATGCTCAAGCGCTATCTGCGCTCGCGCTTCAAGCTGACGCCCGACCAGTATCGCACCAAGTGGGGCCTGCCCGCCGATTATCCGATGGTGGCGTCCAACTATGCCGCGAAGCGCTCGGAATTCGCCAAGAAGATCGGCCTGGGCCGTACCTCGCCGCCCAAGAAGGGCCGCCGCTGATCCCCACCCTCCTTTAAGGGAGAGGCGGATTTGCACCGCAATTTCGGGGAAGGGTCTGGCACCGCGCCGTGACCCTTCCCCGGAAATTCCTTTCTGCGCCTAATTTTCCGGTCTCAGCGACGCGTTCTCGTGCCCGTCTCTTTTTCGATGGGAAGACGCGCGCGTTTCAGCCGCCACTCTTCTTCTGCTGCAGATATCTCAGTTTGCGGACCGCGGCGTCGGATAACGCCACGCGCGATGCGCCGGACGGCCCCATGATGCTGGCCTCGATACCGCTGGCCGGATCGATCGCGGTGACTTTCACCACGCTGCCCTGAGTCACGAATTCGACGTAGATCTTGCCGTCCCCTGCCTGTCCCGAAGAGGGCATCAGGCGGCGCGCGCCAGCCGGTGCGCCGTCCACACTTTGTCGAGTGCGCCGACCAGCGCTGCCATCATCTCGTCGGTGTGCATCGGCGACGGCGTGAAGCGCAGGCGCTCGGTGCCCCGCGGCACGGTGGGATAGTTGATCGGCTGGACGTAGATGGCGTGGTCGCGCAGCAGCGCGTCCGACACCGATTTGCACAGCGCCGCGTCGCCGACGAACACCGGCACGATATGGCTCGGCGAATCCATCACCGGCAGGCCGGCCTCGGCGAGCAGTCGCTTCAGCCGCGCGGCGCGCTCATGCAGCCGCGAGCGCTCCACGTCGCTGGCCTTCAGGTGCCGGATGCTGGCGAGCACGCCCGCGGCGATCGCCGGCGCCAGCGATGTCGTGAAGATGAAGCCTGGCGCGAAAGAGCGGATGCAATCCACCAGTTCGTCGGACGCCGCGATATAGCCGCCCATCACGCCGAACGCCTTGGCCAGCGTGCCCTCGACGATGTCGATACGGTCCATCACGCCGTCGCGCGCCGCGACGCCGGCGCCGCGCGGGCCGTAGAGGCCTACGCCGTGCACCTCGTCGAGATAGGTCAGCGCGCCGTATTTTTCGGCGAGGTCGCAGAAATCCTTGAGCCGCCCGAAATCGCCGTCCATCGAATACACCGACTCGAAGGCGATCAGCTTTGGCACCTTGGGATCGGCGGAGGCGAGCAGCGATTCCAGATGCTGCGTATCGTTGTGGCGGAAGAGATGCTTCTCCATCCCACCATGCTTGATGCCCTCGATCATCGAGGCGTGGTTGAGCTCGTCGGAGTACACGATGAGGCCTGGCAGGATCTTGCCCAGCGTCGACAGGGTCGCGTCGTTCGAGATGTAGCCGGAGGTGAACAGCAGCGCCGCGTCCTTGCCGTGCAGATCGGCAAGCTCCTGCTCGAGCTCGACATGGTAGTGCGTCGTGCCGGAGATGTTGCGCGTGCCGCCGGCGCCGGCGCCGGTCGCCTCGATCGCCTCATGCATCGCGGCGAGCACCACCGGGTGCTGGCCCATGCAGAGATAGTCGTTGCTGCACCACACGGTGATCGGGCGCTTGTCGGCGTCCGTATAGAAATCGGCTGTGGGATAGCCGCCGCGCTGGCGCACGATATCGGCGAAAATGCGGTAGCGGCCCTCGCGCCTTAAACCTGCGAGTGCGTCGCGAAAGCGGCCCTGATACGGAAACGCCATGAATCCAGTCTCTTGCACCCAGATTTGGGGTCTGCCCCACCGGGTTTCAACCGGCGCGGAAGATACTCCAATCGCCCGCGCCCGGCCTATGCTTTTTGTCACATGACGGCACCGCTCTTAACCCTGGGTATTGCGTTCGGCGCCTGCACCCTGCTCTGGCTGCTGAGCCTCCGGATCGCAGATGTCAGCATCATCGACATCTTCTGGGCGCCCGGCTTCGCCCTGCTCGCCTGGGCCGCGGCACTGGCCTCGCCTCTCATCGGCCCGCGCGGCTGGGTGGTGCTGGCGCTGGCAAGCCTGTGGGGCCTGCGCCTCGGGCTGCACATCCTGTTGCGCCATCACGGCGAAGATCCCCGCTACGGCGCGATGCGGACGAAATTCGGCGCACGCTGGTGGTGGCAGAGCCTGTTCCAGGTGTTCTGGCTGCAGGCCGTGCTGCTCTGGATCATCTCCTGGCCCTTGCAGATCGCGATCGCCGCGCCGGCGCCGTGGAGCTTGCTCGATTGTCTCGGCACAACGCTGGCCACCGCCAGCCTCGTGATCGAAGGTCTTGCCGACTACCAGCTCACGCGCTTTCGCGCCGATGCATCGAACAAGGGCAAGGTGATGGATCGCGGCCTGTGGTCGTGGTCGCGACATCCGAATTATTTCGGCGATGCGCTGATGTGGTGGGGCTATTTCCTGATCGGCTTCGCCGCGTCGCACGCCTGGTGGCTGCTGCTCAGCCCGGTGGCGATGACGATCCTGCTGCTGCGCGTTTCGGGCGTCAGCCTGATGGAGGAAGACATCGCGGATCGCCGGCCGGGCTATGCGGATTATATCCGCCGCACCAGCGCGTTCATTCCGAGGCCGCCGCGGCGCTAAAAAAAACGCGCGACGGCCGGCGGCGTCAAGGGGGAGGAGCCGCCACCAGCCGTCGCGCAGCAGTGCCCTTTAGAGCCTGAAGCGGACCTGATCGATCCAGAAGCGCTCCATGCGCTTCAGGGTCACATTCATCCCGTCGAGATCGGCCGAGGCGACATTGCCCACCGCGTTGAGCGAGGCGAGATGCCGCTCGAACAACTCGCGCAGCATGTCTCTCACCGCCTCGCCCTTGCGCGTCAGACGCACCAGGACGGAACGGCGGTCGGCTTCCGACCGCTCGTGGTGGATATAGCCGCTCTCGACGAGCTTCTTGAGATTGTAGGAAACGTTGGAGCCCAAATAATGGCCGCGCGTGCGAAGCTCGCCCGCGGTCAGTTCCTGGTCGCCGACATTGAACAGAAGCAGCGCCTGTACGCTGTTGATCTCGCGTTCGTCGCGCCGGTCGAGCTCGTCCTTGATCACGTCGAGCAATTGCCGATGCAGACGCTCGACGAGATTGAGCGTTTCCAGGTAGTACCTGGCTTCCACGCGGGTGCCTTCGAGCACCGCGTTTTGCGGTTTCGTATGTGCTGTCATCACCATCCCCGCTTTTTGCGGGCCCACCTGTTGTTATGAAGGTGAGACTAGAAGGCATTTCTTAAAAGGCGATGAAAAGGCATAGTTTATAAGGGGTTTACCGTAATGATGCGCCTGTTCACTGGCGCGATAGCTCGCGCGCCACGATCACCCGCATGATCTCGTTGGTGCCTTCAAGGATCTGGTGCACGCGCAAGTCGCGGACATGGCGTTCGGCGGGAAAGTCCTTGAGATAGCCATAGCCGCCGTGCAATTGCAGGGAATCGTTGGCGATCTTGAAGCCGGTGTCCGTCGCGAAACGCTTGGCCATGGCGCACAGCATCGTCGCTTGCGGATCGCGGCGGTCGAGCGCGGCGGCGGCGGCGCGGATCATCAGGCGCGAAGCTTCGAGTTCCGTCGCCATGTCCGCCAATTTGAATTGCGAGGCCTGGAAATCTGCGATCGGCCGGCCGAACTGCTTGCGGTCTTTCGTGTAGGCCAACGCCTCTTCCAGCGCGGCGCGCGCCGTGCCGACCGAGCAGGCGCCGATGTTGATGCGGCCGCCGTCGAGCCCCATCATCGCGATGCGGAAGCCCTCGCCTTCCGCGCCGATCCGATTGGCCACCGGCGCGCGGCAATCCTCGAAGATCACCGTCGCCGTCGGCTGGCTGTTCCAGCCCATCTTGCGCTCCTTCTTGCCGAAGGAGAGACCCGGCATGCCCTTCTCGACCACGAGGCACGACACGCCCTTGGGCCCGTCCTCGCCGGTGCGCACCATGCAGACATAGACGTCCGACACGCCCGCGCCCGAGATGAACGCCTTGCCGCCGTTCAGCACATAGTGATCGCCGTCCTTCACCGCCTTGGTTTTCAGCGACGCCGCATCGGAGCCTGAGCCGGGCTCGGTCAGGCAATAGCTCGCGATCTTCTCCATCGTCGTCATCTTGGGCAGGAAGCGCTTGCGCTGTTCCTCATTGCCGAAGCGGTCGATCATCCACGACGCCATGTTGTGGATCGAGATGAATGCGGCGGTCGAGGTACAGCCGGCAGAGAGTTCCTCCATCACGATGGCGGCGTCGAGCCGCGACATCTCCGAGCCGCCGACATCGCTTTTCACATAGATGCCCGCAAAGCCCAGCGCCGCCGCCTCGCGCAGCCGGTCGATCGGGAAATGTTCTTTCTCGTCCCACTCCGACGCGAACGGCGCGAGACGCGCCTGCGAAAAGCGCCGCGCCGCATCCTCGATGGCGCGCTGGTCTTCGGTGAGTGCGAAATCCATGTTTCAAGTCCCCATGACGGATGCCATCGTCTTCTGCAGCCTGCGTATCTCGTTCGCGTATGGCTTCACAAGCCTGATGTTGGCGATGAAACTCTGTGCCGCCTTGTTCCGCGATGGCGGAAGCAACGCTTGCGAACGAATAATCGCATCGCAGTCCCGACCGCAACTCGCAGAAATCAGTACCGCCGTTTCGACGGCGTCCCGGATTTTGCGGTAACGCGCCGTCTGCCCGCGCTTCGCTACGATAGTTTCATCGCATTTCGCCAACACGGATGCGCGCTCTCGCAGCTGTCTGTCGTGTGAGGCTATGGCGTTGACGGCCGCTACGCTCTTTCGCAAGTCTGCGGCCTCCGCCGGCGTCTCAGTGCCCTTCAAACGAACTGTGACCGAAACAGGCTGCAGGCCCCGATTTTTGCGCATAAAGTCGATGGCGTCCTTGTCCGCTCCGGTCGACTTGGTGATACAAGCCGCGCCGGCGCGCTTGATCGACAAATAGAAATCGACATCTGCCGGCGTCAAAGGCGTCGCGTCGGATGTGGTTACCACGATGGTTTCGACATCCGCCAACGCCGGTGCGGCGCATAAAAACAGAAGCATCAGCGCGACGGCAGTCCTGTGCATGATGTCCTGCACTCCTCTGCGCACCAGCCTCTAATGATGCTTCGGCGGCGGCGTGTATTGCTGGGGCTGGCGGCCGGTGGGCGGGGCGAGCGGGTTGGGCTGTTCCTCGCCGATGCGGCGGACGCGGGTTTCGAGGCGCTGGATCTCGTCGCGATAAGGCTGCAGGAATTTGTTGTTGTCGCGGGGAAATTTGTCCTTGTCCTCCCAATAGGCCTTTTGCTGCGGGGTCATGTCGGGCGGCGCGCATTCCCATGCGCCGGGCGCCGAGCCGCACAGCGCCACGCTTTCCACTGGACCGGCGCCGTCGCGGCTATGACGGTTGGGCTGGATCAGGCTTTCGATCGCGTCCTTCACTTCGCCGTAATGCGGCTCGGCGCCTTCCTGCTGCGCGATCGCGTCGTCGGTCGTGCTGACCATCATGGAATTGGCCGAGCAGGTCGCGGCGGTGGTGAGCGCGGTGATCTCGGCCTGGGTGGGCGGCCGTCCTTTCGGAAGGTCAACCGGTTTCGGACAGGGCTTCTGCTTGGCGCGGATGGCGTCGGCCTGGTCGGCCGCCTTGTGCATGATGCGTAGGTAAAGCTGGACGTCTTTCTGCGTCAGCAGATGCGTGTCGTAATAATCGGCGGCGCACGCGCCGGATGCGGCAAAGCTCAACACCAGCAGGCCGGCAACAGCGGCGAAAATCTTGTTCATATAAATAGACGCTCCGAATGTTGCCACAGGATTAGCCCGCTTTTGCCGCCCGGCAAAGGTGCCGCCTTGCCAGCCGGAACCGGACTTGGCATGACACGGGCATGAGCCAGTTTCCGCATCTGCGCCTGCGCCGCCTGCGCCGTCACGATTGGACGCGCCGCCTCGTCGCCGAAGCGACGCTGAGCGCCGCCGATTTCATCTGGCCGCTCTTCATCGTCGACGGCGACAAGACGCGTGAGCCCGTGCCGTCGATGCCGGGCGTCGACCGGCTGTCGGTCGATCTGGCGGTCGCCGCGGCGGAAGAAGCCGCCACGCTCGGCATCCCGGTGATCGCCCTCTTCCCGTACACCGATCCCAGCTTGCGCAGCGAAGACGGACGCGAGGCGACCAACGCGAACAATCTGATCTGCCGCGCGGTGCGCGCGATCAAGAAAGCGGTGCCGCAGATCGGCGTGCTGTGCGACGTCGCGCTCGATCCCTACACCAGCCACGGCCATGACGGCATCCTGATCGACGACTATGTCGCGAACGACGAGAGCGTCGAAATCCTGGTACGCCAGGCGCTGGTCCAGGCCGAGGCCGGCTGCGATATCATCGCGCCGTCTGACATGATGGATGGCCGCGTCGGCGCGATCCGTACCGCGCTCGAAGCTGCCGGCCATCGCGACACGCTGATCATGGCCTATGCCGCGAAATACGCCTCGGCGTTCTACGGCCCGTTCCGCGAGGCGGTGGGATCGTCGAAGACTCTCAAGGGCGACAAGCGCACCTACCAGATGGATCCGGCCAATGGTGACGAGGCGCTGCGCGAGGTTGCGCTCGATCTCGCCGAAGGCGCCGACATGGTGATGGTCAAGCCGGGCATGCCCTATCTCGATCTCGTCCACCGTGTGCGCGCGCAGTTCGGCGTGCCGACATTCGCCTATCAGGTGTCGGGAGAGTATTCGATGCTGGTCGCCGCCGCCGAGCGCGGCTGGATGGAGCGCGAGCGTGTGATGATGGAGAGCCTGCTCGGCTTCAAGCGCGCGGGCGCGAGCGGCATCCTCACCTATTTCGCGCGCGACGCCGCGAAACTGCTGAAGCGCTAATCCCGCCGCGTCGAGAACAGACTGCGCAGGATGATCTCGGCGCGCGACGGCAACACGTCGAGACCCGATTTGCGCTGGCCCAGGTCGATCACGTTGCGCAGGATCAGCATGGCAAGACCATGCACTGCGGCCCACACCGCAAGTCCCAGTGCCGTATCGTGCAGCGCCGTGCCGATCTCGTTGCCGATGGCGTCGGCGGAGATCCCGAGTTCGGGAAACGAGTCGCGATTGGGGAGTTGCGGGCCGAACATCAGGCTCGCCATCTCCGGCCGCCGCGCCACGAAGCGCATATAGGCCGCGCCGATCTTGGCGATGCGATCCGATTCAGCGCCGGTATGCGCCCCGGCCGAGGCGATATCCTGGCGCAGTTCGGCGAAGCCTTCCTGGGCGAGCTCGACCAGCAGCGCTTCGTGATTGGGGAAATGCCGATATGGCGCGGCATGGCTGACGCCGGCGCGGCGCGCGACAGCACGCAAGCTCAGGTCGGCGAGCGATTCTTCCTCGAGGATGCGGCGGGCGGCGTCCAGCAACGCATTGCGCAGGTCGCCATGATGATAGGCGCGAGGCCGAGGCGTGGCTGCGTGTTCCTCGGGCGGGTTGGGATTATCCATCAAGAGGTCTTCCTGGAGCTTTCCTGACGCGCAAACAGGCTCGATGTGTCCCAGCGCTTGCCGCCCATGTTTTCCACTTCCGCGTAGAACTGATCGACCAATGCTGTAACGGGAAGCGACGTACCGTTCCGTCGTGCTTCGTCCAGGCAGATGGCCAAATCCTTACGCATCCACTCTACGGCGAAACCATGTCGAAACTGTCCCAAGAGCATCGTTTTGTGACGGTTTTCCATCTGCCAGGACTGCGCCGCGCCCTTGGAAATCACATCCACGACCGCCTGCGGATCGAGCCCCGCGGAGCGGGCAAAGCTGAGTCCCTCCGACAGCGCCTGGACCAGGCCCGCGATGCAGATCTGATTCACCATCTTGGTGAGCTGGCCGGCGCCAGCCTCGCCCATCAGGCGGCATTGGCGGGCATAGACCGCCATGACCGGCTCGGCCTTGGCATAGGCGGTGGCGGTGCCGCCGCACATGATCGTCAGCTGGCCGTTCTTGGCCCCCTGCTCGCCGCCCGAAACCGGGGCGTCGACGAAGTGCATGCTGCGCTGATGCGCCGCTTCGGCAAGCTCGCGCGCCAGGCCGGCCGAGGCCGTGGTGTGATCGACGAAAACCGCATCGCGCTTCATTGTCGCAAACGCACCGTGGCGGCCGAGCGAGATTTCGCGCACGTCGTCGTCGCGGCCGACACAGGCGAGCACGACATCGGCATGCGCCGCGGCTTCTGCCGGGGTCGGTGCCGCCTCGCCGCCATATTCGGCGACCCAGGCATCGGCCTTGGCGCTTGTGCGGTTGTAGACGGTGAGGTCGTGGCCCGCGCGCTCCAGGTGGCCCGCCATCGGGTAGCCCATGACGCCCAGTCCCAGAAATGCGATGCGCATGACCTTGTCCCTTATTCCATCACTTCCACTTCCGGCTTCGGCGCGCCCGGCACGAATTGCGGCCGCTTCATCAGCCAGATGACGAGAAGCGCCGGAAGACTCGCGTAGAACATGAACAGGAAGTCGTTCTGGAACGCAATCACCTCGGCGCGGTACTCGATCAGGCCGTTGATGTTCGCGAGGCCGAACGGAATCTGCGGATTCATCATCATCGACGGCGCGTTCTGGCCGAGCGCGCGGTTGAACGGCGAGGCGTGCCCCGCGAGCAGCGCATGGGCGATCTGCACGCTGCCGCCCATCACCGCGGTCGTCACGCTGACGCCGATGGCGCTGCCGATGTTGCGCATCAAATTGGTCATCGCGGTGCCGTCGGTGCGGAATTGGCCGGGCAAGGTCGCGAACGCCGTCAGGTTCATCGGCACGAAGACGAAGCCCATGCCGATGCCTTGGAGGAACGTCACGAAGATCAGCCAGTTGTCACTGATCTGCGGCGTCCAGCCCGACATGTCCCACATCGACCACAGCAGCATCGAGCAGCCGATGGACATCAGCACCCGCGGATCGAATTTGAGCGCCATGCGGCCGGCGAACATCATCGCGAACATCGTGCCGAAGCCGCGCGGCGCCATCAGCATGCCGGTATCGAACACGCTGAGGCCCGCAAGGTTCTGCAGGAAGGGCGGCAGCAGCGCCGAGCTCGCCAGCAGCACCGCGCCGATCACGAACATCAGGATGAGGCCGGATACGAAATTTCTGTCGTCGAACATCTTCATCGGGATGAAGGTGTTCTTTCCCAGCACGATGTGCACCAGGAAGACATAGATGCCGACGCCGGCGATCACCGCCTCGGCGATGATCTCGCCCGAGCCGAACCAGCCCTGCCCCGTGCCGCGGTCGAGCATCAGCTGGAGCGCCGCGAGGCCGACGGCCAGCGCGGTGAAGCCGAACCAGTCGAATTTCAGGCCCTCGGCGCGGTTGGTGTCCTTGAAGAAGAACCAGATGCCGGCGACGGCAGCGATGCCGAACGGCACGTTGACGTAGAACACCCAGCGCCAGCTATAGGCGTCGGTGAGATAGCCGCCGAGCGTCGGGCCCAGGATCGGGCCGAGCATCACGCCCATGCCCCAGATCGCCATGATGTTGCCGCGCTTGTGCGGCGGATAGAGATCGAGCATCACGGCTTGGCTGAGCGGCGACAGCGCCGCGCCGAAACAGCCTTGCAGCAGGCGGAACAGGATCATCTGCTCCAGGCTCTGCGCCGCGCCGCACATCATCGAGGTGATGGTGAAGCCGGCGAGCGAGACGAGCAGGAAGTTGCGCTTGCCGAAGCGCGACGCGATCCAGCCCACCGGCGCGGTCATGATCGCGGCGGCGACGATATAGGACGTCAAAACCCAGGTGATCTGGTCGCGCGAAGCGGACAACTCGCCCTGCATATAGGGCAGCGCGACGTTGGCGATGGTCGAGTCCAGCGCCTGCATCAGCGTGCCGGTCATCGACGCGCCGAGCACGATCCATAGCGCGACCTTGCTGTCGTAGGACTCCGCCGAGTGGACGCCGTGTGCGGGAGCGGTGTGCGCCGACATCGCGCCTTAGCCGCCCAGCATCCGGTTCCAGCGGCGCTTGCCCGTGTCGATCGAGACCGAGGCGCTCATGCCGGCGCTCAGCGTCACGTCCGGGCAGGTGCTGTTGGTGATCTTGATGCGCGTGGGGATGCGCTGCACGACCTTCACCCAATTGCCGCTGCCGTTCTCCGCCGGCAGGGCCGAGAACGCGCTGTCGCTCGCGGCCGAGACCGCATCGACCTTGCCGGTCCAGCTGCAGCTCGGATAGGTGTCGATGCTGATACTCACCGGATTGCCGCTGCGAACATAGGTCAGATCGGTCTCCTTCATCGCCGCGTCGATCCACAAATCCTTGGACGAGACGAGGCCGACGGCGCTGGTGGTGGTGAAGGCGCTCATCGCCGAGATCACCAGCGTGCCGGGTTGCAGCGAATCCACTTCGCCGACCACGCCGTCGAACGGCGCGCGCACCACGGTGTGGTCGAGCTGGCGCTGCGCTTCGGCGACCGCGGCCTGCGCATGCATATAGGCCGGCGTCTGCTCGACCGGCAGGTTCAGATTGCCGTTGAGCTGCGTCAGGATTTGCGCCGCCTGCTGCTGCAGCGAGACCAGCGTCGCCTGCGCGCTTTGCAGCGCGCCGCGCGCGGTATCGACCTGCGTGCCGGCAATCGCATTCTGCTTCTGCAGGGCGGCATAGCGGGCATAGGTCTGCCCCGCCAGCGTGACCTGCGCCTGCTGCGAGGCGATCTGGCCCTGGATCGAGAGATATTGCGCGCGCGTGCCGGCGACGCCCTGCACCGTCTGCGCCAGCGCCGACTTGGCGGTGTCGAGCGCGATCTGGAACGGCTTGGTGTCGAGGGTGAACAGCACGTCGCCCTTCTTCACGTGCTGGCCCTCATGCACGCTGACCGTCGCGACAAGGCCCGACACATCGGTCGAAACCATCAGCTTGGCGGCGCGGACATAGGAATCGTCGGTCGTGACGTAGCGGCCACCGGTGAAATACAGCGTCGCCGCGATCGCAGCGACGGCGCCGACGCCCCAATACATCAGGATGCGGCGCAGGCGTGCCTTGTCGGCCCATACGGTGCCGAACCAGTCTTTGACGCGGCTGCCGGCACCGGGCGCGGTGTAATCGACGGAATCAGTTCTGACGGACATGGCTACTCTTTCTACTCTCCGGCTTCTGCCAGCTTGTCGCCGGTCAGACCTTGGTTTGCGAGATTCTCTTTGATGGTCAAAAGCGCATCGATCAGCGTGTCGCGCGTCGGCTCGTCGAGCCCGCTGATGATGCGCGCATTCATGGTTTCGCGCGCTTCGTTGATGGTTTCCAGGATCGGCGCCGCGGCCGGCAACAGATGCAGCCGGCGGACGCGGCGATCATTGGGATCGGCGCGGCGCTCGACGAGCCCGCGCGCTTCGAGACGATCGACAAGCCGCGCGACGGTGATCGGTTCGACCTCGCAGATCGCCGCGAGCTCGTTCTGCGACATGCCCGGCTGACGCTCCAGACGCGAAAGAATGACCCATTGCGCTCGCGTCATGGCGTGAGTCGCCCGCGCCTTCTGGTCGAAGCGCGTGCGTAGCGTCCGTGCCACGTCATGCAGCACGATCAGCAGATCCCGGTCGAATGGTTGCGCTTGCGTCATGATCGTCCCTAACTGCTGATAACATAAGGTGCGTTATATTATCTCGCAAGACCATAACGCGGCTTTCTTTCTAAGTACTTTACCGCTTGATCGACCGCTTTTTGGCGGGTTTCCTGGATTTTCCAGCGGTGACCCGCTTGGCCAACGCGGTCAGATAGCGCGCGGCGGCGACCGTCGAAGCCTCTTCCAAGGCGCGATATTGTCTAACGACCTGCCGCCCCAAAGCGGTCAGCAGCGCACCACCGCCGGCTTTTCCGCCCGTCGCAGTCGACACCAGCGGGGCGCCGAATGCCTCGTCCAGCGCCTTCAGGAGCAGCCAGGCGCGGCGATAGCTCATCTTCATCCCGGCCGCCGCTTTGCGGATCGACCCGGTCTCTGCGACCAGCTCGAGCAGCCGGACCTTGCCCGGCCCCAATGCCGAGCCGTTGGCGAAATCGATTCGAATCGTCAACCGGGTCATCGCGCCACGCTGTCCCTGCGCCGCTCAAAAGAAAACAGGGGCGGGTTTTGCACCCGCCCCTGCTCTGACTTCGCCCGAAGGCTTGGACTTACATGCCCGAGCCTTGGATCTGATGCCAGCTCTGCTGGATCGCCTTCACGGCATTGTCCGGCAGCGGCACGTAGACAAGGCTCTTGGCCATGTCGTCGCCATTGGCATAGGCCCATTTGAAGAACTTCAGGACCTCGGCCGAAGCGGCCGGATCGGACGGCTGCTTGTACATCAGGATGTAGGTCGTCGCCGTGATCGGCCACGAATCGGCACCCGGCTCGTCGACGAGGATGATGTAGAAATTGTTGCTCGCCGCCTGGGCCCAATCGGCATGCGAACCGGCCGCCCCGAACGACGCCAGCGTCGGCTCGACGACCTTGCCGTCCTTGTTCATCATGCGGGCGTATTTCAGGTGGTTCTGCAGCGCGTAGGCGTATTCGACGTAACCGATCGAACCGGCGGTCTGCGCCACGTTGCCGGCAACGCCTTCATTGCCCTTGGCTCCGATGCCGACCGGCCAGTCGACCGAAGTCGCGGCGCCGACGGTCGACTTCCAATCGCCGCTCACGCGCGAGAGATAGGTCGCGAATACGAAGGTGGTGCCCGATCCGTCCGAGCGATGCACGACGGCGATCGCCTGGTCGGGAAGGTTGAGCGACGGGTTGAGCTTCTTGATCGCCGGGTCATTCCAGCGGACGACGTGGCCGAGATAGATGTTGGCCAGCGTCGCGCCGTCGAGCACGAGCTGTCCGGCCGCAATGCCCTGCACGTTATAGACGGCGACTTCGCCGCCGATCACGGTGGGGAACTGCACCAGGCCGGCCGCCGCGAGTTGCGCCGCCGGAAGCGGCATGTCGGACGCGCCGAACGTCACGGTCTTCGCCTTGATCTGCGCGATACCGCCGCCCGAGCCGATCGGCTGGTAGTTCAGGCCCGTGCCCGCCACGCCGGAATAGGCCGCGGCCCATTTGGCGTAGATCGGATAGGGAAACGTCGCGCCCGCGCCGGAAATATTCGCGGCGAAGGCGCTCGTGGCCGCCGCCGCGGCAACCGCCGCGGCAACGATCACATTTCTCACAAACTTTTTCATATCGATCCTCTTTCTGGGGGCATCTGCCCCAATGGAAGTGGGCGTGCCCCGCCCCGTATTTAGTTCGCGAACTGCAGGCGCAGGCCGACGATGTTCACGTCTTGGTTCTGATTCGTCGTCGCGGCGAAGGTGGTGCGCTTCACGGTGACAATGTTGTCGTCCAACATGACACGGATGTTACGGTTCAAGTACCAGTTGAGCGCCACGGCCAGCACGCGCTCCTCACCGCCGAAGATGCCGTTGGCGACGTTGGTGTGCCAGTTGAGGTCGGTGTCGCTGTAGCGAACTGCCACTTCCCACGCACCCCACGAATCGCCGGACAGGGAGAACGGCGCCGACGGGATTGGCGCGTTGAAGCCGCCGACTTCGTTGTTGATCGCGCTCGGCGAATAGACCTTGGTCTCGCCGGTGATGATCCACGAACCTTCCAAATACCAGCCGCTGAAGTTCGGGTGGTCGATCACCGTCAGGCTGCCCGGCGAGGCTTCACGATCCAGCATGAACTTGGTGTATTCGCCGCCGAGGAAGAAGTTCTCCCAGTTGCCGCCGAAGTCGACCGCGAACATGTCGGCCGTCTTGGCGTTGATGCCGCCGGTCGAGATCAGGCGCGTGCCGTCGACGCGGATTTCCGGGCGATCCTGGAGGTTGATCGTCTGGCTGCCGCCATTCGGGTTGGTGACGCCGCCGGTGGTGGTGTCGCCCGACATGAAGACATGCGCGCCGCTGAAGCCGATCTGGACGTTCGAGATATTGTCCGTCCACAGACGCTGCGAGATGCGACCGAGGATCTGCGAATTCTCGTCGCCCGGCTGCGTGCCTGACACGCCGCCATGGTTGGCGGTCGAGCCGGTCTTCTGACCGGTGAACGCCACAGTGGCGGCGAGGTTGTCGCCGGCCCACAGCGCATTGCTCTGGGCCCAGCCCGCCTCGATGCCGCGGCGCGAGTCGCCGGCGCCGAACGAGTCGGCGGCGATGTTGTCGATTTCCGGGCGCTCGAGGAACATCAGCGAGGCCGAGGAGGTCGTGCCTTCGAACATGAAGGCCGGCTCGATCACGCCGACGTTGAAGTGGAAGTTTGGGATGCCGGTGTAGGTGATGACCGCCTTGTTGAGGAGCGGATCGCCTTCGCCACCCGTCGGGACGCCGCCGGCGCCGGCGCTGCCGCCGTTCGTGCCGCCGGCGTTGAGGCGGAATTCATACGCGAAGTCGCTGAAGGCCTTGCCTTCGACGCCGAAATAGGCGCGGCGGACGACGGAGCCGGACGACAGATCGGTCGGGCCGTTGAACACGCTCACCGGCGGGCCGACGAGGTTCGGATGGCTGGCATCCTGCGAGAAGCCGGCGAAGTCGGCCTGGAAGCGGACGCGGATCGCCATCGTGAAGCGGCCATCGCCCGACTTCACGGTCGGACGGGCGTTGTCGAACGACCACGTGGTGTCGTTGAAGTTCTGCTCGAGAGTCGACAGGCGCGTGTGGTCGGCGACGCGGTGATCGGTCTCGGCCTGCAGCTCGGCTTCCAGCGCGTCGATGCGCGTGGCCAGCTCGGCATTGCTCGGACCGTTCGAAGCGGACGGCGCCGCCTGGTCCGACGACGACTTGGCAAGGCCGGCGCCCGTGGACGCGGCCAAGGCGATAGCCGCGACACCGGCCATCAAGAATGTTTTACCTCGCATGAAACCCCTCATCGAAAATGTTCAGGGAGGGGTCCCGCTTCTCGGCCGCGCCCGCTTCCCGAGCGAGGGAATGACGGGCCGGCGCAACGGGACGGCGACATTTTTGTGAAGCTAATGTGACGACGAGCTTATGCCTGTGGATGCGGCTGATCGGCCACGGTGCGGCGTCGTGTCCTGCGCGCTTTGAGCCTGCGGCCATCCTTCGACAAGCTCAGGATGAGGACTGGAACTGGGACCTCATCCTGAGCTTGTCGAAGGATGGGCAACAGGCTCAGCGTCAATCCGCCTGCGCCAGCGCGCCATATTTGCCACGGAAGAACACCAGCGGCTCCCCCTTCTCGGTCCGCGAGAAATGCACCACCCGTCCGATCAGGATCGCGTGGTCGCCGGCCTGGTGCACCGCCTCGGCCTCGCACTCGAAGATCGCGAGCGCATCGGCCAGCGCCGGCGGCCCGAGCGTCGTCGGCTTCAGCGCGATGCCGTCGAGGCTGTGCCCGCCCTGGGTCGCGAGCCGCGACGACACTTCGCGATGCTCCGTACCCAGAATACTGACCGTGTAGGATCGCGCCTTGGTAAACGCATGGTAACGGTCCGACTTCCGGTCCATGCACCACAGCACCAGCGGCGGATCGAGCGACACCGAGGTGAAGGAATTTACCGTGATCCCCAGATGATGCTCGGCGCTCGCCGCCGTCGTCACCACGGCCACGCCGGTCGGGAAAGAACCCAGCGCCGAACGGAAGGCGCGCGTATCGAAGGTCATGTCGTTTCACACTCGGTTAAGGCGCCATAAGGCATGGTTCCTCCCATGTTAGGCAAGGCATGGGGCGGCAGAAAGACCGCTTCACCTGCCGCAGGGTAGTTAGAGCGGGGCAGAACGCCATGGCCAGCGACGGCGCGGTCATCATCAAGCGCATCAAGAAGGGCGGTCATGCCGGCCATCACGGCGGTGCGTGGAAAGTCGCTTATGCCGACTTCGTCACCGCGATGATGGCGTTCTTCCTTTTGATGTGGCTGATCAACACCACCACGCCCGAGCAGAAGCGCGGCATCGCCGATTACTTCGCGCCGCAAAGCATTGCCGAGACCGTCAGCGGCGCCGGCGGCGTCCTTGGTGGCAAGGTGATGGGCGAGGACAATGCCAGAGCCGGCGGCGCCGCGTCCGTGTTCCAGAAGAACTCGCCGACCTCGCCAGCGACGGCCAAGCCGTCGACGCAGACCGGCGTCAGCCATGGCGGCGACTCGGACGCCAACGCGCAAGGCGCCGCCGGTTCGTCCGACGCGCACGGCAGCGCCTCGTCGCAAGACGGCGATTTCGCGCACGCCGCCGAGGCGATCCACCAGGCGATCCAGGACAATCCCGACATCGCGACTCTCTCCAAGCAGGTGATGATCGACAACACGCCGGAGGGCCTGCGCATCCAGCTCGTCGACCAGGACGGCCGCCCGATGTTCCAGCAGGGAACCTCCGAGCCGATGCCCTACACCAAGCGCCTGCTCGCCGAGATCGGGCGAATCGTCGACCGCCTCCCCAACCGGGTCTCCATCAGCGGCCACACCGAGTCGGCGGCGTTCGAAGGTCCCGGCGGCATGACGAACTGGGAGCTGTCCTCGGCCCGCGCCAATGCGGCGCGCGCGCTGCTCACCGGCGGCGGGCTCGCGCAGGACCGGATCTACGAGGTCGCGGGCAAGGCCGGTTCGGAGCCATTGCTGCCGGAAGACCCCAATGCCTCGGCCAATCGCCGGCTCAGCATCGTGCTGCTGCGCGAGGCGCCGCCGGTGCCGCCGGGCCATCAGCTGTAAGGAAAGTTCGGGTTTGTCCAGACTGGCGCGAGCCTAAAAATATTTGTCATAGTCGCTCCCGAAAGGGGCGCAGGCTTACACGTGACAGAGCAGAACAACGCACGCGTTCCACAGTTTTTCCTGACGCCGGGCGGCCCCTGCCCGTATCTGCCGGGCCGCGTCGAGCGCAAGGTCTTCGCGCGGCTCAGCGGTGCCTTCGCCCAGCCGCTCAGCGAGGCCCTCACCCATTCGGGGTTCCGCCGCAGCCAGTCGATCGCCTACCGCCCGGCCTGCGAGGGCTGCTCGGCCTGCGTCTCTGTCCGCATCCTGGTCGACCAGTTCGAGCCCAGCCGCACCTTCAAGCGCATCGCGAAGCGCAACGCCGACCTCGTGCGCAGCGAGGTCGTGGCGGAGGCGACGCGCGAGCAATTCGCCCTGCTGCGCACCTATCTCGACTCGCGCCACGCCGGCGGCGGCATGTCCGACATGGGCCTGTTCGACTATGTCGCGATGGTGGAAGAGACCCCGGTCGACACCCAGATCGTCGAGTACCGCCGCCACATGCTGGACGGCAAGCCGGGCCCGCTGATCGCCTGCGCCCTGACCGACGTGCTGAAGGACGGCGTGTCGATGGTCTACAGCTTCTTCCACCCGGGCGAGGACACGCGCAGCCTCGGCACCCACATGATCCTCGACCACATCCGCGACGCCAAAAGCCGCGGCCTCGGCCACGTCTATCTGGGCTACTGGGTCGAGGGCAGCGAGAAGATGAACTACAAGACCCGCTTCCAGCCAATGGAAGCGCTCGGACGAGATGGGTGGAAGCGGATTTGACCTCTTAACCTCTTCCGCAAGCGGGAGAGGGACGCAAAATCTCAGGTTTGCGGAGCACTTCGCGGAGCAAGCCTTAGATTTTGCTGGGGTCCATAGCGACAGCGTATGGACGCGGAGCGAATGCGGAGCAGGAGGGGAACCGACTGGGCGACGGCCCCTCACCCGAAAACGCTGCGCGTTTTCGACCTCTCCCGCGAAGTGCGGGAGCGGTTAGAAAGCACCGCGAAATATTTTCGCGCTAAAAAATTCTTCGCACGCCGCGGCGCAAAACGATCTCCATCCCTCTCGCGTTCCGAATTTCTCCGCGCCCTCCGCGGCTCCGCATGAACCCGTTGCGGGATAGACGACATCGGAAATTATTTTCCGAATCCCCTTGAACCGAGTCGGTCCAAGCGCCATCTCACGTATATCCCAACAATCACATCCAACGCGCAACGCGCTGTCGCTTCGACACCGCGGGCGTCATCATTGGCATGGGAAGGAGCAGCGTGACCCAACCGAAAACAACATCGCCGACCGCGGACACCAACCGGCTCGCATTGCGCTCGCGCATTCTCGACACGCGCGCTGGACGGTTCGCCCGCGGCGCGCCGCGCCCCAGGAGCGATTCGAGCGCGCGGATCAACGCCTCCATCAGCGATCTCTGAACGCCGGTCTCGGGTTTCTCCACTTCGCGTTTCGCCACCGCCAGCAGGATCGACTCCTTGTCGGGAAAATATTGATACAGCGTGCCGATGCTGACGCCAGCGCGCTCGGCGACATGGTTGGTGTTGAGGCCGCCGCTCTGCCGCAGCACCTGGACCGCTGCCTCCAGAATTGAATCCACGGTCACCCGCGCGCGTGCCTGTTTCGGCTTACGGCGTTGAAAGCCCAAGGATTTTGTCATCGCAGCGACCCTTCCCGAACGCGAGTACCGGGCCAAAGCCTAGGCGCCTAAAATCACGCGTCAACCGATGAGAGCGACATGCGCGAGCGAAACGAGAGGGCCACGATCTTCGACGACGCCGATGTGGCGCACTTCTATGCGCATCGCCCGCCCTACGCGCCGGCACTCTATGAATTCCTCCTCGGCCTGGTGCCGCGCCGGCGCGTGCTGGTGGATCTGGGCTGCGGCCCGGGCAAGATCGCCGCGGCGCTTGCGGACGATTTCGAGCAGGTCCTCGCCATCGATCCCGCTGGCGCGATGATCGGCGAAGCGCGCGCGCTTTACGGCGTGAGCAAAACGAACATCGCCTGGCGGCACGCCCGCGCCGAAGACACCGCCCTGCCCGACGCGATCGATCTCATCACCGCCGGCACCGCCATCCACTGGATGGCGCATGAAATTCTGTTTCCGAAGCTTGCGGAGCGCACCAACCTCGTCGCCATCGTCACCGGCGACGCGCCGATCAATCCGCTCTGGCAAGACGCGTGGCGCGCCACGATGACGGCATGGCTCAATCGGCTGCACGGCATAGCCTATGATGAAACCGCGTTCGCGGCGGACGGCCAACGCTACGAGCCCTGGCTCGACATCGCCGGCCGCCGCGATTTCACGTTCGCGTATCGCCAAAGCGTGGAGGATTTCATCGCCTGCCAGCATTCGCGAGCCAGTTGGTCGCGAACCCTGATGGGCGAAACTCTCAGCGCCGAATTCGATCGCGATCTCGCCGCGTTGTTGCGGCCGTTCGCGAAGGATGGGCAATTGACGCTGAACCTGACCTCGACGCTCGTTTGGGGCGCGCCGCGGCTGAGCGCCGCCTAGCGCCAGCCCGCCAGTCCCGGCTTCGCACCTTGCGACAGCGACTGCTCGTTCCATGCCGTGCCGCCGACCGGCAGGCCGCCGAACTTGCCGCTGACGCGCGCCACACCTTCGTAAAGCGAGCCGGGCGAGAACGTCTGATCCGCCACCGGCGTCGTCACGGTGAGCACCGCGTCGAGCTCGGCGATCTCGACCAGCATCGTCAGGCAGAACGTCGTGCCGTTTTCGCTGGTGGTGGTCGGGTCCTGCGGCGTCAGCTTGGTGGCGACGAAGGTGCTGTTGCCGTCGGGCCAGAGGATCGTCGCGTTGGCGTCCATCTGCTGGTCCTTGACCGGCACACCGACGCTGAAATTGGAGATGTGGACGCCGTTGTCGAGCTGCATGTCCTGCAGGATCCATTTCTGCGACGGCGAGAACGCGCCATATTCGTGATCCATCCAGGTCAGCCCGCTGACGGGAATGATCTCGGACCCGATCTGCAGCGTGCCCACCGCCTGCAGCTTGGTGAAAGAGTAATAGTAATTGTTCTTCTCGATCGGCAGCTTCTTGTCGGGATAGACCGTATGCACCCCTGTGCCCCACACCAGCAGCGGCGCCTCGCTCTGCGTCATCAGCAGGTTGAATGCGCATGGCGTGCTGGTGAGATCGTCCTGGAAGCTCGCGACCACGCTCATCGGAAAGATGTTGCCGGTGGGCGCCTGCATCTGGACCGCGCCATTGGCGCCGATCCCGCCGCCCAGCCGAACAAACCAGGGGAATTCGGGAAACGCCTGCGCCCAGTCGAGCTTGAACGGCACGATCGTCGTCTTCTGGTAGTGAAGCTGCGCCGACACGTCGGTGACCATCATCTCGGTGAACTGGGTCAGGATTTCGGTGAAGCTCGCGGCGTTGATCTCGAAGCCGAAGACGCGGCCGTCGGCGGCGTTGAGTGTCCCGGTATGCCACCACCACTCGGTCGGCGCGCCGATATGGGCGTATTGATCCTGGGGCAGCTGAATCGCGGATGTCATGGCCGAGTCGCCTTCGAGAGCCACTCAGCCTAGAGCCGTTTCACCGGGACGCGCATCCCCCTCAAACAGGGGACGGATGGCGCTTCAGGCGCTCGCGGATATCGCGCGATGCATCTCGAATTCGTCGTAATAGACGCCGCCGGTATAGATCGAGCGCGGCAGCTTGCCGATGGTGCGGAAGCCGTGGCGCTCATAGAGCCTGATCGCGCGCGCATTGTTCGTTTCGACCGTAAGCAGCACCTGCTCCACCTTGCCGGCGGCATGGTCGAGCACCGCCTGGATCAACGCATCCGCCAAGCCGCTGCCGCGCGCGGCTTGCCGCACATACATCGCACCGAGATGCCCGATATGTTTCGTCTTCTGCGAGCCGGTGTCGGCGCCGAACGCGTTGATGCCGCTGAGCACGCCGTCGACCCGGCCGCCCAAGAACAGCCGCGCCTTCAGCGCCTCGCGCCAGCGCTCGATCGGGCGCACACCTTCGACATCCGGGTCGGCGGAGAATGCCGACGGATGCAGCCGCAGTCCCTCCAGCCGGATGTCGCGCAGAGCCTCGGCATCGTCCGGCCCGAGCGGCGCGACGGTGATCACGCCGAGCCTCCGAAGCGGGTGCGCCATTCGGCGACCTGCTCCTCGGTGATCTTGGCGAACAGCACCGCCGGCGGATTGATCTTCTGGCCGGGCTCGAGCTGGCTGAGATACTCCGCCATCGGCGCGTCGGGCCATGGGATGATCGGCGGCGCGTCCTGGATCGCGCCATGGATCGCGCGCGCCATGGTCGGCATCACCGGCCATGTCAGATGGCCGAGGAGATGCACGATATTGAGCCCCATGCGAACGCCCGCCGCCGCCTTGGCGCGGTCGGTCTTGATCGCGGTCCACGGCGCCGCTTTGGCGACGTATTCGTTGGCCACGACCCAGATGGCGCGCAATTCGCCGAACGCCTTGCGGAATTCGCAGGCCTCGAGACATTCGGTGTAGCGTGCGATGCGTTCGTCGAGCTCGGCGCAGACCGCCTTCTCGTCCTCGCCATATTCGCCTTCCGCCGGCACCGTCGCGTCGAACTTCGCCGCGCAATACTTCGTGATGCGGTTGACGAAATTGCCCAACACGTCGTTGAGGTCCTTGTTGATGACGCCCGCGAAATGCTCCCAGGTGAAATTGGTGTCGGAGCTCTCCGGCGCGTTCGCCATCAGGTAATAGCGCCAGTAATCCGCCGGCAGGATGTCGAGCGCGCCGTCCATGAAGATGCCGCGCTTGCCCGAGGTTGAGAACTTGCCGCCGTCGTAATTGATGTAGTTGGAGCCCTTGAGCGTATCGACCAGCTTCCACGGCTCGCCGGTCCCCATGATCATCGCGGGGAAGATGATGGTGTGGAAGGGCACGTTGTCCTTGCCCATGAATTCGAAATAGGTGACGTCCTTGGCCTTGTCGCCATACCACCAGTCGCGCCACGCATCGTCGCCGAGCTTGTTCTTGTCGGCCCATTCCTTGGTGGCGCCGATATATTCGATCGGCGCGTCGAACCAGACGTAGAACACCTTGCCCTTGAGCTGGCCGCCGGCGATGTCGTCCGGCACCGCAAAGCCCCATTCGAGGTCGCGGGTGATGCCGCGGTCCTGCAGGCCCTCGTCGAGCCATTTGTTGGCGATGGAGGTGACGAGCACCGGCCAGTCGTTCTTGTGGCTCGCGATCCATGCGCGCAATTCATCGACGAATTTCGATTGCTTGAGGAACAGATGCTGGCTATCGCGGATCTCGATGTCCTTGGCGCCCGATACCGCCGAGCGCGGCTCGATCAGGTCGATGGGATCGAGCACGCGGGTGCAGACCTCGCACTGGTCGCCGCGCGCGCTGGTGTTGCCGCAATGCGGACAGGTGCCGATGACATAGCGGTCCGGCAGGAAGCGCCCGTCGGTCGCCGAATAGGCCTGCTTGGTGGTGCGCACGTCGAGCATGCCGTTCTTCCACAGCGCGCGCGCGAAATGGTCGGTGAGCTCGTGGTTCTGGGCCGAGGAGGAACGCCCGAAATGGTCCCAGGACAGGCCGAAACGGTCGCCATGGTCTTTCTGCACCGCATGCCACTTGTCGCAATAATCGGAGACCGGGATGCCTTCCTCGGCGGCGGCGAGCTCGATCGGCGCGCCATGCTCGTCGGTGGCGCAGATCGACAGCGTGTCGTAGCCGCGCGCCCGGCAGAACCGCGCGAAGACGTCCGCCGGCAGCATCGAGCCGACGAGATTGCCCAGATGCTTGACGCCGTTAACGCTCGGAATGGCACTGGTGATGAGGACGCGCTTCATGGCCTGCTCGATAAAAGGGGCGCGCAGATTAACTTCTGGCGCGAATCCGTCCACCTTTACGGGCTGGGGCGCGGCATTGCAAAGGCCGCATATGCAGGGAGGGCGTCATGTCGGAAACACCGGTTCGCGGGCGTCTTTTCCAGGCGAATTTCCAGTCCAATTTGATCGCCGGCCTGCTCACCGTGACGCCGCTGATCATCGTCTGGCTGGTGTTCGATTTCTTCCTGGAGACGCTGTCGCAATGGGGCCAGCCGCTCGCGCTCCAGCTGACGCTGTTCCTCGACGACCATTTCCCGATGCTCAAGCCCTGGCTCGACAATGCCGGGGTGCGCTGGGTGATCGGCGTGGTCGTCGCCTTGCTCGCGCTCTACACCATCGGCGCCATCGCCAGCCGCGTCCTCGGCCAGCGGGTGATCCACCTGTTCGAGCAGCTCATCGTGCGCATCCCGCTGGTCGAGACGATCTATTCGGCGGCCAAGAAGCTGGTCGACGTGCTGCGCCAGAAGCCCGGCGCCGAAAGCCAGCGCGTCGTGCTGATCGATTTCCCAAGTCCCGGCCTCAAAGCCATCGGCTTCGTGATGCGGACCTTTCCGGACGCAAAAACCGGCGAGATACTCGCGGCCGTCTACGTCCCGACGGCGCCCAATCCGACCTCGGGTTATTTGCAAATATTGCCGCTCGCCAAACTGACCATGACCGAGCTGCAGAGCGACGAAGCCATGACCATGATCCTCTCCGGCGGCGCCGTGACGCCGGATCACGTGTCGATTGCCGGAAAGCCGTAGCTGCCCCGGAGACGGAATCCGTAAAACAAAGATCAAAATCCTGTGTTTTCGCCAAACAAGCTCACCAGAGTTGGATCCGACGACCACGCTGGAAGGAAACTCGATGTCCGCGCAAACCATCTTCGCCATCGCCAACAATGGCATCCTGCCGTTCTGGCTGCTCCTGATCGTCGCGCCGCGTTGGCGCGTGACGCAGATCGCGGTGCATTCCATCGCGGTCCCGCTTGTCCTCGGCCTCATTTATGCGTGGCTGCTGTGGCGCGTCACGCTGGGCGGCGAAGGCCCGCACGGCGCCAGTTTCCTGTCGCTCGCCGGTGTGATGGCGCTCTTCTCGTCGCCCATCGCAGCGACGCTGGGTTGGATCCACTATCTGATCTTCGACCTCTTCATCGGCGCCTGGGAGCAGCGCGACGCCCAGCGCCGCGGCCTGTCGCATTGGTTTGTAATCCCGTGCCTGGTGGTGACCCTCCTCGCCGGACCCATCGGTCTCGTGGTCTATTTCGCCGCGCGAGCGGCGGCCGGAAAAGGCGGGTTCCTGCTCGCGGAAGCGGCTTCCTGAAAGCCGCCCGATTTGCGTTTCCCCGCGTGTATAAGTACTCACCCCAATGCGCCGGCTTAGCTCAGTTGGTAGAGCACCTGATTTGTAATCAGGGGGTCACAGGTTCGAGTCCTGTAGCCGGCACCGTAAATTCCCAATAGTATCAATATTATATTGGCATCATGGCGCGACTACCGCGCGCCTAGTCTAGGATATATGCGCGAAATTTGCACATTCCGGTGAACAGCGCATAACTAACTAGGAAGGCCATAGAGCGACAAAATGTAAGCTGTGCCATTCTCGCAGCGGGCTTCAGCCCGCTCCACTCCTGAGCATTCCTTGCGGGTTAGGTGGGCGCGAGATCAAGAGGAAGAAGATGGCCAATGAAAAGTACGTCGCTCCAGCCTTAGGCGTGAAGGCGTTTCACTGCCCGGTGTGCGGTGTTTACGCGATGCAGCATTGGGCACAAACTTTTTTTAACGGCGGCGCGCAGATCAATAACCTGCGGGTCGCGCGTTGCCAGCACTGTAGCGAGCTATCGACTTGGCTTGGCGAAGTGATGCTCGACCCGAGTTCAGGAACAGCGCCTCTCCCTAATCCTGATCTGCCGGGGGACATTAAAGCCGATTACGAGGAAGCACGATCGATTGTGGCCAGATCGCCGCGAGGGGCAGCGGCGCTCCTGCGGCTCGCCATCCAAAAGCTTTGTAAGGACCTCGGAGAGAAAGGCGACAACCCAAACGACGATATTGCAGCCCTAGTAAAGAAGGGGCTGCCAGCAGGTGTCCAAAAGGCGCTGGATGCTGTCCGCGTCACGGGAAACGAGTCCGTTCATCCAGGCACCATCGATCTTCGTGACAATCCGGCGCTCGCCGCTGCTTTGTTTGGACTGATTAATTTCATAGTGGAAAAAATGATCACCGAACCCAACCAGATCGATGGAATTTACGGCTCCTTGCCGAAAGCGAAGCTTGATGCCATTGCAAAGCGCGACGCCACTTAAATAGTTTTGCGACACTCGGGCGCAGATGACCTTGACGCTCAGTTTGTTTTTAGTGTGGGGCTTCGATTGCTAGCGGGGGCTTAGCTAGCTCATTCTTGAAGGCTACAAGCGCCTTCTGTGATGCCTCGCGCTCCGTCAGCACAATTCGCTGGAGCTGTGCGATCAGCAAATTCAAATCTATCTTCCTATCAACCGTAAGGGAGTCCATACCCGGCGAAGCGAGCATGTCGAGTAACTCCGCCCGCTTTTTCGCGTAGATTGCAAGATGATCGAGCACTCCGTTATGCCGCTCATCGCAGAGTAAGACGGCGGCGAATATTGGAGGATCGCCGAGGCTATAAAGTAATCCGATCTCATCGATGGCGAATGTGATGGCAGCCGGGATATTTCCAGGCGACTGCAGCCACTGCCACGTAAGCTCGGACGCTCCTGCAGCTATCGCTGCTTCTTTTGCCGTCGCCAGTGCTCTTTCTATGATGGACAGATGGCTAGCAATAATCCCGATCTTAAGCATTAGGCTTGTTGCCAAAGCACGCCTGCGCTCGAGTTCGGCTTCCGCCTGATCCCGCTTCGAGTTTTTCGCCGCAGAATATTGCAGAACGGCACTGATAATTCCGCCAGCGACCGAACCGACCAAGGCGCCCCAGATCGCTGCCCAGAATTCCGCGCCCATTGATCACCTTTCTCCCCCAAGTTCGCGACAAGTGCAAATGATGTGGCACGTCTAGAGGCCGCAAGAAAGATGAAATTCGCGTAGTAAGGTTTCGCACAATACGAAACTCATTCAGCAGCCCCGCCGCTGGCTTTCTCCCCGACTCTACGCGGCTAGATTGTCAAAGAGCGGCGAGGTCCAAAAGACCTCGCCGCTCGTCTTTTAAGCCGGTCGTTGCGGAATTTTCAGCCCTTGAGCATCGGCCTGCCTTCATGCGCGACCAGAAGATCATGCATGTCGTCGGCATGCTCTTCCTCGACGCGCAGGATGCCCTGCAGCATCGTCTTGGTGCCCGGATCGTCGTCACCGAAATAGCGTATCAGTTCGCGGTAGTGATCGACCGCGATGCGTTCGGCGATCAGGTTCTCCTTGATCATGTCGACGAGATTCTCGCCTTCGACATATTGCGAGGCGGAGCGCGTCAGGATGCCTTCGGGATTGAAGTTCGGCTTGCCGCCGAGTTGGTTGATGCGCTCTGCGACTTCCATCGCGTGCTCATGCTCTTCCTTGGCGTGCTGTGCGAACTCGGCCTTCACCGACTCGCTGGAGATGCCCGAAGCGGCGATGGAGTGCATCGAATATCGCAGCACGCAGACGATCTCGGTGGCCAGTACCGATTGCAGGATCTCGATGGTCTTCTTGACGTCGCCCTTGTAGCTCGAAGAGCCGATGGCGCCATCGTCCAGGTTGGCGCGCGCCCGCTCGCGTAGGGTCTTCACATCGGTGAGAAACGGCTTGTCGGTCGCTTTGTCCATGGCTGGCTCCTGGCAGGTTCAAAATGTGGCGCTGTAAATCGCTAACCGGAAGAACGTGGCGCGGCGGAGAAAGTTCCCGTTCAGGCTCGACCTGTGCCAAGAGGCAGCACAAGCTGCGCCCAATTGAAGGGGATTCGAGAAGAGCCAGATGCCGATCACGATCTATCACAACCCCAATTGTGGGACGTCGCGCACGGTGCTGGCGGCGATCCGCGCCGCCGGCCATGAGCCGACAATCGTCGAATACCTGAAGACGCCGCTCAGCCGCGACGAGATCGAGGCGTTGTCTGAGCGCCTTCAGATACCGCTGCGCGACATGGTTCGCAGCAAGGAGGCGCTGTTCGCCGAGCTTGGCCTCGGCGCGCCCGGCGTGGGCGAAGAAGAGTTGCTGGACGCGATGGCGGCGCATCCGATCCTGCTCAACCGGCCGATCGTGGTGACGCCGGCCGGAGCGCGATTGTGCCGGCCTGCCGAGACCGTCAATGACTTGCTGGCAAAGATTTAGCGCCCAACCTCCGCCTTCGCCGCACCCTGCCCCGCCTGCCTTGACTGGCCCACGCATTGCGCCACGCTGGAGAAAACAACACAGGGGAAACGCATGGTCAGCTTCACGCGCGAAAAATCGGAAGATGGCGTCACAGAGCGGCTGTTCGATCTGACAGTCGATGGCGAGCGCGTTCCCGCCGTGCTGTGGGCGCCGGAAGGCGCCAAGGGCCCACGGCCGCTGATCCTGATGGGTCATGGCGGCTCGCAGCACAAGAAGATCGGCACGCTGGCGGCGCGCGCCCGGCAATATGCCCAGCGTCTCGGCTACGCGACGCTGGCGCTCGACGCGCCCGGCCATGGCGACCGCATCAGCCGCGAACAGGCCGAGAAGCTCGCCGCCGAAGTCGGCGCGCGGGTGCGCGGCGAGGCGGGCAGCAATCCCGGCATGAGCGCGGAGATGATGAAGACGATGACGGAGCGCTCCCGCCGCGCCGTGCCGGAATGGCAGGCGGGGCTCGATGCGGTGCAGGCGCTCGATTTCGTCGGCAGCGGCGGGCCGGTCGGCTATTGGGGTGTCTCGATGGGCACGGCCATCGGGGTGCCGTTTCTTGCCGCCGAACCCCGGATCAAATGCGCCGTGCTGGGTCTGGCCGGCCTCAGGCCCGGCGCCGACGCTTTCGAACAGGCCGCCAAGGCGATCACCATTCCGCTCGAATTCGTCTTCCAGTGGGAAGACGCCGTCGCGCCGCGCGAGAACGGCATCGCGCTGTTCAACGCCTTCGGCTCGAAAGAGAAGACGATGCACATCAATCCCGGCGCGCATATCGCAATCCCGAATTTCGAAGGCGCGTCTTGGGAGCGATTCTTCGTTCGCCATCTGGACACCGCCAAGGAATTCGCTAGGGCGGCGGAATAACGATGCGGTCCATCGCACGCGCACTAACGATCGGTGTCATTCTCTTTTGCATGAGCGCGAGTGCGATGGCAGGATTGGTTTCGTATACGAACATCCTGGCGCGGCCGCACGGCACGCCGGACGCAAAACTCACCTATGGCGCGAGGCCGCAACAATTCGTCGAGTTGTGGCTGCCAAAAACCGCCGGACCGCATCCGGTGATCCTGCTGGTGCATGGCGGCTGCTGGCTGTCCGAATTGCCCGGACTCGAATTGATGACGCCGATGGCGGAGGCGTTGCGCGATCGCGGCTACGCGGTGTGGAACATCGAATACCGCCGCATCGGCGCGCAGGGCGGCGGCTATCCGGCGACCTTTACGGACGCCGCCGCCGCATCCGACCTGATACGCAGCGTCGCGGGCAAATACAGCCTCGACCTCAACCATGTGATCGCGGTCGGCCATTCCGCGGGCGGGCATCTCGCGATGTGGCTGGCGGCACGCGGCCATCTGCCGGCGAACAGTCCGCTACACACAACCGATCCATTGAAGATTTCGGCGGTTGTCAGTCTCGCGGGGATTCTCGACCTCAAAGGCTATCGCGAGGACGGTGCGGCCTGCGGCGGCGCGCCGACGGTCGATGGCATCACCGGCGCGGCCCAGCGGACCGGCGATATCTATGCCGATACCTCGCCGCAGGCGTTGCTGCCGATTGGAACGAAACAGGCCGTCATCTCCGGCGGCCAGGATCACATCGTGCCGGACCGTTGGCGGCTGTCTTATGTTGCCGCGGCGAACGCGGCGGGCGAGAAGCCGGTGTCGCTCGGCATTCCCGAGGCCGGACATTTTGAGTTGATCGATCCCAAATCCACGGCCTGGCCGCAGATCACGGCGATCATCGACGGCATCAAGAACTGATCAGTGGTGCCGCGCGCGATGCGCCGGCTTGACCGGCGCACCTTGTGCCTTGGCCTCGGTGAGGATGCCGGCGCAATTGGCGTCCTTGGCGAGGCCTGGATCGACGAAGGGCAGGATCGCGGCCGGCGGGAACAGCACGCCGAGCGCCGCGGCGATGCCGCCTTGCAGCAGCGCATCCTGCGCCCGCACGCCGATCTCAGGGTGCGCCAGCGGCCCGGTGATCAGGATCGGGGCGCGGATGCGGCCGATGCGGAATTCCTTGGGCTTGCCGGTGACCTGAAGATTGAGCGTCTCGGTATTGAGGTCGATGCTGCCGCGGCCTTCGACGCGCACCGGATCGGTATCGAACACGAATTGCTGCGTACGGAACACGCCGCCCGAAGCATCGAAATGCGCCACGGCACAACGCAAGCCGGTATCGCTCTTGTCATCGGCGAGCAGCAAGCCGAGGCCGTTGATCAGGTTGATGCCCGTAAGCTCTGCGAACGCCTCGCGGAATTTTCCGTGCGGCACCACGAAGGTCGCCTGCCCACCGGCGCTGGTCGCCACCGCGCGGACGCTGTTGCCCGTGCCGTGCAGTACCGCGCGCGCTTCCAGCATGCCCTCGATCGCGGGCGGCTTGCCGAAGACGAACTGCTCGGCCCGCATGTCCGTGATACGCGCATCGACGTCCGTCGCGGTGATCTGCTTGTGCGCGTCGATCCGCAACTGGCCGCTCAGCCGGCCATAAGCGAATTGAAATGTCAGTGGCTTGAGCAGCAGTACCGCGTCCTTGAGGCCGATATGGGCATGCAGGCCGCGGAGCGGGAAGTCGCGGCTGCGGATCGCGCCGGCGTCGTAGATGACGTCGGCATTCATTTGGCGCAGACGTTCGACATGCAGCGGCAGGTCGGGCAGCAACCGGCCTTGTTCGATGGCGGTCTCGGACTTGCCGCCAAACATGTTACCGAGATCCTTGAAGTCGAGCACGTTCGACGCCACAGCGCCGCTGATCAGCGGCTTGGCGCCGGCGGTCTCGATGGCGAGGCTGCCATGCAGATCGGACGAGCCGACGGTACCCGCGAAGTCCTGGAACTGGTACAGCGTGCCGTCGCGCGACAGCTTGCCTTTCACGCGGTACGGCGCGGTCTGCGGCATTGCGAGACCGGTCAGGTAGTAAAGCTCGGACAGATTCGGACCGCTGATCGTCGCCGCCGCCGCGAACTGCCCGAGATGAAACGGATGGGTGATCGCGCCGTCGGCCGTGATGCGGGTGCCGCCGGAATGGACGTTCGCCGTGAAATTGTAAGGCTTGGTCTCGTCGACATGGATCAGCGGTCCGCCATGCAATTCGGCACCGAAGGTGTTGCCGTTCAGCGTGCCGTCGCCGGTCAGCTGGAACGCCGCGCCGCGTGCACCGGCATTTTCTTCCGAGGACACGGTCCCGGTGAACACCAGCTTGCGCACGCGGTCGTCGATCCGGATATGGCCTTCGCGGACCAGGAAGCGCTGGATCGGCGGCACATCCCAGCCGGTGTTGCCGCCGCCGAAATCCCAATTGGTCCGCCCGTCGGCCTGCCGCACGATGACGATGTTGGGATGGTCGAAGCGGACCAAGGGTAGGATCGTGTTGCCGAAGATGAGCGGGACAAGCCGGAAGGTGAAGGTAAGGTTCGGCAGGTCAGCGGCGTGCGGCGAACCGGCCCAGTCCGGGTTGTCGATCCGCACATTCGACGCAGAAACGCGCGGCGTAAAGCTGAACAAATGCACGTCGAGATTGCCGTCGATATGCACCGTACGGCCAAGCCGCGCCGAGGCATAACGCGAAACCGGTCCGCGCATCGTGTTCCAGTCGAGGAAATAGAGCCACAAAATCGCCGCCGCGAGCAGCGCGACAAGTGCGACGGCGGTCCATTTCACGATCCTGCCGAGCGTCCAGTCGGTGGCGAACAGAAGCGTATGCAGCCAGCGGCCCGCTCGCGCGAATCTGTATCTAACCGCCAAAACCGCCGTTTTGCCGCGCGAATCCGTATCCTGCTGTCCCGGCGCCACGGCCATGATGAAAATCCTCCATTGGCACAACGCGTTGCCGCGCAATGGGCTGCAAACATTGCAACAAGTAAGGTTCCCGCGCGTTGTTCCCCGCATGCGGGGAAGCTGGATACGGACGCTGTGGAATCTGCTCGGCGAAGGCATCGATGCCTTCATCGCCGACGAGGCGCTGACCCGCGGCGCGGCCATCGCGTTCTATGCCGCGACCGCCATCGCCCCGACCCTGTTCATCGCCATCACGGTGGCAAGCCTGGGTTTCGGGCGCGACGCCGCACGCAGCGCCATCGCCTATCAGCTGAGCCATCTGATGGGGCAGCAAAGCGCCGCGCTGCTGCAACTCGCGATCCACAATGCGCGCGGCACCTCGACCGGCATCATCAGCGGCATTATCGGCGTGCTGACGCTGATCCTGACGGCATCGGGCGTGTTCGGCGAGATGGAGGACGCCCTCAACGTCATCTGGCGCGCGCCGCGCAAAGGCTCCGTTCTGCGCCGGCTTCTGCGCGGGCGGGCGATCAGCATCGCGCTGGTCATCGGGCTCGGCTTCCTGCTGTTGATCTCGATGGTGTTCACCGCCGGGATTACCGCGCTCGGCCATTACATCGACAACCACACGCCCTACAGCCAGGTGGCGCTGGCGGCGATCAATTTCGCGATCTCGACGGCGCTGATGGCGCTGCTGTTCGCCGCGATCTACAAGATCCTGCCGAACCTCGACCTCGAATGGCGCGACGTCGCCGGCGGCGCGCTCGGCACCGCGCTGCTGTTCGAGCTCGGGCAGTTCCTGATCGGCTACTACCTCGGCAGCAGCAGCCTTGCGACCCCTTACGGTGCGGCAGGCGGCCTGATTGTCATGCTGCTCTGGGTGTACTATTCCGCTCAGGTCTTTCTGTTGGGGGCGGAGTTCACCAAGGTCTTTGCGGCGCATTTCGGCAGCCAGCAAAATGCCGTGCCCGAGACACCGCCGGTTGCGCAGGCCGCCTGAGCATTCCAGAACCGTAAAGAGGTACGATGCGTGAGATCGTGATTGCGCGGCAATTCCGCGGACCGCCCAATTCGGGCAATGGCGGCTATGTCTGCGGCGTGCTGGCGCGTGCCGTCGGCGGACCGTCGACCGTTGCGCTGCGTGCGCTCATCCCGCTCGACGTGCCGCTCAAACTCGAGGAGATCGACAATGGCGCGCGGCTGGTCGGCGCAGACGGCACGCTGATTGCCGAGGGCTTGCGGGCGAGCACGCCCCTGCCCGATCCGCCGACGCCGCCCTCGCTCGAGGAAGCGCGTGCCGCTGGGGCACGCTGCCCGGTGATCGAGAAGCCGTTTCATCCACCGTGCTTCACGTGCAGCTCGATCCGCGAGAACGGCGACGGCCTGCGTATCCTGCCCGGCCGGATCGCTGGCGCGCCCGACGGTCATATCGCTTGCGTATGGACGCCCCACGCGGCCTTTGCCGGCCCGGACGGTGTCATCCCGGAAGAGATCGTTTGGGCAGCGCTGGATTGCCCCGGCTCACTCGCCTGGATCGTCAAGACGGGGATGGGCGGTGGATTGCTGGGCACGATGACAGGCGAAGTCCTGCGCTTGCCGCGCGCGGGTGATGAGACCATCGTCACCGCATGGCCGATCGAGCAGAGCGGGCGCAAATTCGTCGCAGGCGTCGCGTTGTTCGACGCAGAAGGGACGTTGATGGCGCGCGGCTCGCAGATTTGGATCGCGCGGGCGCTTCCGAAATTCTAGCTCGGCACGATGTTCGCTGCGGCGTCGAGCGGCATGGTACGGAAGGCATCGGCGGCGTGCTGGGCAGCGGCGAGATCGTCGCCGCTGAGTTGGGTGCGCAGCGCTTCGATCCGCGACTTGGCTTCCGCATCGCCCTGGCGGCCGGCGACAGCGTACCATTTGTAGGCGTCGAGCAGGCTTTGCGGCACGCCCGCGCCCTGCTCGTACAGCACCGCCAGATTGAACTCGGAATCGACGTAGCCAACGCTCGCCGCGCGGCTGAACCAGCGCACGGCTTCCGATGGGCTCTTCTGCGTGCCGAGACCTTCGGCATAGGAAATCGCCAGCGCATGCATCGCCTTGCGGTTGCCCTGCAGCGCCGCCGCTTCGAACCACTGCAATGCCTTCGCCGGATCGGCGGTCGTGCCAGAACCTTGCGCGTAGAAGGTACCGAGCAGGTATTGCGCCACCGGTTGGCCATGGATCGCCGCGAGCGTGGTCCAATGGAAGGCTGCGGCGGCATCTTTCGACGGCGCGTTCAGATAGCGCAGCCCGATCTGGAGCTCGGCCGCCGGATCGCCGGCGCGGGCACGCGCGGTCAACTGGTCGAGCGAGGTCGCGTGCGTCGCCGGCAGAAGCGCCGCGAACGGCGCGCGATGCGCCAGCGCGTCGCGACGGCCGTCGTCGACGCCTTTGCTGAACGCCACGCCGGCAGCGGCGATGAACAGCGTCATGACGACCAGGCCGGACAGCAGATAGCGCGTGAGGCTGTAGCGGCCCTTTTTGGCTTTGACCGCGACTTCGGCTTCGGCTTGCGCAGCGGCGGCAGCGCTGGCCGCGACCACATTCTGGCGCACGCCCGCAATGAAGGATTTCGGAGCCGTATCAGCGGGAACGACTTCGGATGCAGCCGATGCCGGTAAGGCTTCGATTTCGACCGCCGGCTGCGCGACTTCGGGAACGGCTGCCACCGGCGCTTGCGCGGGCGCGTTCTCCGCCAAGGCCGCGCGCGCGACGCCTTCGACGGTTTGCAGGCGCAGATTGGTCTCGTTCAGCGCCGTGCGGACTTCGGTTGCGGATGCCTTGTGGCGAGCCTCCGCGGCGTCGGCGCGATCTTTCAGTTCCTGGATCGTCGCTTGCATCGCCTTGATCGCCTCTTCGGCAGTCACCGCAGAGGCGCGCGCGTTCTTCTCGACCTGATCCTGGCGCGATTCGAGGCCCGACACGCTGCGCTCGAAAGTGCGCAGGCGGCGCTCCAGCCAGGCGTCCGGCGTGCGCGATGTTTCGGCGGCCTTGGCATCGGGCTCTTCAGGGCTCGGTTTGGGCTCGTTCAATTGCGCAAGGTCTGTGCGACGCATCAGACGCTGGCGCGGTGCGGGCGGCTCGACAGCAGCCGGTGCCGATTCCTCCACGGTCTTCGGCACGTCGGTCGCCACCGGTTCGGCCGAACGCGGCATGGAAAGAATGACAGCGGTTTCCGGTGTGTCACCG
Source organism: Rhizomicrobium sp. (assembly GCA_036271735.1). Taxonomy (GTDB): domain Bacteria; phylum Pseudomonadota; class Alphaproteobacteria; order Micropepsales; family Micropepsaceae; genus Rhizomicrobium. Next base: position 61,829 of record DATAZZ010000029.1, read on the forward strand.
CTCGTCGGCCAGTCGATACCCGTGAGGTTGCGGGCGAGCGCTGCCAGGTCCTCGGACACGATCGACATCAGGAGGTCCTCCTTGCGCGCGAACTGCCGATAGACCATGGAGCGTTGCAGACCGGTCTCGGCCGCGACTTTTCCCAGCGTCAGATTCTCGACGCCCTCGCGCTCGGCGACGGCGCGCGCCGCGCCGAGGATGGTCGCGCGTGTATCGGCGCGATCCTGCGCGCCGTCATTTGCCGCTTTGTTCTGCACAGCACCCTCAGCCATGGAAGGAGCATGGCAGGCCCGCGTTACCAAAGGTGCAAACCGATAGTTCGGATTCTACGCGATTTGTCCGAGATGAGGTGTCGTGGGTTATAGTAAAGACGGAACTTCGCAGACCCGGACATGAGCGGCCACGTAGATACACCTATCGGCGGATCCTGCGACGCGCGCTTCGCGCGGGTGCGAGAGGAATTCGCGCGGAATTTCACCGAGCGGGACGAGCGTGGCGGCGCTGTCGCAATTTGGCACGAGGGCCGACTGGTCGCCGATCTTTGGGGCGGATGGTCGGATGTCGCGCGCACCGTGCCGTGGCGGCACGACACGATCGTGAACTTCTTCTCCGTGAGCAAAGCGCTTTGCGCCATCGCCTGCATGCGGCTGGTCGATGACGGGCGGCTCGATCTCGATGCGCCGGTGGCGCGTTACTGGCCGGCGTTTGCGGCCAGCGGCAAGGAGGCGATCACCGTGCGCCAATTGCTGTCGCATCAGGCTGGACTGCCCGCCATCCGCAAGCCCTTGTCCGATGGCGCGGCATTGGACTGGACCGTGATGGTCGAAGCGCTGGCCGAGCAAGCGCCGTGGTGGGTACCGGGCAGTGGTCACGGCTATCACGTCAACACCTTCGGCTTTCTCGCCGGCGAACTGGTGCGTCTTGTCGATGGGCGAACCATCGGCACCTTGCTGCGCGAGGATGTTGCCGGACCGCTCGGTGCCGATTTCCATATCGGTCTGCCGGAGCGCGAGCATCATCGCGTCTCCGATTTCCTGTGGCCCGGCAATCCGGAGAAGCCGCAGATCGCGAATGACACGATGCTGATGCATTGGAACACCTATTGGAATCCACCAGGTTTTTCCGGGTCGCATTGGGTCAACGATCCACGCTGGCGCGCGGCGGAGGTACCGTCGACCAATGGCCACGGCGATGCGCGCGGCATCGCGCGGGTCTATGCGGCACTCGCCAATGGCGGCGCGATCGATGGCGTACACATCCTCAGCGGCGATGCACTGGTGGCCGCGACGACCGAGCAGGTGAACGGCCACGACATCATCAACAATCGGCCGAGCCGGTTCGGGATCGGCTTCCAGCTCACCCAGCCGGAGCGGCCGCTCGGTCCCAATCCGGGCGCGTTCGGCCATTTCGGTGCAGGCGGCTCGCTGGGCTTTTGCGATCCACAGGCACGTATTGCGTTCGGTTATGTCACCAACGACATGGGACCGCGCTGGCAGAACCCGCGCAATCGCGCATTGCTGGACGCGGTTTACGCCGCGCTTTAGAACGTTTCGCTGCCGAATCTAAGGGATATCTTGATGCGTCATTTATCAATTTTGGCCATGGGCACCGCTTTGGCTGCCCTGCCGTTTTTCGCATTCGCCGCGGCGCCCTCGATGCCGGCCATCTCCGCTGCGCCGATGCACAGCCAGGGCACCAAGCCGGCCTATCCGCGCCTGAAATTCCCCGACGCGAAAATCATGGCCAAGGTCAACGCGCAGCTGGCGACGGCGGAGAAGGACAACGTGTCGGCCTATGCCGATTGCCTGTCGCAACTCCAGGAGATGAAGATGAAGCCGGACAAGGACACCTATGCCCAGTCCGTCGACGTCCGGTATCTGTCGAGCCGTGCCCTCAGCGTCGAGGTGGTGACCAGCTATTTCTGCGCCACCGCTTATCCCACCAACGGCTCGGAAACGCCGCTGACTTACGATCTTTCCACCGGCGCGCAGATCGACTGGACGACGATGTTCAAGCCGGGCTTTGTCGCGCCACTCAGCGATGCCGAGGGCGCGCCACCTTCGACGCTGACCAAGCTGTATCGCGCGCGATATCGCAAGCCGAAGGGCAAGGGCGACGACGATGCCGATTGCCGCGGGGCCATCACAGACCAGGACCCGTTCTCCAGCGCGCCAATCATTTGGCTCGACGCCAAAGGCGGCGTCGTATTCCAGCCGGACTTCCCGCATGTCATCGCGGCGTGCGCCGATCCGCTGACGCTATCGCCGGCGGAGGTCGCGCCGTATCTGAAGGATGCCACGCTCGCCGCCGATTTGAAGGCGACGGTACACAAATAGTTATTCGGCAGGACTCGGCACTGCGGCAGGCACGCGCTTGCCGCGGTTGACCACACGCATCAGCACGTTGATGGCGACGATGGTCCCCAGATAAGCGGTGAGCTGGAGCCCGTCGGGCTGGTCGCTGTAGCCGATCAGCGTATGCAGCATGCGGCCAACGATGCCCAGAACGCCCTCGCCGCCTTCGGGCAGCAGCCATGAGGTATCCCAGACCGGCGTCATCAGGAATTGCAGATAGCCGCCATTTTGCAGGAACAACACTGCCTGCGAGGCCATGCCGGCGGCCAGCAGCGTGATCAGCCAACCGGTCACCGAAAACAACCAATGCGCCGGGATGGTCAGAAGGCCGTAATACATCGCGGCCGAGACGGCAGCGCCGGCGGCGAGGCCGAGCGCGCCACCCGCAAGCACGGATGCGGCAGTCAATCCGCCCTGCGCTGCGATGCCGTAGAGAAACAGGACGACCTCAGAGCCTTCGCGCAGCACGGCAACGCCCACCACGACGGCGAGCGCGGTGAGCGTGCGCTGGCCTGCAGTGACTTCGGCGCCGAGGCTGCGCATCTCGCGCGCCATCTGGCGGCCGTGGCCGGCCATCCAGACATTGTGCCAGGTGAGCATGCCTACGGCGAGCAGAAGGATCGTGGCGTTGAACAATTCCTGGCCCGAACCTTCGAACTGCGCCGAGATCTGCTCGGCGAACAGCGCCACGATACAGGCGCCGAGGACGCCCGCGCCGACGCCGATCGCAACCCACAGCGAGCGTCCGAGCACGCCCTGCGTCGCGGCAAGCACGATGCCGACGATCAGGCCCGCTTCGATGACTTCGCGAAAGACGATGATCAGCGAGGCGAGCATGGCTTACTCCGCGATCACGACGCCTTGCGCCGTGGCCGAATGATATTCGCCCTCGAACGGATAGCGGCCCGGTGCCAGCGGCCTCAGGCGCACATTGCCAGAGCTATGACCGGCCACGACCTTCTCGACCTTCAGCGCGGTGGAATCGAATTCCTCTGCGGTGTCGTCATTGTTGGCCAGCGCGATGACGTTGGATACGTTCGCTTTCACATGGATCGTCGCCGGCGCGAATTTGTGGTCCTTCAGGACCACCGGAATAGCGTTGTCGGCGAACGCCGGCGCGGCGACGAGCGCGAAGCAGGCGGCGATTAGGACGGCGTTGCGCATATACCTCGAGAATCCAGACATTCGCCGACGCAGTGTAATCGCAACTCATTCGCAAGTATAGCCGATAACCACCCTTGGTTGTGGCAAATCTTGTTGCTCAACCAAGCGCTTACAACCCATGATTCGTGCGCGCGTGTTCCTGCGCTCGTTCTCACCGCTTCTCGCTTTTTCGCGGCTGCCACCCGGCGGTCTGCGGCGTCCATTTCCTGTGCCAGCGTCAGAGACCTTCATGGGGGCGAAGGATGACACTCTAGGTATCGCGCAGTCCGCGCGCATGCTGTCGCTTGCCGATGACGCGGCGCATGGCCTCGCCCGCCGGATGCCGGCGCTTTCGGCGCATCGGGTGATTACGGTCCGGCAAGCCATCGTGCTGACGGCGACTGCCATCACTTTCGCAGGGTTCGCGATTCTTGCGCCGCATGTCGGCTGGACTGCATTGGTGGTTGTCACCTCAGGTGCCTTTCTGGCCGGGACCCTGTTCCGCGCTGTACTTGCATGCGTCGGCGGCTTGCCGGGACATCATGAGCGCGGGACTGTCGGCGAACTCCCGGTCTACACCATCCTGGTGCCGCTTTATCGCGAGGCCAATGTGCTGCCGCGGCTGGCGCGGGCGCTGCTGCTGCTCGATTACCCACACGACAAGCTCGATATCAAATTGATCGTCGAAGCGGACGATCCGCACACGCTGGCGGTGGCCGATGCGCTTGTGGGACGGGGGCCGTTCGACGTTATCTGCGTCCCGACGGTCGGACCCCGCACCAAGCCCAAAGCCTGCAATTTCGCCCTGCACTTCGCGCGCGGCGAATTCACCGTGATCTTCGACGCCGAGGACCGTCCCGAGCGCGACCAACTGCGCAAGGCGGTGGCGGCGTTTCGTACCCTTCCCGCGCGTGTGGCGTGTTTGCAGGCGCGGCTGAACTTCTACAACGCCGACGAGAACTGGCTGACGCGGCTTTTCGCGCTCGACTACGCGTTGTGGTTCGACGTGCTGTTGCCGGGGCTCGACCGGATCGGCGTGCCGATGCCGCTGGGCGGCACCTCCAACCATTTCCGCACGGCGGTGCTGCGCGAACTCGGCGGCTGGGATCCGTTCAACGTCACCGAGGACGCAGATCTGGGAATCCGTATCGCGCAATTGGGCAACCGGGTCGCGATGCTCGATTCGACGACCTTCGAGGAGGCGCCGACGCGGCTCGACGTCTGGCTCAAGCAACGCTCGCGCTGGCTCAAGGGCTATATGCAGACCTGGCTCGTCCATACACGCGAGCCCTTCGGCCTGGTGCGCCGTGCCGGAATCGGCGGATTTTTCGCCTTTCATCTCTTCATCGGCGGCTCGGTGGCCGCGTCGCTCGCCAACCCACTGCTCTGGGTGTTGTTCGGGCTTTCCCTGATGCTGCCGCATGGCGGCGCGTCGTCGATGACCGCCCTGGCGAGCCTGATCGGCGGTAACGCCCTTCTCAGCGTGCTCGCCACAATCGGCTCGTTGCGGCGCGGCTGGCGCGATCTGGCGCCCTATGGGCTGACGGTGACGCTCTATTGGGCCCTGATTTCGCTGGCCGCCTGGCGCGGCCTGAAACAGCTCATCACCGATCCCTTTCACTGGGAAAAGACCGCGCACGGCCTCAGCCGGCGGCGAGCGGGTTGACGCATGCGAGGCCCAGCTGCCGCACTGATGCTGGCCGCTGCGACAACAGCGGCACAGGGTGGCGCCTGGACGCTCGGCAAGGGCCATTGGCAGGTGTTCACCTCTTCGACCCAGAGCCAGGCCAGCCTCAGCTTCGACAAGGCTGGCCATGCCGGCGTGCCGACCGCGTTCCAGAAACTCCTGGTGCAGAACACGTTCGAATACGGGCTGACCAGCGCGATCACGCTGTTCGCAACGCCGGCTTATGTCTCGGCCAAGGTGCAGACGCCGACCGTGCCGCTGACCGCGGCGCACAACACGTCATTCGAAGGCGGCGCGCGCGTGATGCTGCTGGCGCGGCACGGCAAGCTTTCGCTGCAAACCTCCTACAAAACATCCGGCGCATTCGACCTTTCGGTATCGGTGGCCCACGCGCCAGGGCGGCAGATCGAATTGCGCCTGCTCTACGGCACCGGGTTCGAACTCTTCGGACGCAACGGCTTCTTCGACATCCAGGCCGCGCAGCGCTGGATCGATCATCCGCGCCCCAACGAAACACCCATCGACATCACCGCCGGCCTGTGGGTCACCAAGGACACGATGGTGATGGCGCAGAGCTTCAACATCTTCAGCGCCGGCGACGCGGTGGCGCCTTACACCTATTACCGCAGTCATAAGCTCGAGCTGTCGGTCGTGAACAGATTGTCACGCCATTGGTCGCTGCAGGTCGGCGCGTTCTTTTCGCCCGCCGGACAGAACGCCCTGGACGAGAAAGGCATCAGTGTGTCGCTATGGACGCAGGATTAGGACGCGCCGGCCAGCAGTTCGAGGAACGCGGCGAATTTCTGCCACTGCGCCCGCTCGGAACCTTCAATCGTTTCGGCGTGCGCGCGACACCATTGCGCAACGATGCACAGCTTCGCGCGAAACGCCGAAGGGACGTTGCTCATCATCACACCGTGTCGGGATTTTCGGAACCACGCGGGAATCGGCGGCAGTGTAAAAGGACTTCGCGTGGAATTGCGAATTACAACCTGAACTAGTGAATTGGGTGGTATCAGTGGTTGCGAAGGCAAGGTACTCAATCACTGCAAGTTCCCCCGAATCTATTGAGGGACCAACCGACTAGTTGCCAACAAGGATAGCGGCGCAAAATGCCGAGGGGTCGAAAAAGTCCGGCTGACACAGCCGACCCGAAGATCACACTGCGCGAGTACGCCTCCTATACCGAGGCGTTGCTGCATTCGCTCAGGAATATCGCGACGCTATACGAACAGCCGATGCTGGCGCATCTGCTCGATCTCGCGGCGATCGAAGCCAAGCACATCGCCTCGGGCAAGAAACCAGCCGATCGCTGACGGGCGTCAGGGCTCGCCGCGCGTCAGGCCTTGACCTGCGCCAGCGCCTCGCTCTGGGCGGATTTGTCGAAGGCGGCGAGGATCGCATTGAAGCGCGCCTGTACAAATTCCTTAAAGTGCGGATGGGTGAAAATGTAGAGGTCGTTGTCGCGCACACCCTCGAGCACCCGCTGGCCGACGATGTCAGGATCGATGCCACCCAGCACATTTGCGGCCGCTTCCGATGGCGTAGCGCCGACGCCGGGATCGACCTCGCCGATGCCGCCATATTTGTCCTGCCGGGCGCGGCCGCTTTCGTGGATGCGAGTCTTCACAAAGCCGGGACACAGGACCGAGACGCCGATCTCGAGGGACGCGAGCTGAGCCGCCCAGCCCTCGCTCATGGCGACGACGGCGAATTTGGTCGCGGTGTACGGCTCCATGCCGGGCGGCGAGATCATGCCGGCCATTGACGCGGTGTTCACGAAGTGCCCGCCCTCGCCATGGCTCCTGATCAGCGGCGCGAAGACCTCGGTGCCGTAGACGACGCCTTTCAGGTTCACATCGACGATCCAGTCCCAGTCGCGCTCCTTGACCGTGCCAAGCGGGCCGCCGACGGCGACGCCGGCATTGTTCGCGACGACGTGGATCTTGCCGAACGCCGCGACAGCATCGAGCGCGGCGCTTTTCACGCTGGCGCGGTCGGTGACGTCGACATAGGCGGGCTCCGCCTTGATCTGCTCGGAGGCGAGGCGCTCGGCGGCGGCCTTGGCCGCGGCGAGATCAATGTCGGCGACGACGACGTTCATCCCGGCGCGGCCGAAGGCGCGCGCCATGCCGAGGCCGATGCCGCTGGCACCGCCGGTGATGAAGGCGGTGCGGCCCTTGAACTCTTTCATGGTGCTTATTCCGCGGCTTGCTGGAATTCGAGACTGTCGAAGGTCGCGGCGAGCGCCGGACCGTTCGGCTTCGACTTGAGGCGTCCCAGGATCGCCTCGCGCGACTGCTCGCGGCTGAAATCGGCCTGGGTCACGGCGTGCCATTCGATCATCTGGTTCCAGACCGGGTCGACGATATCGCTGCCCGGAATGGTGCCGCCATCGACCGTCTTGATCGTGAGGCCGCGCAATTCCGAGATCGCGGTCGCGAGATAGGCGACATGGATCGCCTCGTCGGTGCGGATGCGCTCGACGAGGTCGGCGGCGTGGCCGGCGGCGGCGCGCCGGTCGGAGAAGTTGGCCGGATCGCGCATGATGCCCTGGCAGAAGGAGAAGAAACTCTCCGCCTTCACCTCAATCATCAGCACGTTCATCAGCAGCAGGATCCAGTCTTCGTATTCCTTGGGAATCTGCGGCATGCGCCGGCCGGTCTCGGGACGCGCGATGCCGCCCGGCACTTCGGGGATCGGATAGGTACCCTTGCCGAACAGCGCGTCGCGCACCGCGAACCACATATCGTCATGGCCACCGATGCCGAGCGATTTCTGGCCGCCTTCGTCATAGCCATGCGCCGCGAGCAGGCCTTTGTTGAGATGGCCGAGGCTCATGTTCGAAATGTCCTCGACGACGATCTCCTGAAAGTCCGGCGTCACGGCCTGGGCCAGCATGCCGCCGCGTGCTTCGATGATGCCGGTGATGGTGAGCGAGTTCCACAGCGTCTCACCGAACCCGTGACTGAGGAGGAATTTCTGCTGATCGACTGTCGGATAGGGACCGCGTTTCAAAAGGCGTGTCGAGGCATCGATGATGTCCTGGCCGCGCGTCTTCAACGCGCTTTGCCAGGCTTCGACGGCGGGCCAGCGGTTGAGCGTGCGCGGCGAGACATAGGCGCCGGCGGCGTCGAAACCACCATGCAGGCGATAGCCGGCCTCGACCTGCGGCTCCGCATAGACATGATCGGCCATGATCTCGTCGCGGCTGTAATTGAGCTTGGTCATCAGCGAACTCCTCCACGCGGCGCGGGAGTCTTTGCTCGCCAACGCATGCCCTACCGCTGATAGTTTGTCAGTCGCCCCCTCCTGTCAACCGGGCCGTTACATCGCAGACACCTCGCGGACAGCAAGGACCGAAACAAAAAGTGCAACGTTCTTAAGATGTTGCAAGGAGCGAGACACACTCTCGCGACATGCAGCGCAGAGCGTGGCCGTGTGGCGAGTCCCGAGGACTCCGCGCCCCAACCTAGGAGAAAAGCATGAGACAAAACCTCAAACAGGGAATCGTGTTCGCGGCGGCGTTCGGCCTGGCGGTCGGCTGTGGCATCGCGGCAGCGCTGGCCGGGACGCCTGGTTACTACATCAGCGGCGAAGGCGGCGTGTCGCTGCTGCCCGATCTGCATGTGAACGGACCAGTGCTGGGTCCGCAGCGCGACAGCTTCGGCACCGGCTACGCGGTCGGCGGTGCAGCGGGTTACGACTACGGCAATGGTTGGCGGCTCGAGCTCGATTCGCTCTATCAGCACAGCGATGTCAGCCGGCTGAACGGCGCGCTCGCGACGGGGCATCTGTCTTCGACCAGCGTGATGGCCAACGCGACCTATGACCTTCTGCCCGACGCGCAGTTCACGCCGTATGTCGGCGCCGCTATCGGCGTGCAGAATGTCGGCGGCGAGGTGAACGGGCTTTCGGGACGCGATTGGCGGCCGGCCTATCAGGGCGAAGCCGGCGTGCGGACCGATATTGCGGAGAACACCTCGCTGTTCAGCGAGTACCGTTTCAGCCAAGCCCAATCGGTGCTGCTGTCCGACGGCTCCGACGTCGCGCATCAGCATTTCTCCGATCACGCGCTGCTGGCGGGCTTAAGCTTCAAGCTGAACTGACGCTTCGTCCGAGATGCCCCGTGCGCGGACGCGCACGATTCAATCGAATGACGCGCAAGCGCGTCGGGGGGCGGGCATCTCGGCGGGAGCGGGAGTTCCTAAGGCTTTAGAGCTTTCACCAGAAATCGCGTGAGATTGTCCAAGACTTCCTCGCGCTGGCGCATCGAGCGGGCGCCTTCGCTGGCGGTCTGATGGATGGCACCGAGGATGGCCTGGCCGACGATCTCGGCATTGTAGGTCGTGCAGGCCTGGCCGGTGCGCATCGCTTCGCGCACGATCTCTCCCCAATCGAGACCCCAGCGCACCAACAACGGCGTCGCCTGCACGCCTTCGGCGTCGATTACCAATTCATCGGTCATCGCAGCTGCGAGAACGCCGGGATTGTCGGCGGAGTATTCGTAGACTGCCTTCAAATTCGCGGCGATCGTGTTCTCCAACGTTTTGTGCTCGGGCTGGCGCGCCTGCATGAAGGCATGGAGCTCCGCGCGGGCGTCTTCCACGAAAGTCAGGAAGCACGCCTTCTTGTCGGGGTAGTGCAGATAGAAGGTGCCGTGGCCGAGGCCGGCTTCGCGCGCAATGTCCTGCGGACGGGTTGCGTGATAGCCGCGTTCCACGAACAGCTTGCGCGCGGCGCGCTTCAACTTGGCGAGGCTCTCGGGCTTGCGGCGAACGGGACGCCCGTCGTCCGGCGCTTTCACTAAAGCGGCTTGATCCATACGCGTTACATCCCCTGCGGTTTTACATCCTAAGACAATCCGCACGGCTTCTGCCGGCCGTTGCGTCGCGCTACACTACGGCAAATTCATGGGAGGGTCACAATGCGCAAACTGGTGCTGGTCCTGGGAACCGCGGCGGCGATCGCCATGACGACGCCGTCATTTTCGATGGGTGGTGGTGGAGGCGGTGGCGGATATAGCGGCGGCGGGAGCGGCATGGGCGGCGCCAGCTTCGACGACTATGCGGTGGCAGTCCGCCTGATCAAGCACGAGAAATATGCCGACGCGATTCCGCATCTGCTGACCGCGCTGAGTGACCGGCCGCACAGTGCCGACATCCTGAACTATCTGGGCTATTCCAATCGCATGCTCGGGCAATATCCGCAGTCGCTGGCCTATTATCAGCGGGCGTTGACCTTCGATCCCGATCACAAGGGCGTGCACGAATATCTCGGCGAATTGTATCTTCAGATGCACGACCTGCCCTCGGCGCAGCATGAACTCGACACGCTGGCGAGCCTGTGCCCCTCGGGTTGCGACGAGCGCGACACGCTGACCAAGGCGGTCGCCGCCTATGCACCGGCCCCGGCTCCAGCTACACAGGCAACACCGGCCACAGCGCCGGCCGCGCCGGCGACACCGGCAGCACCGACCGGAGGTTAGCTGTTTCGTGTTCGCATCGTTCGAGACCGGCTTGCGCCGGTGTGTTGTCGTATTCGGGCCGGTTGCGGCCCTTTTTCTGAGCGCCGCCGGACCGGCAGCGCCTGCCGCGCCGGATTCGCCGCCGGTCAACATGCATATCAACCTCAGTAATCTCGACTTGAAGCGCGATCAGGTTCCGGACGGTGTCCACTACATGGCGACCGGTCCGGCGCAGGCTTACGACAAGAAGTCTCACGACGTCGGCTGGTATTCTCATGACCTCGTGATGGGCAAGAAGACGCCGACACTGCATTACGGCGCGTTCAATCGGGCGACCTATGCCTATGGCGTCACGGATATTCCGGGCAGCCGTGGGCAGTTCTGGACGCCGGCGTTTGCGATCAACTCGAAAGCAGCGTGCACGGTGAGCTTCGTACACAGCTACGCCTTGGGCGACGCCAGCCGGATGGCGCCGGGTGTCGACCAGATGATGTTCCGCTACCGGCTCGACAGCCAGGCCTGGGTCGATCAGGCCATGCCCAAGCCGAGCGTGAAGATCAACTGGACCACGGTCACGGTGAACATTCCCTGCCAGGGCCACAGCAAGCTGCAGCTGAGCTGGGACTTCAACACGGTCGATGGTGAACACAACACCGGGCGCGGCTGGAACTTGAAGAGCTTCGACCTGAAGCAGGGTTGAGCGCAGTTACGCCGCTGCTTTCTTCTTGTCCTGCAGGGCACGCCACACCCGTTCGGGCGTGGCGGGCATATCGATGTGGAGGACGCCGAGGGCGTCGGCGACGGCGCTCATCATCGCGGGTAGCGCACCGACCGTGCCGGCCTCGCCGCACCCCTTGGCGCCCAGATCGTTCGTCACGCACGGGATTTCTTCATATTTGAAATCGATGTCCGGCATGTCGGTGGCGCGCGGCATGGCGTAGTCGCTGAAGCTGGCGGAGAGGAGCTGCCCGGTCTGCGCGTCGTAGACCATGTTCTCCATCAGCGCCTGGCCGAGGCCCTGGACCACGCCGCCATGGACCTGGCCGGCGACCAGCATCGGGTTGATGACGCGGCCGAAATCGTCGAGCACGTGATAGGACACGATCTTCACGTCGCCGGTCTCCGGATCGATCTCGACCTCGCAGACATGGCAGCCGTTCGGGAAGGTCGACGCCTTGCCCTGGTAGTTTGCGGCACTGTCGAGGCCGTCCTCGAAACCGGGGAGCTTGTCGCGCTTGAGTGTCACGGCGAGCTCGCCGACGGAGATCGAACGATCTTCGCCCGCGACAGCAAACTTGCCGACCCCTTCGACCACCTGAAAGCCGACTTCGGCGCCGCCGGCCTGGAGGACCTGACCGGCCGCGACCTTGCCCTTCTTGATGACCTCATCGGACGTCAGCATCAACGCGCCGCCCGACATGTTGAGGGAGCGCGAGCCGCCGGTGCCGCCACCATTGACCCATTCGGTGTCGCCCTGCTTCACGGTGATGGATTCGAACGGCACGCCAAGCTTCTCGGCGACGAGCTGGGCGAAAGACGTCTCGTGCCCCTGCCCGTTCGACTGGGTGCCGCAATAAAGCTCGACGCCGCCATTCTCGGTGAACTTGATCGCGGCGGGCTCCTGGCCGGCGGCGCCTGTGATCTCGACGTAATAGGCGAAGCCGAAGCCGCGCAGCTTGCCTTTGCCGGCGGATGCCGCCTTGCGGACCGCGAAGCCGGCCTGGCCGGCGCGCTTGAGACCTTCCTCGAGCAAGCGCGGATAATCGCCGGAATCATATTTGATGCCCCAGGGATTGGCGTAGGGCAGCTCGGAAGGTGACGGCAGGTTGCGCTTGCGGATATCGACGCGGTCGATGCCGGTTTGCGCGGCCGCGGCATCCATCAGGCGTTCCATCAGATAGGCGGCTTCGGGACGGCCTGCGCCGCGGTAAGCATCGACCGGCGCGGAGTTCGAGTAATAGCCCTTCACGTTGGCCCACGCCTTGGGCACGCGGTAGACGCCGCCAAAGATGCGGCTGCCGGCCAGTGTCGGGATGAACGGCGCGTAGACCGACAGATAGCCGCCCATATTCGCGGTGCCGACGATGCGCAGCGCGAGAATCTTGCCGTCCTTGTCGAGTGCGAGCTCGCCGGACGTGATCATATCGCGGCCGTGATCGTCGGCGAGGAAGCTTTCGGTGCGCTCAGCGCTCCAGCGCACCGGGCGGCCGACTTTCTTGGCGCCGATGAGAACGGCGGGCTGTTCGGGATAGAGGAAGCCCTTCATGCCGAATCCGCCGCCAACGTCACGGGTGATGACGCGGACTTTCTCGGGCGGGACGTTCAGCAGGCGTGTTGCGAGGCCGCCGCGTATGTTGGCCGCGCCTTGCGAGGTGACGTAGAGGGTGTAGTCGTCCTTGGCAGCGTCATAGAGGCCGATCGCGTTGCGCGTTTCCATGGGCATGGCGCTGACGCGGTTCTCGACGACTTCGAGCGAAATTTTATGCGCAGCGTTTGCGAAGGCTTCGGCAGTGCCGGCCTCATCGCCATCCGCCCAGTCGAAGCTCTCGTTGTTGGGCGCGGTGTCCCAGATCTGCGGACCCGTCGGCGCGGCGGTGAGTGTGCCGGCGGCATCGAGCGCCTCGTATTCGACGGCGACGAGCTCGGCGGCGTCCTTGGCTTGCGCGTAGGTCTCGGCGATCACCATCGCGATGGCTTCGCCGGTGAAGGTGATCTTGTCCTTGGCGAGGATTGGCTTGTCGGAGATGCGGGTCGAGGTACCGTCGCGGTTCTTGACCGGCGCCATCAGCGGCATCGGGCCGGCGCCGAAGGCTTCGATGTCCTCATAGGTGATCACGTCGACCACGCCGGGCGCGGCTTTCGCCGCCGAGACGTCGATCGAGAGGATTTTGGCGTGCGCCTGGGCGCTGCGGTGGAAGCAGGCAAAGGTCTGGTTGTCGAAATGCAGATCGTCGGTGTACTGGCCTTGGCCGGTGATGAAGCGGATGTCCTCGGTGCGTTTGACGGACTGGCCGACGCCGAATTTCATGGGATTTCTGTTCTCGTTTTGGTTCAGTGGGTTAGCCGAATTTCGGCAAGATAATTGTTTTTCAGTTTCGAGCTTGGGGCTCCTCCTCCGTCACGCCCGAAGTGGGCGTGCCACCTCCCCCGCGAGCGGGGGAGGATAACGGGGCGTTCTCGCCCTAGTTCTTGTAGCTTGGGTCGAGGCGATCGCATTTGCGGCGGAGCGCGGGCCAGGCCAGCGCACCGACCATGCCGTTGAAGGCGCCTTTGCCTTGCATCGCGGTCTTCTCGGGCACGCCCTGGTTCGGCCAGTTGGGCAGCGCGCCGCCGGCGAGCGCGCGAACCTGCATCGAGCAGGCGCGCTCCAGGTAATACATCCGCAAGAAGGCGTCGGCGCAGTTCTTGCCGAGCGCCAGCGTGCCATGGTTGCGCAACAGCATCGCGTTCTTCTCGCCGATGTCGGCGACGAGGCGGTCGCGCTCGTCGAGGTCGAGGGCGACGCCTTCATAGTCGTGATAGGCGATCTCGCCCGAGATCATCATCGCGTGCTGGTCGAGCGGCAGCAAGCCGTCCTTCTGTGCCGAGACGGCGACACCGTCGGTGGTGTGCAGGTGGATGACGCAGCCCGCATCGTCGCGGTTCATGTGCAGTGCCGAGTGGATCGTGAAGCCGGCGGCGTTCACGGGGAACGGCGACTCGACGATCTTGTTGCCGTCGACGTCGATCTTCACCAGGCTCGACGCCGTGATCTCCTCGAACAGCAGGCCATAGGGGTTGATCAGGAAGTGATGCTCCGGGCCGGGCACGCGGGCGGAGATGTGGGTGAAGATCATGTCGTCCCAGCCGTGCATCGCGACAAGCCGATAGGTCGCCGCCAGGTCTTCGCGCACCGCCCATTCCTCGGCGCTGACCTTGTCCTTGAGCGAAGAAATGTCCTGCATTTCCGGCATCTTGCGTGCTGCGCTGCTCATGATTGTCCTCGGCTCGTGGCGTGTATTGCGAATACACAAGAGTGATCCGACGCCTCGCGACTGTCAAACTGGAAGACGACTGATACGCTGAAGCGGTTTCGCGCAAACTGGAGCAAACAATGCCTTTTCCCAACAACTACAACATCCGTCCGACCCTGATGGGTGACGGCGGCACCAATCCGACCATGACCTTCAAAAACCAGGTCTCCAATCTCGTCGTCCAGCCGGTCGGCGGCAACAGCATCGTGCTGTGCACCGTGTTCCTGAACCTGGTCTGGACCAGCATCGCGGCGCCGGGGACGGGCAACATCAAGGTCACGACGGTGCCACCCTGCAGTGCGGCCGCGGCGGCGACCGGCTATTGCGACGGCGGCGGCAACTTCGAAGGCTTTACATTTGCGAGCGGCGGCAATTTCACGATGGATACCAATCTGGGCTTCCCCGACCAGTGGTTCCTGGTCGCCTCGTTCCCGGGTTCGGCCCCGATCAATCTCAACTGGACAACCAATGTGTCGCTCGGCTCGGGACGCATCCGCGGGTGGCTGCGCTATCTGTCGAACGAAACGGCCGTGACCAACTGGCTCATTTCCCAAGGCATCACGCCTTAAGCGTCAGCACACGCGCTTCACGGCGGCTCTCCAGCCGTCGTAGAGCGTGTTGCGCGCCGGCGCCTTCATCTGCGGCGTGAAGCGGCGGTCGAGGGCCCAGCGGGACGCGATGTCCTTCGTGTCCTTGAACAGGCCAGCGGCGAGGCCGGCAAGATAGGCGGCGCCGAGCGCGGTCGTCTCGGTCACGACTGGGCGGTCGACCGGCAGGCCGGTGAGATCGGCGAGGCGCTGGCAGAACCAGTCGTTGCGCACCATGCCGCCATCGACCTTCAGCGCGCGCGGGTTGCGCAGACCGGAGCGCTTCATGTCTTTCGCCATCGCCTCGAGCAGGTCGCGGGTCTGGAAGCATACGGCGTCGAGCGCAGCGCGGGCGATTTCGGCGGCGCCCATGTCGCGGGTGAGACCGAGGATCGCACCCCGCGCCTCCGGGTCCCAGTACGGTGCGCCGAGGCCGGTGAAGGCGGGGACGAAGTAGAGGCCGGGCGCGTCCTTGGCGGTGCGGGCGAGCGCTTCGATCTCCTCGGCGCTGCGGATGACGCCGAGCGCGTCGCGCAGCCACTGCACCACGGCGCCGGCGATGAAGATGCTGCCCTCGATCGCGTAAGCGGTCTTCTTGCCGATCTTGTAGCCGGCGGTGGCGAGTAATTTGTTCTTCGACGTCGGCACGGTCGGGCCGGTGTTGACCAGCGCGAAGCAGCCGGTGCCGTAGGTCGATTTCACGTCGCCGGGATTGAAGCAGGCCTGGCCGAAGGCAGCGGCCTGCTGGTCGCCGGCGACGCCGAGGATCGGGATAGCGGCGCCGAGGAGCTTTTCGTCCGTGACTCCGAATTCGCCGGCGCTGTCGCGAACTTGCGGTAGCGCGGCGGCGGGGATGCCGAAGAGATCGAGCAGGCTCGCATCCCAGGCCAGCGTCTTCAGATTGAGCAGCATGGTGCGCGAGGCGTTGGTCACGTCGGTGGCGTGCACCCTGCCTCCGGTCAATTTGTAGATCAGCCAGGCGTCGATGGTGCCGAGCGCAATCTCACCGGCAGCGCCGCGGCGGCGGCTGCCCGGAATGTGGTCGAGCAGCCATTCCATCTTGGTGCCGGAGAAATAAGGATCGAGCAGCAGGCCGGTCTTGGCGGTGATCTTCGGTTCGAGCTTTCTGGCTTTCAGGGCGCGGCAACGCTCGGCGGTGCGGCGGTCCTGCCAGACGATGGCGTTGTGCAGCGGCGCGCCGGTCTTGCGGTCCCAGATGACAGTGGTTTCCCGCTGGTTGGTGATACCTATCGCGGCGACGTCCGCGGCGGGCACGCCTTTCAGCGCGGCGCGGCAGCAACCGAGCGTCGCCTTCCAGATCTCCTCGGCATCGTGCTCAACCCAGCCATTTGCCGGATAAATCTGGTGCAATTCGATGGCGTGCGAGGCGACGGGACGGGCGGCGGCGTCGAACAGGATGGCGCGAGTCGACGTCGTGCCCTGATCGATGGCGAGAATATAGGGGGCTTCGGCATCGGTCATGGGTCGATCCGGGACAGGTCGGGAGGCCGCAAGAAAATTAGCTTAACACGCTGTTAACACCGATTTGCTACTCGTTGCCAACGGTTCCAGAAGGAACTGCGTGCAGAAAGCATCTGGGGCAGAACGTGGGTCTTACCGCGCATGACATGAGCGATATGGGGCGCTTGGCCCAGCTCGCCGTGAATCCGCAAGGCACGAGCCGGGAGGAAATCTATCTCGCCGTCGCCTCGCTCTACCGCATCCAGGGTACCGGGCTGAACCAGCGCGAGCGCGCGCTGATGCACGAAATCCTGCGCCGCCTGACCCGCGACGTCGAAATGGCGATCCGCATCGCGCTGGCCGAACGGCTGGCCGACGATACGACGGCGCCGCACGATCTCATTCTTCTGCTCGCCGACGACCGCATCGAGGTGGCGCGGCCATTGCTGCTGCGCAGCCCGCTGCTGACCGACGGCGACTTCCTCAAACTGATCGCCGAAAGCGGCCAGGCGCATCACGAAGCCGTGGCGTCGCGCGACCATATCGGCGAGCCGGTGACGGACGTGCTGGCCAGCAGTCCGGCCGAGTCGGTGCTGGTGGCGCTGGTGCGCAATGCGACGGCGAAAATCTCGACGATGACCTTCGAGACGCTGGTCGAAAAATCGCGCAACATCGAAAGCCTGCATGAGCCGCTGACGCAGCGCACGGACCTGCCGCCGGTGCTGGCGACCAAGATGTGCGAATGGGTGAGCGATGCGCTCAAGACCTATATCGCCAGGAATTACGCGATCGCGCCGGAAAAGCTGTCGAGCGCGATGAACGCGGCCGAGACGCTGATCAAGAGCGAGCCGGCGCCACCGCGCACCCCACCGGCGGAAAGCGCGCAGAAGCTGATCGACAAGCTGGCGTCGTCGGGGCAGCTCAAGGCCGGGTTCCTGCTGCGCGTGCTGCACCAGGGGCAACTCGACCTGTTCGACCTGGCGCTCGCCAAGCTGGTGGGCCTGCCGCTCGTGGACCTGCGCAAGAAATTCTACGACGGCGGTCCGCGCGCGGTTGCGCTTGCGTGCCGCGGCGTCGGCATCGACCGCTGCGTGTTCAACACGGTGTTCAATTTGTCGCGGCAGGCGCGCGATATGCGCTCCTCGCTCACCCATGCCGACATGGCGGAGGTGGACCGCGTGTTCGCGACGACGGCGCGGCCGGCCGCGCTGGCGGAATTGGCCAAGCTCTAAATAGCTCTGCGTTCCAACCCCTGCTACATTGCCCGGATGATCGATCCGTTCGGCCGGCATATCTCCTATTTGCGCATTTCGGTGACGGATCGCTGCGATTTCCGCTGCGTCTATTGCATGTCCGAGCATATGACCTTCCTGCCGAAGGCCGATGTGCTGTCGCTCGAGGAGATCGAACGGCTGGCCATGGCGTTCGTGCGCAAGGGCGTGGAGCGGCTGCGCATCACCGGCGGCGAGCCGTTGGTGCGGCGCGGCGTGATGAGCCTGTTCGACAGGCTCGGGGCGCAGATCGGAAAAACGAACCTCCAAGAAGTCACGCTGACGACCAATGGCAGCCAGCTGGCGCGGTTTGCACGCGACCTGAAAAACGCCGGCGTGGAGCGGGTGAACGTATCGCTCGATACGCGCGATGCGGCCAAATTCCGGCGGATCACGCGCTGGGGCGAATTGGCCAAGGTGCTGAACGGGATCGACGCGGCGGATGCGGCGGGGCTCAAGGTCAAGATCAACACCGTGGCGCTGCGCGGCACCAATGAGGACGAGATCGAGGACCTCATGCTGTGGGCGCACAGCCGCGGCTTCGACCTCACACTGATCGAGACGATGCCGATGGGCGAGATCGACGGCGACCGGGTGGACCAGTACCTGCCGCTGTCGCTGGTGCGGGCTCAGTTGGCGCGGAGTTACACACTGAGCGACAGCGATCACCGGACGGGCGGCCCGGCCCGCTATGTCCGCGTCGCGGAGACGGGTGGACGGCTCGGCTTTATCACGCCGCTGACGCACAATTTTTGCGAGAGCTGCAATCGGGTGCGGCTGACCTGCACCGGGGTTTTGTACATGTGTCTGGGGCAAGACGATTCCGCGGATTTGCGCAAACCGTTGCGCGCTTCGCCGGACGATGCGGCGCTGGACCTCGCGATCGAAGCGGCGATTGCGCGCAAGCCCAAAGGGCACGATTTCATCATCGACCGCCGGCACAAGGCGCCGGCGTTGGAGCGGCATATGTCGCTGACGGGCGGCTGAAGCATGAGCAAGAGCTTTCATTTCGTCGCCGCGGCGGCGCCCGATGCACAGGCGGCGCTGAAGCTGATGTGCGCGCGCTATGACGATGTCGGCGCGGACAAGGCGGATGTCGTGGTCGCGCTGGGCGGCGACGGGTTCATGCTGCAGACGCTGCACAATTTCCTCAGCCGCAAGAAACCGATCTACGGGATGAATCTGGGCTCGGTCGGGTTCCTGATGAACGAGTTCCGCGAGGAGGATCTCGAGCAGCGCCTCGACGCTGCGGAATCGGCGCAGCTCCATCCCTTGCGGATGCGCGCGGAGGGACCAAGCGGCGTCACCGAGGCGCTGGCGTTTAACGAGGTCTCCCTGCTGCGCCAGACGCGGCAGGCGGCGAAGCTGCGCATCCTGGTCGACGAGCGGCCGCGCATCGCGGAGCTCATTTGCGACGGCGTGCTGGTGTCCACCCCGGCGGGCAGCACGGCGTATAATCTTTCGGCGCATGGTCCGATCCTTCCCATCGATGCCGATCTTCTGGCGTTGACGCCGATCAGCGCGTTCCGGCCGCGGCGCTGGCGCGGCGCACTGTTGTCGCACCGGGCGCGGGTGCGGTTCGAGATCCTCGAGGCCGGCAAGCGGCCGGTCAGCGCGGTGGCCGACGATCTGGAGGCGCGCGACGTGACGGCGGTCGACGTCGCCGAAGACCGCTCGATCAGCATGACGATGCTGTTCGACGCCGGGCACAGTCTGGACGAACGGATTTTGGCCGAGCAGTTCGTGGACTAAAAACCCAGTTTGGGCGGACTTCACGAGGCGTTAACGGAACCCGCGTAACTTGATCCATCGCGGCAGCCCTCCAGCGAAGGACGGGCGCTGGGGCGTTGGTGCGGCGGATATGAGCGGCTACAGGTTCGACAGGCTGAAGGTTCTGGTTGTCGACGACAACCAGCATATGCGCAAGCTCGTCGTCGCGATCCTGCAAGCGTTCGGCGTCGTCCAAATCTTCGAGGCGGCCGACGGTAACCGCGCCTGGACGACGCTGCGCGAAGCCAATCCCGACGTCGTCATCCTCGATTGGATGATGGAAGGTCTTTCCGGCATCGATGTCGTCAAGATGGTACGCACCTCGCCGCAGACGCCCAACCCTTTCGTGCCGATCATCATGCTGACCGGCTACACCCAGATCGATCATGTGCGCCAGGCGCGCGACGCGGGCGTCAACGAGTTCCTCGCCAAGCCGGTGTCGGTGAAGGCGGTGATGTCGCGCCTCGTCTCGGTGATCGAGCATCCGCGCCCCTATGTGCGCACCAAGGCCTATTTCGGGCCGTGCCGGCGGCGGCGCGGCAAGGAAGAATATCGCGGACCCGAGCGGCGCGCGACGCAGGCCGATGCCATGCCGACCGACGCAGCGGCCTAGCGCAAAGAAAGAACCAGCATGGCACGCCAGCTCCCCATCGAAATCTTCATGCCGCCCAACATCCTGAAGGCGAAAGTCGGCAGTGCCGCCGGCGGCATCGACATGGCCGCGATCAAGCGCGCCGAAGCGGCGATGGAAACGCTCAAGGTCGAGTTTCACGACTGGCTGGCAAGCGACGTGGCGCAGCTCGGCACCAGCCGCGACGCGTTCGCGGCGGCGCCGTCGGCAACAACGCGCGAGGATTTGTTCCGCGCGGCGCACGACCTCAAGGGCGAGGCGGACACGTTCGAATATCCGATGATCGCGCGGATGGCGGCATCGCTGACCAAGCTGATCGACGCGACCAATGTTTCGACGGCAATTCCACTCGGTCTGGTCGATGCGCATGTCGCGGCGATCCGCGTCGTGTTCCGCGAAAAGATCAAGACCAGCACCGACCGCATAGCGACGGTGCTGGTCGAAGAGCTCGAGGCGCGCGTCGCCGAGATGCTCAGCGGCGCGTAGAGTCATTTCAGGCGCAATTGGGGTGCGATGGGAATCGCGATAGTGTCCTAATTTGATGGCCAAGCGGGATATGCCGGGATTTGGCGAGATATAGCGGAATAGCGTCGCCACATGGGCGACGAGCGAATCCCGACTGTGCAATGGAAGTGCCGCTATAACTGGTATGAGAGTCGAACGCGTACAGAGCGGTCAGGTGCCCTTAGACGGAAACCGGACTTCGATAAAGGCGATCAGGGCGGAGGCGAAAACCACCGCCGCAAAGCACCCGAGACCGACTTCGGCAACTCGGCACCATGTCCGATTCGGCAACTCGCCCAGGAAGTAGTCGGCAGCCCACCCTGCGACGATGAAGAATCCAAAAAGGCAAAAGCTACGGACAAATCTCTGTAAGAACTGCCGTTGCATAGTCGCCTATCTCGAAGTCTCTTCGACCAGTTCCTGAAGCGTCCAAAGCTTATCAGAAATACCCGCCGCCATGGCAGGGGTAACGCGCAAGGTCCGGTGAATACGGACCATGTTGTAATGCGCAAAGTGCAGCGCAACAGCGGCCTTGAGGTTGTCCAGCTTCTTGCTGAAGCCATTGGTTAGGCGCGTGAAGCGGCGCATGGACATACGCATATTGTGGTTCTGACGCTCCACGATGGACGTACCAAGGGTGTGCATGTCCGGGTTGCCCCAGATAGCTTCCTTCTCAACCTTCGACACTTTCGGGGGCGCGTAGCGGCCTGGCCCCGTTGGCTCCGCCTCGTAAAATTTTACCACCTGCCCGTAATCGACATTCGAACCGAAAGCATCTTCGACGGCGCGGATGTAGGACGGCAAGCGGTCAGTGGAAATCTGCACGCGGTTATCAACGCGTCGTGCGATATCGCGCAAGAATAGCGTGGCGTTTTCCAGCGTGCGCTTGCCCGCGAGGTAGGACGGGACAAGCTTGGTCTGCGGATCAATCGCCACGAAGGTCCAGAGGTCGCCAGCGCGGATGCTTTCGCCTGACTTAAGCTGGTTCTGCTTCTTGCGGACGTAGCTCCAGATTACGTCGCACTCGATACCCGCGCCACGGCGAGCCGACACAGATTGAACTCGACTTCGGCGATGACGAAGGAAAGGGCCTGTAATGTTGGCTCAGATCGGAGGTATCTGTCCGCGCAAACCGCGCGGAAAAAACCGTGCTATGTTGGCAGGTATGAGTGAGGTTTCCGCCAACGAATTGAAGAGAGCCGTCGAATCCCAGCACGGCGGCACGGCGACGTTTGCGCGGTCCGTCCCTGTGCATGAGCAGCACAACGGGGAAACGGTCTGGGATGGCTCCGCGGCGGTCTTTGACCTGGCTGGGCACCCGACCGCGAAAAGGGCCTACGCTTGGTCATATGAACTTCCAGATGGGCGGCGGCGGCTTTTTGCCGTGCTGCATACTGGGCCGATAACCTCGCCCCGTGACGCTGTGAGGGCTGCCATCGCGGCGGAGGCGAAGGCGAAGTGAGGACCAAGCCACCTCCTTGGCTTATTCTTGTCTCGATTAGCGCCCTTGCGCTTTGGTTGGGTGCGTCGGTATTTCATGGCCCGGCCACTGCATCCCCTCAGAACTCGACGTTTCCAGTGCATTCGGCCGAGGAAATGAATTGTGGCGACACGAGGTACACGATTGATCCCGGGCTCACCGAAGCACAGGCCAAGGAGATAGCGACGCGCCTCGTCAGAACTTATGAGGCCAAGGCCATTGGTTTCGCCGAGGGCTCTGAATTGTTTCGGCCCGCGCATCTGGAAGGATTCTATGTTCTTGCCTTCTGCGGAGTCAGGCGCGATGGCCCGAGGTTTGTAATTGTGGACGGTATCTACAAATTTATGGGATCGATGATCTGCGATGACGCTGCGGGTTTTGGAATTGCGTACGATCTTCGCAACCGCACGTTCGGCAAGATGAGATTTGGCGTGAGTTCCTGCATTCCACCGAACCAAAAACCGCCCAAATCAAATTAGGACACTACCAAGGGAGTCGGAAAATAATTTCGGTCGCGCTCTATCCCGTTTTTGATTCCTGCAGAGCCGCAAATAGCGCGGAAGACTTCATGGCGCGACGGGGATAGAGCGCTGTGTGCGATGCGGCAGAGGCAAAATTTTTTTAGCGCGAATAAATTTTGGAACGCCCTTGTGAGGCTTCAGCGCTTATAGCGCAGCGCATCGACGACGAGCGCGAACGCCGGCGTCGCCTGGCGGCGGCTGGGGTAATAGAGGTGATAGCCGGCATAAGGCGGGCACCAATCGGCGAGGACGCGAACGAGGCTGCCGTCCTTGAGATGCGGCGCCACCCGGCTCTCCGGCAGATAGGCGAGACCGAATCCGGCCAGCGCCACCTCCACCCGCAGAGCGAGGTTGTTGAACACCAACTGGCCTTCTACGCGGACGTTGACCTCGCGGCCGCCTTTTTCGAATTCCCAGACATAGACGCCGCCATAGGTCGGCAGGCGCAGGTTGATGCAGCGATGCGCGGTGAGATCCTGCGGCTTCTTCGGCCGGGGATGGCGCGCGAAATAGTCGGGCGAGCCGACCACCGCCGTACGGATATCGGGACCGATGCGGACCGCGATCATATCCCTGGCGACCTGCTCGCCCGAGCGAACGCCGGCGTCGTAGCGCTCCGCCACGATGTCGGTGAGGCCGTAATCGACGACGATCTCGACATTGATCTCCGGGTAGGCGGGCAGCAGCTTCGCCAAAGCGGGCCATAGGACGGTGCCGGCGGCGTGCTCGCCGGCCGTGATGCGGATGGTGCCGGACGGCTTGTCGCGCAGTTCGCCGATGCCCTTCAGCTCGGCGGCGATCTCGTCGAGCCGCGGCCCGACGGTGCGCAGCAGCCGCTCGCCCGCCTCGGTCGCAGCCACGCTGCGCGTGGTGCGGTTGAGCAGCCTGAGACCGAGCCGCGTTTCGAGCCCGCGGATCGTGTGGCTGAGCGCGGATTGCGAGACGCCGAGCTGCGCCGCGGCGCGCGTGAAGCTCCCCTCCCGCGCCACAGCGAGAAAAGCCACGAGGTCGTTGAGCTGGGGTGCGGTATTCATGAATTCTCCTCATGAGAACATACGGATTTTTGCGCCTAGTCGCAACCAACCGCGGGGCCTAGATCAGGGGCCGAAGTTCAATACTAAGAGAGAGTTGCAACCATGCAGACGCGCAAAATCGGCAATCTTGAAGTCTCCCCCATCGGCCTTGGCTGCATGGGGATGAGTTTCTCCTACGGCGTCTTGCCGGAGAAGAAAGACATGGTGTCCCTGCTTCACGCGGCCGTGGACCGCGGCGTCACCTTCTTCGACACGGCGGAGGTCTATGGGCCATTCACCAACGAGGAACTGCTCGGCGAAGCGCTGTCGCCGCTGCACGACA
Organism: Rhizomicrobium sp.; assembly: GCA_036271735.1. Lineage (GTDB taxonomy): Bacteria > Pseudomonadota > Alphaproteobacteria > Micropepsales > Micropepsaceae > Rhizomicrobium. The sequence goes on from DATAZZ010000029.1 coordinate 86,074, forward strand.
GGCTGCTGATCGCGACCAAGTTCGGCTTCGACCTGTCATCGGATCCGCGCGGCATGACGGGTGGGCCGCGGCTCAACAGCCGGCCCGAGAATATCCGGCACGTCGCCGAGGCGTCGCTGAGGCGGCTGAAGACCGATCACATCGACCTGTTCTATCAGCACCGTGTCGATCCGAATGTCCCGATCGAGGACGTGGCGGGCGCGGTGAAGGATTTGATCCAGCAAGGCAAAGTCGGTCACTTCGGGCTTTCGGAAGCGGGCGCCGCCACGATCCGCCGGGCGCATGCCGTGCAGCCGGTCACCGCGCTGCAGAGCGAATATTCGCTGTGGTGGCGCAAGCCAGAGGAAGAGATCATCCCCGTGCTGGAAGAACTCGGCATCGGGCTGGTGCCCTACAGCCCGCTCGGCAAGGGCTTCCTGACCGGCGCGATCGACGACAAGACGAGCTTTGCCAGCAACGATTTCCGTAAGGGGTTGCCCCGCTTCACGCCCGAGGCACGCAGGGCGAACCAGGCGTTCGTCGAACTGCTCGGCGAGATCGCGCGGCGCAAGGACGCGACACCGGCGCAGATCGCGCTCGCCTGGCTGCTGGCGCAGAAGCCGTGGATCGCGCCGATTCCGGGCACCACGAAACTGCACCGGCTGGAGGAGAACCTCGGCGCGGCGGCGGTGGTGCTGACGGCGGAAGACCTCGGCCAGCTCGAAAGCGGATCCGCGGCGATCACCGTGCAGGGCAACCGTTATCCGGAGGCGCTCGAGCGGCTCACGGGGCGGTAACGCGCTACATCGCCTCTTTCATGTTCGCGGACGTCTGCGCATAGCCGGCGTCTTCGCGGATTTTCAGGATCTGGCCTTCGGGCGTGTTCTCGACCCAGGGCGTGACGGGAAGAACCGCTGTCGTCTTCGCAGTGGCGATGGCGGTGGCGACGGTCTTCGCATTGTCCAGCTTCATCAGGTTGAGCTTGGTCGGGAAGATCACGTTCCATTTCTTGCGGTCGGAGATCGCGCCTTGCGGGGTGATCCAGATCGAGTCGACAGATTCGTGGCCGTCGTGACTGCCAGCGTGGCCGATGGGCGAGATGGCGAGGAAGAAATGCGTGTCGAAGCGCTTGGGCATGTTCTCCGGCGTGATCCAGTGCGCGAAATGGATGAGCTGATCGAGCGCAAGGCGCAGCTGTTCCTTCGCGAGGACTTCAGAGAGGACGGCTTCGCGCTTGTCGAGCAGTTTGCGGTAGTGCTGCAGCTCGTTCAGCCGCGCGGCGGAGACGAAGCCGCCGGTGCGGGCGTCGCGCGCCAGCAGGATGCCGGATTCCTCGAAGGCTTCGCGGATCGCACCGGCGCCGAGCGCGCGCATCTGCGGCGTCCAATCGGCGCCACCGTCGCTATGCGCGGCGAGCGCGGCATCGCTGTCGCCCTTCTCCAGCTTGCCGCCGGGAAAGACCAGCGCGCCGGCGACGAAATCGATCTGGTGATGGCGCTTCACCATGAAGACTTCTAGCCCGGCCTCGCCGTCGCGCAGCAGAAGGATGGTGGCGGCCAGCACCGGCACGACGGACGGCTTGGCGGACTGGTCGACGGACTCGGGCATGTTTCCTCGCTGTGTTTTTGTAAGTCTAACGAGTCGTTGCAGCCGCCGCCAAGCTGGCGGTCAGGGTTGCGGCGAGGACGACGTAGAAACCCGACGGGCCAAGCCCGGTGATCACGCCGCCGACGACCAAGGGGCCGAAGATCGAGCCGAGGCCGAACAGCAGGACCAATCCTGCCGCAGCGGCAACGCGGTTTTGCGGCGCGATCGCGTCGTTGGTGTGCGCGGCGGAGACCGCATACATCGGGAAGATCAGGCCGCCGACAAAAGCCGACGCGATGTATTTCATGACGTCGCCCTGCCCGTCCGCCCACAGGCCGAACAGCGACACGGCGATGCCGCCGGCGGACATGATCGCGATGGTGACGCGGCGGCCGAGCGCATCGGACAGCCAGCCGAAGGGAAACTGGATCAGCGCGCCGCCGATCATCGCGAGCGCCATGAACAGGCTGACATGGACGAGATCGAAGCCGCTTTTCTGGGCGTAGACCGGACCGAAGGTGAAGACGATCGACCATGAGACGCCGGCAAGCACGGTGGCGATGGCGCCGAGCGGCGAGGCGAAGAACAGCTTGACGATGCCGAAGGGCTCGGGCGGGGCGCGATGCGGCGCGGTGTGGCGCGCGAAGACGACGGGCGCGGCGCCGATCAGGAAAATCGCGGCGGAGAGCAGGAACGGAAAGCTGCTTTTGGGATCGCCGATGCTGAGCAGGCCCTGCGCGAGGGTCATCGCGATCATCTGCGCCACCATGTAGATGGAGAAGACGCGGCCGCGCTGGGCGTTCTCGACGCGGTCATGGATCCAGCTCTCGGCGCCGACATAGGCGCTGGAGAGCGCGAAGCCGGAGACCACGCGCAGCACGGCCCAGGCGACGGGCGTCACGAGGAAGGCGTGCGCAGCGATGACCAGCGCGGCGCAGGCGATGCCGATGGCCATCGTGACGACATGGCCGGCGCGGCCGATGATGGCGCGGCTGGCGAGCGGCGCGGCGGAGTAGCCAACATAATAGCTCGCCATCACGATGCCGATGGCCCAGGCGGGGAAGGATTCAATCCCGGCACGGACGCTGAGCAGGCTGGTCTGCAGGCCGTTGGCGGTCTGGACGAAGAAGATCGTGGCGATGACGGCCCAGACGGAAGCGACGGCGCGGCGCATGATGTCCCCTTGCTGGCGGCGTGCTTAAAGTGTGTCGCGCAAAAGGGAAAGGCGCGTGTCGGGAACGGCTGAGCGCGTTCGTCCTTATCAGGGAAGCGACAGGAGATCAGCGGCCATGAAACTCGATTTTCCCGGCGAAAGCGCCGAATATCGCGCGGCGCGCGATGCGCTGCTGAACCAGGAGATTGCGCTGCGGCGCGAGATGGAGGCGCTGGCGGCGGCGCGGCGCGCTTTACCGCCGGGCGGATTGGTGCCTGAAGACTATGTGTTCGATGGGATCGGCGCTGATGGCGCCGTGGCGAAGGTCAGGCTGTCGGAGATGTTTGCGGCGGGTAAGGATTCGCTCGTCGTCTACAACATGATGTTTCCGCGTCACAAGAACGACGAGCGGGCGAAGGCGGAGAGCGGGCCGACCGCGGCGCTGCCGCGCGAGGATGGGCCCTGCCCGTCCTGCGCCGCGCTCCTCGACCAGTTCGACGGCATGGCGCTGCATCTCGAACAGATTTTGAACTTTGCGGTGGTCGCCAAGGCACCGATCGAACGCGTGGTGGCATTCGCGAAGGATCGCGGCTGGCGGCACATGCGCTTCTTCTCGTCGGCGGGGAACCGGTTCAAGAACGACTATGGCGCCGAAGATCACGACGGGCAGCAGCAGCCGATGACGAACGTGTTTCATCGCAACAGCGACGGCATACGGCACTTCTGGAGCTCGGAGATGCTGTTTGCGCCGGCCGATCCGGGACAGGACCCGCGCGCCATCGGAACGCTGGAGCCGTTATGGAACATGATGGACCTGACGCCGGAAGGCCGGCCGGCAACCAGGGACGAGCAGTTGCAGTATGGCTGCTGCCACTAGCGCCTAGTTCGCGCGAGTGTCGGCAGCGGGACTCATCGACTGGAGGACATCCATCACGCCGGGCGTCAGCAGGAACGGCGCGGCGGGGATGGCAGCATCGCCCTGTGCCGCGGTGTCGGAGGCGAAGAAGCCGTGACCGGGGCGCCAGGACGTGATGCTCGACATCATGTCGGTCAGGTCGGGCGCGGCGGTGTTGCTGGCGACGATGATCGGTGCGCTGTCGGGTGCGGCGGGGGCGGTGTCGAGCGCGGCGTTGCCGTTCGGCTGCTGGAGCGCCCAGTTGTAGACCTCGCGGACCGTCTTGGCGGTGCCGTTGGCGTGGAAGAAGACATTGCGGTTGGCGTCGGCGGCGGCGGGGAAGGCATTGGCGGCCTTGGCGCCCGGCTGGCTGTCGTTCATGCGGATCAGGCGGCAGGCGGCGTCGGGGCCGAGGAAGTGCGCGGCATAGAGCTCGCCGCCGCAGACATCGCGGCCGAGATTGTCCTGGAGGGTGGCGCGGGTGGCTTGGGCGAACTCGCCTTCCATGAGCGAGGCCACTTTCGGGTCCTTGCGCAGGGCAAGAATTGCCGAGCGGTCGGCGGAATTTGACGTGTGGAATTTGCCGTCCGAGCCTTGCGTGATGGCGTTGGCGAAGGAGGCCAGGCCGTGCTTGGCGCCATAATTCTTGACCACGCCGAGCCAGGTCTGTTCGACGAACTGGAACAGGCCAGCGGCGGAGGAAGTGCCTGCTTGGGCTGAGGGTTTCAGGCTCGACTCGCGCATCGCGGTGCCGAGCAGATAATGGAAATCGGCGCCGGTCGCCTGGGCTGCGTCTTGCAACGCGCTAAGGACGGCGGATCGATTGGACGTGGCGGTCGCGGCTTCTGCCAGCATGGCTACGGGTTCTCCTGCGAGAAGACGTAGCAACAGGCGTGCCAGTCTGGTTAACGCGTGTTTACGAGTTGGGCGATGAAGGCGTCGCGCGCGGCATCGGCGTACGGCACGCGCGGAGAGTGTCCCCAGACGGGACCCGGCCAGGCGGGGTCGCCGGGGTTGCGCGCAACGATGTGGATGTGAAGCTGCGCGACGATGTTGCCGAGCGCGCCGATGTTGAGCTTCGCCGGCGAAGTGAGGTGTTTGAGGGTTTGCGAGGTGCGGGTGACCTCGTCCATCAGCGTGGCGCGTTGCGGCGGCGCGAGATCGAGGAGCTCGATGGCATTGGACACGCGCGGCACGAGGATGAGCCAAGGATAGCGCGCATCGTTCATCAGCAGGACGCGCGACAGGCTCCAATCGGCGACGAAGGCCGTGTCGGCGGCGAGGCGCGGGTCGAGCGTGAAGTCCGTCATGGCTTTGCCCCGGATTGTGGAATCGAAGATAACCCAACACAGCGAAAGCGGAGAGCGGTTTGCGCATCGGAATCATCGGTTGCGGCGTGGCGGGTCAGGCGGCGGCCATCGGGCTGGCGCGGGATGGGCACGACGTGACAGTGGTCGAGCGTTTCGCGGCGGCGCGGCCGGTGGGCGCGGGATTGTTGTTGCAGCCCTCGGGTTTGCAAGTGCTCGAGCGGCTCGGCGCGCGCGAAGACGCGGAGCGCTGGGGCGCGAAGATCTTCGAGCTCGATGGGCGGACGCCGCGGGGGCGGCGGGTGCTCGATCTGCGCTATGGCAACGCGCACGGGCTCGGGATTCATCGCGCGGCATTGTTTCAGATTCTGCATGCCCGGACGACGGCGAGCGGCGCGAAGCTGGTGCTGGGGTTCGAGGTCGCGCGGGTCGAGACGCCGGATGCGCCGGTGCTGGTCGCGAAGGATGGGCGGCGCGCAGGGCCGTTCGATCTGGTGCTGGATTGCGCGGGGTCGCATGACGGGGCGCGGGAGAGCCTGGGCGTGCGGCTGAAGGCGCCGATTTATCCCTGGGGCGCGCTGTGGTGCGCAGTGCCGGATCGCACGGGCGCGTGGACCGAGCGGCTGCGCCAGACCTATGACGGCGCGCATACGATGATGGGCGTGCTGCCGATCGGACGCGCGCCGGGCGCGGACGGGCCGCATGTCGCGTGGTTCTGGAGCTTGCCGCTCGCAGAAGTCGAGGCGCAGAAGGCGGCAGGGCTGGATGTGCTGAAAGCGCGCGCGCTGGCGGTGTGGCCGCAGATCGGCGCGGTGCTGGATGAGATCACATCGTTCGATCAGCTGGCGCTGGCGAGCTATCGCGATGTGGTGATGCGGCCGTGGAGCCGCGGGCGTGTGGTCGTTCTGGGTGACGCGGCGCATGGGACGAGCCCGCAGCTTGGGCAAGGCGCCAATCTGGCACTGATCGATGCCGTGACGATTGCCTATGCGGTGCGCAAAACCGGCGATGCGGAGCGCGCCATCGCGCTCTACGAAAAGACGCGGCGGACGCATGTCGCATATTACCAGCTGACATCGCGGGCGCTGACGCCGGCGTTCCAGTCGCATAGCCGGGTGATGGCATGGCTGCGCGATAATTTCCTGGTCGGCGCGCGCTATGTGCCGCTGGGCGGGTACATCACACGGACGACGCTGTCGGGCGTGCGCAAACTGCCCTGGGGGATTTGGCGACTGCCGGATTGACGGGCGGGACGCGTTCTAACCCCAGTGTCCGCGCACAAATCGCATCACGGTCACAAGGATGATGATGCCGACGAAGCAGAACGCCAAATAGCGAAGACGACCGCGAAACGTCGCGGGCGACCACCGATGGGCGAACGGGCCGCCGGCGTAGAACGATACGGCGACTATAACGGCCAGTATTGCGATCATCGCGTAGAACATGCCGGCACTCTACACCGACTTATGCCGCCCGGTGCAGGCGGCTTTAAGCGATGCCGGGGAAATGCGGCACGAGGCCGAGGCGCCACGCGGTGAAGCCGAGATAACCGATATAGGCGAGCATCAGCAGCGCGCCTTTGGCGCGGGAGAGGCTCCAGTTCATCGACAGCAGCGGCAAAAGCAGGACGGCGGCACCGAGGACGGCGAAGGTGTCGGCGGGGGCGAAGGTCGTGTGCGAGATCGTGATCGGGCGGATCAGTGCGGCGATGCCGAGGGTTCCGAAGATGTTGAACACGCTGGCGGTGATCAGGTGGCCGATGGCGATGTGGGTGTAGCCGCGCAGCGCGGCGATGGCGGTGATTGCGAAGACGGGGAGCGCGGCGCCGAATGCGACGACGGTCATCGCGATGGTGGCGGGCGCCAGATGCCACAGTGGCGCGAGTGAGAGCGTGCTGCCGACGATGAAATGGGCGCCGACCAGTAGGCAGATCGCGCCGACGAGGAGGACGAAGAGGCTGCCGAAGATGGAGGGCTCTTCGCGGTTGGCGCGCTTTTCGGCTTCGGCGCAGGCGACGGAGTGCTCGGTGGAGCGGCGCCAGTCGGAGACGACGACGATCACGGCATACAGCGCGAAGGCGCCAAGCAGAAAGACGCCCTCGCGGCGCCCGATCTCGCCATGCCAGGCGAGCGCGGCGAGCGCTGCGCCGGCCGCGAGGATGGCGCCACCGTCGCGCAGGACGACTTTGGGGGCGCTGGGCATCGGCTGGATCAGGGCACAGAGGCCGAGGATCAGGAGAAGATTGATCAGCGTCGCGCCGATCACGGTGCCGATGGCGATGTCGGCGAGGTTTGCGTGGGCCGCAGTCGCGGCGATGGCGAGGGTGGGCGACGCGGTGCCGATCGAGATCGCGAACAGACCGACGATGACGGGCGCGATGCCGAGGGTGCGCTTGAGGGCGACGCCGCCACGAATGACAGCCTCTCCGCCGAGCGCCAGCAAAGCCAGCCCGGCCCCGAACAACAGGAGCACCATTTGGAAACTCACAACGACCCCGGTCTTGTCTTTAGCTCGTCGGGAAGCGGCGCGGATCGAAGGCCGCCAGCGCGGGCGCGCGTTCCAGAACGATACGAGACATTAACTCAGCGAGAGCCGGTGCAAAGAGGATACCGTTGCGGAACTGGCCGGACGCGATGAAAAGTCCCGCGATGGAACTCTCGCCGAGCAGCGGGAGGTTGTCCGGCGAGCCGGGGCGCAACCCGGCCCAGCGCTCGACGACTTCCCAACTGGCGAGCGCGGGCATCAGCGCGATGGCGCGGGACGACAGCCAATCGGCGGCGGCGTCCGTGACCGACGTGTCGAAGCCGGCCTCGGCGACCGTCGCCCCGATCAGGAGGCGGTCGGCGCGGGGCACGAGGTAGACCCCATTTCCCCAGACGACATGACGCGGCAGGTTCACGCCGGCGGGCGGCACGACGGCGATCATCTCGCCTTTGACCGGACGGACCGGCGGGAGGGCTTCGGGCGGCAGGCCGCCGATGTCGCCGGACCAAGCGCCGGCGGCGAGGATGAAGGCGTCGGCATGGTAGCGGTTAAAGGGAGTCGAGACGGCGATGGCGCGGCCGTCGGCGACCTCGAACCGGACGGCGGCTTCATTGACGTTGAGTACGCCGCCGGCCTTGGCGAAGACGATGGCGAGGGCCTGGCCGAGGGCGCGGCTGTCGACCTGGGCCTCGTCGGGCGCCCATAGCGCGCCGGTGATGTCGGGTGTCAACATCGGCTCTTTGGCGCGGGCCTGGGCGGCGGTGAGACGGTCGACGCCGCTCCAGCTTTCGAAGGCGGCGGCTGCGGTTTTGTCGCGCGCGATCATCAAAGCGCCGTTGCGGCGGTAAGCGATGGTATGGCCGGAAGCGGCTTCTATGTCTTTGGCAAAGTTGGGCCATAACAGACTGGAATGCTGACCGAATTCGGCCTCAGGAGATTGCGTGGCGCCCATCTCGCCGGCGACCGCGATCATACCGGCGGCGGCCCATGTCGCGGCTTGCGCAGGCTGGGCGCGCTCAAGGATCGTGACCTCGGCTCTGGCCTGTCGCAGGCGCCAGCCGATGGCGAGGCCGGCGACGCCGGCGCCGATGATGACGACCTTCACTGGCGCTGATACGCGGCAGCGGAAACGCGCGCGCCGACCGCGATAAAACACAGGATACCAAGGGTATAGGCGATGATGCTGAACCACTGCGGGAAGACGCAGGCGAGCGCGAAGGCGACGAAGAGGTCGGTCTTTTCGACCAGGTTGCCGACGCGGTTGAAGAAGGTGATGGAGCGATCGGCCTTGGTGGGCTGGTCGACCGCGCCGACGGCGCCGGCGCGGGCGACAAGGCCGAGCATCAGGAACATCGACGCCAAGGCGCGGTCGGGTTCGGCGAGCGCGAAGGCGAACGGGACGCCGGCGGTGGCGATGAGGTCGAGGACTCCGGCGAGATAGGCGCCGAAGCCGGTCGCGCCCTTGAGCCGGGCGACGGCCCCGTCGAGTGCGCCGAGCAGCCGGGCGGCGACCAGGAAGGCCAGACCGATCAGATAGAACTGCCGGCTGATGTCGAAGATCGCGACGGCGGCCAGGAGGAACGCCGCCACGGTCAGCCGGTTGGCACCGATGTTGAGGGCAGCGACCCGCGCCGTGACGGGCGCAAGCGTGCCGTCGAGACGGCGGCGGAGGACGGTGTCGAGCATGCTCAGGACTTATGGGTTTGGGCCTCCATCGTCAAACGCACGGCGCGCCGGATGTACACCGTAAGTGCCCTGCCCGGTCTTGCATCGGCGGGAAACGCGCGCCAGCGTGGGGGCGAGCTACGCGGGAGCGGGAGTCGCATGAAGGTATCGGCCGGACTGGCGGGGGTGTTGTTCATCATGGCAGTGGGAATGGTTTCGAATGTCGCGTTCGGGCAATTGGAGCGCGGCGACCGCTATTCGGGGACACGCTGGGCGACGCGCTCGCCGGTGCTGGGACAGCACGGCATGGCGGCGACGGCGGTGCCGCTCGCCTCGCAGGTCGCGATCGACATCCTGAAGAAGGGCGGCACGGCGGTGGACGCGGCGATTGCCGCGAACGCGACGCTGGGGCTGATGGAGCCGGTGTCGAACGGGGTCGGCGGCGATCTGTTCGCGATCGTGTGGGATCCCAAGACCAAGAAGCTCTACGGCTATAACGGCTCGGGCCGGGCGGCGCAGGGACGCGACCTCGCCAAGATGGTCGAAGAGATCAAGGCGGTGTCGGCGCGGATGGGCGTGCCGTACGTGCCGCATATTCCCAAATTCGGCTCGCTGGCGATCACGGTGCCGGGGGCGGTGGACGCGTGGGGCGCGCTGCACGCCAAATTCGGCAAGTTGCCGCTGGCCGAGGATCTGGCACCGGCGATCGCCTATGCGCAGAACGGCTTTCCGGTGTCGCAGCTGATCGCGCTCTATTGGAAGGGCAACATGAAGGCGTTCGAGAACAACGCCCGGATGATCGAAGAGCTCGACAATGCGCGGCATACCTATCTGATCGACGGCAAGACGCCGGCGGAGGGGGAGGTGTTCCGCAATCCGGACCTGGCGCACACGCTGTCGCTGATCGCCAAGGGCGGGCGCGATGCGTATTACAAGGGCGAGATCGCGCACAGGATCGACGCCTATTTCAAGCGGATCGGCGGCGGCCTGCGCTATGAGGATTTCGCGGCGCATCACGGCGAGTGGGTCGAGCCGGTGAGCGTGAATTATCGCGGCTATGACGTGTATGAACTGCCGCCCAATTCGCAGGGTGCGGCGGCGCTGCAGATGCTGCAGATCCTGAAAGGCTTCGACCTCAAGAAGATGGGTCCGGGCAGCGCCGATACGCTGACGGCGATGCTGGAAGCCAAGCGGCTGGCCTATGAAGATCTGGCGAAGTGGTATGCCGATCCGGCCTTCGTGAAGATTCCGCTGAAGGAATTGCTGTCGGACAAATATGCCGATGCGCGGCGCAAGCTGATCGATCTGGCCAAGGCCAACCCGAATGTGGGTCCGGGCGATCCGCGGCTGAGCCAAGGCGACACGACCTATTTCACCACGGCGGACAAGGACGGGATGATGGTCTCGATCATCCAGTCGAACTATCGCGGCATGGGATCGGGGCTGGTGGCGGACGGGCTCGGCTTCATGTTCCAGGATCGCGGCGAGCTGTTCTCGCTCGATCCTGCGGCCGCCAACGTCTATGCGCCGGGCAAGCGGCCGTTCCAGACGATCATCCCGGGCTTCGTGATGAAGGACGGCCAACCCTTCCTGGCGTTCGGGCTGATGGGCGGCGACATGCAGCCGCAAGGCCATGTCCAGGTGCTGACCGACATGATCGATTTCGGGATGAACGTGCAGGAAGCCGGCGACGCGGCGCGCTGGTACCACACCGGCGGCAGCGAGGTAACGGGCGAGAAGCCGACGGGCAACATCGTGGAGATGGAGAGCGGCTTCGATCCGGCGGTGAAGGCAGCGCTGGCGGCGCGCGGCTACGACATCAAGCCGGGGACGGGAGCGTTCGGCGGCTACCAGGCGATCATGTGGGACGCCAAGAACCGGGTCTATTGGGGCGGCAGCGAGATGCGCAAGGACGGGATGGCGATCGGGTATTAGCGCGCGTTCAACTCTGGCCCGCGACGCCGGGCAGGTTTGTCAAATCCCGCGCGAACGGCGCTGCCGAGCCGCACCAGATGGCGCGTTGGGGTGGAAGCTGGGCGCGCTGGCGGATGGCGCCCCAGCGCAGCGAGACGGTCGGTGGATTTTCAGGCGCGGCGGCGTAGATCGGGGTGCCGCAGTTGGCACAGAACGTTTGCGCGCGTTTGGTGCCGCTGTCGGCGGTCTTGATGTAGGTGCGCAACTCGCCGCGCAGGGGGCGGAAGTTCTGGGTGGGCGTTGGGAGCGTCACGCGATAGGGCGAGCCGCTCAGGGTCTGGCAATCGGTGCAGTGGCAGATGCCGACCATCGCGGGATCGATCTCGGCTTCGTAGGCGATTGTGCCGCAGTGGCAGGTGCCGTCGATCTTCATGTGCCGCCTCGTGCGTTGACGACATAGAACGTGATGTCGGTGTGCGCACCGCCGGCGAAGGTGAGCGTGATCGTCGCCGTGCCGCCGACGCGCAGGCGCGGCGATGGGCGCATGCACATCAGATGGTAGCCGCCGGGCTGGAAGGCGACGCGCTGGCCGCGCGCGAGGATGAGCGATGGCACATCGTCCATGCGCGCGACACCGCCGGTGATGCTGCTCTTGTGCAGCGTAACGGAAGCGCAGTCGAAAGACTGCGCGCCGGTGAGGACGGCAGGCTGGCTTGCGTGGTTGGTGATGTTGAAATAACCCGCGGCGGGCACCCCGCCGGGGATCAGGCGCAGGTAAGGCTGCGAAATCATCACGTTCAGCGACGCGGCCTGGATGAAGAACGCACCGGCCAACAGGGCGACGGCAGCTTCAAGCACTCTGTTGCGCATGTTCGGCTTTCTCTTCGTTGATCCGCATGGTCCACAATACCGCGATCATCGCGGCGAAACTGGTCAGCGTGCCGGGGAGCCAGATGATGAGGCCGCCATAGTGCTGATCGTTCAGCGCCGTCATTGGCAGAAGACGGCCGCAGATCTCGTAGACGGGATAATAGTCGGTCATCGACAGCGACAGGATGGCACCGAGCGCCATCTGCGGCAGTTCGATGATCAGGATCATCGCGGCACGCAGCAGATGCGAATAGCGCGCCGGCGGCTTAGGGCGCGGATCAAGCACCAGCGACCAGAACATCACGCCGTTGATCGCCATGGTGAAGTTCATCAGCGCGTAGAGATTCGCGTCGAGCATCACGCGGGTATGTATCGCGGGCAGCAGCCAGAAATACAGCAGCCCGACGAACAGGAGCGGCGCGACGGCGGGGTGCTGCAGGACATCGAGGGTGCGGCGGGTGGGTTTGGCGTCGAGCAGCGGTTCGAGGGTTTGCGGCATGCCGGCGCGCAGGACGGGGCCGCAGGCGCCGAGGCCGATCAGGAAGGCGCCGGCGTGATGCAGCACGAAATGCGCCGCGCGGTGAATGAAGAACATGTGCTGGGCGTAATAATCGATATGGGTCTGCAGCACGATGTAGAACGACAACACGCCGGCGACGAAGCAGGCGCCGCGCCAGGCGGCAGGACGTTCGGCGGCGGGCATGCGCACCCAGCCGCGCCAGAACCAGGCGAGTGTCAGCGTGGTGGCGAGATAGGCCGGCCAGGAGAACTCCCACGGCATCCACACCGGCAGATGCGCGGGCACGATGCGGCATGCCTCGTAGATCGCGCCGCCGACGAACAGGATGCCGCCATAGAGCAGCTTGGGACTGAGGGGACGGTTGAGGACGAGTGCGGCCATTGCGCCAGTTATAAATCGCGGGCGCGACGCTTTGCGAGGCGTTTGGTCACAGCGGGCGCAGCGGTGGCCCGCGTGCTATTGCTGCAGGCATGAAACTCGCGCGGGTTGCCGTCTTCGCCTTGCTCTGCCTCGTCGCTGCGTGCGGGCGGAGCGATTCTCCGTGGCACGCCACGGATATCACGGGCGCGATGCCGGCGCTCGATTTTGCGATGACGCGGGCCAATGACGGCAAGGCGGTCGGCGCGGGCGATTACAAGGGCAAGGTCACCCTGCTCTATTTCGGCTACACGCATTGCCCGGATATCTGCCCGACGACGCTGGCGAATCTGGGCGAGGTTTTGCAGAAACTCGGCACGCGCGCCGACGATGTGCGCGTGCTGTTCGTGACGGTCGATCCGGATCGGGATGGCCTGGCCTTGATGAAAGGCTATGTGAATTCTTTCGCGCCGCAGATGGACGGGCTGCGCGGCGCGCCGGATCAGTTGATCCCGCTGGCGCGGCGCTATCGCGTCGCGTTCAGCGTGACGCCAGGACCGCCTTACGAGGTGATGCATTCGAACGCGGTGTTCTTCTTCGACAAGACAGGCCGGGCGCGGCTGGTGGCGACAGAGACGAAAGACGTCGACGGACTCGCGAGCGATGTCGAGAAACTGCTGCAGTAGCAAACAATTCTTTTAGATATGCAGTGCCTTCTTGTCGGCGTCCAACACGGCTTCGTGGAGCATCTCCGACAGGGTCGGGTGCGGGAAGATGGTGTGCTGCAGGTCGGCGTCGGTGAGCTCGCCAGTGCGGGCGACGGTGTAGCTGTTGATCAGTTCGGTGACTTCGGCGCCGATCATGTGGGCGCCCAAGAGCTCGCCGGTGTCGGCGTCGAACACTGTTTTGACCAGACCTTCGGCATCACCCAACGCGATCGCCTTGCCATTGCCGATGAAGGGGAAGCGGCCGACCTTGATCTTGCGGCCCGAAGCTTTCGCCTTGGCTTCGGTCATGCCGACGCTGGCGACCTGCGGCCAGCAATAGGTGCAGCCGGGAACTTTCGAGGTGTCGAGCGGGTGGACGCCCTTCACGCCGGCGATGCGCTCGGCGACGATGACGCCTTCGTGCATCGCCTTGTGCGCCAGCCAAGGCGCGCCGGCGAGATCGCCGATGGCCCAGAGGCCCGCGATGCCGGTCTCGCCCCACTGGTTGATGACGACATGGGTGCGATCGACTTTGACGCCGGCGGCTTCGAGGCCAAGGTTCTCGACATTGCCGACGATGCCGACGGCGAGGATGACACGCTCGACGGTCAGAGATTCGGTCTTGCCGTCTTTCGTCTTCAGCGTGGCGGTGACGCTGTCCGTGCCCTTGTCGAGCTTCTCGACGGTGGTGCCGAGCTTGAGCTTCATGCCCTGCTTGATGAAGGCCTTGGCGGCCATGCCGGAAATCTCCTCGTCTTCGACGGGAAGGACGCGGTCGAGGACTTCGACGACTGTCACCTCGGCGCCGAGGGTACGGTAGAAGCTGGCGAACTCGATGCCGATGGCGCCCGAACCGACGATGAGGAGCGATTTGGGGAAGGATGGCGGCACCATCGCCTCGCGATAGGTCCAGACCAGCTTGCCGTCCGGCTCCATGCCTGGAAAGCTGCGGGCGCGTGCGCCGGTGGCGAGGACGATGTTCTTGGCCGCGTATTCCTCGGTCTTGCCGTCCTTCGTCACGGCGAGCTTGCCCTTGCCCGAGAGCTTCGCTTCGCCGGCGATGACGGTGATCTTGTGCTTCTTCATCAGGAAGCCGACGCCGTTGGAGAGCTGCTGCGAGACCTTGCGCGAACGCTCGACGATTTTGGCGATGTCGAATTTTAGGTTGTCGGCGCTGAAGCCGAACTCGTTCAGGCGATGCATCAGGTGCCAGATTTCGCTCGAGCGCAGCAACGCCTTGGTCGGGATGCAGCCCCAGTTGAGGCAGATGCCGCCGAGGCGGTCGCGCTCGACGATCGCGGTCTTGAGACCGAGTTGGGCGCAGCGAATGGCGCAGACATAGCCGCCGGGCCCGCCGCCGACGACGATGACATCGAAAGGATCAGCCAAGATTGCCTCCAAAGACGCTGAGCGCCAATACCGCCGCGAAAGCCGGCAGCAGGCAGAAGACGCAATAGATGCCGGAAACGAGCAGGAATTTGACCGTCGTCAGGAACCAGCCCTGGCCGTAGAAGCGCTTCATGGCGATGAAGATGTAGATAGACAGCACGGCGAAAGACAACATCGCGACATACTGGCCGGCGACGATCTGGGCGAGTCCGACGGCGGCGATCAGCACCACGAACAGGAAGGTATGGATGCTGAGCGAGAAGACGAGATGATCGACGAGGAAATAATCCTTGCGCCGGCGGATATAGAACAGCGCCAGGAGCAGCGCATAGATCGGCACCAGCAGGAACAGCGCGCGCGGAATCCAGGTCGTCAACGGACCGTTGAGCGCCGCGGGGTCGGAGGCGAGCTTGTCCATGGTCCTGAACAGGCCGCTTTCCATATAGGCGGCGGCTTCCTTGTCGGGGCCCTCGACCTTGCCGGAGGTGATAAGACGCTCGGCCTGCGCCTTGGTCAGGCCGGAATGATAGCTGCCGATGCGCGCGAAGAAATAGGCGTTGGTGCCGTATTGGAAGACGCCACCGGGGCGTTCGGCTTTCTCTTTCGTGATCTTGATCAGCGGCGGGACGAACTTCTTCATGTCGGGATCGTCGGCGTCGTCCTTGTCGTAGGCTGGATTGGGAATGAAGTAATTGCCCTTGGCGTCGCGGGTCACCTTGACCGGCTTTGCCGTGACCTGGATCTGCATGATCGCGATGCCGGTGACGCCGAGCAGGACGAAGAAGACCAGCGATACGAAGAGATAGAGCCGGATCGACGGCACATAAGGCTGCGTGCGGCCCTGGCGGAAGGCGCGCGGCAACTCGCCAGGCTGGAACAGCAGCGCGCGGGCGGTGCGCAGGATGCGGCTGTCGAAATTGACGAGGTCGATGAAGAAGTCGTGGAGCAGTGCGCGCACCGAGCGGCGATGCGTGTTGGCGGGCTGGCCGCAGACAGCGCAATAGGCGCCGAGCAACGGATGGGTGCAGTTGGCGCAGCTAACCGTTTTCGTGCCGCGCTCTGCAAGCGCGCTCGCCGCGATCTCGACCGCGGCAACGCTGCCGACTTCCAGGATTGCTTCGAGGTCGCCCGTCATGTGCCCGCCCTCACAAGAGCATCGATGCCGGTTCTTCTATGAACTGCTTGAATGCCTGAAGGAAGCGCGCGCCAGTGGCGCCGTCGATCACGCGGTGGTCGCAGGACAGCGTGACGGTCATCAGCGTGGCGAT
Source organism: Rhizomicrobium sp. (assembly GCA_036271735.1). Lineage (GTDB taxonomy): Bacteria > Pseudomonadota > Alphaproteobacteria > Micropepsales > Micropepsaceae > Rhizomicrobium. Next base: position 102,169 of record DATAZZ010000029.1, read on the forward strand.
CTCGAGCTTGTCGCCGACCACGATGGCGCGCTTCTCGCCGGCGCCGACCGCGAGGATCGCCGATTGCGGCGGGTTGATCACGGCGGTGAAGTCCTTGATGCCGAACATGCCGAGATTGGAGATCGAGAAGCTGCCGCCCTCGAACTCCGACGGCTTGAGCTTCTTGGCGCGGGCGCGCTCGGCGAGGGACTTGACCTCGTTGGAGATCACGGCGAGGCCCTTGCCTTCGGCGCCGGTGACGATGGGCGTGATGAGGCCGAAATCGAGCGCGACTGCGACGCCGATGTCGGCGCGCTTGTGGCGCAGCATCGCGGTGTCGGTCCAACTGGCGTTGACCTCGGGCACGCGCATCAGCGCGAGGGCGGACGCTTTCACGACGAAATCGTTGACCGAGAGCTTGAAGCCGTTCTCTTTCGGAGAGGTCGCGTTGAGCTGCGCGCGCATCGCCATGAGGTTGTCGATGCGGGTATCGATGGTGAGATAGAAATGCGGGATCAGCGTCTTGGCCGAGGTCAGGCGGCGCGCGATCGTCTTGCGCATCGAGTCGTGCGGGATTTCCTCGTATTCGCCGGGCTTGTAGAAGGCGCGGGCGTCGGGGAGCGGGGTGATACCGGAGAGCGCGGCGGCGGGCGCCGTTTGCGCTAGCGCCTTCGCGGTGGCGGCTTCGGGCGCGGCGGCAGCGGGTTTTGCGCCGGGCTTGGCGGCTTCGACGTCGGATTTCACGATGCGGCCGCGGGGGCCGGTGCCGCTGATCGCGGCGAGGTCGACGCCTTTTTGCTCGGCGATGCGGCGGGCGAGCGGGGATGCGAAGATGCGATCGCCTTCGGGCTTTGGCGCAGCTGCAGGCGGCTTCGGTGCTTCCGCAAGAGCAAGCTTGGCGGCAGGCGCCGATGCGGGCCTCGAAGCCGGTGCAGCTTCGGTCACCGCGCTTTTGATCGACTGCATCGCCTTGGAGATGTCGACATCGGCCTTGCCGTCGTCGCCGATCAAGGTGGCAATGGGGGCGTTGACCTTGACGCCCTCGGTGCCTTCGGGGACGAGGAGCTTGCCGATCTTGCCTTCGTCGACGGCCTCGAACTCCATCGTGGCTTTATCGGTCTCGATCTCGGCGAGGATGTCGCCGGACTTCACCGTGTCGCCTTCCTTGACGAGCCATTTGGCGAGCTTGCCCTCCTCCATCGTCGGAGACAGCGCAGGCATGAGAATCTGAGTTGCCATTATTCAGTGTCCAACGCTTTTGATTTGGCTGGTCGCGGCAATGAGCATCACCACCAGTAGCGCCCAAGAAGCGGCATACCAATAGCGGCCGGTGACGGAGAACTTATCCCAACCCGTCCAGACGCTCCCCGGCGCGAGGTAAAACCGCCACGCGGAACCGGCGCCGGTATAATATCTTGCCGACAGGACCATACAGACCAAGCTGGCGACGAATGCCGCGCCCGCCAGCGCCACGAGCTGCGGGTTGAACACGAAGACGAGCTGCGGGTGGGGGACGTTCGTCATCGCCGCTATCTACTTTCCAGGGGCGCGAGACCACCGGCGTTCTTTTCCCATTCCTTGCCATCGAACTCCGTCGTCGTGACGGAGGCGAAGGCGTCGCGGTCGTCGAGGCAGCGGAAATTGACGCTGTAGCCGTCCGGATGCGAGCGCGGGACGTAGAAGGATTTGATGCCGCAGACAGAGCAGAACAGGTGCTTCGCCGCGCCGGTGTTGAAAGTGTAGCTGGAGAGCTTGTCCTCGCCCTTGGTCAGCTTGAAATCTTTCCTGGCGACGATGAGATGCAGGTAGCCCGAGCGGTGGCACATCGAGCAATTGCAGTCGACGAGTTCGATCTCCACCGGCGTGCGCGCTTCGAAGCGGACTGCGCCGCAATGGCAGCCGCCGCTATGCCAGGCAATCTTCCTCGAAGCCTTCGCCACTTAATTCCTCGTGCCTATGAGACTTCCGGAATGGTCGATGCCCTTGGCGCTCAACCGACCGAGATAACCCTGCTCGATTTGCGCCCGAAGTTCGTCCTCGGAGCCAGCAAAGCCTTTCTGCATCAATGCGCGGACAATATGGACCGAAAGGTCGGCGATCATCATGCCCCAAGTACCGGCTTCGTCTCTGCCGAAGCAACCGACATTGAGAGAAACCATCTCGCTGCCTTCTACCACCCAAAAGCGAATGAACTCGTCGGCGTCTTTACTTTGCAGCGCGCCATCCGGCACCGGCAGCTCGTTCATGGATCACTCCCGGTAGCAGACTGCTTTGACCGCCGCGACGATGTCGTCGGCGTGCGGCAGCGCGAGCTTTTCGAGGTTGGCGGCGTAGGGCATCGGCACATCCTTGCCGTTGACCTTGGTCGGCGGGGCGTCGAGATAATCGAACGCCTGGAGCGCGACCTCGGCGCAGATCTCCGAGCCGATCGAGCAGACGGGCCAGCCCTGCTCCACCGTGACGATGCGATTGGTCTTGCGCACCGAGGCGAGGACGGTGGGGATGTCGAGCGGGCGCAGGGTGCGCAAATCGATGATCTCGGCGTCGATGCCTTCGGCGGCAAGCTTCTCGCTCGCTTCGAGCGCGAGGCCGACGCAGATCGAGTACGTGACGATGGTCACGTCCCTGCCCGGCTTGACGATGCGCGCCTTGCCGATGGGCAGGACGAAATCGTCGAGCTTGGGCACCGGGAAGGAGCGGCCATAGGCGATCTCGTTCTCGAGGAAGACGACGGGATTGGGATCGCGGATCGCGGCCTTGAGCAGGCCCTTGGCGTCGGCGGCGAAATAGGGCGCGATGACCTTGATGCCGGGGATGTGGGCGTACCAGGAGGAGTAGTCTTGGCTGTGCTGCGCGCCGACACGGGCGGCGGGGCCGTTGGGGCCGCGGAACACGATGGGCGAAGCCATCTGGCCGCCGGACATGTAGCGCGTCTTGGCGGCGGAGTTGACGATCTGGTCGATCGCCTGCATCGCGAAATTCCACGTCATGAACTCGACGATGGGGCGCAGGCCGGCGAAGGCCGCGCCGACGCCGAGGCCGGTGAAGCCGTGCTCGGTGATCGGCGTGTCGATGACGCGGCGGGCGCCGAACTCTTCCAGCAAGCCTTGGCTGACCTTGTAGGCGCCCTGGTATTGCGCGACCTCTTCGCCCATCAGGAAGACCGTGTCGTCGCGGCGCATCTCCTCGGCCATCGCGTCGCGCAGGGCCTCGCGCACCGTCATGGTCACCATCTCGGTGCCTTCGGGGATTTCGGAGTCGCTCAGCGCGGCCTGGACTTCGACTTTGCGCGCGGCGGGCGCCGGCGCCTGTTCGACCTGCTTCTGAACCTCGCGCTTGGGCGCGGCTTGCGGCGCGGGCGCGGCGACGGCAGCGGTGGCCGGCGCGGCTTCGCCGTCACCTTCCATCGTCGCGATGGGCTGGTTCACCTTGACGCCTTCGGTGCCTTCGGCGACCAGCAGCTTGCCGATCTTGCCTTCGTCGACGGCTTCGAACTCCATCGTGGCCTTGTCGGTCTCGATCTCGGCGAGGATGTCGCCGGATTTGACCGTGTCGCCTTCTTTCACAAGCCACTTGGCGAGCTTGCCCTCTTCCATGGTGGGCGACAGCGCGGGCATGAGGATCTGGATGGACATCAATGATGCTTCCGATGTTTCGGCGGCTTAGGCGCACAAACCCAATAACCGCAGCCGTCCGGGTCGGGCGCCGGATCGGTGAAGCCCGCAACGTGCTCAAGGAGACGCACGGAGTCGGATATCGGCTGCGCGATGCTGCAGGCCCGGCGCACGAAATGGTAGCGTCGATCCATGACCACCTCGAGAAGCTGATCCTGACACGCATCGAGGCCTGAGCTGCCGTTATCGGAGGGCTCGGTCGCGAAGTCCGTGGCCGCAAGTGCTGCCTCGAACGCGGCGAACTTCTGGGCATCGAGCGGCGTCGCAACGGACTTGATGCTGCTGACCAGCGTGCCATGGCCATCGGCGGCGATGATCAGCTGAACGAAACCACCGCCGGTATCGACATTGTCCCAGAACCAGCGATAAGCGCGGCCGCCTGGCGGCGCCTGCAGTTCTTCGAGGCCGCGCGTCTTCAAGAAGGCGAGCCAGGCACAGCGCGGATAATCGGGGCCGCGACCGCGCTCGCACGCATCTTCCACAAGGCGCAGGATCGACGGCGTCGCGCGCGGCGCGGCGGCATCGGGCCAGGTTTCGGTCTGCAAGCTTGCGGCATCCGCCGCGGCCATCGATGCGAACAGAAGCGCCGCGACAGGCGCCGTGCACATGCCGGTTTGCATGAACCTCATGCCAGCACGTCCGTATAGAGCTCGGCCGGATCGGGCTCGGGGCTTTCGGTGGCGAATTCGGCGGCGGTGTTGACGATGCCGCGAATCTCCTTGTCGACCGCCTTGAGGTCGTCTTCGCTCGCGAGCTTTTGCGCGAGAAGCTTCTGGCCAAGATGCTCGATGGGATCGCGCTTCTCGCGCACGGTCGCGACTTCCTCGCGCGTACGATATTTCGCGGGGTCGGACATCGAGTGACCACGATAGCGGTAGGTCTTCATCTCGAGGATGATCGGGCCGTTGCCGGCGCGGCACCATTCCAGCGCCTTGGTGGCGGCGGCATGCACGGCTTCGGCGTCCATGCCGTCGACCTGCTCGCCCGGGATATTGAACGAGGCGCCGCGCTTGAAGAAATGGGTCTCGGCACTCGAACGTTCGACGCTGGTGCCCATGGCGTATTGGTTGTTCTCGATCACGTAGACGACGGGGAGCTTCCAGAGTTCGGCCATGTTGAAGGCTTCGTAGACCTGGCCCTGGTTGGAGGCGCCGTCGCCGAAATAGGTGACGCTGACCGCGTCGCTGCCGCGATATTTGTTGGCAAAAGCGAGGCCGGTGCCGAGCGGCACTTGGGCACCGACGATACCGTGGCCGCCGTAGAACTTCTTCTCGGCGCTGAACATGTGCATCGAGCCGCCCTTGCCCTTGGAATAGCCGGAGGCGCGGCCGGTGAGCTCGGACATCACGGCCTTGGGGTCCATGCCGCAGGCGAGCATGTGGCCATGCTCGCGATAGGCGGTGATGACCTGGTCGCCCTCTTTCTGCGCCGACTGCATGCCGACCACGACGGCTTCCTGGCCGATATAAAGGTGGCAGAAGCCGCCGATCAGGCCCATGCCGTAAAGCTGGCCGGCTTTTTCCTCGAACCGGCGGATCAGCAGCATGTCGCGATAGAAATCGGTCAGGGAGGCGGAGTTCGACCCTGCCCCGGGGGTTTTGACACCGGTTACCTCGGCCTTCTGGGGCTCTGTCATTGGGGTGCGACTTTCGCGTTCGCCGGGGTGAGGAAAGGCATGGCGCGTTTTGGCAAGCGCAGCCTCGCTTGGCAAGCGTTGACGGTTTGTCAGAGCCTAATGCGAAGAACGCGAGACAGCCACTTCATTCGGGGCGCCCAGCATGAGCTGGTCGCGGGCGAGTTCCTCGACCAGATCGGGATCGGCGGCGCCGGGGCGCATCAGGGCGATGCGATGCTCCAGGCGGGTGCGGTCGTCGTGCTTCTGGGCCAGGAGTTCCTTCTGGACGCCCAGACTGGCCTGGACGTCGGACAGGGCCAGCAGGCCGCGCTCACCCCAGATCGCGTAGTATCCGAAATAAGCGACCACCGCCGCGCTGATCGCGGGGACCACGGCAATGCCGAAGAAACGGGTGACGCTACGCCTGATTCGCATACCCGACCGAATCACGAACCGATTCGCGCGGTCAAGGTGTTTTTCGTTAAAGGCGCAATCGCCGGCGTTAAGAATTGGCGCCGGCGCGGAACTCGGCGGCGTCTTCGCGTAAGGCAGAACGGATACGCGCACCATGAATGACGCGGATGATACGCACTTCCTGCAGTTTTCTGAGGACGCGAAAGAACACGGTGTAGGGGATAGGGGTTCGCAGGAATGGTGCGCAGGCCCGGCGGGAAACTGGCGTGACCGGCGCCGGGATATTCGGCGGCAAAATTCGCGATCTCGTAGATGCGGGACATTCTCCGCGCCAAACTGGTCGTGGCGCGCAATGTAGAAATATATCTCGCGGATCTGGAGGTTTGCGCGCGGGGTGAATGTCAGCTTCACCGAAGCGTGTGGCCGAAGGTGGCCGCGACCTCCTCTTCCGACGCGACTTCGTCGCGTTCGAGATCGGCGACGAAGTCGGCGATGTCTTCGTCGGACAACGGCCAAAGCGCATCGCCGAACTTCTCAATGGCCTTGAGATAGGTCGCGACCTGCGACTGACGCTTCAGCGGCCATGTCCGGACGCGGGCGAAGACGGCGTCGATTTCTTCCTTCGTCATGGCGTCGAATATAGCCGGTTCGGCAACAACCCGTTAGCCTTTCAAAACGGATTTACCCGCGTAAGTTGCCTGATCGCCCAGCTGCTCTTCGATGCGCAAGAGCTGGTTGTACTTCGCGAGGCGGTCTGAGCGGGCGAGTGAGCCGGTTTTGATCTGGCCGCAATTCGTCGCCACAGCGAGATCGGCGATGGTGTTGTCCTCGGTCTCGCCGGAGCGGTGGGACATCACGGCGCGATACGCGGCGCGGTGCGCAGTGTCGACGGCGTCAAGCGTCTCGGTGAGCGAGCCGATCTGGTTGACCTTGATCAGGATCGCGTTGGCGACGCCCTTCTGGATGCCCTGGTTGAGGCGCGCCGTGTTGGTGACGAAGAGATCGTCGCCGACGAGCTGGACCTTCTTGCCGATGGCCTTGGTGATGCCGGCCCAGCCGTCCCAATCGTCTTCGGCCATGCCGTCCTCGATGGAGATGATGGGATAGCGGGCGCTGAGGTCTTCGTAGACCTTGACCATCTGGTCCGGCGACAGCGATTTGCCCTCGCCTTCCAGCTCGTATTTGCCGTTCTTGAAGAACTCGGTCGAAGCCGGATCGAGCGCGAGATAGACGTCCTCGCCGGGCTTGTAGCCGGCCTTCTCGATCGACTTCATGACGAAGGCGAGCGCTTCGTCGGCGCTTTTAAGGTTCGGCGCAAAGCCGCCTTCGTCGCCGACATTGGTGTTGTGGCCGGCGTCGTGCAGCGCTTTCTTGAGCGTATGGAAGACCTCTGCGCCCATGCGCAGAGCTTCACGAAATGTCGGCGCGCCGACCGGCATGATCATGAATTCCTGGAAGTCGATCGGATTGTCTGCATGCACGCCGCCATTGATGATGTTCATCATCGGCACCGGCAGCGTGTGCGCCTTGGCGCCGCCGACATATCTGTAGAGCGGCAGGTTCGCGGCCTGCGCCGCCGCTTTGGCGACGGCGAGCGAGACGCCGAGGATCGCGTTGGCGCCGAGGCGCGATTTGTTGGGCGTGCCGTCGAGCGCGATCATCTGGCGGTCGAGGCGGATCTGGTCCTCGGCCTCCATGCCGCACAGCGTGTCGAAGATCTCGCCATTCACCGCGGCGACCGCTTTTTCGACACCCTTGCCGCCATAGCGCTTGCCGCCGTCGCGCAGCTCGACCGCCTCGTGCGCGCCGGTGGAGGCGCCGGAGGGGACCGCGGCGCGGCCGAGCGAGCCGTCTTCCAGCCGGACATCGACCTCGACCGTGGGGTTGCCGCGGCTGTCGAGGATTTCGCGGCCGGTAATGTCGAGGATGGCAGTCATAGAGGGGGTCCCGCTGGAAGGCGGGTCCTTCTAGGCGATGGTTCCGGGCGCTTCAAGCCATCTGAATGACGGCCTTGTTGGCCGGTTTTCGGGACATGGAGATTGTTTTTTCGATCTGTGTACGGATGAAACCCGATGCTGCTGTAGTGTTCCCCGGTGCAACTTCCGAATTACATTTATGACAGACACATGGACGCCATATTGCCGAGCGACGGATGAGCTAAGGACGCGCGTTCAAACGACGTTGTCCAGGAGAATACGCATGTCCCTTTCCAAGTTTGCTTTCGCGGCGCTCGCCGCTTCGCTGCTCGTCTCGCCGGTGCTCGCCGCCGACGCGCCCGCCGCCGCGCCGATGGCCGGCCACGGCATGATGGGCGGCATGTTCAGCCCCGAAGAGCGCATGATGCTGTTTGCCGACGGTATGAAGGCCACTGCCGGCATGACCGACGATCAGCGCCACACCTATCGCCAGACCCAGCGCGACCACGTCATGGCGATGTCGGATGCCGACCGCGGCAAGTTCAAGGCCGATCTCGACAAGCGCTGGGCCGCTCTGACCCCGGCGCAGCAGGCCGACATCAAGACCAAGATGGACGCGTTCCGCGCTGCCCGCATGAACGGCCAAGGCGGCGGACACTAATCCCGCACATCGCCCGAATCCGTATAAGCTGCCACAATAAGGCTCCCGCGCGTCCCGCGCGGGAGTTCAGCTTTTCCAGGGGGCGAATACCATGATCGTGATGCCAGCCGCACTCTTGAGCGCGGCCGTTGCCGTGCTTGCCGTGCTTTTCATTTATGTCACCGTGTTCAATGTCGGCCGCGTGCGCGGCCAGACCAAGATCAACGCGCCGGCCGTCACCGGCCATCCCAAGCTCGAGGCCGCCGTCCGTGTACAGATGAACACGGTCGAGCAGGCCATCGTGTTCTTCCCGCTGCTGTATCTCGCAACCGCCTATTTCCACATGATCGCGTGGCTGCCGGCCGTGTTCGGCCTGGTCTGGATCGTCGGCCGTTTCCTGTACATGCAGGGCTATATGGCGGATCCGGGCAAGCGCAGCACCGGCTTCCTCGTTACGATGGTGGCAGCACTGGGCCTCTTGATCCTGTCGGTCATCGGCATCGTGCAGGCATGGATCGCGGTGCACGCCGCCTGAGGCTCGCCGTCGCGGTACTGAATCACGCGGCCTAATTGAGGAACGGGCGCTTGGCGATGCGGTCGATCTCGACCAGATCGCCAAGCAGCGCCGGCACGTCTTTCAGAAACAGCATGTTGGGGCCGTCGGAGCGGCCTTCGCGCGTGGCGCGTTCGGGGTCCTCGTGCACCTCTATGAACACAGCCGCGACGCCGACCGCAACCGCGGCTCGCGCGATGTAAGGCGCCATGTCGCGATTGCCGCCGGAGCTGGCGCCCTGCCCGCCCGGCTTCTGCACCGCATGCGTCGCATCCATCACGATGGGCGCGCCGAACTTCGCCATCTGCGGCAGGCCGGTCATATCGACGACGAGGGTGTTGTAGCCGAAGCTGGCACCGCGCTCAGTGAGCAGCACATTGGGATTGCCCGCCGAGGTGACCTTGTCGACGACGTTCTGCATGTCCCACGGCGCGAGAAACTGGCCCTTCTTGACGTTGACGATCTTGCCGGTCGCGGCAGCGGCGAGCACCAGATCAGTCTGGCGCGAGAGGAAGGCGGGGATCTGGAGGATGTCGACGGCCTGCGCGGCGATGGCGCACTGCTCACGCTCATGGATATCGGTGAGGACCGGCAGGCCGAAATGGGAGCGGATGTCGGCGAAGATCGGCAGCGACTCTTCGAGACCGAGGCCGCGCTGGCCCGACAGGCTGGTGCGGTTGGCCTTGTCGAAGCTCGTCTTGTAGATGAGGCCGACGCCGGCTTTCGCGGCCATCTCTTTCAGGGCGGCAGCCATCTCGAAGGCGTGCGCACGGCTCTCGAGCTGGCACGGGCCGGCGATGATCGCGAGCTTCTTGGCGTTGCCGATCTCGACGGAACCGGCTTTGACGACGGCATTGGGTTTGACGGCGGCCATGCGGGCATCCTGAAAACACAGGGCCACTTATACACCAAGTGGGGTCGCGTCCACCCGCGGTCTTACTGGACCGTGTAGCGCAAGGCGCTGACGCCGGCGAGCGGTCCCAGCACGTCCATCACGTCCCAGAAGGTCGTCGAGTCGATGCGCACGACGTCGCCGGGAAGGATCGGCACGGCGTCGTTGGCGGCGACCTGCTCTTCGCGGGTTTCGCCCTGGTGACGGACATAGAGCGTGCTTTTCACCGCCTTGGGCGAATAGCCGCCGGCCAGCGCGACGGCGCTCGCCGCGGTCATGCCGTTGGCGTAGGGGTATTCGCCAGGCTTGAGGACTTCGCCGACGACGTAGAACGGGCGATAGGTCGAGACCTCGACGCTGACATGCGGGTCATTGAGATAGCCCTGCGAGAGCGCGGCGACGACACTGCGCTCGACGTCGTGCGCGGTGAGGCCGCCGGCGCGAATCTGGCCGATCAGCGGGAAACGGACGAAGCCGGTGGCATCGACCTGGAATTCGCCGCTGAGATCGGCCTCGTCATAGACCGTGACCTTGATCTTGTCGTTTATGCCGAGGCGATAGTCCGTGCCGCCGTCGGACGGCATCGCGGCAAGCGCGCCACCGCCGAACGCGATCGCCGTGACGACGGCGAGCGCGGCGAGCACACGGGATACGAAGGGTGGCATCCGGTCCATGGCCGCACTGTAAGCAGCGGGCCTTTCGGAATCCCTACGGTTTTAGTGGTGCGGTAAACCAGGGGTTAATCGCGCGCGGCGGGCACGGCGCCGTCTTAAGATTTGTAAACCTTCTGCATCCGATCGGACGGCCAGCTGCATCTCATGGACGTAACGCAAGCGGAGACGCGGATATGGGTGAACTCCTTCAGACAGCCAGGCCGTTGCTTCTGGCGTTTGCCGCGACGGGCCTGGCGATTGCCGCATTTGCGGGACTGTCACGCGCCGGATTTACGACGGAAACCAGCCTGATCGGCGCTTTGGCGGTCGCGGGAATTCTCAACGTCTACGGCCTTGCGTCATTGAACGGCGCGGTGTTCCCCCCTACATCCCTGATATCGGTAGGGGAATCGCAGTCATGAGTGTTGCCTTGGATGCTGCGCCGGTCCTGATGGGGCCGAAGATTCCTGACAAGAAGCTGTCCTTCTTCAAGGAGATCCAGATCGCGCGGGTGAACCAGATGGCAGCGTTTCCGCGTGCCGCCTATGAGCAGCCGGTCTATGTCCATAAGGGCTTTTTCGGCACCGCCTATTTCATCAACGACCCGGCCGGCATCAAACGCGTGCTGCTCGACAATGTCGCGAAATATCCAAAGGCGGCGCAAGAGCGCGAAGGCCTGGGCGCGGCGTTCGGCGACGGCATCCTGGTCAGCGAAGGCGAGAAATGGAAATCGCACCGCCGCATCATGGCGCCGTCCTTCGATTTCAGAAGCCTGGTGTCCTATGCGCCGGCGATGGTCGAGTGCTCGCTGAACCAGGTGGACGAATGGAGCCGCAAGGGCGCTGGCACGGTGGTCGATATCGCGACCGAGATGACGCATCTGGCGCTGCACATCATCTCGCGCACGATGTTCTCGACCGATGCCGATCGGCTGGGCGGGATGGTCGATAGCGCGATGCGGCGCGGGCAGGATTTACTGAGTTTCGGCCCGCTCGATCTGCTACCGGTGATCGGGCCGCGGCGCATCAAGAAGCGGCTGGCGCAAGTGCGCGCGACGTTCGGTGAGATGGACGGCGTGATGTACGACCTGATGCGATCGCGTGCGAAGGCGGCGCGAGCGGATGGCGCGCCGAAAGATTTGCTCGACCGGCTGCTGGCAGCAAAGGACAGCGAGACCGGCGCCGGCATGACGGACGCGGAAATCCGCGACGAGCTGGTGATCATCTTTCTCGCCGGGCACGAGACCACGGCGCTGGCGATGACCTATATCTGGTACCTGCTGTCGCAGCATCCGCAGGTCGAGGCCAAGCTGCATGCCGAACTGGCGGCAGTGCTGGGCGGGCGGGCGCCGGCGCATGACGACCTCGCGAACCTGCCCTACACCCGCATGGTGATCGAGGAGTCGATGCGGCTCTATCCACCGGCGCCGGGGCTTTCGGGACGCGTCGCGCTGGAAGCGGACGAGATCGCGGGGCAACCGATCCCCAAGGACGCGATGGTGCTGATCACGCCCTGGGTCGTGCATCGCCATCGCAAGCTGTGGGACGATCCGGAGCGCTTCGATCCCGAACGGTTCTCGCCGGAGCGTTCGCAGAGGCGGCCGCGCTTCGCCTATATGCCGTTCGGCGGCGGGCCGCGCGTCTGCATCGGCGCGGCGCTGGCGATGAACGAAGCCATGCTGATCCTGGCGACGCTGGCGCAGCGCTTCCGGCCGCGGCTGGTGCCGGGGCAGGACATCGTGCTGCAGCACCGCGTGACGATGCGGCCGCGCGACGGGATCAAGATGATCCTGGCGCCGCGCTAGCAACGGCACGAAGCATCCTATCACGAGCGCGTGAGGCCTATGACGCGGGCGTTGTGACTATGGCCTGATGGCGTTCGCGCAAATCGGGGGAGCTTCATGGTCACCATCGACGATAGGCCGGTTCTTCTCGACATCGCGGGCGGACATGCGGTCATCACCCTGAACCGGCCGGCGGCGTATAACGCGCTGAACCTGTCGCTGACCGACGGGTTTCTCGACGCGCTGATCACCTGCGACCAGGACCAGAGCGTGCGGGCGGTGCTGATAACCGGCAACGGGCCGGCGTTCTGCGCCGGCGGTGACATAAGGCAGATGCAGGACGCGGTCGAAGCACGCGGCAATGCCGGCGCGTACCTCAAGATGCTCACGGTGCGGTTCCACGGCGTGATCTCGACCATCGCGCAGATGCGCAAGCCTGTGGTGACGGGCGTCAATGGCGTGGCGGCGGGCGGCGGCCTTAGCGTGGCGCTGGCCGGCGATATCGTGGTGGCGTCGGACGCGGCGCGGTTCACGGTCGCCTATACCGGGATCGGCGCCGTGACGGATGGCGGATTGAGCTTCCATTTGCCCCGCCTTGTCGGACCGAAACTCGCCTTCGAGCTGACCTGCAGCAACCGGACGCTGTCTGCGCAAGAAGCGAAGGACCTGCACATCGTCTCGCATATCTATCCGCATAACGAATTTCTCGAGCGGGCCAAGGCGTATGTCGCGCATCTGGCGACACTGCCGACCGAGGCGCTGGCGCATGCCAAGCGGCTCTACGCGGTGTCGGCGGGCAATGGGCTGGAGACGCAGATGGAGCAGGAACGCCAGGCGATTTCGGCTTGTGGACGCACGGCGGATTTCGCGGAAGGTGTGGAGGCGTTTCTGGCGAAGCGCAAGGCGCGGTTTATCGGGCGGTAATAGGTATCGGTCCTCTTGAACCCTTAAACCAACCGGCTCTTCTGTACCGCTGCCGCGACAAAGCTCGTGAACAGCGGGTGCGGTTCCAATGGGCGGGACTTCAGCTCGGGGTGATATTGCACGCCGATGAACCACGGGTGATCCGGGATTTCCATGATCTCGGGCAACAGGCCGTCGGGGCTCCAGCCGCTCACTTCAAAGCCGTGCTTGCCGAGCATCTTGGCGTATTCGGTGTTGACCTCGTAGCGGTGGCGGTGGCGCTCGCTTATCTCGGTGGCGCCGCCATAGACTTCGCTGACGCGGCTGCCGGGGGTGAGCACAGCCGTGTAGGCGCCGAGGCGCATCGTGCCACCGAGGTCGCCGTCGGCGTGACGCTTTTCTTTCTCGTTGCCCTTGGTCCATTCGGTCATCAGGCCGATGACCGCGTGTTTTGGATTGCCGATCTCGCTGGTGCCGGCGCCTTCAAGGCCGGCCAAGTCGCGGGCCGCTTCGATCACCGCCATGTGCAGGCCGTAGCAGATGCCGAAGAACGGCACGTTGCGCTCGCGCGCGAATTTGACGGCGTCGATCTTGCCTTCGGTGCCACGCTCGCCAAAGCCGCCAGGAACAAGGATGCCGCTGACGTTGTCGAGAAAGGCTGCCGCGTCTGCGCGCTCGAAAATTTCAGAGTCGATCCATTCCAGATGGACCTTCACATTGTTGGCGATGCCGCCATGGACCAGCGCCTCGGAGAGGGATTTGTAGGAATCCTTCACCTGCATATATTTGCCGACGATGGCGATGCGGACCTCGCCCTCGGGATTCTTGACGCGCTCGACGACGGCCTTCCAGCGCGACAGATCGGGCGCCGGAGCGTCCTCGATGCCGAATACCTTCAAGAGCTGGGTGTCGAGACCGGCCTCGTGATAGGCCATGGGCACGCGGTAGATCGTATCGAGATCGAGCGCGGGGATGACGTTTTGCGTCGGCACGTTGCAGAACTGGCCGATCTTGCGCAAATCGTCGGGCGGAATCGGGTGGCTGGCGCGGCACATCAGGATATCGGGCTGGATGCCGATGGCGCGCAATTCCTTGACCGAGTGTTGCGTCGGCTTGGTTTTCAGTTCACCGGCAGCTTCGATATACGGCACCAGCGTGAGATGCACGAAAGCGGTCTGGCCGCGCGGCAGATCGTTGTGAAGCTGGCGGATGGCTTCGAAGAACGGCAGGCCCTCGATGTCGCCGACCGTGCCGCCGATCTCGACCAGAAGGAAATCCAGGTCGCCGATATCGGTGAGGACGAATTCCTTGATCATGTCGGTGACGTGCGGAATCACCTGCACGGTGCGGCCGAGATAGCCGCCCTTGCGCTCCTTCTCGATCACCTGCTGGTAGATGCGGCCCGAGGTGATGTTGTCCGACTTGGCCGCCGACACGCCGGTGAAGCGCTCGTAGTGGCCGAGGTCGAGATCGGTCTC
>DATAZZ010000030.1:0-1766 GCA_036271735.1 Rhizomicrobium sp.
GGATTTTGCTCCTCAGATCCGTCAGCGCCGCAACCGGACGCACGGAGAGGAGGCTAGGCAAACGCCGCACGCGTTTCTGTGAGCTGCATCACTGTTTTATCGCGCGGGTTCAGGTTCAACGCGCGGCGGCTCCAACGCGCCTTGCATCGCCGCGACGCCGAGATCCATCTGGCCGCTGATATAGGGCGCGATGTCGTTCGGCAGCACGTCGACGATCCAGCTTACCCGGCTGCGCGCAAGACCATCGTTGGACACGCCATCATGGAATACCTGCACCGACGCGCTGTAATGTGTCACGCGTTCGCTGACGATGGCATAGACCAGCCGTCGCCGCGCCTCGTCGCAATCGACCAATAGCTCGCGCGCCACATTGCCATTGGCAAAGGTGACGACGCGCGCGCCGTCCTCCAATTTGGTGTCGATGACAAAGCCCGGCGCCAACCGATGCACCGCGCCGAAATCGCGCACCGCCGCCCAGACGCGATCCGGGGATGCGTTGATGGGGATGTCTTTGTGGATGGAGGCCATGGATGGGTTTCTGATTCGAAGCTGTTCAGTTTTATGAGTGCGATCTTCAACAAAACCGCCGTCATTCCGGGATGCGCCTCCTGGCGCAGGCCCGGAATCGATAACCCCTGTGGCAGAGTTCAGTGCTGAGCAACGATACAGGGGGTATGGATTCCGGGCTCGCGCGAGAGCGCGCCCCGGAATGACGGCGGGGTGTGATTGTGGCTCTGCCTACGCGCAAACCGCCTCGACATTGTTGCCGTCGGGGTCAATCAAAAACGCCGCGAAATAGGTCGGACTGTAGTCCGCGCGCGGACCGGCGGCGCCGTTGTCGCGGCCACCGGCTTTCAATCCCGCCGCGTGAAATTTCGCGATCGCGGCGTGATCGGGCGCACGGAACGCGATGTGGGTACCCGCGCCGGCGACAGGCTTGTGCGCGTAAAGCCAGAGCGCCGGCGCGTCCTTCGGCCCGAAACTGGCGCCGGTCTCGTCGCGAGAACACAGGACATAGCCGAGCGGCTTCAGCGCTTCCGTGTAGAAGCGCACACTGGCATCGAGATTTCCGACTTTCAATCCGAGATGGTCGTACATGATGATCTCCTATCAGGGCGCGTCCGATCGCGCCGTCCGGAGTTCACCCTAGTCAGTGCAGGCCGAGCCGTTCTTGGAAAATCTTGCGGTCGCCGCGCGAGGCCTGACGGAACTTGAGCGGCGGCACGCCGGCAGCGCGGTGGAACGTGCGCACGAAATTGGAGAGATCGCCGAAGCCGACATCGTAGGCCACATCGGTGATCGGGCGGTCCTCGTCGGCCAGCAGTCGGGCGGCATGACGCAGCCGCGAGCGAACCAGATATTGGTGCGGGGTGACGCCGAGCACGCCGGCAAACAGCCGCAGGAAGTGAAACAGGCTGATATCGGCCTGGCGCGCGGCCTGTTCCAGGTCGATCTCCTGGTGCGAATGCGCATCGATCCAGAGCGCGGCCTCGACCGCGCGGCGGCGGTCGCGCGCACTGGCCGCAAACCGCTTCGACGTGCGTCCCGAAATCACCTCGACAAACCGGCCGGCGAATAATTGTCCGATCTCGTCAAGCCCGATATCGCTGCGGCCCTCGGCGGATGCCTGCGCCAGTTCGCCAAACACCATCAATTCGGGCAGCGGCGGGGTCGATCCGACCTGCCAGATCTCGGCGCGGTCGCCGATCGCTTCGACCAGATCGCATCCTAAGAAAAACGACAGGCATTCGTCGCCGCAGACGTGA
>DATAZZ010000031.1:0-25289 GCA_036271735.1 Rhizomicrobium sp.
TCGCGGGCGGCGATCTGTCGAAGAAGATCACCGTGGACGTGCGCGGCGAAATCCTGCTGCTGAAGGACACGCTGAACACCATGGTGGAGCAGCTGCGCTCCTTCGCCGCCGAAGTGACGCGCGTGGCGCGCGAGGTGGGAACCGAGGGCCGCCTCGGCGGCCAGGCGCAGGTGCCGGGCGTGGCGGGAACCTGGAAGGACCTCACCGACAACGTCAACTTCATGGCGTCCAACCTGACAGCCCAGGTCCGCAACATCGCCGAGGTCGCCACCGCCATCGCCGGCGGCGACCTTTCCAAGAAGATCACCGTCGACGTGCGCGGCGAAATCCTGCTGCTGAAGGATACGCTGAATACGATGGTGGAGCAGCTGCGCTCCTTCGCCGCCGAAGTGACGCGCGTGGCGCGCGAGGTCGGCACCGAAGGCCGCCTCGGCGGTCAGGCCAACGTGCCGGGCGTGGCGGGCACCTGGAAGGATCTCACCGACAACGTCAACCTGCTCGCGGCCAACCTCACCACCCAGGTGCGCAACATCGCCGAGGTGACCACCGCCGTGGCGCGCGGTGACCTCAGCCGCAAGATCACCGTCGACGTGAAGGGCGAGATCCTCGAGCTCAAGAACACGCTGAACACGATGGTGGATCAGCTCAATGCCTTTGCCTCGGAAGTGACCCGCGTCGCCCGCGAAGTCGGCACCGAGGGCAAGCTCGGCGGCCAGGCGCAGGTGCCGGGCGTCGCCGGCACCTGGAAGGACCTCACCGACACGGTCAACGTCATGGCCGCCAACCTCACAGAGCAGGTGCGCGGCATCGTGAAGGTCGTGACCGCGGTCGCCAATGGCGATCTGAAAAAGAACCTCACCGTTCAGTCGAAGGGCGAAGTCGCGGCTCTTGCCGAAACCATCAACAACATGACCGAGACGCTGGCCACCTTCGCCGATCAGGTCACGACCGTGGCGCGCGAGGTCGGCGCCGAAGGCCGTCTCGGCGGCCAGGCAAACGTGCCGGGCGCCGCCGGCACCTGGAAGGACCTCACCGGCAACGTGAACCTCCTGGCGGCCAACCTCACCACCCAGGTACGCGCCATCGCCGAAGTGGCGACCGCCGTCACCAAGGGCGACCTCACCCGTTCGATCCAGGTCGATGCCCGCGGCGAGCTCTCCGAGCTCAAGGACAACATCAACACCATGATCGGCAATCTGCGCCTGACGACGGATCAGAACACCGAGCAGGACTGGCTGAAGACCAACCTTGCCCGCTTCACCAACATGCTTCAGGGCCAGCGCGAACTCTCGACCGTAGGCCGCACCCTGCTGACCGAGCTGGCGCCGCTGGTCGAAGCGCAATTGGGCGTGATCTATCAGATGGAGAGTGACGGCGAGAGTCTCGGCCTTCTCGCCTCCTATGCCGGCACTGGAGACCATGACGGCCATCCCCGCAAGGTCAGGCTCGGCGAGGGCCTGATCGGCCAATGCGCGCTCGACAAGCGCCGGCTGCTGCTCACCGGCCTGCAGGATTCGCCGCAGATCAATTCGGCCCTGCTCAAGGTGACGCCCAAGAGCATCCTCGTGCTGCCCGTCGTGTTCGAAAATCAGATCAAGGCGGTGATCGAATTGTCGTCGCTCGAAAGCTTCACCGATCTCCAGATAACCTTTCTCGACCAGCTCACAGGCAGCATCGGTATCGTGCTCAACTCGATCGAAGCGACCATGCAGACCGAGGGCCTGCTCAAGCAGTCGCAGCAGCTGGCCGCCGAATTGCAGACCCAGCAGGGCGAGTTGCAGCAGACCAATGAAAAGCTCGAGCAAAAGGCGCAACAGCTCGCCGAGCAGAATGTCGAGGTCGAGCGCAAGAACCAGGAAATCGAGCAGGCGCGTCTCGCGCTCGAGGAAAAGGCTTCCGAGCTGGCGTTGACCTCCAAATACAAATCCGAGTTCCTGGCGAACATGAGCCACGAGCTGCGCACGCCGCTGAACTCGATCCTGATCCTGGGCCAACAGCTGTCCGACAACCCGGAAGCCAACCTCACCGCCAAGCAGGTCGAGTTCGCCCGCACCATCCACGGCGCCGGCACCGACCTCCTCAATCTGATCTCCGATATCCTCGATCTGTCGAAGATCGAGTCCGGCACCGTGACGGTCGATGCCGAAGAAATCGCCTTTAACAATGTGGTCGAGGCCGTCGCCCGTCCGTTCCGTCACGAGGCCGATAACCGGCAATTGTCTTTCGATGTCGAGATCGACCCCAAGCTCGGGCGCTCCCTCTCCACCGATTCCAAGCGCCTGCAGCAGGTTCTGAAGAACCTGCTGTCCAACGCCTTCAAATTCACCGAGCGCGGCGGCGTGCGCCTCTCGGTCTTGTCGGTCGAGTCCGGCTGGACACCGACACATCCCGTGCTCAGCCAGGCCGCGAGCGTGGTCGCTTTCGAGGTCACGGACACGGGCATCGGCATCCCGTCCGAGAAACAACGCATCATCTTCGAGGCCTTCCAGCAGGCCGACGCGTCGACCAGCCGCAAGTATGGCGGCACTGGTCTCGGACTGGCGATCTCTCGCGAGTTATCGAGCCTGTTGGGTGGCGAGATCCAGTTGCGCTCCATTTCGGGCGTCGGCAGCACCTTTGTTCTCTATTTGCCGGTTCGCTATGTCGGCCCCACCGCCACCGCGCGTCCGCAAATCGCCTCCGCCCCGCCGCTCGCAGCCAAGGCGCTCGCGAGCGCCCTGCCGGAGCGTGTCGAGCAGATTCTCGACGACCGCAACGATATCGCAGATACCGATACCACCCTGTTGATCGTCGAGGACGATCCGCACTACGCCCGTATTCTGCTCGATCTCGCGCATGACGAGGGCTTCAAGGTGCTTGTCGCGATGCGCGGCGACGACGCGCTGGAGCTGGCATCGGAGTATCAGCCCAACGCCATCTCGCTCGACGTCTTCCTGCCCGACATGCTCGGCTGGACGGTGCTGAGTCACCTCAAGCAGAATCCCGGCACCCGCCACATCCCGGTGCAGATCGTGACATTGGACGAGGATCGCCAGCACGGCCTCGCCCGTGGCGCGTTCTCCTTTGTGTCCAAGCCCGCCACGACCATCGGCGTGAAGGCCGCGATCAATCGCATCAAGGAATATGCCAGGCCGCGCCGCAAGCAGCTCATGGTCGTCGAGGACAATCGCGACGAGCAACTCTCGATCCGTGCCCTGCTGGAGCATGACGACATCGAGATTGTCACCGCCGAATCCGGCGGCGACGCGCTCGCCATGCTGAAGGATCATCCATCCGACTGCATCGTGCTCGATCTGCGCTTGCCCGACATGACGGGATTCGAGGTCCTGGAGCGGCTGAAAGGCGATCCCGACCTTCAGGATATCCCGGTCATCGTCTTTACCGGCCGCGAACTGACTGCGGAGGAGGACGCCCAGCTCCACACGATGGCGCGCAGCATCGTGGTCAAGGGTGTCGAATCGCCCGAGCGCCTGCTCGACGAGACCGCGCTGTTCCTGCACCGCGTCATCACCGACCTGCCAGCCGAGAAGCAACGCATGCTGGAGCGGCTCAATGGCTCCGACGACAATCTCGTCGGCCAGACTGCGCTGCTGGTCGACGACGACGCGCGCAACATCTTCGCGTTGTCGAGCGTATTGGAGCGCCGCGGCATGAACGTGCTCACCGCGACCACCGGCAAGGAAGCGATCGCCCTGGTCGAATCCACGCCCGATCTCGCCATCGTGCTGATGGACATCATGATGCCGGAGATGGACGGCTATGAGACCACGGCGCTGATCCGCCAGGATCCCCGCTTCCGCCGCCTGCCCATCGTCGCGCTGACCGCCAAGGCCATGAAGGGCGACCGCGAGAAGTGCCTGGAAGCGGGCGCCTCGGACTATCTCGCCAAGCCCGTGAACACCGACCAGCTCCTCTCGGCGCTGCGCATGTGGCTGCACCGTTAGGACCCGCGCGATGAGCAACGTCAACGTCCTCCTAGTCGACGACCAGCCGTCCAAATTGCTGAGCTATGAGGTCATGCTCTCGGATCTGGACGTCGACCTGATCAAGGCCACCTCGGCCAGCGCGGCGCTCGGCGTCCTGCTCAAGACTGATGTTGCGGTGGTGCTGATCGACGTCTGCATGCCGGATCTTGACGGTTTCGAGCTGGCCACGATGATCCGCAACCATCCCCGCTATCAGGAAACCGCGCTGATCTTCGTCTCCGCGATCAACATCTCGGAGACCGATCACTTGCGCGGCTACGATGCCGGCGCGGTCGACTACGTCTCGGTGCCGGTGATCCCGCAGATCCTGCGCGCCAAGGTGAAGGTGTTCGCCGAACTCTACCGCAAGAGCCGCCAGCTCGCCGAATGGAACCGCGATCTCGAACAGCGCGTCGCCGCACGCACGGCGGAGCTCGAAGCGTCGACGGCGCAGCTGAAGCAGAGCGAGCGGCGCCGCAGCCTCGCGCTGGCCGCGGCTCAGATGGGCGCGTGGGAATACGACGTCGTGAACGCCCGCTGGACCTGGGACGAAGGCCAGGCGCGGATCTTCGGCCTCGACCTGCCCGCTGCCGATTTCACCGTCGTGGCGTTGCAGCCGACCATCCATCCCGAGGATTGGCCGCATCTCGTCGCAGTGGTCCATTCCTTGACGCCGGAGTCCAACACCCGCCAGGCGGAAATCCGGATCCGTCGCCCGACCGGCGAAGAGCGCTGGTGTTTTGTCGTGGCAACAGCGAGTTTCGACGTCGCCGGCGCGCTCGCCCAGATCAGCGGCGTTACCCTCGACATCAGCGAACGCAAGCAGACCGAGCAGCGCCAGGCGATGCTCGCCCGCGAGGTCGATCATCGCGCCCGCAACGCGCTTGCCGTCGTGCAGTCCATCGTGCGCCTGACCCGCGCGGAAGAGATCGACGGCTACGTCGCGGCGGTGGAGGGCAGGGTGCGGGCCTTGGCGCATGTTCACGACCTGCTGTCGCAGGAACGCTGGCAGGGCGCGGACATCCACCGGCTCATCGCGGAAGAGATTGCGCCCTATTGCGAAGGTGATTCGGCGCGGATCGACATGCAGGGCCTCTCTTTCCTGGTCGACGCGAGCCACGCGCAAACCATCAGCTTGAGTCTGCATGAATTGGCCACCAACGCGGCCAAGTATGGCGCGTTGTCCGGCCCACACGGTACGGTCAAGATTTCGTGGACCATTCAGGATGGCAAGCTGACCATCTCTTGGCGGGAAAACGGTGGTCCGCTTGTGACCCCTCCGACACGCCGCGGCTTCGGCAGCAAGATCATCACCGCCAGTGTCGCCGCGCAGCGCGGCGGCTCGGCGGACTTCCGCTGGAATCCGCAAGGCCTCGAATGCGAGTTGATCATCCCTTTGCGTGCCTCCGAACCGCCGGTCCAGGCCGCGGCCGGTATTGAGCCCGATTCGGCGCCGGAAATACGCACCGCAGCGCTGCGCATTCTCGTTGTCGAGGATGAGCCGCTCATCGGCATGGCGAACTGCAGTTTGATCGAGGAGCTGGGTCACACGGCCGTCGGCCCCTATGTCAGCATCGCATCGTCGCGCGGGGCTTTGGGCGAACGCCTCGACGCGGCGATCCTGGACGTCAATCTCGGCGCGGAAGAGGTTTATCCCATCGCGGAAGAGCTCGCCGGCCGCGGCATCCCGTTCATGTTCATGACGGGTTATGGCACCGAGAGCCTCGACAGCCGGTTTCGCCATTATCCCATCCTGCAAAAACCCGTGGCGCGGGATGCGCTGGCGTTGGCCATCGAGAAACTGACGCTCCCCTTGCTTCCAGCCACGACAGCCGCCTGATCGCTTCAAACAGCCATTGCATGTCTGTTTGGTCCACCTGCTTGCGGCAGGATTGAGTCGGCGGCACTATTCGCCATGGTCGTCTCGACCGGCACAAACGACTATTGTCAGGACCACGCGCAGGACTATTTCGACCGGACGGTCCTGGCGACGGCGCCGCAGGAGAACGCCCGGAATTTTTTCGATCTCGCTTCGAACCTCGGCATCACGGTGCGCCGGATCGGAACGGTCGATGCAGGCGAGCCGGGTGCATGGCCGCGCGGCGCCACGCAGGATTTGAAGGCGCCGCCGTCGGATTCGGAGCGGTTCTCGGCCGATTCCTGGTTCTCGGCCGGCATCGAGCGCTACATTCAACTCTTGAACGATGTCCCGCTTCCCGAGATATAGGAGCGGGCAACGCGGCTACCAGACGGATCGGGCATGAGCGCACAGCAGCAGTTGATTTCCGCGATATCCGCATGTCTCGACGCCGATCCGAGAGTGCTCGCCTGCTGGCTCAGCGGCAGCCTGGCGCGCGGCGACGGCGACGGCTTCAGCGACGTCGACACCCTGGTGCCGGTCCAGTCCGAGAGCTATGACGATTTCTGCCGGGATTATCGCAAGACCGCCGAAGCGATCGCCGATCCCGTGCTGGTGCGCTTTCGCCCCGACATCGGCGTGCTCAACGTCGTGTCCGCCGATTGGCGGAGATTCGATCTTTCCATCGTCAAGCCCGACGGTCTGGCGCGCCAGAACGCGCGCACGCTCAAGACGCTGTTCAACAAATCGTCTTTCGAGCCGCCGTTCCGCGCCCGCGCCGACTATCAGCCCAATCCGCAGAAGATCGCCGACATGATCGTGGAGTTCTACCGGATCATGGGATTGCTCCCGGTCATCCTGGGACGGGAGGAGTATGCCAACGCGCCTCGTGGCATCGGGCATCTGCGCGAGCTGACTATCTCCTTGATGCTCGAGGAGAACCGGCTCGCGCCCGACGAGCGCGGCGGCGCGCTCCATCTGAACCGCCTGCTCACGCCGGAGCAGCGAGCGGAGCTCGAGGCTTTGCCGGCGCTGGACTCGCGGCGCGATTCGATCGTCGAGGCGCACCGCGCCTTCGCCGGGATTTTCGTGCCGCGCGCGCGAAAGCTCGCCGCCGCCCTGAACGCCGCATGGCCCGACGCGTTTGCGCGGGCCACTGCGCACCATCTGGAACCGTTCCTGGCGCTTGCTGTCTGACCTTGCGGATCAATCGCCGACGTTGAGCGTATGGATGTCCCATATCGACGATGTCATCGCGGGCGATGATGAATTTGTCGATTCCATCCGGCACTATAAGCGTGTCGTATGCCGTCGGCTGGCATCAAAGCTTGCCGGCGTCATCCGCGGGCAAGAAGCAGACGCACGACATTGATTGGAGGCGACCTTGGATTTCACGACGGCCGATATGGGCGATCCGCTCGACATCCTCGCCGAGGAATGCGGCGAAGTGATCCAGGCGATCATGAAGCACCGCCGATTCGGCCACACGAGCGCGCAGTCCGCGGCCGAGGCGCGCCAGCGAATCGTGCAGGAGATCGGCGATCTCGTCGTGGCCGTCAGTCTTTTGCAGGACCCGCGCTGCGGCGCGTTCCTGGTGACGCCGGAAGAGATCGCCACAGCTGCGGAGCGCAAATACGACAAGCTACGCGCGCTGTTCGGCTACCGGCGGCCGTGATGGGCCGGGACGCGATCGTGCCGCGCCGGGCGTGGCGCCCACGCGAATTTTCCTGATATAGCGGATCGGCGATTCCACGTGCGAGGGATGACGATGGCTTGGGCAAGGCGCCGCGTCGTATGGGTGGCCGTTTTGTCGGCCGGTGTCGTGGCCGTGGCGGGCCTCGCCGCCTTCGTGTTCGTCTCGGCCTCGGCGGCCGGCTGCGCGGCGGCGCATGCCTGGCAGGACAAATCGGTCTGGGTCGAGCTAGGCACCAATAGCGGCCCGATTCCGAATCCGCTCCGTTCCGAGCCGTCGCATCTGCTGCTCTGGCACGACCAGACGATCTTGATCGATGTCGGCGATGGCGCCGCCGAGCAGCTCGCCAGGGCGCATGTCGACCTGGGCGCGATACGGACCATATTTCTCAGCCATTTGCATTTCGACCACACCGGCGGCCTCTTCGCGCTGATCGGCATGCGTTACCAAGGCTCCGGTCCGACCTGCGGCGGCGTGACGGTCTACGGGCCGCCAGGAACCAGGCGGCTGGTGGACGGCCTTCTCGCCGCGATCGAGCCCGGCGCCGCGCTCGTGCCGACAGCCTTGCCGGACATCCGGGTCGTCGAGTTGAACGGCGGCGCGAAAGTCACGGTCGGCGATGTTCAGATAACCGCGGCCGCCAACAGCCATTACAATCTGTGGAACGGCTCCGGCGCAAAGCCGGTCTCGCTCTCCTATCGCTTCGACCTGCCGGACCGCTCCATCGTCTACACCGGCGACACCGGGCCGAGCCCCGATGTCGAAAAGCTGGCGCACGGCGCCGATCTTCTGGTCAGCGAGATCATGGATGCCGACACGGCATTGGGCGCGATCGAAAACAAATACCCGCTGGTGCCCGGCTTCCTGTTCTCCTTCGTGCATGAGCACTTCACCAAGGAGCATCTGCTGCCCGATCAGGTCGGGCTGCTCGCGGCGCATGCCGGCGTTCACGCGCTGGTTCTGACCCATTTCGGCGGCGCGACCGGCGGCAAGGATCAGATCGCGCGTCTCACCAAGGCGATCGCCACACACTACAAAGGCCCGATCCGCTTCGCGAACGACCTCGAACGGTTTTAGCGGCCCAAACGCGGGAACAGGCGTTCCGCGTTTTCGCGTGCAATGGCGCGGGCATCGTCCGCATTAAGCTCCGGCGAGGTATCGAGCTGGTGGATGTTGCGCGCCACGCCCATCTCGGGCGTGAACGGCCAGTCGCTGCCGAACAGTATCTGCCCGATCGGCGCCAGCCGCCGCAGCGCCGCCAGCGGCACCGGATGCGCCGAAAGCGCCACGTCGTAATAGAGCCGCCCCAGCGTCTCGAACACCTCCTGCTCGGATTGCGGCCGCGGTTCGATGAACGGCACGTTCGCGAACGCCGCGATCCGCGCGACCAGCGCCGGCAGCGCCGCGCCGCCATGCGGCACGATCACCCGGATGTCGGGGTTGGTCTGAAGCGTCCGCGTATAGAGCAGGTCGACGATGGTTCGCGTCGTGTCCAGGGGAAATTCCAGCAATGGCGCCGGCCGTCCCAGCCATAGCGCATCGAGGCAGGCCGGACTCGTCGGATGCAGGAACACGACCGCCTTGCGCCGGTTGAGCTCGGCGAACACCGGCGCAAAGCGCGGCGAGCCGAGATACTCCCCCGTGATGTTGGTCTCCAGAACGATCCCGTCCGCCCCCAGCGTGTCGAACGCATGGGCGATCTCACGCAGCGCCGCATCGACATCGGGCAAAGGCAGGCTCGCGAAGAATCCGAACCGTCCGGGCGCGCTGCGCACCAGTTCGCCGCCGGCGGTGTTCACATCGCGCACCAGTCGCGGCTTCTCTTCAACGGGAAGAAAATGCGTCGATGGCGAAGACAGCGAGATCATCGCCGTATCGATCTTCTGCCGGTCCATCGTCTCCAGCGCCGCGCCGGCGCTCCACGCCGGAACGGGAAAGCCGCCATCCAGGGTCTTGAGCCCAGCCTTCGCGAGTGCCGCGACGTAGCACTCCGGCAAAAAATGCGCATGCACGTCGATGCGGCCGCACGCACACGGTCCCGGTCCTTGGCTCATGGCGACCCTCGATTAATGACGATTTCGTCAACTATGGCCCCGCTTTAGCATGCGTCAAGCCGATTATTTCGTTGCAATTGCGAACGGCGCTCCGGTATTCTGACCAAATCGTCAGTTATCGGCCGGCGCAGACCGGCACTGCGGGAGATATCCATGGTCGGTCGCTACGGTCCGCACAATCCGGACGAGACTTATGTCGCGCACAAATATGAGGAGCGCCTGTTCGACACCGGCGAGGTGTCGATCAACTACGCGCATGCCGGCAAGCCCTCGTCGCCCGCGCTGCTCCTGATCCCCGGCCAGACGGAATCGTGGTGGGGCTACGAAGCGGCGATGGATCTTTTGAGGGACGACTTCGAGATCTTCGCCGTCGATCTGCGCGGCCAGGGCCGCTCGGGCCGCACGCCCGGCCGCTACACGCTCGACAATATGGGTAACGACCTCGTCCGCGTGATCCAGAATGCGATCGGCCGGCCCGCCATCGTCAGCGGCCTGTCGTCCGGCGGCGTGTTGTCGGCCTGGCTTTCCGCCTATGCACCGCCGGGCCTCGTCCGCGCCGCGTGCTACGAAGACCCGCCGCTGTTCTCGTCCGAGTTCTCGCCGTCCTGCGGCCCGTCGATCAAGCAGGCCATCGGCCCGATGTTCGCGGTGTTCGCCAAATATCTCGGCGACCAGTGGGACGTGGGCAATTGGAAAGGCCTCGCCGCCAACGCGCCGAACGAGGTGCATGACTGGATGAAGTCGCTGCCGCTGGCCCAGGGCGACGAGCCGCCGCAGAACCTGAAGGAGTACGACCCCGAATGGGCCCGCGCCTTCTGGACCGGAACGGTCGCGGCGAGCTGCGATCACGCGCGGATGCTCCGCGCCGTGAAGGTCCCGGTCCTGTTCACGCATCATTTCCGCCGCGTCGACGAGGCGACCGGTCTGTTGATCGGCGCGATCTCGGATCTGCAGGCGGCGCGCGTGAAGCAGCTGGTCGAGGGTGCCGGGCAGCCCTTCGACTACAAATCCTTCCCCATGATGGGCCACGCCATGCATGCCCAGGACCCGCAGCTCTTCGCCACGACGCTGCGCGAATGGGCGCTCGCTTTTCCAGGCGCCTGAAGAGGAGACATCATGAGCACGATCAAAGTCGAAGACGTCGCCTTCGTCCGCTTCCGCGCCCCCGACCTCGGCGCGATGCGCGCCTTCCTCGAAGACTTCGGCCTCATCATCGCCGAAGAAACAAGCGACCGCCTCGTCGCGCGCGGCTCTGGCCCGGCGCCGGTGACCCACATCACCGAGCGCGGCGACGCCGGCTTCGTATCCATCGCGTTTCGCGCATCGGGTCTCGAAGCGCTCGAAACCCTCGCCCGTGCCGAAGGCGTTCCGGTTGAAAGCTTCGACGCACCCGGTGGCGGCCATCGGATCGTCCTCACCGATCCCGACGGTCACACGGTCGAGATCGTCGCCGGCCAGGCGTCCGCCGCGCCGCTGCCAGGTCCCACGGCCCAGCCCTGGAACCGGCATGACATGCGCCAGCGCGTGCGCGCCACCAAACGGATCGCGAGCGGCGCGGCCAATGTCGTCCGCCTCGGTCACGTCGTGCTCAACGTCTCGAATTTCCGCGCCTCGGAGCAGTGGTACAAGGACCGCTTCGGCTTCATCACCTCGGACGAGATCGCGCTCTCGCCGCAATTCAGCGTCGGCGCCTTCCTGCGCTGCGACCGCGGCGACATGCCGACCGACCACCACACCCTGTTCCTCGTGCAGAGCCCCAAAGGCCCCGGCTTCAACCACGCCGCATTCGAAGTCTCCGACCTCGACGATCTGATGCGCGGGCATCAGCGGCTGAAAGATGCCGGGCGCCACGCCGAATGGGGCGTCGGCCGCCACATCCTAGGCAGCCAGGTGTTCGACTATTGGCGCGATCCGTGGGGCCACACGCTGGAGCATTGGACCGACGGCGACGTCTTCACCGCCGCCGATGGCTCGAACACGGCGTCGCTCCAGGATCTGCTGGGCGTGCAATGGGGTCCGCTCGCCCCGCCCACGATGGCGTGAAGGCAAATCCGACATGAAGCTCGTGACCTTCGAGACCGGCGCGGCCCCGCAACTCGGTGCCGTCATCGGCGAGCGCGTCGTGCCGCTCCAACGGGCGGCGCCTGGCCTTCCCGGCGACATGATCGGCCTGATCGCGGCGTGGAAAAATATCGAGCGCGAGGTCCGCGCGATCGCCGCCGCAGGCGCCGGCGCCCTGCCGCTGGCCGAGGTGCATCTCCTCGCTCCGATCCGCCGCCCCGGCAAGATCATGGCCATCGGCCTGAACTACGCCGACCACATCGCCGAGAGCAAAATGGAAACGCCCGCCAACCAGGTCTGGTTCTCCAAAGCGTCCACCAGCACCAACGGCCCGTACGATCCGATTGAGGTGCCGAAAGTCTCGCAAGCCCTCGACTACGAAGCCGAGCTCGTCGCCGTCATCGGTCAGGGTGGCCGTCACATCGCGAAAGACGCCGCCGCGTCCGCAATCTTCGGCTATTGCTGTGGCAACGACGCGACCGAGCGCGCCTGGCAGCACCGCACGCCGCAATGGGTCCTCGGCAAGTCGTTCGACAGCCACGCCCCGTTCGGCCCCTGGATCACGACGGCGGACGAGGTCGCCGACCCGCACGCCTTGTCGATCCGCTGCCTGGTCAATGACGAACTGCGCCAGGATTCCAACACGCGCCATCTCGTCTTCGGCATCTGGGACCAGATCGCCCATCTCAGCCAGGCGATGACGCTCGAGCCCGGCGATCTCGTCTTCACCGGCACGCCGGGCGGCATCGGCGCGGCGATGAAGCCGATGCAGTTCCTCAAACCCGGCGACCGCGTCCGCATCGAGATCGAAGGCCTCGGCGCCCTCGACAATCCCTGCGCGGCGGAGCCCTGACATGGCAGCGCACGACTGCGACGTCCTCATCGTCGGCCTCGGGCCTGTCGGCGCGACGCTGGCGGCGCTGCTCGGCCAGCGCGGCATCGCGACGATCGCGATCGACCGCGACACCGCGATCTATCCCTTGCCGCGCGCGGTGCATTTCGACCACGAGATCATGCGCCTGTTCCAGGCTCTCGGCATCGCCGATCCTGTCAGCCAGGCCGCGCGCGATCTGCCCGCTTATGAATTCCGCGCCGCCAATGGCGATCTTCTGATGCGTCTCGATCCGCAGTCCGAAGCCCCGTCCGGCTGGGGTTCCGGTTACATGTTCCACCAGCCGAGCCTGGAGGTCGCCCTGCGCGACATCCTCGCAAGCCTGCCGCACACCCGCGCGATGCTCGGCGCCCGGTTCGACGGCCTCACCCAGGACGCCGAAGGCGTCACCGCCAGCGTGACCGGCCCCGATGGCGCCAAGGCGATCCGCGCCCGCTATCTCGTCGGCTGCGACGGCGCATCGAGCGGCGTGCGCGCCGTGATGGGGGCAGGCCTCACCGATTACCAGTTCGACGAACCGTGGCTGGTCGTCGACACGCGGACGCAGCCCACATCGCGCATGCCGCAGGTCAATCTCCAGATCTGCGATCCGGCGCGTCCCACTACCTGCGTTCTCGGCGGCCCCGGCCGTCACCGCTGGGAGTTCATGCTGCTGCCCGGCGAAACGCCCGATGCCATGCTGCGCGACGCTGTCATCCAGGGGCTTCTCGCCTCCTGGGACTGCGGCCCGCTCGAGATCGAGCGCAAGGCCGTCTACCGCTTCCACGGCCTGGTCGCGGATCGCTGGCGCGCCGGCCGCGTCTTCCTCGCCGGCGATTCCGCGCACCAGATGCCGCCCTTCGCCGGCCAGGGCATGTGCTCGGGCCTGCGCGACGCCGCCAATCTTGCCTGGAAGCTGCATGCCGTGCTGGCCGGCAAGGCCGGTGACGGACTGCTCGACACCTATCAGCCCGAGCGCGAGCCGCATGTCCGCGCGCTGGTCGAGCTTGCCATCGGCATGGGCCGTGTCGTCTGCACCCTGGACAAGGACGCCGCCGCCGCGCGCGATGCCGGCATGCTCGCGAGCCGTGCCTCCGGCGCGCCGCCACTCCCGCCGCTCCAGCCCGCGCCGCTCGCAAGCGACTGCATCCTCGCCGGCACGCCCGCCGCCGGCACGCTGTTCCCGCAACCGACGCACGGCCAAGGCGCGGACCGCCTGCGCATGGACGATTTGCTCGGCGACGGCGCCTGGCTCATCGCGCGGCACGGTTTTGGTGCGACAACGCCCGGCCTGCGGATCGTCGCGTGCGATCACGAAACGCTGGCGCCGTTCCGTGCCGCGCTCGACAAATGGCTGGGCAAATTCGGCGCCGATGCCGTGCTGGTGCGGCCCGACCGCATCGTGTTCGGCACCGGCGCGCCTGCGGCGCTCGCGGCCGCATGGACCGCAGCGATGGGATCGCCATGACGGAGCCGCCCCGCAATCGCCGCACCGAGCGGACACGCGCCGCGCTGCTCGCCGCGGGGCGTCAGCTCTTCAGCGAGCGGCCGGCGGATGCCGTGACGGTCGACGACATCGTGCAGGCCGCCAAGGTCGGCAAGGGCAGCTTCTACAACCATTTTCCCGACCGCGACGCGCTGCTGCGCGTGATCTCCGGCGAGATCCGCGCCAAGGTCGAGCATGCCGTCGCGCGCGCCAATGCCGATGTCGCAGATCCCGCCCGGCGCGTCGCGCGTGCGATGTGCGTCTATCTCAGATGCGCGGTCGACGACCCCGAACGGGCCAGCGTGCTGGCGCGGATACAGAGCGGCGCGACCTCGCTGACCGCGCCCTTGAACAGCGGCTTGGTGGACGACATCGCCAAAGGCCTCGCCGCCGCGCGCTTCTGCGTCGCGACGCTCGAAACCGGCGTGCTCTATGTGCTCGGCGTCACGCAGATCGCGCTCCTGCGCGTCCTCGAAGAGCCCAAAACAGGCATCGCCGTCGCGCTCGCCCAGCAGATGTGCGCGCTGGTCTTGCGCGGCCTGGGCGTCGAAGCCGCCGCGGCCGACCTGATCGCGGCACAGGCCAGCGACGAGATCGTCCGCCAGGGTGCCCATGCCGAAATGTTCCATGAAAAGAGTGGCGCCGCGCACTGATTTTGCCTCACGCGGCCCTTTTGCGGATTTGCGGCAAGCCCCGCTCTTGCTAGGTTCAAACCCGATGAATGGGGCGATATCGATTCCTCTCGAGCTGGACCGCACGCAATCTGCAAAGGTTGCGGCGACGTTGGCGCGCGACCACGTCTTCGCCGCGCTGTCGCCGGCGCGCCGCCAGGCGCTGGGCGAATCGGGCAAGGTCATCCACCTCGAAAAAGGCCAGCGGCTGTTCTCCCATGGCGACAAGTCCGATGCCGCCTATGCGATCTTCGCCGGCGAAGTCGAGATCACGATTCCCGGCCTCGACGGCCGCTCCGTCTGGCTCGCCCGCATCGGCTCGGGCTCGATGATCGGCGAGATGGGCGCCATCGATGGCGCGCCGCGCGCGACCAACGCGGCGGCGACGCGCAAATGCGAATTGCTGCGCATCGACGGCAAGCTGATCCGCGAGGCGATGCTGGCCGAGCCCAAGGCGGCACTGGCGCTGCTCGGCGTGCTGATCCGCCGCCTGCGCGAGACCGACGCACTGGTGGAGCGAACCTCGTCGATGGAGCTGGGCAAGCGCCTGGCGCGCTTTCTCCTGCTCGAAGGCATCAACGGCAAGATCCTGCACAACCAGGCGGAGATCGCGCACCACATCGGCGCCTCGCGCGAGGCGGTCAACCGCAAGCTGGAAAGCTGGCGCCGCCAGAACTGGGTCGAGCTCACCCGCACCGGCCTGCACATCCGCGACCGCACGGCGCTGCTCACCGTCTGCAAGCGCCACGCGAAGCTGCACATATAAAGCGGCCGGGGTCTCTTGCGAGTGCCCCGGCCGTTGTCGGTTGTCGGGCTTCGGCGGCTACGCCGCGCCCATCATCGCCTGGAAGTTGGAATAGTAGAACTTCTCCTTGGCCTCTTCCGAGATATCCTTGAACGTCCGCTCGAAACGGCCGATCGGGTCGTCGGTGCCTTCCGGATGCGG
Organism: Rhizomicrobium sp.; assembly: GCA_036271735.1. Lineage (GTDB taxonomy): Bacteria > Pseudomonadota > Alphaproteobacteria > Micropepsales > Micropepsaceae > Rhizomicrobium. Next base: position 15,606 of record DATAZZ010000031.1, read on the forward strand.
ATAGTCGCTGGAGAACAGGAACAGTTCTGCGCCGGCATCGGCGATCATCCGGCCGACATCCTCGCCGGGGAACGGCGTGAACTTCACCGCGCGGCGGATATAGTCCGACGCCTTCATCGGCAATTCCGCGATGCTCGCATCGGTGCGCTTGAAGATTTTCTGGCTGAGGTCGAGCGTGCGCAGATATTCCGGCACCCAGCCGGCGCCGAGCTCGATCACGCCGCCGCGCAAGGCGGGGAAGCGCTCGAACACGCCGTCGAACACCAGCGCGGTAAGGAATTGCTGCGGTCCGACCGAAAGCAGCATGAAATCGCGCACCCGCAGATTCTCGCCGCCCTCGGCGCCCGTGATGTCCTTGGGCCGCGGCTTGCCGTTGTTCTCATAGGCCGCAATCTTTGTCGGGCTGTTGGGTCCGACATGCAGCATGAACGGCACTTTGAGATCGATGAAGGCCTGCCACACGATGTCGAAATCCGGATGTCCCGGCGACTTGTCGCCGACCGGCGCGCCCGGAATCCAGAACGCGCCGCAGCCGATGCGCACGCCTTCCTGCAATTCCTCGACGCAGCGCTTCGGGTCCGCGAGCGACAGCTGCCCCACCGCGATCAGGCGCTGGTCGTCGGCGCAGAACGACGCCATGGCGCGGTTGTGCGCCCGGATGCCGCCATAGCGCACATCCATGTCGCTATGGCTGAGATACTGCCCCGCCGAGAAGGTCGAGAACACGAGCTGGCGCGCGAACCCCAGATCGTCCATCGCCTTTTTGCGTTCGGCCGGATCGAAGGCGCCGAACGCGCCCCAGCCTTTGCTGCCGCGCACCACGTCGGTGTGTACCTTGCCGCGCGCCGCGCGGTCCTGCTGCTTGGCCACCGCCTCGTTGATGAAGTTCGCCGTCGCACCACCCGCCTTGGTCAGCGCCAATTGCGGCAGCTTCTCGCGCACGGCCGGATCGGCATGCTTCTCCACCCAGTCCACCGTCTCCATGATGTGGCTGTCGGCATCGCAATAGAGGCGATTGGTTCCGTACGGCATGCGGCTCTCCCGGGCAGTGATTTTCTAATTATACAAAAAGTATAATTGGCCGCCGCCGCTTGTAAAGCCGCCTCAGCCCTTGGCCGCCCGCGCCTTCGTCGGCGCTTTGCGCGGTTTTCCAGCCTTTTTTTGCAAGGCTTCCAGTCCCCCTAAGATGAAATCCCCCCACACCTCCGCCGCCCGCGCCACCGGAATGCCGCGCTGTTTCAAGGCTCTGGCCGACAGGATCGGCGCGTTTACGGTCAGGATCGTGATGATCAGCGCGTCGACCGGCGACAGCCCGAAACGCCGGATTGCCGCATCCGAGAAGAACCGCGTCATGCCCGCGCGTTCGTCGCGGTCGCGGTTCTGGATCAGCCCCGCGACCGCGCGATCACTGGCCAGAAGCCGCATGATCGGCCCGCGCTCATACAGATACTCCATCGAGCGCTGGATCGCGCCGCGCAGCAGCGCCTCATAGGGCAGGTCGGCCGGCAGCACGCCCAGCCCGCGCCCGCGCAGATAGCGGTATTCGCGCTCCAATATCGCCTTGAGCAATTCCTCGCGGCTGGAGAAATATTTGTAGATGAGCGGCTTGCTGATCCCCGCCTCCGCCGCGACCTCCTCCAGCGAGCAGCTCGAAAGCCCGCGCGCCACGATCAGCGCCACGGCACTGTCCAATATCTGCGCATGCCGCTGCGGCCGCGACAGCCGCTCGGCGCGCTCGCTCTTTTCGGTGTTCCGGGCCATGCGCCGGTTGTGACATGTCGCGCATCTGAGGCACAATCCGCCCAACCGCAAAACAACACCCTGAGGAACCGCCCATGACCGTCGCCCCCGCCAAAGCGCAACTGAGCCCCGAAGCCGCCGAGGCCGAGATGAACGACCTTCGGATGTCGCCCAAGGCGCAGCCCTTGCTCGACGCCGTGCGCAAGCACATCGCCGACAACGTCGCACCCATCGCCGAGGAGTTTTACCGCCTGGGCGAAGGCCGCGCCGACCGCTGGAGCTGGGCTCCGGGCCAGCTCGAGCTGCTCGACGGCGCCAAGCGCAAGGCCAAGGAATCCGGCCTGTGGAATTTCTTTCTTCCCGACGCCAAGACCGGCGAGGGCCTGAGCAATCTCGACTACGCCTACATCGCCGCCGAGCTCGGCAAGCAGCCGCTGGCGTCCGAGACGCTCAACTGCTCCGCCCCCGACACCGGCAACATGGAAGTGCTCGAACGCGTCGGCACGCAGGAGCAGAAAGACAAATGGCTGAAGCCGCTGCTGGCCGGCGAGATCCGCTCCTGCTTCGGCATGACCGAGCCGGGCCTCGCCTCGTCCGATGCCAAGAACATCGCCACCCGCGCCCGCCTCGTCGGCAACGAATGGGCGATCGACGGTGAGAAGTACTACATCTCCGGCGCCGGCGATCCGCGCTGCAAGGTGATGATCTGCATGGTGCAGACCAGCCCCGAGGCGCCGCGCCAGTTCCAGCAGTCGCAGATCCTCGTGCCGATGGACGCGCCCGGCCTCACCGTGCTCGGCCCCATGATGGTGTTCGGCCATGACGACGCGCCGCACGGCCACATGCACATCAAGCTCGACAATGTCCGGGTGCCCAAGGAAAACATCCTGCTCGGCGAAGGCCGCGGCTTCGAGATCAGCCAGGTTCGCCTTGGCCCCGGCCGCATCCATCACTGCATGCGCTCGATCGGCCAGGCCGAGCGCGCGCTCGATTTGATGGTCCGCCGCGCCACCTCGCGCGAAGCCTTCGGCAAGCCGCTCATCCAGCTCGGCAAGAACCTCGAAGTCGTCAGCCGCGCCCGCATCGAGATCGAGGCGATGCGCCTGATGGTGCTGAAAGCCGCCAAGGCGATGGACGTGCTCGGCAACCGCGAGGCGCGCATCTGGGTCCACATGGTCAAGGCCATGGTGCCCGAGCGCGTCTGCCAGATCATCGACCAGGCGATCCAGATCCACGGCGCCACCGGCGTGTCGCAATGGACGCCGCTCGCCGGCATGTACACCAGCCAGCGCACCCTGCGCATCGCCGACGGCCCGGACGAAGTGCATCACCTCGTCGTCGGCCGCGCCGAGCTGTCGAGGCACTGAGCATGACGGAGACGATGACGCGCGGTGAAGCCCTCCAGCGGCTCACCGCGCCGGGCGAGGTGTATGCGCTCGAAACGCTACGCATCGGCGAACGCGATCAGAAAATCTTCGCCAACGCGCCGTCCTCGCTGCGCGCGCTCTTCGAAGAGGCCGCGAGCGACAAGACGTTCCTCGTCTACGAGGACGAACGCCTCACCTATAACGAGGCGCTTGCAGCCGCCGCGCGGATCGCGCATATCCTGGTGCAGCGTTACGGCATCGCCAAAGGCGACCGCGTCGCGATCTCGATGCGCAATTATCCCGAATGGGTCCTGGCCTTCATGGCCGCGACCTCGATCGGCGCCATCGCGGTGGCGATGAACGCGCTGTGGCAGCCCGACGAGCTCGAATACGGCCTCAAGGACAGCGGCGCAAAAGTCTTGTTTGCGGATCAAGAACGTCTCGACCGCCTCGCACAATGCAAGACGCCGCCGGAAGTCCAGATCATCGCCGTGCGTCCGGCCAAGCCCGGCACCACCGATCTCAAACATCTTATGGCCAACACCGGCACCGTCCCGATGCCTGCCGCTGAGGTGCATCCCGACGATCCCGCGACGATCTTCTACACCTCCGGCTCGACCGGCCACCCTAAGGGCGTGGTCTCGACCCACCGCAACATCCTCTCCGCGCTGTTCTCGTGGGAGCTCGACGCTCGTGCTGCCGCGCTCGCTGCCGACATCGAGATCGTCGAGCCCGCCGAACAGCCCGCGACGCTGCTCGCCGTGCCGCTATTCCACGTCACCGGCTCGCACGCGGTCTATCTCTCCTCCTACCGCACCCAGCGCCGCATCGTCGCGATGTACAAATGGGACCCGACGCTCGCCGCCGAGCTGATCGAGCGCGAGCACATCACGTCCTTCGTCGCGCCCGCCGCGATGACCGGCGACCTCGTGCGCGAGGCCAAGCGCACCAACCGCGATCTCTCCTCGCTGATCACCGTTGGCGGCGGCGGCGCGCCGCGCGCGCCCGAGCAGGTCAAGCAGATCGGCCAATCCTTCGGCAAGGCGCTGCCCAACACCGGCTGGGGCATGACCGAAACCAACGCCATCGGCACCGGCATCGGCGGCCTCGATTATCTTGGCCGCCCCGCCAGCTCCGGCCGCTGCTCCGCCGTGCTCGAATTGAAAGTGGTCGACGAGGCCGGCCACGCGCTCCCCGCCGGCGCGCGCGGTGAGCTCTTGGTTCGCGGCACGAGTCTCTTCAAAGGTTACTGGAACCGTCCCGACCTCAACAACATGCTGTTCGAGGATGGCTGGTTCCGCACCGGCGACGTCGCTTACCTCGACGACGAAGGCTTCCTGTTCATCGTCGACCGCATCAAGGACCTCATCATCCGCGGCGGCGAGAACATCGGCTGCGGCCAGGTTGAAGCCGCGCTTCTGCTGCACCCGGACGTCCACGAAGCCGCGGTCTATGCCGTCCCCGACGAGCGCCTCGGCGAAGAGGTCGGCGCCACCGTCTACGGTCCGAACAAGATCGATCTCGACGCGCTCAAGACATTCTTGCGCACCCACCTCGCCGCCTTCGAAGTCCCGCGCTACATCGTGCAGTCGCCGGAGCCCCTACCGCGCATCGCGTCGGGCAAAATCCTCAAACGCCAATTGCGCGATGAAGCGGTGAAAACCTTCGCGAAGGATTCTGCGACCGCTTGAACTAACTTCACACACCCCACTGTATCCGTCATCGCCCGGACAAGCCGGGCGATGACGGATACAGTGGGGTGTGTTCTACGTCTTCCCGAACGCCGCCCCGATCAGCGTCACCAGATCGTGCAGCGGCGATGCCTCCACCGGCGGCTCCGGCGTCGTCAGCTGCAGCGCGATGGCCGGCAGCGCATCGCGCACCTTGATCGCGGCGAGCGAGCCCGCCGCCAATTCCTCTGCCACCGCATAATTCGGCAACACGCCCACCGCGCTCCCGCCTTGCACGCCGCGCTTGACGCCATCGATGCTGCCGGCGGATTCGAATTTGGGCGCGCGACCGTCGAACCAGCCGCGCATCAGCCCGTTGAACGCGCCGTCCGGATCGGCGAGCAGAAACCTCTGCGCCGCAAGATCGCTCCGTCCCACCTTGCCCTTCGCCAGTGCATGCCCCGGCGACACCACGAGCCGCAGCTGCGCCGGCGCCAGCATCCGGCTGCCATCGCCCGTGCCTTCGATGGTCAGCGCCGCGTCGAGCTCATGCTGCCGCACGCGCTTGCGCAGATCCTCGCACAGCCCGATCGCTATCTTCACGTCGATCCCCGGCCAGCGCTGCCGGAAGGCGCCGAGCGGCGCCGGCAACAGGAACGAGCTGATCGACTCCACCGTCCCCAGCCGTATCGTGCCTTCGCTCTTGCTCGCGAGCGCCGCCAGCGCGCCTTCCGCCGCCGCGACCAGCGCCCGCGCATGCGGCAACAGAGTCTCCGCCGCCGGAGTCAGCGCCGCTTCCTTGCCCGGCCGGCGCACCGTGATCGGCGCGCCGACCACGCGTTCGAGCGCGAGCAGCGTCTCCGACACCGTCGATTGCGAAACCTTGAGCACCCGCGCCGCCGCGGCGACGCCGCCCTGGTCGTGCACCGCGATCAGCACGCGGCAATGGCGGACTTCCAGCTCCTTGCTCATCCCGACCCATCGGCTCTGCCGATGCCTCCATCGCCGTTTTGGACCGCCGCGCCCCCGGGAGCAAGGTCGGGCTCACGCACAAAGAGGCGAGATGTTTTGAAAACGCTGAACCGCAAGGCCGCCTTGCTGGTGGTCGACATGCAGGAGGGGTTCGGCGATCCCGAATGGGGCGCGCGCAACAATCCGCGTCTGGAAGACAATGTCGCCGCGCTGCTCGCCGCTTGGCGGCAAGCCCGCCAGACGGTGATCCACGTCCACCACGACTCGCCGCATGTCGAAGGCCGCCTGCGCCGAGGCACGCCGGGCAACGATCCGATCCCGCGCACAAGGCCCATCGACAAGGAAAAGCTCTACCGCAAAAGCGTCAACAGCGCCTTCATCGGCACCAGCCTGGAATTCGACCTGCGCCAATCCGGCATCGACACGCTGGTGATCGTCGGCCTCACGACCAACCACTGCATCTCCACCACCGCGCGCATGTCCGGCAACCTCGGCTTCGACACTTACGTCGTATCGGACGCCACCGCGACCTTCGACCGCCGCGGCCTCGACGGGCGGATGCGCCGCGCCGAAGACGTTCACATGGCCGCACTCAGCGATCTGAACGAAGAGTTCGCGCAGATCATCGACACCGCCGAGGTGCTCGCCGCGCTTTCCCATGAAGACGAATCCGCCCCGCGAGGTTCCCATGCGCACGCCTAAGCTCCGCACATCGCTCGCCGCGCTTCTCGCGCTTTCGGCCGTGGCCGTCGCCGCGCCTTCCGACATCGACCGCACGGTCAAGCCCGGCGACGATTTCTACCGCTTCGCCAACAACATATGGCTCAAGACCAATTCCATTCCCGCGGGCCGCGCCAGCTACGACACCTCGTCCGGCCTGCGCGACGAAACCGCCCGCCGCGTGCGCGAACTCATCCAGGACGCCGACGCCAACACGGCACCCAATCCCGATCCCACGCTCCAGTCCCTGCGCCAGAAGATCGGCGACTACTACGCCAGCCAGATGGACGGCGCCGCCATCGAGGCCAAAGGCCTCGCGCCGCTCTCCGGCGAGATCGCGGTGATCGCCGCGATCAAGGACCACGACGCGCTGTCGGCATATCTGGGCAGCACCATCGGCCTCGACGACGGCAGCGACACCCAACCAGACGCGATCTTCGGCGTCTGGATCCATCAAGGCTTCCATGATCCCAGCCGCTATCTGCCGCATATCGTGCAGGGCGGCCTCGGCCTGGATCGTGACACGTACCTCGATCCCGCGCCGGACAAGGCTGCGGCGCGCGAGACCTATCGGGCGCACATCGCCGTCCTCCTGAAGCTCGCCGGTCTCGCAGACCCCGACGCCCGCGCCGCGCGGGTCCTCGATCTGGAGATCGCTATCGCCAAAGCGCACGCCTCCGACGCCGACACCGCCGATATCGTGAAGACGGATAACGCGTGGCATCGCGGCGATTTCGACGCCAAGGCGCCGGGCCTAAACTGGAGAGCCTATTTCAAGGCCGCTGGCCTCGATGCCGCAAACGATTTCGTCGTCTGGCAGCCCGCCGCCGTCACCGGCACCGCCGCACTCGTCGCAAGCACGCCGCTCGACACCTGGAAGGACTACCTCGCCGTCCACCGCATCGCGCATTACGCGTCGGTGTTGCCGGCGGCATATGGCGATGCCGCCGCGCCCGACCGCACCCCGCAAGCCATCGCCGCCACCAACGCCGCGCTCGGCGAAGCGGTCGGCCGCCTCTACGTCGCGCGTTATTTCCCGCCGGAAAGCAAAGCCGCCGCGAGCGTGATGGTCGAGAACATCCGCGCCGCCTATCGCGCGCGCATCCCCAAACTCACCTGGATGTCGCCGGAGACCAAAGAGAAGGCGCTGGCCAAACTTGCCGCGCTCAAGATCGGGCTCGGCTATCCCGACAGCTGGACCGACTACTCCGATCTCGCGATCCTGCGCGGCGACGCCTTCGGTAATCTGAAGCGCGTCGAGACCTTCGCGCTCCAGCGCGGCCTCGCCAAGCTTGGTGGCCCGGTCGATCCCGGCGAGTGGACGAACCTGCTGCCGCAGATCGTCGGCGCGGTGATCTACTTCACGCCCAACACCGAGCAGTTCTCCGCCGGCCTCTTCCAGCCGCCCTATTTCGATCCCACCGGCGACGCCGCGTCGAATTACGGCTCCGCCGGCGCAGGCCTTGCGCACGAGATCAGCCACAGCTTCGACGAGCTCGGCAACATCTACGACGCACAGGGCAATCTCGGAATGTGGTGGCCGGCGGACGACCTCGCGCGCTACCGCGCCGCCGATGCGCCGCTGGCCGCGCAGCTCGATGCCGATTGCCCGCAACCCGGTCTCTGCGTCAGCGGCAAGCGCGCGCTCAGCGAGAGCGTCGCCGACCTTGCCGGCATCGAGACCGCGCATGACGCTTATATAATGTCGCTGAAAGGCCACCCGGACGTCGTCAAGAACGGCCTGACCGGCGAGCAGCGCTTCTTCCTCGCCTTCGCCCAGCGCTGGCGCCGCCTCCAGACCCCGGACAATCTGCGCCAGCAGATCGCGACCGATATCCATCCGCCCGGCGAATACCGCGCCGACAACGTCCGCAACGTAGACGTCTGGTACAAGGCGTTCGGCGTCAAGCCAGGTGACAAGCTCTATCTCGATCCCAAGGCGCGGGTTCACGTTTGGTAGGCTTCGGGGATAGACGACGCGCCATGGGACGGCGGCACGTTGATTTTGCTGGCAAAAGTCTGTCATGAAAAAATTCCTATCCCGGTCTTGAAACGGCTTGTGGCGTTGGCCATATACAACCTTGAGCATTTCAAGGTTAGACAATTCTGACGCGAATTTAACGCAGGCACATACAGGGCGAGGGTGCGAGCTTGCGCGCATCCGCGCGGGAAGGATTTTCCGAAAAATCCCACCCGCAAAGACCCGAAGCGGGGAAGGCGACGTGCTCGCGGTTGGCCGGTTTAAGGCCCTCCGCCGGCTGCTTGTAGCGAAGAACCGGGGCGAACCTCGTCCAACCGTGCATCCTGCAGGCACGTGTCAGGCGAGGCTTTGCCTCATCTGCAATACAAACTGTCATTCCCGCGAAAGCGGGAATCCAGAATCTATCCCGCGGCACCCTGGATGCCCGCCTTCGCGGGCATGACAGGAAAGTTGATTCCGCGGGTGCGTCACGAAGTTCCGACTGCTAGAGAACCCTAACGCTGCGCCGGACGTTGTCTGGTCGGGCCGGCTTGGCAGGAGTCTCCGCATGCAGATCGGAATTGTCGGCCTCGGCCGAATGGGTGGCAACATCACACGCCGCCTGATGAAGGCCGGTCATCGCTGCGTGGTCTACGACGTCAACCCCAAGCCCGGCGAAGCCCTCGCCGCCGACGGCGCCAAGGCCGTCACCTCGCTCGCCGACATGGTCAAGGCGCTCGAGGGCTCGCCCCGCGCTGTCTGGATCATGCTTCCCGCCGGCAAGATCACCGAAGACACCGTCGCGCAATTCGCCGAGCTGATGACGAAGGGCGACGTCATCATCGACGGCGGCAACACCTTCTACAAAGACGACATCCGCCGCGCCAAATCCCTCGAAGCCAAAGGCATCCGCTACATCGACAGCGGCACCTCCGGCGGCGTCTGGGGCCTGGAACGCGGCTACTGCATGATGATCGGCGGACCGAAAGACGCGGTCGATACGCTCGATCCGATCTTCGCCGCGCTCGCCCCCGGCCTCGGCGACATCCCGCGCACCCCCGGCCGCGACAATTCCGACAGCCGCGCCGAACGCGGCTACATCCATGCCGGCCCGTCCGGCGCCGGCCACTTCGTCAAGATGATCCACAACGGCATCGAATACGGCCTGATGCAGGCCTACGCCGAGGGCTTCGACATCCTGCAGGGCAAGAATTCCCCCGAGCTTCCCGAAGACGAACGCTTCGAACTCAACCTG
>DATAZZ010000032.1:0-1791 GCA_036271735.1 Rhizomicrobium sp.
CAGGCGATCAAGCTGCTGCAGCTTTCCAATGTCGAACTGGCGGAATATTGCGAAGCCGAGCTGGAGCGCAACCCGCTGCTGGAGCGCGACGACGCGCCGGCCCAGGTCGCGGCCGAACCCGACGCCGTCGCCGAAAGCCCCGCCGCCTCCGAGCGCGCCGACGAGGCGCTGTCGCGGGAGGATTTCTCCAAGACCACCGACATGGACGAGGCGGCGCGCGAGAACATGTATGACGGCGATGCGCCCGCCCCCGGTCCGATGGCGTCGCAAGGTCCGTTGTCGGACTGGACCACGCTCAAATCCGGCGGGGGCTTTGACGGCGAGGACGGCTTCGAGGCCACCGTCGCCGAGGACGTCACCCTCAAGGACCATCTGGAGAGCCAGCTCACCATCGCGGCGCTGACCGCCGACGACCGGCTGATCTGCCTGGCGCTGATCGACTCCATCGACGAGGCGGGCTATCTGCGCGCCGACCTGGAAGACATCGCCGCCCGGCTGGGCACCGAGCGCGAGGATGTCGAGGCGGTGCTGGGCGTGCTGCAGGGCTTCGATCCCGTCGGCGTCGCCGCCCGCGACCTGGCCGAATGCCTTTCGCTTCAATTGAAGGCCCGCGACCGGCTCGACCCGGCGATGGCGGCGCTGCTGACAAGGCTGGACCTGCTGGCCCGCCGCGACATGGCGCAGCTGACCCAGCTTTGCTGCGTCGATGCCGAAGACATCGCCGACATGATCGGTGAAATCCGCAAGCTCAATCCCAAGCCGGGGCTGGCCTTCGGCTCCGAGATGGTCGCCCCGGTGGTGCCCGATGTGTTCGTGCGCCAGGGACCTGACGGCGCCTGGCAGGTCGAACTCAACTCCGACACCCTGCCGCGCCTTCTGGTCAATGGCCGTTATTACGCGCGCGTGTCGCAGACGGCGCGCGACAAGGACGCCAAGACCTATCTGATTGATGCGCTCAACAGCGCCAACTGGCTGGTCAAGAGCCTGGACCAGCGCGCCCGCACCATCCTGAAGGTCGCCAGCGAGATCGTGCGCCAGCAGGATGCCTTCCTCACCTACGGGGTGCGCCACTTGCGGCCGCTCAATCTGCGCATGATCGCCGACGCCATCGCGATGCACGAATCCACCGTCAGCCGCGTCACCTCCAACAAGTATGTCTCGACTCCGCGCGGCGTGTTCGAGCTCAAATATTTCTTCACCGCTTCGATCCAGGCGGTGAACGGCGCCGAATCACACAGCGCCGAAGCGGTGCGCGACCGTATCCGCGAGATGATCGAAAACGAGGCGCCGCTGGCAATCCTGTCGGACGACCGGATCGTGTCCCTGCTGACGGCGGACGGGGTCAATATCGCCCGCCGTACGGTTGCAAAATACCGCGAAGCCATGCGGATTCCGTCCTCGGTCGAGCGCCGCCGCCTCAAATCCGGCGAGATGCAGCAGAGCGCATTTCGTTAAGCGAAACGCCCATTTGACTTTGCCCGGGGACCGGCCTATTGAACCGCCGCTTTTTGGGGGTAGGCCTGGAACTGGCCGGACCGGAAGGCGTTTTTCGGCAGGTGCCGATGCGCCTTTCCTGAGCACTTCAACAAACCGCGCGGAGCGTCTGCCGGATACTCTGCGGGTTTTCACAGGAATGTTGATGAACATCTCCGATCTTCTGGCGCCGGACGCGATTCTCCCGGCGCTCAAGGCGCAGAGCAAGAAACAGCTGCTGCAGGAACTGGCGGCGCGCGCCCACGGCCAGACGCGGCTGCCGGAGCGGCGCATCTTCGAAACCCTGATCGAGCGCGA
>DATAZZ010000033.1:0-37971 GCA_036271735.1 Rhizomicrobium sp.
GTGGGTGCGTGCTTCGAGGCTCGCTGCGCTCGCACCTCAGCATGACGAGAGGGGGCGTGATGACGAGGGGTGCAACAACTCTCGTCATGCTGAGGCGCCGCCGCAGGCGGCCTCGAAGCACGCACGCTCCTCTTAACCTCCCCCTTGTGGGGAGGTCGACAAAATCGCGTCAGCGATTTTTCGGGTGGGGGTCACTCAACGCCCCGCGCTTCCCCCACCCGAAATTTGCTCGCGCAAATTTCGACCTCCCCACGAGGGGGAGGTTAAGGCAGCGCCGCCTAGAGCGCTTTCTGGAAGTGGAAACTGGCGATTACCAGCTTAAGCCGGTGATAGAAGCGGTGGGCGCCGAGCCGGTGCGTCCCGGAATCCAGGCTGAACATCTTGCAGCCCTCGGCCCGCGCGGTGGCTTCCATCCAGTGCATCAGCGCTTCGGCAAACCCCTTGCCGCGATGGCTTTCGAGCGCGACCAGATCATCGACATAGAGCGTCTTGCCCGAAACCAGATATTCCATCACCCGGAAACCAGCGACCGCGACCGGCGCACCCGCGTCCTCGACATAGATCAGCCGCCAGCCGATCTCCTTCTCCATGCGCCGGACGCGCGCGAGGAAGTCTTCGACATCCGGAATGTGAGGGCGTAACTCCTTCATCACCGGATAGCAGCGGCGGATATCGGCGTCGGACGCAGCGAGATGGACAGGAATGGTCATGGCGATGCCGCGAGCAACTTCGGCGTCAGCAGCGTCTTCACTGCGCCACTCGCCTTGCCGAAATCCATCTGGCCGGCATAGCGCTCCTTGAGCGCGGCCATCACCTTGCCCATGTCCTTCAGACTCGTGGCGCCCAGATCGGCGACGACGCTCGCGACCGCCGTGGCGGTTTCCTCGGCGCTCATCTGCTGGGGCATGAATTCGCGGATCAGGGCGATCTCGTCGCGCTCGTTCTGCGCCATCTCGGGGCGGTTGCCGGTCTCGAAGGCGGCGACCGAATCCTCGCGCTGCTTGATCATCTTGGCGAGCAGGCCAAGCAGCTCGTCGTCGCCGAGCAGGTCGCGGCTGTCGGCGGTGCGGGCGGCGATGTCGCGGTCCTTGATCGCGGCGTTGATCAGACGCAGCGTGCCCAGGCGCCTGGCGTCCTTGGCCTTCATCGCCTCTTTCACCGAATCGTTGATCCGCTCGCGCAGGCCCATTGTCGTGCTTCCCGTTGGAGATGGCGCAATCTAGCCCGCGCGCGGCACTTTGCCAACCGATTGAATTTGCATAGGAAAATAGCTGTCGCAAAAGCTTGACCCGATGGGGGCGCGTCCCTATTTTCCGCCAAATCCAAACGGGTTCTGCCATGTCCGATGCATCGTCCGCCGCCGCCGCACCGCCGGCGGGCGCGTTGGCGCATGGCCGCCTGGTGCTGGCGGACGGCACGGTGTTCGAAGGCCAGGCGTTCGGCGCGGCGGTCGAGGCCGCCGGCGAGGTGTGCTTCAACACCGCGATGACGGGGTATCAGGAGATCCTGACCGATCCATCCTATGCCGGACAGATCGTGTGCTTCACCTTTCCGCATATCGGGATCGTCGGCACCAATGCCGAGGACATCGAGTCGCTGACGCCGGTGGTGCGGGGGTTGATCGTGCGCGCCGACGCGGAGCATCCGTCGAACTATCGCGCCATGGCGGCGCTGGACCGCTGGCTGCGCAAGCACAACATTCCGGCGCTGGCCGGGATCGATACGCGGGCGCTGACCAACCGAATCCGCACGCTGGGCATGCCGCATGGCGCGATCACGCGCGGCGATGTGAGTTCGGGGCTGGCGGCGGCCAAGGCGTTCGGCGGCCTCGAAGGCCTCGACCTCGCCAAGGAGGTCACGTCGAAGCAGACGTATAAATGGCGCGAGATGCCATGGGCGTGGAACGCGGGCTATGGCGAATTGCCGGCGCCGAGCTGGCGCGTCACCGCGATCGATTTCGGCGTGAAGCGCAACATGCTGCGGCTTCTCGCGGGGCTGGGCGCGGACATCACCGTGGTGCCGGCGCAGGCGACGCTCGACGATGTCATGCGGCACCAGCCGGACGGCGTGCTGCTGTCCAACGGGCCGGGCGATCCGGCGGCGACGGGGACGTATGCCATTCCGACCATCAAGGGCGTGATCGATGCCGGCGTGCCGACCTTCGGGATTTGCCTGGGGCACCAGATGCTCGGGCTGGCGCTGGGCGGGCAGACGAAAAAGATGAGCCAGGGCCATCACGGCGCCAACCATCCGGTGAAGGATCTGACGACGGGCAAGGTCGAGATCGTGTCGATGAATCACGGCTTCACGGTGGATGCGGCGACGCTGCCCGCGAACGTCAAGGAGACGCATGTCTCGCTGTTCGACGGCAGCAATTGCGGCATCGCGGTGGAAGGCCGCGACGTGTTCGGCGTGCAGTATCATCCGGAAGCCTCGCCGGGGCCGATGGACAGCCACTATCTGTTCGACCGCTTCGCGGCGGCGGCGAAGCGCGGAAAGTAAGCCATGTCGAAGACACCGCTGAAGATCGATCTTATCGCGTCCGCCGCCAAGCTGACGGCGTCGGGCCAGGCGTCAGTGGCGCTGTTCCAGCATGGCGGCGCGAATTTGCTGCTGTTCGTGCCGAACGATCAGGACACGCAAGCCGCGCACAAGCGCGACGAGCTCTACATCGTCCAGGCCGGCCAGGGCATCTTCAAGCGCGGCGGCGAGACCGTGCGCTTCGACGCCGGCGACGTGCTGTTCGTGCCGGCGGGCGTGCCGCACCGCTTCGCCAGCTTCTCCGCCGAGTTCAAGGCCTGGGTGCTGTTCTTCGGGCCGGACGGCGGCGTGAAAAACGATTGAGCGGCGGCTTTATACCTCATCTCGTCATTGCCCGCTTCATGCGGACAAACCAAATTTGCCAATGGCAAAAAGGAAATTGGGTCGCCCGCATGAAGCGGGCGATGACGGGTGTGGTGGTTCAATTCAAATCGAACAATCGCTCTGGTCTTTCAGCCGCCACGGTGGATAGCGGCGCGCTTCGCCGGCTTTGTATAGACACAGCTTCACGCCGGCGGGGTCGCGGAGCCAGGCTTCGCGCCACAGCCAGCTTTGGTCGGTGGGATCGTTGTCGAACACGATGCCTTTCGCTTTGAGCGCGGCGACGCGGGCGTCGAGGTCGTCGCATTCGAAATAGATGCTGGGGCCGCTTGCCGGATCGCCTGCGTCTTCGGTCGAATGGATCGAGAAGGTGGCTTCGCCGTCGGGCAGCTCGAAGCGCGCGTAGTGCACATCCTGCACGATCAGGCGCAGGCCGAGCGTTTGATAGAACGCGATGGAGCGTTCGATGTCGCGCGCCGGCACCGTCACCTGGTTGAGACGCATCGAGCGGTTAGCGCTTCAGTTCGAGAATATCGAAGGTCGATTCCTGCACCGGGTAGGGCATTTCGAGGCGCGCGTGGCGGGCGTCGATCGATGTGAGGATGCCGATCTGGTCGTCGGGGGTGGCGGCGGCGCCGGCGCTCGCGCCGTTGCCGGAATAGGCGTGCGGCGGCTCGCCGTTCACGTAACCGGCGCCGAGATACACCATGCCGCCGTCGCCGGGATAGAGATAGCCGCTGGTGCGCGTGCTGCCGGACAGCTTTTCGAGGAAGAGACCGCCGCCGCGGTTTGCGATGCGGCAGCTGAACCAGGAATAGACGACATAGGGCGTGACGCCGCCGAGCTTGATGGTGCGGCAGCGCCAGGTGCCGGCGATCTCGCCGGGGCTCGGCGCGTGGCTGGCGGGATCGAGCGCGGCGTGGATGGCGGAGGCGTCGCCGGTGCCCGTGCCGCCTTGCGCTTCGCCGAGAGCCTTTTGCTTGGCCTCATCGAGCGAGGCGAGGCGGTGCTTGTCGAAATCAGTGGCCTGGTCCTGCCAGCCGGCGGATGCGGCGGTGGCGGTCAGAAGAAGCGCGGCGCTGGCGAGCGCTAGCTTAAACGGGTTCGGGCGCATTGGCTTTCGTTCCTTCACTCACATCCGTACTGGAGTCGGGCGCATTGATATCGGGCGCGGTCCAGCCTTTGAGATCGGCAGTCGGCGGCATGCCGATGACGTTGAAGCCGGCATCGACGAAATGGATTTCGCCGGTGACACCGCCGGAAAGATCGCCGAGCAGATAGAGCGCGGCGCCGCCGACATGGTCGAGCTCGACCGATCTCTTGAGGGGGGCGTGGCTCTTGTTCCACTTGAACACCATGCGCGCGTCGCCGACGGCGGAACCGGCCAGGGTGCGCATCGGGCCGGCGGAGATCGCGTTGACGCGGATACCGTCGCGGCCGAGGTCGGAGGCGAGGTAGCGCACGGAGGCTTCCAGCGCGGCCTTTGCGACGCCCATGACGTTGTAGTTCGGCATGACGCGGCTGGCGCCGAGATAGGTCAGCGTCACCATGGCGCCGCCCTTGGTCATCAGACGCGCGGCGCGCTGCGCCACGGCGGTGAAGGAATAGCAGGACACGGAAAGCGTGCGGCAGAAATTGGCGCGGGAGGTGTCGACGTAGCGGCCCTTGAGCTCGTCGCGGTCGGAGAAGGCGACGGCGTGGACGAGGAAATCGATCGTGCCCCAGCGGGTCTTGAGGGCGTCGAACACCGCATCGAGCTCTGCATCGTTCTCGACATCGCAGGGCAGAATGGTCTGCGAGCCGATGGATTGCGCCAGCGGGCGCAGGCGCTTGGCCTGGGCGTCGCCCTGATAGGTGAAGGCGATCTCGGCGCCGTGCGCCGCGAGCACGCGCGCGATGCCCCAGGCGATGGAATGGTCGTTGGCCACTCCCATCACCAGGCCGCGCTTGCCCTGCATCAGTTTGCCGTCCGCCATGAATCCCTCGCCCTGTTGGGTCTGTTCCGTTTTGGGACAGCCGACACAGGGTCGGACGGTCCGATGCAAGTCTTATGCGTGCCTTTGGAAGACCAGCGTCGCGTTGGTACCGCCGAAGCCGAAGGAGTTCGACAGAGCGGTGTTGATCTGCGCGTTGTCGATGCGCTTGCGCACGATGTTCGCGTCGGCCACCGCCGGGTCGATCTCCTCGATGTTGGCGCTCTCGCAGATGAAGCCGGATTGCATCATCAGCAGCGTGTAGATCGCCTCGTGCACGCCGGCGGCGCCCTGGCTGTGGCCGGTGAGCGATTTGGTGGCGCTGATCGGCGGCATCTTGTCGACGCCGAAGACTTGCCTGATCGCGTTGATCTCCGGGATGTCGCCGACCGGCGTCGAGGTGGCGTGCGGGTTGATGTAGTCGATCGGGGCCTTCACATTCTCGATCGCCATCTGCATGCAGCGCACCGCGCCTTCGCCGGAGGGGGCGACCATGTCGGCGCCGTCCGCCGTGGCGCCGTAGCCGACAAGCTCGGCATAGATCTTGGCGCCGCGCGCCTTGGCGTGCTCGAGCTCTTCAAGGATGAGGATGCCGCCGCCGCCGGAGATCACGAATCCGTCGCGGTTCTTGTCATAGGCGCGCGAGGCTTTTTCCGGCGTCGCATTATATTTGGACGACATCGCGCCCATCGCGTCGAACAATTCGCTGAGCGTCCAGTCGAGTTCCTCGCCGCCGCCGGCGAACATCACGTCCTGCTTGCCCCACTGGATCATCTCGGCGGCGTTGCCGATGCAGTTGGCGCTGGTCGAGCACGCCGAGGAGATCGAGTAGTTGACGCCCTTGGTCTTGAACCAGGTGGAAAGATTCGCCGAGCAGGTCGATGACATCGCCTTGGGCACCGCGAAGGGGCCGATGCGCTTGGGGCCGGAAGCGCGGGCGGTGTCGGCGGCGCCGACGATCGCCTTGGTCGAGGGGCCGCCGGAGCCGACGATGAGGCCGGTGCGCGGATTGGAGACGTCTTTCTCCTCGAGCCCCGCATCGGCGATGGCCTGGTTCATCGCGACCCAGCAATAGCCGGCGCCATCGCCCTGGAAGCGGCGGGCGCGGCGGTCGACCACGGCGTCGAGATCGAGCTTGAGGCTGCCATGGACCTGACTGCGGAAATTCATCCTGGCGTAGTCGTCGGCGGCGACGATGCCGGATCGGGCCTCGCGCAGGGAGGCCACGACTTCCTGCGTGTTGTTGCCGATGGACGAGACGATGCCCATCCCCGTGACGACGACGCGGCGCATGATTGTGTTTCCCTGAACGCTTCTGTTTTGTCATGCCCGCGAATGCGGGAATCCAGATCGTAGCGCAAGCCGGCTCTGGATGCCCGCCTTCGCGGGCATGACAGATGGGACTAAGCCGGCTGAGGCACGGTCGCCGCTTTCAGCGCGGCCACGGCATCGCTGAACAAGCCGACCTTCATGTCCTTCACTTCGAACGCGACCTGGCCATCGACCTTCACGATGCCGTCGGCGACCGCCATGACGAGCTTGCGCATGATCACGCGCCGCAGCTCGACGTAATAGGTGATCTTTTTCGCGGTGGGCAGCACCATGGCGCTGAACTTCACCTCGCCGACGCCGAGCGCGCGGCCTTTGCCCAATCCGCCGGCCCAGCCGAGGAAGAAGCCGACCATCTGCCACAGCGCGTCCAAGCCCAGGCACCCCGGCATCACCGGATCGTCCTGGAAGTGGCATTTGAAGAACCAGAGGTTCGGGTTGACGTCGAGCTCGGCCTCGACCTCGCCCTTGCCGGCGGAGCCGCCGGTCTCGTTGATCCTGGTGATGCGGTCGAACATCAGCATGGGCGGCAGCGGCAGGCGCGCATTGCCGGGGCCGAACAGTTCGCCGCGGGCACAGGCCAGAAGTCCGGCCATGTCGAAACTGGATCTGCGCGCTGGATTGGGGTTGTCCACGTCCTGGTCCTCTGCGGCCGGCCCCAAGTCGATTTGGGCTTTGGCCGTTTTCTATGTTAGAAGCATTCTAAGTCGTAAGCTTCGGCTTATCCTAGCAAAGATGACGCCCGAGTGTCAGCGGTACAAGTACCGACACGGAGGCACCCTGGAGTCGGTAACCCGCAATGGGCAAAAAAGTTCGCGAAACGGCGCTCGAAGCCTCCGCAAAGCTGCGGGAGGCGGGATTGCGCCCGACCCGGCAGCGGGTCGAGCTGGCCGGATTGCTGTTCGCGGACGGGGACCGGCACATGACGGCCGAATCGCTGCATGCCGACGCGGCGGCGGCGGGGATCCAGGTGTCGCTGGCCACGGTCTACAACACGCTGCACCAGTTCACCGAAGCGGGGCTGCTGCGCCAGGTGGTGGTGGACGCGGCGCGGTCTTATTTCGACACCAACACCGGCAATCACCAGCACTTTTTCGTCGAGGACGAGGGGACGCTGATCGACATTCCGGGCGAGCAGATCGAGGTCGCCGGCGTACCGGTGCCGCCCAAGGGGCTGACCGTCGACCGCATCGACGTGGTCATTCGCGTCAAGCGCAGCGCCTGATTCCTGCGAACGACTCTCAACTTCTTTAGAACCATTCTAATTTGTTGACACCGATGCGTGCCGGAGGTTTCCTGCGGGCCGGAGTGATTTTCCACCCGCACGCAGGAGATGCATATGTCCGAATTGAAGGGTTCCAAGACCGCGCAGAATCTGAGGGACGCGTTCGCCGGCGAGAGCCAGGCCAACCGCCGCTATCTCTATTTCGCGCAGAAGGCGGACGTCGAAGGCTACAATGACGTGTCTGCCGTGTTCCGCTCCACGGCGGAAGGCGAGACCGGACATGCGCACGGCCATCTGGAATATCTCGAAGCGGTCGGCGATCCGGCGACCGGCGAGCCGATCGGCGCGACCGATCTGAACCTCAAGGCGTCGATCGCCGGCGAGACGCATGAGTACACCGACATGTATCCGGGCATGGCCAAGACCGCGCGCGGCGAAGGCTTCGACGAGATCGCCGACTGGTTCGAGACGCTGGCCAAGGCGGAGAAGAGCCACGCGGGCCGGTTCCAGAAGGCGCTGGATACGCTGGGAAAATAAGACGCGCTGCCTAACCTCTCCCGCTTGCGGGAGACGAGCGAAGCGAGACGGGTGAGGGCCTGCCGCAACTTCCCCTCACCCGAAATCGCCATGCGATTTCGACCTCTCCCGCAAGCGGGAGAGGTTATCGCGCCTCATCCTCAGAGATTTTTACATGGCATCCGAAGGCTCCCTCGAAGCCCCGACCCGTCATCCCATCGCATGGCGCGACGACGCGTTCACTGACGCGGACGCGCTCGACAAGGAGATGCGGCGGGTGTTCGACATCTGCCATGGCTGCCGGCGCTGCTTCAATCTGTGCGATTCGTTTCCGCGATTGTTCGATCTCGTCGACGAACAGCCCGATGAAATGCATGGCGTGAAGTCGGAGGACTTCGCCGGCGTCGTCGAGGCCTGCACGCTGTGCGACATGTGCTTCATGACGAAGTGCCCCTATGTGCCGCCGCACCCGTTCCAGCTGGATTTTCCGCATCTGATCCTGCGCGCCCGCGCGGTCGAGGCGAAACAAGGCAAGACGAGCGTCACGCAGCAGCAACTCGCCGAGATGGACCGCAACGGGATCGCGGCGCGCTTCGTCTCGCCGGTGGTGAACTGGGCGTCGGATATCGATAACAAGACGACGCGGCCGCTGATGCAGGCCGTGGCGGGGATCGACAAGACGGCGGAGCTGCCGAAATTCCACACGAAGACGTTCGTGTCGGCGGATCGGAGTGATCCCATCAACGTCAACACGGCGGCGCCGGCGTTCGGCAAGCGCAAGGCGGCGCTCTATGCGACGTGCTTCGTCAACTACAACAAGCCGGCGACCGGCATGGCGGCGCGCGCGGTGCTGAATCATATCGGGGTCGAGACCAAGGTCGCCTATCCCGGCTGCTGCGGCATGCCGTTTCTCGAACAGGCCGAGCTGGCGCGCGTCGCGGCGAATGCGGCGAAGGTGTCCAAGGAATTGGTCAAGCTGGTCGACGAGGGCTACGACATCGTCGCGCTCACCGCGTCTTGCGGGCTGATGCTGAAATTCGAATGGGCGTTGATCCTGCCCGAGAACGCGGACGTGAAGCGCGTCGCCGAGGCGACCTATGACATCGACGAATATGTCGTCGATGTCGCGAAGAAGGACGGACTGCCGGGCGGGATGACGGCGCTGCCGGAAGGCGTGACGGTGCATCTGGCCTGCCATGCGCGGGCGCAGAACATGGGGCCGAAAGCGGCGGAGATGCTGCGGATGATCCCGGATACGCCGATCGACGTGATCGAGCGCTGCTCGGGCCATGGCGGGACGTTCGGGGTGGTCAAGCCGACCCACGATCTGGCGGTGAAGGTGGGGCGGCCGGTGTTCCGCACGGCCGCGCAACAGGCGCGCGGGCACATCGTGAGCGACTGCCCGCTGGCGGCGCAGCATATCGTGCAGCAGGTCGGCGAATTGGCCGATAAGGCCGGTCAGCCGCGCAAGGTGCGCGAGCCGGAGCATCCGATCCAGATCATGGCCCGCGCGTTCGGGCTGACAGAGGCCTGAAATGTCGCTCAGCGAACGCAAGATCACCGCCGCCGATATCCTGCCCGACGCGACGTACAACGCGCGGCGCACCGAGCTGCGCGCCGCGTCGATCGCGGCGAAGAAGGACCGGCGGATGGAAGTCGGGCCCTATGCCACCTTCTATTTCGAGAATTACGCTTCGATGTGGCTGCAGGTGCAGGAGATGCTGCGCATCGAGAAGGGCGGCGCCGAGCAGCTCGCCGGCGAGCTCGAGGCGTACAATCCGCTGATCCCGCAAGGGTTGGAATTGATCGCCACCGTGATGATCGAGATCGAGGATGGCGCGCGGCGCGACCGCGAACTGCGCCGGCTGGGGCATATCGAGGACAGCGTGTTCCTCGAGATCGGCAAGGACCGCGTCAAAGGCACGCCGACCGATTACGAGGACCGCACCACGGCGGACGGCAAGACCTCGTCGGTGCACTGGCTGCGCTTCACCTTCACGCCGGCGCAGGTCGCGGCGTTCCGCAGCGGAGCCGAGCCGGTGGTGATCGGGACGATGCATCCGAACTATGGACACATGGCGGTGATGCCAGCGGCGACGCGCGCGGCGCTCGCCAAGGATTTCGCCTAACCGAACTTGTCGAACAGCGGGGCGAGTTTCTTGACCGCGGTCTCGGCTTCGGCGCGGTTCGGGGTTTCGTTGGCGTCGTTGTAGCCGTCGATATCGCCGCCGCCGACATATTGCACCACGATGCCGTCGCTGCGCGGATAGGTGCTGATGCCGTCATAGACGACGCTGTAGGTCACCTCGGGCTGCGGGATCAGCCAGGCGATCTGGCCGCGCACCGGCACGACCGATTCATCCTTGCATAATTCGCGCGCGGCGTAGCCGGGGCAGTTGATGACGACTTTCTCCTTCAGATGCGCGACGTCGGCGAGGCTGTGGAATTCGGCGCGGACGAACTTGCCGCCGGCGGCGAGGAAGTCGCTCATCAGCGTGTGGCCGTAATCTGCGATGTTGAACATCATGGTGGAGGTGCGGCGCACGGTGTTGGTGTGGAACGGCGTGCTCTCGGGCGGCAGGATCTGCCAGCCGGGGACGAGGTCGGAAATGCTGTCGCGATATTCGGCGAAGCCGAGCTGATCGGGCGGCGACGGGCGCGCCGCGATCTGCGCCAACGTCAGATCGGAGACGGAATAGCGGTCGACCCAGGTGACGGGATTGCCCGGCAGGCCGAGATAGCGGCGATAGGTCTTGAACGAGATGCGCGCCATCTCTTCCCAGCGCGCGGCGAAGCCGGGGGCGGCGCTGCCGGTCAGCGCGATACGCGAATCCGGCGTCCAGCTGCCGGTGGCGCGCGACGAGCGCGTATCGGGGAGAAGATCGCGGGCATAGATCGTGACTTTCGCACCAGCGTTTTGCGCGAGGATCGCAGAGGTCAGGCCGAGCGCGCCGCAGCCTATGACGGCGATCTCGCGCGGGCTGCCCTCCATCGCCATGCTCACCGCGAGCGTGCCGGAGCCCCAGGACAGCGACCAGCCGCTGCCGCCATGGCCGTAATTGTGCACGACGCGTTTGCTGCCGACCTGCTCGACCTCGATGCGCGGGCCGGCGGCGCGGAACGGGCGCAGGCAGACGGTGATGTCGAACAGACGGTCGGTGCGGGCGCGGATCGGGGCGAGCGCTATGCGCTCATAGGTTGGAGGCGCGACAGTCGCGGGTTTGGCGAGCGTGGTGCAGCCGGCGAGCGCGCCGAGTCCGGCGAAGGCGGCGGTGCCGCGCAGCAGGCGGCGGCGATCGAGGGCGTTGGACATTGCCATTCTCAGATCTCCTTCCGCGATCACTCAACATTTGTCATCCCGGCCGAGCGTAGCGAGAGCCGGGACCCATCGAGTCGGTTGCGCGATAAGTCCCGGCTCTGCGCGATGCTTACGCATCGCTTGGCCGGGATGACAACATTGTTTTCATTCCACCTTACTGCGCTCTACGCCGGCGGCGGGCCCATGAAGTCGCGCTTGCCGACTTCGAGGCCGATGCTGCGCAGGATGTTGTAGGCGGTGGTGTAGTGAAAGAAGAAGTTCGGCAAAGTGAAGCCCACCAGGAACTGCTCGCCCTTGAACGGCATTTCGCGGGTGCCGAATTTCAGGACGATGTCCTTGTCCTCGGTGCCGTCGATCTGCGCCGGGGTGGCGCTCTTGACGAATTCGAGGGTCTTGAGGACGCGGTCCTTGAGCGCGGCGAGCGTGGTCTCGGGGCCGGCGAATTCGGGCTGCGTCATGCCCGACAATTGGGCGACGCCGCGCGCGGCGTGGGTGCAGACCTGGCCGACCTGGACGGTGAGCGGAAACATGTCTGGATAAAGCCGGGTGTTGAGCAGCACCGTCTGATCGAATTTCTTGGCTTCGGCGAAGGCCGCGGCCTTGTCGAGCACGGCGGCGAGCGCCGAGAGATTCCGGGTGAAGACCGGGACCGATACCTGATACATCGAAATGGTCATTGTGCTTCCTCTGTGATTTGCGAGCGGCGCGGACATTAGCGGCTCGGACGCGCGCCGTCATGCTAAGGTTTTCCCGGTCAAAACCGGGAGACGGATATGCTCGAACTGCACTATTGGCCGACGCCGAACGGCAAGAAGGTCACGATCCTGCTGGAAGAGTTGGGCGCGGCGCACACCATCGTGCCGATGAATATCGGGCGCGGCGACCAGTTCAATCCAGACATCCTCAAATTCTCGCCCAACAACCGCATGCCGGCGCTGGTCGATACGGCGCCCAAGGGCGGGGGCGAACCGGTGCGGATGTTCGAGAGCGGCGCGATCATGATGTACATCGCCGAGAAGGAAGGCCGCTTCTTTCCGCAGGAGACGCACAAGAAATACGACGTGGTGCAATGGGTGATGTGGCAGATGGGAAACCAGGGCCCGAAATTCGGCGAGCAGGGACATTTCTTCCGCGCCTCGCAGAACGCGGCAAACGGCGACCTGGCGTACGCCGTCACGCGGTTCAGCGACGAGGTGCACCGGCTCTATGGCGTGATGAATCTGGGCCTGCACAAGAAGGACTGGCTGGCGGCGGGCGAGTACACGATCGCGGACATGATCTGCTATCCGTGGGCGAGCGGCTACAAGCTGCGCAAGATCGATCTCGATGAGTTTCCCAACGTGAAGCGCTGGATGGCGGCGATGGACGCGCGGCCGGCGGTGAAGAAAGCGATGGAGGCGACGCTGGCGCCGACCGAGGACCCTGCGGCGATCTCGGAGGAGGAGAAGGCGCGGCGCGCCAAGCTGCTCACCAACCAGCGCGCGACAAAAATTCCGGCGGCGTGGGGATAGTGCGGCGCGCGGCGGCACCGTAAGTTCGCGCCACAAAACCTAAAAGGAGGAACGCTATGTTTTCACACATCATGGTCGGATCGAACGATATCGGCCGCTCGAAGAAGTTCTATGACGCCGTTCTGGGCACGCTGGGCGCCGGCCCGGCGATCACCGACCCCAAGGGCCGCCTGTTCTACATGACGCCGACGGGCGTGTTTTCGGTCTCCCAGCCGATCGACGGAAAGGGCGCCTCGCCCGCCAATGGCGGCACGGTCGGCTTCGCCGCGAAGAATTCGGCAGAGGCCGATGCCTGGCACGCCGCCGGCATCGCCAATGGCGGCACCACCTGCGAGGACCCGCCGGGCGTGCGCGACGGCGGCACGGGCAAGCTCTATCTCGCCTA
The DNA here is from genome assembly GCA_036271735.1 of Rhizomicrobium sp. Classification (GTDB taxonomy): domain Bacteria; phylum Pseudomonadota; class Alphaproteobacteria; order Micropepsales; family Micropepsaceae; genus Rhizomicrobium. Next base: position 13,121 of record DATAZZ010000033.1, read on the forward strand.
TCTGCGCGATCCGGACGGCAACAAGCTGTGTGCGCTGCACCGGATGTGATGGCGTAAGAGATTAAACACGCACAACCGTCATTGCCCGGCTCGTCCGGGCAACCCATTTCCTCACCACCAAAAGGAAATTGGGTCGCCCGCATGAAGCGGGCGATGGCGGATGTGTGGTGGTTGGTTGTCGGCGGTTGAACCAAATCGCGTCTAGGACAGCTTTAGCCCCGTCGCCGCTTCGAGCTCGGCGATGGCTTGGGGACCGCTTTCGACCTTGATCGTCGTCATGCCCATCGCCTTGGCGGGCTTCAGATTGCCGCCGAGGTCGTCGAGGAAGACGCAGACGTTCGGCGTCACGCCGAGCTGCTCGCACATGATCTCATAGATGCGCGGGTTGGGCTTGCGGATGCCAAGCTTGGCGCTTTCGATCACCACGTCGAACTGCTTCATGATGTCGGTCGCATAGAGCGAGCGGCCGGCCGCGGTACCGCCGGCGGCGTTGTGCGGCATGTTGTTGGTGATGCAGCCGGTCTTGAGGCCGGCGGCCTTGACCCCACGCAACGCCTCGATCACGTCGGGGCGAAAGTCCCCCGCCAGCAGCGGAAGGACATCCTTCCCCGGGATGTGGTGGCCGAGGGTTTTGGCTTCCGCAGCGAAAAGCTGGTCGAAGCCGTCGATGTCGACCTTGGACTGCTCGAACTGGGCCCAGGCATTGTGCTCGTGGTTGGTCGAGTTGATCTTGCGGATGGTGCCGACGGGGATGCCGCGTTCCGTCTCGTAACGCGCGAAAGCCTCGAACGGCGAGGTCGTGAACACGCCGCCGAAATCCCAGATAACCGCTTCGATCATTTTGCGCTCCAATATGCTTGCGTCAGGAAGCAGGGCGGGCCCTAATCGGTCAATAAAAAAAGGTGCAGGGATGGGATTGGGCTTCCGCAAAGCAAGCTATGAGCCGGGTGTCGTGGAGTTCGGCAACGGGTCGTTCGCCTATCTGCAGCCGGATGGCGGCTGGGGCTTTTCCAATGCCGGGCTGGTGACCGATGGCGGCGAGGCGCTGCTGGTCGATACGATGTTCGACAATGCGCATACGCGCGCGATGCTGGACGGGTTCGCGGCGGTGAGCGGGGCGAAGATCGGCACGCTGGTCAACACGCATCACAATGGCGATCACTGCTACGGCAATGGCTGCGTCGGCGAGTGTGAGATCGTCGCGACGGTGGGCGCGGCGGAGGCCATGAAGCACGAGACGCCGGGCGGCCTGGCGCAGTTCATGAAAGCAGCGCCGAAGATGGGGCTGACCGGCGAGTACCTGATCCACTGTTTCGGCGATTTCGATTTCGACAAGTGCTCGGTGCGGGCGCCGGATACGACATTCACGGGCAAGACCTCGCGGCAGGTCGGGAGCAAGCGCATCGACCTGATCGAAGTCGGGCCGGCGCATACCGGTGGCGACGCGCTGGTGCATGTGCCGGCGGACAAGACGATCTTCACGGGCGACATCCTGTTCGTCGACGGCCATCCGATCCTGTGGGCCGGGCCGGTGGGCAACTGGATCGATGCCTGCGAAATGATCGAAGCGATGGATGTCGACACCATCGTGCCGGGGCACGGGCCGGTGACCGACAAGCGCGGCGTGGCGCGGGTGCGCGAATATCTCAGCTATATCCGCGACGAAGCGAAGGCGCGGCACGCGTCTGGAATGGGCGCGCTGGAAGCGGCGCGATCGATCGCGCTCGACGATTATGCCGGCTGGGGCGATGCGGAGCGCATCGCGGTCAACGTCGCGACGCTGTACCGCGAGTTCGGATCGGCCGACACGCCGTCGGACGCCGCGACGATGTTCGGCTGGATGGCGCAATTGTGGAAGGACAAGAAATGACCGTCACGGTTTACGAGCACCCGCTGTCGCCCTATGCGCAGAAGGTGAAGATCTCGCTCGACGAGAAGGGCGTGGCGTATGAGACCCGGATGCCCAATGCGATCGGCAGCGGGCAGCCGGATTCGGAATTCCTCAAGGCCAATCCGCGCGGCGAGGTGCCGGCGCTGATCGACGGCGACATCCATGTCTTCGATTCGACCATCATCCTGGAATATATCGAGGACAAATGGCCGACGCCGCCGATGCTGCCCAAGACGCCGGCGGCGCGGGCCGTGGCGCGCACCATCGAGGAGGTGATGGACACGCTGTTCGAGCCGATCAATTGGGGCATGGGTGAGATCCGCTGGTTCAAGCGCGCCGAGGGCGAGCGGGCGCGCACCATCGAGGCGAGCGCGATGAGCCAGGCGCGCGGCATCTATGACTGGCTGACGCGGCGCCTGGGTGACGGGCCGTGGTTCGGCGGCGAGAGCTTCGGCTGGGCGGATCTGTCAGTGGTGCCGTATCTCAACGGAGCGCGCGGCAACGGGATCGGGCCGGACGAGAAATCGCCGCTCGGGCAATGGCTGGCGCGCGCCAACGGACGCGATTCGGTAAAGAAAGCGGCCAAGGCGGCGGCGGATTCGCTCGTCGGGATGACGATGGTCGCGGGCGCGGTGAAGAGCGGCATGTTCAAGCGCGAATATCGCGATCATCGGCTGGAGTGGATGATCCGCTCGGGCGGGCTCGACGTCGTGCTCGAAGGGCTTGCGAACAACAACATCCGGTTCTCGAACGAGTTGAGATAGGCCCATGTCGAACGAAATCATCTTCCACAATTATCCGAACTCGCCGTTCTCCGAGAAGGTACGCGTCGCGTTCGGGATCAAGAAGCTGGCGTGGCGCTCGGTCGTGCAGCCGGTGATCATGCCCAAGCCGGATCTCATTCCGCTGACCGGCGGCTATCGCAAGATTCCGGTGATGCAGATCGGCGCCGACGTCTATTGCGATACGCAGATCATCCTGCGCGAGCTGGAACGGCGATACCCCGAGCCGAGCCTGTCGCCGCAGAACAAGGGGGCGCCTTACGGCTTGGGCTTCTGGGCCGACCGGCAGGTGTTCCAGGCGGCGGTCGCGATCATCTTCGGCGAGATCGGCGACATGGTGCCGGAAGACTTCAAGAAGGACCGCGCGGCGATGAGCGGCGGGAGCTTTTCGTCGGAAGCCCTGAAGCGCGCCGTACCGTTCATGCGCGACCAGTATCGCGCGCATACGCAGTTCCTGTCCGATCAGTTGTCCGACGGGCGGCATTTCTGGGGCGGGGCGCAAGCGGGGCTCGCCGACATCCATGCCTTCATGAATCCGTGGTTCATCGCCAACGCGCTGCCGCACAAGGCGAAGGACACCATCGCCGAGTTTCCGCTGGTCGAGGCGTGGTATGCGCGGGTGAAGGCCATCGGGCACGGCACGAGGACCGACATGACACCTGCGGAAGCGCTGGCGGTGGCGAAGGCGGCGACATCGGACGCCAAGCCGGCGGCCGATCCGAACGATCCCAATGGGCGCAAGCCGGGCGACAAGGTGACCGTGTCGGCGGACGATTACGGGCGCGATCCCATCGCGGGCGAGCTGGTGTTCAGCAACGCGCATGAGATCGCGATCAAGCGCAGCGATCCCGTGGTCGGCGAAGTCGTGGTGCACTTCCCGCGCGCGGGGTTTGTCGTGATGGGTTGATGCTTCGGGCTCGCTTTGCGTCCGTACGCTGTCGCTACGGACACCTCAGCATGACGAGATTTTATATGCGTCATCCTGAGGTGTGAGCCGAGGGCGAACCCCGAAGGATCACCCCGCGTCGGCCTGCAGCTCCACCTTCGGCGTGAAGTAGGTCGCGGCGAGGATCGTGTTGGGCTTGCGGCCGCCATTGGCGAGCGGAGCGGAGAAGCTTTCGCCATTGAGATACGAGATGCGCGGGATCTCGAAATAGCTCAGGAAGCGCATCGGCGCGCCGGCCTCCAGCACCGCGTCGTAGCCGGCGATCCAGCGCGGCAGGCGGTCGGGCGGGATCGACATCTCGATGAATTGGCCGGTCTGCTCGCCGAAGCGTTGCGCCAGCGCGCTGCCGTAATAGCGGAAGCGATAGCTCGGGTAGCCGGCGGGATTTGTCGCGCGCTCGACGATCGAGATGTGGCGCAGGAACGGCTTGAGCGTGCGGGCGTCGAAATCGGCGCGGGCCGGCAGGCCGTGCGCGAGAAGCGCCCTCTCCCGCCAGACGTCGCGCAGGGCGTTGAGTTCGGGGGCGTCGAATTGGAGGGCGGTATCCGAGCGCATGGACCAGCCTTTCTCTTGCGCCTTGGCGTTCAGCAATGTGGCGGGGTCGGCCATGCGCACAGGGTGTGCCCGACCCGTCGCCAAATTCTTAAGAAATTCGAAGGAACTTTAATTGCGGTTCGCGATGACCGGGGTCCGGCTGAAATCCGCGCGCGGTTTTGCGTAAGTGACCGATAGTAGCATCGGCGTGTCGCCGACCGGCATAGCGAGCGGCGCGAGCAGACTCTCGCCCATCAGGTAGTCGATCTCCGGCGCCTGGTAATGGCTCACCACGCGCAGCGGGGTGCGCATCGCCATCGCGGTGTCGTAGAGGGCGATGAAGCTCTCGATGCGCTCGGGCGAGATGCAGTCTTCGAGGAATTTGCCGGTGCTGTCGCCGGAATAGCGCGCCAGGGTCGAGCCGTGCAGGCGGACGCGGTAACGCGGCGTGCCGCCGGCGGCCACGCGCTCCAGCAGCGACATGTGGGTGAGGAAAGGTTTCATGCTGCGCGCCGTCAGATCGGCGCGACAGGGCATCGTGCGGCCGGCGGCCTTGTCGCGCCAGACCGCGTGCGCGGCGGTCAGCTCGGCGTGCTCGAAATCGCGCGCCAGGCCGCAGGTGAAGGCCCAGCCCAGCCCTTTGGCGCGGCTGTTGAAGGCCGTCATCGCGTCGGATCCGTTCGCGAGGGCCGGCGTATGTGTCTGAGCCGTCAACATGGGGTCCATTTTGCTCTCATGGGCTTGCGCGGGGCGCGTGCCGACAGGATCATGACCGCCAGATTGGGCCGGGACGGTAAAGGACCGGCTAAGAGGGGATGGCAGATGGATCAGGTAATTTCCGCAAACGTCGAGATCGCGCAAGGAAAACTCCAGGGCGTGGCGCGCGACGGGGTGCTGCGCTTCAACGGGATTCCCTATGCCAAGCCGCCGGTCGGGGCGCTGCGCTGGCAGATGCCGGAGGCGCCGGAGGGCTGGGCCGGGGTGCGCGACGCGGCGCAATTCGGCAACATCGCGCCGCAGGTGGCAAGCGCGAGCGGCGCGGTGCTGGGCGGCACGCCAGGCACGCGCTCGGAAGATTGCCTTTATCTCAATGTGCAGACGCCGGGCTGCGACGATGCCAAGCGCGCGGTGATGGTGTGGATCCATGGCGGGGCGTTCAACACCGGCGCCGGCAGCGTGGGGACCTATAACGGCAAGTACCTGGTGCCGCGCGGCGACATCGTGCTGGTGACGACCAATTACCGGCTGGGTGCGCTGGGCTTTTTGAATCTGCGCGATGCGACGGGCGGCAAGCTGCCGGGCACCGGCGCGGAAGGACTCGCGGATCAGATCGCGGCGCTGCGCTGGGTGAAGGAGAACATCGCGGCGTTCGGCGGCGATCCCGATAACGTCACGATCTTCGGCGAAAGCGCGGGCGGGATGAGTGTCGGTGCGCTGCTCGCGGCGCCGTCGGCGCGCGGGCTGTTCCACAAGGCGATTCCGCAATCGGGGGCGAGCGATATCGGTTATGCCCGCGAGACCTCGGCGCGGATCGCGCAGATGGTTCTGGACCGACTCGGCGCCGGCGATCCTTTGGCGCTGCCGTGGGAAGCGATCCTCGATGTGCAGAAGGCGATGCTGGAGGCGCCGCGCGAAGTCGGCGTCGGGATGCCGTTCGCGCCGACGATCGATGGCGATGTTTTGCCCAAGCGCGCGATCGACTGTGTGGTGGCGGGATCGGCGGCGGGCGTGCCGGTGCTGACGGGCACAACGCGCGACGAGTGGAAGCTGTTCACCATCGCGTCGCCGAATTTGAAGACGCTCGACGAGGCGGGCCTGCGCAAGCTGACGGCGCGGCTGACCGGCGAGGATGCGGTCGACGCGGTGCTGGCGGCCTATACCCAAGGCTCGCCGTTCGAGCGCTGGAACGCGGTGATGACGGATCATTCCTTCTTCGTGCCGGCGACGCGGCTGCTCGATGCGCAGAGCGCCCATGCGCCGGTCTACGCCTATCGCTTCGACTGGTCGTCGCCGTTCATGGATGGCGCGCTGGGGGCGTGCCATGCGCTGGAACTCGGGTTTACGTTCGGCACCTATCAGGTGAAGGGCGCGGCGCCGTTCTTCGGCGAAGGGCCCAAAGCCGACGTGCTGGCGCTGGAGATGATGGATTCGTGGATCGCCTTCGCCAAATCGGGCAATCCGAGCAACGACACCTCGGGCGCCTGGATGCGCTATGACGCCAGGAAGCGCGCCACGATGATGTTCGGCGACGGCATGCCGCATGTCAGCGCGGCACCGAACGAGGCGCGGCGCAAGGCATGGGAGGCCGTCGCGGCGGACAAGATCGGGCCGTAACCCGCCGCTTTGGGCTTTGGCGCGGGTTCGTGCTACGCCCCGCGCCATGAGCAAGCATCCGACGATCAAGCTGAAGCCCAAGGAAGGCCGCCGTGCGCGCGCCGGGGCGCCGTGGATTTTCTCCAACGAAGTGCAGATGGATGGCGCGGCCAAAGCGCTGGCGCCGGGCAGCGTCGTCAATATCCTGTTCGACGACGGCCAGCCGCTGGGCACGGGTTATTTCAACGCCAAGAGCCTGATCGCGGCGCGGCTGCTCGATCCCGCGCTGGATACCGTGATCGGCACGGGGTTCTTCACGCGGCGGATCGAGCGGGCGCTGAAATTGCGCACGGCGCTGTTCGCGCGGCCGTTCTATCGCCTGGCGCATGCCGAGGGCGACGGTCTGCCGGGGCTGACGCTCGACCGCTTCGGCGACACGGTGGTGGCGCAGATCACCACGGCGGGGATGGAAGCGTTGATCGAGCCGCTGCTCGCGGCGCTGGAGAAGACGCTTGCGCCGGCGCATGTGATCCTGCGCAACGACGCGCCGTCGCGGTCGTTCGAGGGGCTCGAGGACTATGTCCGCGCCGCCAAGGGCGACGCGGCGCGGATCGCGGTGGAGGAGAACGGCGCACGCTATTTCGCCGACCTGACCCAAGGCCAGAAGACCGGCTGGTATTACGACCAGCGCGACAACCGCGCCTTCATGGCGGGGCTCGCCAAGGGCAAGAGCGTGCTCGATGCCTATAGCTATACGGGCGGGTTCGGGATCGTGGCGGCCAAGGCGGGCGCGAGCGAGACGATCTGTCTCGATTCCTCCGCGCCGGCGCTGCAGCTGGCCGAAGAGTCGGCGGCTGCGAACGGCGTGGCGATCAAGGCGGTGAAGGCCGATGTGTTCGAGGAGCTGGAGCGGCTCGCGGCGGCGAAGGAGACCTTCGACATCGTGATCGCCGATCCGCCGCCCTTCGTGAAGGCGCGCAAGGATCTGGAGCCGGGGGCGAAGGCCTATCGCAAGCTGGCGCGGCTGGCGGCGGCGGTGACGGCGCCGGGCGGATTCCTGCTGCTCGCGTCGTGCTCGCACAACATCCCGATGGAGCGGTTCGCGGCGGAGTGCGCCGCGGGTCTCGCGCGCGCGGAACGGCGCGCGACGCTGATCCGTCAGGCGGGCGCGGGTGCCGATCATCCGGTGCATCCAATGCTGCCGGAGACGGCGTATCTCAAGACGCTGGTTTACGCGCTGGATTAGCGCTGCACGGCGTCCATTTGCGCTTTGCGGAAGTCCGGCGCGGCGTGGGTCGTGTCTTCGATGACCAGCGTCGAAGGCGATGCGCCTTCGAAGCGCGGCCAGGCCGGTAAGCCTGTGCCATTGGGATCGCCGGTCTTCGCGAAGTTGGTCCAGTAGCCCTGCATCTCATCGACCATCGCGGTGTCCTGCGGCGGGGCGAGCGCGGCGAGCGGGCCGAAGCCGAACGTGAACGCCATCTCGCCGCCATGCGGCACGCCGGTCTCGCCGCGCATATGGGCGATCGCGTTCAGGAAGCCGAAACGGTAGACGTAAGTGGGGGCGCGGGTCGCAGCGGCTGTCGCGAGCGTGCGCGTGGCGCCGGCGAAGAAGCGGTCGTTGAAGACTTCGCGGCGGAATTCCATGTCGTCGGTGGTGTCGTAGAGCTTGCGCACGGTGGCGAGGCGGGCGCCGAGCATCTGCGCGATCCAGTCGCTGTTGGTGGGGCCGATCTGCGAGCCTTCGTTGCTGTTGCTGCCGGTGAGATAGGGGATCGCCATCTGGTGGCCGGCAGCAAACGCGGTGACAGGGTCTTCCAGCAGAACCTTGCCATCGATCACGGGGCCGTCATCCTGGTCGTCGGCGGCGAGGATCTGCGCGGTGGGGACGGCGCGCAGCGCGGCGAGGTCGGCGGCTTTCAGTCTGGTGGCGAAATCGAGGGCGCCTTTGCGCGCGTCGGCGATCTTCGTGGTCGGCTCGAAGATGCCGCCGGACTCGCTGATGGCCTTGGCGAACAGACCCTTGGCGAGGGGCGAGGTCATCAGCATGTCGACGCTTTCGCCGCCGGCGGATTCGCCGAAGACTGTGACGTTGTCCGGATCGCCGCCGAACGCGGCGATGTTGCGCCTCACCCATTGCAGCGCCGCGATCTGGTCGAGCAGGCCGAAATTGGCGTCGCTCAGTGCCGGGTGCGGGAAGAAGCCGAGGCGGCCGAGGCGGTAGTTGAAGGTTACGATCACGACGCCGCGATGCGCCAGCTGGGCGCCGTCAAAGCGCGGGACGGCGGCGGCGCCTTGCGTGAAACCGCCGCCATGAATCCAGAACATCACGGGGAGCTTCTTGCCGCCGGGTGTCCAGACGTTGAGCGACAGGCAGTCTTCGTTTTGCGGAAGATTGGCGCGGGCCATCAGGCTTTCGCTGACATTCTGCGGACAGGCGGGGCCGAAGGCGGTGGCGTCGCGCGGGGCGTTCCAATGCGGGCCGGGCTGCGGGGCTTGCCAGCGCAATTCGCCGACAGGCGGCGCGGCGTAGGGGATGTTCTTGTAGACGTCGATGGCGTTGACGGTGGCGCCGGTGAGGGTGCCTTGGTCGATGCTGACCGTGGGGGCGGCGAGTACGGGTGTGGCGAAGACGAGAGCTGCGACGAGGATGAAAGCGCGCATGCTGCGACCTCTTAGATCGTGATCTGGGTGCCGAGTTCTACCACACGGCCGGGCGGGAGCTGGAAGAAGCGGGCGGGCGACAGGGCGTTGGACGCCAGCCACATGTAGAGCGCGATGCGCCAGCTCTTGAGGTCGGGGTGGGTGCCGGCGACCAGGGTCTCGCGGCCGAGGAAGAAGGTGGACGTGTCGGGATCGAGCGCGAGGCCGAAGGCGCGGGCGCGCTTCAGGGCTTCGGGCACGTCGGGGAATTCGAAGAAACCGAAATGGAGCTTCACCTCGAAGAAGCCCTTGCCGAGCTTGTTGACGGTGATGCGGCGCTCCGGCCGGACGATGGGAACGTCGTCGACCGTGATGCTGGTCAGCACCACGCGCTCGTGCAGCACGTGATAGTGCTTGAGGCTGTGCAGCATCGAGCTCGGCGTCACATCGGTGCGGGCGGCGAGGAAGATCGCGGTGCCGGCGACACGCTCGGCCGGGGCGCGGGCGAGGAACAGGTCGATCGGCAGCGTGCCGTCGCGCATGTGATCGAGATGGACGCGGCGGCCGACGCGCCAGGTGTCGATCAGGATGAACACCATCGCCGCCATGGCGAGCGGCAACCAGCCGCCATATATGACTTTCAGCGTGTTGGACGACAGGAAGGCGAGGTCGACGAGGCCGAGTGTGCCAAATACTGCGATCACGATTGGCAGGCGCCATTTCCACTGGCGCACCGCGACGACGGCGACGAGGAAAGTGCTGATCACCATGACGCCGGTGACCGCGATGCCGTACGCCGCGGCGAGCGCATCGGAGGTGCGGAAGATCAGGACGATCAGCACGACGCCGACGGCGAGCATCGCATTGATCCGCGGCACGTAGATCTGGCCGTATTCGGTGGCGGAGGTGTGCTTGATCTCCATGCGCGGTAGCTGGCCGAGTTGCACGGCCTGGCGGGTGATCGAGAAGACGCCGGAGATCACGGCCTGGCTTGCGATGATCGTCGCGAAGGTCGCGAGGATCACGACGGGATAATGCGCCCAGTGTGGCGCGAGCGAATAGAAGCTGGTGGCGGCGGCGTGCGGATCGGACAGCACCAGCGCGCCCTGGCCGAAATAGTTCAGCAGCAAAGCGGGCAGCGCGAAGAACAGCCAGGCGTTGCGGATCGGGCGGCGGCCGAAATGGCCCATGTCGGCGTAGAGCGCCTCGCAGCCCGTCACGGCGAGCACGACGGAGCCGAGCGCGACGAACGCGGTCCAAGGTTCGCGGATGAAAAGTTCGATGCCGTAGCGCGGGTTCATCGACCACAGGATCTCGGGGTTCTTGAGGATCGCGGCGCCGCCCATCACCGCCGTGACGATGAACCAGACGACCATGACGGGGCCGAAGACCCTGCCGATCCGCTCGGTGCCGAAGCGCTGGAACAGGAAGAGGCCGACCAGGATGATGAGGGTGAGCGGCAGGATCGCGGATTTGAGGCTTTCGCTTTCGCCGCCGATGCCTTCGACAGCGCTGAGCACCGAGACCGCCGGGGTCAGCATGCCGTCGCCGTAGAACAGCGCGAGGCCGGCGAGCGAGGCGAGCGCGATGGCGGTCTTGAGGCCGCGTCCGAGGCCCGACGAGCGGTGCGCCAGCGCGGCGAGCGCCATCACGCCGCCCTCGCCATTGTTGTCGGCGCGCATGATGAAGACGACGTATTTGACGGTCACCACGATCAGCAGGGCCCAGAAGATCAGCGACAGCGCGCCGAGCACCGCGGGGGGTGCGGGCGACGTGCCGCCGGCGGCGATCATCGATTGCTTGGCGGCGTAGAGCGGGCTGGTGCCGATATCGCCGAACACGACGCCGAGCGCGCCGAGGGTGAGGCCGGCTTCGCGCTTCCAGTTGGTGGGTGCGCCGGCGACGGCCGTCATGGCGTGGCTGCGGCCACATCCCTGCTGTCATTCCCGCGAAGGCGGGAATCCGGCGGCTGGGACGGTGCTTGCGGCTCTGGATTCCCGCCTGCGCGGGAATGACAGGTGGGATGGGTGAAGAGAGGGGTGATCATCAGATCGTTACTTGCGTGCCGAGCTCGACGACGCGGCCGGGCGGCAGATGGTAGAATTTCGCCGGCGACAGCGCGTTGGACGCAAGCTGCATGTAAAGCCAGGTGCGCCAGTGGCCAAGCACGGGATGCTCCGCCGGGACCAGCGTCTCGTGGCCGATGAAGAAGGTCGCGGTCTCCATGTCGACTGCGATGCCGCGCGAGCGCGCCTCGGCCAGGGCGCGCGGCACGTCGGGCGTTTCGAAGAAGCCGTGGTGGATGCGCACGCTGAAGAAGCCCTTGCCGAGCTTCTCGACCTCGAGGCGCTTGGCGGCGGGGACCAACGGCTTGTCCTCGACGACCACCGTGCACAGCACGACGCGCTCGTGCAGCACCTTGTTGTGCTTGAGATTGTGCAGGAGCGCGCCGGGCACCACGTCGTTGCGCGCGCTCATGAACACGGCGGTGCCGGCAACGCGCATCGGCGTCTTGTCGGCGCGCTCGAGGAACAGGTGCATCGGCATGGATTCGCTGCGGATGCGCTCCAGATGGGCGCGGCGGCCGATGCGCCAGGTCTCCATCCCGACGAAGACGCCGGCGGCGATGGCGAGCGGCAGCCAGCCGCCTTGCGGGATCTTGAGCATGTTCGATAGCAGCATCGTCACGTCGATCAGGCCGAAGAAGCCGAACACGCCGATCGCGAGCTTGATCCCCCAATGCCATTGCCGCGCCGCGACCAGGCTGACGTGGAAGGTGTCGATCACCATGACGCCGGTCACCGCGATGCCGTAGGCGGCGGCGAGGTTGGAGGAGCTGCGGAAGACGAGGACGATCAGGACGACGCCGATCAGCAGCAGCGCGTTCATCCGCGGCACGTAGATCTGGCCGTAATCCGTCATCGAGGTGTGGCGGATCTCCATGCGCGGGAGCTGGCCGAGCTGGACCGACTGGCGGGTGATCGAGAAGACGCCGGAGATCACCGCCTGGCTGGCGATGATGGTGGCGAAGCAGGCCAGGAACACCAGCGGGTAATGCGCCCAGTCGGGCGCCATCGAATAGAACGCAGTCGCGGCGTGGTGCGGGTTCAGCAGGAGCGAGGCGCCCTGCCCGAAATAATTGACCACCAGCGCCGGCAGCGCGACGAAGAACCAGGCGGCGCGGATCGGGCCGCGGCCGAAATGGCCCATGTCGGCGTAGAGCGCCTCGCAGCCCGTCACGGCGAGAACGACGGAGCCGAGCGCGACGAAGGCGGTCCACGGCTCCTGGGCGAACAGGCGGATGCCGTACCACGGGTTGATCGCCAGCAGGATCTGCGGCGCGCGCAGAATCCAGCCGATGCCGAGCACGGCGAGGACGATGAACCACACCACCATCACGGGGCCGAAGACGCGGCCGATCCTGGCGGTGCCGCGGCTCTGCATCAGGAACAACCCGACCAGGATGGCGAGGGTCAGCGGCAGGACGAACGGTTCGAGCGTGTGGCTGCCGACGGTGAGGCCTTCGACCGCAGACAGGACCGAGATCGCCGGGGTCAGCATGCCGTCGCCGTAGAACAGCGCCAGGCCGAGGATCGCGCCGAAGCCGATCAACGCCTTGATGCGGCGACCGAGACGGGCGGAGCGGTGCGCCAGAGTGGCCAGCGCCAGCACGCCGCCTTCGCCATTGTTGTCGGCGCGCATGATCAGGACGACGTATTTCAGCGTAACGACGATGATGAGGGCCCACAGGATCAGGGACAGGGCGCCGAAGATCGCGAGTTGGCCCGGCAGGTCGCCCATCTTGGTCGCGAGCACGGTCTCGCGCATGGCGTAGAGCGGGCTGGTGCCAATGTCGCCGAACACCACGCCCAAGGCGCCCAGGGTCAGCAGGGCGTCGCGCTTGAGCGAACGCGGCTGACCGTCGGCCAAGCCATGCCCATCCGTGTCGATGCCGGCAAGCGGGTCGTTGGCTGCGTCGGGTTTACTCACGGGGGCGGTGGTGCTCATCCGGCGGGGCGATAACGCGAAGCCGGCCTTGTTGGTTTGCGACGCACTCACCGCCGGAATGGCGGGACCCACCGGCGCAGCGCACCGGTGAGGGCGGGGAACCTAGTCCTGTCGCCGGATGCTTCAAAGAGGGGCGAGACGGAATGGCGCAGTGCCCGCTATCCCGCTGTTCCGGCTTAGCGATCGCCGTCGCCGGGTACGCCGAGATCGACATTGTAGGCGGCGATCTGCCGGGCGATGGGGTCGTCGGTCGAATCCGGCGTGGTCAGCGAGGCGACCAACGGGCTGCCATTGGCGGGGTTCGGGCTGATGAAGCCCTGGACGTTGTAGACCTTGGTGCCCCAGGAGCCGCTGCGGATATTCCACACCTTCACGGTCGACCAGTCATTGTCGGCGCTGACGTCGATCACCGGGTCGTTCACATAGACCGCACCGTCGTCGAGCCAGTTGGCGTGGTCGATGAGGATGTTGCGCGGATCGACGATGCGGCGGACCACGGCGACATGGGCGCGGTGCTTGCCGGCATAGCCGTTCAGAACCATCACATTGCCGACGATCGGGCTGGAGCCGCGGGCGTAGACGCCGGCGGCCTTGTCCCACCAGGTGTAGGCGTCGCCATGGATGTTCACGCCGGAATGCTCGCGCGCATAGGGGACGCATTGCAGCGCGGTGCCTTCGACGGTCGAGGGCGGGGCGGCGGTGGCGTCGTCACCGGGGAACGGAAGGTCGGCGTCGGCCGTTGCATGGGTCGCACGCGGGATGTGCGTAAGGTCGTAACCGGCATCGGTCAGCTGCGTGGCGTCGATGCCGCCGCAGCCAGCTAGGCTTGCGCACAAGACGGCAAGCACAAGGATTCGGATACCCGAACCAGAATTCATGATTTTGCCCCTCTTACGTTGGTGCAGCGGCCAGGGAAGCCACGCTACCAACAGCGGTTCAAAACGCAGTTAGAGAATTGAATCGCTTTTGAAAAGCTAAAATTTTAATTGCATTTTCCGTTATTTTCCGGGCGGCAGTTCGCGGCGCGGCAGGGAACTTGTGGAACCCGAAAGCCCCATCCCCCCGATCGAGACCAGTCCGGTGACGGCAAAGAAGAAGAACGGCGCGCTCCACGCCTGCTCGGAGAAGGCGAAAATGGGCAGCAGGACGCCGATGATCAGCTCAGGGCCGCCGCGCCAGCCGCCGGCATAGCGCTCGCCCGGACGCAGCGTCCGGTGGAAGTGCATGCGGGTGCTGAAGAAGGCCTCGAAGGTCGCGCGGGTGTTGGCGAGGACGAGGCCGGAGGGGAAGATCAGCGCCAGGCCGATGGAGCGGGCGATGCAGGGCAGCTTCTCGCGCCTCAGCATCTTCTGGCCGAGATAGAGGTAGCCGGCGGAGGCGACGAGGCCGAGGGCCGAGACCGACAGACCGAGCAGCGACACGCTCATGAAGTAGACGACGTCCATATACATCAACGTCAGGCTGATCACGGCGCTGAAGAAGGCGAGCGTGTAGAACGCGAATTGGCACATCTGGAGCGACATCGCCGCTTTCTTCCAGAGCGGCATGTCCGAAGCCCAGATCTTGGGCAGGAGCTTCTGCGCGGTCTGGGCGTGACCCTTGGTCCAGCGCGCCTGCTGCGCCCGCCAGGCGGCGGCGGTCTCGGGCAGCTCGCCGGGGACTTCGATGTCGGACAGCATGACGGTGCGCCAGCCCTTCATCGAACAGCGCATCGAGAGATCGAGGTCCTCGGTCAGGGTGTCGCCGGTCCAGCCGCCGCCATTGTCGATCGCGGCGCGGCTCCAGACGCCGGCGGTGCCGTTGAACGACATCGGCAGGCCAGCACGAAACCTTCCCTCCTGCTCGACCGCGAAATGGGCGTCCAGCAGCATGCCCTGAGCCCGGGTCAGCCAGTTCTTGGTGCGGTTGGCGTGGCCCCAACGGGCCTGTGCATAAGCCAAGCCCTGGTCGGCGACGAGGGCGGGGACGGTGCGGCGCAGGAAATCGGTCGGGGGGACGAAATCGGCGTCGAAGATCGCGACATAAGGGGCGTCGGAGTGTTTGAGGCCGAAGGCGAGGTTGCCGGCCTTGAAGCCGGAATGCTCGCCCCGGCGCAGGACTTTGAGATTCACGCCCTCCGGCACCACGCTCATGATGGCGCGGACGAGGTCTTCGGGGTCGCCGGTGCGGCCGTCGTCGAGGACCTGGATTTCGAGCTTGTCGCGCGGCCAATCGAGCCTTGCGGCGGCGGCGGCGACCCGGACGGCCAAGGGCCCCTCGTCGCAGACGGGGAGCTGGACCAGGACGCGGGGCAGCGCCGCGTCCGGCAGGACGGGCATGCGGACCCGGGGCGCGGTGCGGAACAGGCGGAAATAACCCAGAACCACGAGCTGGATGGACAAGACCGCGATGGCGACGAGAACCACCGCCAGCAGGCATTGCAGGATCAAGGACAAGCCGGTCATGCGAAGCGTTCGGACCCCACTCAAATTCCGAAGGAAACGCCCCGATCGGCCGGGGGTGCCCGCGAATTTGAAACGGGCGGCCTCCTTTAGCAAGTACGGGAGGCTTGTCCAAACCCGAAGAGGGGGCTCAATCGAGGGTCCGGCGGAAGCGCAAAAGGGCCAGGGATCCCGCCACGAGCAGGAACAGGACCAGGGGCCAGGTGTCCGGCCAGATCTCCGCCGGGCCGTTGCCCTTGAGCAAAATGCCGCGGACGACACGGAGGAAATGGGTCACGGGGAGGACTTCGCCGATCCACTGGGCCCAGACCGGCATGCCGCGGAAGGGGAAAGCGAAGCCGGAGAGCAGGATCGCCGGCAGCAGGAAGAACACCATCATCTGCATCGCCTGGAGCTGGGTCTGGGCGATGGTCGAGAAGGTGTAGCCGACCGCGAGGTTGGCGGCGATGAAGAGCAGGAGGACGCCCGAGAGCAGGACGAGCGAGCCGATCATCGGTACGCCGAAGATGAGTTTGGCGGCGAGGAGGACGAGGCCGGCCTGGACCAGTCCGACCGCGATGTTGGGCGTGATCTTGCCGATCATGATCTCCAGCGGCTTCACCGGCATGGCGAGGAGGTTCTCGTAGGTGCCGCGCTCGCGCTCGCGGGTCAGCGCCATCGAGGTCATCAGCACCATGGTCATGGTCAGGATGATGCCCAGCAGGCCTGGCACGATGTTGTATTGGGTCAGGCCCTCAGGATTGTAGAGCCGGTGCACGATCGTATCGAAGGCCGGCGTCGCGGGCGCGCGTGCGGCGAGCGGGCCTTTGAGATCGTCGCGCAAAGCCTCGTTGACCAGTTCGCCCAGCGCGCCGACGGCGTTGGAGGCGGAGGACGGATCGGTCGCGTCGGCCTCGATCAGCAATTGCGGATGGGCGCCGCGTATCAGGTCGCGGGAGAAGTTGGCGGGGATCTCGACGACGAAGGAGACCTTGCCTTGGCCCAACAATCGCTTGGCGACGTCCGGCGAATTGGTCGCCTGGACGATCTCGAAATAGCCGGAGTTCGCCAGCGCCGCGACGATGGAGTCCGAGAAGGTGCCGGGATCGGAGATCGAGACGGCGGTCGGCAGGTGCTTGGGGTCGTTGTTGATCGCGAAGCCGAACAGCATCAGCTGCATCAGCGGCACGCCGAGGATCATCCCGAAGGTGAAGCGGTCACGCCGCATCTGGATGAATTCCTTGCCCAGCACGGCGCCGATGCGGCGGAAGGAGAAGCGGGAGCTCATGGCAACCAGCCAGATTTCCCCCTCTCCCCCTCCGGGGGAGAGGGCCGGGGTGAGGGGGTCGCGAAGCAGCGCTGCGTGGTGCCGGTAACGCCGCGCCGTTTTGCAGGCGCTACGATTTCCAACTCCAGAGTTTGCGGCAGCGCCCCCTCACCCTGCCCTCTCCCCCGGAGGGGGAGAGGGAAAACTATTGGGATAACCCGTTGAATTTCCTCAACCCGCGTACATTCGAACCATGGGTTCACGAGAGGGGCGTGGGAGGTCATGCGTAGTCCCCATGGCCGCGCTCCTGCAGCTGGATGAAGACGTCTTCCAAGCTGGGTGGCGCCGCGTGAATCTTCAGGCCCTTCTCGTTCGCGTAAGGCGCGAGCGCGGCCTTGAGCGCGTTCGCGTCCTGGCCGCTGACATGCAGGGCGGCGCCGAAGAAGGCGACGAACTCGACGCCGGGCTTGTCGCGCAGCTTCTCGGCCAAAGCGCGGGCGCCGTCGCCTTCGACGATGAAAGTGGTGAGGCCCGATTGCGCGATGACCTCGGCGACCGTGCCGCGCGCGACGATGTCGCCGAGATTGATGTAGACGATGCGGTCGCAGCGCTCGGCCTCGTCCATATAATGTGTCGAGACCAGGACGGTGAGACCTTCGGCGCTGAGGCGGTGGATCTCGTCCCAGAAATCGCGGCGCGCTTTAGGGTCCACGCCGGCGGTTGGCTCGTCGAGCAGCAGCATCTTCGGCTGATGCAGCATGCAGGCGGCGAGCGCGAGGCGCTGCTTCCAGCCGCCGGAGAGCGCGCCGGCCAACTGGTCCTGGCGCTTGGTGAGGCCGAGGCGTTCGAGCGTTTGCTTCACGGCGTCGCGCGCGTTGGGCAATTCGTACATGCGGGCGACGAAGTCGAGGTTCTCGCGGATCGAGAGGTCCTCCCAGAAGCTGAACTTCTGGGTCATGTAGCCGACCTCGCGCTTGATGCGCTCGGACTGAGTGCGGAAGTCGTAGCCGAGCACGGTGCCGTCGCCTTCGTCGGCGCGCAGCAGGCCGCACAGCATGCGGATGGTGGTCGTTTTGCCCGAGCCGTTGGGGCCGAGAAAGCCCCAGACCTCGCCGACCGGCACGGCGATGTCGGCCTTGTTGACGGCGACCTTGGTGCCGAAGCGCTTGGTCAGGCCGTGCACGTCGATGGCGAGGTCGGGCATCTCAGCGCACCACGTTCAACGCATTGTCATTCCCGCGAAGGCGGAAATCCAGCGGCGCGGGCCGCACCTGTGACTCTGGATGCCCGCCTTCGCGGGCATGACAGGGTTTGGTTTGACGGCGTGTCATCACAGCGGCCTGACATCGACCGGTTGGCCGGGGTTGAGTTTGAGGCCGTGTGGCGTACGCGCCTCGATCTTGAAAACGAGCTTCTCGCGGCTGCCGATGGAGAAGATCACCGGTGGGGTGAATTCCTCCTGCTGCGCGATGAAGGTGATCGTCGCGGTGAGGCCGGGGGCGCAGCCGTCGCAGGAGATCGCGACGCGTTGGCCGAGCCTGATGTGGGCGAACTGACTCTCCGGCACGAAGAAGCGGACATAGACATTTTCGGGCGGCAGGATCGAGACCACCGGCGTCATCGCGGGGGCGTATTCGCCGGTGCGGAAGAAGACGTCCTCGACCCGGCCGGTGGCGCGCGAGACGACATCGCGCTCCGACAATTGATAGGCGGCGCCCGTCAGGCTGGCGCGGGCCTGCGCGATCTGGGCGTCGATCTGGGAGACCTGCGCGGCCGCGGAATCGTAGGACGCCTTCGCGACGTCATAGGCCTGTTTGGTACCGGCCTTTTCGGCGAGGAGATTGCCCTGACGCACGAGCTCCTTCTGCGTCAGCGCGAGATTGGCTTCGGCTGCGATGCGCTGCGCATTTGCCAGCGCGATGGCGGCGTTGGCCTGGTCGCGCGCCGAGGCTTGCGAGGTGTCGTCGAGGGTGAAGAGAAGATCGCCCGCCTTCACCGCGTCGCCGCGCTGGACCGCGAGATGGGCGAGCCAGCCGGCCTGCGGCGCGGCGATGAAGGCGTTGTCGCCTTCGGCATAGCCGAGCCAGGAATCCTCGTCCTTCTGGCCGCAGCCGGCGAGCAGCAGGCAGAGGGCGAAAGCGATGCGCTTCATGGCGCGTCTCCTTGCAGCGGCGCGAGACCGCGGAACAGGACGTCGAGATGGATCCCGATCAGGCCGACGAAGTCGTAAGGTTCAGGATCGAGATGGCTGAAGGTCACGCGCCAGATGGCGCTGAGCAGCGCCGGTGCGATGACGAGGCGCGCGATGTGCTGCGGCGGCAAGTCGCTCCGGAATTCGCCCGTGTCGATGCCGCGCTGGATCAGACCGGTGAGCAGGCCGAGGCCGCGCTCGATCACCTCGAAACGGTAGAACTCGGCCAGCCAGGGAAAATTGGCGCTTTCGGCGATGACGATCTTGGGCAGCGCGACCTTGTCGCTGTCGATCAGGACCTTCAGCATCGTCGTCATCATGAAGCGCAGCAGGGTCGAGGCCGAGCCCTCGAACGCCGCGACCTGGGCGGAGACCATGCCGAGCGCGCCGCCGATCTCGGTGCGGACCAGGGCTTTGAACACCGCCTCCTTGTTCTCGAAGTAGAGATAGATCGTGCCCTTGGTGACGCCGGCGGCGCGGGCGATGTCGTCCATCCGGGCGGCGGCGAAGCCCTTGGCGGCGAAGACCTTGAGCGCAGCATCCAGAATTTCGGCGGGGCGGGCCTGTTTGCGGCGGGTCCAGCGCTGTTCGGGAAGGGTTTGGGCGTCCGACATGGTTCCATATTACTAACTGACCAGTCAGTTATAAAGAGCGTTTTGCGCGGGTCTGACCTGTGGGAACTTGAGGTCTGCGGCTTGGTTACCGGGTTTCGTGGGAGAAGAACGATGAAATTCAGCCGATTGGCCGTGCCCTTGGCATTCCTGGCGCTGGCGGCGTGCGCCACACCGGCCCCGTATCAGCCGGCGGCAACCGAGCACGGGTCCGGCTATTCCGACGAGCAGCTAGCGGCCAATCGCTACCGCGTGAAATTCACCGGCAATTCGGTGACCCGTCGCGACACGGTGGAGAATTTCCTGCTGCTGCGCTCCGCGGAGGTGACGCGCGATGCGGGTTACGCGTGGTTCGAGTTCGACACGCGCAATACCGAGGCCAAGACGACCTATCACACCGACTTCGCGGGCTATCCCGGTTTCGGGCCGGGCTTCGGCTTTTATTGGCATAGCTGGCGCTACGATCCCTGGGACCCCTATTGGGGCCGCGGCGGCGATTCCTTCCCGACCACGCGCTATGAGGCCTATGCCGAGATCATCCTGCTGACGCCGGAGCAGGCGAAGGGCGATGCGCATGCGCTGCAGGCGTCGGATGTGATCGCGCGGCTGGGACCGGCGGCAGCGCCGCCGCCGGCGCGTTAAGGGCCGCGCCGCAGGACGAAGCGCGTGACATCGCCTTCGCGGGTGACGGCGATCACATCGTGACCTTCCTGATGGCACATGTGCGGGATGTCGACTGCGGCCATCGGATCGTCGGCGATGACGGCGATGTCCGCGCCGGGAGCGCTGCGCGCCAAAGCGCGCCGCGCAAAAAGCGCCGGCAGCGGACATTTGAGGCCGCGAAGATCGAGAGGCTCCGACATGGTTCCTTGATCGTTAACCGCTGGGGCTTATGTTCGAAAGAGCGAATCGGCTGTCACGGGCATCATGGGACTGATCGGCGCCGCACGGCGTGAAGCGACCTATATCGCAGGCATCGGCCGCACGCTGCTCGGCCTGCGCGGCGTCACGCCCGACAGCCCGCACACCATCGTCGATGTGGTCGAGGCACAGGCGCGCGCCACGCCGGATGCGGTCGCGTTCTACTTTCAAGACCGCACGATGAATTATGCCGCGCTCGATGCCTATGCCAATCGCGTGGCGCATTGGGCGGCCGGCGCCGGGATCAAGCGCGGCGACGTTGCCGTGCTGCTGATGGAGAACCGGCCGGAATATGTCGCGACCTGGATCGGCCTCTTGAAAGTCGGCGCGGTGGTGGCGCTGATCAACGCCAATCTGCGCGGCATTCCGCTGGCGCATTCCATCGCAATTGCCGAGGCCAGGCACGCGATCGTCGGCACCGAGCTGGCTGAGACCTATCTGGAAGCGGCGCCGCAGATCGATCCGAAGCCCATCGCGTGGAGCGCCGGCGGCGCGGTGCCGGGCCTTCAGGATTTCGACGCGGCGCTTGCGGCGCAATCGGATGCGCCGGCGGACAAGGCGCTGCGTGCCGGCGTCACCTGCAAGGACAAGGCGTTCTATATCTACACGTCGGGCACGACGGGGCTGCCCAAGGCGTCGAACTTCACGCATCTGCGCATGCTGTTCATGATGCATGGCTTTCGCGGCGGGCTGAACGTCAAACCGGCGGACCGGATGTATAATGTGCTGCCGCTCTATCATTCGGCGGGCGGGGTGTGCGCGGTGGGGCCGGCGCTGCTCACCGGCGGATCGGTGATCCTGAAACGCAAGCTGTCGGTCAGCGAGTTCTGGGACGACGTGCACCGCTATGACGCGACGCTGTTCCAGTATATCGGCGAGCTGTGCCGCTATCTGCTCAACGCGCCGCCTTCGCGCTACGAGCACGATCACAAGATCCGCGCCATCACCGGCAATGGCCTGCGGCCCGAGATCTGGAAGAATTTCCAGCAGCGCTTCGCGATCCCCAAGATCGTCGAGTTCTATGGCGCGACCGAAGGCAATGTCTCGATGCTGAACTATGACGGCACGGTCGGCGCGGTGGGACGCATTCCGTCCTACATGCGCGGCATCATGACGACGCGGATCGTGAAGTTCGACATCGCGCGCGAAGCGCCGGTGCGCGGCGTGGACGGATTCTGCATCGAATGCGCCGACAACGAAGCGGGCGAGGCCATCGGGATGATCGCCAACGAGCCGGGCAAGACCTTCGACGGCTACAGCAAGGCGGGCGATTCGCAGAAGAAAATCCTGCACGACGTGTTCAAGACGGGCGATTCCTGGTTCCGCACCGGCGACCTGATGCGGCGCGATGGGCTGGGCTACTTCTATTTCGTCGACCGGATCGGCGACACGTTTCGCTGGAAGGGCGAGAACGTCGCGACCAGCGAAGTGTCCGAGGCGCTGGGCGTGGTGCCGGGGATCAAGGAAGCGAACGTCTATGGCGTGGAGATCGCCGGGATGGACGGGCGCGCCGGGATGGCGGCGCTGGTGACCAGCACGGGGTTCGACGTCGCGGGGCTGGCGCAGGCGCTGGCCGGAAACCTGCCCGCCTATGCGAGGCCGGTGTTCGTGCGGCTGCTGCCGGAGTTCGAGATCACCGGCACGTTCAAGCAGCGCAAGGTCGAGCTGGTGAAGGACGGGTTCGATCCGGCGGCGATTGCCGACCCGATCTACTGGCTGAACCATACGAGCGGGACGTATGAGCGGCTGACGCCGGAGGTTTATGCGGCGATCGTGAGTGGTGGTGTGAAGTTCTGAGCCAACCTCAGTTGAGCAATTCGCCGGGGGCGTCGATGTTGTTGTAAAATATGTGCCCGCTGCGCGGACGGCCCGTCAGATAGGCGATGGTGCCGATCTGCTGAACCTCGTCGATGCTCAAGCGAGGCGGCACCCCATGATTGATGCCGCTCCATGGCGGCTTGGACCAAAGTCTTTCGACCATGCGTATCGCTTTGCCGATGGCGGCTTTCTCGTCCGGCGCGCGGACGAAGCGTGTCGTATAAAAGCCGATGATGGGTTTTTGCCCTTCCGCTGCAGCAATTCCCGTTGCGCCAGCCGTGCCCGCATCGAGATGAACGCAGATGCCATCGCCATGCAGGATGATTCGAAAATAGGGCACGTCAGAAAACGACGTCGGCCGCCGGTTTCACATCCGCGAAGTCGCCGGCCATCGTGTCGTTCTGGATCGCGATGATGTCCTTGGCCTTGGCAACGCGCGTGTCCCCAGTCGAGTGGGCGTCGCCGACCAGGGTGACCTTGTAGCCGCGCTCGTACGCACCGCGCACGGCGGAGTCGACGCAGTATTCCGACTGCATGCCGGTGACGACGAGATGGTCGATGCCGGCGCGCTTGAGCTTGGCGTCGAGATCGGTGCCGTGGAAGGCGCTGGAGCGGTGCTTGACCGTGACGTCGTCGCCCGGCTGCGGCGCGATGGCGTCGTGGAACGGGAAGCCCGGCAGGCCAGGTTTGAACGGATGATCGCCGTCGCCGTGATGCTGGACGTACATGATGGGTGTCTTCGCGGCGCGGGCCTTTTCGATCAGGCCGGCGATGCGCGCCAGCACGCCCTGGTCGTCGTAAGGCGGATGCGCGGGGTCGCTCCACATGCCTTTCTGGACATCGATGATGACGAGCGCCGAGGTCATGACGAAAACTCCGTGACGGGGGTCCATTTTGCCTTGCGCCGCGCGATCCGGCCAGCCGCGTCTTCGGCGCCAAAATCATGCGGCGATTCGAAGGCGCCGGGCGGTGGGACGGGGCGGAAGCTGCTGGCGTTGACCGTGAAATAGCGCCGGCCCGCATCCTCCATCATCGCGCCGATGAAGACGCCGCATTCGCGGCAGATCAGGAAGTCGGCGGTGCCGAGGCCGAAGCGATAGAGCTGAAGCCTGCCGCGGTCGGCGACGCGGATCGCGATTGTGCCGCTCGGATCGGAGGTGGTGCGGGCGCCATGGGCGCGGCAGAAGCTGCATTGGCAGGCACGCAGGCCGAGCGCGTCGAGGCCGGCGGACGCCGCAAAGACATACGAGATGTTGCCGCAGTGACAGCGGCCTTCGAAATCGTGTTTCGCCATGCGTGCAGGTTAGCGGAAAACAAAACGGGAGAGGCCAGCGCCGCGCGCATGACCCCTCCCGTGAAACTGGATGCCCGCCTGCGCGGGCATGACAGTAGCGTGCTACTCCGCTGCCTTCGCTGCCTTCGCGGCTTTCTTCGCCTCGTCCTCGTTGTGCTTGACGATGGTCGCCATGGCGGCGGTCATCGCGGCGCCGATGAACTTTTCCTTGTTGTCGCCGGCCCAGTTGAAGGCTTCTTCGCGCTTGGTGTTGGCGCCGTTGATCACGGGCGTGACGTGACGCTGCCACAGCTCATAGGACTTCTTGGTGTTCTCGAAATTCGCCCAATTGTGGGCGAGTTGCAGGAAGCAGCCGAAATCGCCCTGCTTGGCCTGGAGCCGTTTGATCTGTGCAATGGCGTCGTCCGGCGTGCCCACCACGATGCCGCCGTCGGCGATCATGCTCTCGACGGTGGCTTCATCCATGCCCTGCCGGCCCACGGCACCGCCGATACCGCCGAAATAGCCGATCCATTTCTGGAACCCGAATTTCACATTCTCCAGCGCCTGCGCGCGCGTCTCGGCGATATGCACGGGGCCGACGAGGCGCAGTTTCTCGGCATCCATCTTGCGGCCGTTCTCGGCCGCCACCTTGTTGGCGATCTCCCAGTTGATCGCGAGCGCGTCGTAACCGCCGGACTGCGTCGCCGCCACGCAGAGCATGCCGAAGCCGTGCTTGCCGGCGAGCTTGCCGCCCGACGGTGTGACGCTCGATGCCACCGCGATCTCCGGATGCGGCGAAGTATAGGGAAGAAGCTGGCACGTCGCGTCCTGCAAGGTGAACCAGTCGGTCTTGTGGGTGACGCGTTCGCCTTTCCACAGGCGCAGGATCACTTCGATGGCTTCCACCATGCGGTCGCGCTGCGTCGCAGGATCGATGCCCATCGAGAACGCATCCGACGGCAGAAGGCCGGGACCGACGCCGAACATCACGCGCCCGCGCGTCTGATGATCGAGCTGGATGATGCGGTTCGCCGCCATCAGGGGGTTGTGATAGGGCAGCGAGACCACGCCGGTGCCGAGCCGGATACGCTTGGTGCGTTCCGCCACGGCGGCGATGAAAAGCTCGGGCGAGGAAATGATCTCGAAGCCCGCGGAATGATGCTCGCCCACCCAGGCTTCGTCGTAGCCCAAACGGTCAAGATGCTCGATCAGCTCCATATCGCGCTGGAT
>DATAZZ010000034.1:0-177111 GCA_036271735.1 Rhizomicrobium sp.
CGCAACGAGCCGCCGGACATCGATGTCGATTTCGAGCATGAGCGGCGCGAGGAAGTGATCCAGCACGTCTACAAGCGCTATGGCCATCATCGCGCCGCACTGACCGCGACGGTGATCCATTATCGTCCCCGCAGCGCCATCCGCGAGGTCGGCAAGGTGTTCGGCCTCTCCGAGGACATCACCGCCGCGATGGCTGGCAGCGTGTGGGGAAGCTGGGGCTCGGAAATGAAGGAATCCCAAGTGCGCCAGGGCAATCTCGATCCGCAGAACGACGCGATCTTCCAGGCGGTCAAGTTCGCCAACCAGATCATGGGTTTCCCGCGCCACCTGTCGCAGCATGTCGGCGGCTTCGTGCTGACCGACGATGCACTGAACACCATGGTGCCGATCGGGCCGGCGGCGATGGACGACCGCTATTTCATCGAATGGGACAAGGACGACCTGGATACGATGCGACTGATGAAGGTCGACGTGCTGGCGCTCGGCATGCTGACCTGCATCCGCAAGGCGTTCGACCTGTTCGATCTGCATGAGAAGCGGCACTACGATCTCGCCACCGTCCCGCGCGAGCAGCCCGAAGTCTACGACATGCTGTGCAAGGCCGACGCCATCGGCGTGTTCCAGGTCGAGAGCCGGGCCCAGATGAGCATGCTGCCGCGCCTCAAACCGCGAAAGTTCTACGACCTCGTCGTCGAGGTCGCGATCGTGCGCCCCGGCCCCATCCAGGGCGGCATGGTGCATCCCTATCTGCGCCGCCGCAGCGGCATCGAGAAGGTCGAATATCCCGCGCCGCATCCCGATCACGGCGACAAGGACGAGCTCTACAACGTGCTGAAGGAAACGATGGGCGTGCCGCTGTTCCAGGAGCAGGCGATGCGCATGGCGATCGTCGCCGCGAAATTCACGCCGGACGAATCCAACGGCTTGCGCCGCGCCATGGCGACGTTCCGCAACCTCGGCACCATCGACAAATTCCGCAACAAGTTCATCGGCGGCATGACGAGCCGCGGCTACACCCAGGAATTCGCCGAGCGCTGCTTCTCCCAGATCGAAGGCTTCGGCTCCTATGGCTTTCCCGAAAGCCATGCCGCGAGCTTCTCCCACCTCGTCTACATCTCGGCCTGGATCAAGTGCCACCACCCGGCGGTGTTCGCCTGCGCGCTGCTCAATTCACAGCCCATGGGCTTCTACGCCCCGGCCGAGATCGTGCGCGACGCGCGCGAGCACGGCGTCGACGCCCTCGCGCCCGACGTCGCGCACAGCGATTGG
The DNA here is from genome assembly GCA_036271735.1 of Rhizomicrobium sp. Classification (GTDB taxonomy): domain Bacteria; phylum Pseudomonadota; class Alphaproteobacteria; order Micropepsales; family Micropepsaceae; genus Rhizomicrobium. Next base: position 1,270 of record DATAZZ010000034.1, read on the forward strand.
GATTGCACGCTGGAGCGCAACACCTGCGGCGTTCTCGCGCTGCGCCTCGGCTTTCGCCAGATCGACGGCTTCGGCGAAGCGCATGCAGGGCAGATCGCCGAGAACCGCGGTTACGGCTATGCGAACTTCACCGAATTCGTCCGCCGCAGCGCGCTGCCGAAAAAGGCGCTGATGATCCTCGCCGATGCCGACGCGTTCCGCTCGCTTGGGCTGGATCGGCGCGAGGCGATCTGGGCGGTCCGCCGCCTGCCCGACCAGCACACGCTGCCGCTGTTCGAGGCGCAGCGCATGCGGGAGCTTCCCACCGAGCACACCGCGCCCTTGCCCGTCATGCCGCTCGGCGAGCATGTCCTTGCCGACTACCAGACGCTGCGCCTGTCGCTCAAAGGCTATCCGATGCAATTCCTGCGCGGCACCTTCGACGCCGAGGACGTGCGGACCTGCAAGCAAATCGAGAAGTCGGCCGATGGCGACAAGGCGCGCTGCGCCGGCGTGGTGCTGGTGCGCCAGATGCCGGGCGATGCCGGCGTCGTCTTTATTACGCTCAGCGACGAGACCGGCATCACCAATGTCGTGGTGTGGCCGCGCATCCTCGAAATCTTCCGCCGCGAGGTCATGAGCAGCCGTCTGCTCCTCGTCGAAGGCAACGTGCAAAAGGCCGACGGTGTGGTACACTTGGTGGCCGAGCGCCTGTTCGACCGCAGCGCCGAGCTCGCCCGGCTCGCCGAGGACGAGGTCCGCCCCTTCCAGGGCCGCCGCGAGGACCTCGCTTATCAGCGCCCGGATTCGCGCACCCCGCGCCATCCGCGCAACGTCCGGGTCCTGCCCAAATCGCGTGATTTTCACTGAAAAAAAAGTGCCGAATCTGCGGAACAATTATATTGCCGAATCCCATGTAAGCGATTGAAAATATTATAGTATTGAAAATAACAGGAAAATTAACCTCTTTTCTCTTGCCATTTGTTCTTCTTATGTTCTAGCGTTTTGACATGCAAATCGCACTCGACCTTGGGCAGTCCGAAGCCTTCATCGCCACCCGCAACCGGCTTTTGCGGCTGTACGACGCCGTGCCCTACGACTCGCTGTCCGACCCGACCGATCAGCTGATCGCCTCGATCCTCGGCAGCCGGACGCGGGACGAAGTCCGGCGCCGCGCCTTCGCCCGGCTGCGCAGCCGCTACGGCGTTGCCGACCTTGCCGAAGCCGATCCCGGCAAGATCGCGCCGCTCATCGCCGGCGTCGAGTTCGCCGACAAGAAAGCGGTCGACATCGTCTTCGCCTTGCGGCGCCTCAAAGCGATCTCCGGCGGGCTCAGCCTCGAATTCCTCGACGGCTGGAACACGCTGGCGGCACTGCGCTATCTCGAATCCTTCCACGGCGTCGGGCGCAAGATCGCCGCCGCGGTGATCAATTTCAGCACCCTGCGCAAACCCGCACTGGTCATGGACACCCATGTCCTGCGCGTGCTGCGCCGCCTCGGCTTCCTGCCGCAGCACATCAAGGATGCCGGCCCCGCCTTCGACGTCATCATGCCGTCGCTCGCCGACTGGTCCGCCGCCGACCTGCATGAGTTCCATTGGCTCCTGAAGCATCTGGGCCAGGACGTCTGCGAAGCGCTGCGGACCAACTGCCGCGCCTGCCCGCTCGAAACCCTGTGCCAGAAACGGGGTGTGCGGACTTTTCATTAGAGGCGACAGCCCCGGCCCGCTATCGTTGCGGCGGGGAACACCATCATGCCAAGCGTTCGCGGCCTCGGCTGGCCGCTCATTGCGTCCATCGTCGCAGCCATCCTGCTCGCAATCCCGCTGTGGTGCGTCGCGACGCCCGCCATGCCCGACTACCCGGCGCATCTGGCGAGCTTCGCCCTGATCGGCGGCGCGGCGTCGCATTATTATACCATCGCCTGGCAGGCCCTGCCCAACCTCGCATCCGAGGCCCTGGTCCCGCTGCTCGCGCATCTGATGCCGCTCGAGCTCGCGACGCGCCTGTTCCTCACCACGACCGTGGTGCTCTGGGTCCTCGGCCCCGCCGCGATCCAGCGCGCGCTGTTCGGCCGCGTCACCGCCACCGCGGTCGTCGCCGCGATCTTCGCCTACAACGCCAATTTCATCTGGGGTTTCTTCAACTACAGCTTCGCCACCGGCCTCTGCTTCGTCCTCTGCGCCGCCTGGATCGCGACCGATCGCCGAAGGAATTTGTTGCAGCAAGCCGGCTTCGCTCTCGCCTTCACGCTGATCTATTTCAGCCACCTCTTTGCTTTCGCCGTCCTGCTGCTCACGATCGGATGCTTCGAGCTTTCCGGATGGCTCGCCGAAACGCCGCGCACCGTCCGGAAACTCATCACACGCGCACTGCCGATCATCCTGATGTGCCTGCCCGCCGCGTTCGCGTTCCTCGTGCTCAAGCCGGCCGGCGCCGACAGCGGTCATCTCGCCTTCGACCTGCTCGAAACCCTGAGCGACCGCTTCGAGGCCGCGATCCAGCTCGGCTTCGACACGCCTGCGCTGGTCCTCACCGGCGCGCTGATCCTGCTGTTCGCCGCCGGCGTCGCCACCGGCCGCCTGATCGTCCATCCCCGCCTGCGCCTTGCGCTCGTCGTGCTTGCGCTCTGCACCCTGTTCGCGCCGGAGTGGGCGCTGGGCGGCTGGGGCGTGCACATGCGCCTGCCCGCCGTCCTCGGCGCCATCGCCTTCGCCGCCTGCGACATGAACATCTCGGTGCGCGCACAAACCGGAATCATGGCGGCGATGCTGTTCGTGCTCGCAGCCTCCGCTATCGCGGTAGCGCTGAGCTGGCAGCGCTACGACGCGCAATACACCGAATTCCGCGCCCACGCCGCCGACATCCGGCAAGGCGCCCGCATCCTGACTGTCCTCGACGGCGACTCCCTCGGCTGGTCGGCCGACCAGCCTTATTGGCACATGGCGGAATTCGCCGTCATCGATCGCGCCGCGTTCACCCCGTTGATGTTCACCACCGCCGGCCAGCACATCGTGCATATCCGCCCGGCCTTCGCGGCGATCGCAGCTCACTCGGCACAACAGGGTTCGCCACCGGACATCGACGAGCTCGAAGACCTTGCTGCCGGCCGCACCGAGGCCGACGAGGATCTCCACGACGCGCTGCCGTATCTCGTGTTTTTCCAATGTCATTACGACCAGGCGCTGGTGATCCACGGCAAAGGGCCGCTATCGCGGGCACCGCCCATGCTGCGTCCGCGCGCCAGCGGAAGCTTCTACACGCTCTACGACATCGTCCCCGACGCGCGGTGCGCCGGTCGATGACGACGGCGAGCCTTCCACTGCGCATCCTGACCGCCGCTTTGGCGGTCGGCTGCGTCCTCGGTCTCATGCATATCGTCTGCGTGATCGGCTTCCACGTCCCCTTCGATCCGAACGAGGGTTGGAACGCGGCATTCACACAAGCCGTTCTCAAGACCGGCTCGCCCTATCCGCCGCCAGGCGGGTTGCTGATCAACAACTACCCGCCGCTGTCGTTCTATCTTGTCGCCGCGATTTCGCAGATCACCGGCGACGCCATCGTCGCCGGGCGCATCGTGGCGCTTGCCGCTTTGCTCGGCGTCGCGCTCGGCATCGAAACGGCGGCGCGCATGATGGGCTGCAACCGGATCGAGGCGCTGTTCGCGGCGCTGCTGTTCACCGCCGGCCTGATGCTGACCACCGACTATGTCGGCATGGACGATCCGCAACTGCTCGGCCACGCCCTCGCGACGGGCGGCCTGCTGCTGGCTCTGCGCGAGCCGCGCTCGCCACGCCTGATGGCCGCCGCAGCGTTCGCGCTGACGCTCGCCTTCTTCGTCAAGCACAATCTCATTATCTTGCCGGTCGCCCTGGCGGCATGGCTGTTCCTCGCCGATCGCCGGCATGCCGTCACCTTCATTGCCTGCGGCGCGATCTTCCTGCTGCTCGGCCTCGGCATCTTCAAGCAAGTATATGGCTTCAGCCTGCTCAGCCAGCTCGCTTCCGCGCGCAGCTACGCCGTGTCGAATATCGGCGACGGCCTGTCACCATGGCTGCCGTCAGGCCTTGTCGCATTGGCCGGCGCGGCATCGCTGTTCCTGCTGGCGCGCCACGACCGGCATGCCGTGTTCTGCATCCTCTACGCCGCGATCGCTGTCGCCGTGGGCGTTTACTTCCTGGGCGGTGCGGGCGTCGACGCCAACGCGCTGTTCGACGCCGACATCGCACTCGCGCTATGCGCCGGCTTGCTGATGAACCGCCTGCAATTTCCGTTGTGGCAAGGCGCAGCCGCCGCGCTCTATGCGTTACCCTTACTGTTCAATCTCCACACGCTCGACGCGCCGTGGCGCGAGACCGATTACTGGCTGCATCCGATGGCCGAAGATCGCGCCGCGGCATCGGCCGAGATTGCGCTGATCCGCGCCGCCCCCGGCCCGGTGCTGTGCGAGATGCTCTCGCTGTGCCTGTGGGCCGGCAAGCCGGCGACAATCGACGTCTTCAACATTGAGCAGGCTTATCTGGCCGGCGCGCGCAGCGACGCCGAGCTTGCAGGCGTCATAAGAAATCGTCGTTTCGGCCTGATCCAACTCGAGCAATTCGAGCCGTTCCCGCTGACGCCGGCGATCCGCCACGCCCTCACCGAGAACTACCGTGTCGTGCGCACCGATGACGACCGCGTGTTCTTCGTACCGCGCTAGGTATGCGCCTTCACGGTGCCGGTGCGCTCCAGCTTGCCCCAGCCGACCACCGCGCCGCGGATCGCCGCCGAGATCGAACGCACCACGACGTAATACATCAGCTGGCGGTAGCCGAAGCGCTGCAGTGGCAGCCACCACAGGAGCCGCCATTGCTCGCCGCGCTCCATCAGGAAGCCGAAGGTCGCGGCCAGCAAATCGACGACGATGAACACGACATAATAGATGCCGACCGTCTTCAGATCGTTGTTGCTGAACTCGGCGCCGTGCTGGGAATAGGCGATCCACTGGCTGATCAACTGCCAAATCAGCAGCAGATCGGCGGCCGGCGCCAACGCCGTGAGCGCGATCTGGAACAACCACACCTGCGGCAGCGCGATCATGCCGAGCGCGCCGTAGCGCGGATTGAATGTCAGGCTGCGATATTTCCACAGGCATTGCAGCGTGCCGAACGCCCAGCGGAAGCGCTGCCGCGCGAGGCCGCCGAACGTCGCCGGCGCCTCCGTCCAGGCGATCGCCGAACTGTCGAAGCGGACCTGATAGCCCTTTACCTGGAGACCGATGGTGAGATCCTGGTCCTCGGCGAGCGTGTCGGAGCCAAAACCGCCCATCTCGAGCAGAACCGATTTGCGCCAAGCGCCGACCGCGCCGGGAATGACGGTGAGCGTGCCGAGCGCCGATAGCGCGCGGCGCTCGAGATTCTGCGCCACGATATATTCCAGCGCCTGCCAGCGCGTGATCATATTGGTGCGGTTTCCGACCTTGGCGTTGCCAGCGACGGCGCCGACCTCCGGATCGCTGAACCAGCGGACCAGCCGCGGGATCGTGTCGCGCTGGAATTGCGTGTCGGCATCGAGCGCGACCAGGATTTCGCCTTTCGCGACCTCAAGACCGATATTGAGCGCCGCCGCCTTGCCCCCATTGGGCACGCGCATCAGCCTCACGCGGTCGTTGGTGCCGAATGCGGCCTGCAGCACGCCGGAAGTGTTGTCCTGCGATCCGTCGTCGATGACGATGACTTCCAGATCGCGGTGATCGCTTTCGAGGATGCGGTCGATCGTCTTTGCGATGACCTTTTCCTCGTTGTAGGCCGGCACGATGACCGAGACGTGCAGCGTCTCCTCGGGCAAAGCGTCCGCTTCGCGCGCCTGACGATAGCGGTTCCACAGGCTGAGACCCGCGAGGAAGAAGAGCCGCGATACGCCCAGCCAGATGGCGGCGAGGAAGGCATAGTAGAGAAAGCGCCCCAGCCAGCTCATGGTCAGGAACACGACGCGGTCGGTCAGCAGCGCCAGGGTCGGCTGCAAAGGCGGCATCGCCTGGTCGCGCGTCAGCTTGATCAAGCTGGAGGCGAGCACGAACTGGTACCCTTTGGCGCGCAACGCATCGATCAATACCGGCAGGGCGGCGACTGTCTGCGAGCGGTCGCCGCCGGCATCGTGCAGCAGCACCGTGTTGCCATGGGCATCGGGCGCCGGATTGGCAACATCGGTCATGACCCGCGAGACGATCTTGTCGGCGCCCGGCAAGGCCCAATCGATGGGGTCGATATGCTCGCCGACCGTGATGTAGCCCAGGCCCTGCGCGATCTCGACCGGAACGATGTCGCTCGTATCGCCGGGCTCCGCATCGCCGAGATAGGGCGGGCGGAACAGAACGAGCGAACGGCCGGTTAGCGCCTGGATCAGACGCTGCGTCGCGTTCAGTTCGAGCGACACGGCCTGCGGCGGCGTATCGGACAGATTGGGATGCGTATAGGTGTGATTGCCGAGCTCGTGCCCCTCATCGAGGATGCGCTGGATCAGATCGGGATTGGCCTCGGCGTTACCGCCGATGACGAAGAACGTCGCATGGACGTGCTTGGCCTTCAGGATGTCGAGGATCTGCGGCGTCCATTCCGAGTCCGGGCCGTCGTCGAAGGTCAGCGCGATCTTGCCCGGCACATAGCCGAAGCGACGGATGATGTAGTTGGTCGGAAGGCGCGTATAGTTCTCGTCGACGATGTCGCCGGAGTCCGGATCGATTTCCAGCGTGCGCACGCCGCTGGATGGATCGGCATCAACGTGAAGGAATTCGCCGTCGCCTTCGTAGTCGACGTCGGCCGCGATGGGGATTTGGCGGATGGTCTGCGGGATGCCGGCGTTGTAACCGCGTCCCAGAACGTCCCAGACGGAGGGGTCTTCCGTGCCGAGCCGCCACAACGCATACCCGGCGGGACGATAGATGTCCGAAGCGTGGACCTGGTTGTAGACCGTCGCCGCGTCGAGGAACCAGACATCATGCAGCGTGTGGTCGTCCTCGACATAGGAGAAGTGCGGGTTGTTCGTGGCGTCGTCGAAATCGATCGTCGCGCCGGAATCGTGGGCCGCAGCCACCGCCTGCTCGAAACTCAAATCTTCGACCTGGTCGCCGTTCCAGTCATAGCTGTAGCTGCCGACCGCGACGATTGTGCGGCTGGGCGCGAGGCCGCGCATGCGCTTGTCGAGCGTGGTCTCGAACCAGCCCTGCCCGGCAATGCTGCCGGCGGGGCCGCTGTCCTCATGCTCGTCGTAAGCCATCAGCAAGGTGTAATCGATGATGTTGGCGTAGGCGGCGTAAGGCCACTCGTCGTCGTCGAACGGCGCGGCCATAACGATGATCCAGCCATGCGGCAGGAACGCCGCCGACAGTTTCTGCAGGAATTTCTGGACTTCGGGATGAACCGCGGCCGGCACCTCCTCGAAGTCGATGGTCAGGCCGTTGAGCTTGTTGGTCGCAACGAAGTCGATGAGTTGTTTGACCAGCGCATCGCTGCGCGCCGGATCGGCGAGAAGCTTGCCCAGGCCATCGCCATCCCATTTGCTTCCCGCCGCGTTCTGCAGCGTCGGCAGGATCGCGAGGTTGCTGCGCTTGGCGCGCAACTCGGTCAGCAGGCGCGTGTCGAGCACGCTCTTGAGATCCTGATTGGGGCCTTGCAGGTAAAGCCACACCGGCATCAGCCAATCGATCTTGGGGAGCGCGTGCATCAGCGCCGGATAGGCGGCCGCTTCCGAACCCATCGCATCCCAGTTGGTATAGAAGGCAACGGAGAGCGGGCGATTAGCCTCGGGCCGCAGGATCGTGGCGAGTGGACGGGCGTGCAGGCCGCGCTCGTTACGCGCGCTGCGCTGGATGGCAAGTTCCTCGCGGCGCGCCCGCGCCTCGTTGGCCAGCCGCGCCGCGGCGCGCACCAGCCCCGGCGCCTTGGCTTTCTTTTCCAGGTCGTGGATCGCGACGGCAGTCAGGCGGCCGGGCAACCGGGGCTGAATCCCGGCAGGCGCGTTGGCGAGGCTGAACACGAAGATCGCGCCGAGCACCAGGCTGACGACGCCGGCTGTCCAGCCGACGATGGACGCGCCGAGCGCGCGCCGGCCGGTGGCGTCGAAGAAAACCGGCTTATTGGCCATATGCGCCCCGCGCCCCCGCGCCGGCCGCCGCACTCGCGATCCTCATGTGTTGCTCCAGGCGTGGCGCTTCCGGCGCGACGCGCGGGTGGTAGCTTAACGGAACGGCGAGCGCCATGCCAAAAGAGATGCCATGACGATTCCGAGAGCCACGCTTGTAGCGACCCTGATCCTGGCGGCGGGATTCGTGGCGGCCTTGGCGGTCAACTGGCCGGGGCATTTGTCTTACGACTCGATCCTGCAACTGCACCAGGGCCGCGCCGGCCTTTACAACAATTGGCATCCGCCGGTGATGGCATGGCTGATGGGACTGTTCGACGCCGTCTTGCCGGGCGCCGGGTTGTTTGCGGCATTCGATACGGTGCTGGTGTTCGGCGCACTGACAGCCTTCGCTTTGCTGCGGCCGGTGCGCGGCGGCTGGCCGATGGCTTTCGTCGCCCTGGTGATCGTGCTGTCGCCGCATTTGCTGCTGTATCAGGGGCTGGTCTGGAAGGACGTGCTGTTCGCGGATAGCACGGTGGCAGGCTTCGCTTGCCTGGCGCAGGCCGCGGCGCGCTGGGCGGTTTTTCGGGATCGCGCCCTATGGCTGGCGGGGAGTTTCCTGCTGCTGTCGCTCGCCGCGCTGACGCGGCAGAACGGAATGATCCTGCTGCCCTTCGCGGCGGCTGGGCTGGGATGGATCGCGGCGAAAGGCGGGACGCGTTGGATGTGGGCAGCGTTCCTGGGAGCGGGCTTCCTCATCGGCGCGCTTGTGTTCACGGCCGGCGTGTCGGCGCTTTTGAACCTGCGGAGCGACGGCAGTGAAGGGCCGCGGGGGCAATTGCGGCTGCTGCAGGTCTATGACCTGGCTGGAGCGGTGGCGCGGCAGCCCGGTCTTCCGATGGAGTCTCTGGACGACGACGATCCGGTGCTGGAGCAATCGATCCGCACCGAGGGGGTGCGGCTTTACACGCCGGTGCGCAACGATCCCCTGGCATCGTCGCCGCGGATCGCGGCCGCGCTGGACGATACCGATGCCGATCCCGATGCGGTTGAGAGGCAGTGGAGGGCGCTGATCCTGGAGCATCCCGGACTGTATCTGCGGGTGCGGGCGGCGGCGTTCTGGTGGGTGTTCGCGACGCCGGATATCGCAGCGTGCCGGCCGGTGTTCACCGGGATCGAGGGACCGCAGAAGGAGATGCGCGAGATGGGGATCGCGCCGCGGCGCGATGCGCGGGACCGGGCGCTCGAGACGTACGGCAAGGCGTTCTTCGGGACGCCGGTGTGGTCGCATATCGCGTTTGGGGTGCTGGCGTTGATGTGCCTGGTGCTGTTGCTTCGGCGGCGGCGGCCGGAAGATCTGGCGTTGGCGGCGATGCTGGGCGGGGCGTTCGCGTTTGCGGCGAGCTTCTTTGTGATCTCGATCGCGTGCGATTATCGCTATCTCTATGTGCTCGATCTTTCGGCGCTGGCGGCGCTGCTTTATCTTGCGCGTGAGCCTCTTTGGAGAACGCCATGACGGTCGAGCTGGGGATCATCGAAGGCTATTACGGCGCGCCGTGGAGCTGGACGGCGCGGGAGACGGTGATCGCAACGCTCAAGCCGCATGGCTATGGCTTCTTCCTGTATGCGCCGAAAGCCGACGCGTTCCTGCGCAAGCGCTGGCGCGAGCCGCATCCGGCGGGGACGGCGTCGGCGCTGCGTGCGCTGGCAGCGAAGTGCAAGACGATGGGGGTGCGGTTCGGGGTGGGGCTGAGTCCGTATGAGCTCTATCGCGACTTCCATGCCGAGGCGCAGGCCGATCTGGCGCGCAAGCTGGCGGAGTTCGATTCCTGGGGCGTCGAAGATCTCGCGATCCTGTTCGACGACATGCGCGGCGACCTGCCGAATCTCGCGGCGACGCAGGCCGACATCCTGCATTGGGTGAAGGAACGCTCCAAGGCGACGCGGCTGATCGTGTGCCCGAGCTATTACACCGACGATCCGGTGCTCGACCGGTTCTTCGGCAAGCGGCCGGAGAATTATCTGGAGGATTTCGGGCGGCTGCTCGATCCGTCGATCGAGATCTTCTGGACCGGCGAAGAGGTTTGTTCGCGCGAGTATTCGCCGGGGCATCTGGCGCGGGTGACACAGCAACTCGGGCGCAAACCATTTTTGTGGGACAATTACCCGGTCAATGACGGCCAGCGCATGTCGCAATTCCTGCATGTCCGCGCATTCACCGGGCGGCCGGCGAGCCTGGCGCCGCATCTGGCGGCGCACAGCGTGAACCCGGCATTGCAGCCGATGCTGTCGTGCATCCCGGCGCTGACCCTGGCGGAGAGCTATCGCGTCGGCGATGCCTATCAATATGGCAGCGCGTTCGACAACGCGGCGCGCGAGCTGCTTGGGCCGGAATTCGCGGCGCTGATCCGCGAGGACATCCTGTTTTTGCAAGACGTCAGCCTGGAGCGGCTGGCGGACAAGACCAAGGAGCGGCTGCGCAAGCGCTATGGCGGCATCGATCACGACGCGGCGCGTGAGATCGTGGGATGGCTCGATGGCGCGTACAAATTCGCGGAAGAGATCGCTTAGTTGGAGCAGACGAGTTCGCGGCCATCCTTCGACAGGCTCAGGATGAGGATTGGGTTTGGAACTCAGATGAGGATTGAGCGTGTAGCGCCCAGCAAAAAGGGGCGAACGCCGCCCCTCTTTGCCGCAAAACTACCCAGCAGGCCGGCAGCCAGCCATCCAAGGCCCGACCAACGCGGCACGTTCACTTTGCACCCCGGTCCTTGCGCGCTTTTGCGCGGCGTGGGTGCACGCGAGCTTGCACCCGGCCCTGTCTGGTCTCGCGCCCTGGTTTATCGGAAGGCGGTTTGTCCCTTGGCTTCATAGGGGACAAATGGGGAACGGTTGTACGGCCTCAAGATGCGCAACCGGAAATATTTATGACGAATTGTCAGACTCTTAGAGGCTCTTCAGCCACGGGATCAGGCGGGCGTTCACTTCGGCGGGGCGTTCCTGCTGGGTCCAGTGGCCGCAGCCTTCCAGCACATCGGTGACGCGCAAATCGGTGACGTGTGCGCGCATCGTCGCGATGGGGTCGCCGCGACCGAACATGTTGAAAGCGAGATCGCGGGTGCCGCTGATGAACAAGGCCGGCTGCTTGATGCTGCGGTTGGAGTAGCGGCGCAGATATTCGAAATCGCGCTCGTGGTTGCGGTAGCGGCTGATCGGGCCGAAGAAGCCGGAGCCTTCGAACTCGTGCACGTAATAGTCGAGATCGGCGCGCGTGAGCCAGGCGGGGAAGGTTTCCGGATCGGTCAACCCGTCGAGCAGGCGCATGTCGGACGTCTTATCATTGGGCCAGGTACCATCGGGCGCGTCGCCCGACAGCGCGTAATAGAACTTGCGCAGGAAGTCGCGCGGATTGGCCTGCGCCTCGGCTTCCGGCGCGTCCTCTTTCTGGAACCAGGCCTGGTAGAAGAACTTGCCGCGCTCGGTGAAGATTTTGTCGAACAGCCGGTTGAAGGGCTGCAACGGCGGGCCCAGATGCGGCACCGACAGGGCGCCGACGGCGCGCACGCGGTCGGGGCGGATCAGCGCGGTGTTCCATACGATGGGGGCGCCCCAATCGTGTCCGAGCACGATGGCGGGCTGGCCGGGGCTCAAGCGTTCGATCACGCCGGCGACGTCGGAGACCATGCGCTCCATCGCGTAGTCGGCGACCGCTTTGGGCTTGTCCGAGCCGCCATAGCCGCGCACGTCGATGGCGCAGGCGGTGAAGCCGGCCTGCGCCACCGGGCCGATCTGGTGGCGCCACGAAAACCAGGATTCGGGGAAGCCGTGCACCATCACGACCAGCGGGCCGCTGCCTTCGATGGCGGCGCGCAGGCGGATGTCGGGAAGCGGGATAGCGGTGAAAGTGCTCATGATGGAACCCTAGCGCCGGGGCGATATCGCGGCAAAGGCTTTGTCGGGGACTGCGAATCCGCTATCGAAGGGATGAACCTCACAGTGGGCCGTCCATGGCTTTCGATTGCGCGAAGTGCCCGGGCTATTGCTGCTCCTACCCGCTGATCGGGCTGACCAAGCGCGATGTCGAGCGGCTGGCCAAGCATTTCGGCCTGTCCTTCACCAAGGCGCGCAAGAAGTTCACCAAGGTGGACCCTGAAGAAAAATACGCGATGCGGCGCAAGAAGGACGTGCATTACGGCAAGATCTGCCAGTTCTTCGACACCGAGGCGCGGCGCTGCACGATCTATACGGCGCGGCCGACGATCTGCCGGCAATATCCGGGCGACAATCACTGCGGCTATTACAGCTTCCTGCAGCACGAGCGGAAGTCGCAGGAAGATCCGGAGCATGTGGCGCTGACGTCGAACGGATAGTGCTGCTGATTGTCATTCCCGCGCAGGCGGGAATCCAGTCTTGGTCACAAGCGGCTCTGGATGCCCGCCTGCGCGGGCATGACAGGGGTGTTTAAAGCTTCGGACACACGCCCGGGTCGGCAAGGAATATCTTTATCTCGCTGCCGACCGTCAGCTTGGCGTGCAGATAGCGGTCGATGCGGGCGTCGACCGGCAGGCCGTAATTGCAGCGGATCGAGATGTCGCGCAGCGCGGTTTCGAGCTGGTAGGCGTTGAACAGGCTCGACCAGTCGGGCGCGGCGGAGACGCCGTTGGCCGTCATGGGATGCACGGTAAGCGTCGCGACCTCGTCGCCGGTCTGCGCGATGGCGGGGAGCTGCACCACCGTCGGATACAGCAGCGGCCACAAGACGAGAGCCGCGGCAAGCGCGACGCAGACCACGGCGAGGAGATCGGCGCGGCCTAGCACGATGGCGAGCCAGGTGGGCGACGCGGGCTCAACGGCCTCGGGGTGATCGGGCTCCGTTTGTTGCAGACGCGACAGCGGGTCGGGACGGGCGTCAGACTTTTGCGTCTCGCCGGCTTCGGCGAAGCGGCCGCTCAGATCCTTCATCGCGTGCCCTCCGGGAACAGCACCGGCTGCAAGATCGCCATCAACTGGCCACCGAGCATGGCGCCGAGATGCGGATGGTCGCCGACCCAATTGTCCTGGATGTTGATCGCGACCGACAGCGCGCGCAGCGGCGGTTGAGTCGTATCGACTTCGTGGCTCGTCGCGTTCTTCAGCGCGGCGGCAGGCCACACGCCGATCACGAAAGCATAGACGCGGCCTTCGTGCAGCTTGCCTTCGCTGATCGGCACGCCGGCGACCTTGTGGCCGATGATGCGGAAGAGCTGCGCGCCTTGCGAGGCGTTGCGGGCGCGGTTGAAGGCGAGCGCGCGCAGGAGGACCTTGCGCAGCAGCGCGTGGTTGCGGCCGATGGCCTGGAAGGTAGCGGCGTCGGCCTCGATGGCGGCCTGCGCGGCGGGAAGCTGCGACGGCTTTTGCAGATCGTAGGTGCCCTGCTCCACGGCGGCGATCATGTGGCCGTGCGCGTCGAGCCTCAGCACGTTGTCGCGGCCGAGCTGGCGCACCGCCATGGCTTCGGGCGTGTTGACGGCGTCGGGAATCTTGGGCGTTCCGGTCTTGGAGTAGAAGCCGATGACTTCGCCGCGCCGCGCGGCTTCCGCGATCAGCGGCGCAAGCTGCGCGTTCACCTGGCCGGCGGCGGTGCCGGAGCCGATGGCGACCAGCGACATCGCATGCAGGATCACATCGCGCGATTTGGGGCAGAACATGCCGTCGGGATCGTTGCCGGCGTTGCAGCCGAGCATGAGCGGCGGCGCGGGGCCGTCCTCCGTCAGCCGCGCCTCGACGCGGCGGCCGGTGACGAGACGGGCGTAAGCCTCCGCCATCTTGACGTTGTTCCAGCGCGAGGTGCTGGCGCCGAGGATCAGCGTCAGATACTCGGTGCGAAAATTGCGCACATTGTTGAGCTGCAGGTTGACGCGCGCCGGCGAGACGGAATTGAGATTGTCCTGGCGCAGGAAACGCGCATCGGGCAGCGATGCGAGCATCGGCTTCCACAGCGCCTTGTCATAGCGGTCGTCGGCGAGGATCGCGGTTTCGCCCTGGTGCTCGATGTCCTCGGCGCGGATGTCGTAGAGCCGCGCCAGCTCGTCGGGCCATTTCACGCAGCACGAGATCGTGTTGAGGACGTTGCCTTCCGCGATCTGGAGCGTGGGGAGATGATCGCGGCTGGTGCCTTCGAGGCGATAGGGCGTCGAGGGCTTGGTGGGATCCGGCTTGAAAGGATCGAGCGAGGTCGCGAGCATCATCAGCGTCGCGGCGTAGATGTTGGAGGAGCGCTGGAGATAATCGTCGAAGGTGATCCAGCCGGGGCCGAACGAGGCCTCCTCGTTGAGCATCGGCGCGATGTGCAGGCCGAGCAGGTTGTCGTAACCGCCGGGGCCGTGCGGCGGCAGCTCGAGCGTCGCGAGTTGCGGCCAGATCTCGAGGATCGCGGAGGAGAACAGCGGCTTGGCGGCGGAGCCGATGGGGAGATTCACGAAGTTCTGGTTCGCCTCCCAGGCACGGCGCGTGCCGGCGCCCTGCGCGGCGGTGGCGGGGAAGGAGGCGAGCGCGAGAAGCTGGCCGGTTTTCGCGTCCATCACGGTGATCGCGGCGGGGAAGCCACGGCCGTTTTCATGTTTGAGGCCGGGCGCGACGAAATCCTCCAGCTTGTGCTGGAGCGCGGTTTGCAGGTCGGCGTCGAGCGACGTCGTGACGTCGTCGTTCAGCACGGCGCGGTTGCGGGCGCGGACGGAGGGGGCGAGGTCGGGCTGCTCGCCGTTTTGCTGCACGAGGTGATCCATCTCGGTCTCGAAGCGTAGCGCGAACCATTCGAGCAGCGGCACGCGGATGCGGCCGGCCAGCGGCTGGTAGTGCGAGATGAAGACGTTGGCGCCGGTGACGCCGCGGCTGAAATAGAATCTGTTGAGGTTGCCGGTCTGGAATTGCAATTCGGCGCCGGGCGGCAGGCGGCGGTAGGAGCCGGCGGGGACCTGCTTGCCGTCGACGAAGAGGTTGGCTTGCGCGTTGCCTTCGCTGCGCACCCACATGTCCTCGCCGAGCAGGAAGACGCGCGCCACGCCGCCGGCGACGCCGCCGTAGTTGAAGTCGAGCCGCGCGGCGCCGGAGAGCGGCGGGCCACCGCGGAACGGATCGCGGCTGACGATGGCGGGATCGTCGGCTTCGAGCTTGCGGGTCAGCGGGACGAGCGTCGTCTCGCTCGGGCCGGAGAGCACGGCGCGCAATTCGCCGCCATGGTGGAACAGGAGGTTGCCACTCCACACCGGGCGCAGCGACAGCGGCAGCGCGATGTTGTGCGCGTCGGGATTGATGTGGAGGTGGCCGCCTTTCAGCTCCCACACGTCGTTGCGGCGGATGTCGTCGCGCAGATAGGAGTTGGCGGCGAAGCGGCGGACGGCCTCGATGCGCTCGGCCTCGGGCGCGAGGCGGACCATGGGCAGGTCGTCACTGTCGAAATTGGCGGTATATTCGAGGAAGTTCTCCGGGATGAAGACGGTCTCGATCAGCTTGGTGTAGCCGCGCGCGGAATAGACATAGGTGTCCTGGTCGGGCGAGGGCGCGAGGAGCGCGACGCCGAGCGGGGCGGCGACGGCGAGGCCGATGACGATCTGCTTCCAGCGCATCATAGGCGCACCCGCGTCGCGGCGAACATCGCCAGCGCAATGAGGATTGCGCCTTCGAGGAGGTCGCTGCCCGAGGCGGCGGCGAGGAAATAGACGTTCTTGCCGGTGAAAGGCAGCACTTCGAGATTGGCGAGGATCATGTAGAGCGCGGCGCCGAAGATCGTCCACAACGCGGCGACGCCGGCGAGTTGGAGCGGCGCGAGCGGCTCCGCGCGAGCGAGCGCGGCGCGGGTGTAAAGAAGCGCGGCGGCGGCGAGCAGAGCCAGGAACGTGGCGGCGCCGAGGCGGCCGAACGGCGCGATGAGGTGGATCGCGGTGACGTTGTCGTTGAGCTGATAGGGCGCGAGCACGGTGGGGCGCGGGATTGCGAGATAGCCGTGGCCGGCGAGGCAGCTGGGCCATTTGCTCGACGGGCAGGCGCCGTAATCATGCAGATGCGCCATGGCGGCGCCGAGATTCTGCGCGCTGGACGTGGCGAAGTCGCCGACGTCGCCGGGGCGCACGCTGTACCAGATGCGCAGGATGTTCTGCGTCTTGAGCATCTGGTTTTCGAGTTCGTGGGCGGCGGTCTCGTCATGCGCGGCTGGTGCGCTGGAGAAGGTCGCGCTGGGCAGGACGGGAAGCTGGAACGACAGGCCGAGCGCCAGCGCGAAGGCGGTGGGGAGAAGCCATGCGGTGGTCGGGCGCTTCCACAGCACGAAGAACACGATGCCGGCACCGGCGGCGATGAAGGCGGAGTCGACAAGGTCGGCGAGCGCGAAGAAGGGGACGAGCAAGAGGAGCGCGGCGGCGACGAGAAGGCCGAGCGGCAGGAACGGGTTGAGATTGGCGAGGGTCTCGGTCTGGCGCATCGCGGTGACGGCGAGGGCGACGGCAGCGAGGGCTGCGATGCCGGCGATCACGAAGCCAAGGGCGCTGTCGACGATGAAGGAATGCAGCAGCACGTAGCAGATCAGCAGGAAGCCGAAGGGCAGGAGCAGTAGGCCGGTCCACCACAGGCTGGGCTCCTGGCGCGGCGTGTTGAGGAGCGTGACGATGCCGAGGATCGCGGTGCCGGCGGCGAAGATGATGAAGCCGGTGTCGCGCGCGGCGATGGGGACGGCGAAGGTGATGGCGACGGCGAGGCTCCACAAGAGCGGACGCCAGAGGGCGTCGTCGTCGGTGGCGCGCAAGGCGACGAGCATGCGGGCGAGGACGATCAGGGCCAGCGGCAGGTAGACGGTGCTGAGCGCGAGGCGGAAGCCGAACAGCGGCAGGCCTTCCTTCACGCCGAACAGCAGGAGCGCGAGGCGGATGCCGATCAGGAAGCCAAGACCGATGAGCGGGCGGCCGATGCCGGCGGGATACCAGATTTGTCCGCGCAGGCGATTGTATGGATAGGCGAGCCAGCCTCCGATGCGCGTGCCGACATTCGTGATGGCGCTACGGACATTCTGGGGCAGCACGGGATGGGTGAGGATGTCGGCGATCAGCGTCAGCACGACAAGGACGGCGACGATCAGCGAGGTCTTGTCGAGGCCGTCGCCGCGCGCGGCGGCGACGCCGACGATGGCGATCAGGACAGTGTAGGCAAGCGTCGCGAGGAACGGTCGGCGCACGGGCACCAGCCAGGCGATCAGGAACGGCACCGCGAGCCAGGCGAACAACGCCGAGGGCACGATGGCGGCACGCGTGAAAGAGGCGTCGACATAGGACCCGGAGATCGCGATCAGGAGGCGGAAGGCGAGGAGCGCTTCGCTGAGGGCGATCAGCGCGAAGGCGGGGAGTGAGGCGCGGCGGGCGGACCAGGTGGCGGCGATGCACGCGGCGGCGGCGAGGAAGAGGAATGGCCATGTGATCAGTCCGAGGCCGCCGGTGTCACGGGCGAGACGCTCGAGCAGGAATTCGGCGCTGTAGGAGCTGCCCAGCGTGAAGTGCTCGCCGAACGGGACGTTGCGGGTGACGCCGCCACCGATGACGGTGAAAAAGGGCGCCAGTGCCTTGGTCTTGCGGTCTGGATGGAGGAGAACGCGGCCGAGCGCGGTCTCGGCGAGCTGGCCGCCGAGAGAGCGGAATTGCAGCGTGGAATCCCCGATGAAGGGGCGACCGGCGCCGCGGTCGTTGTCGATGGGGAGCACGATGTCCTCGCCCGGCTTGGCGGCGATGACGTTGGCGATGGCGGGTGCGGGAAGCTGAATATCTTCGGGCGTGTCGTAGGTGATGGTGAGGTCGCCGTCCTGCGTCACGCGCGCGGTGACGCTGCGGCGTTCGACGACGCGGCTGGGGCGGTCATGCTCTTCGGCGACGCCGCCGGCGGTATAGTCGACGCGGAAAAGATGGATGCGCAGCGGTGGGCCGCCGCGCGTCAGCACGGCGTCGGGTGTGCCGCTGCCGGCATCGTCGAGAAACATGCCGTAAAGCGCGTTGGCAAACAGGCCGCCATGGCGGAACAGGAAGGCGGTGACGGGAAGGCCGGCATTGCCTTGCAGCGCGTCGGCGCAATCGCCGCTTTGTGTCAGGGCGAAGGTGCGCAGCGGATAGATGCGCTGGCCGGGGCTCCAGGAGACGATGGAGCCCCGCGTTTCCATGCGCGGCAGATCGACAGAGGGATCGCCGTCGATGGCGAAGCGGTCGCCATCGGTGGGCACGCGGATGCGGCAGGTCGAGGCGCAGCCGCGTGGGCAGAAGACTTCGCCGTTGCGTACGGCGCGTTCGCCGGCGAAGCGCAGCGGCGCGCCGGTGAGATGCGAGAGGAAATCGGGATCGGCGTCCTCGAACGCGACGGCGCCGGCGAAATCGCCGCGCAGCGGGCGCGCGACGGAGAGGCCGACTTGACGGTCGGAGATGCGATGCAAGGTGATCAGCGAGGCGGGGAGATCGCTGATCTGCAGGAAATCATGGGCGCGGTCGCCGCCGATGCTGGCGCCGTCGATGGCGTCGGGCGCGAGCTTCACCGAGACAACCGAGAGGCGCAGATCGCCGAAGCGGCCATGGTCCTCGGCGTTCAGCAATTGCGACCAGATCAGCAGCGGCGCGACGGCGCCGGCGGCGATGATGAGACCGGTGCGCGGGCGGCCTTCGGCGTCGCGCCATAGCCAGGCCGCGGCCAACAAGCCGACGAGCACGATCAGCAGAACCGGGACGGCCCAATCCAGCACGTCTATCCTTCCGGCGCGCGCTGGCGGTCGGCGTGGTGCCAGGATTCGAACGTGGTGCGGTAGGTCTGGCGCCAGCGGCGCAGGATCAGGAACAGCATGAGCGAGATCGCGGCGGCGATGGCCAGCATCGTCAGCACGAAGCCGAGCGAGGTGCCGGTGTTGAGACGCCACCACGCGTCGAACACGGCGCTTGTGGGCAGCCAGGCGCGGTTATCGAGAATCAGATCATAAAGCGCGGCGGAGACGCCGGGGTTGTCGTCATGGACGCTGTCGGCCTCGGCCAGCAAGGCGTTCGCGACGGACGATGCGATGTCGCTTTTCCAGTTCGCGAACAGCGTGGGGTCCGACCACGTCCAGGACGGGTCGCTTTGCGGCTCGGTGAGCGTGCCGCTGTGCAATTGCGCGGCGAGGCGGGTCTTGAGCGTGCTGAGATGGCGCAGATCGCCGAGCGCGGATTTGTCGACGCCGTCGGCGGCGCCATCGGCGGGGATCTCGAGACCGGCGATGGCGTGGGCGAGCGATTGGGCCTGCTGCGCTTCGGCGTCGGCATTGTCGAAGGAAAGGCGCTGGACGACATCGCCCTCGCCCATCAATGCGGCGCGCAATTGCAGGTTGGCGGCGAGCGTCGGGTCGCCGGCGGCGGGAAGCGAGGCGAACAGCGCGCGGGCTTCGGCATCGGCATCGCCGCTCGGCGCGTTGGGCGATGGTGCGAGAAGCTGGGCGCAGGTCGGGCTCGTCACCGTGACGGCGCCGCGCGCGTGAAGGAGCGCGATCAGGCGGTCGTTGCGGATGCTGCGGGTGTCGAGCGGCACGAGATTGGCGCGGGTCAGCGTGAAGCCGGAATCGGCCTGGCTGTTGGTGCCGGCGTCGGCGGCGGCGCGGCACGCGGCGGCGAGCGCGGCGTCGAATTCGCCAATGGCTTTCTGCCAGAGACCGCGGCCGGCCTCGGCGAGGCCGAGACCATAAGAAGCAGAGGCTTCGATGCCGTCGAGGCGCTGCTTGCCGACATCGTCGAGCGGCTGCGTCTTGCGCGCGATGTCGACGGCGCTGGCGAATTGCGGCTCTGCATCGGCGGCGTCGCCGGCCCACAGCGCGAGCAGGCCCAGATGATAGGCCGTGACGCTGCGCATGCCGCGCAGTTTGCCGTCGACGGCGCCAAGGCGGCTGCGCAGATCGGCGATCTGGCCGAGGAAAACGCCGTCGCGTTGGGCATTGGGGGGACCGCGGTCGTTAATGGCATCACCGAAGGATGCGATCTCGCCGATCAGCGTGGCGAGCTCGGCGTGCACTTGCGGATTGCTGACGCGCGCCATGCCCTTGACCGGAACGTCGGACCAGGGCGGCAGACGCGCTTCCCACAGGCCCTCGCGCAGCACGGCGATGTTCTGGATGCGCTTGCGCTCGACGGCCGTCTGCGCCGGGAGCGGGATCGGGATGGCACTGAGGGTTTCGGGCTCGGCGGAGATCGGGCGCCAGAAGATCGCGCCGATGATGAGCAGAAGCGCAAGGCCGGGCGCGAGCGCGGCGAGGATGAGACCACGCTGACGGCGCGGCGCGAACGGTGCGTTGCCGCGGGCGCGCGATTTGGTGCGGCCATCGATGGCGGTGAACAGCAACCAGCCCTTTGCGCGGTCAACGAGGCCGCGCGACGGCGCGGCGACACGGCGCGCCTGCGGCGGCGGGGGTTTCACGCTATCCTGGGCCGCGTCAGCGAGCATCGCGCAACGCCTCATCCCAGCTTGCGCGCGTCCATAGCGCCCAGACGGTTTCGCGCAGCGACGGTAGCGCATCGAGCGCTTCGACCACCGGCGACAGGATGCGGTTGCGGCGCGCGAAGGTGCGCAGGCGGCCGCCGCGCGTGCGCTGCGCCGCGTCGCGCAACCAGTCGAAATTCTGCTCCACGCCGCGCGGCGGATAAAGCGTCATGCTGGCGGCGCCGGTGAAGTTGGCGGGTAACCCAGCGAAGCTGGTGAGGAAGTCGGCGCGAAAATAGCGGAAGCTGCTCATCACCTGTGCGACCAGCTTCTGCTGGCGCATGTTGATCAGGAGCAGCGGGTCGCGGTCGAAATTGGCGACGATCTGGCGGATCGTGTTGCGCTCGGCGTCGGTGAGGTCGCGATTTTCGCCCCGCGCTTCGAGGCGCTTTTTCACGACGGCTTCCTCGAGACCCGCCATGGTGTCGTGCAGGCGGTCGGCGATGGAGAGGCCGAGCAGGACAGGCTTGCGGCTGGCGCGGGCGCCGCGGCTGAGCTCGCGGAAGCGCTCGTCGGGCTTCATCTCGGCGATGGCTTTGGCGGCGGCTTCGATATCGCCGTGGCGGCCGAGCTTGCGCGACAGCTGCCAGTCGAGCTTGGCGAACTGGACCATGGTGGCGACGACTTCGTGGTAGTCCTTGGTCTCGAGCTCGCCGACCATGCCCTGACCGCGCATCTCGTCGAGATAGAGCGTCTTGTCGGCTTCGAGCAGCAGAAGATAGGCGTCGGCGGCGGCCATCAGCGACAGCGTTTCTTTCGCCACCGCGTCGGAGAAATTGGCTTCCTTTGCGCGGCTGAAGCGTTCGCCGGGAAGATCGACCAATATGAATCCGTCATTGGGGCGGCGCGGATGCGAGAACCAATAGGGCTGGATCTTGCTGGTGCGTTCGGCCTGCGCCTTGGCGCCGACGGCGGGCGAGACGCCGTAGCCACGGCTTTGGAAGATGTCCTGCAGGCGCTGGGCCAGCGCGGTCTTGCCGCTGTAGGAGAAGCCGAACAGCAGGATGACCGGCGGGCGGTTGGATTGTTTGCACAGGTTGAGGAGATCGCGGAGGTTTTGCGACTCGTCGCTGTCCATGGTGGCGTTCGGGACGGTATCGCGGCGATAGCTGGGGGCGCTGCCGAACACGTCCTCGGCGCGCGGGATCGCGCCGCCGCCTGAGAGACCTGTTCGCTGCCCGGTTTCACTCATGCCCCCGCCCTCATTCAACGAAACAATCGCGCGACATGCACGGCGAGCAATAACGTGGCAGCGAGTTCGTCGGCGCTGCGGCGCGCGCCGCTTCCCAGCCCGCGCAATTCCTTCGCGACATCGTTCATGAGCTCACGAACCTTTTCCCGGCCACCCGATTCCAGCAAGGCGCGGCTTAAGCCCTCATGGAAGGCGCGCGCCAACACAGCATGATAGGGCCGCCGCGCCAATTGGCGGATCAGCCCCTGGACCGGCCCATCGACCTGGCGATCTTCCCCACGCAATTGTGTCCATTTTTCGAGCATCAACCGTCCACTTTCCGCCAAGGCCAGGTCGGGCGGCCCCTTCGCCAGCCGGTCGGCGAGTTCCGACAGCAGCAGGCGAAACGACTCCAGATATTGGGACGCCCAGCGCAACGACAAGCTCAGTCTTTCCGGGCGGTGCAGCACCTCGTCGGCGATTTTCGCGAGGGTCGATGAACCCATCATGAACACGATGCCGCGTGTGAGCGCGAGTTCCGCCGCGAAAGGATCGCGCGGTGCGTCCCGCCGCGGGACAGTGAGGAACCACTCCAGATCGCTGACATAGAGGTCGAGGAATTCGGATGCCTCCTTGCCGGCGTGCGGCACGGCGTCGGCGAAACCGCGCTGGAAGGCGTGGGTGGGACCGGTCTTGTTGGTCTCTTCGTTGAGTGCGGCGGCGCCGCCGGCGATCCAGGTGAGCGCGGTGAGCGCGGTCTCGCGGTCGGTGAACAGCCGGCGCGCCAGGCCGAGCACCTTGGCGGCGATGACGCCTTCGGGATCGTCTTCGGTCGCGACGACGGGGACGTTGACGATCTCGAGCAGGCGCTCGTGCTGGTGCGGATAGCGGGCATGCGCGGCGTCGAGCAGCGCGAACCATTCGCGCCGGCCGATCGGCATCTGCGGCGCGCCGACGAGGTGGCGCTCCTGCGTCAGGCGCACGGGGTGATAGCCTTCGAAGCGCGACATCGATACGGCGGGGTCGTCTTCGGTGAAGACGATGAGCCAGGGCTTCTCGATCGCGGCCATGCCGCCGCGCGCTTCGAGGTCGGGACGCGTGACGAAGGAGATACGCGCATTGGTGCGGCTGGCGCGCTCGTAGAGCTGGAGCGCGGCCTCTTCGGTCGAGATGGTCGAAGGCGTCATCAGCGCGGTGGGACGGTCGCGCACGATGTTGCCGATCTCGTTGAGGAGGTGCGAGGAGGGACGCGGCAGCGGCGGCGGGATCTTGAACACCAGTGCATCGGGCGCGACGGTGGGGGCCTGCGGCGGCGGGAAGCTGGCGGCGAGGGCGGAGAGATGCGAGCGCACGGCCCAGACCTGCACCTCGTCGAGCAGGAGACCCCAGGTGATGCGGATGGCGCCGCGCTGCGCCTCGCCGACATGGGCGGTGGAGGCGAAGAACCACAAGCCGCTGGCACCAAGCGGGAAGAAGCTGAGATAGCGGCGGTCGAGCGGCGGCGCGGCCAACGTCATCAGCGCGTAATCGTCAAGCAATTCGCGCGTCGCATTGTCGATCGGCGCGTGCGGCGATTGCGACAGGATGCCGTAATTGCTGCCTTCGTTGCGTGGACCCAGCACGACCCAGGGCGCCTCGATCTCGGTCAGATGCGGCTGGCGCGCGGCGCTCAAGTCGAACCCGTCTTCCACAGGGCCCAGCGCATCAGCGTGGCGCGGGCGGCGGCGGAGCCCGATTGCAGCGCCTCGGGATCGGGCGGGCAGACGCGATTCTGCGTCTCGGTGCAGCGCGACGTGGCGCCGCCGGCGCAGGAGGCGATGGCGGCGAGATCGGCGAGGCCGGAGGCGGAGACCTTGCCGGTGACGGCGACGGAGCGGCGCGGGACGCAGAAGCGGTCGCCGATCTGGGACATCAGCATCTGCAGCGCGACGAGCTGCTTGCCGTCCATGCTGTCGTCTATCAGCGCGTCGGAGGCGCAATTGGCGGAGCTGCCGCAGACCAGCGAGCGCAGAGTCGGGAAGGATTCGTTGAGGCCGAGATGGCGCGCGAGGCGGGGCTCGACCGCATAAGGCTGGGCCGCGAGCCAGCCGCGCTCGATCGCGAAATCGGCGGGGATGCGCGCGGCGGGTTGCGGCGTCGCGGGCGGAGTCGGGGCGGGCTTGGGTGTCACCGGCGCGATGGCAGCGGTGTTTTGCGGCGGAACGGAGACGGGTGGTGGGGCCGGTGTCACCGTCGGCGGCGTAGGCGTCGTTGCCGGGGGCGGTGCGGATGTCGTTGGCGATGGCGTCGTGACTGGTGGCGGCGTGAACGCGACGGCCGGTGCTTGCGTGGCGGCGGGCGTACTGAGTTTTTCGTAATAGAGATTGGCGAGGCCGAGGACGCTCAAGGCCAGCAGGATAAGAAGAAGCCAGACCATCCAGCGTGGCAGCGACGACGCCGTCGCGGTGGGCGCGGCGATGCGTTCGTCGGCGAGCTTGGACTCGGTACGGCCAGGCGCCTGCATCGGCTGCGCGACGGCGAGGCGGGCAGGCTTGGGCGTCTCCTCGATCCTGGCGATGCGCTGGCGCAGTTGATCGAGCGCGGCGGTCATCTCGGATAATTTCTGTTCGACGGCGGGCGAGTCGCCAGTGGGCGTCGCGGCCTTGACGCGTGCCAGCGCCGCGTCGAGCGTGTCGCTCGCGGCGCGCGATTGTTCGCTGGCGCTGCGTTCGAGATTGTCGAGGGCGGGCTTGAGGCGCTCGGCAAGAATCTGATCGATCACCACGCCGACCTGGTCGCCGACTTCGCGGCGGAACGCGGTGCCGCCCTGCGCGGACGCGATCTCGGTCAGGAGGAACTGCGCCAGCTCCTCTTTCAAGAGGGCGACGTCGTCGGGGTTCACCACGGGTTGCACGCTCCTTCGCCGGACGGGACTTTACTATGGCAAGGCGATCCTGTCCGCCAGATGAACGGCCTTGCGCGCGCCGGACGGGCTTGGTCTCATGGTTCCCGCTCAAGGGGTAATGCCATGCAGGATGCACTGAAACGCCGCGCGGAAGAGGCCAGGGCCAAGGCCTATGCAACGCCGCTGGAGGCTTACGACGTCTCCGATCCCGCGCTGTTTCGCGGCGATACGCTGTGGCCGTGGTTCGAGCGGCTGCGGGCCGAGGATCCGGTGCATCGTTGCACGAGCAGCCCGTACGGACCTTACTGGTCCGTAACCAAGCATCGCGACATCGTCGCGGTCGACAGCAACCACCGGGTGTTCTCTTCGGATTCCGAGCTGGGCGGCATCACCATCTTCGATGGGCCGCAGCCGCGCGAGCAGACCAGCTTCATCTCGCTCGACCCGCCGAGCCACGACCAGCAGCGCAAGGTAATCGCGCCGATGTTCGCGCCGGAGAGCATCAAGGTTCTGGAGCCGCTGATCCGCAGCCGCGCCGCCGCGATCCTGGACGAGCTGCCGCGCGGCGAGGATTTCGATTTCGTCGACAAGGTCGCGGTCGAACTGACCAGCCAGATGCTGGCGACGCTGTTCGATTTTCCGTTCGCGGACCGCCGGCTGTTGCCGCGGGCTTCCGATCTCATCCTCACGCAGCCCGGACCGGGCGGCATCGTCGAGACCGAGGAGCAGCGGCAGGTCGAGTTCTTCCAGATTTTCGGCAAGTTCGTGACGCTGTGGGACGAGCGGCTGGCCAAGCCGCCGCAGCACGATCTGATCTCGATGCTGTGCCACAATCCGGCGACGTTCCGCGCCACGCCGGAAGCTTATCTCGGAAACATCATCCTCTTGCTCGTCGCGGGCAGCGATACGACGCGGCATTCGATCACCGGCGGATTGCTGGCACTGAACCAGAACCCGGAGCAATACGACAAGCTGCGCGCCGACCCGGCGCTGATCGAGAGCATGATCCCGGAGATCATCCGCTGGCAGAGCCCGGTGGCGCATATGCGGCGCACGGCGCTGGAAGATATCGAGCTCGGCGGCAAGCAGATCAAGCGCGGCGACAAGGTCATCATGTGGTACGTCTCGGGCAACCGCGACGAGGAGGCGATCGACCGGCCGGACGCGTTCGTCATCGACCGCGAGCGGCCGCGCCAGCATGTCTCGTTCGGCTTCGGTATCCATCGCTGCGTCGGGATGCGGCTGGCCGAGATGCAGCTACGCATCATGTGGGAGGAAATCCTGCGGCGTTTCCCGCGCATCGAGGTCGTGGGCGAGCCGAAGCGGATGAACTCCAATTTCGTAAAAGGCTACGATTCGATGACGGTGCGGATCGCCGCTTAACGGTCGGTGCGATTGCGCGTATGCTCCCGGCGATTTTGAGGGGGCCTGCATCATGATCTTCGGGTTGACGCCATTCGTTGCGTTTCATACCGCCATCACGCTGGTGGCGATCGTTTCGGGCCTGCTGATGCTGGCGGCGATGCTGCGCAACGACCGCGCCGATCTGATGACGGCGATCTTCCTGCTGTTCTCGGTGCTCACGGCGGTGACGGGGTTCATGATCCAGGTCAAGCCGGTGTCGCCGGCGGTCGCGCTTGGCTTTGTCCTGGGCGGATTGCTGCTGTTCGCGTTGCTTGGGCGCTATGTCTTCGCGATGCGCGGGGCGTGGCGCTGGATTTATGTCGTGACGGCAGTGGCCGCGCTGTGGTCCAACTGCTTCGTTCTGGTGGTGCAGACCTTCTCGAAATTTCCCGCACTGCATGCGATCGCGCCAGGCAATCCGCCGAGCGGGCCGGTGTTCGGCGCGGTGCAAGGCGTCGTGCTGATCGGGTTCATCTTCGCTGGATATCTCGCGCTGCGCCGCTTCCATCCGAGGCCCACGAATGGCTGATGCGTTCCTCGTTCCGGGCCTGCGCACGCCATTCGTGAAGGCGGGCGGCGCGTTTGCCAAGCACAACGCGCTCGGGCTTTCGGTGCCGGTGGCGCAGGCGATGAACGCACGGGCGCGGCCGGACCTGATGATCTGGGGCCAGGTCATTCCGGACGCGACGGTCTCCAACATCGCGCGCGAGCTGATCTTCGAAGCCAAGATGTCGCCGGACATTCCGGCCTATTCGACGGTGCTGGCCTGCTCGACGAGTTTCATCGGCACGATCCAGGCGGCGGGGATGGTGGGGCATGGCGGGCTGCATCTGGCGCTGGTGGGCGGCGTCGAGACGATGAGCCATGTTCCGTTGGCGCTGAAATCGGAGTTCTCCGACGGGGTGTTCGGACAGTTCGCGAAGAATCCGGCGGGCGCCTTGGAGACGCTGAGCAAAGTCACGCCGCAGGACTTCGACCTGCCGATCCATGGTTGGGCCAACCGGCAGAGCGGCCGCTCGATGGGCGAGCATACCGAGGATACCGCCAAGCATTTTTCGATTGCGCGCGCCGACCAGGACCGCCGTGCGCTGCTGAGCCATCAAGGCGCCATCGCGGGGCAGGACAGCGGATTCTTCAAGGACCTGGTGATCACATTGGACGGCGTCGATCACGATACGATCCCGCGCCGCGACACCTCGTTCGAGAAACTGTCTAGCCTGTCGCCGGCATTCGACCGCACGAGCGGCCAGGGCACGCTGACGGCGGGCAATTCCTCGCCCAACACCGATGGTGCGGCGTCGATCTTCGTCGCGGACGCGGAGGGGCTGAAGCGGCTGGGCAGTCCGCCGGCGGTGCTGCTGCGCGACTGGGAAGTGACTGCGATGGATTATCACGAGGAAGGCATCCTGATGGCGCCGGCGCGCGCCATTCCGCGCCTGCTGGCGCGCAACAGGCTGCGTTTCGCCGACGTCGCGCTGTGGGACATCCATGAGGCGTTCGCGGCGCAGGTGCTGGCGAATGTGAAGGCGGCGTCCGATCCGGTCTATCGCCGCGAAAAGGCCGGCGTCGATTTCGACCTCGGCGAATTTCCGTGGGAGCGGGTCAATCCGCATGGCGGCTCGCTCGCCATCGGGCATCCGTTCGCGGCGACGGGCGCGCGCATCTTGAGCCAGGCGACGAAAGAGCTGGGCGCGATGCCGGTGGGTTCGCGCGCGGTGGTGTCGGTGTGCGCCGATGGCGGGCATGGGACGGTGGCGCTGCTGGAGCGGGTGTAATCGCTCACCAGTCGAGATACGGAAAATCCTTGTCGCGCAGCCAATGCGCGCGTTCGAGATGTGAGTTGACGACAGCCGCCGCCCAGTTGGGATAGAGGGCGGCGTCGATGCCGAACACGAATTGCGCCATCTCGCCATGCGAGGCACCGTCATATTCGGCGTTCAGCAGGCGGTTGAAGATGTCGAGGTGCTGCATGTCGTAGACGGTGGTGCGCTCGGCCTGGCGGCACGGCGTCCAGAGCTTGACGATGTTGTTGCGGAAGACGAAGGCGCGTTCCTGCGCCGCGATGGGCGTGCGAACGCGTTTGTCGGCATATGAGCCACGGAGCCAATCGGACATGGCGTCCTCCTTTGGTCCTTATACTATACTAAATTGATATAGATTCAATAGTATAAGAGGGCACCCTCCTTTTACCTCCCCAACGTGGGGAGGTCGGCGAGCGCAGCGAAGCCGGGTGGGGAAGTCAGACTCCCCCACCCGAAAATTGCTGCGCAATTTTTCGACCTCCCCATGCTGGGGAGGTGAAAGATGGTTCTTACGCCGCGTCGACCAGGACCAGTTCGCTGTCTTCCAGCGCTTTGATCGTCAGGACCTCGACGTCCTTGATCGCGGCGCCGTCGCGGGCGTCGAAGCGGATGCCGTTGATCTCGATGGCGCCGGTCGCTGGGACGAGGTAGCCGTGACGCGTAGCACCGAGCGGATATTCCGCGATGTCGCCGGCTTTCAGCGTCGCGCCGACGACGCGGGCATCGGCGCGGATCGGCAGCGCGTCATTGTCGTTGTCGAAGCCGCTGGCCAGCGTGACGAACTTGCCGGAGCGGTCGGACTTCGGGAACGGCTTTGCGCCCCAAGCGGGCGCACCGCCGTCCTTGCGCGGCAGGATCCAGATTTGGAACAGCGTGGTCGTGTCGGTTTCCAGATTGTATTCGGCGTGGCGGATGCCGGAGCCCGCGCTCATCACCTGGACGTCGCCGGCTTCGGTGCGGCCCTGGTTGCCCATCGAATCCTTGTGGGTGATCGCGCCGCTGCGGACATAGGTCACGATTTCCATGTTGGCGTGCGGATGCGGCGGGAAGCCGGTGTTCGGCGCGATCTCGTCGTCGTTCCAGACGCGGATGTCGCCCCAGCCCATGTTCTTGGGATCGTAGAACTCGCCGAACGAGAAATGGTGCTTGGCGTTGAGCCAACCATGGTTGGCGCCGCCGAGCTTGGCGAAGGGTCGTTTCTCAATCATTTCAGTCCTCCTGGGGGCATCCTTCGGGGCTCGCTACGCTCGCACCTCAGGATGACGCGCATGTCTGATGAGAGCTAGATAGTTGGGTTTGATTGGATTAAAAATAGAAACCTTCGAAATCCATCGTTTCAGGAAACGCCATGGCCAAGCTTCCCGATTTCGAAGGCCTCGCGGTCTTCGCCAAGGTGGTCGAGACCCGGTCCTTCGCCGGCGCGGCACGGGAATTGAGCCTGTCCAAGGCGACGGTGTCCAAGGCGGTGAGCCGGCTGGAGGCCAAGCTGGGCACACGGCTGTTCAACCGGACGTCGCGGCGGCTGGCGCTGACCGATGCGGGACGGCTGTTGTCGGCGCCCGCCGCAAAGATCTTGCAGGACGCCGAGGCGGCGGAGAACGAGACGCTGTCCCAGTCGGTCTCGCCGCGCGGATTGGTGCGGCTGGCGGTGCCGATGTCGTTCGGGCTGCTGGCGGTCGCGCCGATCATGCCGGAGTTTTTGAAAGCCTATCCCGAGGTGCAGGTCGATCTGCATCTCAGCGATGCGATGGTCGACGTGATCGGTGAGGGCTTCGACGCGGTGCTGCGGATCGCGACGCTGCCGGATTCCTCGCTGGTGGCGCGGCGGCTGTGCAGCGTGGAGCGCCATCTCGTGGCGGCGCCGTCCTACCTGAAGGAGCATGGGCGGCCGAAGCATCCCATGGCGCTCGCCGAGCATGCCTGCCTAGGCTACGCCTATCTGCTGACGCCGGACACCTGGACCTTTACGCACAAGAATGGCGAGCACGCGACGGTGCATCCGTCGGGCGGGCCACTCCGGGTCAACAATGGCGACGCGATGCTGCCGGCGCTGATCGCGGGGCTGGGGCTTGGCGTGCTGCCGGATTTCATCCTGCGCGAGGCGATGGCGTCGGGTGCGCTGGAGCGCGTGCTGCCGGAGTGGTCGCTGCCGACCAGCGGGCTGCACTGGGTGACGCCGCCGGGCGGGCCCAAACCGGCGCGGACCCTGGTGCTGGCCGAATTCCTGGCGCGCAAGCTGTCGCGCTCAGACGGGTCCGGCAAAGGACGCGGGGATAAGCGCAAATAGGACCGCGATCACCGGCGCCGCATAGGTGTATTGCCGGTGATTGAGCAGCGTCGTGGCCGACAGGAACATGACAAGCGCCGCGATGCCGACGCCCCAGAGGCGGGTCAGCGGAAACGCCAGGAAGATGCCGGCCAGCAACAGGAGCGAGCCCGTCACCTCGCGGAAGCCGCGCGGGTACTGCCAGCGGGTATAGGCGTCACGCAGCGCGGGCACGCCGACGATGTGCCATACGCCGGTGCTGGCGAAAAGCGTCGAGAGAAACCATGACGTGTGCGTGGGTGAGAAGAGGGACAACACTTTGATGCGCTCCAGCCGTGTCGAACGAGATCGTGTGCGACGGTGCAATCTTCAAGTGCGATGGCGGCGGCACTGTGTTGCGTTGAATGCAAATCCCTACCGATTTGCGGCATTGTTGCGCGCGATTGTGGCAACTGCCTTTTTCTTGCGGTGGCGGAAAAAAGCTGGGCCGGAGCGCGCGGGGAGGGGGGAACCGCGCCACTCCGGCCCAACATTTGGACGGTAAACCTTGAAGGGTCCGTCCTTGTCGATAGTGCAGAGATAAGTCTGCACCACGATTGCAAAAGGGACCTTCACGAAACGCTAGGTTTCGGAAAATGATCCCTCGGAATCGTTTTTTGCCGCGGTTGCACTAAGGTGCTCCCGATTCCACGGTCAAACATCCTCCATGAGTGAAGGCGCTTCCCCCACCAGGCTTCTGCATCCCGTCGAGCGGGGTCGCGACCATGTGCGCGGCGGCAGCACGCCGGGTGCGGTCGAGGTCGTGGTCTATGGCGATTACCTCTGTCCCTATTGCCGGCGGTTGCGCCTGATCATCGCGCGGCTGCGCGAGGCAGTGGGCGAGCGGCTGGCTTACGTATTCCGGCACTTTCCCAACGAGAAATCGCATCCCGGCGCCAATTTCGCGGCATGCGCGGTGGAAGCGGCGGCGGCGCAGGACCGCTTCTGGGACATGCACGACGCGCTGTACGAAACCGAGCCGCCGCTCGACGAGAAGCACGTCCGCGCGATCGCAGCGCGGCTGGGGCTCGACATGGCGCGGTTCGACCAAGACGTCGACAGCGCCGAAACACATGCGCGGGTGACACAGGATCTGGAGGAAGGGCGGCGCAACGGCGTGACGGGGACGCCGTCCTTCTTCATCGACGGACAGCGCTATGACGGGGCGTGGGATTTTCATTCCATGCTGGAGGAGTTGCAGCGGCCGGTCGGCGCGCAGCTGCAGCGCTCGGCGCGGGCCTTCGCCAATCTGCCGGCATCGGCGGGTTTCGTGCTGCTGCTCGCAGCGGCGGCGGCGCTGTTGTGCGCCAACACCGGGCTGGCGCCGCTGTATCACGCGATCATGAGTTCGCCTTTCGGCATCGGGACGCCGGGTAGCGCGCTGTCGATGAGCGTCGGCGAATGGTTCTCCGAAGGCTTGCTCGCGATCTTCTTCCTGATCGTGGGATTGGAAATCCGGCGCGAAATGACATCGGGATCGCTGACGGATTTCCGCGCCGCCGCCCTGCCCGCACTGTGCGCGGTCGGCGGCGTGCTGGCGCCGACGGCGATCTATCTGGCGCTCAACCGCGGGCCGACGGCAGCGGGATGGTCGGTGCCGACGGCGACCGACATCGCGTTCGCGCTGGGCGTGCTGGCGCTGCTCGGCAATCGCGTGCCGGTGGGCTTGCGCATCTTCGTGGCGGCGCTGGCGGTGGTCGACGACATCCTGTCGGTGCTGACGCTGGCGATCTTCTATCCGCGCGCGTTCGAGCTGGGCTGGCTGATCGTCGCCGCCGTGTCGGTCGCCGCGCTGTTCGCGCTCAACCGGTCCAAGGTCTATGCCGGCTGGCCCTATGCGGTGGTCGCGGTGGTGCTGTGGGTGGCGCTGCATGGCGCGGGCGTGCATGGCGCGCTGGCGGGGATTTTCCTCGCGGCATTCCTGCCGACACGGCCGGCGCCGGCGGCCGGGCCATTGCTGGCGCAGGCGGCGACGGCGCTGGCGGCGCTGGAGCATGCCGAGAACGAAGCCAAGGCGGCGGGCGAGACACGCGAAACGGTCATGCAGGAGCCGATCTGGGAATGGGCGAGCCGCAATCTGTCGGCCGCCAGCGACCGGCTGCTGTCACCCGCCGACCGCATCGAGCGCGCGGTGTCCCCATGGAGCGCCTATGTGATCCTGCCGCTGTTCGCGTTCTCGGCGACCGGCGTGGGGCTGGCGGTCGACCTGGCGACGCCGGATGCGGGGCGCGTGCTGGCGGGAGTCATTTTGGGACTGGTGTTCGGCAAGCCGCTGGGCATTTGCCTCGCGGCTCTGGCCGCTGTGAAGACAGGCATCGCGCGGATGCCGGAGGATGTGAGCCTGCGCGGCTTCATCGGCGCGGCGTGCCTGTGCGGGATCGGCGATACGGTGGCGCTGCTGATGGCGGACCAGGCGTTTCCGCATGGCGACGATTCGGCGCTCGCCAAGATCGGCGTGCTGGTGGGATCGGTGCTGGCGGCGGCGCTGGGCGCGGCGGTGATCGCGATCCGGCCGCTGGCACGGGTGGAGACGCACGCGTCATGACGCGACGGCGCGCAAACTCCAGGGGCGATCACGGAGCGATGCGGCCACGGCCCAAGCCGCGCCGGTGATGGCGAGCGAGACGGATATCTCCGTCCAGTTCGAGTAGCGCGCGGGAGTCGCGATCACCACCGGGACCCAGACGAGCAGGGTGAACAGACTCACCATGACGGCTTCGAGCGTTGCCGCGAGGCGCGGCAGGATGCCGAGCAGGATGCCGATGCCCGCCGCGAAATGGGCCGCGCCGGTGAAATAGGCAAGCGGGACATGGAACGGCAGCCAGGACGGGATGATCGGCGCGGTCAGATCGAGATAGAAGAAGTGCGAAAGGCCGATCGCGGGCAGCGCCAGCCCGAACAGGATCTGCCCGAGGCGGAGATTGCCGAATGTTGCGAGCGCCTCGCCGGGGCGCGCCGGCAGGCTTGAGAAGATCGTCCAGGCGCCGGCAATCAGGGTGAGCGTCTCGCTCACGCCATACCAGGTGCCTTCAACCAGCGGGTGGGCGACGACCGGCGGCACCCGCAACCATAGCTCGAACAGGAGCAGAAGAGCGGTGAGAACGAGCGCCGCGATCCGAGCGGTGCGCGGCACCAGAAGCGCGAGGCCGCCCGCGAGCAGGATCACGCCGGAGACGGCGGTGACCGCGTCATGTCCCGCGATCCCCTTGGGCACCATCTGCGACATCGGCGTGAAATCGTGGAATGCGATGCCGAGTGCGCCCATCATGACGCAGCTCACCGCGAAGAGAATCCGGCCCACCATGCGCATCGCCCCTCAAACGCGACGCATCATCCCGCAGCGGGGTGCGCAGGGATACTCACGTTCGGTTGATGGGCGGCGAAGCAGGGTTGGCATGGCAGCCACTTTGCCCCGCCCACCAAAAGAATGGCGCACCGGACAGGATGAATCCGCGAACTGGCTGATGGTTGTCCTTCGGGTCCCAAGCCACTCGCCTTCGATGGGAAGGTATCGACGTTCACGGGTACGGTGAATCGTGGCTATATGACCATGCGGGCGGTTATTGAACGTACAGCACCGCGTGAGACCAGCATGGCAGAGCGCCCGATCTCGTATCGCGACCTCCTGGGCATCGCGGACATTCCGGAGTTGCTTGCCGCGGCCTCCCTATCTCGGCTGGCCAGCAACATGTCTTCGCTGGCTATCATCCTCTACGCATTGGAACGCTTTTCCTCCCCAACCTTAGTCGGGTGGTTGAGCTTTGCGCTCGTCGGACCGGGCTTGGTGGTAAGCCCGCTTGCTGGAGCGCTACTCGATCGCATAGGACCGGTATTTGCTGTCACCGTCGATATGGCTGTGAGTTCGGCCCTGATCGTCGTTTTGATCGTAGCGGACAGGTTTGGCTGGACCAGTCCAACCGTTCTTCTGGTTCTCGTTGCGACATTCTCGCTCACAAGCCCTTTGAGCCGGGCCGGTATCAGGACACTTCTGCCCCGCTTGGTGCCCTCACATGCCCTCGACCGAGCCAACGCGGTTGATACCGCGATCTATGCCACAACCGATGTGTTAGGGCCGGGCGTTACCGGCTTACTTGCAGGCCTTCTCGGATCATCGAGTGCGTTTATCGCAATCGCATTCGCGTATGCGGGCGCAACCCTCTTCATATCCAGGCTTCATCGGATGCCGCGATCAACACCGTCCAAAGCCTCTCTGATGCAGCAAACGTTTGAGGGGATTGCGGTGGTTGCGCGTGAGCCGACTCTTCGTGGGCTCGCGATTTCCTACTCTCTATACCAAGTCACATGGGGCGTTCTCGTCGTCGTCGTTCCGGTGCTTGCAGTTCGCGAATTCCCGACAGGCATTGGCAGCCCGGTTGCGGGATTCATGTGGGCAGCGGCTGGGCTGGCGGGCGGCATAGGTGCGCTTATTGCCGGTCATCTTCAAACAGCTGGCCGGGAGCGCAATGTCATGGCTGCCGGGATGCTCATCGTGGCTCTGGCGTCATGGCCAGTAGCGGCTGAATTCGGCTTTGGTGGACTGGTCGCTGGACTACTCATTGCCGGCGCACTCAGCGGCCCCATAGACGTTGGGTTACTGTCACTTCGTCAGCGTCGGACAGACCCGAACCAGTTCGGACGCGTCCTCTCGGTTTCCATGAGCCTTAACGTCCTGGGCTTCCCGTTGGGCTCAGCGCTTGCCGGAGTACTGATAACGCATTCCTTGTTGGCGACCTTCCTGCTAGCCGGCCTTGCATCGGCTCTCGGTGCAGCCGCAGCCATGGCGATACCGCAGCACGCTACACGCTGATCGCCGCCATGATGTGTACCGGACAGGATGAAACTGCGAAGGACGCGGGTGGGTGAAGCAGGGTTGGCGTGGCGGCCATTTTGCCCGCCTACCAAAAGAATGGCGCACCCGAAGAGATTCGAACTCCTGACCCCCAGATTCGTAGTCTGGTGCTCTATCCAGCTGAGCTACGGGTGCGTTCAAGGGCGCAGAACCTATGGGCGAGCGCGGCCAAAGGCAAGCGGAACCGTGGCAGTCCGCCGGACGGCTCCGCCGCACCGCCGAAACCCGCCAAGTCCTTCCCGCTTCGGGAAAAAATCTCCCCAGAAAGCGGCAATACGCACTCTTGTTTGCATGCGCGGCGCTGGTTAAGACTGGCTGACGGACTCGCGTAACCATGATGTGGCGCGGGGGTTGGGACTCGCCGGCGGCCTCTGTCGAGGCCAGTGCCGGTTGCGCGGAGAGCGACACATGAGGGGAATTGCGGCAGTGGGGCGGAAATCGCGCCTTGTCAGCGTCTTGGCGCTCACGGCCGGCCTCGGCCTGGCGGGCTGCTCCGATCTCGATTCCGCGCTGTTCACCGACGATAGCAGCGGCAGCACAGGGCCGGCACCGACCGCCAGCGCCGATCAGTTTCCGCCCGGCGGCGGCACGCCCGGTACGATGCCGGGCGCCATGTCCCCGGCCAGCGGCGGCGGCCCCAGCACCGGCAGCGCGCCGGTCGTGACTATCACGCCGGTACCGATCGAGCCCGGCTCGAACACCGGCACCGCGGTCAGCGCGACGATCGCGACCCTGCGCGGCCAGATCCAGTCGCTGGAAGATCACCTGGCGGCCAATGCGGCGCACCTGACCGATCTGCGCAATCAGGGCGCGGACGCGGCCGGCGCCTATCACGAATCCAAGGCTCGCATCACGACGCGGCTCCAGGTCGGCACGACGCGCGGCAATCCCGAGCTCGTCACCGAATGGAATTCGGCGCAGACCTCGCTCGACAGTCTCGCCGGCAATATCAATGCGCTGAACGGCCTGGCCGCTTCGATCGCGTCGGATTCGTCGGCGGCGCATTACGCGCTCGACCAGATCCAGGCGACCTACAATGTGTCGGGCGCGGTCGACGAGGACCATCGCCAGCTCGCAGTGCTGGAAGACGAGACCAACCAGACGATCTCGCTGATCGACCGCCTGCTGAAATCGTCGTCGGAAGACACCCAGCGCCAGACCGCCTATGTCGCCAATGAGCGCGCCAACCTCACGACGCTGGCCGCCGCGATCAAGAACGGCGAGCTTTACGGCGCCGATCTCGGCACGCCCGCGCTGGCGAGCGCCGGCGGCGCGATCCCGGCCTCGACGCTGGCTTATGCCGGCACGCCGCTGGTGGTGATCCGCTTCGACCGCCCGGGCGTCGACTACCAGCAGATCCTCTACGCGGCACTGAGCCAGGCGTTGCAGGCGCGGCCGCAAGCCGGGTTCTCGGTCGTCGCGGTGGCGCCGACCCGCGGCACGGCCTCGGCGGTGCAGCTGGCGCAGACCACGGCCAAGAACCATGCGCAGGAAGTGCTGCGCTCGATGACCGACATGGGCGTGCCGGCCTCGCGGCTCGCCGTCGCCTCGGCCACCGATCCCGGCGCGACCTCGAGCGAAGTGCGCGTGTTCGTGCGGTAACTGCATCCTTCGGGGCTCACCCGGCGGAAGAGCCGGGTTCGCACCTCAGGATGACGTGACCTGTCGTCATGCTGAGGTGCGAGCAAAGCGAGCCCCGAAGCATGCTAACGCTTAAATCCCATTCGCCTTGAACCAGGCCAGCATGCGCGACCAGCCTTCCTTGGCGTCCTTCTCGTTGTAGGACGGGCGGTAGTCGGCATTGAAGCCGTGCTGTGCGTCGGGGAAGACGTCGATGTGCGAGACCGTGTTGCCGGATGCCTTGAGCGCGGCCTGCATCGCATCGATGTCGGCCTGGTGGATGTTGGTGTCGAGGCCGGCATAGAGGCCGAGGACGGGCGCCTTCACATCGGCTGCGAGCTCGATCGCGGTGTGCGGGCGCAGATCGTTGTCGGTGCCGGCGAGCGGGCCGTACCACGCGACGCCGGCTTTCAGGTCGTGATTGTGCGCCGCGTAGAGCCACACGATGCGGCCGCCCCAGCAGAAACCGGTGATCGCGAGCCTTGCAGTGTCGGCGCCTTCGGATTTGGCGAAGGCGACGGTGGAGTCGAGATCGGTCATCACTTCGGCGTCGGGGACCTTGGCCACGATGTCCTTCATCATGTCCATGACATGCGCCATGTCGTATTTGCCGGGATCGCCCTGGCGCGCATAGAGCGACGGCGCGATGGCGTAGTAGCCCTGATGCGCGAGGCGGCGGCACAGATCCTTGATGTGCTCGTGCACGCCGAAGATTTCCTGGATCACCAGGACGACGGGGAGTTTGGTCTTGCCCGACGGGCGGGCGCGATAGGCGGGAATCTTGCCGTCGGAGACGGGCACGTCGACCGCGCCGGCGTCGAGGCCGTTGGTGTCCGTGATGATCGCGTCGGCGCTGGCGGGGCCTGCGGCGAGCGCGAAGCCGGCGACCAGCGTGGTGACGAAGGTGCGCCGCGCGATGGGCGGGATGCTGAGAGCGTCGTCAGTCAGTCTGTCCATTGTGTTTCCTCTCTGTAAGCCCCGTGCCGCGACTCTAGCGCGGTTTTGCGCGGCGCGCAGGTGTACGCGGTAAGCTCAAAACGAGTCGTGATAGCTTTTCATGCCGCCCAGTGTTTCCGCTTCGTAGACGCCGCGGGCGATGGCGCGGCTGAGCGTGTCGGCGGCGATAGAGCCGAGGCGCATGATGTTTCGCTGGCGCGGCTCGGCGAGTTGGCGTTTGGCGGTGGCCATCGCGAAGACGATGTCGCCGTCGAACGGGGTGTGCACCGGACGCAAGGCGCGGGCGAAGCCGTCGGCGGCCATGATCGCGATGCGCTTAAGTTCGACGCCGCTGACCTCGGCATCGATCGCGATGATGGCGATGGTGGTGTTCTCGCGCGGCGCGGCGCCTTTCATGTCGGGCGGCAGATCGAGATCGCCGAGTACTTCTTTGCCTGACAGGCGGCGGCCGCCGAACTCGCTTTGCTGCTCGAACGGGAAAGCCCAGAACACGTCGGTGCCGGGGAGCAATGGCGAGCCCAACGAGTTCACCGCGACGATGGCGCCGACGGTGTAGCCGTCTTCGGTGACCGACGAGGCACTGCCGAGGCCGCCCTTATATAAGCCGGCGCGGGCGCCGAGGCCGGCGCCGACATTGCCGAGCTTGAAATCGAGGCCGGCATTGGCGGCGGCGGCGCGGCCGAGGGCGCGGTAGGGCGTCTCCTCACCCCAATCCTTGTCGCCGCCATTGGCCATGTCGAACAGGATCGCGCCGGGCACGATGGGGAGGCGCAGGCCGCCGAACGCGACGCCGCGCCCCTGCGCGCGCAGATGCGCGGTGACGCCGGCGGGCGCGTCGAGGCCGTAGACCGAGCCGCCGGAGAGCACGATGGCGTCGGCGCCGCCGTCGATGCCGACGGGATCGAGCGCCTCGGTGTCACGGGTGCCGGGCGCGCCGCCGCGCACGTCGACCACGGCGGTGGTGAGCGCATCGGCCAGCACGACCGTGACGCCGGTGCGGGCCTTGTGATCCTCGGCATTACCGACACGCAATCCGGCTATGTCGGTGATGAGATTTCTTGCGCCGGGCCTTACCATGTGTGGCACGATACGGCCTGTATCGGCAGCCGGGAAGAGACGCGCTCATGAACATCGCACGCCGTGTGTTTTTCGTTGCTTGTGTTGCGATGACCGTTGCGGCACCGGTTCGCGCCGCCGACGCCAACGAGCCCTTCGCCAAGCGGCACATGATCTCGGCGGCGAACCCTTACGCCTCCGAGGCGGGGCGGCAGATGCTGCGCGCGGGCGGCTCGGCGGTGGACGCGGCGATCGCGGCGCAATTGGTGCTCACGCTGGTCGAGCCGGAATCGTCGGGCATCGGCGGCGGCGCGTTCATGATGCTCTACGATCCCAAGACCAAGAAGGTGACGAGCTTCGACGGGCGCGAGACCGCGCCGGCGAGCGCGACGCCGGGCATGTTCCTGGATGCCAGCGGCAAGCCGCGGCAGCATTTCGACGCGATCCCGGGCGGGCTTTCGACCGGCGTGCCGGGTGTCATCGCGATGTTCGACATGGCGCACCGCAAATACGGCAAGCTGCCCTGGGCGAAGCTGTTCGCGCCGGCGATCAAGCTGGCGACAGACGGATTCCCGGTGGGGCGCAAGCTCGCGGCGACGCTGGCGGCGTTTCCGCAGATGGCGCAGATGCCGGACATCAAACGCTACTTCTTCCATCCCGACGGCACACCGGTGAAGCAGGGCGACATCCTGAAAGATCCGCTGCTCGCCAGGACGCTGACGCTGATCGCCAAGGGCGGCGCCAAAGCGTTCTACAGCGGCGCCATCGCGCAGAACATCGTCGATGCCGTGCAGCATGCGCCGGTCAATCCAGGCGGGATGACGCTCGCCGATCTGGCGTCCTATCGCGCGGTGGAGCGGCCGGCGGTGTGCGGCGAGTACCGCAAGTACCGGCTGTGCTCGATGGGGCCGCCGAGCTCGGGCGGCATCGCGGTGCTGCAAATTCTCGGCATGCTGGAGCGCTTTCCGCAGAGCGATCTGCAGCCGGGCACGCTGAGCGAAGTGCATCTGTTCACGCAGGCGAGCCGGCTCGCGTTTGCGGATCGCGCGATGTATCTGGGCGATCCCGATGTGGTCAACGTGCCGATCCGCGGGCTGATCGA
This sequence comes from Rhizomicrobium sp., assembly GCA_036271735.1. Taxonomy (GTDB): domain Bacteria; phylum Pseudomonadota; class Alphaproteobacteria; order Micropepsales; family Micropepsaceae; genus Rhizomicrobium. The sequence goes on from DATAZZ010000034.1 coordinate 40,994, forward strand.
TCCTGGCTATCTCACGCAGCGCTCGGCGCTGATCGATCCCAAGAAGGACATGGGCACCGCGAGCGCCGGCACGCCGCCGAACAAGCGCGCCGATTACGCGCCGCAGCGCTCGCAGCAAATGCCCGGCACTTCGCATCTGTCGGTGGTCGACGACCGTGGCCAAGTCGTGACGATGACGATGACGGTGGAGTTCGTGTTCGGCTCGGAGGTGATGGCCAACGGCTTCTTCCTCAACAACGAGCTGACCGATTTCTCGTTCGATCCGATGCTGAACGGCAAACCGGTCGCCAACGCGCCGGCGCCGGGCAAGCGGCCGATGAGCGCGATGTCGCCGACCATCGTGTTCGATCCCAAGGGCCAGTTCGCCATCGCGACGGGCTCGCCGGGCGGGCCGGCGATCATCGACTATGTCGCGCAGTCGCTGATCGGGATGATCGACGGACATCTGGGGCCGGCGGCGGCGGCGGCGCTGCCACATCCGCTCAACCTCAACAGCCCGACGATCCTCGAGAAGGGCACGGGGCTGGAGGCGCTGACGGCCCAGCTGACCGCGATGGGGCACACGGTGGTGACGCGCGACCTGGAGAGCGGGCTGCACATCATCCAGCGCGTGCCGGGCGGCTATCGCGGCGGGGCGGATCCGCGGCGGGACGGCGTGGCGTTGGGGGACTGACAAACACTCAGCAAGATAATTGTTCGTCGAAAATGCGTACCCCCCTCCCCCTCTTTCGGGTTCGCAGCGTCTGCGGTGTTGCGGCGGGCGACCGACAAATTCTCAGCACGATAATTGTTCGTCGAAAATTCGGCGAATTGCATCTGACAGACCCAAATCTGCCTATAGGCCAGAGTCTTTGGGATTCGGGAGCGGATCATAGGTGATTGTGCACCAACTTGGCTTACCATCGCCGTGCTCGATAACTATGAACTGGACAAAGTTAGAGTTTCGCACGTCACCCCATCCCATTGTTACGAGTCCGGGGGTAGATGAATCTGTAATCGGCGTTCCGTAGAGCAGAGGCATCTTGCGACGCAACTTGTCGCAAAGAGCACCCTGTTTCTGAATCAAAGTGACGTTGGACAATGCCCGAGCGCCGTCAAAGTGAAAGCGAGCCGTGAATGGAGCGCCGCTAGCCTCATAGGGCATCTCAAAGTCAGGCGCAGCTTCAGGGTATCGCAGATAACATCGCTGAAAGTTCTTGGCCATTCCCCTTTAAGGTTTCACTCGTTTGCGGCGCGGGAAAAGCGCAGCGCTGAAACGTGGAAGTGGGTGTGCGCGGTGATGCTTCAAGCGCGCCGCAGAGGTGTCACAGATGCAGAACCGACTCTATCCCCGCACGACGGCGAATAGACGCTTGAACGGAAATAGGGTCGTTCCGCCCTGGCGAGGATAGGCGTTCGACAATTTATTCTTGCAGGCAGCGATGAAGGCGGCGCGCTATACCGCTCCCATGCGGCAGTTCAACGTCTTGCCGGTGCGCGCATCGATATCGATCTGAGCGTTTCCACTAAACACTTCTCCTAGACGGCCTTCATACCACTCCGCATGGACGAGCCAGACGCCGCGGCGCAACACCGCCCGCCAAGGGCCGTCTTGCCAAGGAAAGCAGGCGGCCATGCGCGGCCGCGATGGCCTGGCTTTCGGTTTTGATCACGCCGTCCGGATCGTAATTTCCGAGGAACCAGATCGCCTGAAGCGCCACGAAACCAGCGATGACCAGTGCGGCAACGATCGTGTGGCGTCGCAAGCTCATGATTTCAGGAGTGTCGTGCGACGGCAAACAGGCGCTTGAAGGGGAACAGTGTCGTGCCATCGCGGCGGGGATAGGCGTTCGACAATTTCTTTTTGTAGGCGGCGATGAAGGCATCGCGTTCTTCGCCTTCGCTCAACGCCTGCACGAAGGGGCGTAAGCCCGTGCCGCTGACCCAGTGGTAGACGGCGTCGTCGCCGGTCAGGACCTGGAGATATTCGGTCTCCCAGATGTCGACCGAATGGGCATGCGGTTTGAGGATCGCGTAATAGTCGTCGGGCTGGAGCACGGCGACTTCGCGGACGTCGCGGAGCTTCGACGCCCAAGGGCCTTGCGCCGCCGTCTCGCGCATCAGCGCGTGGCTCGGCGCGTCCATGTTGTGGGGGACCTGGAAGGCGAAGGTGCCGCCGCGTTTGACGGCGCGCATCAGGCGCGGCAGCAGCGCGGGATGGTCGCCGAGCCATTGCAGCGTCGCGTTGGAGAACACGACGTCGTAGGGCTCTTTCGGCGTCCAGGTCGCGACATCGGCTTCGATCCAGTGCGCCGCGATGCCGGAGCCGTGCGCCTGTCCCAGCATCGCAGGCGACGAGTCTAGACCTTCAAGCCGCGCATGCGGCCAGCGCGCGGCGAGCAGCGCGGTGGAATTGCCGGGGCCGCAGCCGAGGTCGATGACATGTTCGGGCGTTTCGTCGGGGATGCGCGCGAGGAGCTCGGCGGCGGGACGCGTGCGCTCGTCGGCGAAGGCGAGATAGGTGTGTGGGTTCCAGGTCATGCTTAGTGGTGCCCTTTAAACTCCACTGTCATCCCCGGCCGAGCGAAGCGAGGGGAAGGGGACCCAGGTGGATAGACCGTCTCCAGTCTAACCACCTGGGTCCCCTTCCCTCGCCGCTGCGCGGCTCGCCGGGGATGACAGTGTGGTTTGTTGCTTGCAGCTTCGAATTTCAAAGTAGTTCTCGATCCGGCAGTTCGAGTCTGAACGTCGTGCCGGTCTCCCCCGTCGACACCAGTACGATGTCGCCGCCATGGGCGCGGGCGAGGTCGCGGGCTATTGCGAGGCCGAGGCCGGAGCCGCCGCTGCGCGCAGCGGTCGCGAAAGGCTGGAACAGGCGCGCGTGCAAGTTCGCGGGAATGCCGGGGCCGTTGTCGGCGATCTCGATGCGGACGCGCTGGCCGAAGCGCTCGGCCTTGATCGCGATGCGGCCGGGGGTGCCGCGCTCGACAATCGCCTCGACGGCGTTGCGGCTGAGATTGAGCACCATGCGGTAGAGCTGCTCGGCATCGGCGTCGACCTGGAGCGTGTCCTCTACATGGATGTCGAGCACGACATCGATGGGCGCGATGCGGGCTTCGATGGCGGCCTCGCCGGCTTCGGCGATCAGCGGGGCGAGGCAGAGGAATTTTCGTTGCGGCGGGCGTTCGTCGGCGCGGCCGTAGCGCAGCGTGTTGGTGGCGAGCGAGACGGCGCGGTCGATCGAGGCGACGAGGCGCGGCGCAAGCTTTTTCACCATCGGGTCGTCGATCGTGCTGAGACGGTCGGAAGCGAGCTGGGCATTGGAGAGGATGTTGCGCAGATCGTGCTGGATGCGCGCCATCGCGGCGCCGAGCGCGGCGAGGCGCGTCTTCTGCTGCAGGAAGCCGTAGAGGTCGCGCTGCATGGCGGCGAGCTCGCGCTCGGCGATGCCGATCTCGTCCTGGCGGGCGCTGGCCTGCACGATGCGGGCGGGGTCTTCCGGATTGTCGCGGAACGCGACCATCGCCTCGGTGATGCGGCGCATCGGGCGCACCAGCACGAGATAAAGGCTGGCGAAGACCAGCAGCGCGGTGATCAGCGAGACGATCAGGCCGGTGACCATGACGCGGTCGGCGTACGCCACGAGTTGCGCGCGGATCGGGGATTCGCTCAGGATGATGCCGATGTTCTGCGCCATCGCGATGCGGGTGGGCGCGATGACGTGGAGGGAACGGGCGCCGCCGTTCCACAGGCAATCGAGCGCATGGATCATGTCGGCGCCGATGCCGCCGGCGGTGAGGTCGATGGTGGCGTCGATCCAGGGTTGCTTCTCGTCGATCTGGAATAATTGCTTGCGGTCGGCGCTTTGGAGCAGCACGGAACTGGCGCCGGCGCGCTTGAGCAGCATCTGGCGCGTCGCCGCGGGGAGTTGGTCGCCGCCGGGCTCGGTGAAGGGCAGGACCGCCAGCTCGGCGGATTCGATGTGGTTGTCGAGCAGCTCGCGGTGGTAGCGGCCCACCGAGGGAACAAAGATAAGGACTTCGGCCACCATCACATAGAGGACGGTGAGCAGCAGGAGGCGGCCGGAAAGGCTATGGGTGACAAGCCCATAGGCCGCCGCCAGGCGGGCGCGGGGGCGACCAGGCATGGGCGGCATATGGCCCCAGAATGGAGGGGAATAATAGTGCGCCGCGCTTGGGGACCGCCCTGCCCCTTGCGGTTGACATGACACGTGCCAAACCCCTAGAAACCCCGCTCTTTCGCCGCCACCCGTAGCCGAGACCCGCCATGAAGCGCCCCTATCAGCCGAGCAAGATCGTCCGCAAGCGGCGCCACGGCTTCCGTTCCCGCATGGCAACCCCGGGCGGCCGCAAGGTTTTGGCCCGCCGCCGGGCCCATGGCCGCAAGAAACTCTCGGCCTGACCGCACCCCCAAAGGGGGTCTTGATGGATCGCTTGAAGCAACGCAGCGAGTTCCTGCGCGCCCAGCGCGGGGTACGCCGCGTCACGCCCGGCCTTACACTGGAAATCTGCGACAATCCCGGGGCAACGGCCTTCCGGGTGGGCTTCACCGCCAGCCGCAAGGTCGGCGGCGCGGTGGTGCGCAACCGGGCCAAGCGGCGCCTGCGGGCCGCGGCGGCGCAGGTCTTGCCGCTGTCCGCCCTGCCCGGCACGGATTATGTGCTGGTGGCCAGGCTGGGGACGGTGTCGCGGCCGTTCGAATCCCTCAAAGCCGATCTTGCCCAGGCGCTCAAGGCGGCCCATCTCAAGCTGGGCCGGCCGGGAGATGCACAGTGAGCGATAAGGGAGCGCGCGGGATTGCGGTCGCGGTGCTGGTCGCGCCGATCCGATTCTACCGTGCATTCCTCTCGCCGCTGTTTCCGCCGTCCTGCCGCTTCCAGCCGACCTGCTCGCATTACGCGATGGAGGCGATCGAGACTCATGGCGCGCTCAAGGGCCTCGGCCTGGCGCTGCGGCGGCTTGCGCGCTGCCATCCCATTTCCTGGCTCGGCGGTTCGTCGGGCTTCGACCCCGTGCCACCCCGCCAGATCCGGCCAGACAGGTTTTCGCGATGAACGATAACGGCAACAACCGCAACATGATGCTGTTCGTCGTGCTGTCGGCGGCGATCTTCGGGCTCTGGTACTTCTTCATCGGCCAGCCGGCGATGAAGGCGCAGGAGGCCCGCAACGCCGCGGTCATCGCCCGGCAACACAAACAGCATCCTGACGCGCCGGCGCAGCCGGGCGGCGTGCCGGCGGCCGGCGCCGTCGCGGCCCATCAGTCGCGCGGCGCGGCGCTCGCGGCGGCCGGCCCGCGCATCCGGATCGACACGCCGTCGGTCGACGGCTCGCTGGTGCTGAAGGGCGCGCGGTTCGACGACCTGCAGCTCAAGAATTACCGCGAGACCGCCGACAAGAAGAGCCCGGAGATCGTGCTGCTCTCGCCCAAGGGCACCGACTTTCCCTATTTCGTCGATTTCGGCTGGAGCAATGCGCCGGGCGTCAACCAGAGCCTGCCCAACGACCAGACGGTGTGGAAGCTGAAGAGCGGCACGGTGCTGGCGCCGAACAAGCCGGTGACGCTGGAGTGGGACAACGGCCACGGCCTCATCTTCACGCGCCAGATCGCGGTGGACGAGCAGTTCATGTTCACCGTCACCGACAGCGTGGTGAACAAAGGCACGAGCGCGGCGACGATCTATCCCTACGCGCTGGTGGTGCGGGTGGGCGCGCCGCAAAGCGCGCTCAATGCCGGCTTCATGACGACGCTGCACGAAGGCTTTGTCGGCGTGGCCGGCGGCTCGCTCAACGATCCCAATTACAGCACGTTCAAGGACGAGGGCGCGCCGCCCGTCACCTTCGACGCGACCGGCGGCTGGGCCGGCATCACCGACAAATACTGGATGGCGGCGGTGATCCCGCCGCAACAGGAGCATTTCAACGGCTCGTTCAGCGCGCACGCCTTCCCGAACACCAAATCCTACCAGGCCGACTACCGGCTGGGCGCGCGCACCGCGGCGGCCGGCGGCGGCACGGTCAGCGTCACGCATCATCTGTTCGCGGGCGCCAAAGTGGTCGACACGCTGCGCCATTACGAGCGCACGCTGGGCGTCGACAGCTTCGACCTGGCGATCGACTGGGGCTGGTTCCGCCCCATCACCCAGCCGCTGTTCTGGGTGCTCGACTATTTCTACAAGCTGCTCGGCAATTTCGGCCTCGCCATCCTGCTGCTCACCGTGGTCGTCAAACTGATCACCTTCCCGATCGCCAACGCCTCGGCCAAGACGATGGCGAAGATGAAGAAGGTCCAGCCCGAGCAGGAGAAGATCAAGGAGCGCTTCAAGGACGATCCGGCGGGACAGCAGGCCGCGGTCATGGAGCTGTACCGGCGCGAGAAGGTGAACCCGGTGACGGGCTGCGTGCCGCAGCTCCTGGTCATCCCGGTGTTCTTCTCGCTCTACAAGGTGATGTACGTCACCATCGAGATGCGCCAGGCGCCGTTCTTCGGCTGGATCCACGACCTGGCGTCGCCCGATCCGACCTCGATCCTCAATTTGTTCGGCCTTCTGCCTTACAACCCGCACCTCGTCCTGCCGTCGTTCCTCGGCTTCCTGTCGATCGGCATCCTGCCGATCCTGATGGGCATCACGCAGTGGGTGCAGACCAAGCTGAACCCGGCGCCGGCCGATCCGATCCAGGCGCGCATGTTCGGGCTGATGCCGATCATGTTCACCTTCATGTTCGCGGCGTTCCCGGCGGGCTTGGTGATCTACTACACCTGGAACAACATCCTGGGCGTGGCGCAGCAATGGTACATCATGAGCCGCAACGGCGTTGAGGTGCATTTGTTCAAGAATCTGCGCCTGCACGATGTCTGGGCACGGCTGACGGGCGGCGCCAAGGCTCCTGCGGACACGTGAGCGACGAGGGCGAACGGGACGATCCGGAAAAGCTGGCGGCTGCACGCAAGCTGTTCGCGGGGTCGTGCGATTTCTTCTGGGGCACCGGCGACATCAAGAGCCTGCCGCCGCAGAGCCTGCCGGAGATCGCGTTCGTCGGCCGCTCCAACGCCGGCAAGTCGAGCCTGATCAACGCGCTGACCAACCGCAAGACGCTGGCGCGGGTCAGCCATACGCCGGGACGCACGCGCGAGATCAACTTCTTCAACCTGGCCGAGCAGCTGATCCTCACCGACCTGCCGGGCTATGGCTATGCCAAGGCGTCCAAGACGATGACGGCGGAGTGGCAGGAGCTGATCTTCGCCTATCTGCGCGGGCGCGCGAGCCTGCGGCGCGTATCGCTGATGATCGACGCGCGGCGCGGCGTGGGCGACCTCGACGAGGCGGTGATGGATCTGATGGACGAGGCCGCGGTGTCCTATGGCGTGGTGCTGACCAAGATCGACAAGCTGACGCCCGGCGAAGCGGACCGCGCAGTGGCGGCGGCGGACAAGGCGGCGCGCAAGCACACCGCGGCGTTCCCGCAGATCTGTGCCACTTCGGCATTCCGGGGGTTGGGCCTCGATCCGGTGAAAATGCAGCTGGCGGCGTTGGCCGAGCACTGACATTCGGGCTATAAGGCCCGCGTTTTCATCAAGGCTTCGCACATGGCGCTGCAGGACGAGTTCGGCCAGGAACGCAATCTGCGCGTGATGGCGCGCTGGCGTTCCACCGCGCGCGTCCTGGTCGAGGCCCTGCCCTTCATCCTGAAATACGACCAGAAGACCATCGTCGTGAAATTCGGCGGCAATGCGATGGCCGGCGGCGGCACGGCGGCGGATTTCGCGCAGGACATCGTGCTGATGAAGCAGACCGGAATCGATCCGGTGGTGGTGCATGGCGGCGGGCCGCAGATCGGCGCCATGCTGGCCAAGCTCGACATTCAATCGACCTTCGTCGACGGCCTGCGCGTCACCGACCAGGCGGCGATCGACGTGGTCGAGATGGTGCTGACCGGCTCGATCAACAAGCAGATCGTCAGCAGCATCAATGCGGCGGGCGGCCGCGCGGTCGGCCTGTCGGGCAAGGATTCGACGCTGGTGCTGGCGCGCAAGCTGACCAAGAACGGCATCGATCTGGGCTTTGTCGGCGAGCCGGAGAAGGTCGATCCGGCGGTGCTGCACACCATCATGAAGGCCGAGATCATCCCGGTGATCGCGCCCATCGGGGTCGGCGCGCATGGCGAGACGTTCAACATCAATGCCGACACGGTGGCCGGCGCGGTCGCGGGCGCGATGAAGGCCGAGCGCCTGATCCTGCTCACCGATGTCGAGGGCGTGCTGGACGGCGACAAGAAGCTGATCCCGCGGCTGACCGTCGCCGAGGCGCGGGCGCTGATCAAGTCCGGCACGATCAAGGGCGGCATGATCCCCAAGATCGAGACCGCGATCGAGGCGGTGGAAGGCGGCGTGCATGCCGCGGTCATCCTCGACGGACGCATTCCGCACGTCCTGCTGCTCGAGCTCTTCACCGAGCACGGCGCCGGCACGCTGATCACCGCCGAATGAGCGTGCTCGCACGCTGTCTGGCCGCCGTCACTTTGGTGACAGGCTTGCTCGCGCTGGCGAGTCCGGCGCAGGCGGCGATGACGGTGTGCAACCGTACCTCTTATGTGCAGTACGTCGCGGCCGCGGCGGCGGTGAACGGCGATGCGCTGAGCCAGGGCTGGACCCGTGTCGCGCCGGGCAGTTGCCACGTCGTGCTGCCGGGCGACCTTACGGCCTCGACCTATTATCTCTATGCCAAGAGCTCGCAGGCGCATGCCGGGGCGGCGCGGGCGTGGGGCGGCGCGGTGAACATCTGCGTCAAGGACACCAATTTCACGGCGCGCAACCGGCTGTCGGCGCTGAGCTGCGACTCGGACGATTTCTTCCAGCTGCCGTTCGCCGTTGTCGATACGCATCGGCTGAAATCCTGGACCGCGACGCTCAGCGAGTCGCCGGCGCTGGCGACACTGCCGCAGGCGCAATTGGCGGGGCTGAAGCGGCTGCTGCACGATATCGGCTATCCGCTGGGCGCGATCGACGGCAAGCCGGACCCGGCGACCGACAAGGCGACGGCGGATTTCCGCAAGCGGCTGCGGCTGGCGGCGACGGCCACGATAGACGACCTGTTCGACGCGCTGGAGACCGAGGCGCTCAAGACCGCGACCCCCGCCGGGTTCTCGGTGTGCAACGACACGGCGAAATCGGTGGCCGCGGCGCTGGGGCAGAAAGCGCGCAACGACTGGATCAGCCATGGCTGGTGGAAGATCGCGGCGGGCAGCTGCGCCAAGCTGGCAGACAATCTGCTGGGTCTCGATTCGATGTTCCTGTTCGTCCAGAAGATCGGCGGGCCGCCGCTGGTCGGCGGGCCGAACAAGTTCTGTGTCGCCGATATCGAGTTCGACATCCAGGGGCGCGGGCGTTGCGCGTCGCGCGGGCTGACGGAGACGGGCTTTGCCGAGATGCGCGTGAAGGGGCTTGCCGGCTATGCCGTGCATGTCGGCGAGAACGGACCGGTCAAGCCGATATCCAAACGCCCAGGCGCGAAATAATCAGACCGCGACGTCGAAATAGCGCAGGTGCCAGAGCATCTCGTCTTCCGTCATCGGGAAATGCACGCCGGCGCGGGCCGGGAGCAATTCGCCGGCGCTGAGCTTCATCACGAAACTCTGGATCTTGAAAGCGGTGCGCATGCTGAGTCTGGCGTGCCAGACCAGTGCGGTGACCGGCTTGGCCGAGCGCGAGGCGAAGATCTTGCGCACCACGGCGTCCGGCACATTGGCGAGCGCGGCGAGCGCCAGGATCACGGTGTCGCGCTGGCCGGCATTGGCGGCGCCGTCGACGAAGGCTTCGTCGAGCTTGCCGCTGGCGCGCGCGGCGGCGACGTCGCGCGCCGCGATGTCGGTGCCCTCGGGCTTGTCGTCTTCCTGGAGGCGGGCGCGCAATTGCTTGTTGAGATGGGTCTTGATCTCGGGATCGAGCCCGTAGCGCGACATCAATTGGTCGATCAGGCTGGAGCCGACGAAGGACGCGATGCGCCAGATGGCGCGCTTGGAGAGATCGGCGCGCAACACGAGCGGCATGTGCCAGGACTGTATCTTCTCGGCCTGGGCGGCGATGTCGTCGAGGGTGCGCTCGCGGATCTTCGCGTCGGCATTGGCGAGCAGCGCGGCGATGGCCGGGATGTCGAGCGAGCTGACGATCGCCTCGGAGACCTCGGCATTGAGCGGCTTGCGCTTGGCGATCGCGGCCAGGACCTCTTCGGCCTTGGCGGTGGCGATGATCTCCATCAGATCGGCGTCGGAGAGCAGCGGCGAATATTCGAGGATCGGCGATGCGACAAGGCTCTCCACGTCGCGCGCCAGCGTCAGCACGATGAATTTGGGAACGCAGTCGTGCGACTTGATCTCGTCGGCGAGGATGGCGCGGACGCGGGCGACCTGGTCATGCGCGAGACGCTCCAGCGTCGCGATGGTGAGGTTGCGGATGTGGTCGCTCTCGTCCTTGGAGAGGTTCGGCATCAGGCGGGCGATCTTGCGCGCCAGCTCGACACGGACCTCGTCGTCCGAGTCGTCCGCAAGGTAGCGGTTGGTCTGGGCGGGGGCAGCGGGGTTGGCGGCGACGGCGCGGCGCGTCGCGGGGGCGCCGTTCTCGGCCAGATAGTGCAGCACCTCGGCGCCGGCATCGGTGCGGCCGGCGAGATCGGCATGGGCCGCGCGCGTGTGGGCCTCGAGCCGGGCGAGGATTTCCTCGCGCGACATCCCGTCGGCCGTTTTTCGCGCTTCTGCCGCCATCTTCAGGACCTTTCGCCCTCTCGCGAGTATCGGCCCCGCGGCGTTACCCCACGCTTAAAAGACGTGGTTGAGAAAGCTTTACGGATGCTTGCCTCGACGGCGGCCTTCGACCATGGTCCGGCCATGAACACGACGACCGCCGAGGCCAAAAACGTAGCGAACGCTCCGGATTTTTCCGGGGTGGATGCGTGGGTGTTCGACCTCGACCACACGCTCTATACGGTGGACGCGGCGCGGCAGGCGGACATGGAAGAACGCATCTGCCGCTATGTGCAGCGCCATTTCGGGCTGGAGCGCGACGCGGCCTGGGCGATCCAGAAGCGCTATCTGGTCGAGCATGGCAGCACGCTGGCGGGGATGATCCGCAACCACCAGATCGATCCCGATGCCTATCACGACGAGATCAACGACATCGAGGAACTGGGCCTGTCGCCCAGCGCGGCGTTGCGCGCGGCGCTGGCGCGGCTGCCGGGGCGGCGGTTCGTGTTCACCAACAATTGCGGACGCTTTGCCGCGAACGTGCTGACGCGGCTGGGCGTGGCCGATTTGTTCGCCGGCATCGTCGACGTGAAGACGATGGCGTATGTGCTGAAACCGCATCCCGATGCGTTCGCGACGCTGTTCGCGCAGGCCGGGATCGACCCGAAGCATGCCGTGCTGTTCGACGACAGCCCGCGCAATCTGGTCGCGGCGCGGGCGCTGGGGATGCGGACGGTGTGGTTCAACAACGGGCTCGGACTCTCCAAGATGAAGGTCGAACGGCCGGAACTGCACATCGATTATGAGACCGACGATCTTCCCGCCTTTCTGCAATCCATCAGGGTTTGAAAAATGAGTAGCGAACTGGCCCGCACCATCGACGACGCGTGGGAGAATCGCGAGGCGCTGGGGACGCACACCAAGGGCGCGGTGCGCGACGCGGTGGAGACGGCGCTGGCCAAACTCGACGCGGGACGGCTGCGCGTCGCGGAGAAACTCGCCGGCGAATGGACGGTGCATCAATGGCTGAAGAAGGCCGTGCTGTTGTCGTTCCGGCTGAACGCGATGAAGCTGATCGAAGGCGCGCCGGGCGATGCGTCGTGGTGGGACAAGGTCGATTCCAAATTCGCCGGATGGGGTGAAAAGGAATTTGGCGCCGCCGGATTCCGCGCGGTGCCGGGCGCCATCGTGCGGCGCTCCGCCTTCATCGCAAAAGGCGCGGTGCTGATGCCGAGCTTCGTCAATGTCGGGGCGCATGTCGGCGAGAACACCATGATCGACGCCTGGGCGACGGTGGGATCCTGCGCGCAGGTCGGCGCCAACTGCCACATCTCGGGCGGCGCGGGGATCGGCGGCGTGCTGGAGCCGCTGCAAGCCGCGCCGACCATCATCGAGGACAATTGCTTCATCGGGGCGCGCGCCGAAGTCGCCGAGGGCGTGATCGTGGGCGAAGGCTCTGTCCTTGCGATGGGCGTGTTCATCACCGCGACCACCAAGATCGTCGACCGCCATTCGGGCGAAATCTTCCAGGGCCGCGTGCCGCCCTATTCCGTGGTCGGATCGGGCTCGCTGGGCGGCGGCAACGGCAAGCCGGCGCTCTATTGCGCGGTGATCATCAAGACGGTGGACGCGCGGACGCGGTCCAAGACCTCGATCAACGAGCTGCTGCGCGATTGAAGGCGCGGCGGGCCTGCGCGATACTGGCCGCGCATGGGCGGGGGCCAGCATGAACATATGGCATTATCTCTTCGGCCTCAGCGGCCGCATCAACCGTGCGAAGATGTGGGCCTATTATCTCGTCTCGTTCGGCTTGCAGCTGGTGTTCGCCGTTGTCCAGGTGTTCATGCCCGATTTGCCGGATGACGACGATCCGTTCGCGAACTTTTGGACAAGCCCGAAACTCTGGGCGATTGGCGGCGTGCTCGTCGCGACGACCGTCTTTTTTCTCTATTCCTATTTCGCGGTCCTGGTGAAGCGGCTGCACGATCGCGACCGCAGCGCGTGGTGGGTGATGATATTCTTCGTCGGCCCCTTGTTGGCCGTGCTGGCGACCGTGTTCGCAGCGCAATCCCTGACGCCGAATGGCGACCTCAATCAATCGCCCGCCTTTCCGATCATTGTGACGAGCTTCGTGATCGCGGGTCTCGTGAATGCCTGGGGCAATATCGAGATCTATTTCCTGCGCGGGACGGCCGGCGACAACCGCTATGGTCCCGATCCGCTGGCAGTCCGGGCGCCTTAACCAGTTTCGACGCGATTGACGCGGCGCAGCACAAGCGCCGCCTTTCGGCAGGCCGCGATCTGAGCGATAGTGGCGTCTCAACGGTGGGGGCATCGATGGGACTGGCGCATTATCTTTTCGGCTTTAGCGGCCGCATCAACCGGGCCAAGCAGTGGGCGATCCTGCTGGTCGGCCTCACGGCCGAATTTCTGGGGGTGATCGCCTTCATGGCCATCGTCGGGTTCGGGACGATGGGCACCATGATCGACAAGCAGACGAGCTTTGCCGCGGTCGTGGCGACGCCGCAGATGCAGACGTTCTTCCTCGCCGCCTGCCTTCTTTATCTGGCCGTCCTCTACATTTCGATCGCGGTGATGACAAAGCGGCTGCACGACCGCAACAAGAGCGGCTGGTGGGTGTTGGTCTTCTTCGTCCTGCCGCTCGTATTCAGCGTGCCGCGCTTTGCGGAGATGTTCACCATCTTCTCGCATCTCAACGACTTCGTGAAAGCCGCCGCGAACCATGCCGGGCAGCCGCCCTTCACCGAATCGCCGCTGGCGATCCTGGGCGGCGGCGCGGCGGCGATCATCAATCTGTGGGCGTTCGTCGAGCTGTTCTGCCTGCGCGGTACGGCGGGCGACAATCGCTTTGGCCCCGATCCGCTGGCGGTTTGACGGGCGGACTTTCGGCGGGCCGCGATCCGGGCGATAGCGGCGTTCAACAATGGGGGGCATCGATGGGACTGGGACATTATCTGTTCGGCTTCAGCGGCCGGATCAATCGCGCCAAGCAATGGGCCGTGCTGCTGGTGGGGCTGGCGCACTACATCATTCTGCTGTTCGCGTTCAGCTTCACCATCGGCTTCGTGACGATCGGCGCGCTGATCCGCAAGGAAACGACAGCGGCCGCGGTGATCGGGACGCCGCAGGCGCAGCTGTTCGGGATAATTTTCTGCGTCCTGGCACTGATCGGCTTCTATATCAGCCTCGCCGTCATGATCAAGCGCCTGCACGACCGCAACAAGAGCGCCTGGTGGGTGCTGGTCTTCGCCGTGCTGCCGCTGGCGCTCAACGTGCCGGTGTTCATGGATATCCCGGTGCAGATGGCGCATGTCGCGGCGGTGATGAAGGCGGTGCAGGCGCATCTGCCGCCACCGCCGCAGCCGGTCCAATCGCCGCTGCTGATCCTGTTGCGCGGCGCCGCGGCGATCATCGGAATATGGGCGTTCGTCGAGCTGTATTGCCTGCGCGGCACGGTGGGCGAGAACCGCCATGGTCCCGATCCGCTGGCGGGGCGGGGCTGAGGAGGTGCTGCACCTCCTGTTCGGATTTGCCGGGCGGACCAACCGGGCGAAAGTCTGGCTGTTCTCGCTGGGCGCGTTCGTCGCGTGGACGCTCATCATTGTGGTGGCGATTTCAGCGGTCGCGGCAAGCGATGCGGCGCGTCCCAATGCGGCGGCCAACAGCAATGTTCACCTGCAGGGAGTGCTCGACGCGGCGTTTGTCCCGGTCTTGCTGACACTGCTGTTCGCCGTGGTGGTGTTCTATTGCAACCTTGCCGTGTTCGCCAAGCGGCTGCACGACCGCGGCAGGAGCGCATGGTGGCTTCTGGTCTTTATCCTGGGGCCGGGTTTGATTTCCGTGGGCGGCAGGTGGCTGTCGATCCAGGACGCCGATGTCGGCATCGATCTGGGCGACCTGTGCGTGCTGATCGCCTACGGCGTCGCGCTGTGGGGCATGGTCGAGTTCTATCTGTTGCCGGGAACGGCGGGCGACAATCGGTTCGGACCTGACCCGCTCGCGAAACCGACGTGACACGGCCGGAAGGGCATTTTTCATGAGTTGGAGCCATTACCTGTTCGGCTTTCACGGCCGGATCAATCGCGCGCGGTACTGGCAGGCGATCCCGGTCGGCTTCGGATTCCTTGTCGTGGCTTGTCTGCTTGCGGTGCCCTATATCGCGATCGATCAGCCGCACGCCAATTCCGGCCATCCTTTAAGCCCGCTGGGCATCGCGACGATCGTGGCGGAGTGTGCGCTCGCGCTGTCCTATTTCGTGTTCGCCTTCGCACTCATGGTCAAGCGGCTGCACGACCGCAATCGCAGCGCGTGGTTCATCCTGCCGTTCTTCGTGGTGCCCGAACTTCTGAGCGCGATGGTCAATTTGAACAAGCATGCCGGGATGCCGCTGCCGCTCGAGCTCGCCCTGCGCCTGGCGATCCTGGGGCTGTCGATCTGGGCGTTTGTCGAGCTCGGCTGCCTGCGCGGCACGGAGGGCGAGAACCGCTATGGCCCCGATCCGCTGCAAGGCGCGCTTTAAGGCGCGCGGCCTGCCAGCGCGGCATTCAGCACATCGGGCTCGACACCGAGCGCCTGGACGATGGGCGCGAACACCGCCATCTGCGCCATGCCGGTGGGACCGAGCGTGATGCCGCCATCGACCACCAGCGCGTGTCCGGTGACGAAGCCGGCGCCGTCGCTCGCCAGATAGAGTGCGGCTTCGGCGATGTCGCGGCCACGGCCGCCGCGCGGAATCGGCTGCGAATCCTTGCTGGCTTCGGCGATGGCGTCGATGCGGGTCTCGGCGAGCTGACTCGGCATGCCGAAGGCGTTGGCGAAGATGTTGGTCGCGATCAGGCCGGGGCAGATGCAGTTGACGCGGATATTCTCAGCGCCCAGCTGCGCGGCGCAGGCATGCGTCATGTGCACGATGGCGGCCTTGGCGATGGAATAGAGCACCGGGCCGTAGCCGGTTCGGATGCCCGCGACCGAGGCGGTCGAGATGATTGAGCCGCCGCCGGCGGCCTTCATCAGCGGCACGGCGTATTTCATGCCGAACAAGGCGGCGCGGACATGCAGATGCATGACGGCGTCGAAGCTTTCGGCGGTGACGGCATCCGCCGCGTCGTTGGCGCCGCCGGTGCCGGCATTGTTGAACAGGATGTCGAGGCGGCCGAAATGGCGCTTGGCAGCGTTCACCGCGGTCTCGATGTCCTTTTCCTGGGAGACGTCGCAGCGGACGTAATGCACCATGCCCTTGTGGTCTTCCTCGATCCGGGCGCCCTTGTCGTCCTGGATGTCGGCGGCGATCACGCGCGCGCCCTCGGATACGAAGAGATCGACGGTGGCCCGCCCGATGCCGCTGGCCGCGCCGGTGATCACTGCGACTTTTCCGTCCAGACGTCCGGCCATGTTCTTCTCCCGATGGGTCTGATTGACCATAGCGAGGGGTGCGCGTACATCGCAACCGATGACAACACCCGATCCCATTGCCCTTTCGCAGGCCCTGATCCGCTGCCGCTCGGTCACGCCGGAGGATGGCGGCGCGCTGGCGGTGCTCGAAGCGGTTTTGAAACCGCTGGGCTTCATGTGCCACCGGCTGCGCTTTGCCGAAGACGGTACCGCGCCGGTGGAAAATCTCTATGCCAGGATCGGCACGCAGGGGCCGAATTTTTGCTTCGCGGGGCATACCGACGTGGTGCCGCCGGGCGATGCGAAATTGTGGCGGCACGGTCCGTTCGCGGCCGAGATCGTCGGCGGCACGCTGTACGGACGCGGCGCGGTTGACATGAAATCCGCGGTGGCGTGCTTCGCGGCGGCCGCGTCGCGGTTCCTCGGCAGCGGCAAGCCCTATGGCTCGATCAGCCTTCTGATCACGGGCGACGAGGAAGGTCCGACCAACGTCAACGGCACCAAAAGAATGTTGGTCTGGCTGAAAGAGCAAGGCGAGACGCTGAGCCATTGCATCGTCGGCGAGCCCACGGCGACGGCAGCGACCGGCGATGTGCTCAAGATCGGGCGGCGCGGCACGATGAACGTCAAGCTGACCGTGACGGGTGTGCAGGGCCATGCGGCGTATCCGGCGAAGGCGAACAATCCAATCCCGGCGCTGGCGGCGCTGGTAACGCGGCTGGCGGACTGGAAGCTCGACGACGGCACGGATCATTTCGATCCCTCGACGCTGGCGTTCACCACGGTCGATGTCGGCAATCCGGCGACCAACGTGATTCCGGCGGAAGCACGCGCGGGATTCAACATCCGCTTCAACGATCGCCACAAAAGCGCCGAGTTGATCGCGCATATCAGGAGCGAAGCCGCCGCGGTCGAAAAGGCGCGCGGCGTGAGCATCGCCGTGGCGGCGCATGCGAGCGGTGAGCCGTTTCTCACCGAGCCGGGAGCGTTCACGCGGATGCTGAGCGAGATCGTCAGCGAAGTGACGGGCCATGTGCCCGATCTGTCGACGACGGGCGGCACCTCGGACGCGCGCTTCATCAAGGACTTTTGCCCGGTGGTCGAAATGGGACTGCCCGGGGGCACGATGCACAAAGCCGACGAGTGCGTGCCGGTGGCGGAGATCGAGATGCTCACGGCGCTTTATGCGCGCGTGCTCGAGGCCTATTTCGCCAAGCCGCCGCTGTGAGCGACGCAAGGCCCATCGGGGTGTTCGACTCCGGCATGGGCGGGCTGACGGTGATGCGCGCGCTGATGGCGCGGCTGCCGGGCGAAAGCTTCGTCTATCTCGGCGACACGGCGCGGCTGCCTTACGGCACCAAGAGCGCCGACACGGTGCGGCGCTATGCGGTGCAGGCATCGAAGGCGCTGGTCGAACGCGGTGTGAAGCTGATCGTGATCGCATGCAACACCGCGTCGGTGTCGCTGCCGCAGGTCGCCGAAGCGCTGGCGCCGCTGCCGGTGGTCGGCGTGATCGGGCCGGGCGCCAAGGCGGCATTGGCCGCGGCGCCGCAGGGGCCTATCGCGGTGATCGCGACCGAAGGCACAGTGCGCGGCGGCGCCTATCGCACCGCGATCCGGGCGCAAGGATCCGATGTGCCCATCGTGCAGCAGGCCTGTCCGCTGTTCGTGCCGATGGCGGAAGAAGGTCTGGTCGATGGGCCGATCGTCGATGCCGTGGTGCGGCGCTATCTCGATCCGTTGCTCGCGACCATGCCGAGGCCCAAGAGCCTGCTGCTCGGCTGCACGCATTATCCGGTGCTGAAGGCGGCCATCGCCGCAGTGGTGGGCGGCGACATCACGCTGGTCGACAGCGCGGCGACGACGGCGGATGCGGTGGCGGAATTGATCGCGGCGCAGGGACTGGCGAACGCAGGGGGCAAGCCGTCGCTCAAATTTCTTGCGACCGACGCGCCGGACCGCTTTGCGCGGGTGGGCGAAATCTTCCTCGGCCGGCCGATCGATCCGGGCCTGGTCGAACTGATCGATCTGCAAAGCTAGAGGTTCGTCATGCACAAAGGGTCTTGCCTGTGCGGCGCGGTGCGTTTCGAGGTTGCGGGCGACCTGCCGGGACCCGATGCCTGCCATTGCACGCAATGCCGCAAGATTTCCGGCCATTACTTCGTGTCGACCGACGTGCCGCGCAGCGCGGTGACGGTGCAGGGCGCGGACAAGGTCACCTGGTTCCAGTCGTCCGAGAAAGTGCGGCGCGGGTTCTGTTCGGTTTGCGGCGCGTCACTGTTCTGGGATCCGGTGCACAAGGATTGGACGGGGATCGCGATGGGCGCGTTCGACGCGCCGACGGATACGCGGCTGGCGCTGCATATCTTCGTCGCGGAGAAGGGTGACTATTACGACATCGCCGACGGGCTGCCGCAGAACCAGCGTTAGGCGTAGTCGACTCGCACGAGATAGAGCCCGTCGGGCGGCGAGACTGGGCCACAGCGTGAGCGATCCTTCGCGGCGAGCGCGTCGGTGAGATCGCGCGGGCGCCACTTGCCTTCGCCGACCAGCTTGAGCGAGCCGACCATCGAGCGCACCTGATGATGCAGGAAGGAGCGCGCGGTGGCCTCGATGTGGATCTCGTCGGCGGCGCGGCGGACATCGAGCTTGTCGAGCGTCTTGACCGGTGATTTGGCCTGGCATTCGGCGGCGCGGAAGGTCGTGAAGTCGTGGCTGCCGGTCAGGGCCTGTGCGGCGGCGTGCATCGCCTCGGCATCGAGCGCGTGGACGACATGCCAGACCTTGCCGGCGTCGAGCACCGGCGGCGGGCGTCGGGTCAGGATGCGGAAGAGATAGTGCCGGCGCACGGCCGAGAAGCGGGCATGGAAATCGGGCGCGGCTTGCGCGGCCTCGAGCACGGCGACCTGCGGCCGTGCGAAATGGTTCAGCGCATCGCGGATCTTGTCGCCGGTGAAATCCTTCTGCAGATCGAAATGCGCGACCTGGCCCAGCGCATGGACGCCGGCATCGGTGCGGCCGGCGCCGTGGACGGTGACGCGCTCGCCGCTGATCTTCTCCAGCGCGTCTTCGAGGATGCCCTGCACGGAGGTGCCGACATCCTGGCGCTGCCAGCCGACCAGCGCGGCGCCGTCATATTCGAGGGTGACGCGGTAGCGCGGCATATCAGGCGAAAATCGTGCCGCGCGGCAGCGCGAACCCGCGCAGGACGTCGCTCGCATCCATCGCGGATTTGCCGGGGCGTTGCAGACGGGTCAGGCGGATCGCGCCGTCGCCGCAGGCGATGGTGAGGGCATCGTCGAGCACGGTGCTGGGTGCCCCGGTGCCGGACGCGAGTGCGCAATTCAGAATCTTGATGCGTTCGCCGTTCGCTTCGCTCCAGGCGCCGGGGACGGGCGAGAGGCCGCGGATCAGGCAGTCGATCTCATGCGCGGGCTTGCTCCAGTCGATGTGCGCTTCGTCTTTCAGGATTTTCTTGGCATAGGTTGCGCCATCGGCGAGCTGCGGTTGCTCGGCGATCGAGCCGCGTTCGAGGGCGGCAAGCGTGCGCACCATCAGATCGGCGCCGAGATGGGCAAGCTCGTCGTGCAATTCGCCATAGGTCTTGCGCGCGATCGGCGTGCGCTCGGCCAGCAGGACGGGGCCGGTGTCGAGGCCCTCCTCCATGCGCATCGACATGACGCCGGTCTCGGTGTCGCCGGCCATGATGCTGCGCTGGATCGGCGCGGCGCCGCGCCAGCGCGGCAGGAGCGAGCCGTGCAGGTTGAAGCAGCCGAGCTTCGGCGCGTCGAGAATGGGCTTTGGCAGGATCAGGCCGTAGGCGACGACGATGGCGGCGTCGATGTCGAGCGCGGCGAAGAGCTCCTGCTGCGCGGGGTCTTTCAGCGAGACCGGCGTGCGGACTTCGATCTGGTGCGCCAGCGCGAGGGCGTGGACCGGTGACGGCTCGGTGCCGAGGCCACGGCCCTTGGGACGCGGCGGCTGGGAATAGACGCAGGCGATGTCGTGGCCCTGGCCGATCAGCGCGGCTAGCGTCGGGACGGCGAAGTCGGGCGTGCCCAGGAAGGCCAGGCGCAGAGTCATACCCCGTCTCCATCCTTCGACAAGCTCAGGATGAGGTTCTTATCCAAGCCCTCATGCTGAGCTTGTCGAAGCATCAGCCCGCGTCTTTCAGACGCTTGGCTTTTTGCAGTTTGCGCAGGGCCATGGAGCGCTTGAGCTTGGAGAGATGGTCGATGAAGAGGACGCCCTCAAGATGATCCATCTCGTGCTGCAGGCAGGTCGCAAGCAAGCCGTCGGCTTCCAGAGCCTGCGGTTTGCCGTCGCGGTCGAGATAGGTCGCCTTGATGCGCGTGGCGCGCTCGACGTCTTCCCAGATCTCGGGCACCGAGAGGCAGCCTTCCTCGAAGCTCGCCACTTCATCCGACGCCCAGGTGATCACCGGATTGATGAAGGCGCGCGGGTTCTTCTTGCCGTCGCGCTGGTCGAGGTCCATCACGATGATGCGCCGGGCTTCGCCGATCTGCACCGCGGCGAGGCCGATGCCGTCGGCCTCGTACATGGAGTCGACCATGTCGTCGATCAGCTTGCGCGTCGCGGCGTCGACCGTCTCGACGGTCTGGGACACGGCTTTGAGGCGCGGATCGGGCGCGGTGAGGATGGGTCGGATGGCCATAAGCGGTCAGATAAGGACGATGGAGGCCGGGGTCAAGCAAAGATAGACTCCCGCGATTCCCGCTACGATTTGGAACCAAAAATGCCGGAAATCCTGAGCTATCTCACCTTGTGCTTCAGCGTGTTGGCAGCCGCTCTGGCGCTGCTCGCCTTCCTGGGCACACGGCGCAAGACCGATGCCGGCATGGCGCCGGCGCTCGACACGCTGGGCGGCACGGTACGCACCGAGGCCGATCGCGTGCGGGCCGACAATGCCGAGCAATCGCGCAGCACGCGCGAAAGCCTGGACGGCGCGATCCGGGGTTTCCAGGACACGCTGCTGAACCGCCTGGACGTCGCGATCGATAACATCCGCCAGCCGGTCGCCGACATGCGGCAGAAGCTGGACGACGACATCGGCCGCATGGGCAAAGAGGCGAACGAGAACCGCGACGCCCTGCGCGGCGCGATCGAGAGCAAGCTGGATGCGTTCGGCGACCGCCAGGCCGCGGCGGCGCGCGAGTTGAAAACGGAGCTGACCGACAGCTTCGGCCGCACGCGACAGACGCTGTCGGAGACCGTCGGCCTGCTTGGCGAGCAGCAGCGCGAGCGGCTCGACAAGGTGGCGCAGGAACTGGCAGCGATGGCGGATCGCCAGGCGGCGGCACAGGAGGGGCTGCGCCAGAGCGTCGAGGGCCGGCTGGACGCGATCCGCCTGGAGAACAGTGCCAAACTCGACGAGATGCGCCAGACGGTGGACGAGAAATTGCAGACAACGCTGGAGAAGCGCCTTGGCGATTCGTTCCGTACGGTGAGCGAGCAACTGGAGCGCGTGCATTCGGGACTGGGCGAGATGCAGGTGCTGGCGACCGGCGTCGGCGACCTCAAGCGCGTGCTCAGCAACGTCAAGACGCGCGGCACCTGGGGCGAGGTGCAGCTGGGCACCTTGCTGGAGCAGTTCCTCTCGCCGGACCAGTTCGTGCGCAATGCGCAGGTCAAAGCGGGCAGCCAGGAGCGGGTGGAATATGCCGTGCGCTTCGCCAGCCGCGACGACGACACGGACGTGCTGCTGCCGATCGATGCGAAATTTCCGCAGGAGGATTATGAGCGCCTGGTACAGGCAATCGAAGCGGCCGATCCGGTGGGCGTGGAGGCGGCATCCACGGCGCTGGAAGCGCGGGTGAAGAGCTTCGCCAAATCGATGTCGGAGAAATATATCAACCCGCCGGCGACGACCGATTTCGCGATCCTGTTCCTGCCAACCGAGAGCCTGCTGGCCGAGGTGTTGCGCCGACCGGGACTGTTCGACCAGTTGCAGCGCGAGTGCCGGGTGACGCTGGCCGGGCCGACCACGCTGGCGTCGATGCTCAATGCGTTCCAGATGGGCTTCCGCTCGCTGGCGATCCAGAAGCGGTCGAGCGAGGTGTGGCAGATATTGGGTTCGGTGCGCACCGAGTTCTCGATGCATGGCAAGGTCGTCGACACGCTGAAGCGGCAACTCAATGCCGCGACCAACACGATCGACAAGCTGGGCACGCGGACGCGCGCGATGACGCGGACCTTGCGCGATGTCGAGGCGGTGCCCGGAAGCGCAGCGCAGGCGGCGCTTGGGCTGGAGGGACCGCAGGAGGATGAGGACGACGGCGGTGAAGAGGGTGATGAGGCCTAAAGCGACCTTCTCGCTTTGAAGGCCGCGCTGAGCGTGCCTTCGTCGAGGTAGTCGAGTTCGCCGCCGACGGGGACGCCGTGGGCGAGGCGGGTGACCTTCACGCCCGACGCGGTGAGCATGTCCTGCAGATAATGCGCGGTGGTCTGACCTTCCACGGTGGCGTTCATCGCGAGGATGACTTCGTCGACGCCGTCATTTACGCGCGCGATCAGGCCGGCGACGTTGAGGCGCTCGGGCGTCACGCCGTCGAGCGCCGACAGCGCGCCGCCGAGCACATGGTATTTGCCGCGAAAGACGCTCGCGCGTTCGAGCGCCCAGAGGTCGGCGACGTCCTCGACGATGCAGAGCACATGCGTCTCGCGGCGGACGTCGCGGCAGATGGCGCAGGGGCTGGTGGTGTCGAGGTTGCCGCAGATCTCGCAGGTCTTGATCGCGGCGGCGGCGTCGCGCATCGCGTTCGCCAGCGGATCGAGCAGCAGATCGCGCTTCTTGAGCAAAGTGAGCGCGGCGCGGCGGGCCGAGCGCGGGCCGAGGCCGGGAAGCTTGGCGAGCAGCTGGATCAGGCGTTCGATCTCGGGACCGGCGTTGAGCGAAGCCATTACGACTCGTCGTCCGGCATCGCGGGCGTGATGTCCTCGTCGGCGAGCGTGTGCACCGCGACGATCTCGGCGCCGGGGAAACGGTCGAGCACGGCGCGGACCAGCGGTTGCTGCGCGGCACTTTCGTGTTGTGCTGCCTTGGCGGATTTTTTCTGCTCGGCGATGGTCGGGCCGCCGCCTTCGCGGACGAGCGAGATCGCCCAGCGCTGGCCGGTGAGGCTGAGGAGCTTTTGCGCGAGGTCGCTGGCCAGCGTGGTCGGTGCGGCGGGCTTGGGGCGCAGTTCGATGCGGCCCTGTTCCATGCGGACAAGGTGGACGTTGTGCTCGAGATTGACCTTCAGGCTGGAGGTGGTTTCGAGAAGCGCGACGATGTCTTCGAGGCTGCGCAGCTGCACAGCAGGGGCTGCCGACATGGTCGGTTCGGCTTTGGCGATGGGGGCGCGTTGCGCACTTGTTGCGGAAACGGCTGACGTTTGCGCGCGTGGAGAGGCCCCCTCACCCCGGCCCTCTCCCCCCAAGGGGGGGGCGAGGGAGGTTTTTGGGGAGGACGGCGGATTGTCCAGGAGGTCGCGTACCAGCTTGTCGGTGGGCGGGAGGTCGGCGGCGTAGGAGAGGCGGATCAGGGCCATCTCGCAGGCGGCGACGGGGCGCGTCGCATCGCGGACTTCGAGCAGGCCTTTGAGCAGCACCTGCCAGGCGCGGGTCAGCGACGGGACCGAGAGCTTGCCGGCCATCGCGGCGGCGCGCTTGGCCTCGCCGGAGCTGCCGTCGAAGAAGCCTTCGGCGCCGGGCGCGACTTTTACGCGGGTGAGGAAATGCACGATCTCCAACAGGTCCTGCATCACCGCTAGGGGATCGGCGCCGTGGTTGTAGAGATTGCCGAGATCGGTGAGCGCTTCGCCGATCTTGCCGCCCATCACCTTCTCGAACAGATCGAGGACGCGGCCGCGGTCGGCGAGGCCGAGCATGTCGCGCACCGCGTCGGCGGAGATTTCGCCACCCTCGCCATGGGCGATGGCCTGGTCGAGCAGCGAAAGGGAGTCGCGGGCCGAGCCTTCGGCGGCGCGCGCGATCAGCGCCAGCGCGTCGCGCGCAATGGCGACGTTCTCCTTTTCCGAGATCGTGGCGAGCAGGCCGACGAGCTCGCCGCTTTCGATGCGGCGCAAATCGAAGCGCTGGCAGCGCGACAGGATGGTGACGGGGACCTTGCGGATTTCGGTCGTCGCGAAGATGAACTTCACATGCGGCGGCGGCTCTTCCAGCGTCTTCAAGATCGCGTTGAAGGCCGGCTTGGACAGCATGTGCACTTCGTCGAGGATGTAGACCTTGTAGCGCGCGCTGGCCGGGGCGTAGCGCACGCTGTCTATGATCTGGCGGACCTCGTCGATACCGTTGTTGGAGGCGGCGTCCATCTCCTGCACGTCGACATGGCGCGATTCGGCGATGGCGACGCAGGGCTCGCACACGCCGCAGGGCTGGATGGTCGGCGCGGTGCGCTTGCCGTCGGGGCCGATGCAGTTGAGGGCGCGGGCGATGATGCGCGCCGTGGTCGTCTTGCCGACGCCGCGCACCCCGGTGAGCATAAAGGCGTGCGCGATGCGGCCGGTGGCGAAGGCGTTGGACAGCGTCTTGACCAGCGCCTCTTGTCCGATGAGGCCGGTGAAATCGGACGGACGGTATTTGCGCGCCAGCACGCGATAGGGCGTGGCATCGCTTTTGGCGGGCGCGGGATCGAGGCCGAGGGAGAGTTCATCGCTCATGGGGCGATTATAGCAAGGCGGGCCGCGCCAAAGCCAAGAAATGCTCAGCCCTTATCGGTGAATATCTCCTCGATTTTCCGGCCGAAAACCCGGGCGATGGCAAAAGCCAGAGGCAGGCTGGGGTCATAGCGTTCCGTCTCGATGGCGTTGACCGTCTGGCGCGACACGTTGAGCCGGCCGGCGAGATCGGACTGGGTCATGCCGCACTCGGCGCGCAACTGCTTGAGCAGGTTCTTCACAGCAGGCGGTGGCCGCGGACATTGAGCACAAACGTCGCGATCATGAAGACGATCGCGAAAGGCACGGAATGATCGGGCGCCAGCGGCGGCAGGTCGATCACCGCGCGCGCAAAGGGATACGACCAGGAAAGGCACAGCGTGATACCGCTCGCTAGCGCCATGGCCTGCAGGAAGCGCAGGCGCTGGAATTCGTCGATGCGGAAATAGTTCCGCACGCCGGCCGCCAGGATCAGCCACACCGGCACGATCGGCAGGAGCTGGAGCCCGGTCCGCAGCACGGGGTCGCTCGCCGGCAGATGGCGCAACCAGGACGCGCCGGCGAGCAGCGCGACGGCGCCTGCCATTTCCAGGACAAAGCGCAGCCCGGTCCGCGCATCGTGGTCCATCGGGTGCAAGGCTTGGGATTGCGGGGACATCGTCGCCTCCATTGTAAAGTGTGCTTTACATAGGAGGGCGAGCAGATCGTGTCAAGGGTGCTTTACATTTTGAAGATGCGATTTTGGATTGGTGGAAGCCGGCTGACCCGGATCGGATTCGTTACGGCTGCTTCGTTCCCGACCTGACCGGGTTGGCGAGCGGTCCGTCCAACCGACTTCCGGGGCGGGATATAGGGTGGGGACGACAAAATTGCGAGTCGGATTTGTTACGGCGCTCAGGCGGCCTTGGCCGAGGGCACGATCCGTGACGACGGCAGGGTGATGGTCACCGTCGTGCCGATGTCGACCGTGCTTTCCAGCGTCAGCGTGCCGCCATGCAGTTCCAAGAACTGCTTGGCAAGAGGAAGGCCGAGGCCGGCGCCTTCGTATTTGCGCGACAGGCTGGAATCGACCTGTCCGAATTTCTCCAAAGCGCGCGGGATGTCCTTGGGCGCGATGCCGATGCCGGTGTCGGACACGACGATGGTGGGGCCGCCGTCGTGCAGCAAGGCGCGCACCGCGATGTGACCTTTCGCCGGCGTGAACTTGACCGCATTGGCAAGGAGATTGATCAGCGCCTGCTTGAGGCGGCGGCGGTCGGCGCGCACCAGCGGCAGACCGGCGTCGCAGACGGAATCGAGCGCGATGCCGGCCGCCGCGGCCTGGTGCGAGACGAGCTTCAGGGATTCGGCGACGACCTCGCGCAGATCGACGGTGCTTTCGTCGAGATGGCCCTCGCCGGCGTCGATCCGCGAGAGATCGAGGATGTCATTGATCAGCGCAAGCAGATGCACACCGCTGCCGTGGATGTCGTTGGCGTAGCCGAGATAGCGCGCATGGCCGAGCGGCCCGAACACCTGTGTCGCCATCATCTCTGAGAAGCCGATGACGGCATTGAGCGGGGTGCGCAGCTCGTGGCTCATCGCCGCGAGGAAGGAGGATTTGGCGCGGTTGGCGGCGGCGGCGGCTTCCAGCGCCTGCGACAGGCTGTGCGAGGTCTGTTCCAGGGCACTCTGGGTCGCTTCGAGCTCGACGATGTGGGCACGCAGGCGCGACGCCTCGGTCTCGTTGCGCGACGCCAGATGATCGTCGACGATCGCGCCGATCAAGCCGAGCGCCACGACGAGCACGGCGACCGCCGCCACCGCGATGGCGAGCGCCGTGGGCTCGACGACGGCGTTGGGCACCAGGACGGTGGGATTGAACTGGTAGATCACCGCGCTCATGCCGGTGAAATGCATGCTGCAGATCGCGACGGTGAAGATCAGCGCGCCGGCGCCATAGGACATCACGGTGTTGCGGCGGAGCGTATACGCCATGCCATAGGCCATCAGGCCGATGCCGATGACGGCGGAGGCGACGACATAGCGCCAGTCCCACACCGCGTCGGCCGGGGCGCGCACCGCGGCCATGCCGACATAGTGCATCGCGCCGATGGCGGCGCCGGTCAGTCCGCCGCCGAGCGCCGGGCGCGACAGCGCGACAAGGAAGCCGCCGCCGCACAGCGTCATCGCGAGGAGCGCCGAGAGCAACGTCAAATCGAGGTCGTAAGCGACCGGAAAGCCCGCTTGGTAAGCGAGCATGGCGATGAAATGGGTGCCCCAGATGCCGCTGCCGGCGACGATTCCGGCGCCGATCAGCCAGGCGGTGCGCGTTTGCCCCGCGCCGCCGCGGGCGCGGCGGATCATGCTCATCGTGGTGGCGCAGGCGAACAGGCACAGTATGCCGGCGAGCGCGACCAATCTCAGATCATGCTGCTCGAGGATGCAGCCGAGGACGCGAAACATGGACCGAACACAGTTTGAATTGCCGCTTGCTGCCCAGAATGGGCTAAGGATCGTAAATGTGGCGCTAAGCGTGCGGGCGGCGGCCCTACGCAACTCTCCCTAGACCGCGCGGCGCGCGACCGGCAGATTGGCGCGCGGGCGGATCGCCGCCATGTTGTCCACATGTTGGAGTGTCTAATGATTCCTTTCTCCGGCAATCCGCTCGACCGGGCGAGCGAGAAGCGTGGCGACGCCGCATGGATCGTGGCGCGGCGGCACGATCCCAACTCGTTCATCCTGCCGATGTGGCGGCTGCAGCCTTTCATTATCGGGCCGGAGAAATCTCCCGCGCCGGTGGAACTCGGCTTGCTGAAGCCGGGGCTGGCGGATTCGCTCGCGGCGCCCGATGCGCCATGCATTTTCCTAGGGCTCGAAGGCGACCGGGCGATGTTCGCGCTCGACATCTCGGCGGCGCGCGATCCGGTGAGCGAGGGGCCGCTCGCAGGGCTCGGCCATTTCCGCGATGCGCGGATGGCGGCGGCGACGCTGCCGATCAAGGATGCGGCGATCATGGGCCAGGCCAAGGCGATGATCGACTGGCACAACCGGCACGGCTTCTGCCCGCGCTGTGGCGCGCCGACGACGCTGGAGGAGGCGGGCTACAAGCGGGTGTGCACGGCGTGCAGCACCGAGCATTTCCCGCGCACCGATCCGGTGGTGATCATGGTCGCGGTTCATGACGGCGCGTGCCTGGTCGGGCGCAACAAGAACTTCCCGGGGAATTTCTTCTCGGCGCTGGCGGGATTCGTCGAGCCGGGCGAGACCATCGAGGAAGCCGTGCGCCGCGAATTGATGGAGGAAGTCTCGGTCAAGGTCGGCAAGGTGCATTACCTCGCGACGCAGCCCTGGCCGTTCCCGTCCTCGCTGATGATCGGCTGCATCGCCGAAGCGGAAAGCCGCGACTTCAAGGTCGACGGCACCGAGATCGCCGACGCGCGCTGGCTCGACCGCGAGACGGCCAAGCGGCTGATCGCGGGCGAGCGCCTCCCCGACATCTCCGTGCCGCCGGCGGTCGCGATCGCGCATCATTTGATCAAAGCGTTCGCCGACGGAGAGGCATGACGGCGAAGGACGCGCTGGAAGTCCAGGCCGCGACGCTGTTCGTGACGGCGCCGAACGGGCGCATGGTGCGGAGCAACGATCCGGATGGGTCGCCGGCGCCGCGAATGCATCTGGCGATCGGCGGCGGCGGTGCGGTTTTAAGGTTGCGCGACGATATCGATAGTGCGGTCGCAGACAAGATCGCGGCGCTGGCGGCGCAAGAGCCGCCGGTCCGCGAACCGGACGCGATGCCGCGCTTTGCTGAAGACTATCGCGTCCTGCTCGGCGTGGCTGCATCGCTGACCGCGCATGATTTCGGTGTCACCTATCGGTTGCCGCATCTTTCGCCGCAGACGCCGGGCGTTCGGCTTGTCGCACATGGCACGGCGGCCGGAGACGAGCTGGTCGCGCGGATCGCGACGCTTGGCATGCCGCGGACATTGCAGGATGTCGGCTTTGCCGATCTTTCGCATTTCTGGGCACCCTGGTGCGTTGCGCTGGACGGCGAAGAGATCGCGTCCATCGCGTTCGCGGCGCGGCTGGGTGCGCGCGGCGCCGAGATCGGCGTGACGACGATGACGCCGTTTCGCGGGCGGGGCTTTGCCGCGGCGGCGACCGCCGGGTGGAGCGCCCTGCCCGCGTTGCAGGACCGGCCACTGTTTTACGGCACGCACCGGGATAACTTGTCATCGCAGCGAGTCATCGCGCGGCTGGGTCTGCCGTTTCTGGGCGTGCGGATGCAGCTGTGACCTGCCATGGCTCGTGGGGCGCTTGGCAAGAACCACACGATCATGATCATTGTTTTTCGGAATCGGGGCTTGAGGCGATGACGATGACCGGCATCCGGGCGGCGCGGGAGGCGGACTATGACGCGCTGGCGCGGATCTGGTGGCAGGGCTCGGGGTCGTTCGACGGCGCGCCGGCGACACCGGAATTCCTGGACGAATTGCGGGCGCGCCTGCCGCGCGAAGTGGCGGCCAATGGCTGGCATGTGTTCGCGGCGGAGATCGACGGCGGCGTGGCCGGGTTGCTGGCCATCGAACCGCGCGACGGCGTGCTGACCGAGTTGTTCGTCGACGAGACGCTGCGCTCGCGCGGGATCGGCAAGGCGTTGCTGGATTTCGCCAAGCGCGAGATGCCGGCGGGATTCTGGCTGCGGACGCATTCGCGCAATCTGCGCGGACAGGCGTTCTACCGGCGCGAAGGGCTTGCGCATCTGCGCGACGAGCCGCATCCGCGCCATCCCGAGGCGCTGTTTGCGATCTTCGCGTGGAGGCCGTGACGATGACCGATATCGCGGCCAGCGGGAAGACGCGTACGACGCCGTCACGCAGGTTCGAGCCGTCGTTGTTCTGCATAGGCCGCCGCGCTAACATTGCCGGGAAAATGCATTCCCCGTGAGAGCCCATGCTGCGATTGTACTTCGCACCGCTGACGCGCGCGATACGTATCAAGTGGCTGCTGGAAGAACTCGGGCTGCCGCACGAGATCGTTCCGCGGCAGTTCAATCGCACCCCCGGCACCAGGCAAGATACGCCGTCGGGCCGCTACCCCGTGCTTTATGACGGCGAGACGATGCTCTCGGAATCCGGTGCGGTCGTTCAGTACATTCTGGAGAAATACGGAAACGGACGATTGCAGCCCGCGATCGCAAGCCCGGAACGCGCCGCTTATCTTTATTGGTTTCATTTCGCGGAAGCCAGCGCGGCAGCCCCCATCAACCAATATGTCGGCATCGCCGTGTATAGCGGTGAAGCGGAAAAGCATGCCGAAGCCGTTGAGTATGCACGGCAAGGCGTGGACCGTGTTCTGGGCACCGTCGAAGCCGCGATCGCGGGGCGTTCGTTTCTGGCGGGCGACGCGCTTTCCGGTGCCGACATCATGATGGGCTTCACGCTGTGGTCCGCCGCGATGCTGAAGCTGCTCGATGCGCGCCATCCCGAAACGCTGCGCTATCTGCGCGAACTGAAAGCCCGGCCGGCTTTCGCGAAAGCGCTGGCGGAAGGTCGAAGCTGACTGCGGGCTGGCATCGAGACGAGGAGTTTGAGACATGTCCGACATCGCGATCCGGCCCACGCGCGAGGATGAGTACGACGCGGTCACGCAGGTGTGGCTCGACAGCCATGTCTCGACCGGGCTGGCGGTGGCGGGCGAGGCGAGTTTCGCCGAATTGCGGGCGCGGATTCCGCATGAGATCGCCAATGGCTGGCAGCTTTATGTCGCCGAGCAGGACGGCGTCATCGTGGCGATGCTGGCGTTCCGTACACGGACGAATTATCTCGACCAGATATTCGTCGCGCCGGAGCACCAGCACAAAGGCATCGGCAAGAGGCTGCTCGCCTTCACGCGCGAGCATCTGCCGGATGAGATTTTGCTGCGCACGGCGGTCGGCAACCATCGCGCGATTGCGTGGTATGAGCGCGAGGGCTTCGTGCGCGAGAACGAAGTGTTCGAGCCGGGCTGGTCGGGGCCGCGGGTGTATTATCGGTGGAAACGGCAGAGCTAATTGCTTCGGGATTTGCGCTTGCGGCCCATCCTTCGACAGGCTCAGGATGAGGACTGAGTTGAACCCTCATCCTGAGCCTGTCGAAGGATGGCCGCCAAGCCCCAAACCCGCCTACGGCATGTCGTCGCGGAATTG
The DNA here is from genome assembly GCA_036271735.1 of Rhizomicrobium sp. Classification (GTDB taxonomy): domain Bacteria; phylum Pseudomonadota; class Alphaproteobacteria; order Micropepsales; family Micropepsaceae; genus Rhizomicrobium. The sequence continues at coordinate 71,985 of DATAZZ010000034.1, forward strand.
GTGGGCGGGGTAGATGCCCAGCACCGTCAGCTTGGTGGTGAAGAAGGCGAGCTCTTCGAGCGCCAGCTTCACCGCGCGGTCCTCGGGATGGCCCTGGATGTCGGCGTAGAACTGCGTCGCGTTGAACGAGCCGCCGATCTGGTAGCTCTCCAGCTTGGTCATGTTGACGCCGTTGGTCGCAAAGCCGCCCATCGCCTTGTAGAGCGCGGCCGGCACGTTGCGGACGCGGAACACGAAGGAGGTGACGATCCTGCGGCCGTCATTCGGCGCATCGTCGGGCTCGCGCGACATGATCAGGAAGCGGGTGTGGTTGTGATGCTCGTCCTCGACGTCGGGCTTTAGGATTTCCAGGCCGTAGAGCTCGCCCGCCATCCTGGACGCGATGGCGGCGATGGTGGGATCCTTGAGCTCGGCGATGTGCTTGGCGGAGCCGGCGGTGTCGTGCCAGTTCTCGGCCTTCAGCTTCATGTCGCGGATCACCTTGAGGCACTGCGCCAGCGCGGGGCCCTGGCTGTAGACGCTTTTGAGGCCTTCGAGCTTTGCGCCCTTGATGCCGAGCAATTGGTGCTGGATGCGCAGGAAGTGCTCGCCGATGATGTGCAGGCCGGCGTCGGGCAGCAGATGATGGATGTCGGCGATGCGGCCCATCAGGGAGTTCTCGACCGGGATGATGCACAGGTCGGTGTCGCCGCGGCGCACTGCGTCGACCGCCTGGTCGAAGGTCGGGCACGGGATGTATTGCGCGTCGGGCAGCGCCTCACGCGCCGCGAGATTGGCATAAGCGCCGGGCTCGCCCTGGAAGGCGACGCGCTTGGCGTTCTTGATGGCAGTCATGATTTAGGCTTTCGGTCCGAGCAATCTGCGCGCTTTTTCGAGATCAGCCGGAGTATCGACGCTGAGCGGCACGCTGTCCACGCGCGCCACCGCGATGGTGAAGCCGGCTTCGAGCGCGCGCAGCTGCTCGAGCTTCTCGCGGCGCTCGAGCGGCGACGGCGGCAGTGCGACGAAACGCGCCAGCGCATCGCGCGTGTAGGCATAGATGCCGACATGGAAGAACAGCGGACCATCGCCATAGGGCGCGGTGGCGCGGGTGAAATAGAGCGCGCGGCCGCGGCGGCCGTCGGCCTCCCAGGCGACGACCGGCTTGGGCACGTTGGGATTGTCGCGGTCGGCGGGGTCGTCGATCTGCGCCGCCAGCGTCGCCATGTCGGAGCCGGGGAGCGCGGCGGCAACCGTGGTGACGTAAGCCGGATCGAGCCCCGGCAAATCGCCTTGCAGGTTCACGATGGTGTCGTGGGCACCGGCGGGGTCGACGCGCTGGAGCGCCTGGTAGATTCGGTCGGAGCCGGAAGGCAGATCGGGATCGGTCAGCACGGCCCGGCCGCCGGCGGCCTCGACCGCCGCGACGATTTCGCCCTCCGCCGCCGCCACCAGGACGGGGCCGATGGCCGCGGCCATGGCCTGCTGCCAGACGCGCACGATCATCGGCACGCCCGCGATATCGGCCAGAGGCTTGCCGGGCAGGCGCGTGGACGCCATGCGGGCGGGGATCAGCACGATCGGTTTCATCGAAACCCTTGAATTCCCTTGGATTATGCGACGCTTCGCCGCAATGACGGTTCCCAGTCCATGGGTAATGTCGCCCGGAATTCGGACAACCGCCAAGCGGAGCGTGACCTTATGGATTCCTGGGAGTGGAACAAGATCGCCGGTGCGATCCTGGGCACGCTGATCTTCATTCTTGCGCTCACCTTTATCGGCGAGTCGCTGTTCGAGCCGGAGAAGCCGCTCAAGGAGGCCTATCACGTCGAAGGCGTGGTAGCGGACACGACGGCCGGTTCGGCCGCGCCGGTCGAAGAGGCGATTCCGGATTTCGGCACCGTGCTGCCGACCGCGGACGCGACGGCCGGCAAGGCGGTCTCGGCCAAATGCGAGCAATGCCACGACATCTCCAAGGGCGGCCCGAACAAGATCGGTCCGGAGTTGTGGAATCTGATCGGCCGGCCGCGCGCGTCTGAGCCGGGCTTCGCCTATTCCAGCGCGATGTCGTCCGACCATTCGCCGTGGACCTATGCGCTGCTGTTCAAGTACTTGAAGTCGCCGCAATCGATGGTGCCGGGCACCAAGATGAACTTCGCCGGCCTGCGCAGCGCGGCGGACCGCATCGACCTGCTGGCCTTCCTGCGCACGCAGGAAGACACGCCGGCCCCGATTCCGGCGCCCGCACCGGCCGCGGCTCCCGCTCCGGCGGCGACGCCGGCACCGGGTGCGGCGCCGACGGCCCCGACCATTCCAGCCGGCAAGGCTGCGAATGACGCGGTCCCGGGTGGAACGCCGACGAAGCCCTGAAGCCGATGACGATCTCGATCCTCCTGCTCGTGCCGCCCGGCTGGGGCGGCATGTGGCAAGACCCGTTGTCGATCGGCGGCGCAAAGGTTTATGCGCATGGCGTCGATGAATACGATCCCAATGAGATCGATTACGCGGTGAGCTTTCGGCCGCCGCCGGGGCTCTTGCGCACGCTGCCGAAGTTGAAGGCGGTGTTTTCGCTCGGCGCGGGGGTCGACGGGTTTTTGCTCGATCCGGATTTTCCCAAGGACAAGCCGCTGATCCGCTTCGTCGATGAGACGCTGTCGCGCGAGATGGCGCAGTTCGCGGTGCTGCACGTGCTGACGCAGCATCGCACGGTGGATTTTTTCGGCGCGGCGCAAGCGGCGAGCAAATGGCGCCAGCGCATGCTGCCGCGGCGGACGGAAGATGCGCGGGTCGGAATTTTGGGTCTCGGCGAGATCGGCACGGTGTGCGCCGAGCGGCTGCGCGATCTGGGCTTTCCGGTTTCGGGTTGGAGCCGGTCGCGCAAGGAGGTCGCGGGCGTCACGAGCTTTGCCGGCGCCGATACGCTGGAGGCGTTCCTGGCGGGCTGCGATTTCCTTGTCTGCGTGCTGCCGCTGACCGCCGATACGCGGCATATCCTGAATGCGAAGACCTTCGCGATGCTGCCCAAGGGCGCCTATGTCATCAACATCGCGCGCGGCGGGCATGTGAACGAGGCGGATCTGATTGCGGCGCTGGACTCCGAGCATCTGTCGGGCGCGACGCTCGACGTGTTCGAGACCGAGCCGCTGCCGGAGACGAGCCCGATCTGGAAGCATCCCAGGATCATCGCGACGCCGCATGTCGCGGCGATCACTTCGCCGGCCGCGGCGACGAATTCGATCCTGAGCGGCATCGCGGCGATCGAGCGCGGCGAGACGCCGAAGAACGTCGTCGATATGGGACGTGGGTACTAAAGCCTTTTGATCGCCGTCACCGGGCCGGCGATGGGCGCGATGCGGGCGATGGCGTCTTCGAGCGGCTCGATCTCCACCTGCATGTGGAAGGCGTTGGCGTGGAGCAGGCGCGTCGCGTCGAGCATGAGGCCGACATGGCCGTCCCAGAAGACGAGGTCGCCGCGCTTGCGGGGCAGGAAGGGGCAATCCTGGCCGAGGGCTTTTTCCTGCTGGTCGGTGTCGCGGGGCGCGGCTATGCCGGCGGCGGCGAGCGCGGTCTGGACGAGGCCGGAGCAATCGATGCCGGCGTGGGTCTTGCCGCCCCAGACATAGGGCGTGCCGAGGAAACGCTCGGCGACCGCGACCCAGTCGGGCGCGAATTGCTCGAGCGGCGCGAGGTGGTCGGCGAAGACGTAGCCTTCTTCGAGACGGGCGAAGCGGTTCGCGCGGTCGAGGATCGTCACGCGGGCGTTCAAGGGGAGCATGTCGCGGGTGGCGCGTTTGACGTCAGGGCCATCCAGCAGCGGTGTCGAGAGCGCGGTGACGCGATGCGTCGGCGCGGTGGGATCGCAGCAGGCGATGGTGTGGACGTAGCCGACATAACCGTCGGACGCGGCCTGGCCCCAGGCCCAGCCGTCCTTGCTCTCGAACACCGTGAAGGTCTCGCCGAACAGGAGTTCGTTGTCCTGCACCGCGTCCGAGGCCGGCTCATGGCGCAGCGCAGCGCGGCCGCGCGCGATCATGCGCGGCGTGCCGCCGGTGACGGCGACGCCGTTCTTGAGGGGCGTGGTGCGCGGGTCGCTCACGACTTGCCGTAGCGCGCCTTGAGCAGCGAATAGATCGCGCGGGCGGTGGTCGGCTCGGCGCCGGCGCGGCGGCCGGGCTTGGGGCGGTCGATCCAGGCGGCGATATCGAGATGCACCCAGCTCTTCGCCTTCTCGACGAAGCGGTTGAGGAACAGCGCCGCGGTGATCGCGCCGGCATAGCCGTAATTGGGATTGTTGTTGAGATCGGCGACGGTCGAGTTGAGCGTCGACTCATAGCCGCGCCACAGCGGCAGGCGCCACATCGCGTCGCCGGTCTCGGTGGCGTGCTTCATCAGGTCGGCGGCAAGCGCTTCGTCGTCGGTGAAGAAGGGCGGCAGCTCGAAACCGGTCGCGGTGCGCGCGGCGCCGGTGAGCGTGGCGATGTCGATCAGCAGGTCAGGCTCTTCGCTGTCGGCTTCGGCGAGCGCGTCGGCGAGGACGAGGCGGCCTTCGGCGTCGGTGTTGCCGATCTCCACCGTGAGGCCCTTGCGCGAGGGGAAGACATCACTGGGGCGATAGGCGGAGCCGGAGACCGAGTTCTCCACCGCCGGGATGAAGACGTGGAGGCGGACGTCGAGCTTCGCGCCCATCACCATGCTCGCGATGGCGAGCACGGTCGCGGCGCCGCCCATGTCCTTCTTCATCGTCGCCATGCCCGAGCCGGGCTTGATGTTGTAGCCGCCGGTGTCGAAGCAGACGCCCTTGCCGACCAGCGTCAGTTTCGGCGCGCCGATGCGGCCCCACACGAAACTCGCGAGACGCGGAGCGCGTTCGGAGCCTTTGCCGACGGCGTGGATCAGCGGGTAGTTCTGCTTGAGCAGCGCGTCGCCGGTGACGACGGTGAATTTCGCGCCGTGCTGTTTGGCGAGATCGCGGGCGGCGTTGGCGAGCTCTTCGGGGCCCATGTCGTTGGGCGGCGTGTTGATCAGGTCGCGGGCGAGGAAGACGCTTTGCGCGATGCGCTCCGCTTCGCTGCCGTCGATGCCCTGGGGCAGAGCGAGTTTGGCGGCGAGGGTCTTGCCCTTTTTGTAACGAGTGAACTGATAGGTGCCGAGGAGCCAGGCGAGCGCGCCATTCTCGCCGCTGAGCGCCGCGGGCACGTCGGCGAAGCGGTAGGTCCCGGCGGGAAGCTGCTCGGGGAAGGTCGCGAGGGCGAGATTGTCGCCGCCTTTGCCCAAACCGAGCACGGCGGATGCGAGGCCGCCCGAGGCGTTGGGGATCAGTTGAAGGTCGCCGTCGCGCGCGGTGAAGCCGGCGCTCTTGAGAACCGCAGCGTCACGCTTAGGCAGGCGAGCGAGGAAAGGTTTGAGATCCTTGGCCGTCACGGCATGCAGGGGAATCGCGTTGCGCGCCGCTTTGGTGAAGTTCTGATGCATCGCTGCCGACCTTTGTCTCGTCCGGGACGAAGGGATAGGCCGTCCCCCAATTCGGCGCAACGCGGCTCTGCGTCAAATCTTCTCCTCCTGCCGCGATTTATCGGCGACACTGCGCGAACACTTTGCCGAGAGGACGGACATGACGGCGCGCTACACCCTGATCGTCGGGACCAAGGACTGGTCGAGCTGGAGCCTGCGGCCGTACGTGGCGCTGCGCGCGACGGGGGCGGCGTTCGAGGAGGTCGTGGTGCCGCTGCGCCAGGAGCCGCTGACCGGCGACGAGATCAAAAAATATTCCAAGGCGGGGCGCGTGCCGATCCTCAAGATCGAAGAGGCGGGGCGCGAAGTGACCGTGTGGGACAGCCTGGCGATCTGCGAGACGCTGGCGGAGCGCCATCCGGACGCCAAGCTGTGGCCGGCCGATCCGCTGGTGCGGGCCGAGGCGCGGTCTTACGCGGCGGAGATGCATTCGGGCTTCGCCGATGTGCGCGATCAGCTCTCGATGGATTTCGCGCGGCGCAAGCCTCTGCCGGAATTGCGCGACGCGACCAAGGTGCAGATCGCGCGCATCGTCGAGGCGTGGGCGTCGGCGCTGGCGCGGTTCGGCAGCGATGGCGGTTTCCTGTTCGGTGGGCTCTCGGTCGCGGACTGCATGTATGCGCCGGTGGTGTCGCGCTTCACGACCTTCGGTGTCGATGTGCCGGCGCCGGTGAAGGCCTATATGGAGCGCATGATGGCGCTGCCTTCGATGCGCGATTGGGGCGTCGCCTCGCAGAAGGAGATCGATGCCGGACTGGCCTGAGTGTCAGTCCGCCGCCGCGAAGAACGCCATCTGGTCGGCATGCGCCTTCACGAAGGCCGGACGCGCGGTGGCGCGGGCGACATAGGCGCGGCAGGCGGGGTAGTCTGCGAGCCCATCGAAGCGGTCGACCAGGCGCAGCACGTCGGCCATCAGAATGTCGGCGATGGAGAACGCTCCGGCCAGCCATTCGCGTTTGGCCAGCACCGCATCCATGTGCTTGAGCCGCATCTTGAGGAAATCGTCAAATTGCTTCGCGGTCGGATTATCGCCGGTGGCGCCGGAGAATTTCAGGATGGACCAGGGCAGGCTCGCCATCTCGACGGAATTTAGCGCGGCGAACAACCATTCGAGAACCTCGGCGCGGCCGCGCGGGTCGGTGGGCATCAGGGCCGCGCTGCGCTCGGCCAGATGCAGCAGGATCGCGCCGCTTTCGAAGATCGAGATGTCGCCATCGCTCAGCCACGGCACCTGGCCGAAGGGCTGGTGCGCGAAATGCTCCGCACCGCGGTCGCGAAACGGCACGCCGACGACGCGATAGGGCAAGCCGGCCTCTTCCAGCGCCCAGCGCACGCGCAGATCGCGGACATAGCCGCGCGGCATCTGCGGAACCCAATCGAAGGTGGTGAGGATCATCTCGGTCATCGCACAACTCCATCCGTCGCCGCCGGTCTATGCCAGCTTTCGGGGAGAAAGAGGATGGCGTTTAGAGCTTTCCGGCCTTGGTGTTGAGGTGGACACCGATCTCGCGATAGTAGCGCGCGGCGCCGGGATGCAGGGGCGCGGGGAGATCGAGCGTCGCGGTCTGGCGGCTGATCGTGCCGGCGGCGCGGTGGCCTTCGCTGAGCGCGGCGCGGTTGTCGGGGCTGAAGAGGGCGCGGGTGATGCCGTAGACAAGCGCCTCGGGCTGATTGGCATTGACGATCCAGAGGGCGCGGACGCTGACGGTCTGGATGGCAGGCGTGTTTGGATAGGAGCCGGCGGGGATCGTGTCGGGGCTGAGGCTCGGCACCGCCTTGATGAGCTTGTCGCGGCCGGGGCCGTCGATCGGCACGATGCGGGCGACGCCGCGCGCGACGAGATCCTGGACCAGCGCGACGGGACGGCCGCCGACGATGAAGAACGCATCGATCTGACCCTGGCGCAGCAACTGGGCATCGACATCGACGGCGTCGTGGCGCGCCTTGAGGCGACGCTCCGACAATCCATAAGCGGCGAGGATGGCGTGGACGGTGACGCTGGTGCCAGAGGTGTCGGCGCCGAGCGAGACGCGCTTGCCTTTGAGGTCGGCGACATGCGCGATCTTCGCGCTCCGCGCGACGATCAGATGCACATCCTCGGCGAAGAGATCGCCGATCACGCGCAGCGCGGTGAGCTTGCCGGACTTCTTGAACGCGCCCTGCCCTGCGACAGCCTGTGCGACGACATCGCCTTGCGCGAGGCCCGATTCGGCGGCGCCGGAATTGACCGCCAGCACATTGGCGACGGCGCCGTCGGAGGTGCGCGCGGTCATGATCAGGCCGGAGGGACCGCAGACGTCCGCAGTCTCGCAGCGGTCGACGCCGGGTGGATGGCTGATCAGGCCGGCGATGAGCTGGCCGACGGGGAAATAAGTTCCGCCGGTCGAGCCGGTCAGGATCTGGAACGAGATGCGCTGCGACAGCGCCTGCGCGGGGCCAAGAGCCACCGCGAGCATGACCGCGCCGAGGACGGGCACCGCCAGTCCCGCCAACGCAATCCCGGCAATGCGGCGCAAACCCATGGCGCGCAATCCACCCCATCATTGCGTCAGCATTTGGACGCCTTTGTTTCGTTATGCCCCAATATGCTTAAGGGTTTGTTGACCGCCGACATTGCATCCTTCGAACGGACCTTTGTCCGGGAAAAGGATTACGCCATGCGTCGCTCACTGGTTCGGATCGTCGGATTGGGCTTCTGCGCCAGCGCGCTCGCCGGTTGCGGCATGATGGGCGGCGGCACCGACGATTCCACGACGCCGGCGCCGGTGCACGCCACCGACAACACGCCGATGGCCCCCGACGTGACGACCGCGATCCGCCAGGCGCAGCTGATGCGCGTCAGCGGCAACCTCGACGGCGCGCTGAAGATCCTGAGCCAACTGATGCTGGGCGCGCCAGACGATCCGCGCGTGGTCGGCGAATACGGCAAACTGCTGGTGCAGCAGAACCGCATGGCCGACGCGGTGCAGTTCCTCAACCGCGCGATCGAATTGCAGCCGGCGGACTGGACGCTCTATTCGGCGCTCGGCGTCGCTTACGACCGGCAGAATGACCCGACGCATGCCAAGCTCGCCTATGAGCGCGGCCTCGGCCTGAAGCCGGGCGAGCCGGCGCTGCTCAACAATTTCGCGATGTCGCGCATGCTGGCCGGCGATACGGCGGCGGCGCGCACGCTGATGATGCAGGCGCAGGCGAGCGGATCGACCGATCCCCGCATCGCGCAGAATCTCGCGCTGCTCGACAGCCGCACGGCGGTCGGCGCCGAGCCCATCGCAGTGGCGGCGGCGACACCGCCGGTTGCCGCGCCGCGCACACCGGTCGTGGTGGTCGGTTCGACATCGCCGGCACATGGCGCACCTCTGCCAATCGCGCATGGCAATGCACAGGTCGTGATGCAGGACGTGCCGGTCGATCCGCTCGCCGGTCCGGTCGGGCACGCGGCGCATCCGGCCAAGCCGACCGCGAAGCCGTCGAAGCTCGCCAAGAGCGGCAAGCCCGCCAAGGTCGCGGTCGTGGCCAAACCGCCCGCCAAGCCGGCGGTGCGCGAGGCCGCGACGGCGGTGCCGCCCAAGCCGGCGAAACCGGCCAAGCCCGCCAAGGCGAGCGACCATATCCCGTCGCTGCGCATGACGGCCGACGCCAGCAAGCCCTGAGGGCCTCGCGCTACAGCAACGGTTCGATCGCGGCGCGCGCTTGCGCCGAGGTCACGACGGGAACGACCTCGAAATCGACGAGGTCGCTCCAGTTGGCCATCCATTGGTCGAGCAGCGCGCGGTCTTCGCATTCCATGATCTGGAAGCAGCGGGTGAGGTCTTCCGTCACCCAGCTTGCGACATAGGCGATGCCGTCCGGCATCAGGCGGCCTTGGTCGCGGAAGCGGCGATAGACCGGCTTGGCGTCGCCGTTGCGGAAATTCTCGATCACCAGGAACTGCAATGCATCCCTCCGCGGCCTTGGCCTGTATCGCGCCCTGCCCGGTGATTCTGCAAGCCGCGCGGTGTAAAGTCCCGTTCAAAATCCAGAATGGCAGCGGACGATGAAAGTTTCGATCCCGGCTCTTTGTGCGGCGCTTGCGCTCGGCTGCGGACCCGCTTTGGCGGAGCCCTGGCAGCCGTCCGCGGGTCACGCGCAGATTCCGATCTGGCCGGATGCGGCGCCCGATGCGCAGCCGGTTCGGACGCCGGAATCCACGGTGACCGTCGAGCATCTTGTTGCCGGACGGTCCTGGATCGCGGCGCTGCACGTCGCACGGCCGACGATGACGATCTATTCGCCGAAGGGGACGAGCACCGGTGCCGCGGTGGTGGTGCTGCCCGGCGGCGGCTTCGAGGTCCTGGCGATTGACCTCGAAGGCACCGAAGCCTGCGACTGGCTGACGGCCACGGGCATCACCTGCGTGCTGCTGAAATACCGCGTCCCGAGCACGCCTTACGATCCGCAATGCGATTGCCGCCCCGATGGGCTCGCGGTGCCGACGCCGTCGCTGGAGGATCTGCAACGCACCATGGGACTTGTGCGCCTCCACGCCAAGGCGTGGCATGTCGATCCGCACAAGATCGGCGTGCTGGGATTCTCGGCCGGCGGATATCTCGCGGCGGAAATCAGCACGAAATACCGGCAACGCCTGTACGCGCCCGTCGACGACGCCGACAGGCAAAGCGCCCGCCCGGATTTCGCGATGCTGGTCTATCCGGGGCATCTGGCGAGCAAGGGTGAGACGCTCAATCCGAACGTTCCAGTCTCGGGCGAAACGCCGCCGACTTTCCTGGTGCAGGCGGAAGACGACAACGTCGACGGCGTGCAGCAATTGCTGGTCTATTACACCGCGCTGAAGAAGGCCGGCGTGCCGGCGGAGATGCATCTGTACCCGCAAGGCGGGCATGCATTCGGCTTGCGGCGCTCGGCGTTTGCGATCAGCGGCTGGCCGCGCCTGGCCGAGGCATGGTTGCGCACGATCGGGATGACGCCGCGCTAATGCCCGCCGGCCATGTGCATGATCTTCATGATCGCGGGGCCCAAGATGACCACGAAGAGGCAGGGCAGGAAGAAGATGATCATCGGCACGGTGAGCTTGGCCGGCAGCGACGCGGCCTTCTTCTCGGCCTCATTCATCCGCATCTCGCGGTTTTCCTGGGCGGCGATGCGCAGCGCCGAGCCCATCGGCGTGCCGTATTTCTCGGCCTGGTTGAGCGCGGTCGCGACCGCCTTGACGCCGGGATGGCCGCAGCGGGAGGCAAGGTTCTCGAACGCCTGGCGGCGCTCGGGCAGATAGGACAGCTCCGCCGTGGTCAGGCCGAACTCCTCGGCGAGCTCGGTGGATTGCTGGCCGATCTCGGTGGCGACACGCTGGAACGCGGCTTCGACCGACATGCCGGATTCGACGCAGATCAGCAGCAGATCGAGCGCGTCAGGGAAGGCGCGCATGATCGATTGCTGGCGCCGCGCGATGGTGTTGTTGAGGAAGAGGTCGGGCAGATAGAAGCCGAGCAGCGACGCGCCGATGGCGACGGTGATCTTCATCAGCGTCGTCCATTCGAAATGGCTGATGAAGAAGAGGTAGAGGATCGCGCAGACGAACACCGCGAACGGCATCACGAAGCGGAAGAACATGAAGGTGGTGACGGGACCCTGGCCGCGGTAGCCGGCGCGGGCGAGCTTTTCGCGGGTGTCTTCGGATTCGAGGAGATTGCCGAGCTTGAAGCGGTCCAGGGTGCTCTTCATGTAGCCGGCGGCGGCGGTGCCACGCAGCGCGCCGCGCTTGGCGTTCAAGGCCGCCAGATGCTTGGCGCGCAATTCCTCGCGCCGCTCCGACACCGCTTTGAGGCGCGCGCCGAGGCCGTCGCGGTTGGCCATCGGCAGGCCGAGCGTCACGATGGTCGCAAAGGCGAAGATCGCCGCCGCCAGCGTCGCGAGGAACGCCGGATCGAACAGGATCTCGAAAAGGCCGGTGTTCAGCATGACCGCCTCAAGTTTTGAAATTGATCATCTTGCGCATCACCATGATGCCCGTGAACATCCAGAAGGCGCAGCCGGCCAGCATCAGATTGCCCAGATGCTCGGTGAAGAGCAGTGAGATGTAGTCGGGGGTCGTCAGGTACACGATGCCCATGACGCCGGGCGGCAGCGAGCCGATGATGCCGGCGGAGGCCTTGGCCTCGGACGACATCGCCTTGATCTTGCCGACCAGGCGCTTGCGGTCGCGCAACACGGCCGACAGATTGCCCAGCGCTTCGGAGAGATTGCCGCCCGATTTCTGCTGGATCGTCATGACGATGCCGAAGAACGCGACTTCGGGCGTCGGCATGCTCTCGAACATCTTCTTGACGCCTTGGTCGAGCGTGACGCCGACCTTCAGGCTTTCGCACAGGCGGGAGAATTCGGCGCCGCAGGGATCGGGCAGCTCGCGCGCCACGATGCGCAGCGCCTCGTTGGTGGGCAGGCCGGATTTGACGCTGCGCACGATGACGTCGATGGCATTGGCGAACTCGGCGGTGAAGGCCTTTTCGCGGCGGCCCTTGATGAAGCCGATCACCCAGCGCGGCATGCCGAGGCCGGAGGCGAAGGCGGCGAACACGATCACCATCCAGGTCTGGCCGGAGAGGAAGCAGAACAGCGTCACCACCGCGGCGAAGACGCCGGAGAAGATGTAGTAATTGCGCTCGGTGAGGTTGGACAGGCCGGCCTGGTCGAGGCGGCGGCGCAAAGTAAGCTTCAGTTTCTGCTCGGCCGCCTTGGCGTCGATCTCCTTGAGCAGCGCCGTGACGTTCTTGCGTTTGAGCGCGACGTTGTCGGACGGCTTGGCGCCGCGGCCGGTGGCCTGCGGCCTGGCGATCGCGGAGACGCGCTTGGCCGAGCGGTCGCCGGCGCCGGCAAACGCCATGAACCCGCCGCCCACCGCCAGGACCAACACCATCGTGCCGAGGACGAAGAACATCGGCGCCCTACCCTTGCAACTGGTCGAGCGCCTCGGCGAGCTCGCGGTCCATGTTGTAGTAGCGGGCGCGCTCCCAGAAGTTCGGGCGCACGATGCCGGTGCCAGCATGCTTGCCCTTGAGGCGGCCGGTCTCGTCCTCGCCGAGGATCTCGTAGGTCAGCAGGTCCTGGGTGATGACGACATCGCCTTCGGTGCCGACCACTTCGGTGATCTTGGTGATGCGGCGAGAGCCGTCGCGCAGGCGCTCGGCCTGGAGGATGACGTCGATCGAGCCGACGATCATCTCGCGGATGGTCTTGGTGGGCAGGGCGTAGCCGCCCATCGTGATCATCGATTCCAGACGCGACATGGCTTCGCGCGGGGAGTTGGCGTGCAGCGTGCCCATCGAGCCGTCATGGCCGGTGTTCATCGCCTGCAGCAGGTCGAACGCCTCCGGTCCGCGCACTTCGCCGACGATGATCCGCTCGGGACGCATACGCAGGCAGTTCTTCACGAGGTCGCGCATCGAGATCATGCCCTGGCCCTCGAGATTGGCGGGGCGGGTTTCGAGGCGCACGACGTGCGGCTGCTGCAATTGAAGTTCGGCGGCGTCTTCGCAGGTGATGACGCGCTCGTCCGCCTCGATATAGGCGGTCATGCAGTTGAGCAGCGTCGTCTTGCCCGAGCCGGTACCGCCGGAGATCAGGATGTTGCAGCGGCAGCGGCCGATGACCTGAAGGACGCGCGCGCCGGCCGGCGAGATCGAGCCGAACTTGACGAGATCGTCGAGCGTCAGCTTGTCCTTCTTGAACTTACGGATGGTGAGCGTGGGGCCGTCGAGCGCCAGCGGCGGCGCGATGACGTTGACGCGGGAGCCGTCGAGCAGGCGCGCGTCGCAGATCGGCGAGGATTCGTCGACGCGGCGGCCGACCTGGCTGACGATGCGCTGGCAGATGTTCATCAGCTGCGCGTTGTCGCGGAAGCGGATATTGGTGAGCTGGACCTTGCCCGAGACTTCGATGAAGACGCGGTTGGCGCCATTGACCATGATATCGGAGATATCGTCGCGCGCCAGCAAGGGCTCGAGCGGGCCGTAGCCCAAGACGTCGTTGCAGATGTCCTGGAGCAGGTGTTCCTGCTCCGCGATCGACATCACGACGGCCTTGATCGAGATGATCTCGTTGACGATGTCGCGGATTTCCTCGCGCGCGCTGTCGGGATCGAGCTGGGCCAATTGCGCCAGGTCGATGGTGTCGATCAGGGCCGAGAAGATCGTCGTCTTGATCTGGTAATAGTCTTCCGAGCGCGTCTCGGCGGCGACGCGGGCGGCCTGCTGCTTGGGCGTCGGCGTCACCATCAGAGGCGCGCTGCGCTGCGGCGCCTGCTGCGCGCGCTCCGCCGATGGCGGGGCACCGGCGGACGGCGGCGCGCCGGAGGCGAGCGGCGGCGGCGCGGGAGCCCGCGCCGGCGCGTCATTCGATGCGTTGCGCTTGCCGAACATGACTTATGCCCTTTTCTTCCCCGTCAGGAACGACAGGAAAGGGGTGGCTTTTTGCAGCGGCTGCGGCACGCGGCCGGTGGCGAGCTCGGCGAGGCGGCGGATGCCGGCGGCGGCCGGGGATTTGGGTGCGAGCTCGTTGATCATCTGGCCGTTGTTGGCGGCCTGGCCGAACAGCGCCGGCTCGAACGGCATCACGAGCGCGGGTTCGAGGCCGATGGTCTCCGCGAAGTCCTTGGCCGGGATCTCGGGCCGCTTGGCGACGCCGACCTGGTTGATGACGAGGCGCGGTGGCGTGTCGTTGGGCCGCGCCTGGCGCAGCAGCTCGACGATGTTCTTGGCGTTGCGCAGCGAGGCGAGGTCGGGCGTCGCGACGATGACGATGTCGTCGGCGGCGATCAGCGCCGCCCTCACCCAGGGCGTCCAGACATGCGGGATGTCGACGATGACGCAAGGCGTCGACTGGCGCACGGCATCGAGCACCGATTCGAAGGCATCGGCGGGAATGTCGTAATCGCGGTCGATCACGGCCGAGGTCCCGAAGATCGACAGATGGTCGCCGCGCTTGACCAGCAGGCGGTCGAGCAGCACGTCGTCGAGACGCTCCGGCGCGGCCAGCGCGTCGGCGACGCCCTGGCTCGGCTCGTCGTTGAAGTCGAGACCGGTGGTGCCGAACGGCAGATCGAGATCGACGATGGTCGTGTTGATGCGCAGCTCTTCGGCGATGCACCAGCCGACATTGTGCGACAGGGACGACGAGCCGGCGCCGCCGCGGGCGCCGACAAAGGCGACGACGCGGCCGATGGGGGCGGCCTGCGGATCGAGATAGAGGCCGGAGATCACTTCGATCAGGTGCAGCGGGTTGAGCGGCGCCACGAGATATTCCGACGCGCCGCGGCGCATCAGCTCGCGGTAAAGCTCCACATCGTTGACGCGTCCGACGACGATTACCTTGGTGGTGGGATCGCAGACCTCGGCGAGGCGGTCGAGCTCTTCGAGGGCCTCCTGGCCGTTCAGCCGCGTCTCGACGACGAGAAGATTGGGCGTGACCTGGCCGTGATAATGCTCGACCGCGGCATTGATGCCGCCGAGCTGGACATTCATATGCGCCTTGGCGAGACGGCGGTCGGAGCCGGCGCGCTGCAACGCGGCGCCGGTGTCGGGAAACTCGACGAAGGCGCCGATCGAGATGCGCGGCACCGGCCGCTCATGCGGCGCGGCGCCGAAGGCCTCTTCCTGTTCAGGCTCTTTGGACTTGGCCATTTGCTGACTTCCGTTACTTGTTGACGTCGGCGATGGCGCCGGACTGGTCCGTGCTGTGCTCGGCGCCGGTCGGCTTGCCCTGCCGATAGGCGTCATAGACCGTGGCGCGGCGCGCGGCGTCGCCGGCGGCGAGCGGCTGCGAGCCGACGAGGTCGCGCGGATCGGCGACCTGGGCCGCGATGTTCTGCTGCACCGCGCAGCCGAGATTGGGGCTGACGCGGTTCGATGCGGTGTCGCCGAGATTGGTCGACCAGTCGCCGCAGCGCGCGGTCGCGACCTGATAGCCGATATAGCCGAGCTCGACGCGGCCGTCGCCGATGTCGCGGGTGCCGACCAGGATGCGGTCGCGCGGGATGCCGGCATTGGCGAGACGCTCGCCGAAATAGGAGATCGCGGCCGAGGCATCGCGGCCGGCCGGCGCCGAGATCGAGATCGCGCCATTGCCGTGCGCCAGGAAGTCGGCGACGAAAGCGTCGAAGTGCTGCGCGTCGTCCGGCATCAGGCCGGCATCGGGCGCCGAGAAGGGCAGCTTCAGCGTGTGATAGCTGGGCTGCACCTGGATCGGATGATTGACGATCGGGTCGTCATAGAGACCGTCGGCATCGTTGATCGGCGCGGCGCAGCTGCCGGCAGCGAGAACCGCGAACAGCGACGCAACACGGAGAAAGTTCCTGGTGTTCGGGATCATGGCGGGCTCCCTTACTGGACGATGAAGCCGACCGCGGCCGAAGGATTCGGCGCGGCAGCATCGGCGGGATGATTGTCGTGAACGGCATTGGTGCGGCCGAGCAGGATGGTCTCCGGATCGGTCGGCGAGATGAAGCCGTCGGTCGGCGAAGCGAGATTGGCGGCCAGTGTCGGCGTCACCAGATAGGCGCTGATGATCACCACGAGCTCGGACTCGTCGTTCTCGTAATCGCGGCTGCGGAACAGCGCGCCCAGGATCGGCATGTCCTTGATGCCCGGCAGGGCCTGGAGGACCTGCTTGGAATTGTGCTGCATCAGGCCGGCGATGGCGAAGCTGCCGCCGGACGGCAATTCGACCGTGGTCTGGGCGCGGCGCACCGAGAGCGCGGGGATCGTCAGGCCGGTCGTGGACGTGCCCTGGAGCGTGAAGGCGCCGGTGTTGGTGAGCTCGCTCACCTCGGTCGAAACCTGCAGCGAGATGCGGCCGGCGCTGAGCACCACCGGCGTGAAGGACAGGCCGACGCCGAACTGCTTGAACTCGATGGTGATGTTGCCATTGGTGTCGCGGCCGGTCGGAACCGGGAATTCGCCGCCGGCGAGGAATTTGGCGGTCTCGCCGGACACGGCAGTGAGGTTCGGTTCGGCCAGCGTGTGCACGAGGCCGACCTGTTCGAGCGCCTTGAGTGTGCCCTGCAGATTGTTGGGCGAGGCGCTGCACGTGCCGCCGCTGTTGTAGACCGTGAGCGGGTTGAGGACGGTGCTGCCGGCGGCGGAATCGCAGACGATGCCGGCGCCCGCGCCCGACAGGTCGTTGAGGGCGCGGCCGAGCAGCGCGAAGGACGGCGAAGACGAGGCGACGACCGGCACACCGGCGACGATGGCGGCGCTGGCGAGGTCGATGCCGAACTGCTTGGCGACGTTGCGCTGCATCTCGGCGATGCGGACGCGGATCATCACCTGCTCGCTGCCCGGGACGCGCAGCATGTTCACGACCTTGGCCGGATCGCCGGCGAAGCGCGCCGCCAGATCCTGGGCGCGGGCCGATTCCTGCGCACTGGTCACCGTGCCGTTGAGCACGACGTTGTCGTTGAGCGCGGTGACCTTGACGTTCGAGCCCGGCATCGCGGCGCGGATCATCGCCGACAAATCGGTGATGTCCTTCTCGACGCGGATGTCGATGGAGGCGAGCTGGTGGCCGGCGCCGTCGAAGAAGAAGGCGTTGGTCTGGCCGGTCTTGAGCGCGAGCAGGAAGATGCGGCGCGGCGTGCGCACCACGGCGTCGACGACATCGGGGCTGGAGACCAGGACGTCGCGCGCATCGGCATCGAGCTGCACGATGGCGGCCTTGCCGAGCGGCAGCACCAAGCGCTGCGTGACGGTGCCGCCCTTGGTCGAGATGGTGATGACATGGGTGCTTGCGTCGGGCGGCGCCGAGGCGCTGGCGCTGCCGGCCAGGAGGCCGGCGAGCGCAAGCGCAAGACCGATGAGAACCTTGCGCATGACCTAGTTATTCCTTCCATTGGCGCCCGTGGGCACGACGCCGAAGCGGATCACCGTGACGCCGGCGCCACTGGGCGCGTCGTCGTCATTCGCAGGCTGGTTCGCGGCGAGCGGCGCGGGCTTGGAATCGTCGCCCAGCGCGCGCAGCGCCAAAGTGAGGGGACCGGCGGCCTGCGCCTTGATCACGATGCGCGACTGCTCGGCGGTGAGCTCCAGCGTCGCGGTCTTGGCAAGCACGACCTTCTGGTCGCGGTCCTGCTTGAAGGTCTGGTCCATCGCGAGGACCTGGATGTTGGTCAGCACGAGGCGGGCGCGGAAGCGCTTGGGATTGTCGGAGATCTGCTCCGTCATCAGGATGTCGACGCGGTCATTGGGCAGCACGAAGCCGCCGGCGCCGGATTCGGTGGTGATCGGGATCGACATCGCGCGCATGCCGGCGGGCAGCGTGGCGGCGAGGAAGCCGCCGGCGTCGCCATGGACGAATTTCATCGCGGTCAGGGGCTCGCCCTCGACCATCGCGGCGCGCACCACCGTGCCGGCCAGCGCGGCGTTGAGGTCGGGCGTCTGGTCCTGGGTGATGAACGTCGAATCGACGTCGGATTTCGGCCATTTCTGCCAATGCACCAGCGTGGCGTTGAGCGCCTGGCCGGGCTGCAGCGCGGACGAGGCGACGAGCACCTGGCTGGTCACGATCGTCGACGAAGGCGCGATCATCGCGGCGACTTGCGGCGTGCCGCCGCCCATGAAGGCGCGCACGAGCAACGCGGCACCGCCAGCGGCGACGACGGCCAGACCCAAGATAAGCATACGCGGCATGTTCATGAGACACGCTCCTTTGTGCCCTATCGGACCACGAGACCCTTTAGAATTTGCTTAACAAAATGCTCAGCAAACGAGTCATGACGACAAAGATGGGGAGGCCAACACGCGACGGCCTTGCTAGATCGTTGACGCGATCTGGAAAATTTCCGTCTGCGGAAGAATGAGGAAGGCGCCGGCGGCGAGCGCCACGCCGTAGGGGATGCCGCCCTTGGCGTCATGCAGCCGCAGGATCCAGCCCTGCCGCGTCAGGGCGAGCGGCAACGGCAATTGCCGGAGCCCCAGAATGGCCAAGGTCAGCGCGCCGCCCATGATCGAGGCGACCACGGCGTAGTCCACCAGATTGGTGAAACCGAGCCACAGCACGACGCAGGCGAACAATTTGGCGTCGCCGCCGCCGATATAGCCGAGCGCGAACAGCGTGAAGCCGACGACAAGGCCGAGGAAGCCGGCGAGCAGATGGCCACCGATCACCGCCGGCGCCATGCCGGTGGCGAGGATGAAGACCGCGAAGGACGCGATCAGCGCGAGCTGGAGGAAATTGGGGATGGTGAAGCTGGCGATGTCCCAGCCCGCCGCCAGCGCGAGCAGCACCGGAAGCACGATGAGGACGAGAAGCTCTGCCGCCATGAGACGATCAATTCCTGCGAAGCGCGAACGGCCGCTCCTTTGGGAAGCGGCCGTGCACACACATTCGCTTGCGCGACTGTTACTTGATGCTGCCAGACACGGTCGTGAAGGTGGTCGACAGCTTCGTGCCGACGATCTGCACCGCACCGATGATGACAACGGCGATAAGGGCGGCGATCAGGCCATATTCAATGGCCGTCGCGCCGGACTCGTCGCGCACAAAGCGAGCGAAAAGGTTGTTCATGTCAGTCTCCACTAATAGTGACACCCTAGGACGTCCGGCCGGCACCATTGCGAGAGACCAACCTGGACTGATGGTGAGACTAATGGCACTCGCTTAATGACGGCTTAAATCGGCGTGTTGCGCATTCGCCCGACTGTGCCGGAGCGGAACGAAAACGGGCCTGCGGAACATCCGCTAGGCTTAAAATTTGCCGCTTGTTAACGACGATGGACGAAAGCGGGGGAACGGTTCGCGTTTTCGCTTTTCGCGTCTTGTGCCGCAGAGGCGCACATGGCGGTCAATCATTCGGTCATCGCTTCCGGGTTACGCCTAGCAGGAACGATGCCGCGCGAGACCTGAACGTTTGACGAAAGCGTCCTCCCTTTCTCCCGATTGGCGCATGGCGGTCGCGCTGGGCGCGGCGGCGGCTGCGTTCGCGGTCACCGCGTTTGCGCCGCAAGTGCTGAACGACGGCGACACGTTCCTGCACATCGCGGCGGGGCAGCGCATGCTGGCGCAGCACGCGGTGCTGTTCCGCGATCCGTTCTCCTACACCTTCGCCGGCGCGCCGTGGAATGCGCATGAATGGCTGGCGGAAGTCCTTATGGCTTTGGCCTATCAGGCGGGCGGCTGGAGCGGCCTGATCGGATTGTTCGCGGGCGCCGCGGCGCTGACGGCGGGATTGCTGACGTATCAGTTGGGGCGCTGGCTGGAGCCGCAGGCGCAGGCGATCACGGCCGTGCTGGCGCTGTCCTGCATGACGGGGAGCCTGCTGGCGCGGCCGCATCTTCTGGCGCTGCCGCTGCTGGTGATCTGGAGCGCGGAGCTGGTGCGGGCGCGCAGCGAAAGCCGCGCGCCGTCGTGGTGGCTGCTGCCGGTGATGACGCTTTGGGTCAATATCCATGCGAGTTTCCTGCTCGGCCTTGCGCTGGCGGGCGGGCTGGCGCTCGAGGCGTTGACGGACGACGCGGTGCCGCGGGCCAGGACGTTGCGCGACTGGGGCGTGTTCGGGATCGGCGCGCTTTGCGCCTGCCTGATCAATCCGCATTTCGTGCAGGGCATCGTGTTCCCGCTGGCGCTGATGGGCACGTCGAGCCTCGCCCATGTCGACGAATGGCAGCCGACGGATTTTTCGCATCTGCAGCCGGTCGAACTCGTCATCGCCGCGGCGCTCTACGTGATGCTGTCGCGCGGCGTGAAGCTTTCGGCGGTGCGGACCTTGATCCTTCTGGCGCTGCTGCATCTGACGCTGCAGCATCAGCGGCACCAGATCGTCGTCGCGGCGATTGCGCCGCTTCTTCTGGCCGAGCCGATCGGACGCGCCTTAGAATTCGGCCGTGAGCGCGTGCAGTCCTGGCTGTCGGCGGGCATGGCGGTGGCGGCGCTGACGCTGATGCTCGGATTGAGCGTGGTGCGCCTGGCGGTGCCGATCGTGCGCGGCGACGGCGCGGTGGCGCCGATGTCGGCGCTCGCCGGTGTGCCGCAGGCGGTGCGCGCGGCGCCGGTGCTCAACGATTACAGCTTCGGCGGCTATCTGATCTTCGCCGGCGTGCGGCCGTTCATCGATTCGCGGGCCGAGCTTTACGGCGACGCGGCGCTGGCGCGCTATGCGGCGCTGATCCGGCCCGATCCCAAGGCGCTCGATGCCGTGATCGCGCGTTACGGCATCCGCTGGAGCATTCTCAATCCGCATTCGCCGATGGTCGCCGAACTCGACGCGCGGCCGGGCTGGCACCGGGTGCACAGCGATGCCTTTGCCGTTGTCCATATTCGGGACAACAGCACGCGCTGAGCGCGGCCAGAAGTTAATCCATCTTTTACGGCGGCGGCGTTAGTTTTGCGCGACCCGCGAATGTCAGGATGATTTCCATGCGTCACAGCATCGCCGCCGCGCTTGCCATCAGTCTTCTCAGCACCTCGGCGCTCGCCGCCGGCGTCACCGTTCCGCGCGACGAAGTGCGCACCGTCACCTTCGCCAAGCCGGTGACGACGGTCTATGTCGGCAATCCCGCCATCGCGGACGTCAACATGATCGATTCGCGCCATGCCTTCCTGCTGGGCAAGACCTTCGGCGTAACGAACATCATCGCGCTGGACAGCGCCGGGCGCGAAGTCTCCAACGTGCCGGTGAGCGTCGCGGCGAGCTCGCGCGGCGCGACGGTGACGCTCACCCGCGGCGCGGCGCAGACGACGCTCGCCTGCTCCAGCGCACGCTGTGAAACGGCACCGCTACCGGGCGACGCGAACTTCACCAGCGTCATGGGCGACATCGAAAAGCACATGGAGCTGGGCGCCAAGAGCGCGCAGTAGCGCCGGCTGCCTTTCGCCCGCGCCGGCTGACGCCGGCGCTTTCACCGTACGATTTTCAGTTCACGATCGGGTAGACGACCTGCATGCCGAAGCTCTCCGGCATGTTGGCGTCGTCGATGCCGTAATCCTTCGGCAGCACGCCTTGCGGCATGTAGAAGGTGCCGAACATCACGTCGAACAGCGCGAAAGTGCCGGCGAAGTTGACGCCCACTTCCTTCTCGCGCGTGTGGTGCCAGCGGTGGAACACCGGGCCGGCGAAGATGTATTTGAAGCGGCCCAGCGTCCAATCGAGATTGGCGTGCACCCAGCCCGAGGTGATCGCATTGAACGGCCCCATCACGAGGAAGATGTCCGAGGTGATGCCGAACATCAGCGAGATCACGTCGACCAGCACGGTGCCGAGGATCAGGTTCACCGGATGGAAGCGCGAGGCGGAGATCCACTCCACGTCCTGCGACGAGTGATGCACGGCGTGGTACTTCCACAGCCTTGCGGTGTGGAAGGCGCGGTGGATCCAGTAGAGCGCGAATTCGCTGAGGACCAGATAGATGCCGAGCTGCGCCAGGAACGGCAGGCGCGACAGCGGGCCGTGGCCGTGGTCGAAGAACGCGACGAGCCCGTCGGCGGTGTTGATCCCGAGCAGATAGACGGTGAGCAGGACCGTGAAGCCGATGCGCGCGTAGCGCGTGAACACCGGCACGATGAACCAGTAGCAGAGGTCCGTGACGAGACCGCGCTTGCCCCACCACGGCTTGCCCTTGTTGCAGGGCGACAGCCAGGACAGGACCGCGAACACCACCCCCATCGCCGCCATGTAAGGCAGGATGCGCGTGATCGTATGGCCAAAGCCCGAAATCACGTCCAGCGCGATGGCACCGATCATCGAAAACCTCGATTGCGTTCGAAGCGATTGTAGAAGGCAGAAGCTTTCGCGAAGGTTTCCGCCTGCCCTACTGCGACACCCGCAGATTGGTGATCTGCTGGCCGATGGCGCTGAGCGTCGTGATGATCGCGCCGGTGGTCGTCAGGTCGAAATATTTGCTCGAATCCGAGGCGCAGTTCTGCAGCACCGTCGAATTGCCCTGGGTGCCGTTGAGGTCGATGAAGATCGTGTAGACCACGATGCCGGCCGCCTTGGCATTGGTGCAGGCGAGCGCCATGCGGTTGTCGACCGTGGTGCTTTGGTTCGAGCCGTCGCCGGCGAAGCGGTCCTGGGTGTTGAGGCCGTCCGAAACCAGGATGATGAAGCGGCTGGTGTTGGCGGGCAGCGCCGGCGCGTTCATCGGGTCGCTGCTGGTCATGGACTGCCAGCCCCAGACGAAGCCGATCGTCTGGTTGGTCGAGCCGTTGGGCTGCATCGCGTCGACCTGGTTGCTGAGCGAGGTCCAGTCATAGCCGAGGCCGCCCATCGCGCTGGTCACGCAATAGTCGGTGTTCTCCGCCGGGAAGTCGGTCGTGGCGTTGGTCGGCGTGGTGGCATCGGCGTCGTAATCCTGGTTGCGGTCCATCAGGCAGCCGGTCCAGGTCGTGTGGTCGTTGGCGGTCCAAATGTGGTTGTACGGACCGACGCCAGTCGCGACCGCGGTCGAAGTGACGGCGTTGGCGGTGATCGTGCGCGTCCAGGTGCAGGTCTGGGTCGTCCTGCCGCTACACGACTTGCTGCCGTCGACGGTGTTCGAATTGTTGGGATTGGTAACGGTCGTGCTGTCACCGGTGTAGCCGGCGGTCACCACCGCCGAGCCGGTGTTGGTCACCGGCGACGCGGTCTTGGGATAGCCGCTTTGGTTGGGGCAGGAGGTCGTGCCGCTGCCGACCTGGGTGCAGGTCTGCTTGGTCGTGGTCGTCGTGGTGACGGTCGTCGTCGTGGTCGAGGTCTGGCTCGGCAAGCTGCTGAAGCAACCATTGAAGTAATGGCCACCCATGCCGGTGCTGGCGCTGGCCGAGCGCACGCTGGGGCAGATCAGGCCGCTGGACGGGATCGTGCTGGTCGTCGACGAGCCGTTGGCGGCGCCCGTGGTGCAGCGATAACCCTGCGTGCCGGTCGACCAGGGGCAGGACGAGCCCGGGCCGATGCTGGTGCTGGGCGTCGACGGCGCCGATTCCCAGTCGCTCCAGTCGATCCAGGTCGAGCCGGCGAGCGAGGTGCCGACATTCACGGTCTTGGAGAACGGCACGATGGCGACCTGGACGTCGCCGGCATTGGCCGAGGCGCTTTGCAGCATGGTGAGCAATTGGTGCGTCGCCGATTTCAGCGCCGCGATCTTGCTGTTCGACGGCGGATTGGTGCAGGGGCTGCTGGCGTTCGGATTGGTGTCGGTCTGGCACATCGAGCCGGTGTTATCGAGCACCAGGCTGACCCAGAGCTTGGTCTGGCCCCACACCACGGTGGACGACGAGCTGATCGTCACGGTGTGGATGCCGGCGACGCCCATCAGCGTGGTGGGCATCGGCACCGAGCTCGTCACCGTGATCGACTGGCCGCTCACCGACACCGCCACCGCGGCGGGCGTGCCGTAATTGGCGTCGGCCTTGTAGTTCGCATTGAAGTAGTTCTGCGCCTGGGTCTGCATCTGCGCGGTCGTCATGGTGGTCTGGCCGCCGACCGACAGCGCCGCGGCGTCGAGCGCCTCGCTGAGATTGGACTTGACGATCATCGCGCGCGTGAGATCGAGGCCGGCGCCGGCCGCGATCGTGACCGGAATGATCGAGATCGCGAAGATCATCGCGACGTTGGCATCGGTGTTGCGAAGGAAGGCGCGAGCGCGTCCCAGAGCAGCACGAATTTTCTCGACGACGCGCATGCGGACGGTCCCAATGGAATGACAGACCCGGCATCATTCACCAGCGCGCGCGAAAAAGCCGGAGCAATCGGTGGGCGTGGTTAGGTCTTCGTTAGCGATGCCGAGAACATTCAGCGCGAAATAAACGAAGATTAGCGAAGCGTAAATTTCGCCCGCGCCGCGTAACCAAAAAAACATCGGATGGCGCCTGGAGTAAGGTTTTGTTCAGCACAAAACGCAGCTGTCCTTCGCATTGCAGCGCCGCCGGTCTAAAAATTCCGCAGACGAAAGGCTTAAAGCCGGTGATCTTCGGAACATTCCTCGCTGCACGATCGCGCGCGACCGCGCGGCGCATGCGCGCGGATGGGCGCAAGGGTTCCGCGTCGCTCGAATTCGCCCTGATCGCACCGGTGTTCTTCCTGCTGCTGATGGGCATCGTCGAGAACGGCGTGATCTATTTCGCGGGCTCGACGCTGCAATACGCCACCGACAACGCCGCGCGCTATGTGCGCACCGGCCAGGCGCAGACGGCGAATTTGACCCAGGACCAGTTCCGCACCCGGATCTGCAACGACATCGCGCCCTTGCTGGCGTGCAACGGCAACCTGCAGGTCGATCTGCAATCCTACACCGGATATTCCAGCGCGAATTTCACTTCGCCCACGGTCGCCGGCGGCGCCGTCAATCCGGCGCTCAACAATTACGTGCCGGGCACCGCGTGCAACGTCGTGCTGCTGCGGACCTTCTACACCTGGCACATCATCACGCCGGTCCTGTCGCAATTCCTCACCAACATGACGACGGGCAATCATTTGATCACCGCGACCGCGGCGTTCCGCAACGAGCCCTTCACCTCGTCGGTGTCGGGATGCTGAGCTGGCTTCGCAAGGCGTGGCGTGCGGAAGGCGGCCTTGCCGCCGTCGAGTTCGCCTTTCTCGCGCCGGTGCTGGTGGCGATGTTCCTGGGCAGCATCGAGCTCACCACGGCGCTCGCCTGCAAGCAGAAGGTGACGGGGCTGGCATCCACCGCCGCCGATTTGATCGCGCAGGAGAAGGCGGTCGCCACCGCCGATATCTCGAACGTGTTCTCGGCGGTGAACGCGATCGTCTATCCGTTTCCGACGACAGGGATGAAGATCGTCGTCAGCAGCCTGGTCGACAACGGCTCGGGCAACGGCAAGGTGGCGTGGAGCTGCGCCCAGAACACCACGGCACGCGCGACCAACGGCGTCGTGACGCTGCCCAGCGGCGTGATGGTGTCGGGCGGCAGCGTCATCCTGACCGAAGTGACGTATCCCTACAGCTCGGCGATCGCGAAATACATGACGAGCACGACCAACATGACGTCGTCGTTCTATGCGCGGCCGCGGCGCAGCACGACGATCACCGGCCCGAGCAGCTGCCCTTAGCTTTTCGGCTCTTTCTTCTCGCGCACACGCATCAGGCCTTCCTGCACCACGCTGGCGACGAGCTTGCCGTCGCGGGTGAACAGTGAGCCGCGGTTGAAGCCGCGCGCGCCCGACGAGCTCGGCGAATCCTGCGCATAGAGCAGCCAGTCATCCATCTTGAAGGGATGGTGGAACCACATCGCGTGATCGAGGCTCGCCATCTGGATCGGCGAATGCCAGGAGCGGCCATGCGGCAGCAGCGCGGTGTCGAGCAGCGACATGTCGGAGGCGTAAGCGAGCACCGATTGCTGCACGATGACGTCGTCGGGCACCGGACCGGTGGCGCGGATCCAGACATTGTCGAACGGCTCGCGCGGCTTCCTGTCCATCCAGTTGTCGAGGATCACCGGGCGCATCTCAATGGGCCGCGGGCGGCTCATCCAGTGCTTCATCTCCTCCGGCATCTTGTCGGCCCATTGCTTGCGCGCTTCGTGCTCGTCGACCAGCGATTCGGGGCCAGGCACCTTGGGCATGTCGAACTGGTGCTCGAGGCCTTTCTCGATCGCCTGGAACGAGGCCGACATGTTGAATATCTGCTTGCCGTGCTGGATGGCGACGACGCGGCGCGAGGTGAAGCTGCCGCCGTCGCGGGCGCGGTCGACTTCATAGAGGATCGGAACCTTGGGATCGCCGGCACGCAGAAAATAGGCGTGGAACGAGTGGCAGACGCGGCCCTCGACGGTGCGGCTGGCGGCGACGAGGGCCTGGCCCAGCACTTGGCCACCGAACACGCGCTGCATGCGGTCTTCCGGGCTTTGACCGCGGAAGATGTTCTCCTCGATCTTTTCGAGGTCGAGCAGGTCGAGGACTTCGTCGATGGCGGATTTGGTCATGGCGCTCAATTAGAGCCGCGCCTTCGGCGGCGCAAGGCGACCCTCGCATAGCGCGGAACCGGTATTTTCTTTGCCTGCCTCCTTCATTCCGTCATAAAACCTTGTCACTCCCTATATGCGGCGCAAACAAGGGCTTTTTCGAACACCCGATGGCAAACCTGCTTTTAGACAAGGCCGCACATCAAAAACCGGCAAACACCAAGCGTGGCGCCCTGGAGCGCCTATTCACCCTTATGTTTCAAGGGTTTGTCTACAACCAGATCTGGGAAGACCCGGCCGTCGATCTCGACGCTTTGGCGATCAAACCGGAGCACCGTCTCCTCACCATCGCGTCGGGCGGCTGCAACGTCATGAACTACCTCGCCGCCAATCCGGCGAAGATCATCGCGGTCGACCTCAATCCCAACCACATCGCGCTGACCAAGCTGAAGCTGACGGCGCTGGCGAACCTGCCGAATTACGACGCGTTCTTCCGCTTCTTCGGCCAGGCGAACGACAAGGCCAACCGCCCGGCCTATGACAAATACCTGCGCAAGAAGCTCGACGACGAGACCCGCGAATATTGGGAGAAGAACCGTCCGCTGCGCGGCAAGCGCATCAACATGTTCGGCAAGAACCTCTATCGCTACGGCCTGCTCGGGCGCTTCATCGGCATCCTGCATGCCGTCGCCAAGCTGCACGGCAAGAAGCTCGACCCGATCCTGTCGGCGCGCACGCCGGAAGAGCAGCGCCGCCTGTTCGAGCGCGATATCGCGCCGCTGTTCGAATTCAAGTCGATCAAGATGCTCTCGAAAAGCCCGGTTTCCTTGTACGCTTTGGGCATTCCGCCGGCGCAGTATGACGAGCTTGTCGCCGCCGGCGATCCGGTCGCGGTGCTGCGCGAGCGCGTCGAGCGCCTCGCCTGCGACTTCCCGATCAACGAGAATTACTTCGCCTGGCAGGCCTTCGGCCGTGGCTATGACATCGAGCACAAGGAAGCGGTGCCCGATTATCTGCGGCGCGACGTCTATGACGTGATCCGCACACGGACCGACAAGGTCGAGGTGCATCACGCCTCGCTGACCGACTTCCTGGAGGCGCAGCCGCCGCAATCGCTGCATCGTTATGTGCTGCTCGACGCGCAGGACTGGATGAACAGCGACCAGATCACCGCGCTGTGGCGCGAGATCGACCGTACCGCGCATGCCCGCGACGCCAGGGTGATCTTCCGCACCGCCGGGCCGGACTCGCCCCTGCCGCGCAAGCTGCCGCCCGAGGTGCTGGCGCCGTGGACCTATCTGGAGCAGGAGAGCAAGGCGTGGCACGCCAAGGACCGTTCATCGATTTATGGCGGCTTCCACATGTATGCCCGCCGGCCGCTATCCTGAGCACGCCCGCCATGACCGAACATGCCGCGCTGATGGACGATGTCTATCGCTATCAGCGCTATATCTATGATTTTACTCGCAAATATTACCTGTTCGGGCGCGACCGGCTGATCCGGGAGCTGCGCCCGGCGCCCGGCGCGCGGATCATCGAGATCGGCTGCGGCACAGCGCGCAACCTGATCAAGATCGCGCAGACCTATCCCGATACGCAGCTGTTCGGGCTGGATGCGTCTGCCGAGATGCTGCTGACGGCGGAGAAAGCCATTGCGCGGGCGGGGCTTTCGGGACGGATCAAGCTGATCCAGGCTTATGCCGAAGACCTCAAGCCGGAGCTGTTCGGCGAGACGGCGCCGTTCGACCACGCGGTCTTCTCCTATTCGCTGTCTATGATTCCGGATTGGAAACAGGCGCTTAGCGCGGCGCAAGGCGCCCTGACGCCGGGCGGCAAGGTGCATGCGGTCGATTTCGGCGACCTTAAGGGGCTGGGGCGGATCGCCGAGCGGCTGCTGCGCGGCTGGCTGGCTCTATTCCATGTCGCGCCGCGCGAAGAGCTGCTGCGGACGATCGAGAGCGGTGACAAGAAGGGCCATCTGGACTTGCTCGCAGGCCGCTACGCTTTTATCTGGACGACGGAGCGGGGTTAAGACCCGGCAATGTTCGTCGTCCACCGCGTTAACAGTTTGGGGTTTGCGACGCTGGTGTGTAAAAGGACTTTGGCGCGGTCGAGTCTGTTGCAGCCCGGTCACAGAGCCAACGTAAATCCGCCTGCCACCATCGAAAAATGGCCGAATCCCAAATCGGATAGTGGAGACATCGGCTCCGCCGGCGGTTATAAGAGCGTAGTCGTCCGAACGTTTAGGTGGGGGGGTCCCTGCCCGTCGGTATTTGAAGCGAGGGTAAAAAATGAAACTTCGTTCGATCGCCTTGGCGGGCGTGGCATTGGCAGCGCTGAGCGTCAGCCCTGCATTGGCAAACGATACCCAGGGTTGGTATCTCGGTCTTGGCGTTGGCTATGACCACATGGATCCCATTCCGCTGGTCACCGCAGCGCCGGCGTCCGTGCATGTCGATCTGCGCCAGCAGGACAGCGCGTTGGTCGCCGGTTCGTTTGGCTACAAGTGGGCCAGCAACCTGCGCATGGAATTTGAAGTCGGCTACACGTCGCACGATCAGCGCACGGTCAATCCTCCCTTCGCCGGCCATCTCGATGGCTCGAACGAGCTGAAGTCGGCCCTCGTCAACGTCATCTATGACTGGAACCTCGGTTCGCGCTGGAGCGTCTCGCTCGGCGGTGGTCTCGGTGCCGGCGCGTTGAACATGGACGTCTCCGACTCGCTGTTCCCGGGCCTCAAGGTCCTTCGCGGCCAGCACACCGAGTTCATGTGGCAGGGTATCGCCGGCGTGAACTACGAGTGGAGCCCGAACGTCGAGCTGTTCGTCGACTATCGCTACCGTTCGGCCGAGATCGACCGTGGTTACGCGTCGGACTTCGCCGGCCTGACCCCGATCCATGTGGCCCAGGCCCAGGAGCAGGTCGCGATGCTGGGTATCCGCTGGTTCGTCGGCTCCGAGCCGCCGCCGCCCCCGCCGCCTCCCCCGCCGCCGCCGCCTCCCCCGCCGCCGCCGCCCCCGCCGGTGAAGACGTTCATCGTCTTCTTCGACTTCGACAAGTCGAACCTGACCGACAAGGCCGTGGAAGTGGTCCAGGAAGCCGTCCGTACGGCCAAGGCCAACGGCTTCGTGAAGGTGCTGGTCACCGGTCACACCGACACTGTCGGTTCGGACAGCTACAACCAGGCGCTCTCGGTTCGCCGTGCGGAGTCGGTCAAGGACGAGATGGTCCGCGAAGGCCTTGCCGGCGACGGCATCGAGATCGTGGGCAAGTCGTTCCACGATCCGCTGGTCCCGACCGGTCCGGGCGTCCGCGAGCCGCAAAACCGCCGCGCGGTCATCGACCTCGGCGGCTAAGCGGAACACCGCAAAGCAGATTGCGAAAGGGCGGGCCTCACGGTCCGCCCTTTTCGTTTGTGGGGCCCATAGCGACAGCGTATGGGCGCGCCGCTTCGCGGCGCCGGGGCCAACCCGCAAAGCGGGTCGTGCGGGGCGAGGCCTGAAGGTCGAAGGTCGCGAGCCTTCCAGCCAAGCGTTTCAGCCGAGTTCGCCCTTCGTTTGTTGCATCACGTTGAAAGCTTGAATGTCATGGCCCACGAAAGCGGGTCATCCAGGTGACACGAGCGGCTGATGCTGCACGTCCTGCTGCAAACACCGCGCCTCTGCGGCTCCACGTGCAAAGTTTTTTCACGCGGAGCCGCGGAGACGCGGAGGCCTCGCCGCCCCATGAGAGATCGGCATCACCTGGGTGGCCCGCATTCGCGGGCCATGACGCGGTTTTTTATTTTTGGACGCTTCAGAAGCGCGTGCGATGGAGGCAATGCCTGTTTCCAGCCGCAAGAAGCACACAACAAAAAAGCCCCGCACTGGCGTGCGGGGCTTTTTGTTTGAGGGCCGTCTTGCGTCTTAAGGCGTGTATTTCAGGCTTATCACGCCGACGCCGGCGGCGATGTTGAGGCCGGTGTTGCCCTGCACGCTCAGCGGCTGCAGCGCGATCGACTTGTCGAGGCCACCGATCAGAACGTTGGCGCCGAGGCCGATACCGAAGGTCGCGCCCGCCGTTGCGCCGGCATAATCGCCTTCCAGCGAGCCCGGCCTTACGTCCGAAGTCGGCGCAACGACACCCCAGATCAGCACCGCCGAATCGGCATAACCGATGTCGACGCCGTATTTGGAGAAGGTGCCGCTGTAATGCTCGCCGGCGCCGCCATTGGGGGCGTAGGTGCATTTCAGCTCCTTGGTGGAGCCGAAGATGAAGCCGAAGCCGCTCGAGACGTTGCAGGTCAGGCTGCCGACCTTGATGCCGGCCGGTGATGGGGCGGCGGGCGGCGGGGCGGCGTCCGCCACTTCCGGCGGATCGTCAGGCTGCGGCGGACGCGGCTTGGGCACAACCAGCGGCGCCGCTTCGACGCCCTTGAGGCTGACATCGACCGAAACGGCGCAGCTGTTGACCGGGGTCTCGGCGTCGGCGACCTGCACGCCGGCAACGAAATCCTTGAGGGTCGGCTTGGGCGTGCCGTTGGCCGCCGCCAGGACGAGATCGACGGATTTGCAGAACCCGCCAGCATCCTTGATGCGGCGCAACTCGGCCTTGGACGCCATGTCGGTCTTGAACAAATTGTAGGCGGCGTCGCCCTTGGGGCCGCCATAGATGCGTTTGAACATCTTCAGAAGCAGCGCGTCGGTGCCGCGCAGCTCCCCGCCGAAGCTGGTGCGGTAGGAATTGAACCCGTTGCGGGTGGCGTCGCCGCAGGTCAAAGCGGCGTCAACCAGCTGCTGATCGACCACCGTGGTCTGGATCGCCGCCACTTCCGGCGGCGAGGCACATTTCAGTTGCGGCCGTCTGGCGGCCTGTGCGTCGGCGATCGACAAAGCGGCAATCGCGACCGCGCAAACGCCCGCTTTCCATGCGTATCCCATGCTTTTTCTGGCTCATTGTCTGGCTGCTGGCGGCACCATAGCATCGGGTTTTCGGGTCGGCTAATGCTTCACGCCGCCCATAGTTAAGGTTCCGCACGGCCCCATGGCCTCCAGAAAGCCCCCCTCCCCGCCCGCCGCCCTTGCCGTCGACCTCAAGGGCGAGAACGTCCATTGGGATTTTCGCGATGCGATGTCCTATGGCGACTATCTGGGGCTGAAAGACCTGCTCGCCTGCCAGCGGCCACTGTCGGGAGCGCATGACGAGACGCTGTTCATTGTCATCCACCAGTCGAGCGAATTGTGGATCAAGCTGTGCCTGCACGAGATCGCGGGCGCCATCCGCCAGATCCGCGCCGACGACCTCGGCCCCGCCTTCAAGATGATGGCGCGGGTCGGCCGGGTGCAGGCGCAGCTGATCCAGTCGTGGGAGATACTCTCCACGATGACGCCGTTCGACTATGCGAGCTTCCGCGACAGCCTGGGCAAATCGTCAGGCTTCCAATCGTTCCAGTATCGCATGATGGAATACCGCCTGGGCAACAAGAACGCGGCGATGTCGCGCGTGTTCGAGGCCGATCCGGCGGCGGCGGCGCAGGTGCGCGCGGCCCTGACGGAGCCCAGCATCTATGACGAGTCGCTGGCGCTGTTGGCGCGGCGCGGGCTTTCGATTCCGAAGGCCAAGCTGAAGCGCGATTTCTCGCAGCCTTACGAGGCCGACACGCGCGTGACCGCGGCGTGGCGCGCGGTCTATCGCGACGCGGAAACGCATTGGGATCTGTATGAGCTCGCCGAGAAGCTGGTCGATCTCGAATATCGCTTCCATCTCTGGCGCTTCAGTCACATGAAGACCGTCGAGCGCATCATCGGCAACAAAATGGGCACCGGCGGCACGTCGGGCGTAAACTATCTCAAGAAGGCGCTCGACCTGACCTTTTATCCGGAGCTCTGGGCGGTGCGGAGCGAGATATGAGGCGCGGCCTCGCGCTCATGGCAATCGCGGCCAGCATCACGATCGGCCCAGCGGGCGCCGCCGACGACACCTTTCCCGTGCCGATCTATGATTCACCGCGCATGGTGTTTTTCGATCCACGGAGCGCCGCGCTGAGCGACAAGGCGGACGAAATCCTCGTGCTGGCGGTGCAGATCGCCCGTCATTATCACGCCAAAAGCGAGCTGGTCGTCGGGTACTGCGACCGCGCGGAGATCGCCGGCGGCGGATGCCACGCGCTGGCGTTGCGGCGCGCCCGCGCGGTGAAAGCCAAGCTGGTGGAATTGGGCCTTTCGGCCGACATGATCCAAATCCGAACCTCGCTGGAGCAGATCGTGCCGCCCGGCGAAGACGCGTCGCAAGCCCTCAACCGCCACGTCCTGGTCGATGTCGGCGATCCGTGAGCGCGGGTTCCGGCGTTTACCATGTCTACACCGTACATTGTCTGGGGCGGCTTTGCGGCCTAGCATATTTGCGCGGCCGTCCCGGCCGATGGTTAAAATCTGTGGGGGACATCCAACATGAAAACCCGGTTTCTGATTGTCGCTTCGCTGATGGCGATGGCGTTGTCGGCCTGCTCGCATTACACGCCTCCGCCGCCCCCGCCACCGCCGCCTCCGCCGCCGCCCATGCATTGGGAAGCGACGACGGTCTATTTCGATTATGGCAAGGCCAACCTCACCGCCGCGGCCGCCGACGTCGTCGCCGATGCCGTCGCGCATCATCCGCGGCATGAAGTCGTGACCGGCTATTGCGATACCGCCGAGCATGGTTGCCACGATCTCGCCATGCGCCGCGCCGAAGCGGTCAAGGACGAACTCGTCCGCCGTGGCATGCCCGCCGGCGCGATCGAGACCCATGCGTCCGACGACCTTGCCGTCATGACCAAGAACCATGTGCGCGAGCCGAAGAACCGCCGCGCCGTGATCGACCCGCGCTAAGCGCAGGTTTGTAGCCTTCCGGTCGCCCGGCCTGCCGCGCCTTGCGCGTGACAGGCCGGGCGGTCGATGTCTTGTGACTTGTGCGCCGAAGTCATAAGGATCGAGCAATGGGCGCCCTTTCACACATCCGTGTACTCGATCTCTCGCGCGTCCTCGCGGCGCCGTGGGCGACGCAGATCCTGGGCGATCTCGGCGCCGAGGTGATCAAGATCGAGAAGCCCGGCGAAGGCGACGAGACGCGCCGCTTCGGCCCGCCTTTCCTGAAGGACGCCGAGGGCGCGCGCGGCGACGCGACCTATTTCCTCACCGCCAACCGCAACAAGAAATCGCTCACCGTCGACATGTCGAAGGCGCAGGGCGCGGCGCTGATCAAGCGGCTGGCGCGGCGGGCGCATATCGTGGTGGAGAATTTCAAGACCGGTTCGCTGGCGAAATACGGCCTCGATTACGAGAGCCTGAAGGCGCAGAACCCCGCGCTGATCTATTGCTCGCTGACCGGGTTCGGGCATGACGGGCCCTACAAGGACAAGGCGGGCTACGACTATGTCATCCAGGGCATGGGCGGGCTGATGAGCGTCACCGGGCAGAAGGATGGCGAGCCGGGCGCGGAACCGATGAAGGTCGGCGTCGCGGTCAGCGACCTGGTCACAGGGCTTTACACCGCCATCGGGATTCTCGCGGCCGTCATCCACCAGTCGCGGACGGGCGAGGGCCAGTCGATCGACATGGCGCTGTTCGATTGCCAGGCGGCGGCGCTGGCCAACCAGGCGACGAATTATCTCGCCGGCGGCATGGTTCCGGGGCGGCTGGGCAACGCCCATCCCAACATCGTGCCCTATCAGGTGTTCGCGACGGCGGACGGGCACCTGATCCTGGCGACATCCAACGACAACCAGTTCCGGCGCTTTGCCACGGTGGCGGGATTGGAAGCGGTCGCGGCCGATCCGCGTTACTCCACCAATGCCGAGCGTGTCGCCAACCGCCAAGCGGTGGTCGATATGCTGAAGCCGGTGTTTGCCCAGCGCACCACGGCGCAATGGATCGCCGACCTCGAGGCCGCGAACGTGCCGTGCGGGCCGATCAATCGCGTCGATGAGGTGTTCGCCGATCCGCAGGCCATCGCGCGGGCGCTGACCGTGACGATGCGGCATACGGCGGCGGGACCGCTGGAACTGGTGGCGAGTCCGCTGCGCCTGTCGGCGACGCCGCCGGAATACCGCAACGCGCCGCCGCTGCTGGGCGAGCATACCGACGAGATACTGGCGGGCGTGCTGAACCTTTCGGCGAAAGAGATCGCCGGATTGCGTGAAGGCGGCATCGTTTAGTTAGCCAATTCGCGCGCATTGCGCGGCGCGGCGCAACAAACCCCCAGACCCATGCGTTTAGCCTTGGACGGTGGCAAGGCTGTGCAATGCGTGCGTTCGGTATCCTGGCGGTTTCGGTTGGTGCGGCGGTGATGCTCGCGACGCCAGCGTTTGCCGATCGCCTGATCATTCCGGACGCCAATCCCGAGCCGTATTCGGCTTATGCCTCGCAGGCCATCGAGCGGCCCTGGGATCGCCAGATTCCCGAAGCACAGCTTCATGAACAGCCCATCGGTCAGCTTCTGGCCACCAAGCTTGGCTTCGGTGAGGGCAGCGCGGAGTTGTTCCGCTATCGTTTGGAAAACGCGCCGTCGACCCGCACGCAGCTCGACGGCCTCATCGATGGCGGCGGCGTCCGGCTCAAGCTGAGCTGGTAGCCTTTTAACCCTCTGCGGTTTGGCGTATGGGAGCGCCTGACCCGAGAGGTTCCAAACATGCCTTATAAAGTGGCGGTGGCCGGCGCGACCGGCAATGTCGGCCGCGAGATGCTGAGCATCCTGGCCGAGCGCCAATTTCCTTATAGCGAGGTCGTCGCCCTCGCCTCGCCGCGCTCCAACGGCAAGGAGGTCTCGTTCGGCGACGGCGTGCTCAAGGTCAAGGCGCTGGAGTATTACGACTTCAAGGGCACCGACATCGTGCTGATGAGCGCGGGGAGCAAAATCTCCAAGGAGTGGTCGCCCAAGATCGCCGCCGCCGGCGCCATCGTGATCGACAATTCCAGCGCCTGGCGGATGGACCGCGACGTGCCGCTGGTCGTGCCGGAAGTGAACCCCGGCGCGCTGGCGGGTGGCTTCAAGAAAGGCATCATCGCCAATCCCAATTGCTCGACGGTGCAGCTCGTGGTCGCGCTGAAGCCGCTGCACGACGCGGCGAAGATCAAGCGCGTGGTGGTCTCGACCTATCAATCGGTGTCGGGCGCCGGCAAGGCGGCGATGGACGAGCTGTTCCGCCAGACCCGCGCGGTGTTCGTCGCCGATCCCATCGAGGTCGAGAGCTTCACCAAGCAGATCGCCTACAACGTCATCCCGCATATCGACGACTTCCTCGATTCCGGCCTGACCAAGGAGGAGTGGAAGATGATGGTGGAAACGCAGAAGATCCTCGATCCCGACATCCAGCTGACCGCGACCTGCGTGCGGGTGCCGGTGTTCATCGGCCATTCCATCGCCGCGAATGTCGAGTTCGAGAACCCGATCACGGCGGACAAGGCGCGGCAGATATTGCGCGCGGCACCCGGCGTCCTCGTCGTCGACAAGCGCGACGACGGCGGCTACGTCACGCCCATCGAATGCGCCGGCGAGGACGCGACCTATGTCAGCCGCATCCGCAAGGACCCGACGGTCGAGCACGGCCTGTCGCTGTGGATCGTGGCGGACAACCTGCGCAAGGGCGCGGCGCTCAACGCGGTGCAGATCGCCGAGAGCCTGATCAAAAGCAAACTCCTGAAGAAGGCGGCGTGATGGCGAAAGGCTACTGGATCTCGCGCATCGATGTGACGAACCCCGATGCGTATCAGCGCTATGTCGAGGGCACGGTCGAGGCGTTCGAGAAATACGGCGCGCGGATGCTGGCGCGCGGCGGGCGCGCCCAGGCGCTCGAAGGCACGGCGCGGGCGCGCAATGTGGTGATCGAATTCGACAACCTGGAACAGGCCGTCGCCTGTTACGAGTCGCCGGAATACCAGCGCGCCAAGGCGTTCCGCGACGGTGCGGCCGAGGTCGAGATCGTCGTTGTGGAAGGCGTGGCGTGAGTATTGGCGTCCTTGCAAGCTTCTGAAGCTTAAGCGTTCACGCATCTAATGATTGTGTTTTTGAAGATGTAGACTGATTATTAAATGCCAATTCAATTACGAGGGGCTGATGCGGCGATTTGGGATCGGATTGCTTGCGGGCATTTGCGCGGTCGTCGGCGGCAGTTTGCTAGGAATTGTCTTGCTTTATTTCTGGCAGATCGGCGGGGCCGATTATCACAATCCCGGAGGAGTCATCCTGGCGGCAGCGCAGGCACTTATCGGCGTGCATCTCTGTTTTGCAATCTGCGACTGGTTTAACGAGGCAACCCTCGGCCGCGAAGTCCTGAAAATCGTGGCCGTTGTACAGATAACCGTTTTCGTCTTGCTGATAGGTTTGGCAATTGCACTCGTGCCTTCATACCGTTGGCAGCACTTGTACCGTTGGGCGATATTATGGGAGATGCTTTCGACAATCGTATTCATAACGCCGTGGATAGCTTATGGCTTCGTGTTCAAGGATGGCGAAGGCAAACTTACCGGGTGATTAATTGATGGATCGATCGGAATTTGCCGCGCTGGTGCAGCGCTTCAGTGCGGCGGCGACGGCGGGTGACGGCAAGGCGCTGGCGGAATGCTTCACGCCGGACGGGGTCTATTACGACTATATCTATGGGCCGCATGCCGGGCGGGCGTCGATCGTCGATATGCTGGAGAACCTGTTCCACCGCGACGCGGCGGAATATGACTGGACGTTCTACGAGCCGGTCACCGATGGGCGGATCGGCTATGCCCATTCGCTGTCGACCTTCATCTCGAAGATTCCCGACTATGCCGGGCGCGAAATCGTGATCAATGGGATCAGCCGGTTTGTCCTGAAGGACGGGCTGATCGCGGAATATCATGAGAGCGTGAATGGCGGCGTGGCGCAGGCGCAGCTCGGCATCGCGCCGGAGCGGATGGCCAAGGTGATGGCGCGCTGGGCCAAGCGATTCCGCGACCGGCCGGATGTGGAATCCTACGCTGCGGCGGTTCGCGCCCGTTACGCCAAGGCGGTCTAGCGGCTAGTCTCGCGCCCAGCGAAATCGAGGGATTGCCATGACGACGATGAGGCCGCGCCGGTCGGTGCTGTATATGCCGGGGTCGAATGCACGGGCGCTGGAGAAGGCTCGGACGCTTCCGGCGGATGCGCTGATCCTGGATTTGGAAGACGCGGTGGCGCCGGATGCCAAGGATCTGGCGCGGCAGCAGGTGTGCGACGCAGTCAAGGCGCGTGGCTTCGGCAAACGCGAGATCATTATTCGGATCAACGGGCTCTCGACACCGTGGGGCGAGGCCGATCTAGCCGCGGCGGCGGAGGCGAAGCCGGACGCGATTCTGGTGCCGAAGATTTCGGCGGCGTCGGAGCTCAATTTCATCGAAGCCAAGCTGGGGCCGGCGGACAAGGGCATCGCGGTGTGGGCGATGGTGGAGACGCCGCTCGCGATACTCAACATCGCGTCGATCGCGGCGGCGGGCGGGCGGCTCGCCTGTTTCGTGATGGGGACGAACGATCTGATCAAGGAGATCCGCGGCGTGCATACGCAGGACCGGATGAACCTTTCGGCGGCGCTGGGCCTTTCGGTGCTCGCGGCGCGGGCCAATGGGATCGCGGCGATCGACGGCGTCTACAACGACATCCGGAACGCGGACGGGTTCAAGGCCACTTGCGAGCAAGCGCGTGCCTTCGGATTCGACGGCAAGACGCTGATACATCCGAGCCAGGTCGAGCCGTGCAACGCGGTGTTCGCGCCGTCGGCCGATGAGGTGGAGGCGGCGCGCAAGCTGATCGCCGCGTTCGAGCTGCCGGAGAACAAGGGCAAGGGCGCCATCAAGCTGGACGGGCGGATGTTCGAGCTGCTGCACGCCGAGATCGCGCGCCAGACCGTCGCGATGGCGGATGCCATCGCGACGCTGGAGGCGTCCGCATGAGTACGAAGAACAATCCCGGCAATTTCTTCGAGGACTTCCATGTCGGGCAGAAGCTCGCGCATGCGACGCCGCGCACGCTGAGCCATGGCGATGCGGCGCTGTACCAGTCGCTCTACGGTTCGCGTTTCGCGCTGCAGTCGTCCGACACTTTTGCGCAGTTCTGCGGACTGTCGAAAAGCCCACTCGATGACCTGCTGGTATTTCATACGGTGTTCGGCAAGTCGGTGCCGGATATCTCGCTCAATGCGGTCGCCAATCTCGGTTATGCGGAGGGCAAGTTCCTGCGGCCAGTTTATCCGGGCGAGACGATCACGGCACATTCCGAAGTGATCGGACTCAAGGAGAATTCCAACCGGCAGACCGGCGTCGTTTATGTCCACACCCAGGGGATGAACGAGAAGAGCGAGGGCGTACTGAGCTATGTGCGCTGGGTGATGGTGCGCAAGCGCGATCCGGAGGCGGCGGTGACCGCTGCGGTGGTGCCGAAGCTTGCGGAGAGCATGGCGCCGGCGGATCTGCGCGTGCCGCTGAGCCTGAAATTCGACACGCTGTTCGACACGGCGCTGTCGGGCAGCACGCATCTGTGGGACGACTACGTCGTCGGCGAGAAGATCGATCACGCCGACGGCGTCACGGTGGAAGAAGCCGAGCACATGATGGCGACCCGGCTCTACCAGAACACGGCGCGGGTGCATTTCAACCAGTTCACCGAGGGTCAGGGGCGGTTCGGGCGGCGGTTGATCTATGGCGGGCATGTCATCAGCCTGGCGCGCGCGATCTCGTTCAACGGGCTCGCCAATGCGCTCACCATTGCCGGGATCAATGGCGGGCGACATGTCAATCCGCTGTTCGCGGGCGACACGGTGTTCGCGTGGAGCCATGTGCTGGACAAGCAGTCGCTCGGGCATCGCAAGGATGCCGGGCTGCTGCGGCTGCGGCTGGTGGCGACCAAGAACCTGCCCTGCGGGGAATTTCCGGACAAGGACGACACCGGCGCCTATCCGGAGAACGTCATCCTCGATTTCGACTATTGGGCGGTCATGCCGCGCGGATGAGCCTCGTCACGCGCTATCGCGCGGCCATCGCCAAGGGAGAGCTGAAAGAGGACGCAGCGCAGGAGCGCGCAGTGGCGCGGCTTCAAGTGCTGGCGCGGGCGCTCAAATCGTGGCGGCCGGGGCGGGGATGGTTCTTCGCGGCCAGGACGCCGCCGCGCGGGCTTTATCTGTGGGGCGATGTCGGGCGCGGCAAGTCGATGCTGATGGATTTGTTCTTCGAGGAAGCGCCGGTCGCGGCGAAGCGGCGGGTGCACTTCAACGAGTTCATGGTGCAGACCCATGCGCGGATTCACGAGGAGCGCCAGCGCGCCGGCGCCGGCGATCCCATTCCGGTGGTGGCGCGCGAGATCGCGGACAAGGCGCAGCTTCTGTGCTTTGACGAATTCCAGATCACCGACATCGCGGATGCGATGATCCTGGGGCGGCTGTTCGAGCATCTGTTCGAGCGCCAGGTGGTGATCGTCGCGACCTCGAACACGCCGCCGGAGCGGTTGTATGAGGGCGGGCTGAACCGCCAGCTGTTCCTGCCGTTCATCGACGCGATCCAGGCGCGGCTCGATGTGATCGAGCTGAACGGGCCGGTCGATTATCGGCTGCACCGGTTGTCGGGGCTGGATGTCTATATGTGTCCGCTGGGACCGAAGGCGGATGCGGCGATGGACGCGGCGTGGCTGCGCCTGACCGATCGCAAGCAGGGGCATCCGTCGACGCTGACGGTGCTGGGGCGGACGCTGACCGTGCCACAGGCGGCGCGCGGCGTGGCACGGTTCGGGTTCGAGGATTTGTGCAGCAAGCCGCTGGCGGGAGCGGATTATCTTGCCGTGGCGCATGCCTTCCACACGGTGCTGATCGACCATATTCCGCGCCTGGGGCCGGAGCGGCGCAACGAGGCGCGGCGCTTTGTGGTGCTGATCGACACGCTGTACGATGAGGGCGTGAAGCTGATCTGCTCGGCCGAAGCGGCGCCGGAACAGCTTTACGCGGATGGCGACGGCGCCGAGGCGTTCCGCCGCACCGTGTCGCGCCTGCACGAAATGCAGAGCGAGGACTATCTGAAGCTGGGGCATGGTCTGCATGGCGGATAGAACGTGATACGCGATCTTCTCACGGTTTTCGGTTTCGTCGTGGTGGTGCTGGCGATCTATCGCTTTCACCGCCAGATCGGTGATGCGCTGCGCCGGTTCGACGCGCAGAACGTCAAGCGCATCAAGGACCAGGAAGCGGAGAAGACCGATCCGCTGGCGCATTTCAAGCACACGCTGCGCACCGCCGAGGAGCAGGTCGAGGCGGTCAGCGAGATTGTCGTCGCCGATGCGCGGCTCGGGACGCCGGTGACGCGTTACATTTTCGAAGGCCAACACTACGCGTCGAAACTGGAAGCGGATCAGGCGCGGGCGGAAAAAATTCGCGCGATCGCGCGCGGCTATTACATGGAGCTGCCAGTCGCGCTCGCCGAGCGCCGCGGCACGGATACCTTACATTAAGCGGCGCTTGTTGCCCATCCTTCGACAAGCTCAGGATGAGGTCCCAGTATACTGCCCGACTTAGGCCGCCTCGCCCTTCATCAATCTGGGCAACCGTCCGACGTCGCCGCCGGCGTGGCGCATGAAGAAGCGGCGGGCGGGGCCGATGGAATCCACGATGCCCATGCCCAGATCGCGCAACGCGCGTAACGGCGCGATGTCGTTGGAGAACAGCCGGTTCAAGCCATCGGTCGCGACCGAGAGCGCGAACGAGTCGAAGCGGCGCCAGCGCTCATACTTTTGCAAAACATCGAGCGTACCGATGTCGAGGCCGAGGCGGGCGGCGTCGAGCACTGTTTCGGTCAGCGCGGCGGCGTCTTTGAGGCCGAGGTTGAGGCCCTGCCCTGCGATGGGATGGATGCCGTGCGCGCTGTCGCCGGCGAGCGCGAAACGCGGTTTCACGAAGCCGCGCGCGAGGTGGAATTTCAACGGATAGGACCAGCGCGGACCGGCGGCCTTGGTCGCGCCCAGATGGGTGCCGAAGCGGCGCGCGATCTCGTCGTCGAAATCCTCGGCGTCGAGCTTCATCATCGCGGGCGCGAGCTTTTCGTTTTCGGTCCACACCAGCGACGACCGGTTGCCGGTCATGGGAAGGATCGCGAACGGGCCGGACGGCAGGAAGTGCTCATAGGCGACACCGTTGTGCGGCTTTTCGTGCTCGACGGTCGCGACGATGCCCCATTGCGGATAGGACCAAGAGATCACCTGCAAACCCATCAGGTCGCGCATCGGCGAATCGCGGCCGTCGGCGGCGACGGCGAGCGCGGCTTTCAAGGTCTCGCCATTGGCGAGCGTCACGGTGATGCCATGCGCATCCGGCTCGAGATCGGTCAGCGCGGCGGGCGCGACCAAGCGCAAATTCGGC
The DNA here is from genome assembly GCA_036271735.1 of Rhizomicrobium sp. Taxonomy (GTDB): domain Bacteria; phylum Pseudomonadota; class Alphaproteobacteria; order Micropepsales; family Micropepsaceae; genus Rhizomicrobium. The sequence goes on from DATAZZ010000034.1 coordinate 113,712, forward strand.
AGCGTGGCGGCGGCGGCGAACAGGCCAGCGCGGATGTGGCGGTTCTCGACGATATGGCCGAGCGACGGCGCGCCGACTTCGGCCGCGTCGAAATGCAACGAGAACGGCGAGGGCTCGCCGTTCAGGCGGCCGTCGGTGACCAGGATGTCGTTGATGGGTTGCGCATCGGGGGCGAGATGCTCCCAGATGCCGATCGCCTGGAACAGGCGGACCGAAGCATAAGCGAGCGCGCTGACCCGGCCGTCGAATTTGGCATCGAGCGCGGCGGCTTGCGGCATCGGATCGGCGATCACGACATCGAGGCCGCCCTTGGCGAGCGCGATGCCGAGCGTCAGGCCGACCATGCCGCCGCCGCCGATGATGATATCGCAATCGCTCATGGGGGAAGCCTAGCGGGTTTGGGGCGAGAGGCGACCGGCACTTTGTCCGAGCCTACCTACCACAATCCCTAGATGCTGGATCGATCCAATCCATAGGGCCGGAACGGTTGCATGCGCAGGTTGTTCCCTCTGCATGGAACCCTCAGCCAAAACCAAAGCGCAGCAATGCCGGAGTCTTGCCACCTATCTGCGCACAGCCGCAGGCCGCACGGAGATGCCTGGCTTTGCATCTCGAATGCTTGGCGTGGCGGCGGAGTTGGAACAGCAAGCCGAAATGTTCAGAGCGCTTATCCCGCCAATCGCAGCGTAGCCGCTCAGCCGGTCAGGAGGGGGACGAGGTCTGTGTTGGGGGGCGTTTTCTGCCCTTTGCCGCTCCAGGCGCCGTCGAGGCTGAACCCCACCTCGGCCGTCGTCTGGTTCTCAAAATCGACCAGGATGCCGGGGAAGATTGCCTGCGTCAGGACCGTACCGTTTGGGACCGCCATCGGCAGAAACATCAGGAATATCTCATTCGTCGGCTGAATGACGGCCATCGCATGGGAATTCAGCGGCACCGCGCAAATGGGACTGGATGGAGCGCCCGCGGCCGCCTGCCCGATGCCGGCGGTGCATGGCCGTGGGTCCTGGTTGATAATACTGACGGCGCCCGCCTGTCCGCCCGGTTGCGGCTGCATCAGGAAGCCGGTCTCGATCGCGACCGTGTCGCCGAGCGCAATACTGTCCTCGGAGTCCATCTGGATGACCGCGTAGGACGAAATCTGTGACTGCGAGGCATAAGCCATGAATGCGTCCGACCAGGAGACCACGGTCGAGGTCGTGAAGTGCGTGGTCTGATACCAGACCAATGGCATGGCACCGGGTGCCACGGTGTTGACGGCCTGAAAGGCGAGCAGTCGATACTTGCCGTCGAGCAGGCCCGCGATCGTCTGCTGCGACAAGGTGATCGTGATGCTGGGCAAGGCAGCCTCCTGTGGCGGGTTTTGCGCACTTTAAGTTGCGGGATCCGGAAAATCGCGAGAAAAGTTCCCGGGCTTTGGCATGCCCTCGGCGCCGCCCTTTAAACATCGCCCAAAAAATGCGCTATTTTCTCAGATCGCTGATTTATTGGGCAAATTCGCGAATTCGGAAAGCGCCCTCGGGGCTTGCGAACATAAAATTCCCTTTTGATTCAACGATCCGCCATTTCGCTGCATCGCGGCACGGTTCTTGATGAAGTGTTAACGCCTGGGGGGTGTCCCGGTGAACGATTAACCATGGAAGGACGACAGATGAAGCTGATCACGGCGATCATCAAACCCTTCAAGCTCGACGAAGTCCGGGAGTCGCTTTCGGCGCTCGGGGTTCAGGGCATGACGGTGACGGAGGTCAAGGGATACGGCCGGCAGAAGGGCCATACCGAGATCTATCGCGGCGCGGAGTACGCGGTGAGCTTCCTGCCCAAGCTCAAAATCGAGGTCGCCGTCAAAAGCGAGATGGCGGACGCGGTGATCGAGGCGATCACCTCCAAGGCCAAGACCGGCCAGATCGGCGACGGAAAGATCTTCGTCACGCCGCTCGAGCAGGTCGTGCGCATCCGTACCGGGGAAACAGACGGCGACGCGCTCTGAGGAGCCGGCTTGCCGGATCGGCCTCACGCAGCGAAGCGGTAGGCCAATCGAATATTGGGATCATGAAAAGGGGAGTTTGAAATGAGTTTCTCGAAACTGAAGCGCACGGGGCTCGGCATCGCCGCCGGTCTTGGCGCATTGGGCGCAACGATCGCGCCGGCCTTGGCCGACACCGCGCCGAAGATCGACACCGGCGACACGGCATGGATGCTGACCTCGTCGGCGCTCGTGCTGTTGATGACCATTCCGGGCCTGGCGCTGTTCTATGGCGGCATGGTGCGCAAGAAGAACGTGCTGGCGACGCTGGCGCAAAGCTTCGGCGCGACCTGCATCATCACCATCCTGTGGATGGTGATCGGCTATTCGGTGGCGTTCACCAACAACCCCGATTCGCATCTCAACCAGTTCATCGGCAGCTTCAACTACTTCCTGCTCGGGCCGATGAAGCTGAACGCGGTGTCGGCGCTGGCACCGACCATTCCTGAATCGGTCTACATGTTCTTCCAGATGACCTTCGCGATCATCACCCCGGCGCTGATCGCCGGCGCGATCGCGGACCGCATGAAGTTCTCCGCCTTCATGTGGTTCATGTCGCTGTGGCTGCTGCTGGTCTATTGCCCGATCGCCCATTGGGTGTGGGGCGGCGGCTGGCTGGGTGCGATGGGCGCGCTGGACTATGCCGGCGGCTCGGTCGTGCATCTGAACGCGGGCACCGCGGCGCTCGTCGCCTGCCTCGTCCTGGGCAAGCGCGTCGGCTACGGCACCGAGAACATGGCGCCGCACAACCTCGTGCTCAGCGTCATCGGCGCCTCGCTGCTGTGGGTCGGTTGGTTCGGCTTCAACGCCGGCTCGGCCGTCACCTCGAACGTCAATGCCGGCATGGCCGCCGCCGCGACGCAAATCGCGACCGCTGCCGCCTCGCTGGCCTGGATGTTCGCCGAGTGGATCGTCGCCAAGAAGCCTTCGGTTCTGGGCATGATCTCGGGCGCGGTGGCGGGCCTTGTCGCCATCACCCCGGCCTCGGGCTTCGTCAATCCGGTCGGCGCGCTGATCATCGGCCTGGCGGCCGGCGTGGTCTGCTACCTGTCGGCGGTGTGGATGAAGAAGCTGCTCGGCTACGACGACAGCCTCGACGCCTGGGGCGTGCACGGCGTGGGCGGAGCGCTCGGCGCCCTGCTCACCGGTGTGTTCGCCTCCAACGCGATCAACTCGCTCGGCAAGGGCTGGCTGATCGACGGCAATCCGGGGCAGATGCTGATCCAGTTCTACGACGTGGCGGCGGTGTTCGGGTATTGCGCCATCGCCACCTTCATCATCCTGAAGGTGATCGACATGGTCGTGGGCCTGCGTGTGTCGCGTGAAGTTGAGGTCGAGGGTCTCGACATCAACCTGCACGGCGAGACGGTGCATGGCTGAGTTCACTGCGTAGCGTTACGTCTTCCTCCTCAACTGGGGCGCCGGGCAACCGGCGCCCTTTTTGTTTGGTTCCTCCCCCGTTGTTACGGGGGAGGTGGCACGCCCACTTCGGGCGTGACGGAGGGGGCGGACACAAGCGCGATCATCTGCGCTTGTGTCCGCCCCCTCCACCGCAAGTGCGGTCCCCCTCCCCCGTAACCACGGGGGAGGAAAAGAAAGTGCGCGTTCGATAGACCGCGAAGGAGGCCGGCGGTAGAATTTCCCATGCTCTTTCCCGGCCGTCTTTCCGAACTTCCGCCGTCGGCGTTTGCGAAGCTTGCGACGCTGCTCGATCCCATCACGCCGGCGTTGCCGCCGATCAGCCTGGCGATCGGCGATCCCAATGGAGCGGTGCCGCCGTTTATCGGCGAGGCGCTGGCGAAGCATGCCAAGGATTTCGGGATCTATCCGCCGATCAACGGATCGAAGGATTGGCGCGAGGCGGCGGCGGGGTGGCTGACCTCGCGGTTCGCACTAGCGGCAGGATCGATCGATCCGGACAAGAATTTGCTGCCGCTGAACGGGACGCGCGAAGGGCTGTTCCTGGCGCTGTTCACGGTGATGCCGGAGACGAAGGCCGGGCAGCGGCCGGCGGTGCTGATGCCCAATCCGTTTTATCAATGCTATGCCGCGGCGGCACTGAGCGCGGGCGGCGAGCCGGTGTTCGTGCCGGCCACGGCGGCGACGGGGTTCCTGCCGGATTATGCGGGACTGCCGCCGGCGCTGCTGGAGCGGACGGCGGCGGTTTACATCTGCTCACCGTCTAATCCGGAAGGGGCGTGTGCGAGTCCGGAGTATTGGCGCACGCTGTTCGCGCTGGCGGACCGCTACGACTTCGTGGTGTTCGCGGATGAGTGTTATGCGGACATCTATCTCGACCAACCGCCGGCGAGTGCGCTGCCGATGCGCGGAGCGCCCTATGAGCGGCTGCTGACGTTTCATTCGCTGTCCAAGCGATCCGGGCTGCCGGGGCTGCGCTCGGGCATCGTGGCGGGCGAGGCGAAGATGATCGAGCGGTTTCGCCAGTTCCGCAATTATGCCGGGCCGCAGGTGCCCTTGCCGGTCATCGCGGCGAGCGCGGCCGCGTGGCGCGACGAGGCGCATGTCGCGGCCAATCGCGCGGCGTATCAGGAGAAGTTCGCGGCGGCGCGGCGGGTGCTGGGCAACCGGGCCGGATTCCGCGTGCCAGAGGCGGGATTTTTCCTCTGGCTCGAGGTCGGCGATGGTGAGGCGACGGCGCTCAAATTGTGGCGCGATGCGGGGGTGCGGACGCTGCCCGGCGCTTACATGGGCCGCGAAACCGAACTCGGGAAAAGCCGCACAAACCCTGGGTTTTCCTACATCCGCGTGGCGCTCGTTAACGACCTGTCAACCATTATGACGGCACTCGAAAGAATGACGGAAGTTCTGGGGACACCATGAGCCAAGCAGCGCGACGCGTGAGTGTGGGCGGCGTGTATCAACCGCGGTCGCGCGGCGCGGCGATGAGCGATGCGCTGGCCGATGCGCGGCGCAGCATGGCGCGGCTGACGCGGCTGATCGTGATGCGCGGCATCGGGCTGCTGCTGCTGCTCGGCGGCGTGACGCTGCTGGTGGCGATCGCGACCTATGATTCCGGCGATGCGAGTTTAAACAACGCGACGGGCGGCGAGACGGGCAACTGGCTCGGCGGGCTGGGCGCGATGGCGGCCGACCTGCTGCTGCAGACCTTCGGCGTCGCGGCGGTGCTGGTGCTGGCGCCGCTGCTGACCTGGGGCTATGTCGCGATGCGCGGCAAGACTCTCAAGCATGTGTTCTGGCGCGGCTTTGCGTGGCCGATGGGTGCGCTGCTGGTCGCCGGCGGGCTCGGCGTGCTGCCGGCGATGGCGACGCTGCCGGCGGGTGTCGGCGGACTGATCGGTATCGCCGTGGCGAAGCTTTCGGCGCATGTCGCGCAGGTTTATGGGCAGGGCTGGATCGCCATTGCGATGCCGCTGCTTCTGTTGCTGGCGGGGCTACCGCTGTCGTTCCTGGCGACGGGCATCCGGTTGAAACCGGTGCTGCGCGGCGTGGCCAACGTGCCGGCGGCATTTGTGTGGGCCGGATCTCTGCTGAAGAGGCCGAAATTCAATTTCCGCAAAGCGGCGCCGGCGCGGGATTACGACGAAGACGATTATGAGCCGGAGCTCGATGCCGAGAGCGAGGACGAGGCTTATGCGCTGAACGTCGCGCCGGAGCCGATCGCGGCGACGCGGCTGGCCGAACGGCGCGAAGGTCGCGTCAAGCGCGAGGAAGCCAAGCGTGCATTGGCACCGGCCGCCAAGCGGGGCAGTAAGCAGCCGGCGCTCGATCTGGTATCGAACGAATATCAACTGCCGTCGCTGGGGCTTTTGGCCGAGCCCATCGTGGTGCACGACGCCACGGCGTTGTCGGACGACGCGCTGGAAGAGAATGCCCGCATGCTGGAAGCGGTGCTGACCGATTTCGGCGTCAAGGGACGCATCATGGCGGTGCGGCCGGGACCGGTCGTGACGCTGTACGAGTTCGAGCCGGCGGCGGGCGTGAAATCCTCGCGCGTGGTCTCGCTGTCCGACGACGTGGCGCGCTCGATGAGCGCGGTGGCGGCGCGCATCGCGGTGATCCCGGGACGCAATGTGATCGGCATCGAGCTGCCCAACCATACGCGCGAGACGGTGTATCTGCGCGAGCAGCTCGCGAGCGCAGAGTTCGACAAGGCGCGCGCGCCGCTGACGCTGGCGCTGGGCAAGACGATCGGCGGCGAGCCGGTGATGGCCGATCTCGCCAAGATGCCCCATCTTCTCGTCGCGGGCACGACGGGTTCGGGCAAGTCGGTGGGCTTGAACACGATGATCCTGTCGCTGCTCTACCGCATGCCGCCGAGCCAGTGCCGCATGATCATGATCGATCCCAAGATGCTCGAACTGTCCGTCTATGACGGCATTCCGCATCTGCTGTCGCCGGTGGTGACCGATCCGCGCAAGGCCGTCGTCGCGCTCAAATGGGCGGTGCGCGAGATGGAAGACCGCTATCGCAAGATGTCCAAGCTGGGCGTGCGCGGCGTGGAAGCGTTCAACGAGCGCGTGCGCAAGGCCAAGGACAAGGGCGAGCAGCTCAAGCGCACGGTGCAGACCGGCTTCGACCGCGAGACCGGCAAGCCGGTGTACGAGGACGAGATGCTCGAGCTCGAGCCGATGCCGTTCATCGTGGTGGTGGTCGACGAGGTCGCGGACCTCATGATGATCAGCGGCAAGGAGATCGAAGGCGCGGTGCAGCGCCTGGCGCAGATGGCGCGCGCCGCGGGCATCCACCTGATCGCGGCGACGCAGCGCCCGTCGGTCGACGTGATCACCGGCACGATCAAGGCGAACTTCCCGACGCGTATCTCGTTCCAGGTGACGAGCAAGATCGACAGCCGCACCATCCTGGGCGAACAGGGTGCCGAGCAGCTGCTCGGCATGGGCGACATGCTCTACATGATGGCGGGCGGTCGCATCCGCCGCATCCACGGGCCGTTCGTGACCGATCACGAAGTCGAAGACGTGGTGCGGTTCCTCAAGACGCAGGGCTCGCCGGAATATCTCGACGCGGTGACCGAAGAGCCGGACGAGGAGAGCGACGATCCCTATGCGATGATGGGCGGCGGCGCGGCAGGCGGCGGCAATTCGGCGTCGGGCGACGACCTCTACGACAAGGCGCTCGCCATCGTGGCGCGCGAACGCAAGGCGACGACGAGCTATATCCAGCGCCGGCTGCAGATCGGCTACAACAAAGCGGCGAGCCTGATCGAACGCATGGAGCATGACGGCGTGGTGTCGCGGCCCAACCACAAGGGCTTGCGCGAGGTGCTGCTGCCGGATCACGAGGAGTAGTGCGTTACGCCGGCGGCTGGCCGTAACCTTTCTCGCGGCGGTCGAGGGCGTAGAGCATGATCCCGCACGGGATGCCGGCGAGGAAGCCGCCGAGATGGGCGAAATTGTCGATGCCCGGCGTCGTCGCGCCATTGATCGCGTTGACCACGACGAAAATGCCCACGACGATGAGGATGGGGCGCGTCAGCTCCACCAGCTTGGCGTCGCGCAGGACGATGAGCGTGAGCAGCACGCCGTACAATCCGAAGATCGCGCCCGAGGCGCCGACCGCGACGATGTCGGGATGAACCGCGACGCTGAGGATGCTGCCGCCGATGCCGCAAACGACATAGCAGATCACAAGCCGCAAGCTGCGCGCCACCGGCGTCAGGAAGATCGCGGCGAACAGCAGGCCATAGATGTTGCCCAGGATGTGGAAGAAGCCGGCATGCACGAAAGTCGCGGTGAGCAGCCGGATCAGGCCGAAGCCGTGATCGAGCGCGCCGGAGCTGGCGCCCCAGGCGATCAAATCGTCGATCTCGAAATCGAACACGCCGATGCCGCTGAGCACCATCGCGAGATAGACAATGAGATTGATGTCGAGCAGGACCGGCAGGCCGAACGCCTCGCGGGTGGGCACGAACAAGGCGTGGGCGAGGCTTGGGCCGTCGTCGGTCTTGCGCTCGGCCGGCGGCTTCAGCGGTGCGAGGAAGACCATCAGCGCCCATAGCGCCGCCGCCGCGAGGAAGGCGAGCCCCGCGCCGCCGAGGAAGCCGTCGCCCGGACGCACAAAGGGTGTGGTGTGCGGCGCGAGGAAGACGGCACCCGGCGCGGCGATCTTGTAGTCGGCCAGCGCTTTCAGGAAACCGCGGCGGTCGGCGTTGAAGCCGACACGTTCGAGATAGCGATAGAGGTGCGGATCGGCGGTATTGAGCGCGTGCTGGCTGCGCTCCAGAAAGGCGCGGTAGGCGGCATCTTTCTGCTTGTCGCCGAGGCGGTTATCGATCCTGGTCGAGAAGATCGTGCCGAGCCAGGCGGTGCCGGCCCGCGCCGCGCAGAACGGCACCGCGACATAGACGGTGATGTTCATATCCTCGTCGTGATCGCCGGAGGTGGCGACACGGGTGTGCGCCACCGCATGACCGACATCGAGGCAAAGGGCGGACACGGTGAAATAGCGCGCCTGCGGATGCGCCGCGACCTCGGATGGACTCTCGATCTGCACCATCGCGCCGATCCTGGCCTGGACATATTCCTGCACCAGGATCGCGGGGCCGGCGATGGCGGCGAAGGCGACGAGGACATAGAGCGCGTTGATGTTGCGCTTCTTGTTGAGGGCCAGAAGGCGGATGCGCGGCTCGATCCACAGCGCGACGATGACGATCGCGAGGAGGACGGGAAGCCAGATCGCGGCGACATCCTCGTCGAGCGGCAGCCAGACGATCTCGAGGGCCAGTCCGTTGAGCAGCGCGAGGATCAGCGCCAGGCCGACCGCCAGCAGGATCACCGGCAGGAAAACGGCGCGGAATTTCTCTCTCATGCCTTTCTCTATACGCAATTCCCACGGATAGCCGCCATACGAACGACGCAATGCGCCGCATCATCCGTCCTGCGGGATCGAAAGGCGTTAGGACATGAAGCGGCAGAATGCGATCGCCCGGCTGTTCATCGCGCTGGCGGGGATCGCCTATCTCGCCTGCCTGGCGCTGCCGGCGGTGGTCTACAAGGCACACGAATACACGCCGACCTGCATGAATGGGCCGCCGGAGCGCGATGCGCAGGGCGTATGGTCTTGCGGCCATCCCTTGGCCGAACCGGCGACGGCGGACAGTGGCCTCGACATGCTCGAGCGGGGCTGGCTCGGCTTGCTGACCCTCAACTTCGCCTGGTGGGCCAATATCCTCGGGTTTGCCGCCTTCGTCATTGCGGTCGCGGGCGGTGCGCCGCGCCCGGCGACGACATTGGCGTTGAGCGGCTTCGTGTTCGGGCTGCAGTCGTTCACCTATGACGGCAGGCCGGGCGCCGGAGACTGGCACACGCTGCCGGTCGATCACCTCGCCATCGGCTTCTATGTCTGGGAGGGGTTCTTCCTGCTGCTGGCGCTGTCGCAATGGCGGGCATGGCTGCCGCAGCCGAAGGCGGAAAGCGCCTGAAAGACCGCTGCTTTTTTGGCCCATTGCGGGTTACAGTCGGGACCGGTTCGCGGAGGGTTTCATGTCGTATATCGAAAAGTCGCTCGGCCAGGGCGAGCGCATCGTGGCGCGGGCGCATTTCCATTGGTGGTACAGCATGAAGGCGTGGCTGGCGCTGATCTTCCTGGGCTGGTGCCTCATCGGCATCGTGATCTTCGTGAGCATGATGGTGCGCAAATGGACGACCGAGATCGGCGTCACGACGCATCGCTTCGTCGAGAAGACGGGGCTGTTCAGCCTCAAGACCAACGAGGTGGCGCTGACGAATATCGAAGGCGTGACGCTGACCCAGAGCTTCTGGGGCCAGATGCTGGGCTATGGCCATCTGCGCATCGAGGGCACCGGCGTCGACCATATCGATCTGCCGAGCATCGGCGACCCGCTCGGCTTCCGTGCCGCGATCGAAACCGCGAAGTCTGGCCTTACGAAGTAGAAGCGGCGCGCGGACTGAGCAGCAGATTGAGGATCAGGCCGCCAACGCCACAGGCGGCGATGACGGCCGCCATCGCCACCACGCCATTGCCGGGCAAGACGCCGACGGTGAGCGAGGTGAGCGTGCCGCCGCCGAACTGCAGCGTGCCGAGCAGGGCCGAGGCCATGCCGGCATTGAGGGCGAAAGGGTTCATGGCGAGACCGCTGGAGGTCGGGCCGATGGCGCCGTTGAGCCCGACATAGAGCAGCAGGCACGGCGCGAGACCCCAGAGGCCGCCGATGCCGGTAAGCGCGAACAGCAACAGCAAGGCGCCGGCGACGGTCTGGCCGGTCTGCGCCGCGATCAGGATGTGCTGTGCGGGATAGCGGCGCAGCAGGTGGGCGCCGAGCTGCGACATCGCGATCAGCGCCAGCGCATTGGCGCCGAAGAACCAGCCATAGGCCTGCGACGGCACATGGAACAGGTCGATGAAGACGTGCGGACTGGCCGTGACATAGGCGAACATGCCGCCGGACGACGCCGCCGCGGCCAGCACATAGCCGATGAAGCGGCGGTCGCGCGCGATGCGCGCGAAATCGATCAGCAGCGAGGCGGGATGGAGCGGACGGTGCGCCCCGCCATGGCTTTCATGCAGGCGCAGCATGGCGGCGATGAGCGCCGCGAGGCCGAGCGTGCCCTGGGCGAGGAAGATCGCTCGCCAGCCGAACCACACCAGCAGATAACCGCCGGCGAGCGGCGCGAGCAGCGGCGCCACGCCCATCACCAGCATCATGGTGGCGAAGACGCGCGGCGCTTCGTCGGCGGGGAAGAGATCGCGGACGCAGGCGCGGGCGATGACGGCGCCGGCGCAGGCGCTGACCGCCTGGACAAAGCGCAACGCCACCAGCGCGCCGACCGACGGCGCAAAGGCGCAGGCGACGCAGGTCAGGACATAGATGCCGATGCCCCAGAGCAGCGGCGGCTTGCGCCCGAAGCGGTCGGCGAGCGGGCCGAACAGCGCCTGGCCCAGCGCGAAGCCGAGGAAGAAGGAGGCGAGGGTCTGCTCGACCGCGCCGATAGAATCGCCGAAGGCATGCGCAATGGTGGGGAGCGCCGGCAGATAGAGGTCGATGGAGATCGGGGCGGCGGCCGTCAGCGCGCCCAGGATCACGATCAGCTCGATACGGCGGGCGCCGGTGGGGGATGCAGGCGAGAACGCGGTCATCTTCCACCTATCGCGCATGCGGGGGCTTGGCGTAAAGTTGGGCCAAGCGGATTTGCCGGGAGATTGCGATGCGTTTTGGAATAGCGGCCGTGTTGATGGCGGGCTCTTTGCTGGCCGCGGGCGCGGCGCAAGGCGCGGATGCCAACAACGGCAAGATCGTCTTCGGGCGCTGCGCGATTTGCCACACGGTGGTGAAGGGTGGACCCAACGGGCTGGGGCCCAATCTGTTCGGCGTGGTGGGGCGCAAGGCGGCGTCGCTGCCGAGCTTCATGTATTCGGGCGCGCTAAAGAATTCGGGCATCACCTGGACGCCGGACAAGCTGACGGCGTGGATCTCGGGTCCGATGCGGCTGGTGCCGGGGACCAAGATGGCGTTCGGCGGAATCAGCAATCCGGTGCAGACCGCTGATGTGATCGCTTATCTCAGCACGCTGAAATGAAGGGCGCGGCGGCGCTGGCGGGGATGTTGGCGCTTGGCGCTGCAAGCTGCGCGAGCGCCAAGCCGCCGGCGGCCGATCCGAATTTGCGCTGCACGTTCACGCATCCGGCGACCAGCGTGCATACGCTCAAAGCCTTGCCGGTCTGGCTGCGCGGCTACATCCACGACCAGATCGGGCCGATGGCCGATGCCGGCGAGACTTTTAATGCCACCGATGTCGTCAGCAAGCCCGCGCCGTTCAACCGGTTCATCCGCGGCGGCAAGATCGGCGCGTACTGGTATATCTGGTTCGAGCATGGCGGCTTCGCCTCTTGGCGGCAGATCGATGTGGTCGCACCGCCGAACGCCGGCGGCAGGGCGACGCTCGCGGACACCACCAACCGGCTGGACGGCCCGACGATGTGCACCACGACCGACCGGATCGTGGGCAAGCTGCTGCACGGCAAAAGGTGAACCGCATGACGATCGTCGCCTTGCGCACGCCGGAAGACCGTTTCGCGGATGTGCCGGATTTTCCTTATGCGGTGCGCTATGTCAGCGACCTGCCCGGCTATGACGGCTTGCGCGCGGCGTTCGTCGACGAGGGGCCGAAGGATGCGCGGCACACCTTCCTGTGCCTGCATGGCGAGCCGAGCTGGAGCTTTCTCTATCGCAAGATGATGCCGGTGTTCCTGCGCGCCGGGGCGCGGGTGGTGGCGCCGGATTTCCTGGGCTTCGGGCGCTCCGACAAGCCGATCGAGGACGCGGTCTATACGTTTCACTTCCATCGCAATTATCTGCTGCGGCTGATCGAGCGGCTCGACCTGAAGGGCATCACGCTGGTGGTGCAGGATTGGGGCGGGCTGCTGGGGCTGACATTGCCGGTGGCGCCGGGGATGCGCGCGCGCATCACGCGGCTGCTGGTGATGAACACCGGCATCGCGGCGGGCGAGCCGGCGGGGCCGGGGTTCGATGCCTGGCGCGCCTTCATGGCGACGCGGCCGGATTTGATGGTCGGCATCCTGATGAAGCGCGGCACGCCGATGCTGAGCGATGCCGAGGCCGCGGCCTATGACGCGCCGTTTCCCGATGCGCGCTACAAGGCGGGCGTGCGGCGGTTTCCGCAACTCGTGATGACCGAGCCGGGGATGGAGGGCGTCGCCGAGTCGATCGCGGCACGGGAGTTCTGGGCGAACGAATGGGCCGGGCAGAGCTTCATGGCCTATGGCGCGGCCGATCCGGTGTTTGCGCCGGAGGCGATGGAACGGCTGCGCGCGGGGATTTGCGGTTGCCCGCCGGCGATGGTTGTGCCGGAGGGCGGGCACTTCGTGCAGGAATGGGGTGGGGCGATTGCCGAGGCGGCGGTGAGGGCGTTTGGCCTTTGAAATCACCCATGCGGCGCGACCCCCTCACCCTGCCCTCTCCCCCGGAAGGGGGGAGAGGGTAAGTGTTAGGATTGCGGCGGAATGACGCGGCAATACCCGGAATGCTGCACTGCAACCAAAATTCTCAGCGATTCGCGGGGCTTGTTTCCCCAAGGAAACCGGAATGACGGTTCGTTGACAGGGCGCGGGACCGGTCCTAGTTTTTGCGCCGCACAAAAGAGGGCGGTCAGCAAAAACGCGGGGCGCAAAGCACGCTCCCGAGCTAAACCAACCGCCATCGTCCAGGGAAATTCGAAACCATGAAGGTACTGGTGCCCGTCAAGCGGGTGATCGACTACAACGTGAAAGTTCGCGTGAAGGCGGACCAGACGGGTGTGGACCTCGCCAACGTCAAGATGTCCATGAACCCATTCGACGAGATCAGCGTCGAAGAGGCCGTGCGCCTCAAGGAGAAGGGCAAGGCCACCGAGGTCATCGCCGTCTCTATCGGGCCGCAGCAGGCGTCGGAGACCATCCGCACCGCGCTCGCCATGGGCGCCGACCGCGGCATCCTGGTGAAGACCGACGGCGAAGTGGAACCGCTGGCGGTCGCCAAGATCCTCAAGGCGATTTGCGACATCGAGAAGCCTTCGCTGGTTATCACCGGCAAGCAGGCGATCGACGACGACAGCAACCAGACCGGCCAGATGCTGGCGGCGCTGCTGGGCTGGGCCCAGGGTACGTTTGCGCACAAACTGGAACTGGAGACCGACAGCGCCAAGATCGAGCGCGAGATCGACGGCGGATTGCAGACCGTCGAGGTCAAGCTGCCGGCGGTGATGTCGGTGGATTTGCGCCTCAACGAGCCGCGCTATGCCTCGCTGCCCAACATCATGAAGGCGAAGAAGAAGCCGATAGACGAGAAGTCGCCGGCGGATTACGGCGTCGATATCGCGCCCAAGCTCAAGACGCTGAAAGTGACCGAGCCGCCCAAGCGGCAGGCCGGCATCAAGGTGAAGACGGTCGCCGAACTGGTCGGCAAGCTCAAAGAAGTGGGGGCGATCTAACATGGCGTCGCTCGTTATCGCCGAACACGACAACAAGACCCTCAAGGAAGCGACCGCCAAGGCCGTGACCGCCGCGACGCAGATCGGCGGGCCGGTGCATGTGCTGGTCGCAGGATCGGACGCGCAAGGCGTGGCCGATGCCGCCGCCAAGCTCGCGGGCGTGGAGAAGGTGCTGCTCGCCGACGATCCGCTGTACGCGAAGATGGTCGCCGAGACGATGGAGACGCTGATCCTGTCGCTGGCCGACAAATACGACGCGATCCTCGCGCCGGCCACGACCAACGGCAAGAACTACATGCCGCGCGTGGCGGCCAAGCTCGACGTGGCGCAGATCAGCGAGATCATCGCGGTCGACAGCGCCGACACGTTCCAGCGCCCGATCTATGCCGGCAACGCCATCGCCACGGTGCAGGCCGGCGCGGGCAAGAAGGTCATCACCGTGCGCACGACGACGTTTAAGGCGGCGGGCGACGGCGGTTCGGGCACGGTCGAGAAGATCGCCGCGGGCAGCGACCCAGGCCTGTCGAAATTCGTCGGCGAGGAATTGTCCAAGTCGGAGCGCCCCGAACTCACCTCGGCCAAGATCGTCATCTCGGGCGGGCGCGGCATGCAGTCGGGCGACAATTTCCACATGCTGGACAAGATCGCCGACAAGCTGCACGCCGCCGTCGGCGCGTCGCGCGCGGCGGTCGACGCGGGCTTCGTGCCCAACGACTACCAGGTCGGGCAGACCGGCAAGGTGGTGGCGCCGGACCTCTACATCGCGGTCGGCATTTCCGGCGCGATCCAGCATCTGGCCGGCATGAAGGATTCCAAGGTCATCGCGGCCATCAACAAGGACGAAGAGGCGCCGATCTTCCAGGTCGCCGATTTCGGACTTGTCGCCGATTTGTTCAAGGCCATCCCTGAGATGGACGAAGAGCTCACCAAGCTTGGCTACTAAGCCAACGAGGACTGAAGCCTATGACAATTGAACGTATTGGCGTTATCGGCGCAGGCCAGATGGGCAACGGCATCGCGCATGTGCTCGCGCTCGCGGGCTATGACGTGGTGCTCGACGACATCAACAAGGACGCGTTGTCCAAGGCGATCGAGCGCATCACCAAGAACATGCACCGCCAAGCGGCGCGCGGACTGATCAAGGAAGACCAGATCGCGGGTGCGCTGGCACGCATCCGGACCACGACGGCGCTGGAAGACCTGAAAGACCGCGACCTCGTGATCGAGGCGGCGACCGAGGATGAAGCGGTCAAGAAGAAGATCTTCCAGGAGCTGACGCCGCGTCTGAGCGACAAGGCCTTGCTCGCGACCAACACCTCGTCGATCTCGGTGACGCGGCTAGCGACGGCGACGGACCGGCCGGAGCGCTTCATCGGCATTCATTTCATGAATCCGGTGCCGCTGATGCAGCTGGTGGAAGTCATCCGCGGCATCGCAACGGACGATCCGACCTTCCAGGCGGCGCTCGAGATCGTGCGGCGCGTCGGCAAGACGGCGGCCTATGCCGAGGACTTCCCGGCCTTCATCGTCAACCGCATCCTGCAGCCGATGATCAACGAGGCGGTCTATACGCTGTATGAGGGCGTCGGCAATGTCGAGGCGATCGACACCGCGATGCGGCTGGGCGCCAACCATCCGATGGGGCCGCTGCAGCTGGCGGATTTCATCGGGCTGGATACGTGTCTCTCGATCATGCAGGTGCTGTATGAGGGGCTGGCGGATTCGAAGTACCGGCCGTGCCCGCTGCTGGTGAAGTATGTCGAAGCCGGATGGCTGGGCAAGAAGACCGGGCGCGGCTTCTACGACTATCGCGGCGAGCATCCGGTTCCGACGCGGTAGCTTGCTTAAAATACTGGACCGTCACTCTTCAACGATACGCTGTTGCCCTCGTTGTCGACAAAGGTGAAAAAACTTCTCCGCTTGTCAGGATCGTGTAGATCGTACTGAGCAATGTGATGTAACCCCTTGCCACGCGACGGCGACCATAGTGGCGCCGCTAACTCCTCGGTGTTTATCTCGACTACAATCGCCGACATGTCGAGCTCATAGCATCCATCGAGTATGCGCTGCTGCTCCTGAGGGAAGCTAGACTTGTAGATTTCGTTATATTCCGGCTCGAAATACCGGATAAGCCCTGCTTCAGCCAATGCTATTTGCTGCTTCTCGGATAGAGGGTTATCCAGGATATTCATCCAATGCTCGGTATCTTCCTCGTCAGATGATTGAGCCTTGGTAATCCCATCGATATGCGTAAACATTTGGTTTTCATATTCAAACAGAAACAACATCAATTCATCATCCGGCCGCTTGGCTGAATGGTCCGCCAGGATTTTTTGCAGAGTGGAGTGCGATTGGAGGCGAGTGAAGGCCGTTCGAGAACCGTCGCCGCCATACGATTGTCCCACATACAAGACCTCGAAATCCCGCGCTGTATCGTCAGACAGGCGAGACTTTTGCGCGATCCAGCGGGCCGGAAAATGATAACCCGTAGCTGCGCCATCTCTATCGAATGTAAGCAGTTCACGATGTGGATAGTCCCCAACTTTGATCCAGCCGCCAGCGGGAACATCCATTCTCATTCGGAATTTGATCCGTTCTGTTTTTCCTGAAATCTTCCTCAACAGATGACCGCTACCCAGTCCATCTTTGTGCAGGAAGGTCTGTGTGTCGAGCGACAACGCTGGCGAGCGACAAATGAGATAGATATGACAACGCCCCAACAATTCCGCAGTCGTTTCGGGGATATTGACATCGGCAGTGAGCTGATCCGGAGGGAGCATCAGCGATGCACCAGTGTACAAGCCAACCGTATGCTCTGATGTGAACTTTCGGGGAGCCGTTTCAGTCATAATAACTTGCTCTGCTGTGAGAAGTGCATTTTACCAACCACTACTCTGCGAACATCAACTCTTGATTCTGACGCTGCTTATTCTAGCGCGACAGTACCGCGACGAAATCCAGTGGTGGGGCGCCTTCTTCCCAGCTTGGGATGTCGGCGGGGATATCGATGCCTTTGAGTTTTCGCTTGGTCCAGATGTGCGCGACGATGCTGAGCTCGTCGCTGCGGTCTAGCGTGCCGGCGCGGACCACCGCCAAGCCGGGGCGGCGGGTGTTGGTGTTGTAGACGCGCGTGAGGCAATGGGCGCAGCCGCGCTGGCGCGAAATGCGCGCGCCGTTGGCATCCTCGGTGATACGCTCGTAGAGATGCGGCGTGCCGGTGACCGTCAGCGTGTCTTCCGGCACGATGTATTGGATGCTGAAGGCGCTGCCGGACCAGGTCTGGCAGTCGCGGCAATGGCAGGCGTAGACGTTGGGCAGCTTGTCCGCCTGCACGCGGTAACGGACGGCGCCGCAGCGGCAGCCGCCTTCGAGTGTCTCGCTCATCGTTCAGGCCTCTCTGCCAGGAAATGGTTCAGCACGTTGCGGGTGATGCGGGTGACGAAGGGGTCGCCGGCGGCGAGGCCGTGCGCCCATTCCGTCGTGCCGGCGTTGAAGACCTCGCCCTTGCCGCGCCGGAACGATGCCATGACGGCGTGGCCGCGCGAAACCCGCGCCTGCGTGGCGGGACTGTCGTCGCCATAGGCGGCGCGCGCCACGACGGCCATCTGCTCGGGCGGGATCAGCGGGCGGTAGGGATTGTCCGGCGGCTCGGCGAAGGCGGCCGGGACGAAGGCGATGATCTCAAGATTGTCGGGCACGCCGACGCCGCCGTCAGGCGCCGGGAGGCCGTCGGCAGCGAAGCGGATCGGGCAGCCATCGTTCTCATAGCCGACCAGCGGCACGGCGGCGCCGAACACGTCGCCGTAATAGAGGTCGGTGCCGGCCAGCGCCCAATGCGTGTCGCGATAGACGGTGTAGCCGCCCTGGCCGCGCGCGGCGCAGAGGCCGAGGCGGTGATAGCCGCCATAGAGAAAGCTGAGGCCGGTGATCGCCGCTTCGGGCCGGGCGAACACCGGATGCGACCACAGATGGGTCTTGGCCGCATCGGGAACGGTTTCGTCTTCGCCGGTCCATTTGTGGCAAATGAGGGTGCGGCCCTCATCCTCCCAGCGCACCTTCCAGAACGCGGTGTTGCCGGAGAAGATCGCGAGGCGGCCGCCGCGATCGACGAATGCCTCGATGGTGTCACGCTCGGGCCCCGACCAATACTCGCTGTGGCCGACGAGGAGGACGACGTCATAGCCATCGAGCGCGGCGGGGTCGCGGTCGAGATCGAAGTCGGTGAGGTAGTCGAAGGTCAGTACCTCCTCGCCTTCGGCCCAGCGGACGAAGGCGTGCTCCCATTTGTTCAGATAGCCGGCGGAGCCATCATAGGGCGATTGCGCGTGCGCGCGCGACCATTGGGGATCGGCGCCGGCCCAGCTGCGTTCTTCGAAGCCGCGCGGCCGCAGGTTGACGAGGCGCGGCATGTCGGGCGGCGCGGCGAGCAGCAGCGGCGGAAACGGACGCTGGGTGGAGAGAATTCCGATGGCGCCGGCCATCGCTTCGGCCAGCGGTTTGCGGCGACTCATCAAGGCTTCGACATCGCAATAGGCGCTGGCGCCGCCCCAGTAATTGTAGGCGTGCAGCGTGTTGGTCGCGAGCACCAGCACCATGCGGGCGCGCGCCGCGCCGGGCTTGACGCAGACGAAGTGATGCGCGGCCGTACCATCGGCGGCGGTGAGCGCGATGTCGTAATAGCCGCTGCGCCAATCGGCGCCGGCCGCGATCGTCACCGCCACGGGCCAGTCGCAGCCTTTGGCATCGGCATCGGGCGGCGTGGGATGGTTGCCGACCTGGATTGCGCCGCGAAACACGATGTCATGGGTGGCGCCGATTCGGGCGATCTCCAAGGTGCAAGATGCGGTCGCGCTGCTGGCGTGAATCGCAAAGCTTTCGCCCGGCCGGACGCTGAGCGTGTTGGTATAAAGCGCAGGCATCGAGCCTCCCATTGCGGCGCCAGTCTAGCCGGATTGGCAGCGTCCGGCGAAGCCGTTAGCTTCGCTGCCATGAAAACAAAACGCATCGGCGTCATCGGACTGGGGCAGCGGATCGCGCATGTGCTGTGCGCCATGGACGATGTCGGCTGGAAGCTGGAGGTCGCGGGCTATGTCGATCCGCGGCCCGTGGGCCTGCCGATCCTCGCCGCGCGCGATATCGCGCCGGGCAAGGTGTATGCGAGCGTCGATGCGCTGTTGAAGGACGGACCGTTCGATCTCGTGATGATCGGCTCGCCCAACCATCTGCACTACGAGCATCTGCTGGCAGCGTTCGCGGCGGGCTATCCGATCTTCGCCGAGAAGCCGATCGTGCGGACGGAGGAGGAGACGTTTGCGCTGGCGCGGCACCTCGCTGACAGCAAAACGCCGCCGCTTTATATCGGGCTGGTGATGCGCTCGATGCCGATCGTGCGCGAGACGATCGCGCGGGTCGATGCCGGCGAACTGGGCGAGCTGATCTCGATGGATGCGACGGAGCATCTGCCGCCGGAGCATGGCGGGTATCTGGCGCGCAACTGGCGGCGCAAGCAGGAATGGGGCGGCTCATACTTCCTCGACAAGGTGTGCCACGATTTCGATATTTTCGGGCGGCTGGCCAAGGCGCGGCCGGAGCGCGTCGCGAGCTTCGGCGGGCGGCGCATCTTCCATTCGGGGCGTGCGGATGCGGGGCGGACCTATTCCGACGGCACACCGGCCTATGCGATGCGCGACGCGGGATGGTCGGGCGCCAACGACGCGTTCCACTCGGACATGGACGTCACCGACCACCAGACCGCGCTGGTCGAATATGCCAGCGGCTTCCAGCTTTCGTTCCACGCCAACAGCCATGTCGCGCTGGGCGAGCGGCGCTGGTACATCGCGGGGACGGACGGCACGCTGCTCGCGGACCTGGTGCGCAACAAGCTGATGATCCGGCGCGCGCTCGACAAGGGAAAGCCGGAGCGCCTCGACTTCGCGACGCGCACCGCCGACAACCACAATGGCGCCGACCAGGCAATGGCGACCGATCTTCTCGCGACGCTCGACAAAGGCGCGGCGTTCCCGGTGACGCCGTATGAATCGATGGAGGCGGGCTTGACCGTGATGGCGATCGATAAAGCGATGACGGAGCGCCGGCTGGTCGACTGCGCACCAATGTGGGCCGACTACGACGCGGCCGTCAGACGATGACCCGCGCCATCGGCTCCCAGTAATTCGCGTGCCAGCCCTTGGCAAGATGAGCGGCGGCATCGTTGGGAAAGCCTCGATGGTCGAATGCGATCCGCGTTCCGGTTCCGTGTGGCGAAAGCGCGAAATCGGCGATTGAAAACAATCCGGGATCCCAGCTTCCCGCCCGCCAGGCCTGCACAAGCCGCTTGCCGGACAGCATTTCGAGATTGAACCCTGTGACATAGCCGCCGAACAGCGCGAAGGCGCCGCCGGGCCGGGCATCGATGGCCGTGGGTGTCGTGCCCAGCTGGCTCTTCATGGCCGAATTCATCGCGCCACTTGACCTGACGATCTTGTCGAACAGCGCAGCGTCGGTGAGCGCGGCATAGATGCGAGCAGGCGGCGCGGCGAGCACGACGTCCTGGTGAATCGCGGCACTGCCGTTGCTGATCTCCGGCGTCTGCGCGAACGCGCTTGCCGATAGACCGACTCCCGCCAGCACGGTGGTCGCGGCAAAAGTTCTTCTGTCGATCATTTTTATCTCCTCCGGCACGAACAGCATTGCCGCCGTCAAAACATTATCAACATAATGTTTTGAGCGGCCGCATGCTGCGCCGGCAGAAGAGGATCCCATGCCCTATCCCAAAGGCCACCGCGCCGCCACGCGCGAGAAGATCATCGACAGCGCCAGAACGCTCTTCAACCGCCACGGGTTCGACAACGTCTCCATCGGCCAGATCATGGCGGGCGCCAGCCTCACGCACGGGGCGTTCTATGGGTATTTCAGGAGCAAGAGCGACCTCTATGCCGAGGTTCTGGACTGCTTCTTCACCAATCCAAACTGGCGTCACCGATGGAAGGGCGTGACATTCGATCCGAACGCCAATATGGGGCCGCAAATCGTCGAAGCGTATCTGTCGCGTGGGCACTTTGAGGACATCGGGAATTCCTGCCCCTTGGTCGCATTGCCTTCCGATGTGGCGCGCAACGGGGTCGGGCCGCGGCGGGCCTTCGAGACTGTGTTCGCGGCGATGGTCGAGTTGCTTCGGCGTGGCGCGCAAGGCCGGCAAGCGCGCGACGCCTCCTCGGCGATCGCAGCGCTCTGCGTCGGCGGCATGGTGATCGCTCGGGCCATGACCGACTCGGGCCGCGCCGAGGATTTGCGCGATACCTGCCGCGACGTGGCGCTCGCGCTCGGCGGCTGGAAACCGGCGCGAGCCGTCAAGCGCCGCCGGTCAAAGACTTGAACCACGCGATCGCGTCCGGGGCGTCCCAGGCGGCGGGGCCGACGGAGCGGCCGATCTCGCGGCCTTGGGGGTCGATCAGGACCGTCAACGGCAGGCCGTAGGCGCCGAAGGCCCTGAGCAAGGCGATGTTGGAGTCGACATAGGCATCGAGGGATTTGGCGTCGTGTGCGTCGAGGAAGCTGCGGGCTTCGGCGGGCGTGCCGCGGCCGACATCGACGGCGATCACCTGCACCCCGCTTTTGCCCAAGGCGGTCTTGAGGTGGGCGAGCGCGGGAAGCTCGCGCACGCAGGGCGCGCACCAGGTGGCCCAAAGATTGAGCAGGACGTAATGGCCCTTGAACGATGCGAGCGACAGGCGCGCGCCGGTGGCGTCGCTGACCGCGACCTGCGGCACCGGCGCCTTGGCCAAGGCGAAGGGCGCCAGCGCGGCGGGCGGGCCGGCGTCCGCGTGGACAGGCTTGCCCTGCATCCCATATAGGATGAAGAGCGCGGCGGCCGTAATCAGCGCGGCGGCGAGTGCGGTATAAATCCAACGGGACAGCGTCACGGGCATCTCATGGCTCAGAACAAAATGTGGGGCGGCCGGTTCGAAGGCGGCCCCGCATCCATCATGGAGGTCATAACCCCCTCCATCGATTTCGACAAACGGCTGGCGGCGCAGGACATCGCCGGGTCGAAGGCGCATGCCCGCATGTTGGCGGTGCAACAGATCATCTCGCAGTTCGATGCCGAGGAGATCGTGCGCGGCCTCGACGCCATCGAGAAAGAGATCGCCGAGGGCAAGTTCACCTTCAGCCGGCAGCTCGAGGACATCCATCTCAATATCGAATCGCGGCTGAAAGAGCTGATCGGCGACGCGGCGGGGCGGCTGCACACGGCGCGCTCGCGCAACGACCAGGTCGTCACGGATTTTAGGCTGTGGCTGCGCGAGGCGTGCGTGCGCGCCGACAAGGGGCTGGAAGAGCTGCAGCGGGCGCTGCATGCGCAGGCCGAGACGCATTACGCGACGATCATGCCGGGCTACACGCATATGCAGCCGGCGCAGCCGGTGACGTTCGGGCATCACTGCCTCGCCTATGTCGAGATGTTCTATCGCGACCGCGGACGTTTCGTGGATTGCGGCAAGCGCTTGAACGAATCGCCGCTCGGCGCGGCGGCGCTGGCGGGGACGCCGTTTCCCATCGACCGCGACGTGACGGCGAAGGCGCTGGGCTTTGCGCGGCCGATGCGCAATTCGCTCGACGCGGTTTCGGCGCGCGATTTCGCGCTGGAGTATCTCGCGGCGGCGACGATCTGCGCCACGCATCTGTCGCGGCTGGCGGGCGAGATCGTGCAGTGGTCGACGCCGGCGTTCGGCTTCGTGCGGCTGTCGGATGCGTTCACGACGGGCTCGTCGATCATGCCGCAGAAGCGCAATCCGGACGCGGCGGAATTGATCCGCGGCAAGACGGGACGCGTGCTGGGCGATTTCGTGGCGCTGGCGACGGTGGTGAAGGGCCTTGCGCTGGCCTATGGCAGCGATCTGCAGGAAGACAAGGAGCGCGTGTTCGACGCGGCGGACACGATCGAGGTCTGCCTCGCGGCGATGGCGGCGATGTTCGCGGATCTGAAAGCCAATCCGGAGGCGATGCGCGCGGCGGCGGAAGCGGGCTATCCGACGGCGACGGACCTGGCCGACTGGATCGTACGCAGCTTGAAGAAGCCGTTCCGCGAGGCGCATCATATCGCGGGGTCGATCGTGCGGCGGGCGGAAGAGCTGAACGTCTCGCTGGAGAAATTGCCGCTGGCGGAGATGCAGGCGGTCGAGCCGGGGATCACGCAAGAAGTGTTTGCGGTGCTGCCGCTGGAGGCTTCGGTCAAGGCGCGGATGAGCTATGGCGGCACGGCGCCGGACCGGGTGCGCGAACAGCTGCGGTTCTGGAAAGAGAAACTCAAATGAAGCTGCGCATTTTGTTGACCGTCGTCGTTGCGTTGAGCGTCTCCGGATGCGGGGTGAAGAACGATCTTCTCATGCCGGACGGCAAGCCGACGCCCAAGGGGCAGAAGGATCCGTCCAAGCCGCCGGCGCAGACGCAGCAGGGGCTATGAACCATTTCCGCTATAGCGGCGGCGTGCTGCATGCGGAGGGTGTCGACCTGAACGCGCTGGCCGACGCGGTCGGCACGCCGTTCTACTGCTATTCGAGCGCAACGCTGGCGCGGCACTACCAGGTGTTCGCGGGCTCGTTTCCCAAGGGCACGCTGGTCGCGTTCTCGGTCAAGGCGTTGGGCAACATCGCGGTGCTGAAGACGCTGGCGCGGCTCGGCGCCGGGGCCGATGTCGTGTCGGGCGGCGAACTCAAGAAAGCCCTGAAGGCGGGGATACCGGGCGAGCGGATCGTGTTCTCCGGCGTCGGCAAGACGAAGGCCGAGATGAAACTGGCGCTGGACGCCGGCATCTATCAGTTCAATGTCGAGAGCGAACCAGAATTGGAAGCACTGAGCGAGGTCGCGAGCGCTTTGGGCAAGACGGCGCCGATCACCATCCGGGTCAATCCGGATGTCGACGCCAAGACCCATGCCAAGATCACGACGGGGACGTCGGAGACCAAGTTCGGGATTCCGTGGTCGAAGGCGCGCGCGGCTTACGCGCTGGCGGCGACGCTGCCGGGGATTCAGATCGTCGGGATCGACGTGCATATCGGCAGCCAGATCGTTGACCTGGAGCCGTTCGAGCTTGCCTTCGGCAAGGTGGTGCAGCTGGCGGCGCAGCTGCGGGCCGATGGGCATGCGATCTCGCGGCTCGATCTCGGCGGCGGGCTGGGGGTGCCTTATGTCGTGAACAACGAGCCGCCGCCGGACCCGTCGGCCTATGGCGCGATGGCGACGCGGGTGACGGCGGGGCTGGGCTGCCAGATGATCCTGGAACCCGGGCGGCTGATCGCGGCCAATGCGGGGATATTGGTGTCGCGGGTGCTCTATGTGAAGCGCGGCGAGGCCAAGACCTTCGCCATCATCGATGCCGGGATGAACGACCTGATAAGGCCGGCGATGTACGATTCGCATCACGAGATCGTGCGCGTTAACGAAGCGGCGGCAAATGATCGCCGCGACCGCTATGACGTGGTGGGTCCGGTGTGCGAAACATCGGATATCTTCGCGGCCGACCGCGAGATGCCGGCGCTGAAATCCGGCGATTTGGTGGCGATCCTGACGGCCGGCGCCTATGGCGCGGTGATGTCTTCGGCTTACAATGCGCGGCCGCCCGCGCCCGAAGTGCTCGTCAAGGACGATCAATGGAGCGTGGTGCGGCCAAGACTGGATGATGACGCGCTATTCGGATCCGAACGAATTCCGGACTGGCTCACGGGCTGAAAAGACCGGGCGTTATGTCGCCTTGTCCCGCGCGGCGCTGGCGTGGGAGCGCGTCTGGCCGGCGCTGTGGCCGGCAAGCGGGATCGCGGGAGTGTTCGCAGCCGCCGCGCTGGCGGATGTCTTCGCGCCGCTGCCCTGGGTGCTGCATGCGCTGATCCTGGCGGGGACGATCACGGCGGTCGGGCTCGCGCTCTATTTCGGCTTGCGCGGCGTGCGGCTGCCGAGCTGGGCTGAGGGCGCGCGGCGGCTGGAGCGCAGCAGCGGGCTGGCGCATCGGCCGATCTCCGAAGCGGGCGACACGATGGCGCTCGGCCAGGGCGATGCGCTGGCGGAAGAGCTGTGGAAGCTGCATGTGCGGCAGATGCTCGGCAGCGTCGGCGGGCTGAAGCTTGCATGGCCGTCGCCGGGATTGCCCAAGCGCGATCCGCGCGCGTTGCGCTTTGTCGTGCTGCTGCTGCTGGCGGCGGGCGTGATTTACGCAGGCTCGGATTCGGGGCGGCGGCTGTGGGCCGGGTTCAACGACACCGGCGCGGCGGCGAATGCGACGGTCGATGCCTGGATCGATCCGCCGGCTTACACCGGCGAGGCGCCGGTCTATCTGGCGCCGGGGATGAAGCTGGCGGTGCCGGCAGGGTCGACGCTGAATTTGCGGGTGCATGGCGCGGGGCATACGCCGGGTCTGTCGCTTCAGTCCGATGCGGACGCAAATGCCGGCTTCGCGGGCAGCCAAGGCGAGTATGCCGCGACCTATCGCGTCACGGCGGACGCGCGGGTGCGGGTGCGCAGCAGCGGGCGCGCCATCGGCGACTGGGCCATCACCGCGATCCCGGACAAGCCGCCGGTCATCGCGTTCACGGCCAAGCCGGGCAAGACCGAGCATGCGGCGCTGAAGCTTTCGTATCGCGCGAGCGACGATTACGGCGTGGCGGCGATCCGCGTGATCGTCACGCCGCACAACAGGCGCGGCAAGCCGCTGGTGGTCGATGTGGCGCTGGCATCGAACACGGCGCGCAAGATCGACGAGACCAGCTATTTCGATTTGACGGCGCATCCTTATGCCGGTCTCGATGTCGATATCGTGCTGCAGGCGGCGGATGGGCTGGGCCAGGTGACATCGACCCAGAAGGTGACATTCCGGCTGCCGGCGCGGGTGTTCACCAATCCGCTGTCGCGGGCGCTGATCGAGCAGCGGCAGAATTTGTCGACGAGCTATACGCCGGCGGACCGCAACAAGGTGGTCAAGATGCTCGACGCGCTGACGCTGGCGCCCGACGTGTTCTATGCCAACCAAGCCGGCGTCTATACCGGCATCCGCGCGGCACGCTGGGCGCTGGCCAATGCGGGGCATGTCGAGGACATCGAGCATGTCGAGGATCTGCTGTGGCAGATCGCGACCGGGCTGGAGCGCGGCGGGTTGCTGTCGGCGGCGGAAGAACTGCGCCGGCTGCAGGCGATGCTGGCGCAGGCGCTGGCGCAAGGCGCGCCGCAGGATGTGATCGACCGGCTGCTGCAGCAATATAACGACGCGATGCAGCGCTACATGCAGGCGCTCGCCGCCAATCCGCCGCAGGGCTCCGAGGCCGCGCCGCCGCCGGGCACCAAGACGCTGAGCGAGCAGGATTTGCAGACGCTGCTGAAAACCATCCAGCAATTGGCGCAGAGCGGCGACCGCGCCAAGGCGGCGGAGCTGATGGCGCTGTTGCAGAACCTTCTGGAGAATTTGCATCTGTCGAGCGGCGGCAACGGCCAGGGCGACGCCAACAATCCGCAGAACAAGGCGCTCAGCGACGCGATCGGGAAGCTGGGCGATTTGATGGGGCGGCAGCGTGGGCTGCTCGACAAGACCTTCAAGGGGCGCCAGGGCGAGCATGTCGATCCCAAGGCGATGCAGCAGGAACAAAGCGACATCCAGAAGAAGCTCGGCGAGATCATGCAGGGGCTGGGCGACCAGAAGGTCCCGGCGCCGGGCGATCTGGGGCGCGCCGACCGTTCGATGGGGCAGTCGGGCTCGGAGCTTGGGTCGAGCGACATGAACGGTGCCAGCGTCGATGAGAAGAACGCGCTCGATGCGCTGCGTGGCGCGGCGGGCGATCTGGCGAACAAACTGGCCAAGCAGATGGGGCAGGGGCAGGAGGACGGCGACGAGTCCGATCCGCTGGGCCGGACGCGCAATGGCGGCAGCCTCGGCAGCGGCGTAAAGGTGCCCGATGCGTCGCAGATGGAGCGGGCGCGGAGCATCCTGATGGAGTTGCGCCGCCGCGCGGCGCAGCGCGGACGCCCGCAACAGGAGCTGGATTATATCGATCGGCTGTTGAAGCAGTTTTGAGACTAACCTCTCCCGTCCTTCGCGGGAGAGGTCGAAAACGCAAAGCGTTTTCGGGTGAGGGCGTTGCTTCACGCCAGTTCCCCTCACCTAGCAAAATCTAAGGCTTAGCTCCGCGAAGTGCTCCGCTAAACCTAAGATTTTGCGTCCTCTCCCGCTCGCGGGAGAGGTTAAGAGCTGCGCTTACTCCCCTGCTCTGGCGAATCTGACTTCCAAGTTGTGCGTGCCTGCCGGTGGGCTCGAGAGTCTCGTCCGGAATTTAGCCGTCGCGCCCGGCTTGAGCGTCGTGACGCCGGGGACGAAGGTCCAGTGGTAGAGCTCGTGATTGTCCATATCGAGCAGCGCGACGCGGACCAGCGGCACAGTCAGCTCGTGGCCGCTGCGGTTGACGATGCGGCCCGTGACCGCGAGGACCTTCTGGCCATCCTCGACCTGGCTCTGGAAGGCGATATCCGAGAAACCCATGCCGCGCGGGTTCACCGGCAAGCCGGCGGCGGCGTAGACCGATGCGGTCTGCGGCAGCCAGGTCGCGACGCTGTCGCGGAAGCTGATCGCGGCCCAGCCGATCGTCAGGATCAGCGCGACGAGCACCACCCAGCCGCCGAGAACGGCGGCGCGGCCGGCCCAGGGGCGCGACGATGCGCGCGGTGGGGCTTCGACCTCCATTGCTGGCGCGGCGATGCTGGCGGCGGGCGCGAAGGCGACGATTCGCGGCGCGGCGGCGACGCTGACAGGCGGCTCGGGCTCCGGCTCGCGGGCATGGATCGGCGCGGGCGGCGGCGGCTCGGACTCCTGGACGAAAATCTCGGCATCGGGGTCGGGCTGCGGCTCGGGGCCGATCTGGTGCCAGACATTGCCGCATTTGGCGCAGCGCACGCTGCGCCCGGCGGCGGGAAACTTCGCCGCGTCGGCCTGGTAGCGCGTCGCGCATTGGGGGCAGGTCAGGATCATCCGGCCAGTGTCTCCGATTAAGGCAAAAATAGCTTTAACCACCGAGGGCTAGCAAGCTGAGCCTCGCAACACTTCGCGCCGATGGTTAAGCTCGCAGCACATGGTTCGCTTCGAAAATGTGGGGATGCGCTACGGCGCGGGACCCGAAGTGCTGCGCGATGTCACCTTCGTGCTGGAAGCGGGCTCGTTCACCTTCCTGACCGGGCTTTCGGGCGCCGGCAAGACCACGCTTTTGAAGCTGATCTATCTCGCCGAGCCGCCGTCGCGCGGGCTGATAACCCTGTTCGGCAACGACATGGCGACGGCGCGGCGCGGCGAATTCCCCGCCATGCGGCGCCGGATCGGGGTGGTGTTCCAGGATTTCCGCCTGCTCGGCCATCTGTCGGCGTTCGACAATGTCGCGCTGCCGCTAAAGCTGGCGGGGCGCCATGCCGGCGATTACGAGCACGATGTCGAGGAGCTTTTGTCCTGGGTGGGCTTGGGCGACCGGATGGGGGCACGGCCGGCGACGCTGTCGGGTGGCGAGCAGCAGCGCGTCGCGATCGCGCGCGCGGTGGTGGCGCGGCCCGACCTGCTGATCGCCGACGAACCGACCGGCAATGTCGATCCCGAGATCGGGGCGCGGCTGATCCGGCTGTTCGGCGAACTCAATAGGCTGGGCACCACGGTGCTGATCGCGACGCATGACCGGGCGCTGATCGAGAGCACCAAGGCGCGCGAGATGCGGCTGGTCGACGGACGGCTGGTCGAATTGCGCACGGGGATCCGGTCATGAACCGCTCCTCGGGACGATTGCTGCCACGCGAGAAGGGTGCCGCGCCGCTCGACATCGTGATCGGGGTGATGGCGTTTTTGGCAGCGCTGGCGCTCGGCGCGTCGCTGGTCGCGGAGCGCGCGTCGCTCGGCTGGCGCGCGGGGCTCGCGGACCGGCTGACGGTGCAGATATTGGTGCCGGAGCATGGCGATGTCGCGTCGACCCTCGCACAGGAGACCGAGGCGGCGACGCAGGTGCTGCGCAGGGCGCCGGGCATCGCGCATGCCGCGCCGCTGACCGATGAGGAGATGCAGCAGCTGGTCGAGCCATGGCTCGGCAAGGGGGCGCTGGTCGCCGAATTGCCGCTGCCGAAATTGATCGATGCCACCATCGTGCCTGGGGCGCGTGTCGACCTGGCGGCACTGGCGGCGCAATTGAAACAGGCGGCGCCGGATTCGCAGCTCGACGATCACGGGCACTGGATCGCGCGATTGAAGTCGCTCGCCGACACCATCGTGTGGAGCGCCTGGGCGATCCTGATCCTGATCGCCATTGCCACCGCGTCGACGGTGGCGTTCGCGACGCGCGCGGGGTTGGAGGCGCAGCACGACATGGTCGCGTTGCTGCACCAGATGGGGGCGCAGGCGGGGTTCATCGCGCGCGCCTTCGAGCGGCACTACGCATTGGCGACGTTGGGCGCGAGCGCGGCAGGGGCGTTCGTCGCGGCGCTTTTGTTCGTGCTGGCCGGCGGGCTGGAGTTCGCGGGCGTCGAGCCGGTGCCGTTCCTGCCGCCGGTGGCGCTGACGCTGTCCGAGGTCGCGTGGCTGGCGGGCGTGCCGGTGGCGGCCGCGCTCATCGCCTGGATCACGGCGCGGCTGTCGGTGATGGCGGCGGTGCGCGAAATTTACTGATTAACCCGCGCCGTCCAGCTTTTGCCTGGATTGGCCGCTACAGCTAGATTCATGGCCATGCGAATCCTGGGCATCGTCGCCGGTCTGATCGCGCTGTATGTCGCGGCCTTCCTGCTGTTCGTGGGGATGCTGCCGACGCGGCCGACGCAGCCCTTGAAGGCCGACGGCATCGTGGCGCTGACCGGCGGCGACGCGCGGCTCGACGCGGCGGTGGCACTGCTCGAAGGCGGCGCGGGCAAGCGGCTTTTGATCTCCGGCGTCAACAAGGTTTCGACCAAGGCGGAGCTGCGGACGCTGTCGAACGGTGGGCGGCGCTTCGATTGCTGCGCCGATATCGGCTATGCGGCGGAAGACACGTATGGGAACGCGGAAGAAGCCGCGAACTGGACGGCGGAGCACGGCTTTCGCAGCCTGATCGTGGTGACGGCGAGCTATCACATGCCGCGCAGCCTGCGGCTGTTCCATTCGCTGATGCCGAACGTCAAGCTGATCGCCTATCCGGTGGAGCCGGCGGGCGTCGACATGGCGCGGTGGTGGCGGCCTGGCACGCTGCATCTGCTGCACAACGAGTTCTTGAAATATGTCGCGAGCCTCGTCATGACGGCGGTTGACCACAAGCCGGCGGCGGCTCACGCTGCCGCCTGATCGTTCGACCGCATGACCTTCCTCCGCTCCCTTCTCTTTATGCTGTGGTTCTCGCTGGTGTCCGCGACACTGGCGATCCTGTTCCTGCCGGCGCTGCTGGGGCCGCGCGCGATCACGGCGTGGATGGCACGGCGATGGTCGCTGCTGACCTTCTTCGGCTTGCGGGTATTGGCCGGGATCAAATTCGAAGTGCGAGGGCAAAAGCCGCCGAACGGCACGCTGGTCGCGGTGAAGCATATGAGCATGTGGGATACCTGCGCGATCTACACCGTGCTCGACGATCCTGCGATCGTGCTCAAGCGCGGGCTGCAGACAATCCCGTTTTATGGCTGGTATCTGTGGAAGGCGCGGATGATCCCGATCGACCGCGAGGGCGGGCCGAGCACGCTGCGCAAGATGGCGGCGGCGGGGCGCGCCGAACTGGCGGCGGGGCGCAGCGTGGTGATCTTTCCCGAAGGCACGCGCCGCAAGGTCGACGCGCCGCCGGACTACAAGACCGGCGTCGCGGGGCTATATGGCCAGCTCGGCGTGCCGTGCGTGCCGGTGGCGTTGAGCTCCGGCCTGTTCTGGACGGGTTTCATCAAGCGGTCCGGGACCATCATCCTCGAATTCCTCCCCCCCATTCCGCCCGGCCTGCCGCGCCGCGAATTCATGCCGAGGCTGGAGGCGGCGATCGAAAGCGCGAGCGGCGCGCTGATCGCGGAAGGACGCAACCAGCTCAAGCGGGGCAACAGTCTGTAGGCCGCTCGCAATCCGTGCGATAGAGATAGAACAAAAAGGGAACTTTTCTTGACTTTAACGCCTTCCGGCGTTAGCTATCAGACCCGCCGGGGCGGGCGTGTAGAACGAGGCCATGAGCGATATCGCCCACCAGATCTGGGACATGAAGTACCGGCTGAAACAGCCGGACGGCACGCCCGTGGACGGCGATTTCGAGGAGACCTGGGCCCGCGTGGCGCTGGCCGCCGCGGCTGCCGAGGCGCCGGAAAAGCGCGCGGAACAGGCGTTGGCCTTCGCCGGAGCGCTGGCGGGGCACCGCTTCCTACCGGCGGGACGCATCCTGGCCGGCGCGGGCACCGACCGCAGCGTGACACTGTTCAACTGCTTCGTGATGGGCACCATCGAAGACTCGATGGACGGCATCTTCTCCGCCGTGAAAGAGGCGGCGCTGACGCTGCAGCAGGGCGGCGGCATCGGCTACGATTTCTCGACCTTGCGGCCCAAGGGCGCGGCGGTGAAGGGCGTGGGCGCCGATGCGTCGGGCCCCGTCTCGTTCATGGATGTGTGGGATTCGATGTGCCGCACCATCATGTCGGCCGGCTCGCGGCGCGGCGCGATGATGGCGGTGCTGGCCTGCGACCATCCCGACATCGAGACCTTCATCGACGCCAAGCGCGAACGCGGACGGCTGTCGAACTTCAACCTGTCGGTGCTGGTGAGCGACGCGTTCATGGACGCGGTGAAGGCCGACGGCGCGTGGGATTTGAAATTCGGCGGGCAGGTCTATCGCAGCGTCAAGGCGCGCGATCTGTGGGACCGCATCATGCGCGCGACCTACGAGACCGCCGAGCCCGGCGTGATCTTCATCGACCGCATCAATGCGGAAAACAATCTGGGTTATTGCGAAACGATCCGCGCGACGAATCCGTGCGTGACGGCGGAGAGCTGGATCGCGACGGCGGACGGGCCGCGGCAGGCCGGTGAATTGGTGGGGACGCCGTTCGACGCGCTGGCCGATGGCGCGGCATGGCCGAGCGACGGGCGCGGGTTCTTCTCCAGCGGCATCAAGCCGGTGGTCGAGGTGCGGACGCGGGAGGGCTATCGCCTGCGGCTGACGGCGAACCATCGCGTGCGCAAGGCGACTCGAAGGACACGCTGGAGCACAGATTGGGTCTGGACCGAAGCCGGCACGCTTGCGCCTGGCGATCAGGTGTTGCTGCACGATCATAGCAAAGTATCGGGATGGGGCTCGCCGGACACCGCCGCTCAAGATCGCGCCGAAGGCTATCTTCTTGGCCTTTTACTTGATCGCGGCGAATTCAGCTCGCATGGCGCATTCGTGCCAGTATGGCAGAGGGCGCTTGCTGCCAATGGCGACGCGGCATACAGCGGTGTTTTGGTGGAAGCTTCCAACGCCGCGACCATCCTCTCACGCCAATCCGGCGTATCGCCCCGCATCGAATCCCGCGGCCCGGGGGGTTCATGGCTGATCAGCGATGCGATGTATGAACTCGCTGTTTCGCATGGGTTTACCCAGGACAAGCGGGATATTTCGCAAGTCATGGAACGCCGCTCAAGCGCGTTCCATGCCGGCTTTCTTCGCGCGATTTTCGATGTAAATGGCACGATTTCGGGTGGTGGCAATAGCGCAGCACTCGGCATCCGTTACACCAGCCTGACGCGGCTCCAATCCATCCAGCGCATGCTGCTTCGACTCGGCGTTGTCAGCGCAATCGAGGCCGAGGCCGATGGCTTCAAACTAAATATCATCGGCGACGATACGCTCCGCTATGCAGAGCGTGTGGGCTTCTCCGACGGTGGCAAGGCACAGCGACTGCCGTCCGCTTTTGGTGAGAAACGCGCACTGAACCGCGAGCGGTTCTGCGCGACGGTCGAGGCGGTGGTGCCGGCGGGCGAGGCGGAGGTGTTCGACGCGGCGATTCCGGGACTCAACGCGTTCGATGCCAACGGGCTGTGGGCGCACAATTGCGGCGAGCAGCCGCTGCCGCCTTATGGCGCGTGCCTGCTGGGGTCGATCAATCTGGCCAAGCTCGTCCGCAATCCGTTCGAGGCGGATGCGCATCTCGATGTCGCGGAGCTGGAGCGGCTGACGCGGGTCGCGGTGCGGATGCTCGACAATGTGATCGACGTGTCGCGCTTTCCGCTGCCGGAGCAGCGCGCGGAAGCGATCGCCAAGCGGCGGATCGGGCTCGGCGTCACGGGGCTCGCCGACGCGCTGATCTTCTGCCGCGTGCGCTATGGCTCTCCGGAAAGCGTGGCGCTGATCGATAGCTGGCTGTCGGCGCTGAGCGATGCGGCCTATCTCGCCTCGGCGGAGATCGCGGGCGAGAAGGGCGCGTTCCCGCTGTTCGATGCGCATGAATTCCTGTCGCGGCCGTTCACGCTGCGCCTGCCGCAGAACGTGCGCGCGGCGATCGCGAAGAACGGCATTCGCAACGGCCTTCTGACGTCGATCGCGCCGACGGGGACGATCTCGCTGTTCGCAGGCAACGTGTCGAGCGGGATCGAGCCGGTGTTCGCCTATAGCTATACGCGCAAAGTCTTGCAGCCGGACGGCGCCAGGACGACCGAGACGGTCGAGGATTATGCCTATCGCGCCTTCCGGGCGCGGTTCGGGGACGATGCGGCGCTGCCGGAGTATTTCGTCAATGCCCAGACGCTGTCGCCGGCCGATCATCTCGCGGTGCAGGCGGCGGCACAGCGCCATATCGATTCATCGATCTCCAAGACGATCAACGTGCCGGTCGGCATCGCGTTCGAGGCGTTCAAGGATGTGTATCTCAGCGCCTATGACCAGGGCTGCAAGGGGTGCACGACCTATCGGCCGAACGACGTGACGGGATCGGTGCTGCAGGCCGAGCCGGCGGCGGAAACACGCGACGAGCCGGTGGCCGTGGCGCGGCCGCGCGAGAGCTCGGGCGGTGTCGTCTATATGACCAAGCCGCTGGACCGGCCCGACGTGCTGATCGGCCAGACCTACAAGATCAAATGGCTGGACAGCGATCACGCCTTCTACATCACGATCAACGACATCGAGAAGGACGGGCGGCGGCGGCCGTTCGAGGTCTTCATCAACTCCAAGAACATGGAGGCCTATGCCTGGGCACTCGCTTTGACGCGGATGATCTCGGCGGTGTTCCGGCGCGGCGGCGACGTGTCGTTCGTGGTCGAGGAGCTGAAAGCGATCTTCGATCCGCGCGGCGGACAATGGAGCGGCGGGCGCTATGTGCCGTCGCTGATGGCCGCGATCGGCGAGGTGATCGAGACGCATATGATCGCCACGGGTTTCATCGCGGCGCGCGACGTGCCGGCGCTGGTGCCGGAGGCGCGCCGCGCCGTGGCGGTGGCGGCGGAAGGCGCGCCGGCGCGGTTCTGCCCCCGCTGCAGCTCGGCCAGCTTCGTCAAGCTGGAGGGGTGCGATCAGTGCCTCTCTTGCGGCTATGCGCGGTGTGGGTGACGGGATGGGCTGGACATTGCAGCCGATCGATATCGGCCCCGAACCGAGGGACGAGCCGAACGCCTTCCTTGTTCCCTTCGTTCCGGACGAGAAAGCCTATAACCGCTATCGAAAATCGGCCGAGTGGCAGAAAATACGCGCGCGTGTGATCAGCACGGCAAGAGGCCGCTGCCGATGCTGCGGCAAGGCGGCCAACGAAGTTCACCACCGTGACTACCGCCCCCGCGTTCTCGCCGGCGCCGATGACAGCGCTCTTGTTGCGGTTTGCACCGACTGTCACCGGAAGATTCATTTCGCGGAAGACGGGCAGAGACGGCCATTCTGGCAGGAGAACGAGCGCGTGCTTGCCGCACTCGTCGCCCAAAATGCCGTAGACGCGTGAGCGCGCCTTTTATCATCCCCAACGCCAAAGCCCGCGCCATGATCCTGGCGAAGAGCGGGCTGGCCGGCGTGCGGCAGGAGGGCGGCACGGGGGCGGTGGCGCCGCTGATCGGCAAGCTCGGCTATGTCCAGATGGATTCGATCAAGATCGTCGAGCGGGCGCATCATCATATCCTTTATTCGCGGCATTCGGGGTATCGGCCGCGCCATCTCGACAAGCTACAGGCCAAGGCGCCGGCGCTGTTCGAGCATTGGACGCATGATTCCTCGCTGATCCCGCTGGAGCACTATCCGCATTGGCGCCACCGCTTCGCCGCGAGCAAAGCCAATGTCGCCGAATGGCGCGAACGCTTCGGCGACGACCGGGTGCTCAAGACGGTGCGCGATCATATCGAGGCGCATGGCGGGGCGCGGGCGCGCGATTTTGCGCATCTGGGCGGGCGCACCGGGCCGTGGTGGGGCTGGGGGCCAGCCAAGGCGGCGCTGGAATATCTGTGGCGCACCGGCGCGCTCGCGGTGCTGGCGCGCGACGGGTTCGAGAAGATCTACGATCTTTCGGAGCGCGCGATCCCGGCGGCGTTGCGCGAGGCGAAGCCGACGCGGGCGCAGACGCTGGACTGGGCGTGCAATGCGGCGCTCGATCGGCTGGGCGCGGCGACGTCGCGGATGATCGCCGATTTCTGGCAGCATGCGTCGATCCCGGAGGCGGCGGCATGGATCGCGCGCGAGAAAAAAGCAGGGCGGCTGATCGATGTGACGCTGGAGGGTGTCGGAGACCGGCGCGGCTTTGCGGCGGTGGCGCGGCCGGATATCGAGGCGGAGCTCGCGGGCTTGCCGGCGCCGACCTCGCGGCTGCGGGTGCTGTCGCCGTTCGATCCGGTGCTGCGCGACCGGGTGCGGGCGCAGCGCATCTTCGGCTTCGACTACACGATCGAGATCTTCGTGCCGGGGCATAAGCGCAAATACGGCTATTACGTGTTTCCGCTGCTGGAGGGCTCGCGCTTCGTCGGGCGCATCGACATGAAGGCAGAGCGCGCGGCGGACCGGCTGGCGGTGAAGGCGCTGTGGCTGGAGCCGCGGCTGTCGCTGACGAGCCAACGCCGGGCGAAGCTGGAGCGCGAGCTGGCGCGCCAAGCGAAGCTGGGCGACGTGCGCGTCATCGTGTTTCCGGCGGGGGCGGTGAAAAGCGGATAGAGCGGGGTTTGTGGCCATCCTTCGACAAGCTCAGGATGAGGTTCTAAAAGCTCCTCACCCTGAGCCTGTCGAAGGGTGCAGCGCCGCACCCATTGGATCCGCCATGAAATATTCCAGCCGGTTTTTTCTCTACGCGCCGCTGGCGCTGTTCCTGGCGCTGGCGGTGGGTGCGGGAGTCGTGTGGTGGCGGGCGGCGGATGCGCTGTCGGCGCGGCTCGATGCGCTCAACGGGCATGACGCGATGCCCGGCGTGACGCTGCGCTTCTCGTCCAAGAGCATCGGCGGGTTTCCGTTCAATCTCGATGTCGTGTTCCAGGATTTTTCCGTCACGGTGGCGACGCCGCATGGGCCCTCGGCATGGCATACGGACAAGTTCGCGCTGCATGCGCTGACCTATGGCCGCGAGCAGATGATCTTCGAGGCGGCGGGGCATCAATCGCTGATTTGGACGGACCTCAAAGGCGGTGCACATGCCCTGCCCTTCGAGGCCGGAGAGCTCCACGCCAGTTCGATCGAGGGCGAGCACGGGCTGACGCGGTTCGATCTGGATTGCATCGGGTTCGGCTCGCCGGCGCTGACGGCGGCGCGGGTGCAGCTTCATGCCCGGGTCGCGCCGGGTGAGAAAGCGGTTGACCTGTTCGTTACGGCGGATGGCACGCATCTGTCGCCGCCGCTGGCGTCGCTGTTCGGCGCGGATGTGACGCGGGTGCGGCTCAACGCGTCGGCGCTGCCGTCATCGCCGTTCAACGGCCTGCGCAATGGGCGGACGGATTGGGTGAGCGCGGCCGAGACCTGGCGCAAGGCCGGCGGCGCGATTCGGGTGGACGATCTGGAGATCGCTTGGCACCAGATGAGCGTCATGGGCAAGGGCGTGCTGGCGCTCGATGGGGCGCATACGGTGCAGGGCGCGCTGGATTTCAGGGTTGCGGGGATGCAGACGCTGCTCGACATGGTGGCGCGGCGGCATGTGCGCGGCGGAGAGAATGCGGGACTCGCGGCGGCGCTCTTGGATCGCGCCGCGAAGGCGGGGAACAACGAGGCGGGGATGCTCGGCGCCGTGGTGGGATTTCATGGCGGGGTCGTGAGTGTCGGAGATGAGAGCGCGACGACGGAAGAGGTGCTGTACTAAAACTCCGCTGTTTAGCGCTTTGTGTTCGCTTTTTTCTTCGCCGGTGATGGCGCATTGCGCCCGAAGTTTACGGCGGCGCTGTCTTGTCCCGCGTCGACGATGCCGCGGCGCAGGGCGCGCGTTCTCGTGAACAGCTTGAACAGCGCGTCGCCGTCGCCCCAGCGGATCTGGCGCTGCAGGGCGCTGAGGTCTTCGCTGAAGCGGCCGAGGACTTCGAGGACGGCGTCCTTGTTGTTCAAGAAAACGTCGCGCCACATGGTGGGGTCGGAGGCAGCGATGCGGGTGAAGTCGCGGAAGCCGCCAGCGGAATATTTGATCACCTCGCCTTCGGTGACACTTCTGAGATCGTCGGCGGTGCCGACGATGTTGTAGGCGATCAGATGCGGGACGTGGCTGGTGACGGCGAGGACGAGATCGTGATGCTTGGCATCCATCACCTCGACCTTGCTGCCGAGCTGCTCCCAGAATTTGCGCAGCGTTTTGACCGCG
Organism: Rhizomicrobium sp.; assembly: GCA_036271735.1. Classification (GTDB taxonomy): domain Bacteria; phylum Pseudomonadota; class Alphaproteobacteria; order Micropepsales; family Micropepsaceae; genus Rhizomicrobium. The sequence continues at coordinate 151,383 of DATAZZ010000034.1, forward strand.
CGTTTGTCGGCGCCCTTCGGAGGCGTGAGGATGCACCAGCGGCCGTCGAACAATTCGGCGAAGCCGGCGTCGGGGCCGGAGCGCTCGGTACCGGCGACGGGATGGGCCGGAATGAAATGGACGTGGCGCGGCAGATGCGGGCCGACATCGGCGATCACCGCGCCCTTGACCGAGCCGACATCGCTGACGATGGCGCCGGGTTTCAGATGCGGCGCGATGGCTTTGGCGACGGCGCCGAAGCTGCCGACGGGCGTCGCGAGGATGACGAGGTCGGCATCCTTCACCGCGGTCGCGGCGCTGGGCGTGAGCGAGTCCGCGAAGCCGAGCTGCTTTGCGGTTTTCAGATGCGCCTTGTTGCGGTCGTGGCCGACGATGTGGCCGGCGAGATGGCCACGCTTTGTGGCGAGCGCGACGGACGAGCCCAGCAGGCCGATGCCGAGGATCGCGACCCGGTTGAAGAGCGGCTTCGGCGATTTCATTTCTGGGCTGCGAACTCGGTCAGGGCGGCGACGACCGCGCGGTTGGCGTCGGCCGGGCCGACGGTGAGGCGCAGATAGTCGGGCAGGTCGTACGCCGCGACGCTGCGCAGGATGAGGCCGCGCGATGCGAGGAAGTGATCGGCGTCGTGCGCGGTGCGGCCCTTCTCCTTGCCGAATTTGATCAGGAGGAAATTGCCGACGCTGCTGGGGACTTCGAAGCCGAGCTTGCGGATCTCAGTCGTGAGCCATTCGCGCCACTGCTCGTTGTGCGCGAAATTGGCTTCGAGATGGGCGTGGTCGCGCAATGCGGCGGCGGCGGCGTTCTGCGACGGGACCGAGACGTTGAACGGGCCGCGGATGCGGTTGAGGATGTCGGCGATTGCGGCGGGGCAATAGGCCCAGCCGACGCGCAGGCCGGCAAGACCGTAGATCTTGGAGAAGGTGCGCGTCACGACGACGTTGGGGAAGCTCGAGACCATTTCCAGGCCGGCTTCATAGTCGTTACGGCGCACGTATTCGGCATAGGCCGCGTCGATCACCAGCAATGCGGTCTTGGGCAGGCCGGCGTGGAGGCGGCGGACTTCGTCATGCGGCAGGTAGCTGCCGGTCGGGTTGTTCGGGTTGGCGAGATAGACGAGGCGCGTCTTGGGCGTCACCGCGGCGAGCATCGCGTCGACATCGGCGTGGAGGTTCTTCTCCGGCACCAGGACGGGCGTCGCGCTGTTGGCCAGTGCGGCGATCTTGTAGACGAGAAAGCCGTGCGCGTTGAACATGACTTCATCGCCGGGACGCAGGAAGGCCTGCGCGACCAGCGTGAGCAGCTCGTCCGAGCCGTTGCCGCAGACGATGCGCGCGGCGTCGAGGCCGTACACTTCGGCGATGGCCTCGCGCAGAATCTTGGCGCTGCCTTCGGGATAAAGGTCGATGCCGTGGGCGACGGACTGGAACGCCTCGACCGCCTTGGGGCTGGGGCCGAGCGCCGATTCGTTGGACGACAGCTTGACGAGCTTGTGCGTCTCGACGCCTTCGACATGGGCGCGGCCGCCGACGTAAGGGGCGATGTCGAGAATGCCGGGCTTGGGCGTCAGGGTCATGGCGCGGCGTCCTTTGCGGGCAGCGGATTGGCATAGCAGCCGACGACGGCGATGCGCAGGATGGCGTCGCCGCCCTGCTCCATCAGCACGCCGAGGCGCGAATCGTCGGTCGTGACGAAGCCGGCGATCTCCAGCAGGTGCTGGCGCGAGGTGCCGCGGCCGGGGTCGCGGGTGACGGCGAGCAGCCTGGATTCGAGGCCACCCTGCTTCAGGACGCTTTGCAGCTTGGTCAGGCTCAGCGTGTCGCCGGCTTCGAGCAGGAGCAGCGTGGTGTCGTCGCCGCTGGGCTCCAAATCCTGCGTGCCAATGACATAGGCCTCGGGCTGCGCGGCGCCGGTCAGCGGCAGGGTCGCGATGATGCGCGGGCCCTTCTGGCCGCTGGGCGTGAGCTGGGCCCACCAGGCGCGGGCGTTCTCGTCGCTTTCGGGCGGCGGCACCACGCCGAACGCGTCGGCATCGCCGGTGCATTCGTGGACGATGGCGCTGGCGGAGAGATGGCTCTTCATCGCGACGCGCGAGCCGAACAGGCCGCGCGCCAGATCGCGGAACACGCCGGTGCGCTCGGCGGAATAGACGTGCACGACGCGGCTAAGCGGCGCGCCGGCGGACATCATCTCGCGCCAGATGTGCAGCAGGCTGGGCAGCGGCAGGGCGCCCTTGTGACGGGCGGCGAGGCGGCGCAGGCGGATCGCCTGCTGTGCGGGCGTACTGGGCACATCGAGCTGGGCGCGCTTGATCAGCAGGTCATGGATTTTGTCGTCCAAGGCGTCGAGCTTGGCCGGGAGGTCTTCGGTCGCTGTCTTGCGCGGCGGCATTCGCTTCAAATACCCATGAGTTCAATATGTTAGCCCTGCCGGCGGGCTTGTGCGCCGTGAAGGGGCGGTATTGATAAGGGCCGGGACGGGCAAAATCAAAGCAGGGCGTCACAGCGGTTTGACACAGGTGCTCGCCGGCCTTAGCAAAACCGCCCTGCTCGAACGGACCAATGGCGAATGGCCGCAACCGGCAACCCCAAATTCCTCCGGCCCGTGACCGCCACGGATGCCGATGTCGGCCAGGCAATGCGCTTCGAGACGCCGCTGACGCTGGATTGCGGCAAGGTGCTGAGCCCGTTCACCGTCGCCTACATGACCTATGGCACGCTGAACGCGGCCAAGAGCAATGCGATTTTGGTGTGCCATGCGCTGACCGGCGACCAGTTCGTCGCGAGCGACCACCCGATGACCGGCAAGCCCGGCTGGTGGGACACGATGGTGGGACGGGGCAAGCCGATCGACACCGAGCGCTTTTTCGTCGTCTGCGCCAATGTCGTGGGCGGCTGCATGGGGACGACGGGACCGGCGGAGATCAATCCGGCGACCGGCACGCCATACGGCCTGGAATTCCCGCTGGTGACGATCCGCGACATGGTGCGGGCGCAGGCGATGCTTCTGGACGCGCTTGGCATCAAAAAAGTCTTGAGCGTGATCGGCGGGTCGATGGGCGGGATGCAGGTGCTGCAATGGGCGGCGAGCTTTCCCGAGCGCGTGGTCTCGGCGGTGCCGATCGCCTGCGCGGCGCGGCATTCGGCGCAGAACATCGCGTTCCACGAGGTCGGGCGCCAGGCGATCATGGCCGATCCGGACTGGAAGGGCGGCACCTATCAATTGCACGGCACGCAGCCCTCCAAGGGCCTCGCGGTGGCGCGCATGGCGGCGCATATCACCTACCTGTCGGAAACGGCGCTGCAGCGCAAGTTCGGGCGCAATCTGCAGAACCGCGAGCAGATCTCGTTCGGATTCGGCCCGGATTTCCAGATCGAATCCTATCTGCACCACCAGGGCATGACCTTCGTCGACCGCTTCGACGCCAATTCCTATCTCTACATCACGCGGGCGATGGATTATTTCGACCTCGCCGCCGAGCAGGGCGGCACGCTGGCCGAGGCATTCCGGGGATCGAAGACGCGGTTCTGCATCATCTCGTTCACCAGCGACTGGCTGTTCCCGACGGCGGAGAACAAGCATGTCGCGCATGCCCTGAACGCGACGGCGGCGACGGTGAGCTTCGTCGAGATCAAGACCGACCGCGGGCATGACGCCTTCCTGCTCGACGAGCCGGAGATGTTCGACACGGTGCGCGGCTTCCTGAACTCGGTCGCGGCGTCGGTCGGCGCATGAGCCTGCGGCCCGATCTCGCGGCGATCGCCGAGATGATTCCGGAAGGCGCCCGCGTGCTCGATGTCGGCTGCGGCGACGGCGCGCTGCTGGAGCATCTGGCGAAGACCAAGAAGGTCGATGGGCGCGGCATCGAGCTGGTGCAGCAGAATGTGAACGCTTGCGTGGCGCGCGGGCTTGCCGTGATGCAGGGGGACGCGGACACCGACCTCGGCGAATATCCGAGCGCGGCGTTCGACGTGGCGATCCTGAGCCAGACGATCCAGGCGACGTTCAGCCCGCGCGATGTGCTGAATCATCTCCTGCGCATCGGGCGGCGCACGGTGATCTCATTGCCGAATTTCGGGCACTGGAAGGTACGCCTGGCGCTCCTGACGCAGGGCCGGATGCCACGCACCCAGGCGCTGGGCTTTCAATGGTACGACACGCCCAACATCCATCTGTGCACGATCGCCGATTTCGTCGCGCTGGCGAAAGACAGCGGCGCGACGATCGAGCGGGCGCTGGCGCTGGACGCGCAAGGACGCAGCAGTGTCATGCAGGCCGATGCGTGGGGGCCTAATTTGCTCGCCGACGGCGCGATCTTCCTGCTGCGCGGGAACGCGTGAGCGGGCGGCCGCGCGGCCGCCCGCTCACCGACATTCAGCTGGCGCCGAGCAGCGCGAGCACGTTCGTGTAACGGTCGATCCCCTGCTTGTAGAGCTGGTTGGAGCAGAAGCTCTGGGCGCTGTTCGCCTGCTCGCTGGCGGCGAAGTAGTTCGGCGACTGCTTGTTGGCGTCGAGCGCGGCCGCCGCCTTTTTCTGCATGTGCAGGCAGCCGACAAAGGTTGCGGGCTCCGCAGCCTGGGCCGCATAGGCGCCGGCGGCGACGGTCAGGCACAGCGTGGTGGCGGCGAGAACCGATTTGGTGAAACGCATTTTATCCTCCTGTTGGTGCCGGTGAAGGGCCGGCGTTCGACATCTGGGATGCAAGCCAGAAATTTGAAGGGGTCGCCACTCACCGTCGCGTGCTTTGGATTACCTGTATGAAATGCAGACGCGGACAATTTCGCACAAAGCCGCGGAAAATCTGGCGCGTTGCAGCGCACAAATTTTCCGTGCATGGGCGATACGCAAAAAGTGGCGAGGCTTGTCACTGTTGAAGAACGAAACTAGCGCCGGATGCGACGCAATGATGACGAAAAATATTTCGCTTTCGTGACTCGCGATTAAGACAGATCGCGCATCGTTGCCGGTACGTCACGCGCCTTGGACCATTGCGGAACCGCCTTGGCCACGCGCACGGGAACTGCGCCGTAGAACGTCTTGCCGGCCTCGACGAGATGCACGCCGGAGAGCGCCGGAAACATGCGGCGCAGCACGCGATCCCATCCCGCGCCGGTGCGCACCAGGCGGCGGCCGCGAAACGGAGGAACGTAAAGCGCGCGATCCCAGGTCAGCGGCTCGAACAAGGCGCCGCGCAGCAGGCGGTCGAGCTCGCCGCGCGAGAACGGACGGCCGACCGCGAAGGGCGAGCGCTCGAGCTGGGCCCACAGGCTGGTGCGGTTGGGCGCGACGAGGAGGAGGCGACCTTCGGGCGCGAGGACCCGCCAGAGCTGGCGCAGCAAGGGACGCGTCGCGTCGGCACCTTCGAGGCCGTGCACCACCAGGATGCGGTCGAAGAACGCGTCGGGGAACGGCAGTGCCGCCTCGTCGGCCAGCGCACTGAGCGGGCGCGAGGACGGCCAGGCGACGACGCCCTGTTGCGCCGGCATCACGGCGACGACGCGCTCGGCTTCGGCCTGGAAGGCACGCAGATAGGGGACGGCAAAGCCGTAGCCGAGGATGCAGCTGCCTTTGGTGGACGGCCACAGCGTGCGCAGCTGGCGCGCAATGATGCGCCGCGTCAAAAGGCCCAGCGGCGCCTCATAGAAATCCGCGAGTTCGGCGGCGTCCAGCTGCATGACCTTGCGTAGCGCGACGCCGCGTCCGGTTCAATGTGAGGGGGCGGACTGCTAGCGTCGGCGGCGAAGGATGACCCCATGACCGCACTCAAGATCGAACTCGTTCCCTGCCTGAAGGACAATTACGCCTATCTGGTGCATGACGCGGACGCAGGGCTGACGGCGGTGGTCGATCCGTCCGAGCCGGAGCCGGTCAAGGAGGCGCTGGCGCGGCATGGCTGGACGCCGACGCATATCCTCAACACGCATCACCATTTCGACCATACCGGCGGCAACCTGCCGCTCAAGGAGCAGTTCGGCGCCCAGGTGGTGGGGCCGGAGAAGGACCGCGAGCGGATTCCGGGGATCGATGTCGGCGTCGGCGAAGGCGCGGCATGGAGTTTTGGTGCGCGGCAGGTGAAGGTTCTGGAGATTCCGGCGCATACGCGGGCGCACATCGCCTTCGTGTTCGACGATGCGGTGTTCACCGGCGACACGCTGTTCGCGATGGGCTGCGGACGCTTGTTCGAGGGCACGCCGGCGATGATGTGGACGAGCCTGTCCAAGCTGATGACCCTGCCCGACGCGACGCGGGTCTATTGCGGGCACGAATACACGCAGAGCAATGGCCGTTTCGCGCTGACGCTGGAGCCAAGCAATGCGGCGCTGGGGGCGCGGATGAAGGAGGTCGATGCGGCGCGGGCCAAGGGCGCGGCGACGATTCCATCGACCATCGGACTGGAGAAGCAGACCAACCCGTTCCTGCGGCCGGGCGTGGCGGAGATCCGGCGCTCGCTCGGGTTGATCCACGCCGACGATGTCGAAGTGTTCGGCGAGATGCGCAAGCGCAAGGATAATTTTTAGAATTACCCTCGCCCGCGAAGCGGGAGAGGACGGCTTGAGCGCAGCGAAGACCAGGTGAGGGGCTGTCACCCAGCCGGGTCCCCTCCTGCTCCGCTTCGCTCCGCGTCCATACGCTGTCGCTACGGACCCCAGCAAAATCTAAGGCTTGCTCCGCGAAGTGCTCCGCAAACCTAAGATTCTGCGTCCCTCTCCCGCTCGCGGGAGAGGTTAAGAGTTCACTTGTCGCCGTCGTCGTCATCATCGCTGTGATGATGATGGTGATGGCTGGAATCGTCGTCGCTGTCCTTGTCGTCGTCCTTGTCGGAATCGCCGCTGACGGTGTCGGCGGCGCCGCGGACGACGGCGCCCGCGACATGGGCGGTGGTGCTGACCACCGTGGTGGCGACGCCGACGCCGGCGCTGGCCACTTCGGCCACAACACAGCCCGAAAGAGCAGTGCCCAGGAGGCAGATGACGGCAACCGGTAACAGCGCGCGCATGACAATTTCCCTTCGACAGACACAATAGTCTCGCACACGGGCGGTCTCCGAAACATTAACTTTAACCATGGAGCGCGACGGCGGCGCGCGATAGGCTGGCGGGAACTCGGGGGGACGCCATGACATTCTTGCACCATTTGCCGATCTGGAATTTTTCGCTGGCCGGACTCAGCACCGAGCTGACCATGCTGGGGCTCGCCGTGGTGCTTGGGCTGCTGCAGCTGATGATCGGGGCGCGGGCGGGCAATGGGCAGCGCGGCGTGGCGTGGAATGTCGGGCCGCGCGACACGCCGTCGCCGCCGATCAGTGCCGTTGCCGGGCGGCTGGAGCGCGCCACGCGCAATTTCCTGGAGACCTTTCCGTTCTTCGCGGTGGCGGTCGTGCTGTGCACGCTGGCGGGGCGGCACAATTGGGCGACGGTGTGGGGCACCGAAGTGTATCTGGCGGCGCGCATCATCTATTGGCCGCTTTACGCGTTCGGCGTACCGGGCATCCGCACGCTGGTGTGGCTGGTCGCGACGCTCGCCATCATCCTGGTGCTGGTGGCGCTGTTCTTCCCCGGGATCGGATGAGCCGGACGGATGTCTTCTTCGCGACGCAGATTCATCGCGCCCAGCTGGCGCGCAGCGCGGCGCTGAACCGCGACCTCAAGAAGGTGTGCCTGGCGATCGCGCGCGACGACGGCGCGGGGCAGCGCTGGGCGAAAGCGCATGGCTATCGCGGGTACACGTCTTACGCCTCGCTCGACGATCTGCCGGTGCGGGCGCCGGAGTTTGCCGAACTCAAGACGCTGCTCGATGCGCAGGTGCGCGGCTTTGCGCGCGGGCTGGATTTCGAGATGAAGGGGCGGCGGCTCAAGCTCGACAGTCTGTGGATCAACGTGATGGACGAAGGCGGCGTGCATGGCGGGCACATCCATCCGCATGCGGCGATCAGCGGGACGTATTATGTGGCACTGCCGCGCGGCGCCAGCGCGATCCGGTTCGAGGATCCGCGGCTGCCGCTGATGATGGCGGCGCCGGTGCGAAAGGAAAAAGCGCGGCCGCACAATAAGCCGTTCATCACCGTCGCGCCCAAGCCGGGCATGGTGCTGCTGTGGGAGAGCTGGCTGCGCCATGAGGTGCCGCTCAACGCGGCGCGCGGGCAGCGGATATCGGTGAGCTTTAATTACAGTTGACTCTTAACCTCTCCCGCTTGCGGGAGAGGACAAGCGGCGGCGCTTATAATTCAGCGAACGATTTTTCCGCTTCCGCCCAGTCTTTTACGATGCGTTCGGCGCCGGCTTCGGTGAGATGCGCGGCGATGCGGTCGGTCATGTGGGCGCCGCCGCGAAAGCCCCAGACGCGCATGCCGGCGGCGCGGGCGGCGAGGACGCCGTTGACGCTGTCCTCGATGACGAGGCATTGCGCCGGGTCGACGGCGAGCGCCTTGGCGGCGTGGAGGAAGAGATCGGGCGCGGGCTTGGCGTGGGTGACGTGCTCGCCGGAATAGACATGCGGCGCGAAATGGTCCCACAGGCCGGTCTTGCGCAGCTTGATATCGAGACCGCGGACGGTGCTGGAGCTGGCGACGGCCTTGGCGTGGCGCAGCGCGGCGACGGCGCGGAGCGCGCCGGGGACTTCGGCGAGGCGCGCGTTGACGGCTTCGGCGTAGCGCGCCCGGATGGGACCCTGGATTTCATCCGCGATCGGGCGGCCGAGGCGTTCGCGGCCGTCGGCATCGAGCAGCGCGTAGAACGCCGTGCTGCTGCGGCCCATGAACTTGATGGTGAATTCGTGGGGATCGTAGTGCAGGCCGATCTCGCCGAGCACCGCGATCTCGACCTCGCGGGCGATGATCTCGCTGTCCACCAAAACGCCGTCGCAATCGAAGATCACTGCCGAGATCATGGTCCGGGATAGGCGATCGGCGGGCCCGCCGCCAGTCACGAAAGCTTTCGGATTCTAACCGGCGAATTCGAAGGCGATGGCCGAGAAATGCAGCACCGCGGCGACCAGCACGAAGGCATGCCAGATCGCCTTGTGATAGGGGATGCGCTCGATCACGTAGAACGCGACGCCGGCGGAATAGACAAGACCGCCGGCGACCAGCAGCCAGAAATCGGTGGTGCCCATCGCGGCGTGCAGCGGCTTGAGCACGGTGACGATCATCCAGCCCATGCCGAGATAAAGCGCGAGGCTGAGCACCTCGAAGCGGCGCGGGAACAGGACCTTCATCACGACGCCGAAGCTGGCGGCGAGCCAGATCGCGGTCAGGATGATGCTGCCATAGGGCGCGCCGAGGCGGTTGACGGCGAAGGGCGTGTAGGTGGCGGCGATCATGATGAAGATCGCGGCGTGATCGAAACGGCGCAGGATCTGCTTCGGCACGCCCTGCGGGGTGAGGTTGTAGGCGGCGGAGCAGCAGATCATCGCGAGCAGGCCGGCGCAGTAGACGAAGACGCTGGCGGCGGCGGGCATGCCGGTGACGCGCCACAGCAGCCACAGGCTGGCGTTGATCGCGAACAGGATGCCAAGGACATGGATCGTCGCATCGGCACGATGCTCGAATTTCGAATAGATTCGTTCGGCTTTCTCAACGAGGGTCATGCGGCTCTATATGGCTATGGCGGCGGTTCGGCCAAGTCTCGCACAAGGTTTTTACGAGACGCTTAACCGCTAGGGTGAAGGCATCTTTGCCGGGCATGGCGGAGGCGCGAAACGGGCATTTTGCCGCTCTAGGGAATGTGCCGTGGGGCGGTTGGCAAGATTACGGGAGGATGACCATGCGCGTGGCGGCCGGATTGCTGGGGCTTGTCCTGATTGCGTCGCCTGCGGTTGCCGCCGATGCGCCGCCGGTGCGGGTGATGATCGTCGGCGGGTTCCATATGAGCAATCCGGGGCGCGACCTGCACAATGTCTCGGTCGACGACATGCTGTCGCCGGTGCGGCAGGCGCAGATCGCGGCGGTGACGGACGCCCTAGCGCGCTTCAAGCCGACCGCGGTGGCGGCGGAATGGCCGGCGGATGTCGCGGCGCAGCGCTATGCCGAGTACCGCGCCGGGAAACTGGCGCCGTCGCACAATGAAGTGGTGCAACTCGGTTTCCGGCTGGCGGCGACGGCGGGGCTCGACAAGTTCTACGGCATCGATGTCGATGGCGATTTTCCCTATGACGCGGTCGAGGCTTATGCGACGGCGCATGGCCAGCATGCCTGGCTGGACGGCGCGAACGCAGACATCGCTGCGATGGTGCGCAGGCAGGACGATCTGCTGAAGACCGGCACGGTGGCGGCGACGCTGCGCTTCCTCAACGATCCGGCGCGGCTGGAGAGCGACAACGCGTTCTATCGCACCATGCTGCATGTCGGCGGCGGGACGGCGCAGCCGGGCGCGGATTTGTTGACGGCGTGGTACCGGAGGAATTTCCTGATCTGCGCCAATATCGTGCAGCTGGCCAAGCCGGGCGACCGGATCGTGGTGTTCTACGGCTCGGGGCACGCCTTCCTGCTGCGCCAATGCGTCCGCGAGATGCCGGGGTTCGAACTGGCCGAGCCCAACGATTATTTGCCGCGCTGAGCGGCTTGGCGTTGAATGCCGCCGAGGCTTCGGCGGTGGGATCGATGAGCAAGTTCTCGATTTGGGGTTTGGCGCTTGCGCTGACATGCGGTGCGGCGCAAGCGGGGAGTTATGGCGCGCCGCCGCCGGATCTGAACGCCAAGCTCGACAAGCTCGTGCGCAGCTACCCCGATTTCCTCGCCAGCCATGACGACAAATGGCTGGTGCTGAAAGATGGGCGGAGATTCGCGATCTCCGACGGGCGGACCGACAAGAGCTTCGACCAATTGGTCGAGCATGCCGATGTCGACGACATGTTCTATGCCGCCTATCCGGTGGGCGCCGATGCGACGGCGCCGGCAGAGAATTTCGATCCCGGGCGGGTGCGGTTCGAGCCCCTGTTCAACGCGATGTATGGCGATTGCGAACGCGGCGAGGTCGAGCCCAAGATGCGCTCGATCGCGTGGCTGCCAAAACATGGCGGCGGGCATGTCTCGATCACGACCGCGAACGGCGTCGACAAGGCGCTGGAGGCAGTGGTCGCCGAGCTCGACCAGCTGCCGGAGCGCTTCCTCAAATATCTCGTGCCGAACTCGGGCACGTATAACTGCCGCAAGATCGCGGGCTCGACCTCACGCTCGGTGCATGCCTGGGGCGCCGCCATCGACATCAACAGCGCCGCATCGGATTACTGGCGCTGGTCCGGCAAGGGCTGGCACAACCGCATCCCGATCGAGATCGCGCGCGTGTTCGAGCGCCACGGCTTCATCTGGGGGGGCCGCTGGTCTCACTACGACACGATGCACTTCGAGTATCGGCCGGAGCTTCTTCAGTAACCGCCGCCATTGCCGTCCGAATCGCCGAGCGTGACCACGACATAATCGCCGTGATGGTGGCTGCGGTAGATGTCGACATGGATCATCACGTTGCTGTTGACGATGCGGTTGAGCACGCCGGAATCGGAATTGCCGTCGTTCAGCATGCGCTCCAGCGTGGCGCGGTTGTCGGCGCTGGCGAAGTAATCGTCGCTCTCGTCATTGCGATCGCGGATGCCGAATTTGTGATAGTTGGCGCGGTCCTGGCGGATGATCGCGGCGGCGGAGGTCAGGCGCTCGCCGTTGGAATTGTAGTGGTCGGCGCGGCCGAGCCAAGCGTTGTAGCTGCCAACCAGTTCGGCGGCGGCGGCCGGCGAAGCGGCGGCCAAAACCAGGCCGAGCGCGAGAAGCGATGTGCGAATCATGATTATCCCCATTGGTGGTGCGCGAAGCGTCGGGGCCTATCATGGCCGTTTGGTGACGGTGAAAACACTACCAGATGTTGTTGGCGGCTGAGCCCCGGCCACATCGTACTGTTTTCGACTTCGCGAAACGGCTTGGCCCGTCCTGCCAAACGGCGTTTTCGCATTGAGGACGTGGCGATCGCGTGAGACGGCTTCAAGATGTGGTGCTGTCCTAATTCGCCCCTCAGTGTCCTAGTTCGTTCTAAGGGGTGTCCTAGATTGTTTCCACATCGTGTCCAATTCAGTGCACGAAAATGGAGCCGTCACGAATCTGCGAGTACCTGTGAAATCCGTCCCCATGAAAGTAGCAGAGCACGAAATACGCTCATTCGGCCGTTCGGGGCGTCCATTCGGTAGCCAATAGCTGAACAATTCGCTGGTTCCCGAAGGAATAACGTTAGTCCGATTTTCTCCAGTAGATTTGATTCTGTAGTAGCGAATTTTGCCACTCTCGTTGCCTGCAATTGCTAACGACCCAACACCTAGAAACGAGCCAGGCCGAACCCCGATATTGGAAACCAAGAACGAAAGCGTGCTTGCGTCGGCATCTTGGAAGGAAATGATAAATTGAGAATTGTTGGCTGTGAACAAGTCAGCGATCTTAGGAAGATATGCTCCGATGACAGATATTAGAGCGATGAGCAACGATACCTGAATTGGGCTGAAATTGAATACGCGTCGCCAATCAAGGTAACTGCCGCAATGGACGCAATAGAGGGCGACACGCTTTATGTCCTCGCCGCAGACGGGACACGGTCTTGTCGCCGTTGGCGCATTGCTGTTCTGATGCTTCGCTACCGACATGCTGCCGCCCTCGCTAGATGCCGTTCAACTCACCTCCGCTAGAACGCAACGCACTCAAGAAATACTAGGTTGTCGTGCCGTCCAAGGTAATGGTCATTTCCACCGGATCGCCGCGCTACGTTTTTCATTACCTTTACTACCTGCCCCGGCGAGTACCGGCGCGATGCTTCCGGCGAGCCGTTTACGGCATAGTGCTTTGCATGGCGTCATGACCGATGAGCCAAAAGGCTGGGAGGTTGGCCGCTTCACCGTATTCGATGGTGATAAGTGGTGACGCATTGACTCTTGGCGCGTTCAAATTCAAATTCCGGACGCGCCAAGATTCCGTCTGAAAAGACCCCTTTTGCGCGATTCGCTTTCGTCACGGCCAAAACAGCCGAGTCGCGGCGCGCTGTCTGTTCACAATCCTATCAACGCCAACCGTCGAGCACGGATCGGGAACACTTGCTTTCGAAGCAGGCGTTTGCCGACGATTCCTGCTCACAGGAGTGATTCGCATGAAAGCTATGCTTCTTCATATTTCGCTGCCCTACGGAATCGAACACTTGCGCGACGAGATCGCCGCGCTCGTGGCGAAACTGCCTGCTGGCAGTACGGCGTGCATGCACACGGAGACGACGGTTTCGATATTCATTCCGCCCGGTACGCTGCCTGAGATACTCGCCGCCAAAACTAAAATCGCCATGTCGGCGTTCTCAAACTGGTGGCTCATCCCCATTGGGGGACGGGTCGTCAGCAAACATTCAATGGATCGTCTCACCGACAAAATGAACGAGTTTCTCGGAAGCGCGGGCGACGAACGGCCGCGCAGCAAGTCCCAGCACGTGCCGCTTACGCAGCGGAGGGAGCCACGGGGAAAACCCACGGTCTAGGACTTCGTAAGCAGCGCAATCTGTCAGGTACTTTTGGAGACGACGGCCAGGTAGCACCGGCCTAAGAAGCCTTATCAGAACGAGCGCGCTCATGTGTTCCACCGAATCAGTGACCCGGCCTGAAGACAGAATCGATTTGATGGGTTGCCGTCAAATTCGGCGAGTGTCCTAGTTTCCATGGCTGGATGTCCTAGTTCGACCCGAAAACCGGACAGTACCCAAGATGTCCTTTGCGGCGTGGCGTGGGTTGTGGTCCGGGCGTAGCATCCGAACCCAAGCAGACGCACGGGAGGGCGGCATGAACGCAGCAGCATTCGGTTCGGTGGAAGTGCAGATGTTGTGGCTCAGCATCTATCTGGGCATCGCCCAGTTGCTGCTCGCCACGGTGTTCAGCGTGCTGACGCGCGGCTTTCCGTGGGGCGTGGGCGCGCGCGATGTGCCGGCGCCGCCGCTCGGGACCTTTGGCGGCCGGTTCGAGCGCGCGTTCAAGAATTTTCTCGAGACCTTCGTGTTCTTCGCCGCCGCTGTGCTGATGGCGCAGTCGCTGGGCAGGCACACGCCGTCGATAGCGCTCGGAGCGCAGGTCTATTTCTGGGCGCGCGTCGCCTACCTGCCGGTCTATGCCTTGGGCATTCCGTTCCTGCGCACGCTGTTGTGGACCGCGTCGCTGGTCGGCATCGGGATGGTGATGCGCGGGATCTGGCCGGGGCTGTAAACGCCGCGGCAAGGATGGGGTGTGATAGGCTTGGCGCATGCGCGAGGCCTATAGCTACCGCTCCGATCCCAGCGTGCCGGCCTTCGCCGACGACAAGCCGGTGATCATTTTCGACGGGCAGTGCGTGTTCTGCTCGGCGTGGGCGCGGTTCGTGCTGCGCGTCGATTGGCGGCACCGCTATCGCCTGCTGCCGGCGCAGTCGGCGCTGGGGCGCGCGCTGTATGGGCATTACGGGCTCGATCCGGAAAAATACGAGACCAATATCCTGATCAAGGATGGCCGCGCCTATTTCAAGGCGGACGGGTCGATCCGCATGGCGCAGGGGCTGGGCTTTCCTTGGTCGCTGGCGGTGGCGGCGCGCCTTATTCCGGGGCGCTGGCGCGAGGGGCTGTACGACATCGTGGCGCGCAACCGCTATCGCATCTTCGGGCGCAGCGATGTGTGTTATGCGCCGCGGCCGCAGGACCGTGACCGGTTCCTGGCATGACGACGGTCCTGATTGTCGGGGGCTACGGCACGTTCGGCGGGCGGCTGGCGCGGCTCTTGGCGGAGGATAAGCGCGTCGCGGTCGTGGTGGCGGGGCGGTCGCGCGGCGCGGCGGACGCGTTCTGTGCAAACAGCGCGATGCGCGGCGTGGCGCTGGACCGCGATGGCGATGTCGAAGGCGTACTGGCGCGCGTGGCGCCGGATGTCGTGATCGATGCCAGCGGGCCGTTCCAGGTTTATGGCGACGCGCCTTATCGTGTTGCGACGGCGTGCCTGGCGCTGGGGATTTCCTATATCGACCTGGCCGATGGATCGGATTTCGTCGAAGGCATCGCGGCGTTCGATGCGGCGGCGAAGGCGCGCGGCGTGTTCGTGCTGTCGGGCGCCAGCACCTTTCCGGCGTTGAGCACTGCGGTGCTGCGGGCGCTGACGCGTGGGTGGCGACAGGTCGAGCGCATCGAGATGGGGATTGCGCCGTCGCCTTATGTCGACCTGGGACGCAGCGTGATCGGGGCGATCGCGAGCTATGCGGGCAAGCCGGTGGCGATTATACGCGACGGCGCGGCGGCGATGGGCGCGGGATTGATCGACGCGCGGCGGTTGACGGTGGGCGCGCCGGGGATGCTGCCGCTGAAGCGCCGGCGCTTCACGCTGGCGGATGTGCCGGATCTGCGGCTGGCGCCGAAATTGTGGCCGGGCTTGCGCGAGATCTGGGCCGGGGTCGGGACATTGCCGGCGATCGCGCATTGGGGGCTGAGCGCGGCGGCTTGGCTTGTGCGGTTGGGCTTGCTGCGGTCGCTGACGCCGCTCGCGCCGCTGATGCATTTGGTGTCGACGCGTCTGCGCTGGGGCGCGCATCGCGGCGGGATGGTGGTGGCGGCGCGCGGCATCGATGCGGGCGGTGCCGCGATCGCGCGGGCCTGGCACTTGGTCGCGGAGGGCGATGACGGGCCGTTCGTGCCGGTGATGGCGGCGGTGGCGATCGTGGCCAAGGTGCTGGACGGCGCGGCGCCGGCGGCGGGGGCGCGGGCGGCGCTGGATGAGGTGAGCCTCGAAGATTTTGCGCCGCTGTTTGCGCGGCGGGCGATCCGCACGGCGATGCATACGAAGATGCCGGAGGGCTTGCCGCTCTATCGCAGAGTGCTCGCCGAGGCATGGGACGCATTGCCGGATGCGATCCGCGCGATGCATGACGGCGTGGCGGCGGCGCGCGGGCTTGCGGTGGTGGAGCTTGGGCGTGGCGTGTTGGCGCGGATCGCTGCGGCGGTCATGGGCTTTCCCAAGGCGGGGACGGATGTGCCGGTCGAGGTCACGTTCGATGCGAAGGCTGGGCGCGAGACCTGGACGCGGCGCTTCGCGGGGGCGGCGTTTTCGAGCGTGCAATATGCCGGGCGCGGACGTTGGGACGGGCTGTTGTGCGAGCGGTTCGGGGCGCTGAGCTTTGGGCTGGCGCTGGTGACGGGTGACGGGAAGCTGCGGCTGGTGGTGCGGCAGTGGTCGGCGTTCGGCGTGAAGCTGCCCGCGTTCCTTGCGCCGGTGGGCGAGACGTTCGAGCGCGTCGATGCGGCGGGACGGTTTTGCTTCCATGTCGAAATCGGGTTTCCTTGGACCGGCCTGATCGTGGGCTATCGCGGCTGGCTGGTGCCGCACCAAAACGGTGCTGGCGCGTTTGCTGAAGATGGCCAGGCACGCGACGCATGAACCCGACCTGTTCTCGGAAGCGGTTCCAAAGGAATCGCTGAGCACGCTGCGGCGCGAGGCGGCGGGGTGCACGCGCTGCGACCTCTATCGTCACGCGACGCAGACGGTGTTTGGCGAGGGGCCGGCGGATGCGCGGATCGTGCTCGTGGGCGAGCAGCCGGGCGACCAGGAAGACCTCGCGGGCAAGCCGTTTGTCGGGCCGGCGGGGCAGTTGCTGGATCGCGCGCTGGACGACGCCGGGATCGAGCGCGGCAAGACCTATGTCACCAATGCGGTAAAGCATTTCAAATTCGAGCCGCGCGGCAAGCGGCGCATCCATGCCAAGCCGAATGCCGGCGAGATCCACGCGTGCAAATGGTGGCTGGAGCGGGAGTTGGTGTCGCTGCGGCCGCGCTTCGTGATCGCACTGGGCGCGACGGCGGCGCAGGCGCTGAGCGGGCGCGCTGTCGCGGTGACGAAGATGCGCGGGCGCGAGACCGAGCTGATGGGGGTGCGCGGGCTGATCACGGTGCATCCGAGCTATCTGCTGCGCATTCCGGACGCGGAGGCCAAGGCGGCGGAGTATGAGAAGTTCGTCGCCGATCTGCGGCTGGCGAAGAAGCTCGCGGGATAAGGCTACCAGCGCTGGGCCGGCGCGGCGCTGGGCCACCCGATCTTGATCATTGTTTGACGGATTCGCGGTGGAGCCCTCCCCCGCTGAGCCGGCCGGACGGCTTAGTGATGCGCCGCGTGGTCGTGCGCGGCGCGGGCCTCGCGGTCGTGCTGATTGGCGAGATGCCGCCCCACGATGCAGCCACCGATCGCGCCGAGCACCGCGTGGTGATGCGCATAGTGGCCGGCAATGGCCCCGACGACGGCGCCTTTGATGCAGCCTCTGGCCTCAGCCTCGTCGGAGACGAACGTCGTGGCGGCGGCAATGAAGACCAACGCGGCGATGGTGCGCTTCATGGGTGAGGCCTCGGCGGTGTTGCGGAGAGAGATGTGGGGTGGATGGGGGCGGGATTCAACGGGGCAGCAACAGTTCTATTTGTCGCCCATCGGCCGGTCGCGCGCGGGATGCTGGATGGTGATGACGACAAACTCGTCCAGCGCATCATCGATCATGTAGTAGACGATGTAGCCGTAGCGGCGCGTCACAAGCTTGCGGATGCTTTCGACCGATTGCCGCCGGCCGATGCGCGGGAAGGCGGCGGCGACTTGCAGCGAATCGAGAATGGCATCGCGCACGCGGCGCGCGCCTTGCGGACTCTCGGCACGAATGAAATCGGCAATTTCGGTGAGGTCGCTGGTCGCGCGCGGCGTGAAGCGAAGCTTCACGAGTCGAAGCGGCGAAACGCAGCCTCGACCTCGGCCACGGAGGCGTACTGGCCGGCCTTGGCTTGCGCGAGACCTTCGAGGACGGCAGGCAAGTGCGCGGGATCGATCTGCTCCGGCTCCGCATCATCCGCAAGCGCCAGCATGGCGCGCGCGATCTCGTCCTGGCTGTCGGAAGGCAGCTTGGCGACGGTGGCGACGGCTTTGTCGAGGAGCCTGGTCATAACAACATCTCTCCAACATCATTTGCCGTATTATCCCAAAGTGGAACGTTTTGATAGTCTTGCAGCGAAGGATAGATGCCTCGCGAGAATATCTATGTCAAAAATTCAGAATTCGGTAGCAGCTCGGCTTCTCCCCATGATTGTTGCTGCATCAATTGAAGACAAAACCTTTTCGTACGGCGACGCTGCGGAAAAGCTTGGTCGTAAGCGAGATAACGCCCGCATGGTGGCGCAAGTTTGCGACTTGTTAGACGCAGCCGCCGCATATGCCGGCATACCGCTTCTCGCTCTCATAACCGTAACTGAAGCGTCTGGTAAAATTAACAAGCGCGCTTGGGCAAATCGTACCGGCGATCGGACGTACCGCGACGAGATTATTGCGACGTCTCAGTCCCGCAAATTCAATAAGGACGACTACCGCGCAATATCAGGTGCACTCAAATCGTTCGATGGAATGAGTAATAGAGAAGCATGGAAATACGTGCGCGAACGCATTCCAGATGCGGAGATTTATCGCCGAATTGCAGGAATTTCCGGCGCAGCAAAGCCTCAATTGTTGCCGGACGAAGTCGAGGATGCGATCAACGATATCGGCACTGATAGTCCGGAAAAATTTGCGTCCGTCACGTTTCGATATGCTCGGGATTCAAAAGTCAGGAGCGCCGTGATTGATCGTGCGAAGGGTAGGTGCGAGTACTGCGGACATTTGGGCTTTCGTACTGGCAACGACGGCTACTATCTCGAAGCGCACCACATTATTGCGCTAGCACATGACGGTAGCGATAGAATGGATAACGTTATAGCGCTCTGCCCCAATCACCATCGCGAAGCTCATTTTGGAGAAAGTCGCGGTTCGTTGGAACAGGAGATGGTTTTGATAGTACGGAAGTTGAACTCGCCGTAGATGCGGGCGTCCGCCTCTCCACCATCCATCTGCGATACGCTTCGGCAGACGTCCCCTCACCCGAAATTCGCTTTGCGAATTTCGACCTCTCCCGCGAGCGGGAGAGGTTAGAAAGGGCTAGTTGTCCAGGAAGCTGCGGAGTTTGCGGCTGCGGCTCGGGTGTTTCAGCTTCCGCAGCGCCTTGGCCTCAATCTGCCGGATACGTTCGCGCGTGACCGAGAACTGCTGGCCGACTTCTTCCAGCGTGTGGTCGGTGTTCATGCCGATGCCGAAGCGCATGCGGAGGACTCGTTCTTCGCGCGGCGTGAGCGTGGCGAGGACGCGGGTGGTGGTTTCGCGCAGGTTCGCCTGGATCGCGGCGTCGATGGGGAGGATCGCGTTTTTGTCTTCGATGAAGTCGCCAAGATGGCTGTCTTCCTCGTCGCCGATCGGCGTTTCGAGGCTGATCGGCTCCTTGGCGATCTTGAGGACTTTGCGGACCTTCTCCAGCGGCATCGCGAGACGCTCGGCCAGCTCTTCGGGCGTCGGTTCGCGGCCGATCTCGTGGAGCATCTGGCGGCTGGTGCGCACCAGCTTGTTGATCGTCTCGATCATGTGCACGGGAATACGGATCGTGCGGGCCTGGTCGGCGATCGAGCGGGTGATCGCCTGGCGAATCCACCATGTCGCATAAGTGCTGAACTTGTAGCCGCGGCGGTATTCGAACTTATCGACCGCCTTCATCAGGCCGATATTGCCTTCCTGGATCAGGTCCAGGAACTGCAGGCCGCGGTTGGTGTATTTCTTGGCGATGGAGATCACGAGGCGCAGGTTGGCCTCGATCATCTCCTTCTTGGCGACGCCGCTTTCGCGCTCGCCCTTCTGCACCGTCTGGACGTTGCGGCGGAATTCGCTGACCGACTGGCGCGTCTCGGTCGCCAGCGCCTGCATGTCGTCGCGCAGGGCGTTGATCTTGTCGCGCTCGTCCTGGACGAAATCCTTCCAGCCCATGCGGGAGAGGCGGCCGACGCGGCGCGCCCAATGCGGGTCGAGCTCGTTGCCGAAATGCTCCTTGAGGAAATCCTCGCGCGCGACGCCGTGCGCCTCGGCGAGACGCAGCAGGCGGCCTTCGAGCGACACGAGACGGCGGTTGATGCCGTACATCTGATCCACGAGGGCTTCGATGCGGTTGTTGTTGAGCTTGAGGCCCTTGACGAGATCCATCGTCTCGTTGCGCAGTTTCTTGAAGCGGCGCTCCTGCCCCGTCGACAGCTCGTCGCTGGCGAGCGCGGCTTCGACGCTGGCATCCTGGAGACGGCCGAGCTTCTTGTAGAGGTTCGCGATGGCGTCGAGCGCTTCGAGCACCTGCGGCTTGAGCGAGGCTTCCATCGCGCTGAGCGGCAGATTGCCTTCGTCGTCGAAATCGTCGGCGTCGGCCTGTTCCTGGGCGGCGGCGGCTTCGGCGGCCGGGTCGATTTCGCCGTTCTCGTTCAGCACGGGCGTGCGCGGCACCGGCGCGGCCTTCGGCGGCGCGGGCGGCTTGGGCGGGGCCGGCGGCGGCGCGGTGCCGTTGATCTGGGCGAGATGCGCGGCGCTGGAAGCGGCCTGCGCTGCGGCTGCCGCCTGGCCTTCGGGGCCGACGGCGTACATCGCTTCGAGATCGATGATGTCGCGCAGCAGGACCTTGCCCTCGTTGAGCTCGTCGCGCCACACGGTGAGCGCCTCGAAGGTCAGCGGGGATTCGCACAGCGCGCCGATCATCAGCTCGCGGCCGGCCTCGATGCGTTTCGCAATGGCGATTTCGCCTTCGCGGCTGAGCAGCTCGACGCTGCCCATCTCGCGCAGATACATGCGCACCGGATCGTCGGTGCGGTCATATTGCTCGGCGCCGGTGCCGGTCTTGGCGACGACTTCCTTGGAGCCTTCGGCGACGGCGGGGAGGTTCTCGTCGCCGCCCTCTTCCTGCTCTTCGCTCTCGATGACGTTGATGCCCATCTCGTTGAGGAGGGACATCGTGTCTTCGATCTGCTCGGACGAGACCTTGTCGGAGGGCAGGACCTTGTTGAGCTCGTCATAGGTGACGTAGCCGCGGGTCTTGGCCTTGGCGATCATCTTGCGGACCTGGGCGTCCGACATGTCCAGGAGCGGCGAGTCCGCGTCGCCGGGGGTCTCTTCGCCGGGCTTGCCCTTGGCGGAGGCCTTGAGGGGCAGCTTGGCATTGGCCTTGGCGGCGGGCTGGAGCACGGGAGCTTTCTGGCCGGGCTTGAGGGCGGCGGCACCCTTGGCGGCCAGCTTGGGATCGGGCTTGGAATCGGCTTTGGACTTGGCAGCCGGAGCTGCCTTAGCGGCAGCTTTCGCGGCCGGCTTGGCGACAGGCTTCGCGGCCGGTTTGGCCGCGGCGGAAGGCTTCTTGACGGGCGCCGGCTTGGCCGGAGCGTGTTTTTTCACTGGTTTTGCCTGCTTTTTGGTCGCTGTCTTGGTCGGCACGTGCGCATTCCGTCGAAAAAGGGCCCCTATATAGAGGCGAGTGAGTCCGCTTTTTGCCAAGGGCCCAATGGTCCCAGGCGGCGAGAGACTGTCTTTTCCGATCCGAAAGCAGCCCGCCTTCCGGGCTCACATCGTTTCGTCTTCTGTACGGAAACGCTCTCGCGCTGTTTCCGGGCTCCGGCTTGCCTGTTCGAGAAGCGTGCCGGCGGCTTTGAGAAAGAGGGTGTCGGCATCCTCGGCGGCGTCCGCCGGGTCCGAGCCGCCTGCCGCACCCTTCAGGCGCGCGACAAGTTCGTCCATTCCCAGACGGATCAGATGGTTCTCAAACCCCTGTTTTTCAAGGCTGGAGCCGGAGGCGGCGAGGTTTAGAAGCTGGTGGCGCAGCCTGTCAAGTTGCGGGTCGGAGAACACGACCTCGGCAAGGACCTCGCCATGGCGGGCGGCGAGGTCGGGCTCGGCCAGCAGCAGGCGGGCGAGTTCCAATTCGTGCATCTTGCGGGCGCCGGCCCGGCCGGACACCACCAGCAGACTGGCGCGGACCGCGGCGCCGACGCCCTGGTCGGAGCCGATGGCGGGACGGCCGCGCTCGAAATTTCGGCCACCGCCGCCGATCCCGCTGCCGCCGATGGATTTGTCGAAGCGCTTGCCGGGCTGCCAGTCGCGCTTGGGCGACGGGGCGCGGCGCTTGAAGGTGTCGAACACCTTCTGGTCGAAGTCGCGGCGGTAGTAATCGGCGATGGTGGTGTCGCCGATGGCGCTGACGATCTCGCGCAGGGAGCGCTCGAGGCCGGCGCGGCGCTCGGGGGTGGAGAAATCCTTGCCCTCGGTCTCGACCCGCCACAGCACCTGGGACAGCGGCAAAGCGGCGTCGAGCACCTTCTTCATCGCGGCGGGGCCGTTGGCGCGCAGGAAGGAGTCCGGATCCTCGCCGGTGGGGAGGAAGGCGAAGCGCAGCGACATGCCGGCCTGCAGCATCGGCAGCGCGAGGCGCGCGGCGCGGTGCGCGGCGCGCAGGCCGGCCTCGTCGCCGTCGAAGGACAGGATCGGCTCGGGCGCGGTGCGCCACAGCAATTGCAATTGGTCCTCGGTTAGCGCGGTGCCGAGCGGCGCCACGGCGTAATCGAAGCCGCCGCGCACCAGCGCGATGACGTCCATATAGCCTTCGGCGACGATGATGGTCTGCGCCTTGATCGCGGCGGGGCGCGCGGTGGCGAAATTGTAGAGCAGCTGGCCCTTGGAATAGAGCGTGCTCTCGGCGGTGTTGATGTATTTGGGCTTGGCGTCCGGGCTGAGGCCGCGGCCGCCGAACGCGATGACGCGGCCGCGCGGATCGGAGATCGGGAACATCAGGCGGTCGTAGAAGAAATCGCGCGGCGTGCGGCCGTCTTGCGCCGGGCGCACGACGCCGGCGGCGACCATGTCGTCGACGGTGATGTTCCTGGTCTTCAGATGCTCGATCAGCGTGGCGTTGCCGTTGGGCGCGTAACCCAAGCGGAATTTCGTCGCGACATCACCGTTGAGGCCGCGTGATTTGAGATACTCGCGCGCCTCGGCGCCGGCGGGGGCGCGCAGCTGGTCCTCGAAGAAGGCGCAGGCGGCCTCGACGATATCGTAGAGAGATTTCTTCTTCTCTTCGCGGGCTTCTTCCTCCGGCGTCCATTTGGGGAGCTCGACGCCGGCTTCGCCGGCGAGGCGCTCGACGCTTTCGGGAAACGACAGGCCTTCGGTCTCCATCAGCCATTTGAACGCATCGCCGCCCTTGCCGCAGCCGAAGCATTTGTAGGTGCGGCGCTCGTTCTCGACCTTGAAGCTGGGGGATTTCTCGGCGTGGAACGGGCAGCAGCCCCACATCACGCGGCCCTTGCGGGTGAGCTTCACGCGCCGCCCGACGAGCTGGACGATGTCGGTCCGGCGGAGGATTTCGTCGAGGAGGTGGGGGCCGTAGCGCATGGTGCTGTTGTAGCACCATCCCACGCGGGTTTGCTGGCACGGAGATGCCGCTCCTGTGGGTGATCGGGAACATGCCGAAGCGCAACGATTCCGCCCGCCAAAGAGGAAATCGAGGCCGGTTTATTGGGGCCGGCTGGCTTCAAACTCCCGAACGAATTGCATGAATTGCCGCCAATAAGGCAGCCAAGGCGTCTCTTCGTCGTTCCGACATTCCGCCATATTGGCGTCGATCAAGTCCTTGTCGTCCAGATTGGAAATCATGATGCCTTCGGGTGAGTCGTCTTGCGACAGCAGGAGGACTTTCAGCCTTCCGGACGGAGCATCATAAGATTCCCAATAATATTTCTTGGTTTTTGCAAACGCGTGCAATGCCGCGACGAAACGGTCGAACTCCTTTCCCCGCACATCGATCTGCGTGTTCACGGAAATCCCGGTCGCGGGACGCGTGCATACTTCGGTGTAGGCAGAAGCAGGTACGGAAAGTCCGTATAGCGCGAGCGCCAAGAGAAGGCTGGTGCGTTTCATGCTGCCATCTTCGCGGGGCTGCCGCCCCCTCCACCGCTGCGCGGGGGAGGAACACGCGGCTATTTCCCGCCCAGCGTTTGTTTCACCACCGCGCCGGCTTTGCCGAAGTCCATCTGGCCGGCGTAGCGCTCCTTGAGGGCGCTCATCACCTTGCCCATGTCCTTCACCGATGCGGCGCCGGTTTCGGCGATGACGGCGGCGATCGCAACCTTGGCCTCATCGAGCGACATCTGCCGGGGCATGAATTCGCGGATCACGGCGATCTCGCCCTGCTCGGCGGCGGCGAGTTCCGGGCGGTTGCCGGCCTCATAGGCGGTGATCGAATCCTCGCGCTGCTTGATCATCTTGGCGAGCATCGAAAGGATCTCGTCGTCGCCCAGAAGATCGCGGCTGGATTCGGTGCGGGCGGCGATGTCGCTGTCCTTCAGCTTGGCGTTCATCAGGCGCAGCGTGTTCACGCGCTTCTGGTCGCGCGCCTTCATCGCCTCTTTCAGCGAATCGTTGATCTGCTCGCGCAAGCCCATGTGAAATGTCCCGAGGATGGAAAGCGCCACTCTAGTCAAATCGCGGCACTTTGCCAACCGATTGAAACTCCTGATGAAAATAGCTGTCGCAAAAGCTTGACCCGCATCTCCCTCATCCCTATTTTCCGCCAAATCCTCGGGACAGATCGATGCCAGACGCTTCCTCCGCGCGTGCCCCTCGGCCAGCGGGCGAATTTACGCGCGGACGGCTGGTGCTGAGCGACGGAACCGTTTTCGAGGGGCAGGCCTTCGGCGCCGGCACGGACGGCATCGGCGAGGTCTGCTTCAACACCGCCATGACCGGCTATGAGGAGATCCTCACCGATCCGTCCTATGCCGGGCAGATCGTGTGCTTCACCTTCCCGCATATCGGCATCGTGGGCACCAACCTCGAGGACATCGAGTCGCTGAATCCGGTGGTGCGCGGCGTGATCGTGCGCGCCGACGCGGAACACCCGTCGAACTATCGCGCGCTCTCCGCGCTGGATGCGTGGCTGAAGAAGAACAACATTCCCGGCCTCGCCGGCATCGACACCCGCGCGCTGACCAACCGCATCCGCGAGCACGGCATGCCGCATGGCGCGATCACGCGCGGCGGCGATGGCCTGGCGGCGGCGAAGAGCTTTCCGGGGCTGGTCGGTCTCGACCTCGCCAAGGATGTCTCTTCGCGCCAGACCTATAAATGGCGGGAGATGCCGTGGGCCTGGGGCAAGGGCTATGACGACCTGCCGGCGCCGAGCTGGCGCGCCACCGTCGTGGATTTCGGGGTGAAGCGGAACATGCTGCGCATCCTGGCCGGGCTGGGCGCCGACATCACGGTGGTGCCGGCGCAATCGAGCTTCGACGAGGTGATGCGGCACAAGCCGGACGGTGTGCTTTTGTCCAACGGCCCCGGCGATCCGGCGGCGACGGGCACTTACGCCATCCCGACCATCAAGGGGCTGGTGGATTCGGATGTGCCGGTGTTCGGCATCTGCCTGGGGCATCAGATGCTGGGCCTCGCGCTGGGCGGCGAGACGCGCAAGATGGCCCAGGGCCATCACGGCGCCAACCATCCGGTGAAGGATCTGGAGACCGGCAAGGTCGAGATCGTGTCGATGAACCACGGCTTCACGGTCGATCGCGAAACCCTGCCCGGCCATGTGAAGGAAACCCACATCTCGCTGTTCGACGGCAGCAATTGCGGCATCCGCGTCGATGGAAAAAAAGTGTTCGGCGTGCAGTATCATCCCGAGGCGTCGCCGGGCCCGATGGACAGCCATTATCTGTTCGACCGCTTCGCCGCCGCCGCCAAGACGCGGGCGTAATGTCTTTCAAAATTTTCCACTCGAATGTCGCCAAGAGATAGAAGCGCCCGAGGGTCTAATCCGCGGAAATGCGCTGTGAAAACCACAACCTATTAGCCGTCGCGACGAAGGGTCGTGCCAGCGCGTCCG
>DATAZZ010000035.1:0-1572 GCA_036271735.1 Rhizomicrobium sp.
GAGGTTCGGGCCGCACGACTCGATGCGAACGTTGCCCTTGTTCTCTTCCGTGGCCCAGACACCGAGCGGGCTGTTCGGATCTGACACGGGTGCGGCGGCGACGGGAGCGGGAGCAACAGGCGCCGGGGCAATCGCAGGAGCGGGTGCGACTGGCGCGGTGTTCGCCGCCGGAGCAACCGCTGCCACGACCGGCGCGACGGCTTGAATCACCGGCGCAACCGTGTTGGCAACGGACGCGGGCGCGGTTGAAGGCGCGGTCGCCGCTGGCGCGGGAGCAGGCGCGACCTGGTTTACAACGGGAACTGCCGGCTGCGGCGCTGCCACCGTCTGCGGCGCAGGCGCCGGAGCGGGGGCCGGAACTGGGGCAGTGTTCTGCGCGGGCGCCTTTTCGCTGTAATTGTCGTCGTCGTCCTCGAAATGCTTCTTCTTGAATCCAAAATTCGAACCGGAGACGCCGGAAATCTGCAGGCAGGAAAGCGAATTGCAATTCCGCGGCACCGCGACGTGAATGTGGTGTCCTTCGATATCGAAGGAGATCGAGTTGCCGGCATGGGCTGCGGGGCTCGCCATCAGCAGCGCCGCGAGAACGTAGAGTTTCTTCATGTGACCTCGTTGATGGATGGGGGAGCGTGTGAACTCGCGCCGACCCTAAGCCTTCCGACGATTCACTTCCGTGACCGGCCTCACACGTCGGCAGCAGAACTCGCGCGCTTGTGGCCGGTTCGATCGGACGTGACTCACATCACAGCGCGAACGTTCGCGATGACCTAAGTCTCGAAGCAATGCCCAACAGAGATTTCAGATGAAGCGATTATGCGCTGCCGCGGTTTTGCTGCTGCTTGGCTCGACTTGCTATGCCGGCGAATCCTATTCGTTTGTAGTTGGCGGGCGCCACGTTCACATCGAAACATCGCGGCATTGCAGATCGACCTCCTGCGTCTCGTTATCGATCTCCGGCGTTTACGAGAGGCGCGCCCGGCGCGACCGCTATGACGATTACGATCGCGATGAGCGTTATGACCGCGACGACCACGATGAGCGTTACAAGGACAACAAGCGCGATACACCGCCGCGTGCTCCGGTTGCGGCTTCGCCGCCCGCTCCGGTAACCTCGCCACCGCCAGCTCCGCCGCCAGCGCCACCGGTCGCGCGCGCGCCTCTAGCCGCGCCGGCTGCTCCCGCCGCGCCGGTTGCGCCGCCCGCCTCGGTGCAGCCGCAACCGCAAATCCAGCCGCTGCCCGTTCGGCCCATGACGACGGCTGCCGTACCATCACCGCCGCCCGCGTCGCCGGCAGTTGCTGCGCCGGCCGTCGCCCCGCCCGTGCCGCCGCCGCCAGCACCACCATCGCCGGCGATCGCGCCGTCCGCGGATGATACCGCGTTGCCAATGGCGCCCGTCACGCAGACGCGGCCCGCACCGCGTGTCTCCACCAGGGTCGTGCACAGGGTGGAGGAGGTGCCCGACGGTCCGCTTGGCGACTGGGAGACTGAAGGACACAAGGGAGTCGTGCGGATCGAGCCTTGCGGCCAGGCGCTGTGTGGCTATGTGCTCGATCCTTCCACCGACGCCAA
>DATAZZ010000036.1:0-2741 GCA_036271735.1 Rhizomicrobium sp.
TGTCGGGCATGGCGCTCAATGGCGAATTGAAGGAACTCGACGGACGACTGCTGGAAGCCACCGCCACGGCGCCGGATTACAAGCTCTACGCGCTCGACACCACGCCGGCGAAGCCGGGCATGCTGCGAGTCGAAGCCGGAACGGGAGCGTCGATCGCGGTGGAGGTGTGGGCGCTGTCGGCGGCCGCGTTCGGAAAATTCGTCGCCGCGATCCCGCCGCCGCTTTCAATCGGCACCGTGCGTCTGGCCGACGGCCGCGGCGTCAAAGGCTTTATCGTCGAGCCTGCCGACATATCCGGCGCCCGCGACATCTCCTCATTCGGCGGCTGGCGCGCGTTCATGGCGGAGAAGGCGGCGGTTTAGATCTGATATCGAGACCTGAATACCGCCGTCATTCCGGGGCACGAGCGAAGCGAGCGAGCCACGAGGCGCATCCCGAAATGACGAACATTATTGAATTGATTTGATCGAATCGAACTACACCGACACCGCGTAGATCTCATACTCACCGCGCACCAGTTCGATATGCGCGCGCATCGCGGCGGCGGCGCCGACGTGGTCGCCGCGCATGATTGCGACCACGACGCGGTCGTGCTCGGCATGCGACTTCGCCAGCCGTCCAAGATTGCGGAATTGCGCACGGCGAAACGGCTGCACCCGCACCCGCGTCGCCAAGGTGATCTCGGCGATATAACCGTTCTGCGACCCGGCATAGATCGCGTTGTGAAAGCGCTCGTTGACCTCGTGAAACCGTTCGGGATTGCCGGCATAGCTCAAGACGCGCAATTCCTCGTGGATCGCCTCCAGCCCATGGCGCTCGGCGGGCGCCATCCGCTCGGCGGCAAGCCCGGCGCAGATCGCTTCCAGCTCGGCCATCGCCTCGAACATCTCCGTCATCCGCTCGATCGAGGGCCGCGCCACCACCGCCCCACGATGCGCACGGGCATCGACCAGCCCGCTGGCCGCAAGCTGGCGCAGCGCTTCCCGCACCGGCGTGCGCGACACGCTGAAGCGGCGCGCGATATCGGTTTCATCGAGCGGCGATCCCGGCGCCAGCGCGCCGCGGACGATCTCATCCGCGAGCTGCAGCCGCAGTTCCTCGGCGCGCGTGATCTTGTAAGGATTGGACGCCGTACGGTCGGCGCGTTGAACCGCCGACTCCACCGGCCGCGGGCGGTCGCTGCTCGAAAGATCGTCCAGGCTCATGTCTTCTGACCCGTGCTCAATTCAAGAACGATGCTCATTCAAGACCGATACTCATTTAAGATTTGGGCTCGTCGATGATGCTGACATGGGCGGCGACAATCCTCCAGCCTTCGGCAAAGCGCACCCAGGTCTGCATCTGGCGTCCCACCTTGCCCGGCGCGGTTTCGCGATAAAACAGCGTGGAGGCCACGGCCGTGTCACGGCCATAGCTCGTGATCACCGTCCGCGCCGTCCTGCGCATCAGGCCGACCGACGGGCGCGCCGCGCGAAACGCCATGATCTCGCTATAACCATAAAGGATTTCGCCGATGCCATAGCGCAGCGTGCGGGAATCATCGCGAAACAGCTCGTCGAGAACCGCGATATCGTTTGAAACAAGCGCCTTCTCGTACCGCGCAAATTGCGCGGTGACCTCGGCGACCACATCCGGCAGATCGATATCCATCTCATAGACCTCTTGGCTGCGGCGCCGACACGACGCCCATGCGCTCCAGCGCGTACGCCACGCGCAACGCGATATCCTCCCGCCAGGGCGCGGCAATGATCTGCACGCCGATCGGCATCGGCTCCAGCGGAACCGGTACTGCGACCACCGGCAGTCCGATAAAGGAGATCGGCTGGGTGTGGATGCCGATATTGGCGCGCACCGGCAGTTCAACGCCGTCGAGCACGAAATTCACCTGTCCGAGCTTCGGCGCGACACAGGGCGTCGCCGGCGCCAGGATCACGTCGACCGTCTCGAACAGCTCCAGCATTTGGGCGCGATACCAGCGACGGAATTTCTGCGCCCGATCGACCAGTGGCGCCGGAATCATCGCGCCGGCCAGTAACCGATCGCGCACCGCCGGATCGAAATCATCGGGCCGCTGACGCAGGCGATCGAGATGCAGCGAGGCGCCTTCCGTCGTGGAGATTACATAGGCCGCGGCGCGGGCGCGGGCGGCTTGCGGAATTTCGACCGTGCGTGTCGCACCCAGCGCCTTGGCGACGCGGCCGACGGCCTCGACCGCCTCGGGGAAAACGTTTTTCTGGAAATAGCCGCCGGCGATCGCGACGCGAAGACCGCCGATATCCTGTGTCAGCAATGGCGCGACCGGTTCGACCAAGCGGGTGGTGCAGGCGGCGTCATCGGGATCCGGTCCCTGCATCGCGTCATAGGCCAGCGCGAGATCGCCCGCATTGCGTGCGAACGGACCGAGGTGGTCGAAGCTGGCGACGAATGGAAACGAGCGCGCCCGCGATAGCCGCCCATAGGTCGGCTTCAGCCCGAAGATGCCGCAGAACGACGACGGCACCCGGATCGAGCCATTGGTGTCCGATCCCAGCGCCAGCGGCACAAGGTTGCCACCGACCGCACCGCCGGAGCCGCCCGACGAGCCGCCGGTCATCCGCGTGGTGTCGTGCGGATTGCGCGAGGGACCGTCATGAACATTCTCACCGGTGAAATCGTAGGCGTATTCGCCCATGTTGAGCGCGCCCACCAGCACGGCACCAGCCGCTTCCATCCGCTCGATCAACGTGGCATCGCGCGGTGAA
>DATAZZ010000037.1:0-2403 GCA_036271735.1 Rhizomicrobium sp.
GCGTTGAGCTTCATGGTGCACGAGCCCAGCGGAATCATCGCGCGGTCGAGTGCGAGATCGCGGTCACTGAGTTTCCGCATGTAGCGCAACAACTCGGTTTCGGAGCGATGCGCGTGGAACACCGGATGGGTCAGGAATGCGCTGGCGCGCTTCAGCTCAGGCGGCAGCGCCTCGCGCGCACCGGCCTCGATATCCGCATAGGCAAGCTTGCCGCCGAAGGCACGCCAGACCGCCTCGACGTCATCGGCCGTCGTGGTTTCGTCGAGCGCCATGCCGAGCGTGGTGTCGCCGATCCGCAGATTGATTTTCTCGGCGAGCGCCCGCGCAACGATTTCGTCGCGCGTGGCGCCGGCGTTCACCGTCACGGTGTCGAAGAAGGCATCCGAGACCGGCGCATGGCCGAGCTTGCGCAAACCTGCCGCCAGCACCGAGGCGCGGCGATGCACGTTGCGCGCAATGGCGCTCAGCCCTTCCGGCCCGTGATAGACCGCGTACATCGAAGCGATCACCGCGAGCAGCACCTGCGCGGTGCAGATGTTCGAGGTGGCTTTCTCGCGGCGAATATGCTGCTCGCGGGTCTGCAGCGCCAGCCGGTAAGCCGGCTCGCCGCGCGAATCCACCGAAAGCCCGACGATGCGGCCGGGCAGCGAACGCTTCAGCGCGTCGCGCACCGACATATAGGCCGCATGCGGCCCGCCATAGCCCATCGGCACCCCAAAACGTTGCGCCGATCCGACCGCGATATCGGCGCCGAGTTCGCCGGGCGATGCAAGGAGCGTCAGCGCCAGCAAATCGGCCGCGACGATCGCCAGCGCGCCCCTGGCATGCAGTGCCGCAATCGCCGGGCGCAAATCGCGCACTGCGCCCGACGAAGCGGGGTATTGCAGCAGGCCGCCGAATACCTCGGCCGTGACGAGATCGCTGAGGGGATCGCCAATCACCAGATTCCATCCGAGCGGCTCGGCGCGGGTGCGCAGCACCGCCAGGGTCTGCGGATGCACGTCGGCATCGACAATGAACGATTTGGATTTGGACTGCGCCGCGCGCTCTGCCAGCGCCATCGCTTCAGCGGCGGCGGTGGCCTCGTCCAGCAGCGAGGCGTTGGCGACGTCGAGCCCGGTGAGGTCGCAGATCATGGTCTGGTAATTGAACAGCGCTTCCAGCCGGCCCTGGCTGATCTCCGGCTGGTACGGCGTATAAGCGGTGTACCAGGCGGGATTTTCCAGGATATTGCGCTGAATCACCGCGGGCAGGATCGTTCCGGAATAGCCCTGACCGATCATCGAGGTGAAGACCTCGTTTTGGCCTGCGAGTTCGCGCATATGCGCCAGCGCCTCGGTCTCGCTCAACGCTGAGCCTAGATCGAGCGGCGCCCGCTGCCGGATCGAGGACGGCAGCGTTTCCGCCATCAGCGCCTCCAGGTTCCTGGCGCCGACGCTCTCAAGCATCGACGCGATATCGCGGGGCGAGGGGCCGATGTGCCGCCGTGCAAAGTTCACGGCATCGTCGTTGGCAGGCTTGCGGTGCGCGGTCATGCTGATTCCTCAGGCGGTGTGCTTGGCGTAGGCGGCCGCATCCATCAGGCCGTCGAGTTCGCTTTTGTTTGATATCTTCATCTTGAAAAACCACGCCTTGCCGCCGGCGTCGGAATTGACCAAAGCGGGTTCGGCCGTGAGCGCGTCATTGACTTCGACGACTTCGCCGGTGATCGGCGCGTAGACGTCGGAGGCGGCCTTGACGGATTCGACGACGGCGGCGGCTTCCGCCTTCTTCAGGCTGCGGCCGACCTTCGGCAGTTCGACGAACACGACGTCGCCGAGTTGCGACTGCGCATAATCCGTGACGCCGATGGTGGCGACGTCGCCCTCGATGGAGAGCCATTCGTGGTCGTCGGTGAACAGCGTCGTCATGACAAATCCTCTGGCGTTAGCGTTTGTAAGTGTTGGGAACGAACGGCATCGATGCGACCTGCATCGGCAGCCGCTGGCCGCGAACTTCGGCGAATACGGATGAACCGGTCTTGGCGTGCGATATCGGCAGATAGCCCATCGCCACCGGTGCATTGAGGCTCGGGCCAAAACCGCCCGAGGTCACCCGGCCGATCGGCTCGGACGAAGTCGTGTCGGCAAACAGCATTGCGCCTTCACGCACGGGCGCACGGCCTTCGGGGCGCAAACCCACACGGCGGCGCGAGGCGCCGGTTTCGAACTGCGCCAGAACCTTGTCGGCGCCGGCAAAACCGCCGGCCCGCGCGCCGCCAATCCGGCGGCTCTTTTGCACCGACCATTCCAGCGCGCCCTCGACCGGCGTGGTCTCGCTGTCGATGTCGTGGCCATAGAGACAAAGACCGGCTTCGAGCCGCAGGCTGTCGCGGGCGCCAAGCCCGATCGGCAACACATCCGG
>DATAZZ010000038.1:0-3134 GCA_036271735.1 Rhizomicrobium sp.
CGACGGCGACATTACCGCCGCCGTGCTGGAGGAAGCCGGGAAGTTCGCCACCGACAGGCTGGCGCCGCTCAATCAGGTCGGTGACGAGCACGGCATCAAGCTCGCCGACGGCAACGTGACCACCGCGCCGGGCTGGCCCGACGCCTATCAGCGCTGGATCGCCGCCGGCTGGAACGCGGTATCCGGCCCGGAGGCTTTCAGCGGACAAGGCCTGCCGCTCGCGATCAACGCCGCCTGCACCGAAATTTGGAGCGCTTCGAACATCGCATTCGGCCTCTGTCCGCTGCTGACGCTGTCGGCGATCGAGGCGCTCGATGCCCATGGCAGCGACGCGTTGAAAAAGATCTACCTGGAAAAACTGGTGTCCGGCGAATGGACCGGCACCATGCAGCTCACGGAGCCGCAGGCCGGCTCCGACGTCGGTGCGCTGCGCACCCGCGCCGAGCGCGCCGACGATGGCAGCTATCGCATCAAGGGCACGAAAATCTTCATTACCTATGGCGACCACGACATGACCGACAACATCGTGCATTTCGTGCTGGCGCGATTGCCCGACGCGCCCTCGGGCACCAAAGGCATTTCGCTGTTCCTGATCCCGAAGTTCCTCGTCAACGCCGACGGCTCGCTCGGCGCGCGCAACGACATCTACGCCAGCGGCATCGAGCACAAGCTCGGCATGCACGCCGCCCCGACCTGCACCATGACCATGGGCGACAAGGGCGGCGCGATCGGCTACCTGATCGGCGAGGAAAATCGCGGCATGCTTTGCATGTTCACGATGATGAACCAGGCCCGGCTCGGGGTCGGTCTCGAAGGCGTCGGCATCGCCGACCGCGCCTATCAGCAGGCGCTGGCGTTTGCGCAGGAACGCCGCCAAGGCCGCGCCGTCGGCAACAAGGGCGATGGCATGGACGCCATCATCGTGCATCCCGACGTCAAGCGCATGCTGATGCAGATGCGCGGCCTCACCGCCGCGGCGCGCACCATCTGCTACGCCACCGCGGTGGCGCTCGACGTCTCGGTGCGCGCCAAGGATCCCAAGGTGCGGGCTGACGCAGCCGCCCGCGGCGCGCTGCTGACGCCGATCGCAAAGGCCTTCTCGACCGACATCGGCAACGAGGTGACGTATCTTGGCGTGCAGGTTCACGGTGGCATGGGTTTTATCGAGGAGACCGGAGCCGCGCAGCATTATCGCGACGCGCGCATCACCTCGATCTATGAAGGCACCAACGGCATTCAGTCGATCGATCTGGTGACGCGAAAACTCGGCGCCAATGGCGGCGCGTCGGTGTGGGCGCTGCTTGATGAACTCGGCGGCATCGTCAGCAAGGTCGAAGCCTCGAATGATCCCGCGTTCGGCACCACCGGCGCCAAGCTGCGCGATGCGCTGGGATCGCTGGAACGCGCCAGCAAATGGCTGCTGGAGCGTGTCACCGCGAAACCGAACGACGCGTTGGCCGGTGCCACGCCCTATCTGCGCCTGTTCGGCTCGACGCTAGGCGGCTGCATGCTGGCCGGCGAAGCGCTCGCAGCACGCGACGCCAGCGAAGGCCATGGCGATCCGCAACGTTATGTCACGCTGGCGCGGTTCTTTGCCGAGAATATTACGGTGCAAGCGGCCTCGCTGGAAAAAACCGTGATGGATGGCGCCGATGCGGTGACCGACGCGGATGCGGTGCTGCTGGGGTGAACGCGCTCACCCTCCCCTGGAGGTGGAGAAAGACATGCCGCCGCGTTCCCGTGACACACCGAGGTACCCGGCATTCCCTGCGCAATGGTTTTAACGGCATATTCCGCGCGCTCCCCCCCGCCGGGCTGGACACGGATTTGACGGGCCGCTCGCGACAGCGAAGAAACGTTTCGCGCAAGCTTGCCGATAGCGAATCATAGAATCGGAGTGTTCGACTGTCCGGTCAGTTGCCAATTTCACACACGCCCCACCCTTCCTCCTGCGCGTGCCGTCGTATATGAGAACATGGCCACCGGAACGTGCCGATAGTTCCCGAGAACGAACTGGCGGCGTGGACGGTGGCGACGGTTAGTTAATACAAAAATCGCAATCTGACACTTGATCGACGCACACGCGGACACGCAGTTCAACCGGGGTTTGGCATGGTACATCGACTGACGACGGCGCAATCGCCCGTGACGACGCGCCGTTGGAGGCCTGCCGCCTTTGTGACGCTCGCGGCGATGACTGCACTGACGGCGCTCACCACCGAAGCCGGGGCAAAGCAGGCGCGACCCGCGCCAACCATCGAGGCGACGGCCCCACGCCAGGCCGGCGAACCGATCATGGCGATCGTGTCGATCAAGGGCCAAAAAGTGACCTTCTACGATGCCGACGGCTGGATCCTGCGCGCGCCGGTCTCGACCGGCACCACCGGACGCGAGACACCAGCCGGCGTCTTCGCCCTGCTGGAGAAGGACAAGGACCACCACTCGACGATGTATGACGATGCCTGGATGCCGAACATGGAACGCATCACCTGGAACGGCATCGCGCTGCACGGCGGGCCACTGCCCGGCTATGCGGCCTCGCACGGTTGCGTGCGAATGCCCTATGGTTTTGCCGAGAAGCTGTTCGACAAGACACACATCGGGATGCGCGTGATCATCTCGCCAAACGACGTCGAGCCGGTCGAGTTCTCCCATCCGGCGCTGTTCGTGCCGAATCCGGAGGCCATTGCGGCCGCGCCGGCCAAGGCCGAGACGCTTGCGCGCGAGGCCGCGGAAGCGGCCAAGGCCGCCGACGAGGCGAAGAAAGCCGCCGCGACGGCCGTGCGTGAGGCGGCTTCGCTGCCCGCGTCGCTGCGCAAGCTGGAGGGACTGAAAAGGCGCGCCGATGCCGAACTTGCCTATGCGGACAAGATAGTCGCCGCCGCGAAAACGGACGAGGCCAGAACACGGGCCGACGAATTGAAGCAAAAGGCCGCCGCCAAAGCCGCGGACGCGGGAACGGCGCTCGATACCGCCAAGACCGATGCGCAGCCGAAGCGCGACGCTGTCGCCGCCACAAAGGACACTGCCAAGGCGGCTCAGACCAAAAAGGTCGACACCGCCAAGGCGGCGCTGGATGCGAAGCTCGCGCTCGAGCCGGTCTCGGTCTACATCAGCCGGGCCACGCAGAAGCT
>DATAZZ010000039.1:0-280918 GCA_036271735.1 Rhizomicrobium sp.
CGGCGCAGGCGCTCGCTTCGCTCGCGGACCCCTCCCCGAAATTTGCTTCGCAAATTTCGACCCTCCCTCAAGGGGAGGGTTGATATCAGGCTCTGCGCGCGATCCTCGGCACGCCGCGCGCCGCCACTGCGTAGACCCGGCGTCCCCCCAGCATGTAGGCCGCGAAGGCGCCGGGGAACAGGCTTGCGATCGCGACATCGCCGACGTCGAGGCCGCCCGTATACGCGCCGAACGCCGGCATCACGAGGCGCATGCCGTCGCTCGCGAAGCATTTGCGGCGCAGGCCGCGGCCGCGCAGGCTGACCGTCGCGCAAGGATGAAGATGCCCGGCGATCTCGCCCGGTTGCGGCACCGCTTGCGGCTGATGCCGGAAGACGAGGCCGCCGATTGCGATCTCCTCCGTCACTGCGCCCCCGAGCCAAGCCGGCGGATGCGGATCGTGGTTGCCCTCGATCCAGATCCATTCGCCGCGCGCCGTCAGCGTCAGGAGCAGCGCGCGGTCTTCGGGATCGAGGCGATCGGCCGCCTGCGCGTCGTGGAACGTGTCGCCCAGCGCGATGACGCGCGTCGGCTCATACCGCGCGATCAGCGTCGCCATGCGGCGTAGCGTCGTGCGCGTGTCGTAGGGCGGGAGCAAAACGCCCCAACGGGCGAGGGACGAGCCCTTCTCGAAATGAATGTCGGAGAGCACCAGCGTGCGCTCCGCCGGCCACCACGCCGCGCCGGCGCAGTCGAGCAGCAGCGTCTCGCCGTTCACCTCGGCCATCATGTCCGTAACATCAGTCAATGCGCATCGCCTCTTCGATCAAATCCTCTTCGGCGCGGTGCAGGATGTCCTCATGCGCCTCGCCGGCGACCATCTCCTGGCTGATCTCCAGCAGGGCCGGCACCGCCAGCGGCGAGACGCGCTCCAGCCGGCGCACCACGATGTGGTTCCGAATCCGCTTCAGCATATCGCCCAACCGGGCGATATCGAGCAAGCCGGAACCTGCGTCCTCGTAAGTTGCACGCAGAAGAATGTGGTCGGGCTCATGCTCGCGCAGCACGTCATAGATCAAATCGGACGAGAACGTCACCTGCCGACCCGTCTTCTCGCCGCGCGGATGGCGACGTTCGATCAGGCCCGAGATGATCGCGCAATTGCGGAACGTGCGTTTGTACAGGCTCGATTCGGCAAGCCAGGAGTCGAGGTCGTCGCCCAGCATGTCTTCGGAGAACAAGGCGTTCATGTCGGCATCGCCCATGGCGCGCAAGCCCCAGATCGCCAGCGCATATTCGTTGGCGACGAAGCCGAGCGGGCGCAGGCGCAGGCGCTCGAGCCGGCGTGTCAGAAGCATGCCGAGCGTCTGGTGCGCGAGGCGCCCCTCGAACGGATAGCAGACGAGATATTCCTTGGAGCCGCGCGGAAAGGTCTCGACCAGGAGCTGGCCCGGCTGTGGGATCACCGAGCGGAATTGCTGGATGTTCAGCCAGTCGCGCACCGGATCGGGCAGCGTGGCCCAAGTCTCCGGCTTGGACACCATCTCGCGCACGCGTTCCGCCAGGAAGGTCGAAAGCGGAAACTTGCCGCCATTGTAGGAGGGAATCTGCGCCTCGGCCTCATGGGTGCGCGAGGTATACGCGCCATCTTCGCGCATGCCTTCGAAGCGCAGCACATTGCCGGAGAAGATGAAGGTGTCGCCGGGCGTCAGCTGCTCGACGAAATACTCCTCGAGCTGGCCGAGGACGCGACCGCCGGCGCCGACCGGCTTGCCGCGGCTTTGCAGGCGGATGTCGACCATCGGGTCTTCGACGATGACGCCGACATTCATGCGGTATTGCTGCGCCATGCGCGGATGCGCGAGCCGCCACAGGCCTTCCGGTGTCTTGCGCAGCCGCGCATAGCGGTCGTAGCGCTTGAGTGCGTAGCCGCCGGTGGCGACGAAATCGACCACCTTGTCGAAATCCTCGCGCGTCAGATGGGTGTAGGGCGAGGCGGAATGAACCTCCGCGAACAGTTCGGCGGCATCGAACGGCTTGCTGCACGCCATGCCGAGGACATGCTGCGCCAACACGTCGAGGCCGCCGCGCTTGAGCCGCTCGCCATCGAGCTCACCGGCCAGCACCGCGTCACGCGCGGCGTTGCATTCGAGAACCTCGAAGCGGTTGGACGGCACCAACAGCGCCTCCGACGGCTCGTTGAGGCGGTGGTTGGAGCGGCCGATGCGTTGCACCAGGCGCGCGGCGCCCTTTGGCGCGCCGACGCAGATCACCTTGTCGACCGCACCCCAGTCGATACCGAGATCGAGGGTCGAGGTGCAGACCACGGCGCGCAACGAACCGCGCGTCATCGCGGCTTCGACCTTGCGGCGCTGGCCCGGCGCGAGGCTGCCGTGATGCAGCGCGATCGGGAGGTTTTCGGAATTGATCCGCCACAGTTCCTGGAAGGTGCGCTCGGCCTGGCTGCGTGTGTTGACGAAGATCAGCGCGGTCTTCGACTCCTTGATCGCCGCCATGATGTCGCCCATCGCGTGGCGCGCCAGATGACCGGCCCAGGGGACGTATTCGTCGGACGCACTGATCGTGATCTGCGGCTTGGCGCCGGCCTGGCCGAGCACCAGCGCCGACAGCGCCTCACCCTCGAGTGGTTGCGGCATGAGATAACGCTGCAGCGGCGCGGGATCTGCGACCGTCGCCGACAGGCCGACGCGGCGATGCGCCGGCGCCAGCTTCTGCAAGCGCGCGAGGCCGAGCGCCAGAAGATCGCCGCGCTTGGAATTGTGCATCGCGTGGAGCTCGTCGAGTACCACGGTTTTGAGGCTCGCGAACATCAGGCCCGCGCCGGGGTTCGAGACCAGCAGCGCAAGCTGCTCGGGCGTGGTGAGCAGGATGTCGGGCGGCGCGTGGCGCTGGCGCTGGCGTTTGGAGACCGAGGTGTCGCCGGTGCGCGTCTCGACGCGGATGGGCAGGCCCATCTCCGCGACCGGCGTTTCGAGATTGCGCGCGACGTCCACCGCGAGCGCCTTCAGCGGCGAGATGTAGAGCGTGTGCAGCGCGCTGGCGCGGCGGGCAGGGAGCTTTGCCAGATCGATCAGGCTCGGCAGGAAGCCGGCCAGCGTCTTGCCGCCGCCGGTCGGCGCGACGAGCAGCACGGATGCGCCGCGCGCGGCGTGATCGATCAGCGCGGATTGGTGCGGCCGGA
Organism: Rhizomicrobium sp.; assembly: GCA_036271735.1. Classification (GTDB taxonomy): domain Bacteria; phylum Pseudomonadota; class Alphaproteobacteria; order Micropepsales; family Micropepsaceae; genus Rhizomicrobium. Next base: position 3,182 of record DATAZZ010000039.1, read on the forward strand.
TCGCCCAGCCGCGCGAGGCGAACCAGTTGGAGAAGGTCGGCGGGAGGGGCGCCACGGCGTCTTTATCCTCCCCCGCTTGCGGGGCAGGTGGCTCGCGAGCACTTGCGAGCGAGACGGAGGGGGCTCTCTCCGCGAGCACCGTCCTTGCGTCGCCCCCTCCGTCACGCCCGCGAAGGTGCGGGCGCGCCACCTCCCCGGTAACAACGGGGGAGGAAAGAAGATCGCGATCCGCCGTCGCCGATGTCACTGCCTTACGCGCCGTCATTTTTGCCAGAGGTGCTCCTGCGCCCTACTGTGCCCCAAAGAAACCGGGAGGAACAGATCATGTACAATTTGATGCTGAAGGACGGCATTCTCAAGGGCAAACGCATCCTGGTGACGGGCGGCGGAACCGGGCTCGGCGAAGTGATGAGCGAGGCTTACGCGCAGCTCGGCGCCACGGTCTATATCTGCGGCCGGCGCAAGGCGGTGCTCGACGAGACCGCCAAGAAGATTTCCGGCGACACCGGTTCCACCGTCAAAGGCATCGCCTGCGACATCCGCGTCGCCGAAGCAGTCGACGACATGATCGCGGGGATCTGGGCCGATGGCGGGGCGCTGACCGGTCTCGTCAACAACGCGGCGGGCAATTTCATCTCGCGCACCAAGGACCTGTCCCCGCGCGGCTTCAATGCCATCGCCGACATCGTGTTCCGCGGCTCGTTCTACGTCACGCTGGCCTGCGGCAAGCGCTGGATCGACGAAGGCGTGAAGGCGAGTGTGATTTCGATCCTCACCACCTGGATCTGGAACGGCGGGCCGTTCACCGTGCCGAGCGCGATGTCGAAGGCCGGCCTCAACATCATGACCAAGTCGCTGGCGACCGAATGGGGCCCGAACGGAATTCGCCTCAACTGCATCGCGCCGGGGCCGTTCCCGACCAAGGGCGCGTGGGAGCGCCTGAACCCCGCCGCCTCCGGCAACACTGAAGCCTCCGCGCGCCAGACCGCCGGCATGGCGCGCAATGGCGAGATGGTGGAGCTCGCCAATCTCGCCGCGTTCATGATGGCGGACGGCTGCGAATACCTCACCGGCCAGACCATCGCGATCGACGGCGCGATGCACCTCGCGGCAGGCGGAAATTTCGCGCGCCTCTCGGCGCTGGGCGACAGCGAATGGGAAGCGATCCGCGGCCAGGTGAAATCGGCCAACGACAAGGACAAGGTGCAGCGCAGCGTCTAAAGCTGCTCGCCGATCAGGCGGCGCAATTCGGCCTCGGGCACGCCGTAGAAGCTGTTGGCGGTCTTTTCCAGGCCGTCGCGGCTGACCACGGTGAGTTCGCCGCGCCGCGTCGTGACCAGGCCCTGCTGCTCGAAAGTCTTGAGCGCGACGGTGACCCCGGCACGCCGCACGCCGAGCATCACGGCGAGGAATTCGTGGGTCAGCGGCACCGCGTTGCCGTCCATCCGGTCGTGCGCCATCAACAGCCAGCGCGCCAGGCGCTCGTCGAGCTTGGCGCGGCCGTTGGCGAGCGCGGTGTGCGCCGTCTGGGTCATGAAGGAGCGCGCAAAGCGCAGCAGCAGCGCATACAGCGACGGGCTGCTCGTCATCGCGGCGCGGAACGCCGCGACGGAGATGCGTTGGCCGTCGCCGGCGATCTGCATATAGGTCGAATTGGTCGAGCGATCGTCGCCCATGATCACCGGCAGGCCGGTGACGCCGTCGAGCCCGATGACGCCGACCTCGATGCGGTGATCGTTGGCGTTGACCACCACGACCGACACGACACCGTTCTCGACGAAGTAAACATGTTCGATCGGGCGGTTGGGCGCTTCCAGAATTTGCCCCTGCCTCAGCGGCACGCGCTCGAGATCGCGTTCGAGCAACGCCAGATCGTCGGGCGACATCCGGCAGAGCAAACGATTTCGGTGGGACGTCGGCGACGCCGCGGATGACATTCAAAGCGCCCGTTGTTCAAATCGAAACAGGCCAGATCGCCACGCGGCGTCTCATCGTTTTTGCCCGAAAGCCCATGCCAACGATGATCAGAACTTAAGCATTTGCGCGCGGAATCCCACGGTTTTTTCCGTACGAAAACGTACGCTAAAGCATGCTTTAGCGCGATGATTCGGCAGCGAAGCTGCATACGCACTAATACCGATGCGCCGCATGCCGAGCGCTATTTTCCGTGTACGGAATATTCGATGTTTATCGCACGGCAAACTGCGAATGGCGATTTTTTGTGCGCTGGCGGAACTTCGGTTCCGTGTTGACTCGCGAGGCATGCGGGCGGAGGATTTCACCGTCGCAACGCGGACGCGGCGCTCCGGCACGGCCGGCAACGAGACGGCGAAATCTTCCGCGAACGGCATGTGGTGCAACCCGTTAGCAGGAGGTTTCCATATGGAAGACAGTCCACCGGGTATAAGACCGGGGCTCCGCCCCGCGCGGAGCCAGCGGCCGGCCATGATAAATGCCAGCCGTCAGCCCAAAATCGAATAGGACTTGAACGGGCTAAAGGCCCGTCCCTCAAAGGCCGCTTTTGCGGCAATGGAAAAGCCTCGGCCCCGCGCCGGGGCTTTTCGATTTTCAGGACTTCCATGTCGGGCGTTGCGCCGGATCGTAGGGCGGCAGGTCAAAGCGCGGCGCCGCCGGCGTGGCCGCAAATTTGATCGCGGGGCCGATATGCGGATTGCCCTGCGCGTCGTGCAGCAGAATTCCGCGCGCCGCGGCGTTGGCGTCGCCGAAACCATCGTTCAGCGTCCGCACTGGCGCCCAGCATAGATCGATCGGCTCGAGGAACGCCTCCCATTCGGCGCGTGTCTTGGCGGCGAAGGTCGCAGTGAAGAAATCGATCAGCGGCTTCTGTGCCGGTCCTGGCTCGCCCTTGGCGAGGTCGAGGAAATCGAGGCGGCCGAGCGCGCGCAACAGGTTCTCGCTGAACTTGGCCTCCGAGCCCGCGAGCACGATGAACTGGCCGTCTCGCGTCTCGTAAATACGGTTCATCGCCTGGCCACCGTAATTGCGCATCTGGAGCGGCTGCGGCGCCCGGCCCTCGCCCAGCACCGCGCCCGTGACGTTCGGCGTCCACGCCAGAAGCGCGTCGTACATCGCGATGTCGATGTAATCGCCCTTGCCCGTCCGTTCGCGCGCCAGCAGCGCCATCAGGATCGCGGACAGCGCCGTCAGCGACGACGCCATATCGGCGGCAACGAGGTTCGGCATGTTGGGCTTGCCGTCCCCCAGCCCGCGCGACAGATCGAGCGTGCCCGCCAGCGCCTGCACGCCGAGGTCGTGGCTCGGCTTGTCGCGCCACGGCCCGGTCTGGCCGAAGGCGCTGATCGAACAATAGACGATGCGTGGATTGCGCGCCGCCACCGTCGTGTAGTCGATGCCGAGACGCTTGACGACGCCGGGGCGGAACGCCTCCACGATCACGTCGGCCTCGTCCGCCAGCGTGAGGAACGCCGCAACATCACCCTTGTCCTTGAGGTCCAGCGCGACCGCACGCTTGCCGCGCGCGATATTGCGAAACCACACCGCCGTGCCGTCCGCCGCGCGCGTGCCCATGGCGCGCACCGGCTCGCCGGTGCCGTTCTTCGGCTCCACCAGGATCACGTCGGCGCCGTGATCGGCCATGGTCATGGTCAGATGCGGCCCGGGGAGGAATTGCGAAAGGTCGAGCACCCTGATGTTTTCCAGCTTCATCGCCATTCAACCTTGGACGCCGTTGCGATATAGCAGAGCCTTCCATTTGAAGGTGAGAAGATATGTCCTCCGAGACCCTGCATGCCCCGCGCGAGCGCCTGAGTAAGGAAACGCTCGAAATGCACCACGCCATCGTTTCGCTGATGGAAGAGCTCGAAGCCGCCGACTGGTATCGCCAGCGCGCCGACGATTGCGACGCGCCGGCGCTCAAGGAAATCCTGCTGCACAACATGCGCGAGGAGATCGAGCACGCCTCGATGCTGATCGAATGGCTGCGCCGCAACAACGAGCACTTCGCCAAGCAGCTCAAGACCTATCTGTTCACGACGGCAGATATCCTGAAAGTCGAGAAGGCCGCGGAAGGGCACTAACGCCACCTTTCACCTCCCCATCGTGGGGAGGTCGGCGAGCGAAGCGAAGCCGGGTGGGGACGTCAGACTTCCCCACCCGAAATGCTTCGCATTTCGACCTCCCATGCTGGGGTGGTAAAAGTCATTCGCTACCACTGGCCGTTGCTGAGATGCTCATGCGCGATGCGCCAGCCTTGCTCGCGGCGAAATATCCGCGTTCCGCGTCCGCCGCCGCTGACGGGATTGCCGCCCGCGACGCCCGACCACGAGAAGCTGTAGATCACCGCCGCGGCCGTGTCGGACTGCGCCAACCAGTTCGCCTCCACGGTCGCATATTTGTAGTCGCTCACGAGCTTCCAATTCGCGGTCATCGTGGCGGCGAACGCGTCCTTGCCCCGCAGCACGGTGCCGTTGCTGTAGAAAAAGACGACATCGTCGGTCATCAGGGACAGCGCCGTGGGCATGTCGCGCGCGATCATCGCCGCGACGAATTCCGTCATGCAGGCTTGCGGGGTCGTGGCCATCAGCTGGACGCCTGCGGCGGTTTCCACCGCCCATTGCTGAGATGCTCGTGCGCGATGCGCCAGCCTTCGGGCTTGCGGCGGAACAGCGTCGTGCCACGGCCACGGCCGCCGACCTCCTTGCCATCGACAAGGCCGGACCAGGAGAAGCTGTAGATGCAGGCGGCGGCACCGTCGGCCTGCGCCAGCCAGATATGCTCGCGCGTCGTGTAATTGTCACGGTCAATGGTGTCGAAATTGGCCTGGATCGCGGCGCGGATCGCGTCCCGGCTCCAATGCGCCGAGCCATTGCTGTAGAAGAACGCCACGTCGTCGGTCAGCAGGGCCATCGCCGCATCGAGATCGCGCCGGCCGATCGCCGCCTCGAACGCGGCCATGCAGGCTTCGGGCGACTGCGGCGTCATCAGCTGAACGCCTGGATGCCCGTCTGCGCCCGGCCCAAAATCAGCGCGTGCACGTCGTGCGTGCCTTCATAGGTGTTGACCGCTTCCAGATTCAGCACATGGCGGATCACGCCATATTCGTCCGAGACGCCGTTGCCGCCGTGCATGTCGCGGGCCTCGCGCGCGATGGCGAGCGCCTTGCCGCAATTGTTGCGCTTCATCAGCGAGATCGCCGGCACCGCCGCGTCGCCGCTGTCGATCAGCCGGCCGAGGCGCAACGCCCCGAGCAGGCCGAGCGTAATCTCCGTCTGCATGTCGGCGAGCTTCTTCTGGACCAGCTGCGTCGCGGCGAGCGGGCGGCCGAACTGCTTGCGGTCGAGCGTGTATTGCCGCGCCGCGTGCCAGCACGCCTCCGCCGCACCCATCGCGCCCCAGGCGATACCGTAGCGCGCCCGGTTGAGGCAGCCGAACGGTCCGCCGAGGCCGCGCGCGTTCGGCAACAAATTCGCTTCCGGTACCAGCACGTCCTCCAGCACGATCTCGCCGGTGACGCTGGCGCGCAGCGAGAACTTGCCCTCGATCTTGGGCGTCGAGAATCCCTTCATGCCGCGCTCGACCACGAAGCCGCGGATCACGCCGTCGAGCTTGGCCCACACCACCGCGACATCGGCGATCGGCGAGTTGGTGATCCACATCTTGGCGCCGTTGAGGCGGTACCCGCCGGCCTCCTTCACCGCGCGCGTCGTCATGCCGCCCGGATCGGAGCCGTGGTCGGGCTCGGTGAGGCCGAAACAGCCGACGAATTCGCCGCTGGCGAGCTTGGGCAAATATTTGCGCCGCGTCTCCTCCGAGCCATAGGCGTAGATCGGATGCATCACGAGCGACGACTGCACGCTCATCGCCGAGCGATAGCCGCTGTCGACGCGCTCGACCTCGCGCGCGATGAGCCCGTAGCAGACATAGCTCAAGTCCGCACAGCCATAGGCATCCGGCAGGGTCGAACCGAGCATGCCGAGGCGGCCCATCTCGGTCATGATCGCGCGGTCGAAAACCTCGTTGCGAAAGCCGAGCTTGACGCGGGGTGCGAGCTCGGACTGGCAAAAGGCACGCGCTGTGTCCCTCACCATGCGCTCGTCATCCGACAGGTCGCGGTCGATCAGCAGCGGATCGGCCCAGTCGAAGGCATTCTTCTCCAGCTTGTGGGAAGGCTTTTCGTGCGTGTGTTCGGCGGCGCTCATGGTTCAACTCGCGAGAAATTGGAGGACGGCCTGCTTGTAGACCTTGTCGCCGACCGCCGTCATGTGGTCGCGGCGCGGCACGGTGACGGCACGGCCATGCGCAAAAGCTTTCGCCAATCCGTCCGGGCCACCGGTGAGATCGTCATTCTCGCCGCACACCACCAGCACCGGCATCGCAATGGTTGCGAGGGTCTCGCGCGGTAGGTTTTTCGTCGGCGCGCGCATGCAGGCGGCGAGCGCGAGGCGGTCCTTGCCCGGCTGGTCGGCAAAGGCGCGGAACGCCCGCGCGGTTGGATTGGTGATGGTCGCGGGATCGTCCGCCGTCATCGCATCCGCGATCTGCGCGCGCACTTTGGGGTCGGCGACGCGGTCGCGCAGATTCTGCGGCCCATCGAGATAGGATTCGCCGACGCCGCCGATCATCAGCTTCTTCACGCGCTCGGGAAAGTTGTGCGCCAGTTGGATCGCAATGAATCCGCCCATCGAATAGCCCATCACGAAGCACGGCTCGAGGCTGGCGTCGTCCATCACCGCAAGCACGTCGCCCGCCATCTCGTCATGGCCGTAGCCCGGCGTGGTGTGCGGCTTGCCGCTTTCGCCATGGCCGCGGCAGTCCATCGCGACGACGCAATAGCCGGCATCGTTCAGCGCGGTGTACCACCCGGTGCCGCGCCAGTTCTGCGCCCGCGACGAGCCAAAGCCGTGCACCAGGAACACCACCTCGGCACCATCGCCGACGATCTCGTAGGCGAGGCGGAGGCCATCCTTTGCCGTTGCATAGAGTGTCATGGGCGGACCTTCGCAAAGCCTTCGCGACCTGTCTATGATGGCGGCGCTGCCCCGAAGGTCCGCGTTATGTCCCTGGAATCGCTCAAGAAAGACGTATGCGCCGCAGTCGATGCGATGCGCGACGAGTTGCTCGGTCTCAGCCATGCCATCCATGACGAGCCCGAGCTGGCGCTGGAGGAATTCAAGGCGGCCAAGCGCCTGACCGACGGCGTCGCCGGGCACGACGTGCCGGTGCAGCGCGCGGCTTACGGCCTGCCCACCGGTTACGTCTCCGAGTTCGGCAAGGCGAGCGGACCCGTCATCGCGATCCTGTCGGAATACGACGCCCTGCCCGGCATCGGCCATGCCTGCGGCCACAACGTCATCGCGACCAGCGGCTATGGCGCGGCGATGGCGCTGGCCAAGCTGAACGGCAAGCTGCCCGGCCGCGTGCGCTATCTCGGCACGCCGGCGGAGGAGCGCTTCGGCGGCAAGGAGATCATGGCGCGCGCCGGCGCGTTCGACGGCTGCGACGCCGCGATGATGATCCATCCCTCGAACGAGAACCTCGTCACTATGCCGTGCATCGCCATCGCGGAGGTCGAGGCGATCTATCACGGGCGCTCGGCGCACGCCTCGGCGGTGCCGTATCGCGGGCTCAACGCGCTCGACGCCGTGGTCACGGCGTATCAGTCCATCGCGCAATTGCGCCAGCACATCCGCAACACCGACCGCATCCACGGCATCATCACCGAAGGCGGCCTCGCGCCCAACATCGTGCCGGAGCGCGCCGCCTGCCGCTTCTATGTCCGCGCCGTCGACGCGCACGAGCTCGCGCCGCTGAAGGCGCGAGTGCAGAAATGCTTCGAGGCCGGCGCGCTGGCGACCGGCTGCCGCCTGGAAGTGCATTGGGGCGACACCGACTATCTCGACATGAAGACCAACTGGCCGATGGCGGGTCTCTATGAGACCAACGCGATCAGCATCGGCCGCGCATTCTTCCCGGTGAAGGATTTGCCGCCCGGCTATGCCGGCTCGACCGACATGGGCAATGTCAGCCACCGCGTGCCGTCGATCCATCCGATGCTCGGCATCGCGCCGGCCAGCGTCGTGATCCACAATCCGGAGTTCACCCGCTATGCCGCCTCCGACCGGGGCGACGCGGCGGTGCTCGACGGCGCCAAATCGATGGCGATGACGGCGCTCGATTTGATGATGGACAAGGCCCGGATGGAAATCGTGCGCGCCGATTTCGCCGCCACCGCCGAGATCTCCGCCGCCGCGCTCGCCAAATCGCGCGAGAAGGTTCTGGTGCAGGATCATCATGGCCACGACCATCGCGGGCATGCTGGCTGCGGCTGCCGATGAACCCGTGGCTTCTGGTTGCGGCGCTCAACGGGTTTCTTGCCGTTGCGTCAGGCGCGTTCGCGGCGCATGGCCTGCAAGGCCGGCTCGACGCGCATGCGTTGTCGATCTTCGAGACCGGCGCGCGCTATCACATGTACCACGCGCTCGCGATCGGGCTGGCTGCGTTCGCGATCCGTGACGCAGCGGCAGGTGCCGCGACAGTAGCGTCGGGATTCTTCCTCGCCGGGATAGTGCTGTTCTCGGGTTCCCTCTATCTTCTGGCGCTGACGGGCGCGAAGGGGTTCGCCTTCGTCACGCCGTTCGGCGGCGTTTGCTTTCTCATCGGTTGGGGCGCGCTGGCGTTCGCCGCCACGCGGTTAAAGGTCTAATGCGCAACGACGAACACATTCTGATCGCGGGTAGCGGCATCGCCGGACTCGGCGCCGCGCTGGCGTTCGGCGGCGGCACGCGACGCGTCACCATCCTCGACCGCGATCCGCCGCCGCCCGAAGGCTCGGCGGAAGACGCGTTCTACAATTGGGAGCGCCGCGGCGCGACGCAGCTGCGCCACAGCCACGCCTTTCTCGGCCGCTTGACCTCGCTGATCCGCGACCGCTATCCCGATCTGATGGCCGAGCTTCTCAAGGAAGGCACGCGTCTGTTCGGCTTCGAGGACGGGCTGACGCCGCCGCAGATGAGCCAGTATGCGCCGGCACAAGGCGACGAAGATCTCAAGCTGCTGTTCAGCCGGCGCACCACGCTGGAGCTTGTGATGCGGCGTTACGCGGCGCGGCTGCCCGGCATCACCTTCATCAACGATGCCGGCGTGCGCGGGATGCTGACGCGGCGCGACGGCGAGACGCTGGTGATCGAGGGCCTCAAGGTCGAGCGCGCCGGCATCACCGAAGACATGCGCGCCGATGTCGTGGTCGATGCGACGGGGCGCAACACGCTGTTTCCCGAATGGCTGCGCGGCGAAGGCGTCGCGGTGCGCGAAGAGTCGAGCCCGTGCGGTATCCTCTACTACACGCGCCACTACAAGCTGCGCGACGGGCAGGACGAGCCGCCGCGCGATCCGAAGGCCGCGGCGGGCGGCGCCGATCTTGGCTACATCAAGTTCGGCGTCTTCATCGCCGACAACCGGCACTTCTCGGTGACGCTGGCGGTACCGGAGATCGAGAACGACCTGCGCATGGCGGTGATGCGGCCGGAGAATTTCGACGCGATCTGCATGGCGATGCCCGGCGCGGCGCGCTGGGTCGATCCCGTGCGCTCCGAGCCGGTCTCCAAAGTCTATGCGATGGGCGAACTCAACAATGTCTGGCGCCATTACATGAAAGATGGCGCGCCGCAGGTGCTGAACTTCTTCCCGCTGGGCGACGCGGCGATCCGCACCAATCCGCTCTATGGCCGCGGCTGCTCCTCCGGCGTGGTCGAGGCGCACATCCTGCGTGCCGCGCTCGATGCGTCCGCCGATCCGGTGGAGCGCGCCAAGACCTATGAGCGCGAATTGAAGACGCAGATCCGGCCCTATTTCGATTCGATGGTGGCGCTCGACCTCAACGCGATCCGCCGCGCCAAGCATGAGCGCGATCCCAACTACAAGCCGAGCCTGCGCGCCCGCATCACCAGGAGCTTCACCGAGGACGGGTTGATGCCGGCGCAGCGCGGCGACGTGCAGGTCTCCAGAGCGCTCTCCCGCGTCTTCCACATGCTCGACGAGCCGACCGCGTTTCTCAAACGCCCCGCCATCGTGGCACGTATCCTCGCGACCTGGGCGACGCCGACGTCGAGCAAGAAAGAACGCGGGCTCTACCCGGTCAAAGCCGGTCCGGACCGTGCGGAGATGCTGAAACTTTTGAATATTGCGGCGTAGGGAATGGCCTGCTCGTGAAAAACTAACCTGTCATGCCCGCGAAGGCGGGCATCCAGCCTGGGCATTGGATTCCCGCTTGCGCGGGAATGACAAACGGAAAAACGGAGAATCAAATGACCACCTTCCCCGAACCCACCATGGTCAAAACCAACAGCATCGACATGGCCGTCTACGAGATGGGCCCGAAGGACGGCGTGCCGGTCGTGCTGTGCCATGGCTTCCCGGAGCTCGCTTATTCCTGGCGCCATCAATTGCCGGCGCTCGCCGCCGCCGGTTTTCGCGCCATTGCGCCGGACCAGCGCGGCTATGGCCGCAGCTCGCGCCCCGAACCCGTCACCGATTACGACATGGCGCATCTGACCGGCGATCTCGCCGGCCTGCTCGACGCGCTGAACCTCAAGGATGCGATCTTCTGCGGCCATGATTGGGGCGGGCTCGTGGTGTGGCAGATGCCGCTGTTCCATGCCGACCGCGTGCGCGGCGTTATCGGCGTCAACACGCCGTTCCTGGCGCGCGGGCCGTTCGACCCCATCGCCGGCATGCGCGCGGTGTTCGGCGAGGACATGTATATCGTCTATTTCCAGAAGCCCGCCCTCGCCGACGCGGCGCTCGCCAAGGACGTCGGCAAGTCGATGCGCTTCTTCATGCGCAAATCCGGAATGAAGGCGGCGGACTACGCCAAGCTGCCGGCGGAGCAGCGCAACCTCGCTCTCGTCAAGGCGCTGGAGGCGGACGAGACCAGCTGGGGCGGCGCCGGCGGCCCGCTGCTGAACCCCGAGGAGCTGAAATACTTCGTCGACAGCTTCACCCGCACCGGCTTCACCGGCGGCATCAACTGGTACCGCAACTTCACCCGCAACTGGGAGAAGAGCGAAGGCGTCGAGCAGAAGGTCAACGTCCCCGGCCTGATGATCATGGCGGAGGACGACATCGTGCTGTCGCCCGCGATGGCCGACGGCATGGAGCAATATGTGCCGGACCTGGAGAAAGCGCTGATCAAGGATTGTGGCCACTGGACCCAGCAGGAGCATCCCGAGCAGGTCAACACCATCATGATCGACTGGCTGAAGCGCCGATTTACCTGACCGTTTTGGGCTGATGATGCGGCGGCGGGTGGCGCGTGGCGTCGCGCGCCTTGGCGAGCGCCTGCCCGAGCGGTTCGCGGTTGGACAGCGCGTTGAAGAACACGCGTCCCGGCTCCTCGATGAAGCGGTAAGTCAGGCCCGAGCCGATCACCGCGATCACGACCGTGACCAGCGCCACCGCGTCCATCGCCCACGGCCCGCCCAGCGTCAGGACGTCGTCGTCGCCGATCGTGATCGACGGCTCCCGCCCCATCAGCCCCGCCACCCACACGACCGCATCGACCATCGCGAGCAGATAGAGCGAATGCGTCAGGTAGATCGAATATGAGGCATCGCCGAGCCGCAGGAAGAATCGCTTGGTCAGTACGCGCGACGCCGGCCCTGCCTCGAAGGCGAGGATGAAAACCGTGGCGGCGAAGATCAGCGGCGGCACGACCTCGGGCAATGCGGCAAGCCAGGTCACCGTCGCGGCGACCGCGGCCAGCGCCGCGAACTCGACCAGCGCATGGGGCCGCCACGCTTTGGTCTTCACATACGCGTAGAGGTCGAACACCAGAAGGCCGAGAAAGAATCCAAACACCGAGCGCCCGACATCGCCCAGCACGTTGAACTCGAAATCCGACACCGGAAGGTGCAACCGGTCTGCGAACACGACATAGGCGGCGCCCAATGCCGCGACCGCCACAGCGCAGGCGCGGAAATAGCGCCCGCTCAGCGCGAGCAGCACGCCAAAGCCGATATTGGTCCACAGCTCGACGCTGATGCTCCAGGCGGGGTAATTCCAGGTTTCCTGCTGCGGCGTGAAACCCTGCACCAAGAACAGGTGCTGGATAAGGCTGCCGACGCTTTTGTCGTCGACGAAGGCCGGCTGGTGCTGCACCAGCAGCGTGTACGCCTCCAGCGCGACATAGATCGCCAGCACCACGAAATGCAGCGGATAGAGCCGTCCGAAACGGCGCAGCGAGAACCACGCGACATCCTCGCCCGTCCGCACCCGCTTGCCATAGGCGCTCGCCAGCACGAAGCCGCTGAGCACGAAGAAGAAGTCGACCGCGACATAGGCGTTGCGCACCACCGGCTGCCAGTAGAAATGCCCCAGCACATTGGCGTGGAACAGCATCACCGCCACGGCGCACAGCCCGCGGCAGGAATCGAGCGCCCGGAAGCGCAGTGCCCGGACGGGAAGCGGATCGGCCGGCATGTTTACGCCCTGATTCGACGCGTCGAACCTACACGGTTTGCGGCGCAGCGGAGGCCGGCGCGGCAAAGTTTTGCCGCGATTTCGCGCCACAACACCCTGTGGCCCGGCCCCGCCGGTCATGACAGAATGGGACCATGTCCGAACCGCAAGATTCCGTCGACACCTTCTCCTATGCCGACCCGGCCGATCCGCGGCTCAAGAAATTCTTCATCCGCGTCGTCGAGCGGCTGACCGGCCAGCCCTATCTGAAATGGATCTACGAGGACAACCGCGCCCATCCGGTGGCGGGCGAGAGCTTCTGGTCGGCCGCGATCCGCAGGCTGGAATTGAAGCTCGTCTTCAATGAGGCCGAGCTCGCCCAATGGCCCAGGACCGGGCCGCTGGTGGTGGTCGCGAACCATCCCTTCGGCGTGCTGGACGGCCTCATCATCTGCGAGATCGTATCGCGTGTGCGCGAGGATTTCCGCGTCCTCACCAATGCCGTGCTGCTGCGCGCCGAAGAGGTGAAGACCTTCCTGCTGCCGGTGGATTTCGCCGAGACCGAAGAGGCGCTGAAAACCAATTTGCGCTCCCGCGCCGAAGCCAAGAACCACCTGATGAAAGGCGGCTGCCTCGTCGTCTTCCCGGCCGGCGGCGTCTCGACCACACCGACCATCTGGCACAAGCGCGCCGTCGATACCGAGTGGAAGAACTTCACTGCAAGGCTGATCGGCCAGGCCAAGGCGCCGGTGGCGCCGGTCTATTTCGCCGGCCAGAACAGCCGCCTGTTCCAGCTCGCCAGCCACATCTCCATGACGCTGCGCCTGTCGCTGCTGTTCAAGGAGGTGCACGACAAGATCGGCACGGACGTGAACCTGCGCATCGGCGAGCTCGTGCCCTATGAGCGGCTCGCCGGCATCAACGATCGCCAGTCGTTCATGGATATGCTCAAGGACATCACCTATTCGCTTGGTGACGATGTGCCGGAAAGCCTGCCCAAGACGCGTGTGAAGCGGCCGCGCCGCGCGCCCACGCCATGAGCGCTTCGCCGCGAGTCGGCCTGTTCGTGACCTGCCTCATCGACCTGGTGCGGCCGCAGGTCGGCTTCGCCGCCGTGAAGCTGCTGGAGCAGGCCGGCTGCACGGTCGAGGTGCCCGCGGCGCAAACCTGTTGCGGCCAACCCGCATGGAATGCCGGCGCGGACAAGGACGCGGTGGACATCGCGCGCAATGTCATCATGGCATTCGAAGACTTCGATTACGTCGTGGTGCCGTCCGGCTCCTGCGGCGGCATGATCAAGCGGCATTATCCGGAAGTGTTCGAGAAGGATGCCGTCTGGCTGCCGCGCGCCCGTGCGCTGGCGGCCAAGACGCATGAGCTGATGTCGTTCCTCGTCAAGGTGCGCGGCATGACGGGCGTGGCGGCGCAGTATGCGCGCAAGGTCTGCTATCACGACTCGTGCTCCTCGGCGCGCGAGATGGGCGTGAAAAGCGAGCCGCGCGCGCTACTCGGCAGCGTCGGCGGCCTCAGCATCGCCGAACTTTCCGATCCGCAGACCTGCTGCGGCTTCGGCGGCTTGTTCAGCGTCAAATATCCCGAGATCTCCGAGCGCATGGCGGACGACAAGATCGCCGATGTCTGCGCCACCGGCGCCGACACGCTGGTCGGCGGCGACCTCGGCTGTCTCTTGCATCTGGCAGGCCGCATGAAACGGCAGGGCAAGACCTTGTCGGTGCGCCACGCCGCCGAAGTGCTGGCCGACATGGGGGGCGAGCCGGCGCTGGGCGAGACATGAATCTCGATCCGAAGAATTTCCCGCAGAACGCGCGCACGGCGTTGCAGGATCCGCTGCTGCGGCCGGCGCTCGGCCGCCTCAAGACGCATTTCGGCGCCGGCCGCGCCCGCGCCGTGCAGCAATATGGCGACTTCGAGCCCCTGCGCGAATCCGGCCGCGATATCCGCGACTACGCGGTCACGCATTTGGATGAACTGCTGACGCAATTCGAAGAACGCGTCGTCCTGCGCGGCGGCACGGTGCATTGGGCGCGCGATGCCGCCGAGGCGCGGCGCCTGATCCTCGGCATCCTGCAGGATTCCGGCGCCAAGACCGTGACCAAGGGCAAGTCCATGGTGACGGAGGAGATCGCGCTCAATCCGTTTCTCGTCGCCAACGGCCTCGTGCCGGTCGAAACCGATCTGGGCGAATACATCATCCAGCTGCGCGACGAGCCGCCGAGCCACATCATCGCGCCGGCGTTCCACCTGAGCAAAGAACAGGTCGCCGAGACCTTCCGCGCCGCGCACACCGAACTCGATCCGGCGCGATCTCTCGACGAGCGCAACGCGCTGGTCCAGGAGGCACGCACCATGCTGCGCCGCCAGTTCGAGGCCGCCGACGCCGGAATCACCGGGGCCAATTTCCTCAGCGCCGCCGACGGCGCGGCGATCATCGTCACCAATGAAGGCAATGGCGATCTGACGCGCCTGCTGCCGAAAACCCACATCGTCGTCACCGGCATCGAGAAGGTGGTGCGCGACATGACCGACGTCGCGGTCCTGTTGCGCCTGTTGCCGCGCTCGGCGACCGGGCAGCCGATCTCGACCTATGTCAGCGTGATGGCCGGCAAGCGTGATGCCGGCGAGGCCGACGGGCCGGAGAATTTCCACGTCGTGCTGGTCGACAATGGCCGCTCCAGGCTGATCGGCACCGAGGCGCAGGACGTGCTGCGCTGCATCCGTTGCAGCGCCTGCATCAATCACTGCCCGATCTATGGCGCGGTCGGCGGCCATGCCTATGGCGCGACTTATATGGGCCCGATCGGCGCGGCCCTGAACCCCGGCATGATGAGCGTGGCCGAGGCCGGGCATCACGCCAACGCGTCGACCTTCTGCGGCCGCTGCGCCGAGGTTTGCCCGGTGATGATTCCGCTGCCCAAGATCATGCGCCACTGGCGCGCAGCGGAATATGCGCAAGGCTTGGCGCCCAAGGCCATCGTGCGCGGCCTCGGCCTTTGGGCCTTCGCCGCCAAGCGCCCGGCGCTCTACCGCTTCGGCGCATCGTTCATGGCGCGCTTCCTGAAGCTGATCGGCCGCGTCGGCACGGTACATGCGCTGCCGGTAATGCACGGCTGGTTCGCGGTGCGCGATTTCCCCGTGCCGCAGGGCAAGACGTTCCACGCGCAGTGGAAGGCACGCAAATGAGCGGCAGAGACGAAATCCTGGCGTCGATCCGCGCGCGGCGTCTCGCGCAAGCGCCGGCGCCCGCGCCCTATCGCGCCCCACCGCCCGACGACGATCTGCCCGCCGCTTTCGCCAAGCGCCTGTCAGCACAGTTCGCCGATGTCCGCATGCTGGACTCGATGGCGAATGTCCCCGCCGCCATCGCGGACGTTTTGCGCGGCCGCAATATGGCGGCACGCATCCATATCGCGCCGGACTCGGACCTCGCGGCGCTCGACCTGCCCAATGTCGAACTCCGCAGTGAACCGCCCGGCGCGTTCGACGCTGCGGTCACCACTGCACCTTTCGCCATCGCCGCCACCGGCACGCTGGTCTATGCCAGCGGCAAGGGCGCGCCCGCCTCATGGCACTTCCGCCCGGTGCTGGAGATCGCGATCCTGCGCGCCTCCGACATCGTCGCCGAATTCGAGGACGTCCTCGCCAGATTTCCGGACGGGCTACCGGCGACGATGAACCTCGTCAGCGGCCCCTCGCGCACCGGCGACATCGAGCAGACGATGGAGCTCGGCGCGCATGGCCCGAAAAATCTGGCGGTTCTCGTGGTGAAAGATTCATGAGCGGCGCGCCCCTCAGCTTCGACGACCCCGACTGGACGACGATGAAGGGCGGCTATCGCATCGTTTACGATCCGCGCGCGGCGCTGCGCCGGCTGGAAACGGATGACAACCCCGAGCCGGCCTGGTTGGAATTGTGGAACGAACTGCATCACCAAGGCGATGTCGGCGAAGCCTCTTACGCCGCCGTGCCGCATCTGGTCCGCATCCATCGGGCGCGCGGCGTGCCCGACTGGAACACCTACGCGCTGGTGCAATGCATCGACGAGGCGCGGCGCGCCTCGAGCCGCAATCCCGCGCTGCCGCCGCATCTGCAGCCGGCCTACGAAAGCGCCTGGGAGCAACTCGGCACGCTCGGCCTGAGCGAGCTTCGCGAGGCCACGGAGCCGACCCTCGTCCGCTCGATCGTCGGCGTCCTCGCGGTCTGGAAACGCCAATTCGCGCTCGGCGCGTTGGCGTTCAACCACACAGAGGATGAATTGCGGCAGGTACTGGAAGACGCCGCGAACCTATGACGGATTTTCCACCCACTGCGATCGGCGGTATGATCGGTCGCGGCATCCGGGCACGAAACGCTTGAGCGAAAATCCTGGGGCGATCCCTGGTTTCGCTATCGCCCGTGCCGCAAATGGGGATGGCTCGGCCGCTACGGCGGCGGCATTGTTATCTGGCCGGTGCGCTGGCAAGGCTGGGCACTGGCCGCCGCCATCTTTGCGCTGCTGTCCGCGACCATCGTCACCGGCCGTCTGATGCCGCCGCTTCCTCCGTTTCTTGCGCTGTTGGCTTTCGCAGCGCTCGTCTTCATCGGCGTCTTGAAAACCGAGGAAGTGGAGCGTGTCGAGCGCCGTCCCGGCGACATGCGCAATTAGGCGATGCCCAGCTCCTTGCGCGCGAATTCGCTCGCCGATTTGTAGTCCGCCTTGCCGTTCGGCGCGCGCAAATTCACGCCCGCCACGATCACGCGCTTGGGCGTCTTGTAGCCGGCCAGACTCGCGCGGACATGGGCACGCAGCGCGGCCTCGTCAAACGACGCGCCGGGCGTCAGCGTCACAACGCCGGTGATCGCCTGGCCCCATTTGTCGTCCGGCACGCCGAGCACCAGCGCGTCCTCGACGGCGGGATGGCTCTTCAGCGTCTCCTCGACCTCTTCGGGAAACACCTTCTCGCCGGCGGTGTTGATGCAGTTGGAGCCGCGGCCCAGCAGCGTGATGCGCCCGTCAGCCTCGACGATCGCGTAATCGCCCGGGATCGAGAAGCGCTTGCCGTTCAGCGTCTTGAACAACCGGTTGGTCTTCTCCTCGTCCTTGTAATAGCCGACCGGCAGCACGCCGCCGACCGCGAGGCGCCCCGAGCGGCCGCTGCCCGGCGGGATCGGCTGGTCGTCCTCGTCGATCACCATGGCGTTCGGGCCCATCAGGAAATCGGCCGTCTTGCTCGGCATGCCCTTCTGCGCCACCGACACGCCCATGCCGAGCGCTTCGGTCGAGGAGAACGCGTCGGTCAGCGCGGCGGTGGGCGGCAGATGCTCGAGCAGGCCCTGCTTGACCTCGGCGCTCCACATCGCGCCGGACGAGCCGATGCCGACGACCGTCGACAGATCGTATTTGCCCGGCGCCTCGTCCAGCACGCGCAGCAAGGGCTTGGCGAAAGGGTCGCCGACGATCGCCATGTTGGTGACGCCGTTCTTCTCGACCGCGCTCCAGATCGCGTCCGGATTGAGCGAGGCATTGTCGACGGTGACGACGCAGCCGCCCAGCAGCAGGGTCGACATCGTGCCGAAGAAGCCGGTGCCGTGCATCTGCGGACAGGCCGGCAGATAGCGGACATTCATGTCGCCCGAGGCGCGCACGAAGGACAGGACCTCGTCCATCTGGGTCGGCAGCTTTCCGGTGGCGACGAAGATGCGCGCCAGCAGCGTGTTGGAGAGATCGCCCTGCGCGTACATCACGCCCTTGGGCATGCCGGTGGTGCCACCGGTGTAGACCATCACCTGATCGTTCGGCGAGCGCGCGATATCGAGCCGCGCACCGTTGCCCGTCGTGGCGAGCTTCTCGTACGGCACCGCGAACGTCGCGACTTCGGACGGGCCAACCTCGACGAACAATTTCACCTTATCGAGCTGATTGTGGATCTGCGCCACTGCGTCGCGGAACTCGCGCGCGTAGACCACGACCGTCGCGTCGGAATTGTCGACGATGTAGCGCACTTCCTCCGGCTTGTAGCGGTAATTGACGTTGACATGGGTCAGCCGGCCGAGGAAGCACGCGCCCGTCATCTCGCCATACTCGATGCCGTTGCGCATGTAGAACGCGACCTTGTCGCCCGGCTCCACGCCGCGCTTGTGGAGGTTGCGCGCGAGATTGTTCATCCGCTTCGTCGCATCGCCCCACGCGATGACACGCTCGCCATGCACGAAGGCCGGCGCGTCGGCCGACACGATGTCGGAGACGGCGTCGACGATATCGCCGAAATTGAAGGTCGTGCTGGTGGTCGGTGTTTCTACGGTGAGTTCGCGCATGTCCTGCCCTGAGTGATGTTTTAGTTCGGCCGCTCGACGGCCTTGATCCTGCTGACCGAGACGTTCTGACCCCAATGCGAATGCTCGCGGCGGCGGAAATGGTCCGGCCGGTCGGTCAGGTGCCGCGTCGACAGCCACAGCCGCTTCAGATGCCGTTTGTAGCCGGCGGCGACATCGTCCTCATATTCCTGGCGCCCGTGCAGCACGTGGTAGTTGTTGATGAACTGCATCTCGCCCGGCGCCAGGTCCATATAGACATTGTTGCGCGGATCGCGCGCCATCTCGGTCACGGTCTTGAGCGCTTCATGCGCGGCGGAGGAGAGCCGCGGCGCTTCGGCGTGCTTCTGCGACGCCAGCACATATTGCGGGATGAAGCGGGTGAACAACCGCCCATCATGCTCGGTGAAGACCGGCATCAGGTAATAGGGCTTGGCGCCCTTGGCCTGCTCCTGGCGGGCATCGAACGGCAGCGGCTCGTACAGCGCGGCGATCAGCTCGGGCCGCGTCGCGACCAATTCGTTGTAGATGCCCACAACATTCGCGACGCAGGACAGCCCGCCGCGTTTCGCCTTGCGCAGGCACATCAGGCCGATGATATCGGCGCCGTCGGTGTGATAGTCGAGCCCGACGCCGCCGATCTCGTTGCCGCGCAACGTCGGATCGTCGAGCCGCTTGCCCTGGTCCGTCACGTCGCCCATCACATGGCCGAAATGGTTCTGCGGCCAAGGATCGCCCAGATGGATGCCGATGCCCCAATAGAGCATCGTCAAATCGTCGTCGGAGTATTTCGCGGTGTCGAGGGTGCGGATGCGCACGAAACCGCGCGGCCCGTCGATCAGGTCGCGCGCCACGCCTTCGAGCTTGGTCCTGAGGCCGTCGAGCGGGAAGCGATCGAGACCGATGTCGAGCAGGCTGTCGGAATGCGATTTCGCGACCGTCAGCGCATGATCGAGCTCGCACCTGTCTGCATCGCTCAGCTCCAGCGTCCAGGCGCGCTCGTCGGCGACATCGGCATGGGTCCAGTCGACATGGGTCTCGAGCGGGCGGGGGTTCAGTTTCACATCCATCGCGGTTCTTCTCCTTCAATTCCCGACGGGCTTCAGTTCGCCTTCGCCATGTTCACCGAAATTCGCCATGCCCTCGGCCATTATCTCGCCGACCATCGTTTCGCCGACACGGGCATATTCGACCAAAAGGTCATTGTTTCCCAAAAGCGCCACGGCGTAGGACACCGTTTCTGTCTGCTCTTTGTCCGGCCAAACATCATTGTGGTCGGAGGTGTAGATCAGCGCGGTTTCGCCTTTCCGCGCAACGGTAAATGCTTCAGACGTTCGTGCAACCATCTTGCCATCCACGTAGACGAATACGTGCGCCACGCCGTGAATGACCTGGATGCGAATCTTCTGCTCTGTCTGCGTGTCGAATGGACGACTGCCGGGTTCGATCTTGATTGCCCCTTCCCAGGTGCCGTCCAGCCAATCGTCGGCACGGCTTTGTACGGGGAACTGAAGCAACGCGAAAGCCGCGACCGGCGAAAGGACCCTGGCCCACCGCATGGCCTAATGCACCGGCGCCGCTTGCGGGCC
This sequence comes from Rhizomicrobium sp., assembly GCA_036271735.1. Lineage (GTDB taxonomy): Bacteria > Pseudomonadota > Alphaproteobacteria > Micropepsales > Micropepsaceae > Rhizomicrobium. Next base: position 23,515 of record DATAZZ010000039.1, read on the forward strand.
GCGCACCAGCTTGCCGGGCAGCGCGCCGGTCGACTCGCCATGGCGGTAGATCACCTGGCCCGAGACGATCGTCGCGTCATAGCCCCTGGCGCCTTGCAGCAGCCGCTTGCCGCCGGCCGGCAGGTCGTAAGCCATGGTCGGCGCCTCGACCTCCAGCTTGTCCATGTCGATGACGTTGAGGTCGGCCTTCATGCCCGGCGCGATCACGCCGCGATCGAGCAGGCCGACCGCGCGCGCGGTGTCGAGCGTCTGGCGCTTGACGAGATAGCCGAGATCGAACCGCCCGGTGGCGCGGTCGCGGCCCCAATGCGTCAAGAGATATGTCGCATAGCTCGCATCCGAGATGATGCCGACATGTGCGCCGCCGTCGCCCAGCCCCATCACGCAATCCTTGTGCGCGATCATCTCACCGCAATGGTCGAGATTGTAGTCGGCATAGTTGGCGAAGGGCGAGAACAGGAACGCCTTGCCGTCCTTCTCCAGGATCAGGTCGTAGGCGATCTCCGACGGCGTGCGGTTCGAACGCTCCGCCATCGCGGCGACGGAAGTCTCCTTCGGCGGCTCGTAATTCGGCGGATCGCCGAGCGGGAACATGCGCTCGAACGCCAAGATGCCGCGCGCCAGCGGATGCGCCTTCTGCCGCTCCACGCTCTCGTCCAGGATGCGCGCGCGGAACGCCGGATCGCGCATCGCCGCGACCTTCTCGGCGAGCGGCTTGTCCTTGATCTCCTGAAACGCAGCATGGGTGATGAACGGATTGATCGTGCCTTGCAGGCCGAGCAGGATGCCGATCGGACGAGGCGCGATCTGCGCCTTGATCGGCAGGCCGGCCTCGGACGAGGTCTCGATCAGTCCGAGAATCTTGCGCCAGCCATTCGCCGAGGAATGACCTTGCGCCAGCGACAGCGTCAGCGGCCGGCCCGACGCCTCGACCAGCCGGCGCACCATGCCGAATTCCTGGTTGAGATCCGGCCAATCGGAGATCAGCTCGATCACGCCCGAGCCCGCGTCCTTCAATCCCATCGCAATGCCGTGCAGCTCCGCCTCGGTCGCCTTGAGCGACGGCGTCGGATCACCCTTCGCCGTCTTGTGGTTGAGCGTGCGCGAGGTCGAGAAGCCGAGCGCGCCGGCGCGCATCGCATCCGCGGCGAGGGACCGCATCTGCGCGATGTCGTCCTCCGTCGCCGGTTCGAGATTGGCGCCGCGCTCGCCCATCACATAGACGCGCAGCGCGCCATGCGGCAGCTGTGCCCCGATATCGATGTCGTGCGGCGTGCTCTCCACCGCGTCGAGATATTCGCCGAAGCTCTCCCAATTCCACTTGAGGCCTTCGTGCAGCGCAGCGCCTGGAATGTCTTCCACGCCTTCCATCAACTCGATGAGCCGGCCCCGGTCCTGCTTGCGCACCGGCGCGAAGCCGACGCCGCAATTGCCCATCACCACCGTGGTCACGCCATGCCAGCTCGATGGGTTGAGCCGCGCGTCCCACGTCGCCTGGCCATCGTAATGGGTGTGGATGTCGACGAAGCCCGGCGTCACCAACTTGCCCCGCGCATCGATCTCTTCGCGGCCCTTGCCGTCGACCTTGCCGACGGCGGCGATTGTACCATTGCGTACAGCAACATCGGCCACGACCAACGGCCCCCCGCGCCCATCGGCGACGGATCCATTGCGAATGACGAGATCATAATCTGCGGTCATGGCGTTTTCCCGGCATTCGATTGTTTTGTTTTGCGAACGGTTTGCCTACACTGACATAAAGTCAAGTTGGCCGGCGGGAGCTTTCAGGAACCGTTGAGCATGCGTGGTGGAAAGTCCCGCACGCACAAGATTTAGGCTATGATCCGCAGGGCTTCGGGCGGCTTTCAGCGTCCGTCGTCGGATCGTGGCGCCAGCCCGTGTTCAAACGCCGTCACGACCGAGGGTTTTTGCAAGTGCGAACGACGCCGATCCGTGCCTGGACCTGGCTGCGAGACCGCTATTCGGCGAGCGTGCTCGGCACCACGTCGGCGCACATGCCTGGCCTTGACGGCGGGTTGTCGCGCCCGGCGCGGCTTGGCATCACGGCTGGCAGTTTCGCCCTCGCGCTGCTCGCCGCCCTTGCGATCGGCACACCGTCAGGCGCGCTGTTCTTCTTCCCCGCATTGATGGTCGGCGGAATCTTCGGCGGCGCGGAGCTTGCGCTGGCCGCGCTGGTGCTCGCCATTCTCGCCACGCGCGCCATGTTTCCCGGGCTCAACCTTTGGCTGTTCGGCGGCGCCCTGGCGGTGCAGGTCTTCCTTGCGCTCGGCATGCGTGTGCTGTTCCGCGAGAGCCGGCGCTGGGGCGTGCGCTACCGCCGTCTGCTCGGCGCGATCTCGTCGGCGGTCACTGTCTCGGATGGCCAGGGCCGCATCGGGCGGCCGCACCCCGAGCTCGAAAAGCTGATCGGCATGGAATGGCCGAGCTATCGCGGACCGCGCTGGCTCGCGGCGGTGAACCCGCAGGATCAGAAGAGCCTGCTGCCCGCCGGTCCATTCAAGGACGTCGCGCTGCAGCGCGCCGAGATCCGCCTGAAGGATCCGCGCACCGGCGACTGGCGCTGGCACCTGATGCGCGCGGTGCCGCTGATGGACGAGAAGGGTGAGGTCGAGGAGTGGATATCGGTCCTCACCGATATCCACGAAAGCAAGCTTGCCAGCGAGCAGCGCGAGGTGATGATCGGCGAGGCGCGGCACCGGCTGAAGAACCTCATCACCATCATCGACTCGCTGGCCAAGAGCTCGCGTCCCGCCGAGCGCGATCCGGCGGTCGATGCCTTCCTGTCCAAATATCTGGGCCGCCTGCACGCGCTGAGCGCCGCCGGCGACCTCGCGCTCGCCAACAACTACACCACGATGCAGATCGAGGACGTGACCCGCGCGACGCTGGCGCCCTTCCTCGAGAAGGATTCGCAGCGCCTCACCTTCGGCGGCCCCCGGCTTGAGCTCAGCGAAGCGACCGGCGGCGGCCTCGCGATGGGGCTCAACGAGCTGGCGACCAATGCGATCAAATACGGCGCGCTGTCGGTGCCGCAGGGCCGCGCACGCTTCACCTGGAGCGTCGCGCCGGAAGACGGCGGCGAACGCGTCACGATGGAATGGCGCGAAAGCGGCGGCCCGCCGCCGGTGCCGCCGAACAAGAAGGGCTATGGCGCCCGCGTGATCGAGTTCATCGTCTCGCGCGAAAGCCAGGGCACGGTGGATGTGAGCTATGCGCCCGAAGGCTATGCCTGCCGCATCACATTTCTCAAGCCGCTCAAGCCACGCGTGAAAACGCTCGAGGCGGAGTAGAAGCCGCAACTTCGCCACGAACCCGGCCGATGCTCCGTCTCGCGCGCTGGCGAAAGGGCGATATCGTGGCTGTCGGCAGGATTTTTTCGCTTCTTCTCGTCGGCTGTCTGCTCGGCGCCGCGCCGGCCGTGGCCGCTCCGCTGCTCGCCGCCAAGTTCGTCCAGGCCGCTGCGGCGCTGGAGAACCGTGGCGTCGGTTTCGACAGCGGCTACCGCAAGATCGCCTATCCGATGGGCGACGTGCCGGCCAATGTCGGCGTCTGCGCCGATGTCGTGGTGCGCGCCTATCGCGCCATCGGCATCGATTTGCAGCAGCGGGTCCACGAGGACATGGCGCGGCACTTCGCGCTCTATCCGAAAAAATGGGGACTGCGCGGCCCCGACCCCAACATCGATCACCGCCGCGTGCTGAATTTGCGCGTGTTCTTCGCGCGCCACGGCACGAGCCTGAAGATCACGCAGGACCCGCGTGACTACAAACCCGGCGACCTCGTCACCTGGAATCTCGATCCGCGCGGCTCGACACCGCATATCGGCATCGTGATGCCGCGGCGTTCCGCCGACGGCGCGCGGCCGCTGCTGATGAACAATCTGGGACAGGGCCAGATCTACGAAGACATCCTCTTCGCCTACAAGATCACCGGCCACTACCGCTACGCGATCGACTAGCCCAGCCGCCCGAGCGCCTGCACGACCTGGTCGGTCTTCTCCAACGTCACCATGTGGCCGGCCTCGGGGATCGACACGAGTTCGCTGCCCGCGATGCCCTTCTTGAAGCCGTGCGCATAGGCCGGCGGGATCAGCTTGTCGCTATCGCCCCAGATCAGCACCGTCTTCGCCTTGATGCGATAGAGCCGCTGGTTGAGACCGCGCTCCGGGATCGGAAACAGGATCTTGCCCGCCATGCCGAGCTGGCGCGCATTGGTGACGAGATAGGTCTGCAGGAATTTGGGATCGCTGAGTGTCAGCCCGGCGGTCAGCAGCTTGGTGCCGGCTTCCACGTCGTGAAAAAGCAGCCGCGGCATTTCGAACGGCAGCGTCGCGAACATGTCCGGGATCGGATGATCGTCCAGCCAGAGGCCGGCGGGGCAGATGAGCCCGAGCCGCGTCACATCATGCGGCGCGATAGCCGCCATCTCGGCCGCAATCATGCCGCCCATCGAATGGCCGACCAGGATCGGGTTCTTGAGGCCGAGCGCCTCGACCACGTCCCAGGTGTGGAGCGTGAAATCGAGCATGTCGCGGATCTCGCCGCATTCCTCGGAGTCGCCGTAACCGGGCAGCAGCGGCGCATAGACGTGATATTTCTCGGCCAGCTTGTTGAGGAAGGGATCGCCGACCAGCGCCCCGCCTGCGCCGTGCAGGAAGACGAGTGCGGGTCCGTTGCCGCCTTCGAGATAGCGGACGGGGACGTGCGGCGTGGCGATGGTTTTGAGTTCAAGAGTCATATCGATCTCCACTTTCTTCCCCCTCTCCCCCTCCGGGGGGGAGGGCGGGGTGAGGGGGTGTTGAGGGGAAACTCCCTGCCGACACACCCTCGATATCTTTTCCAATTCGACTTTCGCGCGTGAGGCGACACCCCCTCACCCTGCCCTCTCCCCCGAAGAGGGGGCGAGGGTTCAAGTCAGCGCGCTGCCGCGACGACTTCCCGCGCCTTGCCTTCGGTGGGCAGGCTACCCGCCTTGACCTGCTTGATCGGGTGGCACCAGAAGCGGTCGTCGTTCTCGTATTCCGGGAACACGTTGCGCAGCTTGGGCATCACCTTCTCGGCGAACAGTTTGGTCGAGTACATGCACTTCTCACGCGGCATGTCGCCGACATGCATCAGGCAGAACAGATTGCCGACATGCAGCGTCTTGGCGAGCTCCTCGAGCCGCTGGCGCACCGTCTCGGGCGAGCCGGCGATGACGTGGCCCTGCTCGGTCAGATCCTTCCAGGTCAGCGTGCTGTAGCCACCGACCGGCGGCGCGTATTGCGACAGCGCGCCGGTCTGGATCGTCTTGATCGTCCGGTAGCCTGGCGCGTCCGCGAAACCCGGATAGACGTGCAGGCAGCGATTGTAGAAATAATCGACATGCGGCTTGTAAAGGCGCTCCGCCTCCTCATCCGTCTCCGCGACGCAGATCGTTTGCGCGAAGCCGGCGCGGTAAGGCGAATTGTCCGGCGCGCCGCGCTCGGCGACGCGCTTCCAATAGCCGTCCATCAGCGCCTTGGCGCGGATATAGCCGCTGAACGACAAATAGGAATACGAATAGGTGTTGTCGATGCAGAAATCATAGGTCTCGACGCTGCCGCCGCCCGGGATGTGGATCGGCGGATGCGGCTGCTGGATCGGGCGCGGCCAGATGTTCACATGGCGCAGCTTGTTGTAGCGGCCGTTGAACGCGAAGGGATCGCGCGTCGTCCAAGCCTTGATGATGAGGTCGTGCGCTTCCTGGTATTTCTCGCGGGTCAGCGCCGGGATCTGGCCATAGCAGAAATTGGTGTCCATCGAGGTTCCGACGGGAAAGCCCGCGATCAGCCGCCCGCCCGAGATGCAGTCAAGCATCGCGAATTCTTCCGCGACGCGCACCGGCGGATTGTACAGCGCGATGGAATTGCCGAGCACGACAAGGCCGACATCCTTGGTGCGCCGCGACAGCGCCGCGGCGATGATGTTGGGCGAGGGCATGATGCCGTAGCCGTTCTGGTGATGCTCGTTGACGCCGATCGCGTCGAAGCCGCAATCAGCGGCGTATTCGAGCAGGTCGAGGTAGGTGTTGTAGACCTCATGGCTCTTCACCGGATCGAACAGGCGTTGGTCGATATCGACCCAGACCGAGCGGTTCTTCTCCCGGAAATCGTCCGGCAGATAGGGCCACGGCATCAGGTTGAACCAGGTGAATTTCATGACGCATCTCCCGGGATTTTATAGTTGTTGGGAGCAATCCTGACGAAATGTCAGAGCCTTGGCAATTCGCACATGGGCCTGGGGATGGAAAATTGACCTCGCCCAGACGCCCTGCGGCGCGAAGGGGGTGACAACCCACCGGCGGCGAAATTAAGCTGATCGCGCCGTGCGTTCGACGGCAGGTGGGGCGCCTCAAAAAACTTGCTGTGTCGCAGCGGGAAGCAAATGCGCTCGCATATTGTCCGTCGCCATGACCGATGACGTTACATCCGAGGAGGACGCGCTCTCGCGTGACGAGCTCGCGCATCGCACGCTTGCCGATGTGAGCGGGCGCAGGACGTCACCGATGGAAGCGGCCGGTAATTTTCTCAAGGCCCTGGGCTCGAGTGCGACCTGGCTTCGCCAGATCGTCGTCGATCTCGGCGTGACCATTCCGGTCATCCTTGTCGTCATTCTGGTGGCGCAGGATGTCAGTCTGTCCAACACGACGATCACCATCGAGCCCATTTCCATTCCCCAATCGCTTTCGAACAAGGGGGTAAATTCGACGGTCATCGCCGCGCGGCTGAGAGATTCGATCACCAATGTCGAAGACGTGGCGTTGACGGACGACATCCAAAGAGCGCTCGACGCAAGCAAGAAGTTGCGCGGCTATTCCTCGCGCGAAGACTTGCCCGACTTCACCGTGCCGGAGTCGAGCGTGTCGGTGTCCAGCGTGGCGGGTTATCTGAAGACTCTTCTCGGCGTCAGCGGAAAATCGATCACGGGCGAGATCACGGAAATGCCCAACGGTGAACTCGTGCTGCGCTTGCGCCTCGAAGGCGTTCTGCTCGACAGCGGCTCCGCTGCCACGGCCGACAATCTCGATGGCCTGCTGCTGGAAGGCGCCAAGAAGATCGTCGGTAAATTCAAGCCCGCGGAACTGGCGGCGTATCTTTATGAAACGGGCGACGTGAAACAGCCCGAGTCCTACGACCCGGCCCTGAGCAAAGCGCAGCTGGTCGCCAGCACCAAACCCGTGCCCGACGGCAAGCCCGATGTCGAGATCGCATTGGCCAACACGATCTGGGCGGAAGTCCTGTTCCAACGGACCTTCAAGGATTTGGCGATCAAGCGTCAAAGAATAGCCACCACGTTCGACAAGACGGACGCCTGGGTATGGGAACGACTCGGCCGCTTCGATGAAGACGCGGGAAACAATGACGCTGCCGTTCGCGACTATACGACGGAGGTCCAGCAGGATAACCACGATGGCTGGGCATTTTCGTATCTCGCGGGCGCTCTCGAGAAGAAGCAGCGGTACGTGGAAGAAATTCGCGTCGCGACGCAGGGACTGGACGACCCCGAACACTGTGTGCCGCGCCTATGCTCGGCGCTCTATGGCGAGATCGCGTCGGCCTCGGTAAAGCTGCACAGGCACAAGCAGGCGCTGGCGTACTATTCGCTCGCCGCGACCAGCGATCCCGGCAATATTTCGGCGACCCGGGGATGGGCGGAGGAATTGAATAACGACGACCAATACGACGCGTCCGCCGCGACCTATGCCATTCTCGGGCAGCAACTGACATTGGTGAGCAGGTTTGACGACGCCGCCGAGGCATTCGTGACAGCTTCGCGGTACACGCCGCAATATCCCTATTATGCAGCTATGGCCGGCAAAAGTTATTGGCGTGCCGGGTTGTATGACCGCGCAATCTCGATCTATCAGAATCTGCTGGGCCAGTACCCTCACTATGCGAATTATCACTTCAACGTGGTTGTCTCACTCGAAGGCAAGGCCATAGACACATTCTCCAAGCGGGAAAAACTGGTCATCCTGAAAGCCGCCTGTGAGAACCTCCGCGCTATGGCTTCGGACCTGGCGGACTACCCCGAGGGTCAGGACCCGCCTCCCCAAGACCCCGATGCCATAGCCGCGAGGCTCAACACGGAGTCGGGCAACACGCTGGGCTGCAAAGCCGACGACGATCCGTGACGGCGGTCAATCTGTGACGCGGATCGCATGCGCCGGCGCGGGCGCAAGCGGCGCGTCCAGCATCACGCGCAAGCCGTCGAGTTCGCGCTGCGCCGCAACCGGTGCGCCGGTGCCGAGCGCGGTCACGCTCGTCACGTCCGGCAGATCGTCGCCGAGGATCACGAACTCCGCACCCTTCGGCGTGCCCAATAGATGGGCAAAGAGCGCGCCGTCCTTCTGCGTGAAGCGCACCTTCACGCCGCATTGCGTCGCGCCGTCGAACCGCGTCCACGGCCGTGTGCCGTAGATGCCCTCGCCATTCGCTTTCGCCCAGGCGCCGAAGCCCTTCAGCCGCGCGAGCTGCTCGGACGGAATCTGCGCATCCTCGCCGCGCGGCCCGACATTGAGCAGCAGATTGCCGTTCTTCGCCACGGCGTCGATGAAGCTGTGCACCAGCGACTCGACGCTCTCATAATCGGCTTCCGTATCGCGGCGGTTGTAGCCGAAGGAGTGGCTCATGCCGCGCGTCGCTTCCCACTTCTTCTCCTGGATGCTTTCGAACGCGGCGTATTCCGGGGTGCGGAAATCGCAATGCGGCGGCAGTTGCGGGATGATGCCCTTGCTCGGCCCCTTCTGCATGCGCGGCTTGAGCATCGCATCCATTGCGGCGCGCGCTTCCTTGGTCTTGAGCGCCTCGCGTTCCGGCGTCATCGGCAGCCAGCGGTCGTTCACCACCCCGTCCGGCACCGCGTTGTAGTAGTCGGCGAACAGCCGCAGTTCCTCATCCAGATCGGTCGGCCAGGAGATGTCGTTCCACAACACCGCCGGCTGATAGCGCGCGATCAGCTCGCGGGTCTGCGCATCTGCATAGGCGGGATAATCGCCGCCCGGCGTCGAGCCCATGAAATCGGCCAGCGTGCGCAGCGGCTCGCGATTGAACGTCCAATCGATGCCGCCGGAATAATACAGGCCGTATTTCATCTCCTTGGCCCGCACCGCGGCGCCGAGCTCGCCGACGATGTCGCGTCCGCTCATCCAATCCTGCTGGTGCGGATTGTCCACGCCGCTCGGCCACAGGCAGAACCCGTCGTGGTGCTTTGTCACCAGCACGACATACTTTGCGCCCGCATCCGCGAAGGCCTGCGCCCAGGCCGCCGGGTCCCACTGCTCCAGCCCTTTCAGGAAGGCTTCGCGGAAATGCTCGTAAGGCGCGTTGCCATAGGTCGCGGTGTGGTGCTTTGCGCTGTCGCTCTCGGGCACCTTGATCGCGTTCCAGTACCACTCGCAATACGGCGTCTGGGCGACCGCGATGTCGTAATTGTCCCGGAACGCGTCGGAGATCGAGCCGCTCTTGGCCGCGAAGCCCGGGATCGAGAACAGGCCCCAATGGATGAAGATGCCGAACTTGGCGTCCTCGAACCATTCCGGCACGGGATGGGCGTTGAGCGAAGCGAGCGTCGGTTCATAAGTCATGCCGGCGACTGTAGCAGCGGCCCGCCCGCACTCAACGCTGCCGCAGGGGCAGCGCTCAGTGCACCACCGCGCCGAGGATCTGCACCAGCACCAGCCCCGCCGCCATCACGGCCGGAAAGACGCCGAAGAACACGATGGTGGTGGCCAGCGCCATGTCGGGGCCGGCGCTGCGGACGGCGCGGGCGGCGGATTTGCGGGCCAATCTCTGAGTGCGAAGCATGACGGTCTCCCTCTGAACGGTGAGGAGAGACTGCGCCGCCCAGCCGGAACCGAGCCTGAAGCCGCCATTCATATTGCGTTCACCGGGCGGCGCCGCGGGCGGGAATAAACCGCGGACAAGGCGGGTCTGGGCAGTACTGCGGCGCCGGGCGTCCTTGACCGCAAAGGCCCGGACCCGCAAAAACTGTCACGAGGGGATTCATGCGCCTGTCGTCCGCCCGCGCCTTCGCCGTCAGTCTCGCGCTCTGCGCGATGGTGCTGCGTGCGCTGCTGCCGGATGGCTGGATGCCCAGCGCCGGTGCCGCGCCCTTCACCATCTGTTCGGTCGATGGCATCCACCACGACGGCAAGACGCCCGGCGAACCCGCGCAGCAACGCAGCCACACGCCGTGCGCCTTCGCCGCCGCCGCGCCACTGGCGCCGCCCTCGTTCCAATCGAATGCCGTCGCCGCGCCGCGCCAGATCGCACGCCTCGCCTTCGCTGCCACTCGCAGCCACGCGGCGCGCCAATCCGCCCACCGCCCCAACGCCGCGCGCGCCCCGCCTGCCTTCTCCTGAGTGATGCGTAAGTCCGTCTGCGAATCCGCGGACGCTTTGCCATTCTTCGGAGATTCCCATGACCCATCTGTTTTCACGGCGGCGTTGGCCCGCTTTGGCGCTCGCCGCCGCCTGCACCGCTTTGCCTCAGCTCGCACACGCTCATGGCGTGGTCGGCGACCGCTTCTTCCCCGCCACCATCGCGACCGACGACCCCTTCGCCGCCGATGAATTGGCGCTACCCACCATCGGCCTCGGCAATCACGAGGAGGACTACGATTTCGAATGGTCCAAGACGATCTTCGAGCATGTCGCGATCTCGTTCGCCGGCGGCTATGTCAACGCGCATCCGCCCGGCGGCCTGAACGCCTCCGGCTTCGACAATTTCGAGATCACACCGGCCTGGCAGTTCATCACCGACGCCGACAGCGAGTTCGTCGCCACGGCGGCGATGAGCTTCGAGATCGGCGGCAGCGGCAGCCACGCCGTGGCCGACACCTTCACCACCTACACACCGACGCTGCTGATCGGCAAAGGCTTCGGCGACCTGCCCGATTCGATGGCGCTGCTGCGGCCGCTCGCCGCCACCGCCACGATCGGCTACGCGATCCCCGGCACCAGCACCGAATCCAAGACTCTCGAATGGGGTGGCGCGTTGGAATACAGCCTGCTCTATCTGCAGACCAATGTCCGCGACCAGGGCTTTTCCAATTTCGTCGCGCATCTGACGCCCCTGGTGGAGTTCAGCCTCGAGACCCCGACCGATGCCGGCGGCAGCGGCACCACGGGCACCGTCAATCCCGGCCTGATCTGGTCTGGCCAATACATCCAGCTCGGTGTCGAAGCCGCCATTCCCGTCAACCACGCCTCGGGTGACAATGTCGGCGTGCTGATGCAGCTTCACTTCTATATCGACGACATCTTCCCGGATTCGCTGGGCACGCCGCTGTTCGGAGGTAAATGATGAGACGCGCAATCCTTTTGATCGCAGCGGCAGTGCTGTTCGCCACGCCGGCGCTGGCGCACGCCTTCCTGCAAACCGCCAGTCCCGCCGCCGGTGAAAACCTACGAACTAGCCCGCAGCGCGTCAGCTTGCATCTGAGCGAGCCGCTGGAGCCGGCGCTCAGCGGCATCGCGGTGACGAGCGTCGCCGGTGCCGACATGAGCGCCGGGCCGGTCGCGGTGACCGGCGGCGACATGGTCGTGCCGCTCAAGAAGCTGGCGCCCGGTCGCTACCGCGTCGTCTGGCACGCCGTGTCGGTCGACACCCACCGCACCGAAGGCAAATACAATTTCCTGGTCCTGCCGTAATGACGTTCCTGTTCGCCGTCATCCGCGCGCTGCACTTCGCGAGCCTGATGACGGCGTTCGGCGCCAGCGCCCTGCTGTCGCAGACGGCGATTAAACCGAATTTGCGCAAGCCGCTCGCCATTGCCGCCGGTGTGGCATTGGTGACGGCCATTCTGTGCCTCTGTTTCGCCACGGCGGAGATGACCGGCGATCCCGACGCCATTTACGACATCCAATCGATATCGATCGTCGCGGCGCAGACCTTCTACGGCCAGGTCTTCTTCCTGCGGCTGATGCTGCTGATCGGGCTGGGCCTAATCTCGCTCGGCGACGGCGCACATATGTTCAAAGCAGCCATTGCCGGCACGGCGCTCGCGCTGCTCGGCTTTACCAGCCACGCCGCCGCGGCCGGTCCGGCGCAATACGAATATGTCCGCGCCGGGATCGACGCCCTGCACCTGATCGCCGCCGGCTTCTGGGTCGGCGGTCTCGCGGTGCTCGCGCCCGAAGTCCTCGCGAAGCCGCGCGACACCGCCCGCCTCGTCGCGCTGCTGCGGCTGTTCTCGCGCTGGGGCGTGGTCTCGGTCGCGGTGCTGCTGACCGCCGGCACGATCAACGCCGTCCTGATCCTCGACACCCCCGGCATGCGCTGGAACGGCACCTATGTGACGCTGCTCGCGATCAAGATCGTGCTGGCCGCCGTGATGGTGGCGCTGGCGCTGACCAACCGCTTCAGCGTGTTGCCGGCGCTCGCGCGCGGCGACCAGGAGGCCTCGGACACCATCCCGCTCACCGTCCTCGCGGAACTCGGTGCGGCACTCCTGATCCTCGCCATCGTCGGGTTCCTCGGCCTCACGGCACCCATGCAAATGTAGCGGTAGAAATTGGTTTCATTTGAAACTATATTCCCGCCCGTCATTCAGAATCGCGAGGAGCCCGCCATGCCGCAGCTTTGGGACAACCCGATGGGGACCGACGGCTTCGAGTTCGTCGAATACACCGCGCCCGACGTGACGCAGCTCTACAGGTTGTTCGAGCGCATGGGCTTTCGCGCCGTCGCCAAGCACCGTTCCAAGGACGTCACGCTGTTCCGCCAGGGCCAGGTGAACTTCATCGTCAATGCCGAACCCGACAGTCACGGCAGCCGCTTCGCCAAGGCACACGGCCCCAGCGCCTGCGCCATGGCGTTCCGCGTCAAGGACGCGGTCAAGGCTTACGAGAAGCTGCTCGCGCTCGGCGCCAAGCCGTTCCACAACACCGTCGGTCCGATGGAGCTCAACATCCCCGCCATCGAGGGCATCGGCGGCAGCGCGATCTATCTCGTCGACCGTTACGGCGACCGCACCATCTACGACGTCGATTTCGTGCCGACCGACAAGGCGCTGGGCTGGGAGCATCCCGGCGCCGGCCTCACCGAGATCGATCACGTCACCCACAACGTGTTTCGCGGCAACATGGACCAATGGGCCGGCTTCTATGAGAAGTTCTTCAACTTCCGCGAGATCCGCTATTTCGACATCGAGGGCCGGCTGACAGGCCTCAAGAGCCGCGCCATGACGAGCCCCGACGGCATGATCCGCATCCCGATCAACGAAAGCTCCGACGACAAGTCGCAGATCGCTGAATATCTCGACGCCTATCACGGCGAAGGCATCCAGCACATCGCGCTTGGCACCAAGGACATCTATGCCTCGGTCGAGGCGCTGCAGAAAACCGCCGTCGCGTTCCAGGACACGCCCGACACCTATTACGAGCGCCTCGACAACCGCATCCAGGGCCATGGCGAGGACGTGCCGCGGCTCAAGAAAGACCGCATCCTGATGGACGGCGCGGTGGAGGACGACACCGGCCTGCTGCTGCAGATCTTCACCCAGAACGCGATCGGTCCGATCTTCTTCGAGCTGATCCAGCGCAAGGGCAATGAGGGCTTCGGCGAGGGCAATTTCAAGGCGCTGTTCGAAAGCATCGAAGCCGACCAGATCAAGCGCGGCGTGCTCAAGGACACCACGGCATGAGCAGCAAGAACTGGATCGAATTTCCGCGCGTCGAGGGCGAGACCTCCAAACAGGCGCATGCCGACCTGCCCGCCGGCACCTATGAGCGCGAGATCGGCCGCGACGGCTTCTTCGGCCCCGCGACGCACATCTATCACAAGCATCCCCCGACCGGCTGGAGCGCGTTCGAAGGCCCGATGCGGCCGCGCGCCTTCGACGCCGTCGGCACGCTGGCAAACGGCGACCCGTACAAATTCGTGCCGCTGCTCAGCAATGCCAGCTGCCGGATCGAGATCTGGCACACCCCCGCCGCGATGCCGATGCTGGCACGCAACGCCGATGGCGATCTGCTGTTCTTCGTCCACGAGGGCGCCGGCGATCTGTTCTGCGATTTCGGCCACATGTCCTATCGCGACGGCGACTATCTGCTCCTGCCGCGCGGCACGATGTGGCGGATCGAGCCCAGCCTACCGACCACCATCCTGCGCATCGAGGCAACCAATTCGAGCTTCAAACTTCCCGAGCGCGGTATCCTCGGCCCGCACGCGATCTTCGATCCCGCCGCGCTGGAAACGCCCAAGCTCGACGACGCCTTCCGCGCCCAGCGCGACGGCGAGTGGAAGGTCAGCGTCAAGCGCCGTGGTCAGATCTCGACCATCACCTATCCGTTCAATCCGCTCGACGCCGTCGGCTGGAAGGGCAACCTCACCGCGCTCAAGCTCAACTGGCGCGACATCCGCCCGGTGATGAGCCACCGCTATCACATCCCGCCGAGCGTGCATTCGACCTTCGTCGCCGACCGTTTCGTGGTCTGCACTTTCGTGCCGCGCCCGATCGAGAGCGATCCCGGCGCGCTGAAAGTGCCGTTCTTCCACTCCAACGACGATTACGACGAGGTGATCTTCTACCACGCCGGCGAGTTCTTCAGCCGCGACAACATCAAGCCCGGCATGGTGACGTTCCATCCCAACGGCTTCACCCACGGCCCGCACCCCAAGGCCTTCGCCGCCGGCGCCCGCGCCGCCAAGACGATGACCGACGAAGTCGCGGTGATGATCGACGCGCGCGATCCGCTCGACATGAGCCCGGCCGCGGAAGCGACCGAGGTGAAGACCTACGCCGAAAGCTGGATCCCGACATGAAGCTCGCCTCGCTGCGCCACGGCCGCGACGGCAGGCTTGCCGTCGTGTCGCGCGACCTCAAGACCTGTGTTGTCGTCCCCGGCATCGCACCGACGCTGCAGGCCGCGCTGGACGGCTGGGCCGACATCGCGCCGCAGCTCGAGGAGGTTTACGCCCTGCTCAATGCCGGCAAGGCCGACGGCGCGCATCCCTTCAACGCCAAGAACTGCCTGTCGCCGCTGCCCCGCGCCTATCAATGGGCCGATGGCTCGGCTTACGTCACGCATGTCGAGCTGGTGCGCAAGGCGCGCGGCGCCGAGATGCCGCCCTCGTTCTGGACCGATCCCTTGATGTACCAGGGTGGCTCGGATTCGTTCATCGGCCCGACCGACGACATCGTCGCCGCCGACGAAGCCTGGGGCATCGATTTCGAGGCCGAAGTCGCGGTGATCGTCGACGACGTGCCCTATGGCACCGACGGCGCGCACGCCACCGGCCACATCAAGCTGTTGATGCTGGTCAACGACGTGTCGCTGCGCAATTTGATCCCGAACGAGCTCGCCAAGAATTTCGGCTTCTTCCAGTCCAAGCCCGCCAGCGCCTTTTCGCCCGTCGCGGTGACGCCGGATGAACTCGGCACGGCGTGGCGCGACGCCAAGCTGCATCTGCCGCTGCATGTCGCGCTGAACGGCGAGACCTTCGGCGAGCCGGACGCCGGCGTCGACATGACGTTCAGCTTCGCGCAGCTCATCGCGCATGCGGCCAGGACCCGCGCCCTCGTCGCCGGCACGATCGTCGGCTCCGGCACCGTCTCGAACAAGAGCGGCAATGTCGGCTCCTGCTGCATCGCCGAGCGCCGCACGCTGGAGACCATCGAAAGCGGCAAGCCGACCACCCCCTTCATGACATTCGGCGACCGCGTCCGCATCGAGATGCGCGATGCCGCCGGCCATTCGATCTTCGGAGCGATAGACCAGCATGTCGTCCAGCACACAAAGTGAGTTCGCGCTCTACGGCTATTTCCGCTCCTCGGCGGCGTTCCGCGCCCGCATCGCACTGAACCTCAAGGGCATCAAGCCCGAGCTGCGCTTCGTCCACCTGCTGCGCGACGGCGGCGAGCAGCACACGGCCGAGTACAAGGCGCTCAACCCGCTCGAACTGATCCCGGCGCTTCTGCACAACGGGCACCTGATTACGCAATCGCTCGCGATCATCGAATATCTCGACGAGATCCATCCCGAGCCGCCGATCCTGCCACGCGACCCGCTCGGCCGCGCCCGCGCGCGCGAGATCGCCTATGTCATCGCCTGCGACATCCATCCGGTGAACAACCTCCGCCTCGGGCAATATCTGCGCGGCGAGATCGGCGCGACCGACGAGCAGCAGGTGCTGTGGATGCGCCACTGGATCAAGGTCGGCTTCTCCGCGCTGGAGAAAATGCTGAGCGCTTCGCCGCACACCGGCGCGTTCTGCTACGGCGACACGCCGACCATCGCCGACATCTGCCTGATCCCGCAGATCTTCAACGCCCGCCGCGTGAAGCTGGAGGTCGAAGGCTATTACCCGACCCTGGCGCGGATCGAGAAGCACGCCCTCGCCCATCCCGCCTTCGACGTGGCGCACCCCAAGAACCAGCCCGATGCCGAGTAGCGCCGCCGCGAAACGCGAAGCGCGGCTCGACCTCGACCGCTTCCTGCCTTACCGGCTGTCGATCCTGTCGAACCGCGTCTCGGGCGCGATCGCGAAAGCCTATTCCGACCGCTTCGGCCTTTCGATCCCGCAATGGCGCATCATGGCGGTGCTCGGCAGCACCGGCGGCCTCTCGGCGCGCGAGGTCGCGCTGCGCACCGCGATGGACAAGGTCCAGGTCAGCCGCGCCATCGACAGCCTGATGCGCGCCCGCTTCGTCGCCCGCGCCGCCGACGCCGAGGACGGACGTATCCTGCGCCTGTCGCTGACGCCCAAGGGCCGCGCGATCTATGACGAGGTCGTGCCGCTGGCGCTGCACCTCGAAGACGTGTTCCTCTCCGCCCTCAGCCCGGAGGAGCGCCGCCAGTTCGACGCCCTGCTCGGCAAGCTGGCGCGGCAGGCGCATCTGCTCGGTTAGAGTTTTGCCGGCGATCACAACTCTCACCTCATCCTGAGCTTGCCGAAGGATGACCGCACCGGCGGAGCAGTCGGCCATCCTTCGACAGGCTCAGGATGAGGTCGGTGTTTTCGCAGGCCGATCTTTCCGTCGGTCGGTGTTTTCCCTGGACGGTGTTCCCGGCAAAGCCGCCATGCTCTAACGTCTCTCAAGCAGCATCGGGAGACGGCAAATGACCATCCGCATCGGCATATTGGGCGCAGCCAAGATCGCGCCGCCTGTCGTCATCAATCCGAGCCGCGATAACAAGGATTTCGAAGTCGTTGCCGTCGCGGCGCGCGATCCTGACCGCGCCTTCGCCTATGCCGCCGAGCATCGGATCCCGCATATCGCCAAGGACTATGACGCGCTGGTGCGCCATCACGATGTCGATCTCGTCTACAACGCCCTGCCGCCCGGCGGCCACATGTTCTGGACCATCGCCGCGCTGAACGCCGGCAAGCACGTGCTGTGCGAGAAGCCCTTCGCGATGAACGCGGGTCAAGTTGAGCGCATGAACGATGTCGCGGCGCGCAGCGGAAAGAAGCTGGTCGAGGCCTTCCACTACCGCCACCACGCCGTCATGCAGCGCGCCGTCGCCATCGCGCGCTCGGGCGAGCTCGGCAAATTCCAGTCGGTCGAAGCGTCGTTCGAGGTCCCGATCCCGTATCGCGAGGGCGAGCTGCGCTGGACCCGCGAGCAGGGTGGCGGCGCGCTGATGGATCTGGGCTGTTATCCCGTCCACTGCCTGCGCTCGGTGATGGGCAGCGAGCCCGAGGTGCTGAGCGCCTCCTGCGTCATGGAGCACGGCGTCGACGTCACGACCAACGCCGAACTCGCCTTCGCCGGCGTGCCAGCCCGGCTCACCACCTCGATGAAGCCCGAGAAATTCGGCGCCGCGCTGCGCCTGACCGGCGACAAGGGCACGCTGGAGATCCTCAACTTCGTCGCGCCGCAGATCGGCTGCAAGTTCACCGTGACGGTGGACGGCCAGTCCCGCGCCGAGCCGACCGATGGCGACGCGACCTATGTCGCGCAGCTCAAGGAGCTGGGCGACGTGCTGCTGCGCGGCAAGAGCCAACTCATCACCAACGCCGATTCCCTCGGCAACATGCGCGCGATCGACGCGATCTACGCCAAGGCGGGCGTGGAGCGGGTGTTCGCCTGAGCGCTCAGTGCGCCGTCGCCGCCAGCAGCGCGGCGAGCTTGTCCTGCCACAGCGCCGCCCAGGTGTGCGTGCCGTGGCCGTGCGTCTGGTCGCTGATCGGGATCAGCACGAAAGTCGCGTGCGGGATGGCCTTGACCTGCGCTTCCGCGATGGCGAGCTCCGGTGGGTTGATGAAATCGTCCGCCGAGTTCACCCACATCACGGGCGCCTTGATCGTCGCCAACTTTGCCGACGGATCGTAGTCGCGCGACGAATCGACCTGGTAGAGAAAGTCGTTGGCATCGATCGTCGCGAGATACTTGTTGATCGTCGTCTCGACATAGGCATCCGCCGCATCGCGGGTCGGATAGGTCTTCTGCGCCAGAAGCGGCGCCTGCCCGGCCAGCAGCAGGAAATCCACCGCGGTGCGCAGGCCCGCGGTCGGCGGGCTCTTATACTCGCCGCCCATCCACGCCGGATCGTCCTTGATCGCGTCCGTCGTCATCTTGCGCCACATCCGGTTGCGCCCGGCGATCTGCACCGGCAGGCAGGCGAGCGGCATCAGCGCATCCATGAAATCCGGATAGGTCTCGCCCCACACGAAGGAATGCATGCAGCCCATCGACGTGCCCATCACGAGACGCAGATGGTTGACGTGCAATCCCTTGGTCAGCAGCGCGTAATCGGCGGCAACCATGTCGTCGTAATTGTAATGCGGGAAATGCGCGTGCAGCCCGTCGCTCGGCTTGGAGGATTTCCCGTGCCCGATGCCGTCCGGCAGGATGATGAAATACTTCGCCGGATCGAGCAGCCCGCCCGGCACGAACAGCACGCCGGAGAATTGCGACCGGATGAACTGGTGCCCGTCGCCGCCCGTGCCGTGCATGATCAGCACGGCGTTGTCGATCAAACCGTGCGCGCCGCGATGGGGCGTGCCCAGCGTGGTGTAGTGCAGCCGCAGCTCCGCCAGCGTCTCGCCCGAGCGGAATTTGAAATCACGGACGGTATAATCGCCCTCCACCGTCGCGGGCGGCGCGGCCTGCGCGGCGCCGGCAAGGAACACGAAACCCACAGCAAGGCGGCAGAGCGAACGGAGCATGGTGTCCTCGGGAGGGCGGCGCGGCCCGCAGCTTAGCCGCCCCCGGGGCCAGCTTCCAACCCGCCTCAGCTCGTTCCCATCACACCCGCCAGATGCGCCGGCACGTCGCCGCTGTCGATGTGGGCGCCCGGCACGGCGAATTCCTGCGGAAAGGCCTTCTGCAACAGCGCGTCGATCGCCGCCGCGATGTCGTCCACCGCGCCCTTGGGATCGACGCCCAGCGCCGTCAGCCCGTCGCGCGATTTGGCGCCGATACTGCCGTCAAGATCGCCGATCGTCTGGCCCAGCCGGATGAGGCCCGACTGGATGTAAGCGGACTTCACATCCTTGCCCAGTGCATCGACCGGCTGGCCGAGCGAGACGATGCCGCTCGCCGCCATCGCGGTGTACGGGCTCTTGAAATTGTCGCCCTTGCCGGCCTTGTAATAGTCGTAGACGAGCTGGTGGCTGCCGCGGCAATCGAAATGCCACGCCTCGTTCTTGGTGATGTCCGGCGCGTCGAGGATCGGGGTGAAGCCATGCTTCGCGGCGATCGGCCAGAACTTCGTCAGCCCCATCGCCTTGATGAACTCGAGGTCGAGATCGATGGCGCGGCCGGCTTCGTGCATGCTGCCGCCGGCGGGCGGGCTGTAGGCCGTCTTCTTCTTGTTGACGTAATCGAGATTCGCCTGGTGCTGCATGTCGTAGGAGCGGAACATGTCGCTGAGTACGAGGTCGGAATGGATCGTCCGCAGCTCCGCCTTGAGCGCGAACGCCGCCGCGTACATGTCGGGGGTGCATTTGGCGAGGCGCGGCGGCAGCGGCGCGTGCTTGTAGATCGAATCGATCGTGATCGGCAGCAAGGGCGAAAACATTGTAATCTCCTTCGGGCTCAAAATCGTGCGCCGCCGCGGCGGCAAAGACAGTGTTGTGCAAGTCCAGAATACAGTCACGCGAATATTGCAACGGTGTAACATAGCATGCAGACTTGGACCACATTCTACGAAATGCTCGGCGGCGCCGCGGCGACTCTGCTGGGGCTTTTGTTCGTCTCGGTGTCGCTCAACGCCGAAGCGATCCTCGGAGCGGCGCACCAACATACCAAGCGCCTCGCGGAGCAGGCGTTCCAGAACTATCTGTGCGTCCTCCTGATCTCGTTGCTGGTGTGCTTTCCCGGCATGCGGCCGGCCAGCCTGGGTCAATCGGTGCTGTGGACGACGGGCATCTGGGCGTTCTGGGTGGTCTCGCGCATCTATCTGGTGCTGACGGGACCGGTCGCCGATGAATCGCGCATCCGTTCCTTGCGCCGCTACATCACGACCTTCATCGGCTTCGGCGCCCTGATCTGCGGCGGCGTCATGCTGCTCCTGGGACAGGGCGACTACACCGATTTCATCGGCATCGGCGCGATCCTGTTGCTGATCTCCGCCACCGTCGTATCGTGGGAATTGCTGATCCGCATCGCCGAGCGGCGCTATGCCCCGCGCCGGGACGAATGACACACCGGGAGACCACCGTGACCGCCATGGACGAAGCCCGCGCACTGGTCGCGGCCGACGACCGCCAGGATTTCGACTTCGCCGCCCGCGGCTTCATCGCGACGCGCAAGGACCCCGTCATCGCGCGCGCCGACGGCCGCGCCGCGTTCGATCTGTCGTCCTATGATTTCCTCAAAGGCCCGGCGCCGGCCACCGCCAACCCCAGCCTGTGGCGCCAGGCGCAGATCCTGACCCAGCACGGCCTCTTCAGGGTCGCCGAACGCATCTACCAGGTGCGCGGCTTCGACGTCTCCACCATCTCGTTCATCGACGCCGGCAGCGGCTGGATCGTGGTCGATCCCCTGACCACGGTGGAGGTCGCGCGCGCCGCGTATGATCTCGTCACCGAGCATCTCGGCCGCAAGCCCGTCGCCGCGGTGATCTATTCGCACAGCCATGTCGACCATTATGGCGGCGTCGGCGGCGTCGCGACCGCGGCGGAGGCCGCGTCCGGCGCCATCACGGTGATCGCGCCCGAGGGCTTTCTCGAGCACGCGGTATCGGAGAACATCATCGCCGGCCCCGCGATGTCGCGCCGCGCCCGCTTCCAGTTCGGGCTCACGCTGCCGCGCGGCGCCCAGGGCGAGATGACCTCCGGCCTCGGCCCCTGCCCTTCGCTCGGCTCGCTGTCGCTGATCGCGCCGAACCTGCTGATCACGCAGACCGGCCAGGAGGTCACCATCGGCGACGTGACCATGGTGTTCCAGCTGACGCCCGGCACCGAGGCGCCGGCGGAGATGAACTTCTACCTGCCGCAATTCCGCGCCGTGTTCATGGCGGAGAACGCCAACCTCACCATGCATAACCTGTTGCCGGCGCGCGGCGCGCTGGTGCGCGACGCCAAGGCGTGGGCCGACTACCTCACCGAGGCGATCCGCCTGTTCGGGGCCAAGAGCGACGTGATGTTCGCGGCGCACGGCATCCCGCGCTTCGGCCAGGCTGAGATCGTGCGCTTCCTCGCCAATCATCGCGACGCCTACAAATTCCTCCACGACCAGACCGTGCGGCTGATGAATGCCGGCTTCACCGGGCCGGAGATCGCCGAGGTGCTGAAGCTGCCCGACATCCTGTCGAAGCAATGGTTCAACCGCGGCTATTACGGCACGATGAGCCACAATTCGAAGGCCGTGTATCAGCGCTATATGGGCTGGTACGACGCGAACCCCGCCAACCTCAACCCGCTGCCCCCCGAGCCCGCCGCCAAGCGCTATGTCGAAGCCATGGGCGGCGCCGATGCGGTGCTGGCGCTGGCCGAGAAAGCGGTGCGCGGGGGCGAGCCACGCTGGGCCGCGACCCTCCTCAACCATCTCGTCTTCGCCGACGAGCACAACAAGCCGGCGCGCGAGGCGCTCGCCAAGGTCTACGCCCAGCTCGCCTTCGAGTCCGAGGCCGGCACCTGGCGCAACATCTATCTCACCGGCGCGCAGGAACTGACCACCGGCGTGGTCAAGCTGCCGCCCGCCGGCCTCAGCCCCGACGTGCTCTCGGCCACGACGACACCGATGCTGCTCGACTTCGCCGCCGTGCGCGTCAATCCGGAGAAGGCGGCCGCCGCGGCGTTCAAGATCAATATCGAGCTTACCGATCGCGGCGAGACGCATCTCGTCACGGTGGAGAACGGCGTGCTGATCCACGAAGCCGGAATTTCCGATCGGGAGGCCGGCGCCACCGTGCGCCTCGCGCGCCCGGCGCTGCTGATGACCCTGTTCGCCGGCGTGCCGGCGGCGGGCCTAGTGTCATCGGGTGCGATCGCGATCACCGGCGATGCTGCGCTCTACGACGCGCTGGTCAGCCTGATAGATCCGATCGTGCCGAACTTCCCGGTGGTGACGCCGTAGCGTCAGACGCACGCGGTCAGCAACACCGTCGCGGCGAGCGCCACGGCGCCGTAAGCGCCGATCTCGCTCCAGCTGCGCAACGGCTTGAGGCGGCGCTCCCACGGCGCGTCGCGCGAGTTCAACGATTGCGTGCGGGGAAAATGAAAATCGGCATGCCGGTAATCGGCATGCGCGCTGATGACGCGCGAGGGGCAAGCATTGGCGATTCCAACAGCAGACATGGCGGCATTCCCAAACTTGGCCCCTCCTTGGTTGCAGAACGCCGGCCCCGATGGCCGGTTCCAAAATCCGGAAGATCGCGTCACGCCGTGTCATCCGAGTCACATCCCTTGCGGCCCAGGACAAAAAAAGAGCGGCTCGCGCCACTCTGCTTCGACGATAGGGAAGATTTGGATGGTAGGCCGGGAGGGGCTTATCTTTTATAGATATTTCAATGAGTTAGGAAGACTGGGAGCAAATCTCGGTGCCATTGTTTCATAAGGCTTATTTCGAAGAATGCTCCCACACCGCATGATGGCAACAGGCGTGACCCAGCCGCGTAACATCGCCGTCGGTTTGATCGGTCATGGTGGGTCTCCTTGAGGGGCGGGCCGGCGGATGGGCGTTTTTCGGGGATATCGGCGACGGCTTGAGGCGGTGGACAATCTAGGGCAAAAGTCGCCCCCCCCCCCGCCCGCGAGGGATGGAATGGAGCTGTGGCCGAGAGGCTGAAGGCGGCGGCTTGCTAATTCGCCAGCGCCAAGCATTTCTACGGTTTTTCTGACAACATTACCCGATTGTTGGCCTTTTCTTTGCCGTTTGTCAGAATAGCGGCTCGACTATTCTTTGGCTGTTCGCTCGGCTTAAATCAAGCACAGGTTACCGGTGTCGGGCGGCAGACGAAGCGCGTAGACCTCTTGGCAAAACGCGCGAATACGGCGACAGTCGTTTCATGCCACCAGAGGTTCTCGTGGTTAACCCACTTCCGCCGCTCCGCGTCGCCGCCGCCTCTGCCGAAATCGCGCTGATTTCTGTGGCCAGATGGGCGTTTGCCGATTGCCGCGCGCGGCGCTCCGCGCCTAAGCTCTGCCGACATCTCATCCATGTCAGGGCTTCTGGGGACTGCGTCGCGGGGCGGGATGGGCGTGGATACGGATGCCAGTACCGCGCGTATTATGGGGGGAGACGAACATGATCACGCTTTTCGGGCGCGGCGGCGGCCGTCGCGGTAGTTGGGCTTCGCCCCGCTGCTTCGGAGCCATGAGTTCGGTTGTTGACCGTTATTCGACAGCGGCCTTGAACCCGTCCACTTCCTCCACTACATCCCCTCACCCATGAGCCAGCCAATTACCCGCGCCGTCGTCGTCAACCCCGAGCTCGTCGAGTATCGGGCTCTTGTCGCGCGCATGATGCAGGAGGCCCTTCGGGACCGCCAGCGCCGTGTGCTGCTGAACAAAGGCACCGATCACGCCAAGGTCGTGATCGACAACATGCTTGAGAATGCGCGCGGCGACGTCTCAGTCTTCGCGCGCAAACTTACGATCTCTGTCTTCGACCCACAGGTCATCCGCACCCTTTTGGAGCGGCTTCCGAGCGCGAATGTGCGCGTAGTGGTCAGCGAAGCCGACGCACTCTCTGCGCCCGATTCGGCGCTGTCGCAGCTCGGTGATGTGATCGCGACCGGCCGCATCAAAGTCGCGACCAATCTAGCCGCGCACGAGAGCAACAACGTCTGCGTCGTGGACAAGCTATTCACACGGCTCGAGAAGAACCCCGTGACCCGCGAGGCGACCGTGGTTTTTGGCGATCCAGACTATGCCCAAAGCGCCCTGAACTACTTCGAGCGCATTTGGACTCCGGCGACAAAACACCAACCGGAGCCCCGGGCGTAGTTTCTCCATACCTGTAAGCGCGCCGTGCCGATGAGTTTGCGGCGCGCCCTTCCCGACTAGCCAATTCGCGAAAACGGTGATGGTAAAAGAAACCCGCAACTGGGTCACACGATCGTTTGTGCTTATCGCCTTGATGGCGATAGCTGGTGGAATTGCGTCGATTCAGCCACTGAAAGGTGGCGGACCATTTATTCCGATGGACGAGCTACTCGCGGTAGTGATCGCGGTGACCGGCGTGACGGTCCCGCTGATCATCGTCTATCGCGCGAGCATGTTGACCGAAATTCGCAACACTGTTGCGACGGCCATTGAATCTTTTTTCTCATCGAAAGGCATGGCGGTTGACGACTTTATGGAAGCCTACACGCAGGCCTTGGGCGACCTCCAGGAACAGCAACGCCCTGCGAACGGCGTCATGGCACATGACGTTCCCCCGGTTCTGCAACCCGAACCCATCCTGATCGCGTTGGGCCGCGCGTACCGCGCCCGTGACCGCTACGACCATATCAATCATGTGTTCATGCCCTTCCCGGAAGCACCCCGAACTTGGCTGATCGGTAGCGACAAAACGGTCAACAGGCATTTTGTTCGAATCTATGATGAGCAGGAAGATCGGCCTGTATCGGTCTGGCTGTTGTGGGTGCTGTCGGCTTTGGTCCTCATCTGTTTCAGCGATCTGTATGCGATGCATCTGGGATTCTTGGAGCAATACAAGGCTTGGGGATGGCAATCCGCCGACCGTTGGCTCGTCATCTACACCTTCGTAGTGAATTTACTGACTTACGTCGTGCTGGGCTGGTTCGTGACGCGTCGCGCCTTTTTCGAAGCGAAGATCGAGGAAGAGGTTTGGCGCCTTTGCCCGGAGACGCTGAAGGAGGTCAAAGCGTCGCGGCAACGCCGAGAGTCCCAGGCAGACGTTGATCAAAAACAGCTTGAGCCGCAACTCCCTGTTCCGAACGGAACCCCGAAGCAGTGAGAATATCTCGCGTGGCGGAGCGGATTATTGGCGTCGCGCTTTCGTCGATGGCAGAATTCGCGGCCCATACCGGTCCTCGATATCCGCCAGCGCGTCCCGCGCCGCGATCGCGCGGTTCATCGCCGCCACGCGCGCGATGTCTTCCGGGTACAGGATCAGGTGGACGTTGGGGGGCTGGGTGAAGCTCATACAACCATGGCCGGCCGGAGCTTCGAAGGCGCGCGGAACGGCCGCCGGCGGCGGCGGGCCGAGCAGCGCCTCGGCGTAGCGCGTGAACGGCGCCTTCATTCCACGACTTTGAGATCGCGGACGCTGTCGCGCATCAGGCGCGTGTGTTCGCGCAGCCAGTAGCGATCGCGGCCTGGGCGAAGTGTCTTGAGCTTCATGTCGAACGCGATATGCGCGAGGTCGAGATCGCGGGTCAGTGTGCGTGTCTCGAAGACGTCTCCTGCGGGATCGATGGATTCAATCTGGAAGATGAACTCCGAACGCGGTGGTTCGATATAGCTGGCCGGCACGTCCGACATCGGCCTGTCCTGGTTGACCCAGTCGCGCGGCGTCGGCGCGTACCAAGGGAAGATCACCCAGAGCTTCTCGCGGCAGCGCCGACATTCGCGCTTGCCGATCAGCCGGCCGAACGAGATCGCGCCGAACACGCCGAGCGCGGTGCGCGCATCAGCCTCGAAAGATCTTGAGCAGGTCCAGCACCACAGGATAACGCGCTCGTCGCGTCCGGCAGCGTCGGCAAGATCGGTGGATGGTCGCAAGACGGGAAGGCGCGCGACGGACATGGGACACCCACGGCGTGTGATTATGCCGCGCGAGCGCTGAGCATCTCGGCGATTTCCCGAGCCGCGCGCGACTGCTTTTCTGTGACTCTCAGCTTCAACGCCGCCGGCGACGGCACGCTTGCATCGTGCTCGACGATCGATAAGCCATGCCACACCTGCTCCCCCGCTTTGCGCATGATATCCGCCCGCGCAACCTCGTCATCTGGGTTGGCTGAGCGGAAGCAATCCCTGCCGACGTAGTCGATAGGCAAATGCTGGCGCGGCTCATCTGCAAGGATGTGCAGGTCCATGATGCCATCCGGGGCGCGCGCGAACCGATAGTGGGTCACCGTCCGCGCCATCAGCATCGCAAAGGCTTCCGGCAGCGAGAGCCGGAAACCGACGATTTCGATCTCGCTTGGCGCGGCGGGAATCCCATAATTGCAGACGGCGTAGGGCATGGCGTCCTCATTTCACTGTGAGAACATTAGAAGAACAAATCCGGAGACGAGTCTAGAGGGGAGCCAAGTTCCGTGCCGGACGTTGACGGACATGACCCGGTCCGACGCGCCCCGAAAACCAGCCAAACCCTTGAAAAAGGTGGTGCCGATGCCCGCTTACGATATCGTGTGGAACGACGACCGTGGCCGCTTCGAGGTGATGGTGGCGGGCCAGATGGTCGGCTTTCATCGTCTCCGCGGCGGTGCGGAGGCGCTCGGTGCACGTGTCGTGGCCAAGCCGACCCGCTAAGATGCCTACCTTGCAACCCATCGGAGCTTGCCATGTGCCGCGACTATGAACGCGAACGCGCCTGGCGCGAGCATCAGAAGCTGCTGGAGCAAGAGTACCAGCGCCGCCAGCGCCAGCAGCTCAAGATCGTGTCGCCGGCAGCCGAGCCGAATACCTATCAGGCCTCGGACACCGCCCCGACCGATCCCGCGCCGATCATCCGCGCAGCCGAGAGCGGCTATGGCTGCGAGCTGGCCACCGCGCGCTGGTGGTTCGTGCCGGACACCTATCGCGGCACGCTCGACGACTTCCGCAAGAAGGAGAAGCTCAGCACCTTCAACGCGCGGAGCGACCGCATCGCCAAGTCACCCACCTTCCGCAAGGCCTTCGTCTCCGGCCGCTGTCTCGTACCGGCGTCTGGCTGGTACGAATGGACAGAGCCGCCGGGCTGGAAAAAGGGCACACCCAAAACCAAATGGCGCTTCACGATAGGAGACCACGAGCCGATTTTCCTCGCGGGCATCTGCAGCCATATCCAGAACGGCGGCGATCCGACCTTCACCTTCGCATTGGTGACGCACGCGGCTGGCGCCGGCGTCGACGCGTATCATGATCGTGCGCCTTTCGTGCTGCCACCCGAGACATGGGCCGATTGGCTTGATCCAGGCTACGACGCGCCGCTCGATCTCATACCGGAAGCGAGCGCGCCCGATGCATACCGGGTCGAATACGTCAGTGGGACAGGGCCGGCGGACTAACTCCGCCAATTGGCGGAGTTTCAGAAACGGAAAAGGCCCGGCGGCTTGCGCCACCGGGCCTTTCCAAGTTGACGTGAAGATCGTCTAGCCGCCGCGCAACTCCGGCCAGTCGTTGGTGTCGCCCTCGTTTGCACGGAGCAGAACTCCGGTGTTGATGGCGCTCAGCGTCTCCTTGGCGTCGTCGGGCCGGCGACCATAAGCGCTCTGCAGCGAGACGTTGCAGAAGTCTTCCGAGCCATTGGAAAGCTGGGTGATGACGGCGGGGATCAGAACTTTGTCGCCGACCTTGAGCGGCCGGCTTTTGGCGTCATGCATTGTAGAACTCCTTAGAGGATATGCCGGAATACGCCGGCTCGCTGAACTACGGGTTTTTCCAGATCGCGGCGCGCGCGTACTCCCAGAACGCGATCGCCAGCCCGCCGGCGGCAAGCCCGACGATCGTTGTCCAGATCCTGTGGCCGGTGACTTCCGACAGCTTGCGACCGCGGCGCGCCCATTCCAGATCATCGCGAAGCGATTGCATGTCTTTAAAGTCGGCGATGTTGACGCCGAGCAGTGCGAACTGCTCACTCATCGTTTGACGGACAGCCTCTTTCGCTGCCGCGAGAGCAATGCTCGAGGCTTCCTCGCGCGTGATGAAGTGACGGCGCTGATCGTCATCGTCGCTGGGCGGCATGTTTGTCTTCGCCTTCGCTGAAAACCTGGTCTGGCCGCGAGGCGGCGAGCGTCACCGTGCTCGCCGCCCTTCGGCAGGTATGCCACGCCTACTGAGCCGTGCTGTCTTCGAGCTTCTGCACGTCGGCATCCGTCTGCGCGTCGAGCGATGCCCACTGCTCGGTCGTCGGGTCGCTCGTGCTGTCCGCGAGGGCCTGCATCTTGGCGATGTAGTCGGCGGCGTCCTGCGAGCCAGCCGCAGCCGCCTTGCCGATGTCGGAAAGCTTATCGAGAGCGATGCCGGCGACGGTTGCGCCGGGCTCGACGATCGATGCGGCGGAAGCGATCGCGGACGCGATCTGCAGCGCCTTGTTGATGTCGGTGATGATGGTCTGTGCGTTCATGTCGGTCTCCGATGTGATGAGATTTTGAGGGGTGGCGTAGTGGCGCTAAGAGCCGGAGCTCGAGCTGATCGGCACCCCAAGCTTCGCCAGCGCCCCGGCGAAGTCGAGGTTCGAGGCGTTAAGCGACGCGAGCAGCGTGGCCGTTGCCGCATTGGTGCCGCTCTCGGCGGCCCCGCGCGCCGCCTTGTTCACCGCTTGCGCCTTCAAGACGGCGTCATGGATCGCCGACTTCTGCGCCGGCGTCGCGAGCCCGGTGTCGACGAAGTGCTGCGCCTGGCGGACGAGGAAGTCGAACGTCAGCTCCGCGCCGAACACCGTCTTCGCCTGGCCGGGGACGGGAGTATTGGCAACCGTCGCAACCGCGACGTTGCCGAGCGTGTCCACGATGTCGTCGGTCGAACATGCCGAGAGCCCCAGCGCTCCCGCGAACATCAGGCTGGCAAGGATGACGGGAGCGGCGCGACCCGCCGCCGCGATGATCATGCCGTTGCTCGGCACGATACCGTTCGCCTTGTTGAGCGCATGACCGAGCGAACCGAAGCCCGCGGCGCCGAGGATCGCGAACACGCCGTCCGGGATCACAATGCCGAACGCCGGCGCGGCCGACGACAGCGCGAGGATCAGCGCGGTGGCATAGCTCTTCCAGCCCGTGCCGGCGCCCGCGGCCGTGAGATCGACGCGGAAGACGGTGATGCCGAGCGCGCCGGCGAGCGGCAGCGTGACGGGTAGGAACCAGGGCGGAAGGGGATGGCCGGTCAGGCTGGGCCACAGCACCTGCAAGGCGACCAGCAACGCGCTGGCGACCGGCGCCAGGTAGAGCTTGTACTTGTTCCAGATGTCGGTGAGCGATTTCATTGGGTCTTCTCCGGGTTAGATGCGGGACCGCCGCATCGGAGAGCCCGCCCTGGCCATACACACCGCACATAAGCGCGACACGCGCCGACCCGGAGGGGCGGCGGACAGGGCAGGCTCACCGATAAGGCGTCGCTTGGGGTTAGAGACGGGCGATCAACGGCGATGCGAACCAGATGACCCCGGCCGCCGTCATGACCACGCCGGCAACCAGCATGATTGCTGTCCCGCCCGCACTATCGTCGCCATATGTCGGCTTCGAAGTCAGCGGACCGATCACGAGCAAGACGCCGATGATGGTCATCGTCAATTGAATCGCGAATTTCATTGCGCCCCCGAGGATCATTTTGAACTTGGTTAGGCGAGCTCCCTGACTATGAGCGACAGCAATTGAATTGTGTTTGTCCCCGTGCCCGCGGTGTCCCATTTCGTTGCGATCTGCAACACCTGCGATGCGTTTGTGGCGACGATCACGGGCTGCAGGACCGTGTTTGCCGCGGCCGGTGCGTTCGTCTGATTGGTCGCCGCGAAAGCCGACGCAATCACGCCCACAGATGCACCGGGTGCGCCTGTCGAATGGATGAGGTAGCGATAGGTGATCGAGTGCGCAGTTTGGCTGGCTGTCGGCGTCGCCGGGTCCCAACTGCCAAGCACTGTGCTACCCATCAGCAACTGGAAATGAAGTACCGGAGGGGCCGAACCAGATACGATCTGGAATGTTGCAAGGACTTCGATGGCCTTGTTGTTCGTCAGATACGACGCGCCAAGCGTCAAATTCGGCGTCATGTTGATGAAGGCACCGGAACCGCTCGCCGAATTGTTGGTGCTTCCGGTGTTGGCCGCCGAGAGCGGCATCGGAACTTGGACACCGCCGGCAAAGAGCGATACGGCGTTCACCGTTCCAGAGCCCATGTTACCGCCGGTCGGTGACCCAGCGATGAAGCTCAAGGCATTGAAAACCCCATCCGTCGCAAGCACGCTGACATTTTGCCGATACAAGCTGATGTCATACCCGCTGTCTGACGTGGACTCGGCCTTCCACGCAAACACGGCACCTTTGGTGGCGTCGTACTTGACGGTGAAGAGCGGCGTGGCCGTGGCCGAGGTCGCGCCATCACCGGGCCCCAGGAGACGCAGGAAGCGTCCATCCGCGATCGAGCCGAGCGGCGCCACGCGTAATTCAGCGCCGCACTGCACGTCATTCCACACCGACAGCATGCAGGGATTGGAGCTCGCCGGATTGAACGTCGTATCTTCAGGCGTGCCGCCGGCGGTCTTGACGCCGGACACGATGACCGCAGTGCAGGTGGAGATGCCGCCGGCGTCGATATAGTGCAGAAGTGTATCGGCCGATTGGCCGCTCGTGTGATCGAAACACTTCAAAAACTTGCTGCCGCTGCCAGAGCCGAGCGGCTTCCAGGCTTCAATAAGACCATAGGGGTGATTGTTCGCGGAGATTTTTGCCGTGACGCGAAAGCCACCGTCATACAGTCCGTCCGGCGTTGTAATGTCGAGCGAATATTTCCGGCCCGCGTAGGTGCCGTTGCCATCGGTGCCGTTGATGACCGGACTTGTTACTGTCGGATTGGTCTGCCGCACGAGCGAACCTGTGCCCGTTGGAGGAAAGCTTCCGAGATACTGCACGACATACCATTTCGACGTGTCGAGCGACGCCCCCGTCGTAAAAGGTAGCGCTGCCGGTATCGGCGCATAGACGATGCTCGAGCTGAGCACCGTTTGCGTGAGCGCCGTGATGGAGAGACCTGTCGTGTAGTTGACAGGAGCCTGGTAGGCGATCGCGCTGACAATCGAGTCCAAGCCGGTCATCGTTGGCTTCGTATTGCCAAGCCGCGTCGTCATCGTGGAGTTCGAGGAATTGAGGAACTCCTCAAGGCTCGCTGCGTCGATCGCAGCATTGACCTGCTGCGTCCGGGTGATCGGATCAGTCATCTCGGTTACCTTTGGATATATCTGGATACAGGTGCGCTAGCACCGCGCGCCGGCACCGTCAGACTGGATCGATGGTGTCGTTCTGGTAGTAGCGGCGGTCGTAGTTAATGACGGAAAGCTTGTAGGTTGCCGCGTCGTTTGGCGTCTTCTCCGCCACCAGAAAAGCTCTCCCGAGATCGGTGTCGATATCGGGCACAATCCAGTAGGCCGCCCGTGCGGCATTCCGGATTTCAATCGACAACGAACTCGATGGCGCTTCCGCGAGCAGGACAGTTTTAGGGCTCGGACCTGGCACTATGGAGATCACATCCACAGTACCATCTGGAATCTGCAGCATGATCAGATAGTCGGTCTCCGGTGCGAAGATCGGCTTGCGGCTGAGTGTGAGGGCCAAGCCATCTTGGTCGATCACTTCTCCATCCTGTGTACCGGGCCGCGTGTTGTCGGCATTCAGGATCCGTTCGCTCTGTGCGACTACGGCCGCCTGCTCGGTCGCGTCGAATTCGACGGCGAGCCGCTGCAACTGGGATTTCCAATAGGCGCGCCACGCCAACCAGGCCGCCGGCCGAAAGTTTCGAACTCCGACAGTATCGATCTTCTGCGGGTTGCCGGCAGAGCCATCCGTCGGAATACGGTATGTAGCGGCGGCGTCGAAATTTCCGCTATCGACATAGTTCAACTCGACGCCATCGTAGTCCTTCAGCGCGCCAAACCGCATGGTGCGTTTTTCCGAGCCCGGCAGCTTGTTGCGATGGTTGAACAGCATCGAGCTGTCCGGCGTTTCGCTTTCGAAGACGAGTTCTAGGACTGCGCCGCGCCGAAGCGCCGTGCAGAATATCGCCTGCGCAACCGATGTCAGTTCCTCTTCCGCCGGCATCTGATCGTCGTCGAAGCTAAAGCCAAACTCCATGACGGAAGTGTCGCCGAAATAGGCCCCCACGGCAGCCACGGTGTCGTAAATCTGTGCGACGTTGAGCTCGGCGAGGCTCCGCCGGCCATTGTAAGGGTCGAGTGCTAGCGCGCAGAAGACATCAGCGGCGTTCTTGGACGCGGCTAATGTGTCCAAGAACCCATCGCCGTCGCGTACCGCAACGCGTCGGCAAACCAACGCGGTGAGTTTGCGCTCTTTGACGCCGAGAGCTGTCGGCGTTACCCGTGTCAGGCTGAGCATCGTCGTAATATTGCCGAAATCCTCCATCGCCACCGGCGCAGTCGCGAAGAGATCGCGCCATTTGATCTCGTCCGTCACGGTACCCTTGTAGAAATAGTCCGTTGGGGTCGTGCGCCAGGCGCGAAGACTGGACCGTCCTGACAGCGTAAGCGCCGCGCTGGCCGCCCGCTGCGTCTTGTCGACGCCCGAGCCTGGAAGCGTGATGTCGGTCGTCACCTCCGGACCGGTCGGCGCTCCTGATGCATCAACTGGGGTGACACCAAATCTTACTGTCACTGCGACGGGAAAAGAGTCTGACCCGTCCGTTTTGAAGCTGCCGCCCGGTTGGACAAGGTTCGCGATCGCGCCGGTGACCGTGGCGTCATCGACGATGACCGGTCCAACCACCTTAGTGGTGAGCCCTGACGCATCCAGGGTACAGCTCGGGATCACCGGCGTCTGATGGCTGGCCATAGCGTTGACGATGGTCCAATCGGAATTCACCGACGCGGGGCTGACCAGCGTCATTTCCGCATTCGAGACCGTGTCGATCGTGTAGGAACCGTCGAGATTGACCACATGGCCACTCCCATCGTCGGCGTGGGCGCCGCTGAGGACAATCCCGGCGCCCGCCTCGGCGAATTTTGTGAAGTTGAGATTGTCATCGTCGGTGCTGATGATGAAGTTCGGGTAGCGGAAGCGCAGGACAGGCGCCGTCGCGTCGCTCGTGTAGCTCTTGTAGTTCGGCGGATAGAGTGTCTGGCCGTTTATCCCATTCGATTTAAGGACCGTGACGACGCCCATTCCGATCGGGTTGCCGACGCGAAGCTGCGGATCGTCACCCGAGTTGGGCGAGGTGAACGGCGCGTAGACCTCGACGGTCTCACCCTCGATTTCAGATACAAGCGTGTCGCCGTCGCGGATGTCCGAGACGTCAAGTTCGCCGCGTGACACACCGAAATAGGACAATTCGCTTTCGTTGCCGCTGCTGTCGAATATTCTGAGCGGGACCATCAGATCGTCCGGCGTGCTGCGTTTTTCGCCGAAGATGTCCGGTATCCGGCCCAGCAGCCGCGCCTTGTTCTGGCGATCCCCGAGCTGGTTGTTGCTGCTATTGACGTTCTGGTTCAGCGCCGCCGGCTTCGGCACCAACAATCCGAGCAGCGCATAAAATGGTGCCAAAAGAACCGAAGCGACATCCTGCCAAGACCCGGGGCGTTGCTCGAGAAAGAACGGCCCGGGGAACGCGTTCAGTGCTTCCAGATCGCAACGATCACTCGGAGTCACGTCGCAATCTTGCGCGAAAGCGCGGTGATAGAGCCGCGTATTCTCCGGCCATGACCAATGCCTGCGATCGCCGCTCCACCGTCCGACGTTGAGCGCGAGAAAATCGGCGACGTCCTCGACCTCGTGTTGCTGCCAGCTGGAGCGGTCAAAAACGTCGCGCGTGATCGTGACGGTCTTGGTCATCGATAGAACCTGGGCGAAGCGTAGCCATCGAGTGCCAAGTCGAGCCTCTCGAACCGCACACCCTTTTCTGTGAGGTGGAGCAGGCGACCGCGGAGATAAACGCCGACGTGAGAATCTCCGCCGTTTTGCTGCCATAGGAGGACCAGGCACGGATCCTGGGGGCCGTCCAGCGCCTCGAAAGCCGCCACATCGCCCTTGTGAACACGGCGGTCCGCGGCCCCCTCGCGGAGCGCCTTGAGCCGCTCGCCGATGTCCACACCGACATGCGCCTGCCACACGTCCCGCGCGAAGTGCAGGCAGTTGTAAGCATCACCGCGGTGCCGCCGGGCGAGAAAGGGATCAACGCTCGCCAACATCAGCGGAATCCGGCCAGCATCGGAAAGCGCGCCGCGGTATAGATTTCGCCGGTCCGGCTGGCGTTGAGGGCCGGCGCTTGGGCGATGAATGACGTTCCTTCCCGCGTCATAGGAAACTCCGGGATCTCGAGTGTGATAGGACCGAGCCGCGGCGTCATGAGATCGTCGGAGCGGAACATCCAGTAGGTCAGGCTCGGCTTGATCATGAAGCCATCCGCTGCTTCTACGGCGTCCAGTTCCATGGACACGACCTCGCCGAGATCGCCCAGATCAATCTGAATGGCGAAATCGAGATCGGCTTTGGTAGGCTGTTCGGTCTTTTGCAGCGGGTAATAGTCGAACTGTGTCGGAACCCCTTCAACGACGGCCGTCAACCCACCTGGCTTGTTGCGGACGATGTAATAGGCCTTCGTGAAATTGGGGTGCGAAATCTTGAAGCATTCGAACTTTTTCACACGCGATCGCGTGTTGAGGAACAGTTCGGTGTAGAGGCTCATGGCGCTTCCGGCAGCGCGGCGATGATCTCCGCGAACCCATCGAGATATCCGGAAGGATCGCCGCCAGCCGCCTCAAAGATGTCGACGACGGAACTGTCGGCGTCCTCGTCCACATCCAGCGGCAGAACTTCCAGTTGTGCGCTGACATATTTGATCACGCCCTTCACGCCGGTGACCTTGGCCGATCCCGGTATCAGATAGACCGTGAACTCCGTCACCGGCGAGCCATCCAGGACGAGATCGGCCAGGAAAGGTTCACTCCCATCTGCCGCGCGATTGCGCAGAAACGCCCAGAAATATTGCCACTGCGCCGGGTCGAGAATAAAAGCGACTTGGACGAGGGAAGTGCCCCCTTCGATGTCGGCACGATACCGTCCCGCACCGCCGTTCAGCGCAACGCGGATGACGCCATCCTGCGGCGGCGTTGTGCTATACCCTGACGCCTGGGCTCGCACGAGCAGCTTATCCAATGTGGTCATGTGCGCTTCGTGCGCGCCGTCGTGTGGCGCTCCAACGCCCGAGACGTCGTGCTTTGTGGGTTCGAGAGTTCGGCCCGGAACGACTTCGGCGCCTCGGCGTGAACGATACCCGGGGTCTTGGCATCGATACGGTCGTCGATCATCACCATCAGCTCATCCGGGCCTACTTGTTGCGTGGTGACCCGAGAGCTGCCGTTGTTGATGATATTGACCTTCATCCCGCCAGAATTCGAGTTGGCCGGCGCCGCAAACAGCGGCGAGCGAGTAGTCATGCGGTCGAAATTCATGCCCGCGTTCATCGCAGCCAACGTGTTGATGTTGCCTGGTACGGCGCCGGCGTGCGAGACCCACTCACGGCCGTGGACGACGCCGGCGACGTTATTCGTCGGCATATTACCGGTGTAGCCGCCATCTTCGAAGCCGGCGATCTTCGCCACGTTCACGGCCGCCGCGATCCCAACAGCGGCGGCCTCAATATAGTTGAACGGCGGGGGCGCAGACGCCAACGCCTTCTGCACGGCGAGAATGCCGTCGATAGTCGCTTGCGCGATCGCAGCGGCCTTGCCGATCGCGGCCAACGTCGCATTGCTCGACTGCGACATCGTCGCCAAGTTGCTGAACACTTCGCTGGCGAACTGTAAGCGCTGTTGGCCTGCAGCCTCTTCAATGGCCGCACGCTTACGGGCGCCATCCTCTAGGATCGCGGTCATCGCCGCGTCATGTGCCGCGCCGCTGCCTTGGGTGGCTTGATAATACGCGTCGACAATTTGTTGCCGCTGTTGGATTTCGTTTTGCAGCACCGCCAACTGCGATTGCTGCGCAACGCCGGCGCCGGTGCCGAAGGGGTCGCTTTCGCCTAGGCCGGTGGCGAGCGAGTTGTAAGCTTGGCCTAGTCCGGTCTGCCCGATGGCGTATGTCGCCTGCCCCCCGCTGATTTCGCCCGTGCCTTGCTGGCGATGCGCCTCTGCGATAGTGCGCTGGTCTTCACGGTACGGGTTGATCGAAGCGTCAATACGCGCTTGCGCGGCTAACTGATCGTTTATGGCCTGCACGGTGTGGAGATGCTCCAAGGCGGCATCGGCAACCTCTTTGCCCCACTTCGCCGATAGAGCCAAATATTGGGCTTCAACGGCACGATCAGGGATACTGGTCGCGAGAAGTGCTTGGCCGCGCGCGATCTGGTCCGTCAGATCGGTTTGCACAGTATTGGTATCGGAAAGCGTGAGACTATTTTTAATCGCTAGCACCTGCGCATCGCTGAGGTGTTTGACAGCATCGGCATACGTCTGCGAGAGGTTTTTGGCGGCAACGCCGTGCGCCTTCTCGTCGATTTGCGCGCCCTTGACAATCGCCGCCTGCAGACGCTGCTGTTCCGTGGTCAGCCCCGCGGCAATCGCTGCCTGGTCGAGCTGAGCGAGATAGCCGCCGAACGTCTCCTTGACGTGGTCCGCCGCGTCCTGCGCTTTCTTGTCAGCATCGCCCTGGATCTTCAGCGCAACAGCATGATCGATATCGGACCGCTGCTTGGCCGTGAACTGCTGGTTATAGATGTCGTTGGATTCTGCAAGCCCCAGGTTCTGCGCGCGAATCTCTTGGCCCATGCCTCTGAGATATGCTTGCGCCGCTTCATAATGTGCGGCCTGCAGTGCCGCCTGGGCAGTGCTTAGCCCCGCAGCGGTGGCGGCCAACTGCTGTTTTGCGATGAACTGGTCCAACTGATCGTTTTGTAACGTCGAGGTGTTGGCTGCCGCGCCGGTGCCCGTCAGTATCTTGGTATTGTGGAAAAAATCATCCACGCCAGCATCTGCAGCGGCCTGTTGGTTGGCGGCATGTTGCCTTGCCGCGTACGCGGCATTCGCCTCGCCTTCCGTCATCAGCATGGCCGAACCAAGCTTGCTCCAGAAATCCTGATCCGACATTTTGCTCAGCCGGTCGAGTTCGGAAAGGAGATCTGTAATGGCATGCGCAAAAACAGTGATGTGCGGCGTGGCGGCGATCTCAAGCTGCTCCGACGCCTTGGTGAGTTGCAAGCTGGCCTCTTGTGCCTTTCGGGCGACCTCCTCGTCGAGCACCCGGCCCTGTTCGTGATATTTGGAGACGAGGTCGCCAGAACTGACGGCCAGTGTCGCGAGTGACGCTCCGACCTCCTGACCCGCGCGACCAAAAAACCGTACCTCTTCAGCGGCACGTTGGGCGGGGTCCTGGATTTGCGCAATTGCCTGCGTCACCGCTGTAACCGCCGCCTCTATAGGGTTGGATGCGGTCGCCAACTGGCGCCAATCGACGCCGAGATGGTTGAACTCAGCCCGCGCGGCACTTACGCCAAGCTCAGCATCGCCAAGCGTTTTGGACAACTTTTGCACCAACGTGTCCGCGACATCGGATGCCGCGCCACTATCCGCCAGGGCCGCGCGGTAGGCCTGGAGTGCCGACGCAGACACACCAACCCGATCAGCCTGGTCCACCAACGCTGCCGCCGTCTTGAACACGTCCTCGCCCCATTGGACCACCGAACCGATGCTGAGCGCGATGCCGAACTGGCTGAGCAAGCCGATTCCCTGGCTGATGCCGGCGCGAAAGTCGTCGAGCGCGCTATTGGTCTCGTGGTACTTCGTTCCCAACAGCGCCACACGCTGGGCGTGCTGGTCGGTCGTGATAATGCCCTGCTGAAGAGCGGCATCTGCAACCTTCATCGCGCGTGCCATTTGGTCCTGCTGCCGGGCACCCTCCACCACCGCCAGGGTTTGGCGTGTATAAGCCTGCTGGGCCGAGAGCGCGCGCTTCGCCGCCGTGTCGGTGACGGTTGCGGTTGTCCCGCTCGTGGTCGCGAGGCGCGTTTGCGCTGCGCTGACATTGTTCAATGACGAGGCCAGGGAGTTGAGGCTTTGCTGCCCATCCCCCTGGATCGTCACTTTCCGGAGTAGTTCAACTTGCATGGTCAGCTCTTTTTTGCACTCTCGGCATGTCGCTTGACCTGGTCTGCGAGCCAATCGAGATAGACCACGTCCATCGCCCAGAGCATGCGCGCCAGCAATCGTGCGTCTTCAACGCCATTTCTGGCCGCATATCGCTCTATCGATGACCATGGTATTCGGCCGGCGCCGCCCATCGCCAAGAGCGGGCGATCGGTGGTGAGTAGGTGCCATGCGTCCCAATACTCGGACGCGACATCCGTCAGTTCAGCGTCGTCCGGTATTTCCACGTCCCGAACGAGGGGGACGGCGTCCGCCTCTTCTTCTGCAAGGTCGGCCAAAAATTCGTCTGCGCCCTTCTGCGTCAGATTGTAGTGAAGGGCGCCTATGAGTTTTTTTCCGTCACCCCGTCCGCCTCGTCATCTTCCGCATCCACGGCCATTGCGGCGATCAGCACTCCGTCCCGGAACGATGCGTAGTCCGCCGACGTCAGAAAGACCTTCGCTTGCTCATAGCTGTAGTCGCTCATCTTGCCGTCGTCGCCTTCGACGTTTTTCCAATCGCCAAGCGAGTGGTCGAGCAGACACACACCCGTGATGCGGTCCAGTTCGACCGGATCGACCACGCCACCCTTGCGCTTCGACGGGGGAAGCGCCCGAATCATCGATTGCATCCGCCGGCGGTAATCGGGATTGCTTGTGCCGCGCACAAACAACTCGATATCGCCCAGGCCGACAATATCCTTTTGCCAACGGCCCTTGTTGGCGATGTCGGCGTTGTTCTTGAGGCTTGAAAGCTTCATTGGGTTCCTCTGTTCGGAGAGCGGCAGGCGGCGTCCGAACACACCGCCTGCCGGTTGCGTACGCACTCCCCCGCCGCCCGGACCGAAGGCCGCGCGGTGAAGGTCTTTGCTCCGTTGTTCGGACACGGAGCTGTTCGAATTGGATTGTGGCGGCGGCTACGCCTCGAAATACTCAAGACGATCCATCAGCACCACGGCGCTCGTGACGGTTTCGTCTTTCGACGCCTTGGCTTCCAGCGAGAGCATGACGTCCTTGTTCTTCGCGTCCGCGTTTGGCGAGCCGTTGCCGTTGTACGTCACATACGGGAACTGGATGATCACCGCGCGGCTGTCCTTCGCGACACGGCCATTGACCGCAGTCGGTGTGCCGGCGAAGAGTTTCTGCAGGAACGTATTGTCGCCGAAATAGGTGTTCAGCGTGAGGGTGGCGCCTACCTCGTGGCTTCCGATCCCGGCCGCGCCGGGGACGTCGACCGCATCTTGCGATGTCAGGACCGGTGACACCTTGAAGCTCAGTTCCTGAAGGAAATTCGGCGCTGCAAACGGAGTGCCGGCCTCTGCCACCCGGCCCACATTGGCGCCGCAAGCCATCACGCCATAGGTCGTCTGCGACGACACAGGATCCGGGCTCGCGTCCAAGGACGTTCGGCTCTGGCTGACACCAGTCATGCCCTGGAACGAGGCGCTGCCGGTGATCTTCTTCTTCGCCGTCCAGGTCTGCGAATACTCGCTGGCCACCATGCCAGGCTGCGCGATGTAGGTCGGCAGGGCCTGGGCTTTGAAACCGCGCTCGATCGTCTGCGCGACTTGGGTGAGGGCGTTCTTGATCTGGTCACCAAACCAGAACTTCATCGTCAGGCCTGTGCCGGTCTCCGTCGCCCATCCCGCGGGCAGGTTGTCGAGCGTAATCGCGTGCGTGGTGACCGCCACGACGCGCACCCAAGTATTCAAGGCGGTCGTCACGAACCGGTTGCCCGCACCGCTGCCGCCGATCTTGAGCCACCGGCCGGGCGTGAGCGCGGCGATGCTCGTAAAGTCGAGCGTCGTCGACTGAAGGCCGCCGGCGGTCGCATTGATGTCGCCTGCCGCGCCTTGGAACCCGACGCATTTCACGCGCGCGGCGGCGGGCGGCACGGCTTCATCCGTCAGGCCAGCGCCGATGAAGCGCGGGACGGTCGCGGAACCCGTGGTGCATTTGAACACGCCGTTGTTGCCGGCGACACCAAACCCCGTAAAGCGATAGAGCTCGCTGACCGCGAATGCGGTGCCCGTCACAGCAGTCAGCACCTCGTTCGTCGTGGCCACAGCAGTGACGACGCTGTCGGCGGTGCCGTCATTGTCGCGCTGGTTCGTGTTGGACCAGGTGTTGTGAAACGCGGACTCGATCAGAACCGACTCGGGCGAGAACGGGACCGGATAGCTGAATTCGAAGTTGATCCCGCCGTCTGAACTCTCGCCGTTCATGATCGGCGGGGACGTCATCCCGTCATCACGCAGCTCCTCGGAGTCCTCGAACGTCGGGACAGCTTTGAGGCTCTCGCCGGTGATGCGCATCGCGCGCATGCGCGGCGTGGCCGGCGTCGTGCCGGGCGTCACTTCGCGGACGGAACAGACCTGGGTGCGATTGCTGCTCGTCATGAAACTCTCCTGCTGCGCGGCGGTATGCCGGCGCTGTTCGTCGGTGGAAGCGGTCTGGGCTGCCTATTGGACTGCGATGGGCTATTCGCCCTGCAGGTTGCCGATTTGCGGCAGGTGCTCGGCCTCAAGCGCGGCATCGACGGACGGCGCCGCGCCGTCCCGGACGATGAACCCTTGCGCGACGAGGTTGCCGAACCGGTGGGGCGAGAGATCCTCGTCGGGACCGAGCATCGTGCCCACAGCAAACCGCCGAACGTGCGTGTTGAATTTCTTCGAAACGGAATAGGTCATGTCGGTCTCCTAAGCGTCGATCAGGCGCCACTCGATTGCGAGCGGCAGTTGAAACCAATTGCCTTCTTCTTCGGCGGCAGCGGTGCCTTCGCCAATGAACGCGTCCATGAATTCCAGTGAACCATCGAGCAGCGTGAGCCCGCGAAAGATATCGGCCAATTGCTTGCAGAGATTTCTGGCGCGCGAGGATCCTGTTCCGACCGGAACGAACACCGGCAACCACAGATGTCCTTCTTCATCCCACCTATTTTGCGCCGCGGTCGGGGCGCCGATCGACACTTGGCCGTAAATGACGCCCGTTAGTGCCATCGATATCCATGGGGCCGGCGGTTCTGGCACGCCGAACAGGTCGTTCTCGAAGCGAAATGGCGGAACAACAGATGTGTCCGGATCGGCCAGGATCGCCACTACGCTTGCGTCCTGCAGATGGGCCTTTATTGCATCGTAGACAGCGTCATCGGCCATAGTCACCGCCCGATCGTCACGAAGATTGCTGGAACTCGGGTCTCCCACTCACGTCCGCCGGACCACACCCCGTGCCGCTTTTTGTGCTGCGATGGTGCGCCGCCGTAAGGCATGAAAGGTGACCGCCATCCGAATTGGACACGGGCAATATTTCCAAATTGGCTGTTCGCCTTCGTCGCCGTGATCTCGTAGACGCCCTTCGGCGCCTGTGGTGATTCCGGTGGACTGCCTGCGGCGCCCTCAATTTTGCGCGCATACGGCACGCTGCTGAGGAAGACGTATTCTCTCGCTTCTGGCACCACCACGCCGATCGGCACCTCAGCTCCATCCGCAAAGAGCGTATGGCTTGCCTGATAGCGCCCGCTCTGGACAGGCGACACTTTGCGCAACTCGTCTCCGATGAATACCAACAGGTCGGCTACCAGTTCGTATTCGCGGACGATCACTCCGTCGGGACGCACGCTGTCGAGCGTCGCGCCTTCAACGCCGTCCACGAACGTGTGGTTCGGCGGAATTCTGCCCAGCACCCGCCGATTCGTCTCATCCGCTTCGCCCAACGCCGCCCTTGCGGCATCCGCAAACTGCTTACTCCTGCCTGCCGGCGAAAGTGTCTCGTCGATGATCAGCCGGATATCGCGGTCGATGGGATCGACGCGGGTCTTGACGGCCATCGCAAGAGCCTCCGCGCCCTAGCCTTTGACCCTGCAGAGGTGGACCAGTAATACCGTTCCGAGAAACTTTGGCTCATATGCGTCGATGGTTTTGGTTTTTCCGTCGATCACCATCTGATCGTTGATCTTCGGCGGTCCCGGCCATGTCGCTGCCAAAATCTCAGCATCAGAGAAAATGACGT
The DNA here is from genome assembly GCA_036271735.1 of Rhizomicrobium sp. Taxonomy (GTDB): domain Bacteria; phylum Pseudomonadota; class Alphaproteobacteria; order Micropepsales; family Micropepsaceae; genus Rhizomicrobium. Next base: position 65,906 of record DATAZZ010000039.1, read on the forward strand.
GGCTCTCGCTCTGTACTACCGAACCAACGAGGCGCGAGATCATAGCGCCATCGGTCGTCCCGTAGACGGTCACCTCGCCTGTGCCAGAGACCAAGCCGCGGCGGAGAACCATCGGCCGACCGAAGTTCTTGAGCGCGCTACTGATTGATTCGGCAGCGCTCATACCCTCACCCGATTTGTATATTGCGGTAGCGTTCGAGAGGCGCCGTCACCGCGGCGGGCCAGTCGGTGTCAGCCTTTGCGCTGTCGAACAACGTGTAGCTGTAGAGGCCGGATAAGATATCCTCGGAGCGCAACGCTGGGTCTCTCGCCGCGTTGAACTTCGCGGCCTTGATCAATTCCAACGCGGCCCCCTGGACCGCGTCAGGCAACGTCGGATTTGCGTCGTCTGGGAGCGCGAAACCGACCGCGTAGGAGACGATGACCTTTCGTGAACGCCAAGCTGACCTGCAATCACCCCGCAGACGAAAAAGAATGCCGGCCGCGACGTCAAGCTCGTAGTCATCGGGTGAAAGAGAAAGCCCATCTTCGTCGACACTTGCGACCGCGCAATAGTCGCTCAACCCGGATGATCCAGGGTAACCATAGGCCAGAACGAGTTCGTTGGCTGGCGTCGCGGTCCGGAACGTCTGCGCCACGCTGTCGCGAGCGAATTCCCGGCCACAGTGCCCCACGATGGCCTGAGACGCACGAGCAATGTACCGGCCAATTATTTGATCCGATGGCACAGTTGATATTCCGAGTTCCTCCTTGACCACCGCCAGCGAGACGAGATCCCGATTGGTCGCTCGGGCGACCACCGCGATCATGGACGAGTTCATCGCCATACCTTACTTACCCATGATCAGCACGATCGTGCCGCCCTTGGCGTTGCCGGCGTTCGCGACCGTTGGGTAGAGATTTCCGCCTTCGTGGAAGACGCGCTGCAGTGCAGTCGTGCCGTCGCCCACTTGCGGCACGCCGATCTTGCGCGTGGCGTTTGAAACATTCGCGCCAGTGCCGGTAAGGAAATCCACGCCGCCGCTGATTGCGTCGAGCAGCGTCACGTCATAGAGATCCGATGGCTGCGTGCCGCCGCCATCGGGCATGAACTTCACCTGATGGATGTGACCGCGCTTGAATTCGATGGGATTCTCCGCAACAGCACCGCCGGCAGAGCAAACCCAGGCCATGCTGTACTTCGTGTAGCCGCCGCCCAAGTCGGAACTCGTGAGCGTGACGGAGCCTGCTACGGCCATGCTGGTCGCTCCCCTGAATGGATGCGGCGCGCCCTTGCGAGCGCGCCGCCCCTGTTATGCCTAGGCGTCGGTCGACGCCGTGATGTTCGTCTGCATCGAAGACTCGCCGGCCAGGTTCACGATATTGATCGGCTGGAAGTAGACGAACGTGGCGCCGGTGCAGGCCTCAGTGATGTTCGCCGCGTTGTCCTGCAGGCGCAGGTTGAGGTTCGGCCCGATCATTCCGGTCGAGCCTGTGATGGTGTCGATCAGGAAGATGTCGACCGAGTTGCGCGTGCGCGCCCAGCAATCGTGAACCTCGAGATCCGTGGTCGCGGTGGTGCGGATATCGATCACACCGACCGAGAAGTTGCCATCGAAGCGGCAGTTCTTGATCTCAATACGATCGCCGCCCACCAGCGCGATCGCCGCGCCGGTGCCGGCCGCGGTATCACCGTCATAACGAAGGCCGTCGACCACCATGCGATCCGCGCCGGCGGTCGTGAGCAAGAAGACGGTAACCTGGCCGGTCACGTCGCGATATTCGCAGTCCTTCAGCAGGAAGTCGGCCGCAGACACCACGAAGGCCGATACGACCGCGTCGATGGCACCGATAAACAGCAGGTTGCGGATCGAGGAGTTGGCGGCCGAGACGGCCACAGTGCCCGCGGTCGCGGTGAAATTGATTTTGGGACGCACTGCACCGGTGCCGATGCCGATGATCTCTACGCCCGCAACATCCAGTGCCAGCGCCGCGGCGGTGCCGATCGTTTCGACATGGCCGGGCATCACATAGATGCGGTCGCCCTGGTTGGCGGTGCACAGACCGATCGCATAGTCGATCGAGGCGCACGGCGCATCGGGGTTCTGACCGTAGCCGGCGCCGTCCGTGCCGGTCAGCGAACAGACGAAGAAGATATTGCCGGTGGTGAGCGAATTGTTGACCACGGTGAACATGCCGCCCGACTGCTTGCGGACAAAGAGTTCGGTACGAGACATTTCTTGGGTTCCTTCCAGTGTGATGCCTGAGGCGGCAGAGCGAAGTCACGGGGCGGCATCCTGCCGCCCCGTTTGCGGCAGACGGCGACTACGCGATCGCGGAATCCGGCGGAATGCTGCTGGCGAACCGCGGGTCGTAGAGTTCGATCAGAATGCCGCCGAGCACCGGATCGTTGACGACTTCGACCGCCTTCAGGCGCAGCCAGGCTTTCGATCCCATCTTCTGCGGATCGACGTCGATCACGTAGATGTGGTTCGAGCCCGCGGTGGTCGTGAACCCAGCCGTAGTCACCGTTGCCACCGCGCCAGGCAAGTCATCGGCGCCCGTATAGGCCTGATAGCTGAACACCACGGCGACCGGATTGTCGCCATTGGCGTTGTCACACGCCTCGACGGTGATCGTCGACGTGCCAAGCAGGCCGACACCCTTGTGGATGATGAATCGTGCGCCGCCATATTCCGCGATCTTCACGACATCGGAGTAGACGGTGCCCGAGAATGCATCGGCAACGGCCGCGAGGCCCATCACCGTGTGCAGCAAGCCAAGACGAAGTTTGGACATGAGATTAACCCCTTTCAGAGGCCGATGAGATCAGAGGGAAGCGCGCCGGCACGTGCCGGCGCGCCCGATGGTGGTCAAGCGGACTTTTAGCCGCGGGTCGCCAACGTGATGAACGTCGACTGTTTGTCCGTGCCCTTGAACGGCGTGATCGGTTTGTCGTCGACCGGCTGACCGTCCACCCGATAGATGAACCGGAAGGCCTGCTCATCCGTGACGAACGCGACGTGGATCGAGGTGGCGTACTGAACGTCGCCCTTGTCGATCATGACGTAGTTGGTGGGATCGGCGAGCACGATATCGCCTTCGGTGCCGAGCGTGTTGCAATACTCGATCGGCATGACAGGACGGCCGAGCAGCGTACCGAACGGCGAGCCAGACAGGCCACCAGGCGGCAGGAACACGGGCACACCGCCCGTGCCGATCACCGCCTGCAGACCCTGCAGCGCGGGGAACGCGTCCTGGTTGATCCACCATTCCGAACTCGGGATGGAGCGGGCCGGCAAGCGCGCGAACATCTTGGTGATGTTCTCGTACACCACCGACTTCGCCGCTTGACCGGCTTCCTTGGCGACGGTCACCTTGCAACCGGCGTTCATGAAGCCAAGCGGCATCGCCGCGCCGGCGCCCTCGAACATGGCGTCATCGACCATGAACGAAAACTCTTCCGGGAACGCTTCCGAGATAACGCCGGCGAGCGCCGTGGAATCCTGGAGCATCTCGCTGGTAGCGTATAGCAGCCCGGCCAGTTTCTTCAGCTGCAGGTTCATCTGGCGGAACTTCGGACGCGTCGGCGTCAGTGAGTCACCCTCACCGATCCAGTAGGTCTGCAAACCGCCCCAGCGCGAGCCGGTGGCGCGATTGTCGTCCTTGAGCGCATTGATCTTGAGCCCGTTGGACTTGGCCGAGATCGGGATGCGGCGGGCGCGGTTGGCGATGCGCGCCACATCGAACGTGCGGCGAAGCAGGCCATCCGCGATGTCCTTCTCGACGAGAAAGCCGCCGTCTTCGGCGATGGTCTCGTTGGAACCCAGGGTGGCTTCGACCAAAAGCGGATCGTGCTGTGCGCCCAGCTTCGAGCGACGCACTGCCATCAGGAAATCGCCGAAGGCCGCGCTCTGCGCGGTGGTCAGGATCTGACCGTCCTGCAGCGTGTGTGCGCTGGTAGGGAGATTGCGGTACTTGGCCATGAAGCCTTGCACCGCCGGCGCCGTCGGATCGACAACTTCCGGGTCCACCGCCGGAGAAGCCTTCGCGCCGCGGAGTTTCTGAAGCTTGTCGGCGTTGGCAATTTCCTTGTCGAGAGCTTCGACCTCCACGGCCGCAGCCTCGAACTTCGCCTGGCGATCTTCGCTCGTCAGCGCGAGCGCGGCCTCCATGGCTGCATATGCCTTCGCGCGGTCCTGCTGAAGGCTCACGATATCGCGCATTTGGGTTCTCCTTTGCTGCGCATGTGATGGGCACGAATGCGCCCGACTAACCGCGGCCTTCGCCGTGGAACTGGTTACTGTGCGTGATGGGAGGTGCGCGATTACTTGCGCAACGCGGCGAGCTTCGCCTGGTTCGCCGCGTGGCGGGCCAGATAGGCCTGTGTGGCTTCCTGCGACTGCACCTTGTCGGCCATGCCGGCCGCGACGGCGGCGGAGCCGACAACAACGCCGCCCTGCTGGAAATCGCTTTTCACCTTGGTCGCCGTAGTGCCGCGGAATTTTGCCACGTCGGCGATGAACTCGGCTTCCAGTGCGTCGAGCACCGTCCGGATTTGCGCCTGGCCATCTTCGCTCTCCGGATCCGGGCGCTTGTTCGGAGCATTCGAGCTCACGATCTCAACGCCGATAAAACCTTCAGAATCCGGTTCGACCTGTTTCGGAACGGCGGCCACAACGCCAATCGAGCCGACGACGGCCGTGCGATCGAGGAAAACCTCTTGAGCAGCCGAACCAAGCCAATATGCGGCGGATGCCATGCTGCCGGTAACCTGGACGGCCGTGAGTTTCTTCTTCGCGCCCGCGTTGATGAGGGCCGCAAGGTTGGCGATGCCCGGAACTTGGCCGCCAGGACTATCCACCAGCAGCATGATCGCGCCGACGTCTGGGCTGCCAAGCGCAACTCGGTAGTCTGCCTGTAGGGATGCGACGGACGTAGCCCCCGACATCTGGGTCATCATGTTGGCCCTCGGGAAGATCGGACCAGTGATCGGGATGACCGCAACACCGTCCTGGATGAACGCCCGCTGAGTGCCGGCGAGCGGCTGCGCCGACGGGCCCGCCATCAGCTGATAGTCGCGAACCTGCCATTCGGCGGCACGCGCCTGCACCTCGGGGTGCGCATGATCACGCTGTGCCAACGCCGCGAGAAACGGCAAGTACGATGGGTCGATCGCCCACGGCTCCGCCGTGAGTGCCCGGAAAACATAGGTCATGCTCTAACCCTTCTTATTTGGATCGACCTGTTTGTCGTCCGCCGGTGGCACCACTTCTGTGCGGCGGATCGGTACCGTGCCGGCCGGGATCATATTCAGTGGCGTGATGTACTCTTGACCTTGACCATTCGGCAGCGGCGGCAGGTTGTCCTTGCCTCGGATCGTATCGACGTTGAGCCAGCCCCACTGACGCGCGATCGCATAGGCGGCATAGCGACCTTCAAGATCACCGCGCATCAGCGCGTCGAGATTGCACTCGACGTAATATTGTTCGCGCTCGCGCGGCGTAAGACAGGCGACTTCGATCGATGATTCCAGGCACTGCGCAAGCGCGGAGACCGGGCCAGTCACATAGTCGATGCCTTGGCTCTCGATATTCGTGAAGGTTGCGTTGTCCAGAATGCCAACCTTATGCGGTGGCACGCCGTACATCATCGCGCAGGCCTTAGCTTGTTCCTTGCGCGTCTCGGTCATCTGGCTCTTCTGAGGATCGAAGGACCACTCCTTCAACTTCAGACCGAGCTCGAGGATCGCGACCTTGAACGAGTTGTCCACGCCGCTGTAGACGCGCTCGATGCCAGCTCGAATGCGTTTTGCCACCTCGTCATCGGGCAGTTTCTTGTCCATCTCGAGGATGGCCGAAGGTTTCGCGCCGTTCTTGAAGAACTTTGCGGCATAGCGTTCTGCCGCGAGCGCAAGCGCGACTGTTTCCTTGTTGCGGTGGATCGGCGATACGCCGAGCACGCCACCGTTTACTGCGCACTCGTTCGTCGCGCGGTACGGAACGTGGATGATGTCCTGCCATGAGAGATTCTGCTGCAGCGTGCCGTTCTCGACAACATCGAAGAACGGTTCGCCGTCAGTTTGCCAACGATGCGTGGTCGCCCCGGGTTGGATCAACGTCAGCCGATCGAGAAACGCGCCACCAGGACGATGCACTCGAGAATAGCCATTCCCGCGTGACAGCGCATTTGAGAGCAGTACACGACGCCAAGCATATGACGAGAGCCACGGCGCAGGCCCATATTTGAGCAACTTGTAGAGCGGATGATCGACGGCTTCCTCGCGCGCCGCGCCCGCCTTGTACAAGACGAACGGGACCTTGGCGAGATCTTCGGACAGTACGTTCACGGAGCCGGAGATCGCCGGCACTGTCATCGCTTCCTCGACGGTTATGCGAAGGCCGGTCGAACTCAGCGTGCCGCCGTCATCAAGCCCGCGGAGCCAGTTATCGATATAGCGATCCTGACCATCGCCACCATCGCTACCGAGAATTCGTCCGAGGTACCCCATCAGCGACCGGCTCTCATCTCGCCAACGACGGCGATCGCAAGCAGCAGAACGCCTACTACGATGAAACCGGCGGGTGGATAGATCAGCCAGCTACCGAAGCCGGTCAATCCAATTCCACTGACACCCATTACAAGGCGCGTTGCGTCGGCAGGATCCGGCATCTTGGGCAGCTTCATTGCTCATCCCCATACCGGCAGCTGATAGTCCTTCGAGAACCCGTCTCGGGCTTCGGGATTCAGCGCCATCAGCGCCGCGGCATCGAAGAGCGCCATCAGAGGGTCGATCTTTCCAAATCCGGACTCGTCGCGAACGATGCGCATTCCGGTTGGTGTCGGCTGCACGATCGCGTTGCCGGCACACCAGCTCATGAGCGCTTGGTTGGGGTGCTTGAACGAGCCATCAGCAAGTTTGCGCTCAATTGTTTTGATAGCGCCCATTAGCCCGAAACCCTGACGCACACCTATCAGGTTGTCGTCCGTTTCAGTTGTGATTTCGATCTCAGCCAAAGCGTCCACAATTACGCCTAACCCTGCTGGATCAACGCCGACCTTTGCCAAGAGCCCCGACGCTTTAACCTGTGCGACTACCTCCACGAGTGCCGCCACGTCCTGAGGGAGCGTCTCGACGTAGACGAGCTCGCCAGCATCGTTGAAGCCGTCGTAGGCAGTTCGATTGGCTTGCCTGCGTTCTAGCCCCTCGGGGGAAATGAACGCCCTCGCCCAACCGAGCCAGCGCTTGGTGTCCTTCTCCCGTCCAATAACGGCGATACCAAGAAGATCATCTAGACCACCGCCATCGATGCCTACCGTGACGACTTCGCAACGTAGCAGCAGCGTTTCCAGCGTAAGCGTCAGATCGACCCCGCGGGGCCAAAGCGCCGCTCCTGCCCAGCCGTCGGACCTGGTGCCTTGGCCAATCTCGACATTGAGATGCTTTGCAAAGAACCCGGCCAGCGAACCACGCCCCTTGCCGCGCTCCTCCTCCAATTTATCGAGCAAAAACTGCTCATCAACCGCGCCGCCGAGGCTGGGATTGGTGACGTAGAAATTTCCGGGCTGCTCGTAAGCCTTCGATTCGAGCATCGCCTTCGGAAATTCGTAGAGGATACCGAGGGAGCGTCGCGAGACGATCAGACCATCGCGGATATCGCGGAACCGTTTCAGCCACTGCTTGAACACGCCAACCGGTGGTTCGTTGCTCATCGTGGAGAGAGCGACGACAAAGCCTTCCTTTCGGCTGGCCAATCCACCGGTGGCCTCGCGAAGCATGTCCTCCGCTTTGGCCGACTTGCCGAAGAGCCAAAGCTCATCAATCAAAACAAAGCCTGCCTTCTTGCCACCGACGGTCTCTGAATCCGCTGCTACGATCTTGAGCTTGGCCTTTGTGACCCGGTGCTCGATCGTCCGTTCGTGTGGTATCGGCTTTAGGATCGTGAGCAACTCTTCGTCGTTTTGCACCATGCCCATCGCGGGGTCTGCAGAGTTCTTTGCGATCTCGATCGTCGGCGCGAGAATGATCAGTTCGTTCAGATTGCGCCAATTCCGTATCAGCGCAGTGACCATGATGCCGGCGGCGATGGTCGACTTGCCGTTCTTCTTCGAAATCAGAAGGAAGAATTCATTGATGAGCCGGCGACCGCTTTCAGCATCATAGGCACCGAAGATGGCCGCTACGAAATCGAAAACCCACTGATCGCATATTTCGCCAAACGTTGGCGTTCCCGCCACGTCCATCACCTTCAGCGACTTGAACACCTCAAGGGCCGCAGCGGCCTCACCAGCAAACAGAGGCGCACATGGAAGGAGCGATTCTCGCGCGACGATCCGGCGCTCCCAATCGGGACACGCCGTCGTCCATTGTGGCGGGGCGGTCACGAGTCGTTATTTACGATCAGCTTCGGCGGCGCCGGCGGCGCGAAACGTCCACCGCCGCGAACTGCTTCGTGAGCCGCGGCGCTCGCCTGTTCCTTCTTTCCACGCAACCCGTTCGACGCCGGCTGCATCTCGACCGCCTTTGCGGTCGTACGGTCACCCTGCATGTTCAAGATGAGCCAAGCCTTCGCGGCGGTTACGTTGCCGGCCTTCATTGAGTTGAAGAGGGACTCGACCCCCTCCCGATAGCCGAACGCCGGACCATCCTGCAGTTCCTTCGCAAAGCTTGCGTTAAGCTGATCGACCGTGATGCCGATGGAGCTTGCGATGTCCTCCTCGGCGCCATGCGTCGCCGCCATGATCCTCACCGCCAACCGCTCATCCGGCGTCGGCTGGTAGGGTGGCGGCTTTGGTTCGGTATTTACCGTTTCTCCCGACTTTGCTGCCAGCTGCGGCGCGAAAGCTTTGCGAAATGTCTTGCTCGTTACGCCGATGCGTCGCGCCATTTCTTCAATGGCGACAGGAACTTGAATCCACGCGACGACTTGAGAGCACTGCTCGGGCGAGGGCGAGAATGATGGCCGTCCCATTTGAACCCTCGGTAATTACCCACCCCAAAACGCCAGGATTTCAGCCCAAAGAAAAAAATCTCTGCGTGCTACCCCATGCGGTTGGCGTGTCCCTACCCGCCGGAGATTTCACCCCCCCTACCGACGCATGGCTCGGCATGACGTGGTGGCATGGCTCAGGAGAGAGGCTACGCCGCCGCGCGCCGTGCGCGCTCGCGCGCGGTCTTGAGGCTATGGTGACTTCCACAGAGGCATTGGCCGTTGGCGGGATCGAACGGTGCGCCGCCGTCCCTGCGTTCTTTCATATGGTCAGCGAACATGCGGTGCTCTGGAGCCGACTTCGTGCAGCGACGACCGTTCTCCACCCACTCACACCGCATCCCTGCTTTGGCGATGACGGCCGCAGCCCAAGCGACGTGCTCGGGCATCAGGTAGAACGGATCAACGGTCTTGGGCGGAGGCTTCACGGCTCGCGTGTCGATCGTTGCGATGCGCGCGCCTAGCATTCGAAGCTTGGCCAAGTATCGCACCCACCAGAAAACAGCTGCGCCCGGTTCACCTCTTCCGAGGCGCCGGGCGCAAACTCAACTCATGGCGAAAGGGATACAAACTGCCGTACAGGATGACAAGGGTATTTACCGAATTATTTTTCAGCAGAGGCGATAGTGACGACCGAGTTGATCGAGCGCGCCTCGCAGAACCGGCAGCGCACCGCGTGCGTTGTACCCCATCTTACCCGCCGCCCTTTCCATCGAAGCTCCATCGATGACAACCAATTCGATGACGCGCCAGTTCAATGGGCTGATCGCGGCGCGGGCCCTGTTGATCTCGGTCAGAGCATCGCACTTCGCATCGGAGAGCGTGCTGGCGTTGCCGCCACCGCCTCCACCCCCAACCAAAGAGACGCCGGCAGATATCTCTGCTTGCTCGGCATGACGCTGCAGGATCCTGCCGGCGGCGTGGTGATGGGGCTCGATCAGCTTGTGCGCGAGCAGCCATTCGAGACGGTCCACATTGATGTTCTGTGGCCCGTCCGGAGCGTTGCGCTTGCCGATACCTGCAATGTCGCGTGCCGGTCTATGCACGGGCGGTAGCCCGTCGTGACCCGGCTTGAGGGCCAGGTGATTACCCGGCGCCCGAGGCTTCCGTCTTGCTTTTCCCATGTTCTTCAGCCCGCTTCGTGTTTGTTGTTTTCTTCGACGTTCGATTAACTCCGCCAATTGGCGGGGTTTCGCCGCGCGCCAGCGCAGCGACACATGCCCTTTCGTGGCTCTTCACGCGCTCGGCGCGCCGTACGCGATAGACTTTGTTGGCGAGCGCGTGACACTGATTGCAGTCGTACTGCCCTTGCCGCCGATCTCGTCCACACGCGCAAAGCCCAGGGTTTTTCTGCTCGCATTCCACGCTGTCACACGTGAAACAGTTCATGCCGCCACCTGCTTGACGACATCGATCAGGACATCGTCGCCGAAGGCGCGCCGCATGCGGCGGCCGAATTCGCCTTGGCTGAGGCGTTCTTGCTGGACCATCTTCGGAACGGTCCACCGCACGGGTGGTCCCCATTCGAACGTCGATCCGCCAAACCAGCCATCGATGTTCGCGGTGTCGAACCCCGCTTGGCGAAGCCGGCCTACCACGCCTTCCGGCAGCACCGCTGTCGGCTTTCCTGCCTTTCGGTTTTCAACCTCGGTCATCCGGTCGGCACGGACAGCATCGAGGAATGCCAAGTATCGTCGATCGCGTATCCAGTTGTCGGGCTGCTTAGGCGATTGCGGCCTGTTCGCCGCGCGGGTGGCGTTGATCCGCGCGAGGTCGCGACTGTAGGCTTCGACGCACGCGATCAATTCCGGCGCCGTTGGCCGATCATCCCATGGGATCGCTTCCCATCGCTTGCGGGCATCTGCCTCGAGGATGTCTCCCGATTGGTGTGGTAGCGCGACGAAGGTCGGCCAGACGCTTGGAGGCCAAGCCTTGGGGTCTGGCTTACCCGGTTCTGGTTGTTTTCCAGCCCAAGGCGGACCGTCATTCTCGCCCTCGGCGTGAGAGTGACGGTTCTCTGACGGTTCAATTGACGGTTCCTCTATATGCATTCCACCTGGTGGAATGGTTTTTCCATCCAGTGGAGAAGGGATTCCATCAGGTGGAATCGTTTTGCCGGAACGTTTTGAGATTCCACGAGGTGGAATCGCCTCAGAATTCTCCTCGGGAAGCGTCAACTGATAGGCCTTAACCACCTGCCCCTTGCGCACGATCTCAGTTGGTACGATCAGACCCATCGATTCCAACGCCGCCAAGTGCTTGTAGACGGTGGACTGGGCGAGTTCGGTGTGGCTGACCATCAGGTCTATTGACGGCCAGCAGACGCCTTGTTCATTGGCGTTGTCGGCGAGCTTCACCAACACCAGCTTCGCTGCCGGCGATCCCGTGTGTTGTTTCATTGCCCATCCGACCACTTCTCCGCTCATGGGGTGGGCTCCTGCGGCGCTAACCCCGCCAATTGGCGGGGTTTCTTGCTGGGCGAGGTCAGATACTTCTGAACCAGCGCCTGCAGCCGGCTGTCGTCGGTGTTGACCACCGTGACGCCCAGATGCGGATCGATGATTTGCGACGCCTCGCTGGCTTTGAGCCCCAATTGCTCCATCATCGGCGGATCGCTGCCCTCGTCCGTCACGAGGAAGATGGCCGATACCGGGTTCTCTTGGCCTTCGCGATCGAGGCGGCCGATGCATTGGTGATGGACGCCCGGCGACCAATCGAGCTCGCCGAACACGAGGATGCTGCAGTGGTTCTGCAATCCATCCAGGCCGGCGCCAGCGCGCAGGCTGATGAACAAGGGCTTTGGCTTGCCCTCGATAAATCGCTGCTTCTCGCGGTCCTTCGCCGCGGGGCTTTCGCTCCCGGTGTACATGCACGGCTCGAGGTCTTTCAGTTCCTCAAGCCAGATGTCGTACACCTCGCGATGCCAGCCATAGACGATGACGCGCTCACCGGTCTCGACGATCAATCGGACGAACGCCGCAACGGTCTTTGCCTTGGCCACGCCGGTCGCCTGGCGCACTCGCATGTCCAATTCGCGAACAGCCTTGCCCCGCTCGGTGAACTCCGCCGTCGTGGCGCGGATGGCCAGAGCATGGGCGAGCGCATCGACGGAATGCATCTCGTGTTCATCGTAGCCGATACTCTCCACGATCCTGCTGACGGCCGGTAGTTCTTGCCCGACGTCCTTGCGGGTACGGCGCACGAAGGCGTGCTGCTCGCGCAGATACGTCCCCAAAGCCTTAGGATCGGTGACATGGCCGTCAGGCGACCACTCGCGTTCGAACTCCTGTTGCGAGCCGAGCAATCCCGGTCGCAGGATGTTCATGATGTTCCAAATCTCGATGCCCCAATTGTAGATCGGGGTCGCTGTCAGTCCGAGCGTGATGGGATCGGCGTCGTCGATCAGTCGTTTCGCGGATGCGGCCCGATCAGATTGCAGACCGGTGCGAAGTTCTTGCACTTCGTCGAAGGCGACCGACTTGGGCCGCAGCACCTGCCAGACATCCGCCCAACCGCGCATTTGCGACCAGCGGAAGATGTAAACGTCCGCGTCGCCCGGAAGACCATACGGCTTGAGCGTTCTGACCAAATGACACTTCAGCGTCGTGAACCCCTCAATCTTCTCTTTCCATTGGCGCTGGAGATGCGGATAGCAGACGGCGACGGCAGGCAGCGCGCCGGGCAGCAAGAACATGCCCGCCGCCTCATAGGTCTTGCCGAGACCAACCTCGTCGCCGCACAGCACGCGACGCGAGAGCCGCACCATATCGACCAGCTGCGCCTGATAGGGGCGGAGCACCTGGCCCGACCGCAATCCGGAGAGCAGCGGCGGCGTGTAGTGTGGCGAGAAGAGTCGCTCGATTTCCGCCTGGTTGTTCTCGAACTGCACGCGGCGCGCGCGCAACGCCATAAGGTCAGAAATGGACGCGGCCAGCGGATAACGCCGCGTAAACCAGTCGAGATCGGCCGCCACGTCGGGCGCGTCGGGGAAGACGTACGGCGGCGGATCCGTCTTGCGGATGCGCGGGAACAATTGCTTCAGCCGGATGGAGACGTGTGGCGCTACATCATCCATCACCCAGAAAGCGCCCCGGCGGGCGAGCGTGCCGTAGGTGGTTGTTACAGCCATGCGCGCCCCAACGAGATGAGGAACGCAGGCTTGCCGCCTATATCGGCGGGCAGGTCCATGGCGCGGTTGGAGACTAGGTACAGCGCGCGCACGCACGGATGTGCGGCATAGCGCGCAAGCTGGCGAACAATGCTGGCCGGCCGCGCCGCGTTCATCTTGACCTCGATCACCTCGCCGGCGTCGCCCCGCGGCTCCGGCAGCCAGAAGTCGAGGCGCTCATGAGGACTAAGGCGGTGCTCGCGTTTGTGCTTCACCTCCAGCTCGTCGAGCAATCGGCTGATCGCGGCTTGGGCGGCGATCTCATCGGTCAGCGGAATGCGCGCACTCTGGAGTTTGCGCGTCAGGAATCCCGCCAACTCGGCATAGGGGTCTCGCGGCAGCGCGAGCACTTGGATAAAATGCTCTGGACGGATGGATTCAGCCATTGCCCATCCCCAGCAATCGCATGACGCCAGCGAGCGACCACAGCGCGAACTGACCTTTGCCGTAGGCAATGTCTCCGTTGACGCCGTCGGCGAGTTCTTCCGCTATCACCGGCGCCGCCGGATCGTCGCCGCAGACGCGCTCGACCCGCAGCGGCCGGCCGCGAAAGAGGAAGACCATCCCCCGCGTCACGGTGGCCGGCCGAACAACGGCGGGCGGTGCGATCGGATTGCACGGCAGCGGGTTCATGTTTCCTCCGCCGCGTTGGAGAACCTGGTGAACCGATCATCGAAGAACAGGTCGAGCTTGTTGGTCGCACCGTGCCTGTGCTTCTCAACCAGGATCTCGGCGCGCCGGTGCGCGCGTTCGCACTTCTCCAGCCACTTCGCATGGTCGGGTGAAGCCGGGTCCGGCTCGCGGCTCTTGAGGTAGTATTCCTCTCGGTAGATGAACATCACGACGTCGGCGTCCTGTTCGATGGAGCCGGATTCACGCAGATCGGATAGCACCGGGCGTTTGTCGTCGCGGCTATCGACCGAGCGGCTCAATTGCGACAGGGCCACGACGGGGACGTCGAGCTCCTTTGCCAGCACCTTCAGGCCCTTCGATATCTCGGTGATTTCCTGCACGCGGTTTTCAGGCCGGCCCGAGCCCGCGACCAGCTGGATATGGTCGATCATGATGCAGCCGATGTTCTTCTCACGCTTCATGCGCCGCGCGCGCGCCGCGATCTGCGCGATCGAGATGCCGCCGGTGTCGTCGAAGTAGAGCGGCGCCGCGGAGATGCTCTGCATGCATATAACGAACTGTTCCCACTCGCTCTCCGAGAACTTGCCGTTCCGGATTTTCCACATCTCGAGCTCGGTCTGCTCGGACAGGATGCGTGCGCCCAACTGCTGCGCCGCCATTTCGAGGCTGAAAAACAGCACTGGCGCGCCGCGCGGCACGTCGGCGCCGGCTTCGACGTCCTGGGCATAGGTGCGCGCCATGTGGAACGCCATGTTCGTGGCCAGCGAACTCTTTCCCATGCCCGGCCGGCCGGCGAGGATGATCAGATCGGAGGGCTGCAAACCACCCAACAGGCCGTCGATGTCGCTGAACCCAGTCGGGACACCCGATATCCTTCCGCCGCGCGCTTGCGCCTTCTCCGCCAATGCAACCGTGCGGCGGAGCGCCTCGGCGAAGTCCATCGGGCCCCGCCCGTACTTCGCGGTCTCGCTGACGCGGTAGAGCGCCTTCTCCGCCTCCTCGATCAGCTTTGCCGGCGGGCGGTCGACGTCGGTCTCATAGGACGCGTTGGCCAGGTCCTCGCCGATCCGCAGCAACTCACGCCGCACCGCGGCTTCGCGAATGACGCGCGCCATCTCCTTGACGTTGGTGATGGAGGGCGCGGCGTCGGCGAGGACGCCGAAGTAGTCCAGGTTGAGGCTGGAGAGGCCGGGATCGGCTCGCATGATCGCCGAGAGGGTCAGCGGCGTAATCGCCCTGCCCTGCTCCCACACCTTGAGCATCGTCTCGAAGGTGCGCTGGTGCAGCGGGTCGGAGAAGTCGTCGGCCTTCAGGATGGCGGTCAGCGTCTCCAGGCGGCGGTTATCAACGAGGATGGCGCCGAGCACGGCTTGCTCGATCTCGACCTCGGCGGGCGCGTGGCGGAAGTCTGGAGCGTTCATTCTGGCCTCCGCGGCTCGAACTCAGGCACCACGCGGCGCGTCAGGTGCGGTGTCTCGTTGCGCTTGGCGACGGTGCCGAGGAGTATGTCAGCGCGATCGCGCAGCGACTGCGTCAGGCCTGCGGCGACGATCTCACCCAGCAGCGCGACCATCTTCTGGAAGTGCTTCGCACCGTGCAGGTAGCGCTTGCAGCGGTAGACCTTGAACGTCTTGTCCGGCAGATGCTTCGCGAGACCATCCGCAACCGCGCGCGCTTCTTCGAGCGTCGTGATCTCGCGTTGGTCATCGGGAAGGACGAGGTAGAACTCGCTCATCGCGGCACCTCGACCTCAATGGCATGCGTGATGTGCCAACGGCCGTCAGCGCGCGGCACGCACTCTTTGAGGATGTGAGGCACCAACGAGTTCGCCCAAATTACCTCACTGCACCAACCCGTTCCGTTCCCAATCGCATTGATGTCGAAGATGCCCGTTTCGCCGTTCGATCTGGCGGAACCAACCCAGTGGGTCTGCCGATAGCGCGCCCGCAACGGCACGCCTGGCTTCGTCCAGGGACCTTCCCACTGGATTCGCGCCAACCCATACCGCGGCCAGCGAACGTCGGTTCTCCGCCAATGCCTGCCGATGCTGCGGAGCGCATCGAACATCATGGTAGGGTTCGTGTAGCCCTTGCCTTCGAAGCCGATCATGTGCGGCCGCACCTGTTCGAGCGTCAGGTGCATGATGGCGGCAAGCGCGCCAGGGCCGCAGTTCGCGCCCCATTCATCGCTTGCGCGGATGGCATCTTCGAGAGTGAACAGTGTCTGGAGCGGGAAGGTCATGCGGCCTTCCTCGGAGAGAGGAAGCTCGGCTGGGATGCCCAGTTCGTAATCTTCCCAACGTTCTTCGCGAATCGCGAGGCGGAGGATCCGTCGACGCTTGAAGCACCGGCTTCAACCGCGAGGCGCATTCGGCCTCGCGTGTTGACGCGCGCGACGTGATAGTGACAGCCGACGTCCGCACACAGCGCGCCCCAATCGCGCATGCGTTCGATTTTCCACTCGGTGCTACCTCCTAGAAAGACGCCGACGTGACGCCCGAGCAGGTTGCGAACGTCGGCGGGCTCCATGCCGTCCTGCACAGCAAGCAAGACCAAATCGCTGACCGACCGGCATCGGTTCATCCAGCGCAGTGAGAGTTCGAGGCTCTTGATCCCTCCCGCCACGATGTCCGGAAGGACGATCCAATCGGCACAGCTTCCCATTTTCTCGATCAGCCGGTCGAAGGTGTCCCCATCGAAAGGGCTTCCCGCTTGAAAATCTGTCCAAGCACCGTTGTCGAGCGCATAGGCGAAGCCTTCGCTCCGCCACACACCGGCGCGCGACACGAGCAACCGCCAACCAGCGGCGCGCATTGCAGCCAGATTCCTCTTTGTGCCCGTTCGACTTGCATAAAGGATCGGAAGGGTCATGCCGCCTCCGGAAGCGCGAGAGGCGCTGGCATGGCGGCAGGCAGCATTTGCCACGCGAGCAGGCCGCCCTTGGTTTCGCCGACGGCCACGAACCCCGCCTTCTTGAAGCAGAAGCCCTTCACCAACTCGCCGCGCTCATGTACGCCGCGGACCTTCTTCGGATCGACGAAGGTGATGCAGCCAAGCTCGGGGATGGGCCACTTGCTCTGCGCGATCGCCAACGCATCGCGGATCATGTCGCTGGCCAGCGGACCCGCGTTCTCGTTGCGGAAGATCGACGTGACCCACGCGCCCGCCCACGCATGCTTCACATACTCGGCGAACGGCCAGCTGAGGCCGAACACGGCCTTCTGATTCTCGGCGAGCAGCACCATGCACCGACCTGGCGGCATGAACTGCGGCGAGCCGGGCTTTTGCCGGCTGTAGTGGTTGTCCGCGAGAAGGCGCGCCGGCCGGTGAGCGCGATGAGATGGACGCCAGATCATGTGCAGTCCTCCCATGGGCGTCCGCGCAACACAGTGAGCGGAGCGGTAGGTCCGCCAGCCATCGCGATCGCTGCGGCGCCGTCCATCATTTGTCTGCGCAGAGCTTGGGCGCGCCAGAAGTCACATACGGCCACCTGCGCACCGTACGGAATCAGCGGCCGCCCGTCGGCGTGGTCGCGCTTCCAAACAGCCATGAAGCGATTGTATTGATCCTGCGAGATCATTCCGCGGCCTCCAGCGGTTGATCGAGGTCGAACAGAGACGGCGCCAGACGCTGGCGCTCCGCCTGCTCCAGATAGAAGGCGCTGTCCTTGAAATAGGACGGGCTGAGCTCGGACGATTGCCCGAGCCGCCCCATCAACACGGCGCGATAGGGCACGGTCCCAAGCCCACCAAACGGGTCATAGACCAACTCGTTTTCCATGCTGAACCGCCGGATGAGCCGGTCGACGATGTCGAATTGGAGCGGGCAGACATGCTGCTCGACATTGCGCTGCGACTGCTTGCCGTTGAGCGTCTGCATGCGGTTGACGTCGTGCCAGGTATTTTCATCCACGCCGGCTGGCGCCAGCGACATGAAGCTCGACGGCAGAGCCTGCTTAGCCTGCAGGGCCTCCCCGATGCGCACATGCCACTCGTGGTCGTAGACGTGGTCGCTGGTATAGTTGGTGAATAGCGTCGCCAGCTTTTGCGGACCGTAGCTGGCCAGTTCTTCCGGCGTCAGCAGGCGGTCACCGCTCGATCTCCAGAAGGCATGGGCGTCGATCTGCCAGCGCGCCAGCGAATACGCCTCCTTCGACTTGACGATGGGCGTGTCCGCATAGCTGCGCAACCGATCCGACTGAGGCTTGTGGAAAAGCAGGACGTATTCGGGACAGCCGACGCCGGTCTTGCTGCCGTCCTTGCACATCTCGGTGTAGCCGAGGCGGTAGGTCTGGTTGTTCTCACGCACGACGTCGGTGTTGATGTGCACCATGCCGCAGTAATCGAAACCGTGGCGGCGGTAGTGCATGATCGCTTCTGCATGGAATGGGCTGATCGTCGGAAGGCCTGCGCCTGTGACGTTGCCGAACAGCACCCGGTCTTTGACGTGGATGCAGGCGAGCCGGCCCGGCTTCAAGATCCGGAGAAGCTCCGGCGTCAGGAAGTCCATCTGCTTCCAGAAGTGCTCGTTGTTGTCGGTGTGACCGAAGTCGTCAAAGAGCGGCGTGTACTCGTAGTGATTGGCGAACGGTATCGACGTCACGATGAGGTCGACCGCGTTGTGAGGCTGCAGTCGTGCCTCGGCCACGCAATCGTTGTTCGCGATGACGTAGCGCTCGCCGCGAACCTCCTGACGCGTCACGCCGATCGTGCGCTTCAGGCCGAGCTCCATGTCCTTGTGGCTGAGACCGTACCGCTGGATGATCTCCGCCATCTTGGCGCGCATCTCGGTGTCGCGCGCCCATTTGTCCATCAGGCCGCGCAGCACCTCGCGCTCGGCTTCGGAGTGGATGATGTCGATGCGGCAGGCCTGCTTCTGGCCAAAGCGCAGGATGCGGTGCACCGCTTGGATGAAGTCGTTGAAGTCGTAGTCGATGCCCGCGAAGATCGCGCGGTGGCAGTGCTTCTGGAAATTCGACCCTGACCCGCTGAGCTCGGGCTTCGTCGCGAAGCGGCGCGTCACTCCGTTCTTGAAGTCCGCGAGCCGGACCTCGCGCTTGTCCAGGTCGAGCGTGCCGAAGATACTCACGACGTCGGGGATCGTAGTCTCGATCAGGCGCCGCTCGTCTTCCAGGTTATGCCAGAGCAGGAAGTGCTCGTCCGGATCGTGCGCGACGATCTCCGCCATCTTGGCGATGCGCGCCGGCATGCTGTCGCGCTTCTCGCGCGCCGCTTCCGTCACACCCTTGGCAGGATCGGAAAACAGCATGCCCTGCCCGTCACGCTCTACGGTGGCGCCGGCGTGGTTGGACTGCACCTCGTGGAAACGGACATCCAGCGGCGGCATGACATATCCGTCGTCGCTGAATCCGAGGTCGCTGGGCTTCTGGACGAACAAAGCCCAAGAATGGACCCAAAACCAGAACTCCTGCTCTTTGTGAGGGTAGAGCGTAAGATTACCGGCATTCTCGCTGTCGCGCTGGAAGAACCGGGTCAGCGCCTGGCCCGTGTCCATCACCCCAAGGAAGCCGGCGTAGTGGATCAGTTCCTTGTACCGGTTCGGCGACGGCGTGGCCGTCGCGACGAAGCGATACGGCACCTCCGCGAACAGCGGCATGAACTCCTGATAGGTCTTGCTGCCGTAGCTGCGAAGAACGGACGCCTCGTCCAGGCTGGCGCCGGCGAACAGGTTGGGGTCGAGCTTGCGCTCGCGGATCGTCTCATAGTTGGTGAGGTGGACGTCGACGTCCGGGTCGATCTCGTCGGCGTCGCGGATGAACTTTAACCTGCGGCCCATCTGTTTGGCGTCGTCAAGGAACTCACCACGCACCCCAAGCGGGATCACGTTGAGCGTGGGCCGGCCGGTGCGGCGCTGCACCGCCGTCAGGATCTCGATCTGCTGGCTCGTCTTGTGCAGCCCAAACGCTTCGAACAGTGCACGCCGCCCACCCTTCAAGGCCCATTGTACCGCGACCGCGGCATGCGGCTTCAACCAATCGTTCAGGTCCTCGCGCGCGACATCGAACCCGCTGAATTCGGCGAGCTTGATTTTCTGCTCAAGGAAGGCGCGATAGGCGTCCATCAGTCTGCGGCCTCCGGTTTTGGGTTGGTGCGAAGGAGGAACGCGGGGATTTCGTTCGGCTCGCGTTTGGCGACCGCCGGCCGTGGTGGCGTCGGTGCCGCGGACGTCGGTATTGGCGCAGCATCCTGCAGCACGAGAACATCGGAGACCTTGCGCGCCGTGCTGGGCCCGAAGGGTTTGAACTTCCCGCCCACCCAAAGCCCGCCAAGACACGGCGGCCCGTCTCGCTCCTCACCTTCAGGAGTTGCGGCACTCTCTCCGCCCGTCACGACCGTAGAGGTGTTGCCGACCTCGCTGTCGTTGCGATCCGGTTCGCGCCCGGCTGAACCGGCAACCGTCACTGCATTCTGTCCGTCGAACACCTCACCGGTATCCGGATCGTGACTGGATGCGCCTTTCACTGGCGCTTCGTTCCCCCAGGCATCCCAGCCGCGGCGGGCGCCGCGCGCGTTGAGCTCAATCCTCGGCAGATTGGGAAAATGCTCTTCAACCCATTCGTGCACATCCGGCGGCTTAGCCGAATGTCTGTCGCGCTCGGATTCCGCCAGATGCGGCCGCGCCGCGAAGATAACACTTTCGCCTTGCGTACCCATGGACGGCGCCGGAACGTGACCTCGCGTGGCAATGATCAGGTGCTCGCTGCGGTCACGATTCCAGAAACCGGTTCCGGCGGGCCCGACTTCTGCAAACACGCGACCTTTCAGCTCTAAAGCCAATGCGAAATTCGCGGGAACATCGATCGCAACGATGTCTTTGACCCATGTGCGCATGGACTTGAATTTGAAGCCCCAAGCCTGAACGACACGAAGCGCATCGGGGAGCATTGGGTTGGTCGCCCATAACAGCAGCAAGCAATCGTCGGCTGCGATATCGCCGACAGGGCGCGCCGCGATATCGTCGGTGGTGCTGGTGGGGTAGTGATTGGCCGCTGCGCGGTCCTGACCGGTTTGTTCGTTGTAGACCTCGAACCGCCATTCGGGGTCGGCCAAGATGACCCCATATTTTTTCGTCGGAAGTGCTGTCTGTTTGGCACCGAGCGATTGCTCACGCGCCGTGCGCGAGGCGCGCTTCAGGATCGTGCGCAACACCCTGACGGCGCCGCTCTCCGCCTGCTGCGCGATCTGCATCTGGAACGCTGGCGTGAGCTTCGCGGCCTGCGCCGCCATGTCGACGGCGATTAATCCGCGCTCCATGGCCGCGGCAAGTTCGGGGGTTGCGTCCCGCTGGACCTGTTTCGCGCGTTCGACAGAGCGCGGCTTGACGTTGAGCATTCGCGCCGCGTCGGCCACGGAAATACCGCCAATTGGCGGAGTTTCGTCGGAGGGCCGGCCAGGCGTGAGGGTCGATATTCTCGCGGCCACAGACTGCCGCTGACCGTCGGTCATGTGCCGACGATGCAGGTTCTCCGAAATGACGAAGTCGAGCGCTTCGCGATACGTCCCATGAAACGTCTCCAGCGGGGTCACGTCCACGTCCGCAGCCTCGCCGGCACGGTACCGATTGCGGCCGTCGAGTATCAGACCTTCGAACAACCAAATCTTGTTGCGGATGCCATGCTGCTTCACGTCGGCCACGAGATCGTCGAATGCCGGACCTTCGATCAGTGGGAAGACATTAGCCAATGGGTGAAAACCGAGGGTCTCTCTCATGCTTGCACCTCTTGGCGCGCGCGCGCTTCGGCCCAGATGTTCTGTTCGAGCGTCACGCCGGCGCGCGCCATCAGGCCTATGACCGAGCGGGCTGGCTTATCGTTCTCATCTTCACCAAGGACGTGGGCGAGTTCTTCGATCGAGGCGCCACGCTGAAGTGCGATCGACATCAGCATGCTCGCCTGACGCAGCATCAGCTGTTGGTCGGAGCCAAGCTTTAGCGGCTTGCAGAACACCTCCCGGATTCTTACGGCTGCGTCGAAGCCATAGGTGGCATCGAACTCGACGTCCGGCTGCCCCCGCACGCTGTGCGTCATGTGGATCGTCACCGTGCGTCGCCGAACCTTGAGCGCGTGACTTCTCTGGAAGGTTGGCGTCACTTGGCGCCTCGCTTCTTCGCCAGCGCCAGGCTGAGGTTAGATTCCAGGAAGACGCGGCGGCACTCCGCGCCTCTCCTATTGGTCCAGGTGCATTCCCACAGCGGCCCGCTGGCGGTCGCGGCGCCTGCCTTGTCAACCGTCAGGACAAACGGAATGCCCTCCGCCATCACCTTGGCGCGCGGCTTGATGGCGCTCATGCCGGCTCCTTTGATGGTTCGACGTAAAGCGCGACAGGTGGCTGGCTCCCGACCACGCGCAAAACAACAGAACCGCCAGCGTTTAGGGCCGCCAATTCATCGGGAGTTGGCTCCCAGGCGCTTTCATAAATGTTGCCGACATGCCGGACCGCGAGGGGCGCGCATGCCCCGTCTTCCGCTGGCTCCCAACCCGGCGGAGCACCCAGATAGTTCGTCGCACCCAATATCCGTAGAGGCATCATGCCGCCACCTGCTCGGCCACGACGGCGCCGATGTTCTTTGGGATGACGCGGAACTGCACAACCATGCAATCGAGCGACCACAGACCGAGTTCTTCGCCGTATGTCTCGCGGTATCGGCGGAGAAAGGCAGCTCGAAGAGCGGGCGCCGCAAGAAACCCCAGTCCTTCGGCAACAACGTCGCTATCGGATATTTCTACGACCGGCTTTTGAATCGACCCGACAACTTCGACCGTCATACGGGACAGGTTGCGAGACATCTGCTCCGCTTCGCCGGTCTTCATATCCCACCGCCTTACCTGGGCGGGCTTCGGCGTGAAGCAGGTGGGCGAGTGGCCATAGTCGACATGCTCCATCGCCTGCCAAACACCCTTCCCCTGCCACCAAGTGAACGGTTCGGCCACCCAAAACAGGGCGCCAGCGACCGCATTCGCGAACGGTCGGTCAGTGGTGATCGGCAGCGGCCGGCCACGCGGAGTCCAGCGCATCCGGAACGGCACGCGCTTTTGCGTCATGCTGCCGGCAATCATTGCGGCGGCTTCCCATTCCTGAACATGCAGCGGAAGAGGCTTCATCAGCTACGCCCTCCGAGCCAAAGGCCGCAGGCGACGCCAGAGATGAACGCCAAATAATGACGGTCGACGAGCGAGCCGATGCGCCGATAGAGGCTCATCTTTGGTGCGATGGTGCTTTGCTCTCCGCCGCCACAGGGACGTGATAGCTCTTCCGTTTGGCTCTCCGCCGGCACAGGGAGGTGATAGCTCTCGATCGGCAATTTGAGCGTGGCGGCGTCGGCGACGTCGTAAAGCACCGCCGCCGCGTCCTTGAGCCCGTGCATGTCGACAAGCACATCGCCCATCTCGAGCAGATAGCGGCGGGTAAGCGCGACACCTTCGTCGGCACCATAACGCGCATAGAAGTCCAGCATCGTGTGGCGCATCTGTGCGCCCATCGCGAGAAGTTGGCGCTCGTTCATCGCGCGCCTCGCAGTCCGGCGGGATGCTTCACCAAGATCAGACACTCGATGATTTCGGATTCGACCGCCTTCTTGAAATCGATCGCGTCATTCACGCGGTCTTCGCCGCCACGATCACCGGCCTGTTCGATCCGCTGGTCGGCAAAATCGAGCTGACGACGGAAATGGCGGACAGCCTCGAGGATGGCGCTCATGCGGCCCTCGCAATTGTGGTATTGGGCTTCTTCTTTGAGCGCGGCGCGGCGTCCGCCATGAGCGCACCGACCTCGGCCTCCATCATGCGCACGGAGACGGCGTTGCCGATCTGCTTGATCTGTTCGGTCTTGGTGCCGGCGAACTTGTAGCCGTCCATGCCCATCGCGGGCGCCAGCTCATGCGGCTCCAACATCCGGAACAGGATGTCGTATTCGCGGCCATCAAAGGCGGCTGTCACCACGCCGTGCGCCAGGTCAACATGGCCTGTGGCGGCAATGGTCGGTGTGGGAGCGTCGATGCTGTGGACGCGCGGCTCCTGGCCTTGGCGCTCGCCGTGCTGGGCGGTGATAAAGGCAAGATCGCCGCGATTCGCCCCGGTCACTGTGGGAAGCGGGCTTTCGTTCGGGTCCTGCACGCGGTCATGACCGCCTTCGTGCGTGACGGGCACCACAAGGGCGAATTCGCCACCCTTTGCGGTGGTCATCGTCGGGACAGGATCCTCGACGCTGCGGGCGATCGGTCCGCCACCCCCATTGGTGACAGGAACGACCATGCCGAACCGTGACTTCGCGGTAACTGTCGGCAGCGGTGCTTCCGCGCTTTGGCAGGTCTCGCCCGAACCCGAACCGTAGTAGGGCGAGATCAGGACATGGGACTGCTTGGCAACCTGTGTCGGCGTCGGTTCTTCGATCGACCGCGGTGCGCCGCCGGCATGGCGAGAGAGGACGAAGGGCTTGATCAAGTAGCCGGCACCGCGGCAGTCCAATGTCGGCGATGGCTCTTCGACGGAATGCGCCCGGACGCCACCATTTTCGCCGTGCCGGTTGAGAATAAACGGTTCGATGACAGCGTAGGCGCTGCCGTCGCCATGGATTGTCCCCAGCGGTTCGTCGATACTGTTGGCGCGGCGCGCGTTCGGGTTCTTCTCGCTCGCGTCATTGCCATGCGCCACCGTTGCAATGAATGGCCCGACCAACACATGACGCGCGCAGCCAGGGTGATCGCCCGTGCCCGCGCCGCCGGTGGTAATCGTCGGCAGCGGCTCATCGGTCGAGCGCGGCGAGCCGCTATTCTGTTGCGACAAGACAAAAGGTTCGGCGAGCCATACCCCACCTTTTGTGTCCAGGGTGGGAACGGGGTCGGTCGATACAGATTTCGCCTGGTTGCCCTTGCGGCCGTTCATGATAACCGGTTCGGCAACGGCTATGCCGCCGTCGGTCGTGATGGTCATGAGCGGATCCTCGACACCGCGCGCACCGGGCGACAGGCGTCCATGCATGTTTGTTCGAACGATCACTGGTTCGGCTAGGCCTATGCGCGCTTCCGTCATGATTGTCGGTGCCGGGCTGTCGACGCTCACCGAATCTCGACGGAAGTTCTGCTTGAGCATGATCGGCTGCGCCAAACCGATGTGGTTGCCGTTTGCCGCAATAGTTGGCGCCGGTGCATCCACGCTCGACGCCGCCATGTGGTTGCGCAGCGTGATCAATGCAGGGTCGGCAGAACGCGCCGCATCCCATTCCGGGGTTCTAGGCTGGACCAACCCTGCCACCTCCCTCTCTCGGATGTATGACGTTTCGGGTGCTGCGCGTAGGCCGACGGCAACCTCCATGTGCTTTCTGAGTGCTTCCTTGAACGGCTCTGGCCAGTTGAACTTGACCGCGCCGGCATAAATGCGCGCAAGCGTCTTTGCAGCGAGCGGCTTTTTGCGATTGAAGATCGACTTGCCTTTAAGCTTCCAGTCGATGATCTCGCGCGCCGGCCGCCATGGTTTCATGCCGGGAAAGAGATCGAGCTTGCCCTCCTCACGCTTGTGGTGGGTCAGCGGCGCCCATGCCATCGACTTGCCGTCGAAGCGGATTTTCATGATGAAGCGCTGACGCGTGGTGGCTTCGCCATAGTTAGCGGCGTTCAGCTTGCGCCACTCGACGCTGGTGGCGCCGAGCTTCCAAATCGTGTCGACCCAGGCGCGGAAATACTCACCCTTACGCGATAGGATCGGCTTTCCGGTGCGCGTATCGACAGGTCCCCAGCTAGTGAATTCCCACACGTTCTCGATGATTGCGGTCTTGACGCGCAACTCGGTGAACCACGGGATGATGTGCCATGGGTCGCTGCGCTGTTGATCGCTGGTAGGTTTGCCGCCCCTTGCGACGGAATGATGGGTGCATGTCGGTGACGCCATCAGGAGGTCGAGATATCCCTCGGGCACGATCAGATGTGGCCGCACCGTCGCGATGTCCTGTACGTAGTGGCGAGCCTTCGGATGATTGAGCTCGTGGGTCTTGATCGCGGTCGGCCAGTGGTTGAGACAAACCAGCTCCATCTCGAGCCCGAGCGTCTTCAACGCCTTCTCTGCGCCGGTGGATGATCCGCCCGCACCGCAGAGCAGGTCGGCAACAAGGATCTTGCGTTGACGCTTCATGCCGCCGCGTCCTCCGGCCAAAGTACTTGCTCGCCCTTACCGGCTCCTTCGAATTCCCAATTCCAGACGGATGGCTTGCCGGTGACGATTTCTAGATAGGAGCCATCGACCTTTTCCCGCCGTACGAACTTGGCGACGAAGTTGAACTCGCCACGCGTCTCGCAGCGCCAAACAGCGCCCTCTGGTGTTTCGAGTGCGCCGTGATGCCCGAATGGCCCCAAGGCCTTCAGAGCGTCCTCAACGGCGAAGGCCGGACCATCCGACAACACCGCAGCTGCGCGCAGATCACACTGCTTGAATAGCTCGCGCGCGCCGTCGTGGTTGTGCCGCGACTTTCCGCAGATCAGGTCGAACGCGACCAACAGTTCGCCCTCGTCGGCGATCAAGTATCGCGTGCCGTGCGCCTGGGCGAGCCATTCGCCGGCGATGCGCGCACCTTTTGGAATGTGGCGCGAGAATCGAGCAGCGCGTTCCTGCACCCATTCGGCGAAGCGATGGTGCTGCACATAATGAGAATCAGCGGCGTGATAGCCAGCCCGGGTCAGCGGCACGATCGCGCCGTCGATGTTCGCGATAGCGACACACGAACCGTCGAGCTTCTCGGTCACGATGATGCGGTCATGCCGGTCGCGGATCCTGTCGCACAGGATCGCGGCCTGGCCGGCGCCGATGCTCCAGTCTCCTGGACCCAACCGGCTGTTCGGCAGATGCGGGATGCTGCCGTATGCCTTTCGCGCGAGCGGTTTGCTGGGCTTGTTCATCGCGCCCTACCAGCCATCATTCGTGCGAGCGACGGTGGTTTGATCGTTGACGACATCGCAGCGGTGGCTGGGGTCGGCCTGACCGGCAGGCGCGCGAATTCGCCTTGGGCGACCTTCAAGAGGTGATTTCGGTTGGCGAGATGCAACAGGGCGCCGGCGATCGTCATCGTGCTGCAGCTGTCGCCACCAGTTCCAACCATGAAGGCGCGCAAGTCTTTGGCGCGAAAACTCGTGTGAGCGGCGCCATAGAGATTGGCGGCGAGCAAGACGCGCTCATGCACAGGGCCGAGCGCTTCAACGCTCTTCGCCTGCGGTAGTCGATGGAACGGTGTTCCCATCAGCGCGCACCCCTTAATTCCATGAACCGGTACGACCAGGCCTGCGCTGCATCGTTCGGCAGGAGAGGAACGAGCTCGCCCTCGACAGCCTCGTATCGTTCTAGGTTCCAATCACCGCATGGGTGCATGAGATGTTGACGCTCGAAGCGCAGAGCGCGGACGTCCGCGTATTTGACGTCTTTCGGCCAAGGGAAACTCAGACCGAACTTGCGTGCGATCACTCGCTCGATCCGCTGTTCGATCGTCTTGAAGTTCGGTAGATATTGTTTCAACGGCGAGACGACGTCGCCGACATAAGCTTCCGCAGCGTCGTGCAGGAGACCCGCCAAAGCGAACTCGCGCGGGACCAGCTTGCTGACCAGGACGCAGTGCTGCGCGACCGAATAGAACTCGCGGGTGTGACCCGCGAAGCGGCAGGTATTCGCCAAGCCGCGCGCGATATCGATCTCGACAACCATGTCGACGGTAGGTCGCATGATGTCGAAATACCGGCCCGACGACGTGAGGATCGTCGAACCCTTCACGCCGGCAGGTGCTGCTGCGGAGCGGCTCAAGACTTCATCCCCAGCGCGCTGAGGTAGAGGTCGAGCATCGCCTCTTGCTCTTGGCGGTCGGCACTTTCCATTTTGCGAAGGCGGATGACCTGGCGCAGGATTTTGGTGTCGAAGCCGGTGCCCTTGGCCTCGGAGTAGACTTCCTTGATGTCGTCGGCGAGTGCCTTCTTTTCCTCCTCAAGCCGCTCGATGCGCTCGCAATAAGCGAGCAAATGTTCTTTCGCAAAACCTGACTTGGCCATATCCATCCCCTTCTTGCCCGCCCTGGGCGTGATCGTTCACGCCGCCAATTCGACGCGTGTGTCCTTCATGCGCAGCGGGATGCCCCAGCTGCGGATATGTGCGATTGCTTCGTCGATGTTCCGCGCCACGGCGCTCGGCATGCCGATTGTCGCGAGGTCCGCGTGCGCTTGGATCTGGTTGTCGTCGAGATCGCAGTCGTTGGTTTTCAGCTCAAGCCCATACGCGGCGCAGACGATGGCGTCGCCGAACTGCAAACGATGCAGGAACACCACATCGTGCATGCCGGGCTTGATACCCATGGCCTTGAGGATTCCGGCTTCGGCACGCGTGCGGTATCCGCCGTTCGGGACGTGGAAGAAACGCGTCGCCGGCGTGAGGATCATGTCGAGCAACCGCACGAGCGCGATCTGAAAGTCCTGTTCAGTGCGGCGGCGGTTGCGGGCCGGCGACCGGCCTTGGCGGACTTTGACTGCCGCGCTCATAGCGACAAATCCTTCTCGGCAATCATGCCGAACAAACGGCACAGGCCGATCAAATAGGCTGCGCGCGCGGGCTCGGAGATTGCGGTGCAAGCGGCCAGATCGGCGTGCACGCGATGGGCGTTGATCCCACGGAACGTCTCGCTGCGTGGCATCTTGCTGGCGTCGAGCCATGAAATGCAGATCGCGCGAAAGCCCTCACCCGACGGCGTCTCAGTAACCTTTATGCCGGCGATATCTTGGGCACAGGGCAGGAGAGCGGTCACCGCGCACCTCCGAACAGCTCGGTCATCGCGTCATCGCAGGCTTCGCCAGCGTGATGCTCAGCACAGTCCGACGCTTGCTGCTGGCGCGTAAAGAAGTCGGCGACCTGGCTCATGCCCTCCATGAATTCCGGGTCGGTCATCGGACCGGTCAGGCCGATCAGACGCGCGACGTGGGCGCGGACGCGCGCATTGCGGCGCGCCCAGTTGATCAGCCGCACGGTCTGGATGGCGCTCTCGCCGTTTTTCTGGCTCTCGATGGCGCGCGGGGTCGATCCTTGTTCTTCGGCGGCGCGTTCGGTGCCGAACTCCAGCACGATCAGCTGGGTCTCCCGGATGAGCTCGTTGTTGGTGATCGGCGGGAGCGAAGTCTCCTTCGCATTTTCCACGGAAGACTTCCGGGCGCCCAGCCCCACAAAAGTTCCGCGCGCCTGCTCGGTAAGAGTTGCGGGCGCCCGGCGCGGAAGACCGTTGCTGAATTTTCCCGATTGGAATGCAGCCGCGCCCATTCAAATCTCCCCGCGCGGTGCAACGCCGCGTGTTCGATTACCCGCCGACTTGGCGCCGTGCTCGAGGGCTCGGCGTCCTTTTTGAAGAGGGATTTGAGATGCCACGTTCATCGCGCACCCATCAGTTCGGCCTGGGATGCTTTCCGAAGCCGGCTCTGCATTTGCTCGTGATGGCGCTCGACGGCGCGCGCGGAACGCTGCCGCTGCAAGGCCTCGCGACCCTTCGGCGTGATCGAAACGGACACGCTGAGCAGCCCGCGAGCCGCGAGATGGGCGATCGTCTCGTGCCCGACGAACGCGGGAAACGCGGTGAACGCGACAGGCTTGTCGATCGCACCGGCCAGGTTGAGCGCGCCGAGTTGCTTTTTGGAGAAGCCGCTCATGCACCATCACCACCGGTTTCGTCGGCCCACGCCTGGACAGGTGGCGAGCCGGCCGGAGCCTTGACGGTTCGGCCGGACTCGCCGTCCGCTGCGGTTGTCGAGACACACAGCGAAGGAGAATTCATGCCCGCCCCCATCGGAACGGACCTGCACGTCGTCGCAGAATGGAGCGTTGGTCCGAAGACGGATCGACCGGGGATCATTCTGATCCTCCAGCATCTTTCGCTCGCCGACTTAAGCCCGGGAGCAGCGCTGACTCAGACAGCGGTGATTCTGACACCGCAGCAGGCGAGCCTGCTCGCGGCTGACTTGGTACGAAATGCTGCGCTATTTCCGTCAAGTCCCAGCAGCGCGACCAACTAGGGCCGGCCGAAATCAGATGGGGTGGCAAACCAAAGAATTTGGCGATGTCGGCGATGGCAAACTTGCGAACGTCGAGCGCGGCGGCATCACCAACGGACAAATCCAGCGGTGCGAAGGCGACGGGCGCGGCGATGTCGTGAGGGACGCTCATGCTGCCCTCCGTGGTTTGGAGGTAGGGCGCACAACTGCGGGAATTTCAAAAAAATCGTTGGGCGTTACGTCGCCCTCGGTAAGTTCGGTGAGCTTTTGCAGCACCGCCGGTTCTGGAACCCTGTCCCGCTCGTACCGGCCAACTGCAACGGAACTTACGCCCAGCAAAGAGCCGAGTGCCTCTTGGCTTAGTCCCTTTTCAACACGCCATGCTTTCAGTCGGCTCATGCAGCATGACATAACCAATACGGTATATTTGTCAACCGATACGGTTATTGCAACGCTTGAACCGGTGCGGTTCCTTGGCGCATGAACGCGATTGCCCAATTACGAGCGGAGCGCGGCTGGTCCCAAGAGGATCTAGCGGAAAAGCTCAACACGACTGCGGTCTCAGTCGGACGTTATGAAAAGCAGGATCAACGGCTGACGCTGCCACTTATGCGAAGGGTGGCGAAGGTTTTTCGCGTTTCGGTCGCCCAAGTAGCTGGCGAAGCAAGCAGCACGCCGCTCGACCACACTGGCGTGCCTGTCTACGACGTCCGTGCCGCCGCCGGCGCTGGAGCTTTTTTAGTGGATGAACAGAGCGAGCCATCGCACTACCTAATGTTTCGCGAGCAATGGTTGCGGCGAGTCTCGCGCGATATTTCACAGCTTATAGTGCTGGAGGTGTCGGGTGATTCAATGTGGGATACACTCCATGATGGTGATCACGCTTTAGTTGATCGGTCACAGCTTAACCCACGTAGAGAAGGCCTTTACGTCCTAAGAATTGACGACGTGCTCCAAGTCAAAAGGCTTTCGATGCACCCCGTATCAAAGCTTCTGACAATCAAGAGTGATAACGCGAATTACCCGACTTATTCCGACATAAATCCCGACGATATTGCGCTGGTTGGCAGAGTTGTTTGGATAGGGAGGGCACTGGGATGAGTGCACGCACACCGCTTTTCTCAACTTTGGCAATTCTAATCGTGCTCGGTTGCTTTGCTAGCGCGCAGGGAGCTACAGACTTTGGGAAATTGGGTCATGTGACGGGCAACGGGTTTATTGCCACCTTCGCGGGCAAAACCGCCGATGGATATACATTTTCGATAGACCGCGATGGCATAGGTTCGGTCCGCGGTCCGGGAATAGACGATTACTGGACGGTTCATTGCAGAACCGACCAGATGACCGATCAGCGCATTTGCATTCTCGATTGGGAATTCAGCCTGTTTCTGCGCTTTGCGTTTACATATCCGGCCTTCCCCGCTGAAATCTGCGTCACCAACACTGATTATATGATCGGCCGTCCGATGATGAGGATAGACGAGCATTTGCCGTTTGAAGGCAGTCCAGGCGCTTGTTTCAAACGAGAGCAAATCCCACAGATAATGAACGCTATGCACTCGGAGAATCGCATACGGGTGCGCACGAATCACATTGCGAACACGCGCATTGTTGACGTGGATGGGCGTGCTACGAGGGCCTATGCGATCGCGCGCGACCTAGTTCAATTTCTATTCTATAAATCAGACGCGGGAATTTTATGGCGCCGCCTCCCGGCCCCGCACCATATATAACCGTATCGGTTGACATATAACCAATACGGTTTATAACGTCTCCCAACCCCGCATCGACGGGTTTGGAGAGACGGAATGGCAGACCATGATCGCGTCGCTGAAAATGTCGGCTGCAATGGCAGCCCCGGTATCGAGGCCGAGCTTTCGCGCTTGACGGCAGAGTATGCCGGCTGGTGCGAAGCACAGGGTCTCAGCCTCGGAAGCGCCGACGAACACCTTGACGACGAAGACTTGAGCGATGCTCAGCGCACGTGGTTGTGTAATTTCAACGCTCGCTGGGAAGCGGCGTCTCCAGTTCACACGGGTCGCGGCTTTGTCCGTCAGGGCGATCTGTGATGTTTGGCGCCGCACCGAGAACTGCGCCGACACCGGAAGACCTCCGGATATTCCAGCGCAACATGCGCCGTATCGAGCGCTGGATCGATGATACCTGTCCGGACATCTCGCCTGACCACATGCCTGGGCTGCGCGCGGTCTTGGAACGCGCCATGCGAGATTACCTGCAGTTCGCGCCCAGCGACGACGCGGAACTCATCGATCTCCATAGCGAAGACGCGTGGCTGTCATTCTTAGCGGACAACCGCGAGGGATTGGAGGCTTGTGGGTTTTCGTCGGACCACGCGCGCTGGATGGCGGTTGAAAGGGGCGGCTTGGTCATCGGCGGCGGCGCCGCACCGCTCTATCGCGTTCGGCTGAAGATCGAAGACGCCGCCGAGCGCTGGAAAGCCGACGCCGCTGCATTTTGGGCGACACCCGGAACACCCCTGGTCAACGCTCAAGAAGTGCAACCCATCGCTCCAATTCAGCAAGCGTTGAACGATGGGCCGAGCCCGGCGCCGTCGCGACAGCCTGACGGAGGCGTTCGGTGATGTCGCGAGCGACGTCGGCGCGCATGTTTCCGATTCCTGTGACGATGGCCAACAGGCCCATCGAGCAGGCCTCGATCCGAGCTTCCAACGTCTTCTGGTTGGTCTCCAGCGCCATCAAGCGGCGCTCGATGTCATCAGCCATCGCATTTTCTCTTTCGTTGGGCTTCGCAACTCCAACGAAGGGCGAGTCGGACGGCACCGTCAAGGAAACGGCCGGCTCGCCCACTTTCTGCGGGGCGGCGCCGCGATGAACGCCATGTCCAACTCCTGCACATGGGCGGCGCGCCTGCGGTTCGCAGCATTCGTGATCGCGTCGGCGCTGCTGACGCTGGCCTTGGGCTACTACCTGCTCACCGAGGGCGCGATATGATCCGGCGCCTACTCATCTTCTGCTGTCTCCGTCTCACCGCATACTTGAGCGGCTGGCGCATCGATGCTGACGGATGGTGGACGCGCCCGCTACGCAAGGGCGACACGCCTATTGGTGACTCCGCGATTGGCTTTCTCGCAGATCATTCTCTGCCAGGCGAGCCAGCCGGACCGTATGTCCGCACGGCGGCTTTGGCACTCGCATATGACGGGGCCGCAGCATGAGCTCGGACCTCCACAAATCTCCACCCGTCTTCATGCCAATGCAGCTCAAGCTGCTTATCGCCGGGTTGGTGATCTTGTTTGTCGGTGGCGCGGCAATCGCTGTTTCAATTTTAGCGAAAGGCTGACGCCATGAAGAGACGCCGTTCCAATGCGACCGCGCCAAAACCCTCTCTTGCCCTCACGCAGATTCGTCATCGCCAGAGCCTGATGACGTCCGACGAGGTGGACGACGAGTTGGTGAAGACGATCATCCAGGCGATCGAAGATCGCGGCACATTGCAGGATTTCGACCTCAAGCGCGCCGACGTGCTTCCCGAACTCATTACCAAGGATCGCATCAAGCGCTGCATGGTGCTCGCCGAAGATCGCGTGCCGCGGCTGCGCCACATGCGCCGGGAGGCGGCATGAGCGCGCGCAAACCGACACAGGCGTGGCTTTGGACGACGGACGCCATCGCCGGCGCCGTGACGCTGGGCATCATCTACGCCGTCATCTGCTGCCTGCCGCTGATCGCGCCATACGGAATCGTGGACCGGTTCAGCACACCATGAGGGCACTTCAATGACGATCGAGCGACAAGCCGCGCGCGAAGCCGCCCTTAAGGAACACATCATGTCGATGCCGGCGGAGCTGTTGCGCGCCTATCTGTGCGAGCACGTCGACGGCGCCGCCGCGATCACCGTGGAGACGCTGATCGTGGCGCTGCACGGTCAGTCGAAGATGCCGGCCATCGCATCCAACACCGGGGCGGCGAGCCCATGACCCGCCGCCGACCCAGGATCTCCATCACCCGCGGCGGATGCGAGAGATGCACCGCGACCTGGCAAGGCGAGAACGCTCACATGCTCGCGGCGCGGCACCACGAGCTGATGGGACACCCGACATGGTCGCAGACATCGGGCGGGAACCGCCATTGCTACCCGACCGCCGGGCAACCGGAGAGGCTGCTCTGATGATCGCTAACCGCAACCGACTGCGCAATGCATCGGAATCCGAACCGTTTCATACCCGCCGGCACTGATACCGGCCAACCTTGGAGCCTGAGACCATGAACGCACACGTAAAGCCGCATGCCACAGCG
Organism: Rhizomicrobium sp.; assembly: GCA_036271735.1. Classification (GTDB taxonomy): domain Bacteria; phylum Pseudomonadota; class Alphaproteobacteria; order Micropepsales; family Micropepsaceae; genus Rhizomicrobium. The sequence continues at coordinate 99,966 of DATAZZ010000039.1, forward strand.
CCGACGCTGATCAGACCGGACGCGAGTTCGCCCGTCTTCAAGGTGACCGACCGCGACAGCCTAGTCGTGAAGGCCGGAACGACCTTCGCCGCTCACACCTTCGCCGGAGACACTGCGGTTCCGCTTCACCTCAACGCCGGTGCCGAGCCCGGGTATGTCCCGGGCGCCGATTATGTCGTCAACTTCGATGGCACCACTCTGTCGGTCGCGCGCCTGACCGGTATCCCGGATGGCGAGACGTTGCTCGGTGGCTTCCACTACGCGCCAGGCGGCAATGCGCCAGCGCGCAGCGGCGGCGACGATATCCCCGCGATCAATCCCTTCTCGCTGTGGGACATCGCATTCCGGCCCTCCTGCCCCGACCCGCGCGGGATGGCGCTGGTCGAGACGCCCAGTGGCTGCTTCTGGTGCGACATTTACCTGACCGGATCGAATCATCTGGCCGACGGCACGAGCAAGTTCGGCGTGACCATCGCCGATGGCAATGACCCGCCGCACGATGCCAATGGCACGAAGTACAGAAGGTTCGACTTTGCGACGGCGCAGGCCGCGATGGTGTCGCATGGCAAGGGGTTGCTCAGCATCGAGGAGTTCTTCGGCGCGGCATTCGGCGTCACCGAGAAAACGGCGGCGGCACGCGACCCGAAAACCACCGGCCTCGACGCAGCGCGCACTAGCCGCTTCGGCCTGATGCAGGCGACGGGCAATCTGTGGATCTGGGGCCACGACGCCGACCCCGACATGCCGCGTGCTTCGCTCTTCGGCGGGTCCTGGCTCGGCGACGAGGACGCGGGCTCGCGCTACGCGGACCTCGGCTACTGGCCGGGCGACTCGGACGGCGGCGTCGGCGCGCGCGGGCGCAGTGACCACCTGCAGCTTGCATAGAAGCCGCGACAGCGGCTTCCCAAAACTCTCAACAGGGACACCATGACCATGAAAAAGCGGATCACGAAGAAGAAGGCAGGCGCGCCGAAGGCGATGCTCGTCAAACGCGACAAAACAAGCCCTGCAATCAAGGCTGCCGGTCTCAGCGCTATGCTGCGGGCGGGCGTCACGTTTCGCGGGGTCGCCTTCAAGAAGGACACGGCCGTCAAGGCGCCTGCCGTGGGCTATGCGGTGGGCTTCGATTACATCGTGACCATCGTGCGCGGCGCGCCGGTTGCGCAGCTGATGGAGACGGCCCGCATTCCCGCAAACGCGATCGGAGGCTTCCACTTTGCCCCTGGTGGCAATGCCACGGGCAAAGCTGGCGGCGACGGTACGCCGGCGATCAATCCTCATTCCATTTGGGACCGGAATTTTCGTCCGGCCTGCGGTGATCCGCGCGGCATGACGCTGGTGAACGTACCCGGCAAGAGCCGCGTCTGGTGCGATATCTACCTGCTCGGCAAAGACCATCTCGAGAACGGCACGAGCCGGCATGGAGCGACAATAGCGGACGGCACGGACCTGCCGCAAAACCCCGCTGGTGGCTATTTTTCGCGGTTCGATTACGCCGCGGCATGCGCGGTGATGAACCATCACGGCAAGCAGCTTCTCGGTGCCGAAGAGTTCTTCGCAGCAGCTTATGGCGTCACCGAGAAAACCGCTGCGCAGGCGGAGCCGAAAACAACGGGCCTCGATGCGCTACGAACGAGCCAGTGGGGCTTGATGCAAGCGACGGGCAACATGTGGTCATGGGGCACAGACGGTCACCCCGATATGCCGCGTGCTTCGTTCTTCGGCGGTTCCTGGCTCTCCGACGAGGGCGCGGGCTCGCGCTTCGCGGCCCTCGCCAGCTGGCCGGACTACTCCAGCGACTACATCGGCGCGCGCGGGCGCAGTGACCACCTGCAACTTGCATAGCCGACGCGACAGCGGCGGCACGAGATTTTCGCGCGATGATCACCAGGGATGACAACACCAGCACCGACGCCCTGGCGATCGTCGAGAAATACGAGACGTTTGTGAAATATCTGTACCCGATCGTTCAGCGAAGCCCAAAGCACCACGGCGTCCTCCGGGACGCCGTGATTGCGGAAATGTTCGTCACGGTCGGCGATCTCTATCACGCTGCAAAGTCGCGGCAGCTCTCACGGCTCTACCAGGTCGATGCGCGCTTCGCGACGCTGCGTTCCTATCTGCGCTTCCTCGCCAGCCACGAGATACGCGTCCTCACGCCGAAGAACAACGCTCATGCCTTGAGCCTGCTCTCGGAACCGGGGCGCATGCTCGGCGCTTGGCAAAAGAAGCTCAGAGGGCAGAAGGGGTAAGTATGCCGCGTGCTTCGATCTTCGGCGGTTCCTGGCTCAACGACGAGAACGCGGGCTCGCGCTACGCGAACCTCGACAACTGGCCGGACAACTCGAACGACAACATCGGCGCGCGCGGGCGCAGTGACGACCGGAATACGACGCGGCGGCGATTACGGTCCCGCCGGTCTTCCACGGCCGCGCGTAAGCGGTTTCGGTGGTCAGCCCATCTGTCCTGCTTCGGCGAACACACTCCAAGGTCCGGCATAGCGGGGCGTAGCGGAGCAACCCGTCGAGACCCGCGGCCGGCTTTCTTTTCAATAGGAGGCGACCACATGACCAGGCGGTTCAGGAATCTGATCGGCAAGATCGTCTCCCAGGCGAACATGGCCGAAGCCTATCGCCTGACCTGCGCCGGCAAGCGGCAGACGCCCGGCTATCTTGAGTTCAAGGAATATGCATCGCTCAACCTCGCAGACCTCGCTCGGGACATGGCCGAAGGGAGATACGTCGCCGGCGCGCCCTATGAGTTCCATGTGTTCGATCCGAAAAAGCGTTTGATCTCGGCGCTGCCGTTCCGCGATCGCGTCGCTCAGCAGGCGTTGTGTCTCGTCATCGGACCGATCTTCGAAGCTGCACTCTTGCCTCGGACCTTCGCCTGCCGTCCAGGCAAGGGCGTGCATGCCGGTGTCGTGCAACTGCAAAGCGAGATGCGCCATCTCACGCGGGGCGGCTCAGCGCTCTATTTCCTCAAGACCGATTTCCGCGGCTATTTCGCTTCGATCAATCGCACGATCCTATGGCGGCTGATCGAAGCGAAGATTTCCTGCCGCGCGACGCTGCGGCTGATCGAGACGATGGTCCCTCGCAAGGGCGTTGGCTTGCCGATCGGAAGCCTGACATCGCAGATCTTAGCCAACCTCTATCTGGGCGCGACGCTCGACCGTCACCTGCAGCAGACGCTCGGCGAGCGCGCCTGGTATCGCTACATGGACGACATCGTTGTGCTCGGCGCCGATCCCGATCATCTGCGAAGCCTTAAGACATCGATTGAGGCCTACGCGCGCGACCGGCTCGGCCTCGCCTTTTCGAAATGGAGCATCGCCAGCGTCGCGCGCGGGGTAAATTTCCTCGGCTATCGGGTCTGGACTACCCACAAGCTGCTGCGCAAGGCCAGCGTCACGCGGGCGCGACGGAAGCTCAAGGCCTATCGCGCGCGCGGCGATGCGGAACGGCTACGGAAGTTCAAGGCCGCATGGCTGGGCCATGCGAGCTGGGCCGACAGCGCCAATCTGATCAAGAGCTTGGGCCTGCAGAATCCAGAGAGGCGCACATGATCCATCGCAGCAGAGAAATCCAACGTCAGACCGAGCGAGAACCCTGATGTCCGACACAAAGACACCCAAACATGGGACCGGAATTGAATGGACCAAGCGACCCGGAACGCGTGGCGAGACCCTCAATCCAATCCGGGCGCGCAACCGCGAAACGGGCAAGCTCGGATGGTTCTGCATCCACGCTAACCCCGACTGCATCAACTGCTATGCCGAGACCCTGAACGTGAAAGGCGGCGATTCCGGCGGCAATGGCATCGCGTACAAGGCGCAGCTAGTCGACCGCGTTGAAATCTCCCTGGACGAGGACCGCGTGACGCAGCCGCTGCGGTGGCGCCAGCCGCGCACGATCTTCCTCTGCTCGATGACCGACCTTTTTGTGGACTTCGTTCCATTCCCGTGGATCGACCGCGTCTTCGCGGTCGCAGCGCTGGCGCCGCAACATACTTACATCATTTTGACGAAGCGCCCGAAGCGGATGCGAGATTATTTTAATGGCACGCCGCAGCCGCGCTGGATGGCTGCAATGCGAGAGATCGCGCCGCCGGCCGACAGCCGCGGCGTTCCGCTCGACACCAAAAATGGCGCGTTGCCAAATGTCTGGCTCGGGACGAGCTGCGGCACGCAGAAGACTGCCGATGAGTTCATTCCCGATCTGCTCGCCACGCCGGCGGCCGTACGATTTGTATCGGTTGAGCCGATGACCGGGCCTGTCGATCTCTATAATGGCGACCCGGATCCTCGTCTTGGCGGGCATCAGGCGACGCAGACGTTCTTGGGAGAATGGTGGGAGCCCGGCGCCGCGAAGAATTCGCCGCCTCACCACGGGCTCGATTGGGTGATCTGCGGCGGCGAGAGCGGCCCCAAGGCGCGGCCGATGCATCCGGAGTGGGCGCGGTCGCTCCGCGACCAATGCGCCGCGGCTGACGTTCCGTTCTTCTTCAAGCAATGGGGAGAATGGGCCCCGGGCGAGAACAGCGATCGCGCCCAGACCCGCACCGAGCGAACGGCGTCCTGGTCCGTTGACGCATGGACGTTCGAAAACATCACCGCGAGCTATTCGCAGGAGATGCATGCCGACGACGAGCCCGATCTGTGGCGCCTTGGGAAGAAACAGGCCGGCCGGATGCTCGATGGACGCACACATGACGAATTTCCGCTGGTCCGAGGTTGTCGAACATGACCGTCCGGATCACAGCGTGGAAAAAGACGATCGACGGGCTGCTGGCATGCGAGCCCGGTGACATCTTGGCCGTTGCCTGGGATGTCCGCTATCCGGGCTCCTTCTTCGGAATGCCGCTCCAATTCGAGGATCGTCACCAGGCAGAGCGGATTGCACATGCGCTTTCGGTGGCGTTCCGGGCCGGCGGCGAAGCCAAGCTCCGCGAGCTGCGGCAGTTCATAGGGATATTGCCATGACGCCCGCGGCTGCGCTTCGCCATTGGGTTTGCGAGCGGGAAGCAATTAGGCTGCGCCGGGAGACAGGCACGCTGACGCCGTGGACCGATGATCCGATCCTCGCGAAATACCGCTTCTGCAATGTGCGGCGCGAGGACGACAGGGTCACCATCTGGATACGCGAAAACATCCGCGAGAAGTTCGCCGATCATCCCCACCTCTGGTTCATGTTGGCGATTGGGCGCTGGATCAACTGGCCGGACACGCTTGTGGAGCTGATCGGTAGCATCGACCCGGGCCAAGCTTGGCCCAGCGGCCCCGGCTTCACGCTGCGCCACCTTTCTGACGTCCTGCATCGGCGCGAGGCGCGCGGTGAGAAGGTTTGGACGGGCGCCTACACCATCAATGCGCCGTCGAAGAAAGGCGGCTCGAAGATCGACCATGTCGCGATGACGGTGCTGGGCGGGGTATGGCTTGCGCGAGACCGTATCAGCCGCATGCTGGAGGGCGTTCGCACGCCGGCGACGTTACGCGCCGCACATGCGGAGTTGTTGAGCTATCCGGGCTGGGGCGCGTTCATGGCCTATCAGCTCGTGGTCGATCTTCGGTTCACGCGGTACCTCGCCGGTGCCGAGGACATCGCGACCTGGGCCGCGGCGGGGCCCGGCACCATTCGCGGCCTAAATCGCATCGCCGGCCGGCAACTCGACTACCGGTTGGAGCAGTGGCAAGCGCTTAACGAAATGCGCACGCTGTTCGCTACGATCCAAGGGGAGATTGGCGTCGCGATGGATTTCTCCGACGTGCCTAACATCCTCTGCGAGACCGATAAGTATCTGCGAGTGCTGAACGAGGAAGGAACGCCGCGCGCACTGTACCATCCGCATGGGGGACGCTTATGAACGCGCTAAAGGCACGCTGGAGGTGGCGCGGGAGCGAAGGCGTTGAGAGCTACGCGTACGATGTTGAGTTCGGCACGGATTTCATCGTGCCTGGTACGAATCCAAGCCGTAAGGCGCTGCAGATCGTCGGCGCTGCTCGTCGCCTCGGCGACGTAGGACCGGTTGAATTGCTCGACCTTGTAGAGCAGCAGCACGGCCCGGCGGGCCAACGTCGGGGGCAGCGCGTCGAAATCTTCGTAAAGGTTGTCGCTCCACCCTACCTTGATGGAGAGTGCAGGAAGCCAGGTCTCTTTCGCTGGCACGCCCGCACGCGCCAGACTGCTCCGAAGCTGGTAGAGCTGCGTGCTATTTGTGCTGATCCCGGCAAGATGATCGAGTCCGCGGAGGATTTCCTCGACGACAGGAATCAGTCGAAAGGCAGCAATATTTGCGCGGGCGTCACGCGCGGCGCCCTCGCGGGCGCGATCCACGTCTTTAAGGTCCAGCGCTTGCCTTGCCTGATCGCGCGCGACGCTCACCGTAAACCGAATGGCGGCACCGGTCGCGCAGGTTTGGGCCACCGCCGCAAACGCAATTACCCAGTTAGGATCAAAGCTCATCTTGTAAACCTTAGCACGGTGAGGAGGGCATGAGCATCCCTGTTCGACTGAGGCTCTCCCGCCGCAAGGGCTTCCGCCTCCAAACATTGAGCTTGGCGACCAATGGGCTTGCAGCGGTCGTCGTTACGCGGGCGAGCAAGAAATGGGGCAACCCGTACTATGTCGGCATGTTCCGCGACTATGACCGCGCGGACGCCGTGCGAGATTTCAAGAAATGGATCGACGGCGACCACGGCGCGCGCGCATGGGCCGGCGCGCCGCCAACTGACACCGAGATAAGAGCCTCGCTGCGCGGCCATAATCTAGCCTGCACATGCCCACTCGACGGCGGCCCCTGTCATGCCGATGTGCTGCTGGAGATCGCGAACAGATGAGCCGGACGCGTGGCAGCGAAATTGAACCCCGCGGCCTCCGCCGCGAGAACGCTGCGCGTTATCTCGGGATATCCCCGTCAAAGTTCGATGAGTTTGTTGGCGACGGCCGTCTTCCGGGACCGAAACAGTTGGATGGCTGCGTCGTCTGGGATCGCCACCGGCTTGACGACGCCTTCGAAGCCTTCCCTGATAGGGATGCCGCGCCGGCCGTCAATCGTTGGAGCAACGTCGCGGCATGATGGACGCCGCCGACATGCCAAAGCGCCTGCCGAAGTACTGCTTCGAAGAGGATCGCCCCAGCGGCATCCGGATCCGCTTGCGCGCGCCGAACAGGCCGAAAGTCACGCTGCACGGCGTGCCGTGGTCTGAACCGTTCATGGAAGCCTATCGCCGAGCGCTGGACACAGTCGCGCCGGAGCAGACTGCGCACGGCCCCGTCGTCGGAAGCTGGGAATGGCTGTGCCGCAAATTCTTCGCGAGCATCGATTTCAAGATGTCACAGCGCACCGGCAAGCAGCTTTCGGCCGGTCACGTTCTCCAACGCCGGCGCGCGCTTGAGAAGACGTTCGAAGAGCCATTGAGCCCAGGTTCGATTGATGTGTTCGGCGAGATGCCGATCGCCATGATGGCGCCGAAGGCGGTGAAGGTCCTGCGCGACCGCCTGGCGGCGACGCCCGACATGGCGAACAAGCGCCTGAAGGCCGTGCGCCAGGCGCTCGCCTTCGCCGTGAGCGAGAGCCTGCTCAAGCACAACGCCGCGCGCGAGGTCAGCGGCTTCCAGATCATCACGGACGGCTTCTACACCTGGACGGAGGAAGACGTCGCGGTGTTCGAGAGGACGTACGCGCCCGGCACGCGCGAGCGGCGCGCCCTCGCGATGCTGCTCTACGCGGGGCCGCGCTGCATCGACGTCGTGAAGTTCGGCCGGCAGATGCTCTACAAGCCGGTGAAGACGGACAGGACGCAGCTGGCCAGCCGCTGGCTCAAGTTCATGCCGCACAAGGGCGAGAACGTCACCGGCAAGGTGATCGACATCCCGGTCCTGCCGGTGCTGCTCGCCGAGTTGGAACGCGCGCCGAAGGACAGCCTGCTCTACATCGAGAACCGCTACGGCCGTGACTTCAGCGCTAAGGGGTTCGGCAACTGGTTCAAGGATGCCTGCACCAGCGCGGGCCTGCCGCAGTGCTCGGCGCATGGCTTGCGCAAAGCAGGCGCAACGATCCTCGCCGAGCTCGGCGCGACGCCACACCAGTTGATGGCGATCTATGGCTGGTCGAGCGTGAAGGAAGCCGAGCGCTACACGAAGAAGGCGCAAGGCAAGAAGCTGGCCGAGGCCGGCCTGCGCCTGATGAGTGCTCCCAAGTAATTCCCCTGGGAGCAAAAGCGCCGAAAAACCTAGTGATTTCAATCTGAAAATGTTGGATGGTAGGCCGGGAGGGGATCGAACCCACGACATTTCGATTAAGAGTCGAACGCTCTACCGACTGAGCTACCGGCCCATCCAATCAAGCCGGAACCGATTTCGTTCCGGGAGGCGCGGCTAATAGCAGAGCGATTTTCGCCTGTAAAGCAACGGCGCCGAACCGCCCCCGCTTTTCCAAAAGCCGGGCGATTCGGCGGGTTTCCTCACCAGCGGGCGTAACGGTGGCCGTGCCGGTAATAATAGCGGCTTTGATAATAGTGCCCGTGACGACAATCCTGGTCGCGCGAAATGGCATTGCCCGCGAGACCGCCCAGCACCGCGCCACCCAGCACCCCGCCAAGGCTGCCATGGCTGACCGCACTGCCGATGGCGCCGCCGCCGACCGCGCCGAGCACGGTGCCGGTGTTGTGGTTATGACCGCTGCATGAGTCGGCCTGCGCTGCCGCCGTTCCGGCGCCAAGCGCGACGACCGCGGCCGCAAGGATACGCGTTGTGCGCGTAAGCATGTTCAACTCCATGAAAATGTCCTGGCCGCCAAGCGGCGGCACACAGACAAAACGGGGAGCGTCCGTGAAGGTTCCTGGAACCTAGATAATGCCGCCCTGGCGCGGGATCTCGACCTGGCGGTGGACATGCACGCTCATCAGAAGGCCGAAGCCGAACATCACCGAGAACATCGCCGAGCCGCCATAGGACACCAGCGGCATCGGAATCCCCACCACCGGGATCAGTCCCATCACCATCGAGGCGTTGATCATGATGTAGAAGAAGAAGTTGAGCGTGATGCCCATCGCGAGCAGGCGTCCGAACTGGCTGCGCGCGCTGTTGGCGATCTGCACCCCGAACACGATCACGATGGCGAACAGGATCAGCAGCGCGATGGCGCCGACGAAGCCGAACTCCTCGCAGAAGCTGGTCCAGATGAAATCGGTCTGCTTTTCGGGCAGGAAATTGAGTCGGCTCTGCGTCCCTTCGAGGAAGCCCTTGCCGGTCACGCCGCCCGAGCCGATCGCGATCTTGGCCTGGGTGATGTTCCAGCCCGCGCCCAACGCGTCCGATTCCGGATTGAGGAAGGTCAGCACGCGGCGCTTCTGGTAGTCGTGCAGCACGAACTGCCACGCCGTCGGGATCGCCAGCGCGATCGCCGCCAGGGTCGGCGCGATCCACCACCACGACAAGCCGGCGAGGAACAGAAGCGACGCGCCGTCCGCCAGGATGATCAGCGTCGTGCCGAGATTGGGCTGCAGCACCACGAACACCGCCGGCACGCCGATGATGGCAAGCGCGATGCCGAGATTGAGCGGCTTGGAGATATCCTCGACGCTGAGCCCATGGAGAAAGCGCGCCAGCGCCAGCACCAGGCTGATCTTCATCAGCTCGGAGGGTTGGATGCCGAGGCCGCCGACGGTGAGCCAGCGCTGCGCCCCGAGCCCGACATGCCCCGCGATCACCACCGCGATCAGCAGCAGCAGCGAGAAGACGTAAGCGGGATAGGCCAGGCTCATCCACACCCTTATGTCGATCGTCGCCACCGCGACCAGGATCCCGAGCCCGATGAGGAATTTCCAGATCTGCGGCCACGCCCACGGCATCAGATTGCCGCCCGCCACCGAATAGAGCATCGCGAAACCGGCGCAGGCGATGATGCCGATCAACAGCACCAGGCCCCAATTCACCTCGTAGAGCTTATCGGTGAGGCTCAGCGTGCGGCGCGCGGCGGCGTAGGGGCGCGTGGTCATCCCTGGCCCCCCAGCGGCGCCGGCGGCGCAGCCATCGCGGCGTTCGACGGATAAGCGGTGCGCAGGCCCAGCACGTTGCGCTGCTGTGCGAAGCGCAGGATGTCGCGCGCCATCTGGACATGCGGATGCGCGCCCGTCGCGCCATGCTCCATGATGATCGACAGCGCATAGCGCGGCGCCGCCACCGGCGCGAAGCCGATGAACAGCGCGTGGTCGCGCAAATTCCACGGCAGCGAGGCGTTGCCGCGCACGCCCGTGGCGCGCTCCTGCTTGGTGATGACGCGGACCTGCGCCGTGCCGGTCTTGCCGGCCATTTCGAGCCCCGGCTCGGCGATGCGCCAGGCATAGGCGGTACCGCCCGGCACGTTGGCGACGGCGTTCATCCCATCGCGCACTTTCAAGAAAGCATCGTCGCCGAACGGCAGCGCGTCGGCCAGCGGCCGCGGCTGCGCCGTGGTGCCGACGGTATGTGCGATGCGCGGCGTCACCGCGCGGCCGCTGGCGATGCGCGCCGCGAGTGTCGCGAGCTGGATCGGCGTGGTGAGCACGTAACCCTGGCCGATGCCGGTGACGAGAGTCTCGCCGACCTGCCACGGAATGCCGAAGCGCGCTTCTTTCCAAGCGGCGCCGGGGATGAAACCGGAATTCTCGCCCGGCACTTCGATGCCGGTCGCGGCGCCCAGGCCCATGGCGCGCGCCGCCGCTTCCATCTTGTCGATGCCGAGCTGCCGCGCGACCTCATAGAAGAACACGTCGCACGACACCTGGATGCCGCGCTTCAGGTCGACGCCGCCATGGCCGCCGCGCTTGTAGCAATGGAAATCGTGATTGCCGATGCGGACCGAGCCGGTGCAATTGACGCGCAGATCGCCCAGCCCGTTCTGCACCGCCGCCAGCGCCATCGCCGGCTTGAAGGTCGAGCCCGGCGGATAGGCACCGCTCAGCGCCTTGTTAAGCAGCGGCTTGTGGTCGTCCGTCGTCATCGCCTTCCACTGATCGGGCGTGACGCCGACATTGAACAGATTGGGGTCGTAACCGGGCGTCGAGGACAGCGCGAGCACGTCGCCGGTCTGCGCGTCGAGCACGCAGCACGCCGCGCTCTCGGTCCCCAGGCGCTGGTCGGTGAAGGCCTGCAATTCGCGGTCGATGGTCAGCCACACGTCCTGGCCCGGCACGCCGCCGTCGCGCGACAGCTCGCGGATCACGCGGCCATAGGCGTTGACCTCGACGCGGCTCGCGCCCGCGGTGCCACGCACCTCGGAATCGAACGCCTTCTCGATGCCGCGCTTGCCGATTCGAAAACCGGGCAGCGCGAGCAGCGGATCGTCGGAATTGTTGATGTCGTCCGGGCTCACGGCGGCCACGTAACCGAGAATATGCGCCAGCTCCGCGCCATAAGGATAATCGCGCGTCTGCCCGACATCCGGCTGCACGCCCGACAGATACGGCAGATGCATGTTGATGCGCGCGAACTCTTCCCAGGACAGGTTCTCCGCCACCGGCACCGGCACGAATTTCTTGTTGACCTCGATGTCGTGCGCCACGCGCTTCTTCTGCGCGTCGCTGAGCTGGATCACCTTGCCGATCGCATCGAGCGCCGCCGCGACGCCCTCGGTCGCCTGCTCGGAGACCAGCAGCACGCGGTAATTGCGCCGGTTGTTGGCAAGCTCGACACCGAAGCGGTCGAGGATGCGCCCGCGCGGCGGCGCAATCAGCCGCTGGTTGACGCGATTGTCCTCCGCCTGGACGCGATACTGGTCGCCGTTCTTGATCTGCAGCTGATAGAGCCGCCCGCCCAGGATCGCGAACACCGCCGCCATGCCGCCGCTGAGCCCCAGGCTGCGCCTTGTGAAGCTCGCATAGCGGCTCTTGTCCTTGCGGTCGAACAGCGGCATCAGAAATCGCTCCGCAGCGGACCGACCAGCCGGCGATGGATGCCGCCCAGGACAGGCACGGCGAAGACATAGACCAGCACCGTCATCGCCAGCTCCGCCATCGACGGCGCCAGCGGCAGGACGTGCCAGTCATAGACGCAGACGATCAGATAGGCGCTGCCGCACGCCACCAGCGCGCTCACCGCGAAGCCGATGATGGCGCCCAGGCCCGACAGGCCGGCCAGCATGTCGCGCTGGCGGTCGATCAGGAAATAGGCGGCGAGGAACGACGCGGCCCACACGCCCGGCGGTCCGCCCGACAGGAAGTCTTCCAGCACGCCCAGCAAGAACACCCAGAACGGCGTCATCAGATCGGGCCGCACCATCGCCCAGAAATACAGCGGCATGAACGCGAGCAGCGGCGCCGGTATCAGTCCGCCGAAAAACGACACCGGGAAATTGGCGATCAGCGCGCCCAGCATGCTGAGCCCGACCGGAATGATGGAGGAAAGGACGCGGCCACCCATGATGCTATTCACGCGCTCCACGGCCCGCCTCACTCATTGCCGGCGCCGCCGTCATCCGGCGGCGGCGGCACGGGCTTGGGCGGCGTGGCAAGCGCGGGCCTGGGCTGCGTGGCTTGCAAGTTCGGATGCGCACCGGCGGCGAGCGCGGGGATCGGACCGTTGGCCGGAACGACGACGGGCCCGTTGGTCGGCGGCGGCTTGGTGCCCGGCGGCAGGGCGCTGGCCGTCAGCGGCGTGGAGGTGAGCGGCGGCGGCGGCGCGGCCGGCGGCAGGCCGGCGGCGGTGGCGGGAAGATCGCTCGGCGACGCGGCCGGCGGCTGCTCGGCCTTCAATTTGAAATCGACGACGTTGACGTCCTCGCTCGACGCCGCGTCGGCCAGCAGCACGACGCGGAAGCCGCCATTCGGATCGGCGACCACCGTGCCGATGGCGAGACCCGGCGGCAGCAATCCGCCGTCGCCGGAGGTCACGACCTGGTCGCCTGCCTTGAGCCGCACATTCTGCGCCAGCAGATCGAGCGTCGGCGCCGCGGTGTTGTCGCCCGCCATGATCGCCTGGGTGTTGCCGGGCTCGACCGTCACCGGAATGCGGCTGTTGAGGTCGGTGAGCAGGATCACCCACGCGGTATGATCGCCGGCGAGGAAGATGCGCCCGATCATGCCGCGCGCGTCGATCACCGCCTGCCCCGGTTTGACGCCCTGCGCCTTGCCGGCGTCCAGGATCATGGTGTGCAGGAACGGCCGGTTGGAGCGGCCGATCACCTTGGCCAGCACCGAGGACAGGGAGGGATCGGGCACCGCATGCAGCAGGAGCTGGTAGCGCTTCACCCGCCCGTCGAGCACGATGGCCGCGCTCTGCCATTGCCGCAGCCGCGCGTTCTCGTCCTTGAGCTTCAGATTCTCCTGATAGACCGAGAAGATCTCGCCGATCGACGCCATCCATCGGTCGAGACCGGAGAACGGCGCTCGCACCGCCTGCAGCGCCGGCGCCGCGAAATCGCTGACCCCCGCCCGCGCCCGGTCGAACAAATTGCTCTGCGCCTTGCCGATCAGGATCAGCGCAATGGCGAGCATGGCAAGCAGCGCGATGGGGAGCTGCGCTCCGCCGCGATTCCGCGCGATCTTCCAGCCGTTATTCGCCATGACCTACCCGACGCGGCCTCCCGGCCCGGACCTTTAGAGCGAAACCCTTAAAACGCCGTCGACAGCACGTGGCGCATGTTCTTGGCGTTCTCCAGCACCCGTCCGGTGCCCAGCGCGACACAGGACAGCGGATCGTCGGCGATCGAGACCGGCAGGCCCGTCTCCTCGCGCAGCACCTGGTCGAGATTGGCAAGCAGCGAGCCGCCGCCCGTCAGCACGATGCCCTTGTCGACGATGTCGGCCGCCAGCTCCGGCGGCGTCGCCTCGAGCGCGACCTTGACCGCCTCGACGATGGCGCCGACCGGTTCGGACAGCGCCTCGGCGATGTGCCGCTGGGTGATGGTGATTTCCTTCGGGACCCCGTTCAGCAGGTCGCGGCCCTTGATGTCCATGGTCACGCCCGAGCCGTCGGCCGGCGGCGCGGCGGAGCCGATCTCCTTCTTGATGCGTTCGGACGAGGCTTCGCCGATCAGCAGGTTCTGGTGACGACGGATATAGGCGATGATCGCCTCGTCCATCTTGTCGCCGCCGACGCGCACGGAGCGCGAATAGACGATGCCGCCGAGCGATAGCACGGCTACTTCGGTGGTGCCGCCGCCGATGTCGACGACCATCGAGCCGGTCGGCTCCGAAACGGGAAGGCCGGCGCCGATCGCGGCGGCCATCGGCTCCTCGATCAGATGCACCCGCCGGGCGCCGGCGCTGAGCGCCGATTCCTGGATGGCGCGGCGCTCGACCGCGGTCGAGCCCGACGGCACGCAGACGATGATCATCGGATTGGCGAAGGAGCGCCGGTTATGCACCTTGCGGATGAAGTGCTTGATCATCTCCTCCGCGATCTCGAAATCGGCGATGACGCCGTCGCGCATCGGGCGGATCGCCTCGATGTTGCCGGGCGTGCGGCCCAGCATCATCTTGGCGTCGTTGCCGACGGCGCGGACGTGTTTCTTGCCGCCCCGCGTGATGGTCGCGACGACGGACGGCTCGTTCAGCACGATGCCCCGCCCCTTCACATAGACCAGCGTGTTCGCGGTCCCCAGGTCGATGGCCATATCGCTGGAAAGGGCGCCGAGAAGACTGCCGAACATATTTAACCTGTCCAATCCTTGTTAACGCAGGCTCCCGAAGCCTTAGTAGTTGCAACCCTTATACCGGCGAATTGGGGCCGGGCGGTGGCCGCCCGGCCCCTTATTGTCTCATCGTGCGACGGTTAGGGCCTCGGGCGCCTGCTTTTGACGTTTCACCAGAAGCTTGTTCAATGCATTCACATAGGCGAAGGCCGCCGCCACCAGCGTGTCGGTGTCGGCGCCGCGCCCCGTCACCGTCCGGCCGTTCTCTTCAAGTCGCACACTCGCGGTCGCCTGGGCATCGGTGCCCTCGGTGACGGCGTTGATCTGGAACAGCTGCAGCGTCGCGGTGTGGGGATAGAGTTCCCGTATCGCCTTGAAGATCGCGTCGACCGGACCGTCGCCGGTGGTCTTGATCCGGCGGTCCTCGCCGTCGATCGACAGGGTCAGCTCGCAGCCCGGCAGCACGCCGATCCCGGTCTCGACCCGCAATCCCTTGACCGAAACGGCGTCATGGCCGCGGACGATCTCGTCGTCCACCAGCGCCACGATGTCCTCGTCGAACACGTGCTTTTTCTTGTCGGCCAGATCCTTGAAGCGCTTGAACGCCTCCAGGAATGCCGCGTCTTCGAGCGTGTAGCCCATGGCCTCGAGCTTGTCGCGGAACGCGTGCCGGCCGCTGAGCTTGCCCAGCACCAGCGAGGTCGCATGCACCCCGACATCCTCGGGCCGCATGATCTCATAGGTCTCGACGTTCTTGAGCATGCCGTCCTGGTGGATGCCGCTCTCATGGCTGAACGCATTCTTGCCGACGATCGCCTTGTTGTACTGCACCGGAAAGCCGGTGACGTTGGAGATCAGCTTCGACGCCCGCGCCAGCATCGGCGTCTTGACCCGCGTCTCGAACGGCATGAGGTCGCGGCGCACCTTGAGCGCCATCACGATCTCTTCCAGCGCCGCATTGCCGGCGCGCTCACCGATGCCGTTGATCGTGCACTCCACCTGCCGCGCCCCCGCCAGCACGCCGGCCAGCGAATTCGCAACCGCGAGGCCCAGGTCGTTGTGGCAATGGGTCGAGAACGTCACGCGGTCCGCGTTCGGCACGCGGTTGCGCAGCATCGTGATGATGTCAAAATATTCCTGCGGCGTGGAATAACCCACCGTATCGGGCACGTTGATCACCGTCGCGCCGGAATGGATCGCGACCTCGACCGTGCGGCAGAGGAAATCGACCTCCGTGCGCGTCGCGTCTTCCGCCGACCACTGCACGTCGTCGGTGAAATTGCGCGCCCGCGTGACGGAGGCGCCGACCGCCTCCAGCACCGCGTTTTCGCCCATCTGGAGCTTGTGCTTCATGTGGACGGGGCTGGTGGAGATGAAGGTGTGGATGCGCGGACGCTTGGCGCCTTTCAGCGCTTCGCCCGCGGTGTCGATGTCCTTGAACCCTGCCCGGGCGAGGCCGCACACCGTGGCGTTCTTCACGACGCGCGTGACTTCACGCACCGCTTCGAAATCGCCGGGCGAGGAGATCGGGAAACCAGCTTCGATGATGTCGACGCCCATCTCGTCGAGCAATTCGGCGATCTGGATTTTCTCGACGAGGCTCATCGCGGCGCCCGGCGATTGCTCGCCGTCGCGCAATGTGGTGTCGAAGATACTGACCTTCTGTGTTTCGGTGCTCATGGCAATGCATTCCTTCCGTTCGTCGCGAGACGCGACTTCTGTTTCACTCCTTTCGCTTTTCATCCCCCAAGCATGGAACGCTTGCGCGCTCGCTAACGCTTAGGGGCAGCTAAGAAGGAGCAGAAGCGCTTGCGACGAACCGAGAGGATGACGGGGCGCGAACTTGGAGCGCATGCCGATGCGGGCGGGGACACCGCCTGTCGCATCGTGCAAGGTTGCGCTCTTCGTCATTGCCGGATCGCCGTTCCGCCCGCCGTGTTTACGGTTCGATAACTTTGCCCGAAACGTGGTTAAGCGCTGGTAAAAGCTCTATTTTCTGCTTCGGACGGCGGTATTTACGCTGAATGGCGCGAGCCGCGCAAGGGCGCTCGCGTTTCGCTTGGGGGACTTCTGTTGATAGAATTACAAGCCGTTTCAAAGGCTTACGCGGGTGCCGCGATTCCGGTCGTCCGCACGCTGAGCTTTACGGCGCAAGACGGTGAGTTCCTCGTCCTGATCGGCGAATCCGGCTCGGGCAAGACCACGACCCTCAACATGATCAACCGGCTGATCGAGCCCTCGGCCGGCCGCATCCTGGTCGATGGCCAGGACGCGCTGGCCCTTGACCCTGTCACCCTGCGCCGCCGCATGGGCTACGTGTTCCAGGGCGCCGGTCTTTTCCCGCACATGACGGTCGCGCAGAACATCGCGGTGACGCCCAGGCTGCTCGGCTGGCCCAAGCCCGACATCGACGCGCGCGTCGACGAGCTCCTCGATCTCGTGCGCCTCGAACCCGCGAAATACCGCACGCGTCTTCCCAAGGAACTCTCCGGCGGACAGCAACAGCGCGTCGCTCTTGCCCGCGCTCTCGCCGCCAAGCCCAAGATCATGCTGATGGACGAGCCGTTCGGCGCGCTCGATCCCTTGATCCGCGACGACCTCGCGGAAGACTACCGCCAGATCCACGCCCAGCTCGGCCTCACCACGATCTTCGTGACCCACGACATGACCGAGGCGATGCTGCTCGGCGACCGCATCGCGGTGATGAAGGACGGCGCGCTGATCCAGATCGGCACGCCGAACGAACTCCTCGCCAACCCCGCCGACGATTTCGTCAAGGCGCTGGTCGATACGCCGAAGAAGCGCGCCAAGCGCCTCGCCGACGCGCTCAAGGTCTCCGCATGAACAGCTTCGACGAAGCTTGGGCCAACCTTCCCGATTTTCTCAGCTGGCACGTCCTGCTCAGCGTCAGCGCGCTGGCGCTCGGCCTGCTCATCAGCCTGCCGCTCGCGATCCTCGCCGCACGCTCGCGCTGGCTGCGCGGCGGTGCGCTCACCTTCGCGAGCCTGATCCAGACGATCCCCAGCCTCGCGCTGCTGGCGCTGTTCTACCCGGTTTTGTTGGCTTTATCGCATTTCACGCAGGACAATTTCGGCTTCGGCTTCCGCGCGCTGGGCTTCCTCCCCGCGCTGCTCGCGCTGACGCTCTATTCGATGCTGCCCGTCTTGCGCAACACCATCACCGCCCTCGCCGGCCTTGACCCCGCCGTCAAGATGGCGGCGCGCGGCGTCGGCATGACGCAGCGCCAGTCGCTGTTCCTGGTCGAGCTGCCCCTTGCCGCGCCCATCATCATGGCCGGCATCCGCACCGCCGCCGTCTGGGTGATCGGCACCGCGACCCTCGCCACGCCCATCGGTCAGACGAGTCTGGGCAATTACATCTTCACCGGCCTGCAGACCGAGAACTACATCTTCGTGCTGTTCGGCGTCGTCTCGGCCGCCGGCCTGACGCTGATCATCGACCGCCTGCTGGCGCTCGCCGAGAACGGCCTCGCGGAACGTTCGCGCGCCCGCATCGTCGCCGCACTCGTCGGCCTCGTCGTCGTGATCGTCGCCAGCCTCTACCCGATGTTCGGCTCGGCCGGCCGCGGCGTCGTCATCGGCGCCAAGAGCTTCGACGAGCAATACATTCTGGGCAACGTCCTCGCCGACAAGCTCAAAGCCGCCGGCATCGCCACGACACGGCGCGACGGCCTCGGCTCCACGGTAATCTTCCGCGCCCTCGCCGCCGGCGACCTCGACGTCTATGTCGATTATTCCGGCACGATCTGGGCCAATGAGATGAAGCGCGCCGACAGCCCCGGCCGCGCCGCCGTCCTGGCGCAAATGACCGACTGGGCGAAGAAGACTTACGGCATCCGCCTGGTCGGCGGCCTCGGCTTCGAGAACGCCTATGCCTTCGTCATGCCCCGCGCCAAGGCCGATGCGCTGCATATCAACACCCTGGCCGACCTCGCCGCCTATGCCCCGCGCCTCAAGATCGGCGGCGATTTCGAGATCTTCTCCCGCCCCGAATGGCGCGCGGTGCAGAAGGCTTATGGCCTCAAGTTCGGCGTCCAGCGGCAGTACCAGGCGAACCTGATGTACAACGCCGTCACCGGCGGCGACGTCGACGTGATCAGCGCCTTCTCCAGCGACGGCCGCATCGCGCAATACGACCTCAAGGTCCTCGGCGACCCCAAAGGCGCTTTGCCGCGCTATGACGCGATCCTGCTGGTCTCGCCGGCGCATGCCGATGATGACGCTTTGCTGACAGCGCTGAAACCGTTGCTCGGCGCCATCGACCTGAAGACGATGCAGCAGGCGAACTTGATGGTCGACAGACCGGACGACAAGCAATCACCGGCGCAGGCGGCGCGGTGGTTGGAGAAGAAGCTCGGAAAATGAGAACCCTCTCCCCCTCCGGGGGAGAGGGCAGGGTGAGGGGGAGACGCAAGCGTCAGCGGTAATTCGGGGCACCGTGTTTTCGCCATCCAAACTTTCGACACCAGCGCCGAACCTGAGACCCCCTCACCCCGCCCTCTCCCCCGGAAGGGGGGGAGAGGGAGAAATGATTTATTTGGTGCGGCAATCGTGCCCGCCACCCCGCCGCTTTTCGCTTTCCCCATCCATCCCAAAGTGGTTCTGTCGCCCCGCGTTCCGTGCCCCGCACAGGCCGCTCGCCCGCGTTCGTCATCAACCACTCGAGGCCTGCCGGATATGAAAATCCTGCCGCCCGTCTCGATCGAGGCACGCCGCCTGCTGCCCAGCAAATGGGACATGCTGGCGGCCATCCTCGTGCTCGGCTTCATCGTGCTGTTCGCCGATGCGAGCCGCGCGCTGATCCAGCCGCTGTCCTCGCTGACGCAGAACCCGCTCTCCCTCGACCCGTCGCACCTGCCCGAATACGCCCTGCGCACCGCTTTGCGCATGTTGATCGCACTCGGCGTCTCGCTGGTCTTCACGCTGACCTATGCGACCTGGGCCGCCAAATCGCCGCGCGCCGGCGCGCTGCTCGTGCCGCTGCTCGACATCCTGCAATCGGTGCCGATCCTCGGTTTCATTTCGGTGACCGTCGTCTTTTTCCTCAGCCTCGCCCCCGGCCGCATCTTCGGCGCCGAGCTCGCCGCGGTGTTCGCCATCTTCACCAGCCAGGCGTGGAACATGGCGTTCAGCTTCTACCAGTCGCTGCGCACCGTGCCGCCCGAGTTGATGGAGGCCGGCGAGATGTTCGGCCTCAACGGCTGGGCCCGCTTCTGGCGCATCGAGGTGCCCTACGGCCTGCCGCCGCTGATCTGGAACATGATGATGTCGATGTCCGGCGGCTGGTTCTTCGTGACGCTGTCCGAGGCGATCAGCGTCGGCCACACCACCATCGCGCTGCCCGGCATCGGCTCCTACATCGCGCTCGCCATCGCGCGGCAAAGCCTCATGGCGATCTTCTACGCCATCGTCGCGATGCTGATCGTCATCCTGATCTTCGACCAGTTGCTGTTCCGCCCCCTCGTCGCCTGGGCGCACAAATTCCGCATCGACAGCGAGGACAGCGACGAATATCCCGAATCCTGGGTGCTCGACGTCCTGCAGCGCTCCACCCTGATGGATCGCCTCGCCGAGCCGTTCCACCTCTTCATGCGCTGGACCTACCGCCTGACGCCGCGCGTCCCTGGCGAAGCCATCGCCATCGCGCGCCGCGTGCCCAGCCGCGTGGCCGACATCGTGTGGGGCGTCCTGCTCGCCGTGCTCGGCGGCCTCGCGCTGTGGCGCATCTACGCGATGATCGGCAGCGCGCTGACCTTCCGCGATGTCGGCGAGGCGCTCGGCCTCGGCTTCCTCACCATGCTGCGTGTCACGATCCTCATCGCGCTCGCATCCGTGATCTGGACGCCGATCGGCGTCTATGTCGGCTTGCGCCCACACCTCGCCCGCGTCATCCAGCCGGTGGCGCAGTTCTTCGCCGCCTTTCCCGCCAACCTGCTCTTCCCCGTCGCCGTCTTCGTCATCGCGCGCTATACGCTGAACCCCGACATCTGGCTGTCGCCGCTGATGGTGTTGGGCACGCAGTGGTACATCCTGTTCAACGTCATCGCCGGCGCCTCCGCGATCCCGCGCGACTTGCGCGACGCCGCGAGCAATTTCCAGCTCAGGGGCTGGCTGTGGTGGCGCAAGGTCGCCCTGCCCGGCGTCTTTCCCTATTACGTCACCGGCGCGATCACCGCCTCGGGCGGCTCGTGGAACGCCGCCATCGTCGCCGAGGTCGCCAGCTGGGGCAGCCACACGCTGCGCGCCCACGGCCTGGGCGCCTACATCGCCGACGCGACCCAGGCCGGCGACTTCCACCGCATCGTTCTGGGCATCGCGACGATGAGCTTCTACGTCGTGATCGTGAACCGCCTGTTCTGGCGCCCCCTCTACTGGTTCGCCGAACGGCGCTACAGGCTGACATAGGAGAGCATGATGGCGGACGACATCCTCCTCGACGTGCACAATGTGCGGCGCGCGTTTCCGAAACCCGGCGGCGGCGAATTGCTGGTGCTCGACGGCGTCGAGCTCCAGCTCAAGCGCGGTGAGATCGTCGGCCTGCTCGGCCGCTCCGGCTCGGGCAAATCCACTCTGCTGCGGCTGATCTCCGGCCTTGCGATGCCGCAGGGCGGCACGCTCTCCTATCTCGGCCATCCCATCGCCGGCCCGGCCAACGGCATCGCGATGGTGTTCCAGAGCTTCGCGCTGTTCCCCTGGCTGACCGTTCTGGAGAACGTGCAGCTCGGCCTCGAAGCGCTCAATCTGCCGCAAGCCGAAATCCGCACCCGCGCCCTGGCCGCGATCGATCTCATCGGCCTCGACGGTTACGAGAGCGCCTATCCGCGCGAACTCAGCGGCGGCATGCGCCAGCGCGTCGGCTTCGCCCGCGCCATGGTGGTGCATCCCAACATCCTGCTGCTCGACGAGCCGTTCTCCGCCCTCGACGTCCTGACGGCGGAGAATTTGCGCACCGACCTGCTCGAGCTGTGGGGCGAGGACCGGTTGCCCATCGGCGGCATGATCCTGGTCACCCACAACATCGAGGAAGCGGTGCTGATGTGCGACCGCGTGCTCCTGTTCTCGACCAATCCCGGCCGCGTCGCTGGCGAGATCCGCATCGACATCCCGCGTCCGCGCGACCGCAACGACACACGCTTCGAAAGCTATGTCGACCAGATCTATACCGAGATGACGGCGCGCCAGCGCAGCCAGCGCCCCGAGCGCGGCAGCGGCCTCGGCACGCTGATGACACATGCCTCACCCAACACGATCTCGGGCCTGATCGAAGCCGTCGCGGCGGCGCCCTACAGCGGCAAGGCCGACTTGCCCGACATCGCGTCCGACCTGCAGATGGAGATCGACGAGCTCTTCCCCGTCGCCGAAGCGCTGCAGCTGCTGCGCCTGGGCGACCTCGAAGGCGGCGACCTCAAGCTCAGCCATATGGGCAAGCGCTTCGCCGATGCCGAGCTCAACGAGCGCAAGGAGATTTTCTCCCGCGCCCTGATCGGGCATGTCCCGCTGGCGGCGCATATCCGCCGCGTCCTCGACGAGCGCACCAGCCACACCGCCCCGCGCCGCCGCTTCGTCGACGAGCTCGAAGACCACATGACCGAAGACGCCGCTGACGAGACCCTGCGCACGGTCGTCAGCTGGGCCCGCTTCGGCGAACTGTTCTCCTATGACGACGAGAGCGAGCAGTTCAGCCTGGAGAATCCGACGTAATTAAAAAAGAACTCCCTCGCCCCCACGAAGTGGGGGAGAGGGTTCAGGCGGCGCGATACGGCGCCATATCCATCTCCGGATACCGCAACTGCACGTCGCGCAGCGTCTGCTCGTCCCAGTAATCGCTCCCCACCGGAGGAAACCCGAACAGATCGCGCTGGCGCGGGCTCATCTTCGCCATCGCCTCGTTCCACACCGGTTTCTCGGCGTGATCCGGCCACGCCAGCTTGCCCTGCCAGCGCCAGGCGCGGGTCTTGAAATCCGTCAGGATCGCGAATCGCGCATGCTCCGGCGCGGTGAAGTTCGAGCCGCGGTGGAACACGTCGGTCTTGTAGACCATCAGGCTCCCCGCCGGCGCCTCGATCGAAGCCTCCTTGTCGAAATAGGTCCCGAACTTGGTCGCCGCCGTGCCGATCGGCACGTCGCGCGTCTCACTGAGCGGCACGACCTTGGTCGGCCCGTCATGCGGCCCCACGTCCGACAGCAGGATGAACGTTGTCATCTGCGCGTTCTTCTGGTCCGCGCGGGGCACCACGATGGTGTGGTTGCGGTAATCGCGGTGGTGGTACTGGTCGTAATTGATCGCGCCGGAATATTTCGCCCACAGCTCCGACTTGTAGAGATCGATCTCCTTGGTGCCGTGGAAGCGTTCGGCCATGTCGATCAGATCGGGATACACCGCGAGCCGGTTCAGCTCCCATTTGTCGAACGGGAAAATCTGGATGCCGGCGAATTGCGACGCGGCATATTTCGGATATTTGTCCGGCTCCGCGAAATAATCCGCCGGCCTGGGATGGATCGTCCACAGCGCCTCCTGCGCCGCCGCCAGCTGTTCCGCGTCGATGAAATTCTCGACCACGGTGTAACCCTTGTCGAAAATCTCGGCGATCTTTTCGTCGGAAACGCGCATGGCAGAACCTCTATTTTCGCACCGGCATCGGTGCCGGGGACATCGTCCAACAGACCGGTGCGAAGCTTCCGATGACCCATTGTTCAAGCTTCGCCTTGCCGCCGTCAATGCGCCAAAGCTGCGTTTGCACCGCCCCCGTCGAGCAGGCCGGCGGCAGGCTCGCCGGCTTGCCGTCCGTGCCGAACACGCGGCCCACTACGGTGATCTCGCTTGGCCAGGCCACGACCCGGTCCACCCGAGGCACCAAATGATGTCGGCACAACGCCGCGAAGATCGCGGGGCCGCGCCAGACCCCGCCGCGCGCCTTGTCTGTGTCCGCGATCTGCAGGCTCGCGCCGGCGGCGAGCATCGCCTGGTCCGGCGCGGCGCACATGTCGCGTTCGGAGAACGCCAGAATCGCCGGCGCAAAGCGCGCCGCAACGGCATACGCCCCGCCCAGCGCATTGCAGCCGAACAACAGCTTGTCGCGCCGGTTCAATCCGGCGTCCAGCGTGCGGCAGAACGGCAGCACCATATAGAACGCGTCGTGAATTTCATCGGCGATGGCGTCGACGGCACGCGTCGCACAATCATCGAGCCTCACGTCCTCCGCCTTTCCGCCGAGCGCACTGCCGATGGAGAAAGATGCGCCGTCGAGGCACTCCACGCGGCCGCTCTGTATCCGCAGATGCTCCACCCTGTCCCAAATCTGCGCCGCCGCATCCTCGTCGATCACGCGCGCGCGCAAGGCCAGAAGGCGCGGCCAAATCGCGGGTGCGACGGCCAATGAGATCGCGGCGTCCTCGACCAGCGGCCCGCGAACCGTGACGCGGACGATGCCGGCGCGGCCGCGGCTGGCCTCGATCGCGTATCGGCTCTGCGGGCGCAGGAACGCGCTGTAATCGAAGCGCAAGGTCTCGTCGCCGCGCGCCGCAACCGCCTTCAGCGGCGCATCGCCGGCCGCGATCCATTTGCAACGCGGCATATAGCTGGGCTCGCACGGCGCCGGCGTCTCCGCGGCTTGCGCACCGGAAACGAGCATCGGGAAAATCAGCAGAAGCAGCCAGAAGCGCATGGCGGAGATTGGTTCCCAAACGGGCCGATAATTTCAATCACATCCGCCACGTTTTGAACACAGCAAGTTCCGGTTTCGCCTTATGCCGTTCGTTGTCTCTCCTGAAGGGTCCATCACCAGCCAACCGGCCGACCGCCAGAAAGGAAGAACACATGCCCGATTACGAAATCCGCCTGTTCCAATCCGACGGCACGCTCGCCGTCGTCCATATGAGCCATCACCCATCCGACGATGACGCGGTCGCTTATGCCCGCGGCCTGATCGGCGATCACGCGCGCTTCGAAGTGCGCAACGGCAACCGCACCGTCGGCGCCGCGCGGGTCTGAGCCGCTATTTCGGCGCCGGCGGCAACGCGCTGCGGCTCAGCAATTTGAAATCGCTGATCGAGAACGTCGCGGCGCCCAGCACCCCCTTGTCGGTGAAGATCACCAGCAGCCGCGCGCTGTCGATCTGCGCAACGTGGGAGATGTTGTCGGCGGAGAAGAACTTCTCCGCCGGACCGCCGCCGACGCGATAGACATAGAGCGACTGCCGGTCCTGCGTGGTGAACACCCCATCCTTGTCGGTGTCGTCATCGGCGACGGTCATCACCACCGCGGCCACCGTGTCGCCGCCTGGCCCGGTTGCGGGCACGGTTTTCTGGATGTCGGTCTGCGACCAGATCACCTGTCCCGAATGCGCGAACAGCCAGACGCCCGCCGCCGTGTCGCCGCGCACCACGAGATAATTCGCGTCCTGCTCCGCGCGTCCGGAAGAATATGAGCCTCCGCCCCCACGCAGGCCGCCGCGCGACCGCTTCAGCGTGAACAGAACTTCGCCCGTACCGGTCAGCGGCTGGATCGCCGGCTCCAGATTGTATTGCACCTCGTCATCCGCCGTCGCTTGGACCGGAAGCGGACGCTCGCCGCCGAACAGCTGCAGGCCGCCGAAGATCGTCAGGCCGAAACCCAAAATGCCGACCAGCGCGATCAGGACCGCGTTGAACCGCCACACGAACCGGAAAAAGCCGCCTTCTTCGCCCATGCGTCCTCGCCCCTGCGCCGCCAATTCCCGCGGCATCAACCTAGCACGGCCACCGCGTCAAAGCGCGAAGCTCTCGCCCAACAAGGTTTCCGACAGCGTCCACAGCCGCCGCGCCGCATCGGGATCGATCGCCCAGGGCCGCACGCCGGCGAAGGTGGCGTCGTCCGCCGGCACGGCCTGCGCCACGTTGCAGTCCTCGCAATAGACGCCGCCCGCCGTCAGCAGCGGCGAGGTCGCGCACCACAGCGCGGTCGAGGCACCGCCTGCCGGCGTCTTGAAGCCCTCGCGCGGCTTGCCGGTCTTCTCGTCGATCCAGCCCATCGCCTTGATCTCGGCCTCCGACATGTCGCGCTGCAGGTTGGTCATGATGCCGCCCGGATGCACCGCGAAAGCGAGAATGCCCTTGGGCTCGAGCCGCCGGTTCAACTCCACCGCGAACAGCGCATTGGCCGTCTTCGACTGGCCATAGGCTTCCCATTTGTCATACGGAGTCTTCTCGAAATTGGGATCGTCGAACTTGATCGGCGAGCGGCGATGCCCGATCGACGACAGCGCGACGACGCGCCCGCCCTTGGTGAGTGTCGGCGCCAGCCGACAGGTCAGCAGCATGTGCCCCAGATGGTTGGTGCCGAACTGCGATTCGAAATGCCCCATGATGCGGCGCTCCGGCGTCGCCATGATGCCGGCATTGTTGATCAGGATATCGAGCGGCAGGCCGCGTTTCACGAATGCATCGGCGAAAGCACGCACGCTGGCCCAGTCGGCAAGGTCCATGTCGTCGACCTCGACCGTGCCGTTGCCGGTCGAACTGCGGATATCGACCGCGGCTTCCTCACCCGCCTTGCGCGAACGCACCGGCAAGATCACCCGCGCTCCCGCCGACGCCAGCGCCCGCGCCGTCTCGACACCAATGCCCGACGATCCACCGGTGACGATCGCCGTCTTGCCCTTGAGATCGATGCCCTTGACGATTTCGGCCGCCTGCGTGCCGTGACCGAAGGGCGAAGCAATGGGCTGTTGTGCAAGCGGCATGGGAGACCTCCGTGGAGCGCGCATCCTACCCGTCTCACGGAACCGGCACAAAGCCTGCCACCTGCCATTCGACGAGGCGGGGCTTGCCGTCCGCTCCCGATCGCCACACCTGCACGAACGGCGCGCGGAACGATGCGGTGGCTTCGTCGCTCTGCCGGATATCCTGACGCATCGTGCCGCGCACCACGATCCGTCCCGCCGCCGCCACGGCTGTGTCGGTGCTGTAATCGTAGTGCTCGCCGTCATCGCCCGCCATCGCATGCCAACGCCGCGCCACCGCGTCGCCGCCGGACAGCGCGGGCTGGCCGGCGATCCGCAAATGCGCGTCCGGCGCGATCAGGGCCAGGTCTTTGGCCTTCAAATCCCAACGGGCCTGCCATTCGCCGAGCATCTGTGACGCGACGAAAGCCTTGGCCGCGGTCGCGCGGTCGCCTTGCACCCGCATGCAATCGCGCAAGCCGCCGGCATCCCAGCCCTCATAGTCGCTGAGCGGCGCGCAGGCCGGATCTCGCGCGGCCGCGAACGCCAGGACCGCGTTCACGAACGCATAATCCGGCGTCTCGCAAAAGCCGAGCACGGCATCGGCTGTCCTGCCGCCCAACACGACATCGACCAGCGCGACGGCGCCATGCAGGCAGACCGTTTCGATCTGGCAAGGATGCCCGCCACCCGCGCGCGCGCCATGCAGCACCGCGCCGGCATCGCGCAGCGCGAGAAGCTTGCCGCGCAGCGTCTCGAACGCCGCCCGCGCGAAGCGATAGGTCCGGCGCACGCCGCGCGCCTCGGGATCGCGCAGCACCACGCGGCCGTCGCCGCTTCGGGGCAGCACGATTTCGACGATCACGATCTCGGGCACGATGTAATTGGGCTTGGTGACAAGGACACGGATCATCTCGTCGCCGCGCGCGGCGACCTGCGCCCCCGTCGGCGCACCTGCCCGCTGCAGCGCGCAGGCCGCATACCCCGCCGCGTCCGCATCGCCGCATGCCCTGTCGTCGCCGGCCCGCGCCGCCGCGCCGGCAAGCAGGCCGGCGGCGAGACACAACACGAGCGACGCGCGGCGAACCATCATTCCCGCGCCACAAAACGCCGCTGCGCGATGCGCCAGTCGACGAGCCCGATTTGCCCTTTGGCATCGCGGCGCCAGAGCTGGCGGAACGGTGCGTCGTTCCATTCATAATGATCCTTGGATGTCTCATGCACGAACAGGAGCGTGCCGGTCAGCACCACCGCGTCGCCCTCGGTCGTGGCATCGCCGAGATAAACCGTGACGCCATCGGCCTTTTGCAGCGCCGCCCACGCCGCGGCAATCGCCTGCGGACCGACATAGGCGGCATGGCCCGGCACCTGAAGCCGCGTCCGGGCGCCCACGATGCCAGTCAGCGCGGCGGCGCCGGGCGGCGCGCCTTGCGCATCGTTGCCCAATTGCGAAGACGCGGTCACCGCCTGCATCGCCAAAGCGCGGTCGGGATGCAGCCGCAGGCAATATTGCAGGCGAACGAACACATCGGCCGTGCTGTCGATCGCCATACAGGCGGGCAATGCCTCCACGGCATGCCGCGCGACGAACTCGGCATACCAGAACGCCCAGGCCGGATCGCAACTGCTGCCCGCATAGCGGCGCACCGCGCCCGTGATGTTCGTCGCAATCGCGACCCTGCCGTAGAAACCGCAGACGACCGCTTCCGGTAAGGCGGGATCGCGCCGATTGCGCGCGGCGTCGGAATCGCCTTCATAGGATTGCAGCTCGGCCTGCATCGCCGGCACAATCTTCTGCGCCAGGCGTCCTTCGATCGGCGACTCGTTTCCATCGCGGTCGATCAGCAGGATGCGGCCCTGCCCCGCTGCGGTCTCGCGCAATTCCAGCGCCAGGCCGTCATAGCGGTTGCTGCGGAAGAATATTTGCAGGACGCGATCGCCGGCCGCGGCAACGACCGGCGCGCGTCCATACAGTTTCGCGAAGCACGCCAGCGCCGGAACGAGATACTCATCGCCGGACGCGCTTTGCCTGTCGCAGTCATAAGGATGCGCATGGGGCAGCCGCCATGACGCCGCCGACGCGCCGCCGGCCGCCGCCAGCAGGACGATCGCAACGGCCAGTCCGCGCAAGCCAGTGTGCAAAGCCCGCTCCCCGATGGAAAACGGAGCCTATTCCGGCGAACGCGGCCCCCGCAACATGGTCCGCTCTTCGCCTGGTTCTGCTTGTGTCTTCAAATCCCCGCGCGGGCGAAGCGCTCGGCCGGCGGCACGCCGGGCCCATTATCGTGTGGAAAGGCATGCGAGCAGGCGGTCTGCGTCGCTCGGATCGGGAATTTGGGATTTTGGGCAGGGTCCGATGTCATGCCGCGCGCGGCGAAGAAGAAAGAAGCTGAACTTGTATTCGGGGATGTTGCAGGTATCGAGTTGCACCGATTTCGTGACACCCCGGTTCGCCGTTTCCACCAGGGTCCGTAAATACCCGGGTATGCAAAACGTCACGAGGAAATGCACCGTCACGTCTGCTTGTGGCACCGGCGGAGTATGTCTTGGCTGCGCCATCCAGCGTCGCCAAACGATGTCGAAGGACGTCTTGCTTACGGTCACGCGTCTGTGCGCGCTACCGTCGATGGGCGAAAGAACCGTCAGCCACGGTCGTCCTGCCTTCGGCTCCACATATTCGACGAAAACAGGCACGGCGTGCTGGCCGTCAGTCACCTGCGCGCGGAGCACCCGCCTGGCATCCAAGGCGCGTTGCTCGATGGGCGCCACACCAATCGCGGCACGCTGGCATGCCTCGAACTCCGCCTCCAGCGCCTCGGTTTCCGGACCGGCATCCATCCTGGCGTAGACTGTCTGGCACTGCGGCGGCACATATTCCGCACGCGCTGCGCAGAGCGGCGCCAAGGCCGTCAAGATCAACGCGAAGACGATCCGCCGCTGCATGGCAGCGGCCTAACGCAAGGCATCTCGAAATTCATCCCGCGACGGCGGCGAACTTCAAATCGCCCGCCGCCTCATTCCGGGAGCCCTCAATTCTTCGCCTGGTCCACCAGCTTGTTCTTGGCGATCCACGGCATCATCGCGCGCAGCTTGGCGCCGACATCCTCGATGGGGTGCGCCGCGCCCCGCGCCCGCGTCGCCTTGAAGCTCGCCTGCCCCGCCTTGTTCTCCAGCACCCAGTCGCGCGCGAACTTGCCGGTCTGGATGTCGTCGAGCACGCGCTTCATTTCCTTCTTGGTCTCCGCCGTGATGATGCGCGGCCCGGTGACGTATTCGCCGTACTCCGCGGTGTTGGAGATCGAGTAGTTCATGTTCGCGATGCCGCCCTCATAGATGAGATCGACGATCAGCTTCACCTCGTGCAGGCATTCGAAATACGCCATCTCCGGCGCATAGCCCGCTTCGGTCAGCGTCTCGAACCCGGCGCGGATCAGCTCGACAAGCCCGCCGCACAAGACCGACTGCTCGCCGAACAGATCGGTCTCGCATTCCTCGCGGAACGAAGTCTCGATCACGCCGGCGCGGCCGCCGCCGATGGCGCTGGCATAGGATAGGCCGAGATCGTGCGCATTGCCGCTCGCATCCTGGTGGATCGCGATCAGGCAGGGCACGCCGCCGCCCTTCTGGTACTCGCTGCGCACCGTATGGCCCGGCCCCTTGGGCGCCACCATCAGCACGTCGAGATCGGCGCGCGGCTCGATCAGCTTGAAGTGCACATTGAAGCCGTGCGCGAACAGCAGCGCCGCGCCCTGCTTCATGTTGGCGTGCAGATGATCGCGATAGATATCCGCCTGCAGCTCGTCCGGCGTCACCATCATCATCACATCCGCCCACTTGGCGCACTCGGTGACATCCATCACCTTGAAGCCGGCGGCTTCCGCCTTCTTCGCCGACGCGCCGGGACGGGCCGCGATCGCTACCTCTTTCACGCCCGAGTCGCGCATGTTCAGCGCATGTGCGTGCCCCTGCGATCCGAAGCCGATGACAGCGACCTTCTTGTTCTTGACGAGATTCAGATCGGCATCCCGATCGTAATAGACGCGCATGATGCTCAGGCCTCTAGTTTGATTTGTTCCGCACGATTTCATCGATGATTTTCGCAACCGGAATATTGTCGCCCGGTCCGCAAAGCATGGCTGTTCGATAGCGATCCTGCTCCCGCGCCTCGATCAGTATGAAGATGTCGGGCACGCAGACGCGTTGGGCGTGCATGTCCTTGAATTCCGATTGCGCATAGGCCTTCCTGATCAGAACGATCTCGCCGGCGTCGAGCGGCAGGGTCTTGTCCAGCGTCACGAATCCGCCGCTGCGGATGGTCACCGAGCCTTCCGTCGCAGAACGAATGTCGACGCGCTCGATCGCTGCCTGCCGGAACGGGCGCGCGATGAAGAAACGCATCACCAGCCCATCCGCATCGCGCGGCGCCGCAAGCGCCGGGCTCTCGCCGAGCCGGGTCGCCAGATCACAAGCGTCGGCCAGCACGCGATACCCCGTGACATCGGGGCACAAACCCGTGGACGACTCGGCCTGCGCCGCCGCCGTCCCGAACAGCACCGCCAACGCCGCCAGCGTCAGAATCCGTAAAACGCCCACTGCCATCACATCGCCTCCGGACCGCGCGCAATCGCCGCGACGCCCGTGCGGCTCACATCCACCAGTCCCAGCGGGCGCATCAAATCGACGAATTGGTCGATCTTGGCGGGCGCGCCGGTGATCTCGAAGATGAAGCTCGTATGCGTCGTGTCCACGATATGGGCACGGAAAATCTCGCCGATGCGCATCGCCTCGACGCGCTTCTCGCCACTGCCCACCACCTTGACCAGCGCCATCTCGCGCTCGATCCCCGGCGCCGCGGTGGTCCAGTTGTGCACGCGGTGCACCGCGACAAGGCGGCCGAGCTGCGCCTCGATCTGCTCGATCACCTGCGGCGTGCCGCTGGTCACGATGGTCACCCGCGAGGTATGTGCCGCGTGATCGACCTCCGCCACCGTCAGCGACTCGATGTTGTAGCCGCGCCCCGAGAACAGCCCGATGACGCGCGCCAGCACGCCAGCCTCGTTGTCGACCAGCACCGCGATGGTGTGACGCTCGATCCCGGGGGTCTTCATCGGCGCTTCAGCCATTGGCGCTGGAATTCGTCCGCCGTGATCGCCTTGGCGTCGAAGTCCGGATCGCCGGCCAGTTCCTCAAGCGTCGGCACCGCCGTCTCGCCCAGCCGCGTGCCGCCAAACTCTTCATTGGCATCGGCAAATCCGCGCCGCCCGTCGTTGAAGATCTCGACCTTGCGCAGCTCATAGCGCTCGCGGTCCAACTCGCTGTAGAGATGGCTGGCCTCGCCCAGCTGCGGCTTCTTCCACTGCACGTAGAGATAACTCGTTTTGACGGGCGCCATCAGACCAGCATCTTTCCTTCGTCGGACACTTCCGTGCCCTCTTGCGCGTCCGACAATATCATCTCGTTGTGCGCCGCGCCCGACGGAATCATCGGGTAGCAGTTCTCTTTCGGGTCGACCCGGCAATCGAACAGCACCGGCCGCCGCACATCGATCATCTCCTGGATCTTGGCGTCGAGCTCGTCCGGCGTCGTGGCGCGCAAGCCCACGCCGCCATAGGCCTCCGCCAGCTTGACGAAATCGGGCAGCGCCTCGGAATAGGAATGCGAATAGCGCCCGCCATGCAGCAATTGCTGCCACTGCCGCACCATCCCCATATACTCATTGTTCAGGATGAATATCTTGATCGGTAGGTCGTACTGCACCGCCGTCGACATCTCCTGCATCGTCATCTGCACCGACGCTTCGCCGGCGATGTCGATCACGAGACTGTCCGGATGCGCCATCTGCACGCCCACCGCCGCCGGCAAGCCGTAGCCCATTGTGCCGAGACCGCCGCTGGTCATCCAGCGGTTCGGCGCCTGGAAGTGATAGTGCTGCGCCGCCCACATCTGGTGCTGGCCGACTTCCGTCGTGATGTAAGTGTCGCGGTCCTTGGTCAGCGCGTAGAGCCGCTGGATCGCATGCTGCGGCTTGATCACCGTCGCCGAATTCCGGAACGCGAGCGACTTCTTCCCGCGCCAAGTCTCGATCTGCTTCCACCATGCCGTCAGCGCCGGCGCGTCCACTTTTCGTTTTTGCGTCTTCCAGAAATGCAGCATCTCCTTCAGCGCCTTGCCCGCGTCGGCGACGATGGCGAGGTCGACCCGCACATTCTTGTTGATCTGCGACGCATCGATATCGAGATGGATTTTCTTGCTGCCCGGCGAGAATTTGTCGACCGCGCCCGTCACCCGGTCGTCGAACCGCGCGCCGAGGCAGATCATCAGGTCGCAATCGTGCATCGCGTTGTTCGCTTCGTACGTCCCGTGCATGCCCAGCATGCCGAGCCATTCCGGCTCCGCCGCCGGATAGCAGCCCAGCCCCATCAGCGTCGAGGTGACCGGAAAGCCGGTGAGCTTCACCAGCTCGCGCAGCATCGCGGACGCCTGCGGCCCCGCATTGACGATGCCGCCGCCGGTGTAGAACAGCGGCCTCTTCGCCGCGGCCATCATCTCGACCGCCTTCACGATGGCGCCGAGCTCCGGCTCCGTCTTAGGCTTGTACGTCCGGTGCCGCACCGCGTCCGGCATCACATACGGCCCCTTCTTGAACTGCACGTCCTTGGGGATGTCGACCACCACCGGCCCCGGCCGGCCCGTCGTCGCGATCTGGAACGCCTCGTGCAGCACGCGGGACAGATCGCCGACATCCTTCACCAGCCAATTGTGCTTGGTGCAGGGCCGCGTGATGCCGACCGTGTCGGCTTCCTGGAACGCGTCATTGCCGATCAGATGGGTCGCGACCTGGCCGGTCAGCACGACCAGCGGAATGGAATCCATCAGCGCGTCCATCAGTCCCGTCACCGCATTGGTCGCGCCCGGCCCGCTGGTCACCAGCACGACGCCCGGCTTGCCGGTCGAACGGGCATAGCCCTCCGCCGCATGCACCGCGCCTTGCTCATGCCGCACCAGCACATGCGTGATGCCTTCCGAAGCGAACAGCGCGTCATAGATCGGCAGCACCGCCCCGCCGGGATAGCCGAAGATGTGCTCGACGCCCTGATCCTTCAGCGCGCGGATCACCATCTGCGCGCCCGACATCTCGATGCTGCCGTCGCGCGCGGCGGAAAGGGTGCTGGTCTCTTTGTCCATGGCGGACGTCCTTCAGATCTGGGTCGGGTACAAAAGCAAAAGGGGCGTTGCCGCCCCTCAGGTTACAAGCCGCTGCATCGGAAACCGGGGTCACCCCGGTCCGGTCAGCGGCTTTCCAATAAGTACGAGCAGGCGGTTCATCGTCAGTTCCGTTTGGTGCGGCGCAACCTAAGCAAACAGGATTCCGCCGTCAAGCAATTTCATCATAGGTATCTTAGCATATCTGCAACAATATTGCGACCATCCGTCCCATCGATCCGGGCCCAGTCCGTCAGTTGGTTGCGGAACCAGGTGTCCTGCCGCTTGGCATATTGCCTTGTCGCAATCACGGCGCGCTCGATGGCGCCGGCCTCGTCCAGCGCCCCATCATGCAGCGCCAGCAACTCCCGCCGCCCGATGATCCGCGCCGCCGGCAGATCGGGGTCGAGCGTCTCCAGCGCCAGTGCCTCTTCCATCGCCCCCGCGTCCAGCATCGCGCGGAACCGCGCCTCGATCCGCGTTCGGATCGTCTCGCGCGGCACGTCGAGCACGAAGCGCGCCAGCATCAACCCATCCAGCACCGGCCGCCCTTCGTTCTGCTGCCAGAACGCCAGCGACTTGCCCGACGCCTCCAGCACCTCCCACGCCCGCAGCATCCGCTGCCCGTCGCCGGCATGAAGCTGCGTCGCCATCACCGGATCGCGCGCCGCCAATTCGGCGTGAAACGCCTCATTGCCGATCGCCGCGAGCTTCGCCCGCGCCGCGTCGCGCACGCCCGCCGGCACCGTCGGCATGTCCGACAGCCCCTCGGTCAGCGCGGTGAAATACAAGCCCGTGCCGCCGACGAAGATCGGCACCCGCCCCGCCGCGCGCACCTCGTGCAGCGCATGCCCGGCATCGCTCTGGTAGCGCCCGGTCGAATACGCCTCCGCCGCCGGCACATGGCCGTATAGCAGATGCGGCGCGCGCGCCATCTCGGCATCGGACGGCCGCGCCGTCAGGATGCGCGGCTCGCGATAGACCTGCATCGAATCGGCATTGACGATCACGCCGCCCAGCGCGCCGGCCAGTTCCAGCGCCGCGCGCGACTTGCCGCTCGCGGTCGGGCCTGCGATAAGAACGGCGTCGATGGACAAGGCACGACTCTGTTGAGCGACTCCTCAGAAATGGCACGCTTCGTGGCGTTGGCGGAAGAGGCGATCAGCGCCGTCTATGACGCACGCGGCGCCGATGTGCGCTCCTGCCTCGAAGACGCGATGTACAATCTGGACCGCGCCGCCGACATCGCCCGCATCCGCGGCTGGGCGGCGGAGGTCGAGCACCTGATGAAGCGCCGCGAGCGCCTCCAGGCCATGTTCGACATCCGCTTCAAGAAAAAGCGCCCGACCGCGCCATGACGGCGCCCCTGCCCTATGTCCTCAGCGTCATCGGCGCCTCGGCCTATGCCGTGAAGATGCCGGCCTTCGAGGTCGGCCGCGAGCATTGGCTGTCGGAAGGCCGCGCCCTCGACATCCCGTTCGACCACGATCCGGCGCAGGTCCTCGCCCGCGCCCGCCACCATTTCGCCGGCCAGCCGGTCGACGTGAACGTCGTGCCCACCGCCAACCGCCGCAAGAAGCTCCTGATCGCCGACATGGATTCGACGATCATCAACGTCGAATGCCTCGACGAGCTCGCCGACATGGCGGGCCTCAAGCCGGTGATCGCCGCGATCACCGAGCGCGCGATGCGCGGCGAGCTCGATTTCGCCGACGCTTTGCGCGAGCGCGTCGCGATGCTGCGCGGCCTGGAGCTCGCGGCCCTCGAGCGCGTCTATGACGAACGCATCAAACTCAACCCCGGCGCCAAGACGCTGCTCGCCACCATGCGCCGGCACGGCGCCCACACGCTGCTGGTCTCCGGCGGCTTCACCTATTTCACCGCCCGCGTCGCCAAGGATGCCGGCTTCCACGGCGACCAGGCGAACATCCTGCACGACGACGGCAAGGTTCTGACCGGTCTGGTCGGCGATCCCATCCTCGGCCGCGAAGCCAAGCTTGCCGCGCTGGAGAAGGCTGCCGCCGAGTTGCGCATCGACTCCGCCGACGCGCTCGCCGTCGGCGACGGCGCCAACGATCTGGCGATGATCCAGCGCGCCGGCTTGGGCGTCGCGTATTATGCCAAGCCGGTGGTCGCAGCCGCGGCCGGCGCGAGCATCGCACATGGCGATCTTACGGCGCTGCTGTATCTGCAGGGGTATAGCGACGCAGAGATTGTGAGAGCGGAATAGCGCGGCGGCCCTCACCCGAACGTCGCTGCGCGCCGTTCGACCTCTCCCGCAAGCGGGAGAGGTTATCGCCGCACTTAACCTCTCCCGCTTGCGGGAGAGGTCGGAAATGCGAAGCATTTCCGGGTGAGGGCCCGCCGCCGCGAAACTCAATTCAACTTGATCGCCACGTAATTCGTCTCGCCGCCGCGGCTCACCAGCAGCGCAACGATCGTCTTGCCGACCTTGCGCGCATACGCAATCGAGTTCGAAACCTCGTCCGGCGTGTGCACGGCGTTGCCCTGCACCTGCAGGATCACGTCGCCGGCGCGGATGTTCTTGTCGAAGGCCGGGCTGTCGCCCGCGACATCGACCACCAGCACGCCCTGCACATTCCCCGGAATGTGATACTGCCCGCGCGCCGCGCCATCGAGGGGCCCGAGCGACAGGCCGAGCAGCGTCACCTTGCCCGGCTTCACCGGCGGCGCCTTGGGCGGCGGCGCGGTCGGCTTTTCGTTGAGCCGCAGCACGGTGACATGCACCGTCAGCTTCTGCCCCTTGCGGAACAGCAGCACGGCGACATTCTTGTTGATCGGCGTGTCGGCGACGACGCGGCTGAGCGCGCGGCTGTCGCCCACCACCTTGCCGTCGAACGCCAGGATGAAATCGCCGTTCTGGATGCCGCCCCGCGCCGCCGGCCCACCCGGCGTCACGTCGGCGATCAGCGCGCCCGATATCCCCGGCAGGCCGAGGCCTTCGGCGATGTCTTCGGTCACCTGCTGGATGCGCACACCGACCCAGCCGCGCCGCGCCTGGCCGAACTGGCGCAGCTGCGTCGTCACTTCCTTCACGAGATCCGACGGGATCGAGAACGCGATGCCGACGCTGCCGCCGCTCGGCGAATAGATCGCCGAGTTCACCCCGACCACGTTGCCGTTCATGTCGAACAGCGGGCCGCCGGAATTGCCGCGGTTGATCGGCGCGTCGGTCTGGATGAAATCGTCGTATGGCCCGCTCTCGATGTCGCGGTTACGCGCCGACACGATGCCCGCCGTCACGGTCGAGCCTAGCCCGAACGGATTGCCGATCGCGATCACCCAATCGCCGATCCGCGCCGTGTCGCTGTCGCCGAACTTCGCCGCCGGCAGCGGCTTGGGCGGATTGACCTTGAGCAGCGCCAGATCGGTCTTCTCGTCGCGCCCGATCAGCTTGGCCGGCAGCGTCCGCCCGTCATTGAGCGTCACGGAGATCTGGTCGGCGCCTTCGATCACGTGGTTGTTCGTGACGATGTAACCCGACGGATCGATGATGAAGCCCGAGCCCAGCGAGGTGACGTGGCGCGGCAGGCTCGGCCCCTGCCCGAGGAAATCCTTGAACAGATCGGCAAGCGGCGAGCCCGGCGGGATGTTCGGCAGCCCCGGCGTGCCGGCAGCCGGCTTCAGCGTCTGGGTCGTCGCGATGTTGACCACCGTCGGCAGCAGCCGGTCGGCAAGATCAGCAAAAGTCGCCGGCGCCCCGCGCACCGGAACCACAGGCGCGGGCGCGGCGGGCGGCGCGGCCTGCGCGGCGTCGAAGAGACCGAAAGACAGAGCTGCTGCGACGAGCCAACGACTACGCATGAGAGGGAACCTTGGGAATAAGCGCCGGGACGACTGGCCTAATCCTATGCGAAGCGAATGTGAAGCCAATAAGGCGTGGGGTCACGAAGGACGGAGCGGGGTTACACAAACCCCATCTTCTCCCTCTCCCCCCTTCCGGGGGGTCCGTAGCGACAGCGTACGGACGCGGAGCGAAGCGTAGCAGGAGGGCGGGGTGAGGGGGTGTTGAGGTCGATGCCTGTCGATGAAGGATAGGGACGCTGCCGATACAGAGCGATCATAGCGGCGGTCGCCGCTTGTGGCCGGCGCCCCCTCACCCTGCCCTCTCCCCCTGAAGGGGCGAGGGTAAAAGTTGGTCACTTCCCGCCCGTCGGGCCCTTGCCGAAATACTTCAGGAAATCGCTGTCCGGCGACAGCACCACCGTCGTGTTCCCGCCCAGCGAGTCCTGGTACGCCTGCATCGTACGGAAGAAGGCGAAGAACTCCGGGTCCTGGCTGTAGGCCGAGCCCAGGATTCGCGTCTTCTCCGCGTCGCCCTCGCCGCGCAGGATCTCCGATTCGCGCGTCGCCTCCGCCGTCAGCACCGTCACCTCGCGCGCCGCCCGGGCGCGGATGCGCTGCGCCGTCTCATTGCCCTCGGCGCGGTACTCCGCCGCCTCGCGCTCGCGCTCCTTCTGCATGCGCTGGTAGATCGCGAGGCTGTTGGCCTGCGGCAGGTCGGCATGGCGGATGCGCACGTCGATGATCTGGATGCCGAAGCCCGTCACGTCCTGGTTGATCGCGTTCTTGATGTCGACCATCAGCGCCGCGCGGCGCCCCGACAGCATGTCGGCGAAGCTGTGCGAGCCCAGCACGCGCCGCACGCTCGATGACAGGATCGGCGTCAGGCGCGAGATCGCGGTCTCCTTGTCGATCAGGATCTGGTAGAATTTCAGCGGATCGATGATGCGCCAGCGCGCGAAGGAATCCACCATCATCCGCTTCTTGTCGGAGGCGATGACTTCCTCGGTCGGGGCATCGAGCAGCAGCACGCGCTTGTCGAAGAACAGCACGGTTTGCGACAGCGGGGTCTTGAAGTGCAGCCCCGGCTCGGTGACCACCGCATAAGGCGCGCTGAACTGCAGCACCAGCGCCTCTTCCGTCTGGTTGACGAAATAGAAGCTCGAGAAGAACCCGATCACGGCCACCAGCCCGAGCGCAACGGCGACATAGAGGACGGCGCGGCTCATGGCTGGCCTCCGCTCTGGCTCGACGAATCCTGCGCCGGCGGCGGCGCCGGCCGCGCCGCGCCGCCGCTCCCCAGCATGCTCGGCAGCTGGAAATAGGGCACCACGCCCTTGGCCGAATCGTCGACGATGACCTTGTTCATCGGCGCCAGCACGCTCGTCATCGTCTCCAGATAGATGCGCCGCTTGGTGATGTCCGGCGCCGTCCGGTATTGCGCCAACACCGAGAGGAAGCGCCGCGACTGGCCTGAGGCTTCCGCGATTACCTGCTGGCGATAGGCCTCGGCGTCCTGCACGATGCGCGCCGCGTTGCCGCGCGCCTCGGGGATCACCTTGTTGGCATAGCCTTCGGCCTCGTTGCGCATGCGCTCCTGGTCGGCGCGCGCCGCCTGCACGTCGCGATAGGCATCGATCACCTCGCTGGGCGGATCGGCCTTCTGCATGTTCACATTGGTGATGGTCACGCCCGCGCCGTATTCGTCGAGCGTCTTCTGCATCAGGTCCTTGACCTCGATCTGGATGGTCTCGCGGTCCTGGGTCAGGATGTTCTCGAACTGGCTGCGACCCACCACCTCGCGCATCGCGCTTTCCGCGACGGCCTTGATGGTGGTGTCCGGGTCCTCGACATTGAACTGATACTCGCCGGCATCCTTGATCACCCACAGCACGGTGAAGTTCACGTTGAGGATGTTCTCGTCGCCCGTGAGCATGTCGGATTCGGTCGGCACGTCCTCGGGCGCCGCGGTGGCGTCGTCGGAATCGGGGGCGTGAAAGCCGATATTGATCTGGCGCGGCCGCGTGACGTTGACCCGGTAGGCCGTCTCGATCGGCCAGGGCAGATGATAGTTGATGCCCGACGAGGTGCGCGCGACGTACTTGCCGAAGCGCAGCACGATGCCCTGCTCATAGCTCTCGACGAAATAGATGCCGCTCAGCAGCCAGACCGCGACGACGACGAGCAGCGCGACGATCAATCCGCCGGTGCCGAATCCGCGCCCCGGAAGCAGCCCGCGCAGCCGGTCCTGGCCGCGGCGCAGCATATCCTCGAGATCGGGCGGACCGCCGCCGCCGCTACCGCCGGAAGACGGCCCGCGACTCCACGGACCCTTCGGGCCGCCCGCGCCATTGCCGCCTGACGAATTGGTCCAAGGCATGTTTGGGGTCGCCCTTTTCCTTGGCTGTCTGCACTTAGATTTGTCTGCGCTTCCTTGGTTTCGGAAGGCCCGGCGGTTATATGTGCAACGCCGCCGGGGCGCAAACGCCCGACCTGATAGATAAAGCGGCGGCGCAACCGTTCAAGGACCCAATCCCCAAATGGCGCAGGCGACACGCGACGAGGTGCTCAGGGCGCTCGACCGGATCATCGATCCCGCCAGCGGCCGCAGCGTCGTGCAGCAGGACATCATCCAGGGCCTCGTCATCCGCGACGGCAATATCGGCTTCGCGGTCGAGGTCGACGCGGCGCGCGGCCCCGCTGCCGAGCCGCTGCGCAAGGCCTGCGAGGACGCCGTCGCGGCGCTCCCCGGTGTTCTCTCGGTCACCGCTGTCCTCACCGCGCATCAGACATCTGCTCCGAAACCTGGCGGCGCGCATCAGCACGGTCCGGCTCGACCGGCGCGGGCAGAACCGCCGGCCCCAATGGGTATTCCCGGCGTCGCCGCCATCGTGGCGGTGGCCAGCGGCAAGGGCGGCGTCGGCAAATCCACCGTCGCGGCGAACCTCGCCATCGCGCTCGGCCAGATGGGCCTGAAGGTCGGCTTGCTCGACGCCGACATCTACGGCCCCTCGGTGCCGCGCCTGTTCGACATCCGCGAGAAGCCCAAGACCGACGGCAAGAAGATCGTGCCGATCGAGAAGCACGGCATCAAGATCATGTCGCTCGGCTTCCTGATCCGCGAGGACGAGGCGGTGGTGTGGCGCGGCCCCATGGTGCAGAGCGCGCTGACCCAGATGCTCAACGACTCCAACTGGGCGCCGCTCGACATCCTCGTGCTCGACATGCCGCCCGGCACCGGCGATGCGCAGCTCACCATCTCGCAGCGCGTGCCCTTGCGCGGCGCGGTGATCGTCTCGACGCCGCAGGACATCGCGCTGATCGACGCGCGCAAGGGCATCGCGATGTTCGAGAAGACCAAAGTGCCGGTGCTCGGCATCGTCGAGAACATGTCGACCTTCGTCTGCCCGAACTGCGGTCATGAGAGTCACATCTTCGGCCATGGCGGCGCCCGCGCCGAGGCGCGCCGGATGGGCGTGCCGTTCCTCGGCGAGATTCCACTGGTGCCGATCATCCGCGAGACTTCGGACGCCGGCACACCCATCATGGTGCAGGCGCCGCACAGCAAAGAGGCAGACGCATTCCGCGCCATCGCCAAAGAAGTCGCCGCGGGTGTGGCGCAGGCGCAACGCCCCGCGCCCAGAATCGTGCTGGAATAGGCGCATGCCGGCCAGCAAGCCCCAGATCCGCAGCCTGTTCGCAACACCCGTCGCGATCCACTATCTGCCCGTCGCGCAGGACGTGAATCTCGCGTTGCGCCCGCTCATCCTCGAACGGGCGCAGACGGAATCGCAGAGGGCCGGCACGCGCGGCCAGGGCTGGCGCTCCGATTCCGATTTCGTCACCTGGGGCGGCGAGCCGGTGCAGACCCTGTTCCGCGTCGTGCGCGATCTCGCCGACAGCCTGACCTCGACGCGCGCCGGCGGCCGCGTCACGCTCGTCTGGAAGATCGAAGCCTGCGCATCCGTGCGCCAGAAGGGCGAGTACCGCGAGAGCGCCGCGCGTCCCGGCGCCTATTGGTCCGGCGTTTATTACGTCGACGACGGCTATGCCAAGTCGGACGACGAAGCGCTCGGCGGCGAATGCGAGCTCGCCGATCCGCGCGGGCCTTTGCCCGCGATGGTCGCGCCGCAATTCGGCTTCCGCATTCCCGGCGGCCTCACCGCCGGCCAGAGCGAGAGCGTGCGTCCGCAAAGCGGCATGATCGTGCTGCACCCATCATGGCTCGCGCGCGGCGAGCGCCGCTACGACGGCGACCACCACCGCGTCAGCATCGAATTCGACGTGAGCGCGCCCGCGGCGTAGGCGCTGTCCTTTTCGGAGACATCTCGATGCGCATGAAGAACGCTGCTGCGGCCCTGGGTCTTGTCACCGCGCTTTGCGGCGCCACGTCCGCCGCCAATACCTGGAAGGACTATGCCTACTGGCCGCAGCATTTCGCGATCTCGTTCCCCGCGCCGCCCACGACTATCCGGGAGAACGGGTCGTTCCTCGCACACGATGAGAAGGGTACTGCCGACCTCACCGCCGTCGCGGCCTGCGGCCTCGCGCCGGGGCTGACGCCGGAGCAGATCGTCTCCAACGGCATCGCGAACAGCCGCATGAACGGCACGATCCGCGACCTCGCCGATGTCGCGGCGGGTCCGGTCGAAGGCAAGGCGATGGTGGTGGACCGCGTTGACGGCACGACCGTGCGCCAGCGCATCTTCTCCCGGAAAGGCTGCCTCTATGTGATCTTCGGCACCATCGTCAAAGGCCACGACGAAAAACGGGTCACGCTCTTTTTGGATTCGTTCAAGCTGCTTTCTCCCCTTGAGGGAGGGTAAAACTCACTCCGCGCCCGCCTTGAGCGTCACATCCCGCGTCGCGCCGTTCACCGTCACCGTCCAGCTGTCGCCCGCCTTGTGCGGATCGGCCGGCACGCAGACCGGATTGCTGACGCCCGGCGGCGCCGGATCGTAGGTGCGACAGACCTGGCCGCCGCTGATCGCCCATGTGCCTTTGCTCGCGAAG
This sequence comes from Rhizomicrobium sp., assembly GCA_036271735.1. GTDB lineage: Bacteria > Pseudomonadota > Alphaproteobacteria > Micropepsales > Micropepsaceae > Rhizomicrobium. The sequence continues at coordinate 142,318 of DATAZZ010000039.1, forward strand.
CTGCCGGCGGCGGCAGTGAATGTCGCATCGAAGGTGTGGTCCGCCTTGAAATGCGTCCGGCTCTCGATCCCGCCGCCGGTCGAGATCACGGTGTTGCCGTAGAACCCCGCCATCACGTCGTCGTCAGCGAATGCCGGCGCCGCACAGAGCAGCACCGCCGACGCGATCGCGATGGAAATCGTCTTCATCATTGAACTCCCGCCTTGAGCGTGACGTCGCGCGTGCTGCCGTCCTTGGACGTCACCGTCCAGGCATCGCCGACCTTGTGCGGCGCCATCAGCGAGCACACCGGATTGACCGTGTTCGGCGGCAAGTCGCCGACGAAGATGCGGCAGAGCTTCCCCGTTCCGTCGATCGACCAGGTGCCTTTGTAGTTGCGGCTCATGCCCATCATCGATCCGGTGAGATCGAAGGTGTGATCGGCGCGGTAATGCGTGTGAATTTCCGCCGCGCCCAGGCCGCCGGTCGAAATCGCCGTATTGCCGTAATACCCCGCCATCACGTCTTCGGCCGCGAGCGCCGGCGCCGCGAAGAGCGCCAGCGCGCCGGCGGCCATCACGATCTTGCGCATGCTCTTCATTGAATTCCCGCCACCAGCTTCAGCGTGCGCGTGCTGCCATTGGCCGTCACGCTCCACGAATCGCCGACCTTGTGCGCCGCGATCGGGCCGCAATTCGGGTTGGGCATGCCCATCGGCGCCGTCTCGAAGGTGCGGCAGATATTGCCCTTGCCGTCGAGCGCCCAAGTGCCCTTGCCGTTGAAGGTCTGGCCCATGCCGGTCGCCGTCAGGTCGAAGGTGTGGACGGCCTTGTAATGCGTGTGCGCCTCGAACATCCCGCCGGTCGAAATCGCGGTGTTGCCGTAGAAGCCGCTCATCACGGCATCGTCGCCGGCGAAGGCCGCGCCGCCGCATACGGCGAACACTGCCGCTGCCATCAAAATCCTGCGCATAGGTCTCTCCTGGTTAGGGTTTCGCTGCCGGAGCCGGCGCCGTGAGGGTTTCCGGCGCAAGGCCCTGGATGAGCGTCGCGCTGCCGCCATCCGGCAGGCTCCACTTGTCGCCCACCGCGTGAACGTCGACCGGGGCGCAATCGGGATTGGTGATGCCGGGCGGCGCGGGATTGAAGGTGCGGCACAGCTTGCCGTCCGCCGTCACCTCCCAGGTGCCCTGGTAGTGATAGCTGTAGGCCGGCGCGACGCCGGTGAAATTGTGATCGGCGGTGTAGACCGTGTGCGATTCCAGCCCCTTGCCGTCGATCACGACGAGCGTGTTGCCGTACGTATTCGCCATCGTATCGTCCGCGGCCACCGCCGCCGACGAGGCAAGCGCCAGCACGGCCGCGCTCAAAAGAACCAGACGCATGAAACCCTCCGCAAGTGTGTGATGGAATTTTGAACCGCGACTCTAGCCGAAAACCTTACGCGTTATAAGCCAGCCGGAGTCCCGGCGAGGCCCAATCGCATTGCGCCAGCCTGCCGGTCGACGACATGGTGATGTACGCCGTTCTCATATCCTTCCCGCCCCAGCAGATATTGGTGCAGAGAAGGTCGGGGAACGGGGTGTGCTCGAACTTCGCCGGCATCGTGCCCGGCCAGAAGGTCGAGATGCCGCCTGCCAGGATTGTCGCAACGCAGACCCCGCCATCCGCCTGCACCCCCAGCGAATCGAAATAGGCCAGCCCCGGATAGGCGCCGACGAAATTGGCCGGCGTGAAGCCCGCCGGGATCGCCGCCACGCCCGGCGCGGTCAGCGGCAGGTCCCACAGCCGCCCCGGCATGGTCTCGGCGTAGTAGACATGCATCCCATCCGGCGACAGCCCGACGCCGTTGGGCGAGGTCAATTCGCGCAGCACCTTGGTGATCTTCGAGCCGTCGGCCTTGGCGTAGTAAAGCCCGCCATGCATCCGCCGCTCGGAATTGTTCGAGGCGTGATCGGTGAACCAGAACCCGCCGATGGTGTCGAACACCAGGTCGTTCGGCGCCATCAGCTTCACGCCGTCGCACGAATCGTAGAGCACCTCGACCTTGCCGGTGGAGATGTTGATCCGCTCAATCCGCCCGCCCTTGTGCTCCGCCGGCGTATGGCCTGGGATCATCAAGCCATTGACCATGTTCATCTCAAAATTGGAGCCATTGTTGCAGCAGTAGAGATGCCCATCCGGTCCGACCGCGAGCCCGTTCGGCCCGCCGCCCGGCGTCGCGATGGTCTGCTTGGTGCCGTCGGTCTTGATCCGCGTGATCGCGCCCGACCAGATCTCGACCAGGATCACCGAGCCATCATCCATCGCGACCGGCCCTTCGGGAAATTTCAGGTCGCTGGCGATCTCTTTGAAGTCCATGGCGCGTCTCCCGGTTTTTTTGTCCAACGAAGCTAGCGAGGCCCGACGATTCACGCAAAGACGAACAAACAAGTTCTCCCTCTCCCCCGAAGGGGGAGAGGGTTCAATTCTTGAATCACCGCTCCAACGTCACATACGAATAGCGCAGTCCCTCCGCTGTCGCGTGATCCTCCCGCGCGACCTCGCGCCACCCCGACCGGTCGAGCGCGAAATGCGTGTCGCCCTTCGCATCGATATGCACCTCGGTGAGCTCGATCCGCGTCGCGCGCGGCATCACCGCGCGATAGATCTCCGCGCCGCCCGCAATCGTTATCGCAACCGGATTCTCTTCTGCCGCGCGCGCCAATGCCGCATCGAGCGAATGCACCACCACAGCGCCCTCCGCGCGATACGCCGCGTCGCGCGTGATCACGATATTCGTCCGCCCCGGCAGCGGCCGTTTCGGAAAGCTCTCCCAGGTCTTGCGGCCCGCGATCAGCGGCTTGCCGATGGTGAGCGCCTTGAAGCGCTTCATGTCCTCCGGGATGCGCCATGGGATCGTGCCGCGATCCCCGATCACGCCATTGTCGGCGGCGGCCAGGACGAGGACGATCGGCGCGCTCATCCGCCGCCCAGCTTTTTCAGCGCCTCACCCTCGAGCCGATAATCGAACCAGCCGTCATGCGGATGCGCCCCGAGCGCGTCGTAGAAATCGATCGACGGCTTGTTCCAGTCCAGCACCGCCCAGTCGATCCGCTGCGCGTCCGCCGCCACCGCCGTCGCCGCCAGATGCTTGAGCAGCGCCAGGCCATAGCCGCGCCCGCGGCACGCCGGCCGCACGAACAGATCCTCCAGATAGATCGCCCGCTTCGCCGCGAAGCTCGAATAGATCCAGTACCAGCTCATCACGCCGACCGGCGTGCCGCCCTCCAGCGCCAGGTCGCAATGGATCAGCGGCTGGGCGCTCAGATAGTCGCGCCGGATCACGTCGAGCGTGATCTTGAAATGCGGCATCAGCTTCTCGTACTCGGCGAGCTCGATCAGCAGCGCCAGCACCGCCGCCTCGTCGCCCAACCGCGCCCGCCTTATGGAAAAATCGTTCATTGCGCGGTCCCTGTGATGGATATTAAGTCGTGCCATGGAACTTTGCCCATTGCACGGGGTTAACTGTTCCGAACGAGGAACCAGACCATGAAAACGATGTTTCTGTCAGCCACCGCGCTTGCGCTGGTTTTAAGCCTGCCCGCTCTCGCCGCGGACGATCATCACGGTCATGGCGGCGGTCACGCCGGCGGCGGCGGCCACACCGCCGTCACGCCACCGCCCGGCGGCGGTGCGATGCACGCCGCGCCCGACACCGGCCACCACGACCATCCCGGTCATGGCGATGTCGACCATCCCCATGGCGGCAATACGAACACCAACAATGGCGCCAACAACGGCGCTGCGCTGTTCACCGGCGGCGCCGGTTCGCATCACGATCGCGGCGGCAATGGCGGCGCGCCGAACAACACCCGCACCCATGCCGGCCGTGGCCACAACAGCGCCTTCGATGCCTTGCGCCGCGCCTTCAACGCGCCGCGCCACTATCACCATGGCACCTACCATCGCCCCAATGGCTACTACGCGCATCGCTGGACCTTCGGCGAAACCCTGCCAGCGCTGTTCTTCTCGCGCAGCTACTGGATCGACGACTACTCCGATTTCGACCTCAGCGATCCGCCGCCCGGCACGACCTGGGTGCGCTATGGCAATGACGCGCTGTTGATCGACGAGGACAGCGGCGAAGTCATCCAGGTGGTCTACGGAATTTTCTACTAGGTCTCTCTCGCAATAGCGCAAACACCGCGCCCTGCCCGGGTGCGGTGTTTGCATGTTGCGGCCCATTCATCGCCGGTTCAGGTAGCGGCCATCATCATCGCGCCAGCAAATTCCCGAACAAGGAACGCCCGATGAAACGCATCCTGCTCGCATCCGCCGCCGTGGCCGGCCTGATGATCGCCACGCCTGCTTTTGCCAAGCATCACGATCACGGCGGCGGCAGCAACGCCGCGGCACCAGCCGGCGGCGGTGGGAGCGGCGGCGGCCACCATGACCACAGCGGTGGCGGCAATGGCGGTGGCGGCAATGGCGGTGCCAATCCCTTCGCCAACAGTGGTGGCGGATCGGGCGGCCATCACGAGCACAGCGGCGGCAGCAACAACGGCGGCGCCAATCCCTTCGTCAATGGCGGCGGCGACAACACCCGCTTCCGCGAGCATGGCGGCGGCAACGACGCCAATCCCTTCGCCAATTCGGGCGGCGGGCGCGATCACGGCAGCCATGACTGGAACGGCGGCGGTGACCATTCGCGTTGGCACGGCGGCGACAACAACGCCAACCCGTTCGCCAATGGCGGCAGCGGGCGCGATCACGGCGACCATAACGGAAATAGCGGCGGCGACCGCTCGCGCTGGAACGGCGGCGACAACAATCGCGGCGATCACAATGGCCGCGGCGACCATGGGCGCGGCGGCGACCATCACGGCGACTGGGGCGGTTTGCGCCGCAGCTTCCACGCGAACCACCGCTACCACTACGGCCATTATCGCGAGCCGTCGGGCTGGTATTACCAGCAATGGGCGGTCGGCGCGTTCCTGCCGGAGCTGTTCTGGTCGCAGAACTACTGGATCGACGACTACGACAATTTCGGCCTCGAAGACCCGCCCTATGGCACGACCTGGGTCCGCTACGGCAACGACGCGCTCCTGATCGACGAGGAGACCGGCGAAGTCATCCAGGTGGTCTACGGGATTTTCTACTGACGCAGGTCTCATCCTCCCCCGTGTTCACGGGGGAGGGCGGCCACCCACGCTACACCGCAATCTCCGCCTTGATACTCGGATGCGCCTGGTAGTTCTCCAGCATGAAATCCTCGAACTTGAAATCGAAGATGTCCGTCACCGCCGGATTGAGCCGCATCGTCGGCAGCGCATAGGGCTTGCGCGACAGCTGCTCGCGCGCCTGGTCGATATGGTTCAAATAGAGATGCGCATCGCCCAGCGTGTGCACGAACTCGCCGGCCTTCAGCCCCGTCACCTGCGCGATCATCATCGTCAGCAGCGCATAGCTCGCGATGTTGAACGGCACGCCCAGGAAGATGTCTGCCGAGCGCTGATAAAGCTGGCACGACAACCGCCCATTCGCGACATAGAACTGGAACAGGCAGTGGCAAGGCGGCAGCGCCATCTTCGGCACGTCGGCCGGGTTCCACGCCGTCACGATCAGCCGCCGCGAATCCGGATTGTTCTTGATGTCGCGCACCACATTGGCGATCTGGTCGATCGTCCCGCCGTCCGGAGCCGGCCACGAGCGCCATTGATGCCCGTACACCGGCCCGAGCTCGCCCTGCGCGTCGGCCCACTCGTCCCAGATCGTCACGCCCTGCTCCTGCAGCCAGCGCACATTGGTGTCGCCGCGCAGGAACCATAAGAGCTCGAGCACGATGCCCTTCTTGAACAGCTTCTTGGTCGTCAACATCGGAAAGCCGGCGGCAAGGTCGTAGCGCGCCTGGTGCCCGAACACCGACAGCGTGCCCGTCCCAGTGCGGTCGGTCTTCTCGACACCGGTCTTGAGAACCAATTCCAAAAGGTCGTGATACTGGCGCATGGCGGCGTGTCCGGGATTCGGGCGCTCACTCTAATGCCACGGCCCGCGCCATGCCGCAGAATTCTTGCGCAATTTTGCTACCCGGCAAGCCCTTGGAACATCAGTAATTTTCGTCCCTTCAATTCTTAACCCGCAGCGCCTATATAAGGCCTGTCGGCGATGGCAACTGACCCGACTATGGCGATAAACGACTGCGTAATAAGCGGCCCGGACCCGGGGGCGGTACCCGGCGCCTCCACCATATGTCCTTGCGATGCGAGGATATTTGCTGGGGGCGAAACAGGATCGACGGACGTGTAAAGGCTGTTCTTTTGCTCGGTATGGTTCCGCCGTTATCGGGCTACTCGTACAGGTGCCAACGATAATGAAATGGCCCTCGCTGCCTAACTACGGTTAGCCAAGCGCGGTTCGGGGGGCACCGGGCAACAGAAGCCCCCCACTATTTTACGGGCCCGTATGCCGGACATCGCAATCGCCCAAGAGCTTGATGCGCGGCACAGGGCGGCAAACGCAGCCTTTGAACAGCGCGACATCGATGCCTATCGCGCACTGTTCTCGACTGCGCTCGCTTATCGGCAGAATGATGGCAAAGTCATCGGACGCGACGCGCTCATGCGCAATGTCGCGCAGCAGTTCCGCAATTTAACCCGCGTCACATCGACATTCACGCGCTTGGAGCTGGCTCAGGCGGACAATGGCGTCGTCGAACACCTCATACAAAGCGGGTCGGCCCAGGCGACCGCGTTCGGCTTCGTCCATCGCTCATGGGTAATTGCTCGGGTAGGTGACTACACCTGGACCAGGGAAAACGGCATCTGGGTCATTCGCCAGGTGCAGGTCTTGTCTGAAACCTTGAGCCCGACAGGCTGGCGCATCGGAAAGCGCTAGAGGTTCCCCTCTTCATCCTCGCGGTCCGCAAGCGACGTCGTGCTCGTCGCACTCAGCGCCGCCGCCTTCTCCGCCTCCAGCTGCAGCCGCTTCTTGCGCGGTTCCTCGACCAGCGTCACGAGCAGCACCAGCGCGATCGCCTCGCACGCCACCGCGACCCAGAACACCGTGAAATAGCCGAAGCTCGCCGCGATGACGCCGCCGAGCAGCGGCCCTGCCGTGCTCATGATCCCTTCGGCCGTGTTGGAGAACGCCAGCCGCATCGCCATGTCGTCGCGATGGCCGAACTCGAACACGATGTTCTGCGCGCTCATCTGGTAGCCGCTGTTGCCCGCCCCAATGCCGAAAAACGCGATGAACAGCCACGTCCACGAACTCACCTGCATCAGCAGGATCGTGGACGCGATCCACAGCACCAGCGCGATGATGAAATTGGAGCGGAAGCCGTAGCGGTCGGCGAGATAGCCCCAGGCAAGGCTCATCACCGTGTCGGCGCCGAGGAAGGCGAACGAGGTCAGGCCCACAAGATCGCCGGAGAAGCCGAGCTTCTTTCCGGCATAGAGAATGTAGAACGGTTGCGCCACCCGGTTGGTGATGGCGAAGGTGCGCGCGATCATGAACCACATGAAGTCCGGATTGCCCCGCAGCATCGGAAGCAGGTCGCGCACGCGCTCGCCGAACGAGCTCTTGGCCCGGATGGTCGGCGGCTCGGGCTCGCGCACCAGAAAGCGGAACGCGGTCAGACCCAGGCTCGTCAGGATGAAGGCGAGCGTGAAGGTCGTCGAATAGCCGTTGCCGAAGACGTTGTGGCCGATGAGATATTTGCCCGCGACCCAGGCGAGGCCGGCGGCGACAAAGCCGCCGGTGAAGTTGCGCCAGCCCTGCAATTGTCCGCGCCGCGCGATGGGGATCATCTTGGCGAGCAGGAACTGGAACGCGACGCCCTGCGGTCCCGAGAACAATCCGAGCAGGAACAGGAACACCAGCACGCTGACCAGCAGCGTCGTGCCGCCGAGGAACCAGCCCGCCAGCGCGATGCCCAATATCTGCACCCGCATCATGGTGCCGAGGAACATCGACACCGGCATGATCTTCTTGCGGTGCTCGATCTGCGCCGCGCCGGCGATCGGCGAGATCACGCCGCCCAGCTGCTGCAGGCTCGCGCCCAGGCTGACGAAGAAATCCGATCCGCCCGAGATCTGGTGCAGATAGGCCGGAATGAAGGTCGGCGTGTTGACCAGGCGAAAGCCCGTCATGCCCAGCATGCCGTGCACGAAATGGCCGGCGAAGTTGCGCCGCAGATTCCTCCACACGAAGCCTTCATACGCGGCCTCGCGCGCATGCTCGTCCGTCAGCCCCTCATAGATGTCGGTCATTCGGCCGGCGCGTGCTTGAGGGCGAAGCCGCTGTTGCGGCGCAGATAATATCCGTAGACCGCCGAAAGCCCGACGACCACGCCCCCCAGGCTGATCGCATCGGTCACGCCGTAGCGCGACGCGACCGCGCCCAGCAGCAGCGCCCCCCACGGCATCATCCCCATGAAGCTCTGGGTGTAGTGCGAGATCACGCGGCCGCGGAAATCCTCCGCCGCCGCCATCTGGATGATCGTGTTGGTGGTGCCGCCGAGCAGCATCAGGCTCGCCGAGGTCGGCAGCACGATCAGCACCGACAGCCACAGCATGTGGGAATGCGAAAACGCCACCAGCCCGATGCCGAAGGCGAGCGCCGCCGCCACCGGCAGATAGGTGAGCTGCTTCTCGGTCACGCGCGACAGCACGAAGGCGCCGCCCAGCGCGCCGGCGCCGATCGCCGACAGCAAGGTGCCGTTGGCGGTGGAGCTGCCGTGCAGCAGGTCGCGCACCACCGCCGGCATCATGGTGAGATAGGCGGCACCGAACAGTGACGACACGGCCACCAGGATCAGCGACAGGCGGATCTGCGGGTTGGCGAAGCTGTAGCGATAACCTTCGATCACCTCGCGCAACGCATTGCTGTTGACGCGCGGCGGCCGCGCCGCCAGCCGCATCAAAAAGAGGCTCACCAGCACTGCGGCGAACGACACGGCATTGAGCGCGAAGCAGATGCCCTCGCCCACCAGCGCGATCAGCGCGCCGGCCAAGGACGGCCCCACCACCCGCGCCGCGTTGAACATCATCGAGTTGAGCGAGATCGCGTGGCGCAGATCCTCGCGCCCCACCATGTCCAGCGTCATCGTTTGCCGCGTCGGCACGTCGAACGCGTTGATCAGCCCCATGGTCAGCGCCAGGCAGATGATCTCCCACACCTGCACCATGTGCAGCAGCGTCAGCGTCGCCAGCACCGCCGCTTGCAGCATCGCGGCGCTCTGCGTCACCAGCAGGAACTTGCGCCGGTCGACGCGGTCGGCGACCATGCCGCCGAACGGAGTGATGAAGAACACCGGCACGGTCGAGCAGAACGACACGACGCCGAGCAGCAGCTTGGAATGGGTCAGGTCGTAGACCAGCCAGGGCTGCGCCGTGTTCTGCATCCACGAGCCCATCAGCGACACGAGTTGGCCGGTGAAGAACAGCCGGTAATTGCGGTGCCGGAACACGCTGAGCAGGCCGGAGCGGCGCGGCGCGACGATGTCGGCGATTTCCTGCTCGGCGAGCGGCTCGTCGGGCGGGGTGCCTACGAGGTTTTCGGTTGCGGCGGCATCTACGGTTCCGCTCTCGGCGTCGGCAGCGAGCGCACTCCCGTCTGCGGCAATATTATTGTTCTGGCCGGTACCACTCATCACCCCACGGGAGTACGCCCCCACCCCGCCCGGCTCAAGGGTTTAATGCCCCGCGCGGCACCATGGCTTAGCGGCCTTGTGGCGGCGGCGGTGCGCCGTCGCCGGGCTGCCATCGCCGGAACCCCTTGGCTTCATGCACGGCAACGCAGGTGTCCATCTGCGCCAATTGCTCCCGGCTCGGCCCGCCGCCCTGTACGCCCGGGCCGCACTGCAGCTGCTCATGCGTTGCGGGGTTGTAAAGATGGACCGCGGTGATGCTTTCCCCCAGCAGCAACCCGCAGCCACAGAGCGACAAAGCGGCAAAAACCAGACCGGCAAGCCGAAACCTAGTGCGCATCCAGCCACGCCCGCATCTTCGCCATGAAATCCGCGTCCCGCACCACATCGAACCGCCGCGCCGTCTGCCAGTCATAGGCCCGGAACGCCAAATCCCGCCGCAGGGCCTCCGGCTCCTCGGCATAGCGCGGGATGATATGCGTATGCAGCGACGGCTCCAGATTGCACAGCGTCTCGTAGTTGATGCGATGCGCGCCCGTCACCGCGAGCAGGGCATCGCCGATCCGCGCCATGTCGTCCAGGTACTGCGCCCGCGCTGCGCCGGTCAGCGCATTGAGGCTCTCCACCACCGGATCGGCGAGCAGCAGGCAATAGCCGTCCAGCGGCTGCACGTCGCCGATCACCAGCCAGCCCGAGTCCATCTTGCGAATGACGAAAGGGTTTTCCCCGCGCCGCGCAGCTGCCACACGCTGTTCGATCAGGTTCGCCATGCGGTCTCGCGGCCCATCACGGCGCGATGCCGGGGATGCGCAGCTTCCAGCCCGGCTGCAGGACCGCATCGCGCGTGCCGATCAGCGCCTTGTTGGCGTTGAAGATCGCGTCCGCCTTGTCCGTCTTGCCGAAATACATCTCGGAGATCTGCTCCAGCGTCTGGCCTGCGACCACGGTGTGTCTATTGCCGTAGAATTTGTTGAACTTCGTCAGTGCGGCGCGGAACGTGTCTGAAACGCCCGGCTGCACATTGAACCCCTCCTGCGAGACTGTCGGCGGCGCCACGGTGTTGTTCACCGAGAACCACCAAAGCAGCGTGCCGTAATAAAGCCCGGTGTCATCGGAGCGCGCCGCCGTCTCGAACCGGAACATCTTCTTGCCGTGGGATGCACCGGGAATGTCGCTCAGCACGGCCTCTTTGACATCGGCGCCATTCTTGTGGCCGTCATGATTGTCGGCGGCGTGCTCGCCCGGCCAGACGTAATCCTGCAGCACTTCGGGATCGCCCGCACCGCCGCGCTTCTTGGCGGCGGGATCGCCAGCGGTGTGGTCGATGCTGTAACCCTCCTTCACGGCGCCGAGGACCTGAAGCGAAAGGCCGGCCGGGAGCGGCTTGGTCGTGTCGGCCAGCGCCTCCGGCTCGATGATCTTCTTGTTGTCCTTGCCGATCTGCTTGGCCTGGTCGTTGGAGCCGAAATAGAGCAGCGAAACCGACGCCAGCGTGTCGCCTGCGGCGGTGTTGTGCACGCGCCGGCGCGCCGTGGTCTTCATCAGGTCGCGATTGGCTTCGGATGGCCGCTCGGCACCCCAGCTGACCTCCGACCCGGCGACCAGGTCCTTGACCTCGAGCACCTGCGAAAGCCGGATGCGCTTGCTGTCGGGTGCCGTGTCCTTGGGCTTGAAATGGACATGACCGGTTTCGCCGCTGTTGCCGCCGGCGGCGATCCGCTTGACCATGTCGATCTTGAAGAAGCCGTTGGGCACTTCGAGATCTCCCGACTTCATGTCGCGGTGCAGCACCGGCGGCGCCGTCACCGTGATCGCCGGATGCATGCCGCGGCTCACCAGGCGCGCGGCGCTATCGGCTTCGCGCTCCGCCGCGCTGCCGGGCGTGCTGAGCTGGCTGCCGTCCGCGACGCCGCCGCCGCGCCGCATCTGCACGACATGCGCCAGCTCGTGCGCGACCTGCGACGGCGCCGGGTCGCGCGACGCGAACGCCATGCGCACGCCGTCGGTCGCGGCGTGCGCGCCCAGCGCGTCCAGCTCCGGCGCGCGCCCGGCATGGACCCGGACCTGCGAGAAATCCTCGCCGAAAATCCTTTCCATCGCCGGCCGCTGCGGCAACGGTCCTGCCGCGCCGGCCGTGGCCGCCCGCCAGGTGTCGCGCGACGCGGCACGCGACGGCCCCAATGTGGAGCTGGCAACACTTGAGTTCTGCTGTTTCGGGCTTGGTGCGAGTGCGCGCATGGCTACGCTCCACGGTGTGCGGATAGACGCCCGACGCCGCAGGATCGCGAATTCGCCGCCTCTTGGCAATCGCCGGCGAGGCCGATCCCTTGCCTTGGCGCCGGGGAATTTCTACCAAGCGTGACCCGCTATCCCATACCCAAAGGAATCCCCATGTCCGGCACCGACATCCTCTTCAAGCCGTTCAGCCTCAAATCCCTGAACCTGCCCAACCGCATCGTGATGGCGCCGATGACGCGCTCCAAGTCGCCGCAGCAGATCCCGGACGACACCGTTGCCGCCTACTACACCGCGCGCGCCAAGGGCGGCACCGGCCTCATCCTCACCGAAGGCACCGCACCAGAGCACAAGGGCGCCACCAACGACGTCAACATCCCGCATTTCTACGGCGCCGACTCGCTCGCCGGCTGGCGCAAGGTGGTGCGCGACGTGAAGGCCGCGGGCGGCCACATCATGCCGCAGCTCTGGCACCAGGGCGTGGTGCGCCATCCCGGCACCGGCCCGCATCCCGACGCGCCCAGCATGGCGCCCTCCGGCCTCGCCAACAAGGACAAGAAGGTTGCCGAGCCGATGAGCGACTCGGACATTGCCGACGTGATCGCCGGCTTCGCCGCCAGCGCGCGCTACGCCAAGCAGCTCGGCTTCGACGGCGTCGAGCTGCACGGCGCGCATGGCTATCTGATCGACCAGTTCTTCTGGGAAGGCACCAACGCGCGCGACGACCGCCATGGCGGCAGCCTCGAAAAGCGCTCCAATTTCGCCGCCGACATCGCGCGCGCCGTGCGCGCCGAAACCGGCCCTGACTTCCCGATCCTGCTGCGCTTCTCGCAGTGGAAGCAGCAGGACTTCGCCGCCCGCCTAGCCCACACGCCCGCCGAACTCGAAACCTTCCTGACGCCGCTGATCGATGCCGGCGTCGACATCTTCCACTGTTCGACGCGCCGCTTCTGGGAGCCGGAGTTCGACGGCTCCGACCTCAACCTCGCCGGCTGGACCAAGAAGATCAGCGGCAAGCCGACCATCTCGGTGGGCTCCGTGAGCCTCAACATGGATTTCGTCACCGGCTTCCGCCAAGCCGGCGCCGAAATCTCCGGCATCGAGAAGTTGCTCGAGATGATGGAGCGCGGCGACTTCGACCTCATCGCTGTCGGCCGCGCCCTGATCGCAAATCCCGATTGGGCGAACAAGGTGAAGGCCGGCAAGCTGAACGAGCTGACGCCCTACAGCCCGGAGATTCTGGCGACGCTGGTCTAGGTTTTAACCTCTCCCGCGAGCGGGAGAGGGATGCAAAAACTTAGGTTTAGCGGAGCACTTCGCGCAGCTAAGCCTTAGTTTTTGCTGGGTGAGGGGAACCGACTGGGCGACGGGCCCTCACCCGTCTCGCTACGCTCGCCGACCTCTCCCGCAAGCGGGAGAGGTTATGCGCGCTTCTCCACCACCATCTTGAGCCCAAACTCCGGCCGTAGCGTCAGCCGCGCCAGCGGCATCACCTTCGCCCCCGGCGCCAGCGTCAGCCGGTAGCGCGACACGATCGCGCTCAAGCAGATCAACGCCTCCTGCATCGCGAAGCCCATCCCGATGCAGATATGCGGCCCCGCGCCGAACGGGATATAGGCGAAGCGGTGAATATTCTCCCGCCGCCCCGGCGCGAAACGCTCGGGATCGAAATAATCCGGCGCCTCCCAGAGTGCGCGGTGCCGGTGCAGTATCCACGGCGAGATCAGCACCGCCGTCCCGCCGCGGATCTCGATCCCGGCGATCGTATCGGGCGCCACCGAATCCCGGCTGACGAAAGGCGCCGGCGGGTAAAGTCTGAGCGCCTCTTCGATCACCATCCGCGAATAGGCGAGCTTCGTGATGTCGCCATTCGCCCCGCGCACCTCCTCCGCCACCCGCGCATCCGCATCGGGAAACTGCGACAGCAGATACAGCGTCCACGCCAGCGCGTTCGCCGTCGTCTCGTGCCCGGCGAAGATGAACGTCATCGCGTTGTCGTAGACCTGCGCCGGCCCGAACAGCGCCCCACCCTCCGGATCGCGCGCCGTGATCAGCAGCGTCAGCAGATCCTTTGGCGTAGAGGCTGGGTCGCGCGCGATCTCCTCCGTCCTGCGCGCAATCAACGCGCCGATATGCTTGCGGAAAAACCGCAACGTCACGCCCGCGCGCAAGCGTTTCGGCGTCGGCGCCCAATGCGGCACACCCAGCGTCGACAGCAAATCGACCCGCCCCAGCGTATCGAGATAGGTCACGAAGTGCCCGGCCAGCGCGCCGTAATCGATCTTCACGTCGTTGGAGAACATCGTGTCGGTGATGATCGCATAGGTCAGCCGCATCATCGCGTCCGCCGCATCGATCGTCTCGCCCGCGGAAACGCGCCAGCCGTCCAGCTCCTGTTCCGCGACGCGCGCCATCGGGCCTGCGAAATCCGCGATGTGCCGCATCGAGAACATCGGCGCCGTCGTGCGCCGTTGAAATTTCCAGCTCTCGCCATTGGCGTTGAACAGCCCGTTGCCCAGCGCCGGCCCCGTCGTCCGCTGCACCTGGCGGCCTTTGACGTAATTGTTCACATTGTCGAGCAGGACGCGCTTGACGCCTTCGGGATCGTTGACCAGCAGGAAATCCTGCATCCAGTTGCGGTCGTAGATCATCATTTCGCGATAGGCGCGCTCGCCGAACGCGGCCACTGCGTTGCGCCCGATCTCCTGCACGACCTGGATGCGGTTGAGGTTTTTGTTGTGCGGCACCGGCGCGGCGGGGCGGATGCGTGATTCGGGCGTCGGGGCAGCGCTCATGCCGCGGAGATTAGCATTGCGGCGCAAGGGTTTCATACCGTGGCGATTGACTCCCAAGGGCGGGCGCTTAGTCTGAAAAGCCTCAATCGGGATCGTGCATGGCAAGGGATTTCATCGGCTATCAGGCATTGCAGGACGCGGCGCTGCGCGGCGTCGTGCGCGACGCGTTGCGCCGCATCGAGAAGCAGGGCCTGATCGGCTCGCATCATTTCTATCTGACCTTCAAGACGAAATTCGCCGGCGTCGACATCCCCGATTTCCTGCGCGAGCAATATCCGGAGGAGATGACGATCATCCTCCAGCACCAGTTCTGGGGCCTCAAGATCGGCGAGGAGCGCTTCGAGGTCACGCTGACCTTCAAGAAGCTGCCCGCGACGCTCGTCATTCCCTTCGCCGCGCTGACCGCCTTCTTCGACCCCGGCGTGAATTTCGGCCTCCAGTTCCGCGGCCCCGAAGGCGACGCAAGGCAGCCGGGCTCGGCGCCCACGGTCCTGCCGCAACCCGCGACCGAACAGAACCGCGAGAAGACCGCCGAGCCCGCCAAGGCAAGCGAGCCCACCCCGGAAAAACCCGCCGCCCCCGGCGAAGTGGTGAGCCTGGACTCGTTCCGGAAGAAGTAGTTCGGCAACTTGTAGTTGATTTCCGCGCTCGCGCCGGTAGAACCTGGCTTGCGGCGGGTCTACAATCCAACATGCCCAAAAGGACTACGCCTCCGAACTTCAAATTTCCCGCGCCGTCGAACGCATCGCTCGGCGTTGCCGACGAAGCCAAATCCTATCGCGATGATCCGTTGGCCTACCCGGCCGACAATCTCTATGACGCGATCCGCGTGGAGGTTGAGCGTCTAGGCGGTGGATTCAAATTCGAACCGCTATTGCGAATTTATGATCGCGCTCCTCCGGATTTCAACGATCCCTCTTTTGGTGTCCACGACGAAGAATGATCATCGTTGACACGAACGTGCTGTCGGAAACGACCCGGCTGCAGCCGTCGCCTGCGTTGGTGCGTTGGATGCGGCTGACCCCTCGGAGCGAACTCTTTACGACGGCCATCACAGAAGCCGAAATGCGCTACGGCGCTGCTAAGCCCATCGAAAGTCGTCGAAAGCGCGAATTGGAAACTCTCATCGAGTATATCTTCTCGGTAACATTCGCAGGACGCATACTTCCGTTCGACAGCGATGCTGCGAAAGCTTTCGCGCCTTTTGTCGTAGGCATGGAGCGCGACGGTCAGACATATTCCCAATCCGATGCCCAGATCATCGCAATCGCGCGGGTTCACGGCGCCGCCATCGCGACCCGCGACGCTGGATTCGGGCATTCGGGCGTGCCACTTATCGATCCTTGGAAAAGCTGATCGCGAGATCGGCAACAGGATCGCGTTGCCATGACCAAAACCACCCGCACCGAAACCGACACCTTCGGACCCATCGAGGTCGACGCCACACGCTATTGGGGCGCGCAGGCCGAGCGCTCGCTGCACAATTTCAAGATCGGCTGGGAGAAGCAGCCCGCCTCCATCGTCCGCGCGCTCGGCATCGTCAAGCGCGCCGCGGCCGAGACCAACATGGCGCTCGGCCATCTCGACAGGAGCCTCGGCGCGACCATAGTAAAGGCGGCGCAGGAGGTCATCGACGGCCAGCTCGACGATCATTTCCCGCTCAGCGTCTGGCAGACCGGCTCCGGCACCCAGTCGAACATGAACGCCAATGAGGTGATCTCCAACCGCGCCATCGAGATGCTGGGCGGCACGATGGGCTCCAAGAAGCCGGTCCATCCCAACGATCACGTCAACATGTCCCAGTCGTCCAACGACACCTATCCGACCGCGATGCACATCGCCTGCGCCGAGGAGATCCACCACCATCTGGTCCCCGCGCTGCGCACCTTGCGCGACGCGCTGCATGCCAAATCTGAGGCGTGGAAGGACATCATCAAGATCGGCCGCACCCACACCCAGGACGCGACGCCGCTCACCCTCGGCCAGGAGTTCTCCGGCTACACCCAGCAGGTCCAGAACGGGATCGGCCGCATCGAGCAGACCATGCCCGCGCTGATGCAACTCGCCCAGGGCGGCACCGCCGTCGGCACCGGCCTCAACGCGCCCATCGGCTTCGACAAGCTCGTCGCCGAGCGCATCGCGCACATCACCGGCATGGCCTTCACCACCGCGCCCAACAAGTTCGAGGCGCTCGCCGCGCATGACGCGATGGTGTTCAGCCACGGCGCCATCGCCACCGTCGCCGCCTCGCTGTTCAAGATCGCCAACGACATCCGCCTGCTCGGCTCCGGCCCGCGCTCCGGCCTCGGCGAGCTCTCACTGCCCGAGAACGAGCCCGGCTCCTCGATCATGCCCGGCAAGGTCAACCCGACGCAGTGCGAGGCGCTGACCCAGGTCTGCACCCGCGTGTTCGGCAACAACGCGACGATCGGCTTCGCCGGCAGCCAGGGCCATTTCGAGCTCAACGTCTACAACCCCGCGATGGCCTACAGCTTCCTGCAGTCGGTCAAGCTGATGGCCGACGCGGCGCGCTCCTTCACCGAGCATTGCGTTATCGGCATCGAGCCCCGGCGCGACAACATCAAGGCCGGCCTCGACCGCTCGCTGATGCTGGTCACCGCGCTGGCGCCCAAGATCGGTTACGACGCCGCCGCCAAGATCGCCAAGACCGCGCACAAGAACGGCACCACGCTGAAAGAGGAAGCGCTCAAGACCGGCCTCGTCACCGCGGCGGAGTTCGACGCCATCGTCCGCCCCGAAGACATGATCGGACCGAAGTAAGATGGGCAAGGACGGCGCGTTGATCGCCTGGACGGCCACGACCATCTTGACGCTGTTGAGCATCTTTTCCGTCACGCAGATTTTCTATGCCCACCCTGATCCGGTGTGGGGCGTATTCGCCGTGACCGGTTGTTTCCTCGCGTCGGCAATTCTCGTTGTTCCACCCATGTGGCGGCACAGTACGGCTTATGGGCGTTATATTCGCATCGCGGCCGTACTCGTTCTTACCGGCGTGGGACTGTTCTTCCCCGTTAAGACGACGGTCACGGTTTCGCTGCCATCGCACGCCCATGCGAATTGAAGTCGTGACGTGAAACACGCACGAAACCGCCCCTCCGCCCCCGTCATCGTCCAGGACAACGCCACTGGCGGCGTCTCCTACTGGGACGGCCGCACCAACCAGTCTGAGGCCGACGAAAACGGCGTCAGTCTCGCCGATTACATCCACGCGATGTTCGGCTTCCTCGTCGCGGCGAAAGCACGCGACGTGCTGATGATCGGCTGCGGCGGTGGCACGCTCGCCACCATGCTGCGCCGCGTCGGCATCGCGGTCACCATCGTCGACATCTCCGCCCGCTCCTTCACCATCGCCCGGCGCTACTTCCATCTGCCGGACGACGTCGCGACCCATGTCGCCGAAGGCGCCGCCTTTCTGCGCCGCCACGCGCACCGCTACGACGCCATCGTGCTCGACGCCTATGACGACGAAGCGATTCCCAAGCATTTCCTGACCCGCGCCTTCTTCGACCTTGCCAAAAAGCGGATGAAACCGCGCGGCGCGCTGTTCCTGCTCAACATCATCGTCGCCGACGACGCCGACCGCACTCCCGACGACATCGCGCGCCTGATGCAGAAAACCTGGCGCAACGTTCGCCTGCTCGATTCCGACGGCTGGCTCGACCGCAACTCCGTTGCCGCCGCCGGCGCGGTCGCAAAACTCAAGCGCCCGACGCTCCTGATGCCGCCCGCGCGCGGCGCCAAAAAGTTCGCCGCCGGTCTCAAGACGATGAAATTCCGCAAACTGCGCCGCTGATCAACTTTCCGTAGGCCTGCCCCGACGCGGCGCGCGCCGTGATTAACTGGCTTGCCTGCGGAGGACGACGCGATGACATCCCGAATCCCATATGCGGCGCTCGCTTTGTTTGCCTTCGCGCCGTCGTCCGGCGATGCCGCCGCGCCGCTCAGCATTCCCTACCAGGTCACCTATTCGCAGAACCTCGATATCTCGCCGTCGCCTGACGGAAAGCGCCGCGTGATCATCACATTGGTCGCCGGCGTCGAACAGTTCTTCGTCACCGACAGCGACGGCGGCCATCCCATCCAGGTCACCCAAGGCCCCGACGACCACGAAGACCCCGCCTGGTCGCCCGACGGAAAATCGATCGCCTATGTCCTGATCGCGGGCGACACCAAGCGCATCTACACGATGAACCCCGACGGCAACGGCGCCACACCGCTGTCGCCCGAAGGCCACCGCGCCATCCACCCCAGCTGGTCATCCGACAGCCGCCGCGTCATCTACTGCACCGACGACGATCTCGCCCCGCCGCGCAAGAACGATTCCGACATCCTCGCCACCGACGTCGCGACCAAGGCAACCACCACCATCGTCACCGGCGGCATCAACACCTATCCGGCGTGGTCGCCCGACATGAAGCATCTCGCCTTCCGCCGCATGCTCGGCGAGACCAATTCCGAGGTCTTCCTCGCCGACGGCGACGGCGCGAACCCGCGCAATCTTTCGAACAATCCGGCGTTCGACGGCTGGCCCGCTTGGTCGCCCGACGGCAAGCGCATTGCTTTCGGCTCCAACCGGCGCTCCAATTACCAGATCTTCGTGATGGATGCCGATGGCACGAACGTTCAGCTTGTCGCCAACACCAACGGACGTGCCACCGCGCCACGCTGGGCGCCCGACGGAAAGACGATCTATTTCACCGTTTGCATCAACGTGGATTACGGCACCGCCTGCGAGATCATGGCTGCGAAGCTCTAAAGCGGGCGTCGCATGGGCCTGAAGAAGCGCTCCTTCTCGCTCTCCGGCCACCGCACCTCCATCGCGCTGGAGCCCGAGTTCTGGGCCGTGCTCGAAGCCGAAGCCGCCAAACAGGGCACCAGCTTCGCCGCCTTCATCGCCGCGATAGACCGCGCCCGCGCCGACCGCCCCTTGGCGAGCGCGCTGCGGCTGCATGCCTTGGCGGCGATGAAACACCAATGACCTCCCCTTTTATGGGGAGGTAAATGTGTAATGCTCACTCCTGCCACACCCCTGTCAGCAGCCTGGCAGTAGAACTCTCCCGCATCCGCGAAAGACCCCGCCATGATCACGCTCTATCACAAGCCCAAGACCCGCTCCGACCGCTTCGTCTTCCTGCTCGAAGAACTCGGCGTGCCTTACGAGATCCACCCGGTCTCGCTGCAGACCGCCGACGGCACCAGCAAGGCCGATCCCGCCAACCCGCATCCTCACGGCAAAGTCCCCGCGATCTCCGATGACGGCGTCACGGTGTTCGAATCCAGCGCCATCGCGCTCTACCTCACCGACAAATTCCCCAAGGCCGGCCTCGGCCCCGTGGTCGGCGACGCCAAGCGCGGCGCTTACGTCACCTGGCTCGCCTATTACGGCGGCGTGCTCGAACCCGCCTTCATCTCCAAATTCATCAACCTCGAAGTGCCGCGCCCGATGGCCGGCTGGGTCAGCGTCGACGACGCGACGGGTTACGTCATCCAGACGCTGTCCGCCGGTCCCTACCTTCTCGGCGACACCTTCAGCGCCGCCGACATCCTCTACGGCACGACCTTCGCGATGTTCGGCCAGAGCCCGCTGATGCCCAAATCGCCCGTCGTCGACGGCTATGTGCAGCGCGTCGTCGAGCGTCCCGCTTATGCCCGCGCCGCGGCAAAGGCGGCTTGAGCGCTGTCATGCGCGTGTCGTAAAACTGCCATCTAGCTGCGTGCGCAAAAAGGGAACCCGTCGATGATCACGCTCTATCACGCACCGCGCTCGCGCTCGTCGCGCATCATCTGGCTGCTCGAGGAGCTGGGCTGCGACTACAAGATCGAGCTCGTGCCGATCGTGCGCGGCGACGGCTCGGGCGAGGCCGCGCCGGACAGCTACAAGGCGATCAATCCGCTCAAGAAGGTCCCTGCGATCAAGGTGTTCGACGAGATCGTCACCGAATCCGGCGCGATCTGCCTCTACCTCACCGACAGCCACCAGAAGTACCCCATCGGCCCCCTGCCCGGCGACAACACCAGAGCCGAATATATCCGCTGGCTGTTCTTCTACAACGGCACGCTGGAGCCGGCGGCGACCGCGCGCTTCCAGGGCTGGGACAAGGACAAGCCGACCGGCTTCGGCACGTTCGAGGAGATCGAAGGCGTGATCTCGGCCCAGCTCGAGAAGACGCCCTACATCCTCGGCGATGCTTTCAGCGCCGCCGATATCCTGATCGGCTCGGGCGTGCAGTTCTTCAAAGGCTCGCTGTTCCCGGCGCGCAGGCATTACGACGACTACCTCGCCCGCCTGACGAGCCGCCCCGCCTATATCCGCGCGCAGGCGAGAGACAATGGCTGAGCTGATCAACCTGCGCCGCGCCCGCAAAGCCAAGGCCCGCGACGTCAAAGCAGCGGAGGCCGACGCCAACCGGACAAAGCACGGCGTCGCCAAGCCGGTGCGCGCGCTGGCCAAGGCGCGGGCGGAGAAAGACGCGAAAACTGTCGACGCCCACAAGCTGGATGGCGACAAATAAAAAGAATCCCCCTCGCCCCCTTTCGGGGGAGAAGGCCGGGGTGAGGGGGTCGCGCCGCAAGGCGATACCTTGACCTGTTCGCATCGGCGTCAACGCAACGCTCCAAACTCTTGATTACCGCTTGGCATCGGCACCCCCTCACCCTGCCCTCTCCCCCGAAAAGGGGGAGAGGGTGACGGGTGGGGCAAGCAGCGATATGACAACCGCCATGACCACCGCACCCACCGGCCCCCTCGCCAATCTCCTCGTCATCGACCTCACCCGCGTCCTCGCCGGTCCCTACGCCGCGCTGATGCTCAACGAGCTTGGCGCCCGTATCATCAAGGTCGAACCACCGCGCACCGGCGACGACAGCCGCCACATCGGCCCCTTCGTGAAGACGCCCGACGGCCGCACCAAGTCCGGCTATTTCATGAGCGTCAACCGCGCCAAGGAATCCATCGCGCTCGATCTCAAATCCGACCCCGACCGCGCGATCTTCGAGGCCCTGCTCGCCCGCGCCGACATCCTGATCGAGAACTACCGCGGCGGCACGATGGAAAAACTCGGCTACGGCTACGAGCAGCTGAAGGACAAATACCCGAAGCTGATCTATTGCGGCGTCTCCGGCTTCGGCCACACCGGGCCTTACGCCAAGCGCCCCGCCTACGACATGGTCGTGCAGGCGATGGGCGGCGTGATGAGCCTGACCGGCCATCCCGACAGCCCGCCGACCCGCGTCGGCACCTCGACCGGCGATCTCAGCGCCGGCCTGTTCGCCACCATCGGCATGGTCACCGCGCTCTACGACCGCCAGAACACCGGCAAGGGCCAGAAGGTCGACATCTCGATGCTCGACAGCCAGGTGGCGCTGCTGGAGAACGCGATCTCGCGCTATGTCGCGACCGGCGACGTTCCCGGCCGCCTCGGCAGCCGCCATCCCTCCATCGCGCCCTTCGCCGCCTTCGCGACGAAAGACGGCCACATCGCGATCGCCGCCGGCAATGACGACCTGTTCGCCCGCGTCGCCCGCGTCATCGGCCGCGACGATTTGATCGCCGACGAACGCTTCACCAGCAACCCCAAACGCGTGACCAATTACGAGCCGCTGCACGAGGAGATGGAGCTCGCACTTTCCGCCCGCACCAGCCACGACTGGCTCGCCGCGCTCGACGAAGCCGCCGTGCCCTGCGGCCCGCTCAACAATGTCGCGCAGGTGATGGCGGACCCGCAGATTCTCCACCGCAACATGATCGTCGAGACCCTAGACCCCGACCTCGGCCTCATCCGCATGCAGGGCAACCCGGTGAAGCTCTCCGCCCACCCCGACCCCAGCACCCGCGAACACGCCCCGGAACTCGACGAACACCGCGCTGCCATCCTCAAGGAATTCGGGCTAGAGTGACGGCGCTTGAGGGGGCGCCGCATGTCTCGACGAAACTGGATCGTGCCGGCGCTGTTCGCCGCGGCGCTATCGCCCGCCGCCGCGCAGGATACGGCGCAGGCCCACGCCACCGTCATGCCCAGCCGCGCCGTCGGCCGCACACATGATTGCTCCGGCTATTATCCCGAAGCCGCGCGGCGCCTGAACCAGTCCGGCGACGTCATGGTCAGCTACGATGTCGGCGCGGACGGCGTCATCTCCAACGTCGTGGTGGTCCAGCCGAGCGGCACTGCGGCGCTCGACCGCGCCGCGATCGTCTGCGTGTCGCAGCACTGGCGCAGCACCCCGGCGACGCGCGGCGGCATTCCGGTCGCCTCGCCGCATCACCAGGCGATCATCGCCTTCCAGCTCCTGAGCCCCACGCCGCAGGGCTGGCAGCCCGTGGCCGTGGCGCCCGCACAAGTGCCGGTCGCGCAACCGCGCGCCGCGCAAGCGCCCGCAGTGAACCCGAACGCGCTTTCGCCATTCGCCGCCTTCCTCGGCGGCCTCGCGCTGGCGGCCCTGCTCGCCATGGCATTGCGCCTGATCTTCTCGCGCCGCGTCTGCCCGACCTGCGGCCACGTCAACCGCAGCCTTCTGCTCGGCCCGCACTACTGCAGCGCCTGCGGCACGCGTTTCTCGCCCCGCGACTGACCTGGCCGAAAAAGAGGGCACGACGTCCTTCGCGCCGCGCGCGCCGGCGGCTAAGCTCGCGCCCAGGAGACCGCCATGCTCGAACTGCGTCCCAACTGCGAGTGCTGCGACAAGGACTTGGCCCCCGCAGCACCCGACGCCCGCATCTGCACCTATGAGTGCACCTTCTGCGCTGCCTGCGCCGAACACATCCTCAAGGGAACCTGCCCCAATTGCGGCGGCAACCTCGTCCCCCGCCCCGTCCGCCCGCTCGCCATGCTGGCCAGGCACCCGGCATCGACCAAGCGCGTGTTGAAAGAAGGCGGCTGCAAAGCGGCATAGTTCCGCTATCAACCCAAAGCCATCTGTCATGGCCCGCGAATGCGGGGCCACCCAGGTGACCCGCACGACGTTTTCGCCAGATGATCTCGAATCCTCCGCGCCTCCGCGTGAAATCTTTTTTGGCACGCGGAGACGCGGAGGCGCGGAGGCCCAAGCTTCGCGGGCGATGACAATGCGGGATTGAAGTTCTACAATCGTTCCATGTCTCCAGAATCGAAGTTCCATCCATGAGCGGCGACCGCTATCGCGATCCGCTGGACGCCGCGTTCGGCGAAGACGACGCGCAGGATCACGATCCCGCCGCCCCCGTCCACACGCCCATCCCGCGCGACCCGCCCTACCTCTCCGGCCTCAACAAGGAGCAGCGCGAGGCGGTCGAAGCCACCGACGGCCCCGTCCTCGTCCTCGCCGGCGCCGGCACCGGCAAGACGCGCGTCTTGACCACCCGCCTCGCCCACATCCTCGCCACCCGCAAGGCGTGGCCCGGCCAGATCCTCTCCGTCACCTTCACCAACAAGGCGGCGCGCGAGATGAAGGAGCGCATCGGCGCCCTGATCGGCGGCGTCGTCGAGGGCATGCAGTGGCTCGGCACCTTCCACTCGATCGGTGCCAAAATGCTGCGGCGTCACGCCGAGCTCGTCGGCCTCAAATCGAACTTCACCATCCTCGACACCGACGACCAGCTGCGCCTGATGAAGCAGCTGATCGAGGCCGCCAACATCGACGAGAAGCGCTGGCCCGCGCGCAGCCTGGCGAGCGCCATCGACGACTGGAAGAACCGCGGCCTCTCGCCGAAAGACGTCCCCGCCGGCGAAGGCCATGGCTACGCCTTCGGCAAGGGCGTCGAGCTCTACGCGCAATACCAGCAGCGCCTGAAGGACCTCAACGCCGCCGATTTCGGCGACCTGTTGCTGCACGTCCTCAACATCCTCAAGGCCCATCCCGACATCCTCGCCGACTACCGCGAGCGCTTCCGCTACATGCTGGTCGACGAGTATCAGGACACCAACGTCGTCCAATATCTCTGGCTCAAGCTCCTCGCCACCAGCAACGGCAATGTCTGCGTCGTCGGCGACGACGACCAGTCGATCTATGGCTGGCGCGGCGCCGAAGTGGAAAACATCCTGCGCTTCGAAAAGGATTTCCCCGGCGCCAAGATCATCCGCCTGGAACGCAATTATCGCTCGACGCCCGCGATCCTCGGCGCCGCCTCGGGCCTGATCAACGCCAACAAAGGCCGCCTCGGCAAGACGCTGTGGACCGAGGGCGACCCCGGCGAGAAGATCAAGGTGCAAGGCGTCTGGGACGCCGAGGAAGAAGCCCGCAACATCGCCAGCGACGCCGAAGACCTGCACCGCCGCGAGCAGCCGTTCCGCGAGATGGCGATCCTGGTGCGCGCCTCGTTCCAGATGCGCGAATTCGAAGACCGCTTCATCGCGCTCGGCCTGCCCTATCGCGTGATCGGCGGCCCGCGCTTCTACGAGCGCGCCGAAGTGCGCGACGCGATGGCCTATCTGCGCCTGATCGCGCAGGGCGACGACGACCTCGCCTTCGAGCGCATCGTCAACAAGCCCAAGCGCGGCATCGGCGACGCCAGCGTGCAGTCGCTCCACCAGTTCGCCCGCGCCCGCCAGCTCCCGCTCCTCACCGCGGCGCGCGAGATCGCGCAAACCGACGAGCTGCCGCCCAAGGCCCGCAAGGCGCTCACCGAGCTCGCCGCCAATTTCAGCCGCTGGACCCAGACCGCGCAGGTTATTCCGCATACGGAGCTTGCCGAGATGGTGCTCGACGAAAGCGGCTACACCGACATGCTCAAGGCCGACAAATCCGCCGAAGCCCCCGGCCGCCTCGAAAACCTCAAGGAATTCGTCCGCTCGATGGAGAGCTTCGAGTCTCTAGCGGCCTTCCTCGAACATGTCAGCCTCGTCATGGAGATCGCGCAGGACGAATCCGGCGACCGCATCAATCTGATGACGCTGCACGCCGCCAAAGGCCTGGAGTTCAACACCGTCTTCCTGCCCGGCTGGGAAGAAGGCCTGTTCCCGAGCCAGCGAACGATGGACGAAAGCGGCCTCGCCGGCCTCGAAGAAGAGCGCCGCCTGGCTTATGTGGGTCTCACCCGCGCCAAGCAGCGCATCCGCGTCAGCTTCGCCGCCAACCGCCGCGTCCACGGCTCCTGGCAAAGCGCCCTGCCGTCGCGTTTCATCACCGAGCTTCCCGAAGAGCATGTCGACACGGTGGTCGACGAAGGTTTCTACGGCGGCAATGTCGGCTTCCGCGACAACATGAACGCCGGCGGCTTCGCCTCAACGTATGACTCACCAGGTTGGCGCCGCGCCCAAGCCAACCGCGCCGGCGGCATGCCGCGCGCGCGCGCGCCGCTGATCGAGATGCAAGCCCACACGATCCAGACGAGCGATCCGGCGTCGTCGCAATACGCCCGAGGCGACCGCATCTTCCACCAAAAATTCGGCTACGGCATCGTGAACGCGGTGGAAGGCAACAAGCTGACGGTGTCGTTCGACAAAGCCGGCGACAAAAAGGTGATCGATACGTTCGTGACGCGGGGGTAGCGCAGAAAGAACCCTCGCCCCCGCGAAGCGGGGGAGAGGGCAGGGTGAGGGGGTAGCGCGGCTTGGTGACCTGTCAGAAGAAAAATCGGCGAAAATCACTTGTCGCAAGCTGGAGAGGATGAACGATGCAATGGCCGCAAGACGCGGACGGCGACGTATTCCGGCGGCTTGAAAGCCAGGGCTTCGACTTCACAAAGCGCTACACCATCGATTTCCAGGTCGATTTTGAATGTTGGCCGCCGCCGGCGGAAGCTGCCGCTCTGTTGCGCGAGATCTATCCGAATGTCGCCACCGTCGAACCGAACGCGGATGCCGCTGGCTATCTGGAATTCAGCGTCAGCGCACCGCTGACCTATGAATTGGTGACAACCATCCAAAGAACCGTGACCGGCGCTTTGTCCGCGCTTGGCGGAGTCTGCAATTCTTGGGGCGTTTTGCACTGACGGCGCGTTGCGCGGCGCACCGCACTTCGCTAAAACCCCCGCCTCTTACCGCAGGAGGCTCCCATGGCCCGCAACAAGACCGACCACAGCTTTTGAATCGATGAGCAAGCGTCGGAGGGGCTTTCAACAGCGAGACCTCCGTCAAGCGCGGTCGCCGCGTCGTCCATGGTGACAAAGACCTGATCGAAAAGCTCGGCCGCAACGACCCCTGCCCCTGCGGCTCCGGCAAGCGCTACAAAAGATGCTGTCTCGAAAGCGAAAACTTTTGTCGAGCGGGACTATTACATCCGCGATTGAGCCCTAACTTTCACCTCCCCATCGTGGGCAGGTCGGCGCGCGCAGCGGCGCGTAGCGGCAGCGTGCGCGCGGGTAGGGAAGTCAGACACCCCCACCCGAAATGCTTCGCATTTCGACCTCCCCACGTTGGGGAGGTGAAAGAACTGCTTACAAGCCAAATCGCTCCACAATCGCCCGCGCGCATTCCTCCGGCGTCGCCGTGCCCGTATCGAGTTCGAAATCATACCGCACCCCCGCATGCACGCGCGGAAACTGCCAGCGCGCCAGGCCGATCGCGCGGTCGCCGCGCGCCGTCTCGCGCGCTTCCAGCACATCGAGCGACGCATGCACGCCCACGACGAACAGCCGGTGCGCCGCCAGGAGCGCGCGGTATTCCTCCGACACGTCCGCCAGCACCACCTCGTCCACGATCATGTCGCAGCCGATATTCGCCATCGCCGCCACCGCATGGCGCATGCCGCGCAGCGCCCGTTCCTGCGCCGCGCCGGAATGGACGATCACCGCCGGATGTCCGTCCTCCACGACGGTCTCGAAAGTCAGCCCCTCCGGCGTGCCTAATGTCTTCAACGGCATCATCTCGAGGAATGCGTCCATCGCGACATGCAGATAGGGCGCCGCGAGCTGCGCCTGCAGCGCCTTTGCCAGCGAGCTCTTGCCCGCACTCCCCACGCCGTTCAGCAGGATGATCGTCGCGCGCGCCATCACATCGATCTCTCAAAGCCCCCGCCGCAACGCGGCGCCGCAGAATAAGCGAACCCCTCGGCCCCCGCGAAAATTATTTTCGCGCCCTCGATCCCGCCTCTATCCCCGCTTGCGCCGGCACAAGCGCAGGCCGCGCGCCGCATCCGCGTCCCACGCCGCGGGATAGAGCGCGGATAGACTCCGTCCCCGCGCGCCGCGCAGCCAAACCCGCCTCTTGAACACGCTGCGCTCGCGCCCACCTCACATCGATGACGAACGCTTGCACCCGCGCGACAGATTCCGCCGTCCTCGGCGCAGCGCTTCTGCGCGTCCCGCGTAAACGCCCATCCTCGAAAAAAGCGACGAACAATTATGTTGCCGAAGCCGTCCGCCGCGCGGGTGCCGCGCTCGGCAACTGTCACGCCCGGCGGCACGGCCTGCGCAGCCGCGTCTGGCGGCTGCAGCGCCGCACGACACGCCTGCTCGTGGCCACGATCCGCGCCGACATCGCGCTGGTGAAGCTGTTGCGCATCGATCCCACCAACCGCGGCGCCATGCTCCAGTTGCTGGAGAACGCCGCTCTGTGCCGCCGCCTCTATGTCCGCTATATCGCGCTATGGACATCGCATGACGCAGACCAATCCCCCTCTCTGGAAAGCCACGATCACGCTGGCGAAAGCGCTCGCCCCCAACGTCGCGGCGGTGTTCGAGCTCGCGCCGCCGACGCCGCAGGCCGTGCTGATCCACGAAGAACCGTTCAAGCCCGACGCCACCGTCGAGGCGCTCTATACCGAGCCGCCCGACGCCGCTTTGCTCTCCCGCCTCGTCGGCCACAATGTCGAAGCCGCGCCCCTCCCCGATCAGGACTGGATCCGCCTCAGCCAGGAGGGCCTGCCCCCCGTCCGCGCCGGCCGCTTTTTCGTCTATGGCGCGCACGACGCGGGCGTGGTCCCGCCCGGAGTCATCCCGATCAAGATCGAGGCCGGCCTCGCCTTCGGCACCGGCCATCACGAGACCACCGCGCTGTGCCTCGCCGCGATGAGCGACCTGGCCCGCCGCCGCCGCTTCATGCGCGTGCTGGATCTGGGCTGCGGCACTGGCCTGCTCGCCATCGGCGCGGCCAAGCTGTGGCGCCGCCCGGTCGTCGCCTCCGACATCGATCCCGTTGCGGTTGAGGTGACGCTCGAGAACGCCCGCGCCAACGGCGCCGCGCCGCTGGTCCGCGCCCTCACCGCCGAGGGGCTCACCAACCCCACAATCTCGGCGCGCGCGCCTTACGACCTGATCGTCGCCAACATCCTGGCCAGCCCGCTGACCCAACTCGCGCCGTCCATCGTCCGGGCGCTGGCCAAAGGTGGCATGCTGGTCCTGTCCGGCCTGCTGACCTGGCAGGAGAACATGGTGGTGAGCTTCTACACCCCCCACGGCCTGATCCTGCGCAAGCGCCACCGCGACGGCCCCTGGACCGCGCTGGTTTTGGAGAAGCCGGGCGCTTAAGCTCCAACCTCAATCCCGATACCGTCATGGGCGGGCTTGACCCGCCCATCCAACTGCGGCGGCGAGCGAAAAGTTGGATGGCCGGGTCAAGCCCGGCCATGACGAATGAGAGAATAGGCAAAGGCACCATGGACAAGATCGGCCCCTTCCAGACCTACGACAACGAAACCGACGCCGCTTCCTGCGCCCCGCGCCTTGCCGCGCTCCGCGCCGAGCTCAAGACGCGCGGCCTCGACGGCTTCGTCATCCCGCGCTCCGACGCGCACCAGGGCGAATACGTCCCCAAGCGCGACGAGCGTCTCGCCTGGCTCACCGCCTTCACCGGCTCGGCCGGCGCCGCCGTCGCGCTGATGGACAAGGCCGCCGTGTTCGTCGACGGCCGCTACACGCTGCAGATCCGCCAGCAGACCGACACCTCGCTGTTCGAGCCGCGCGACCTCGTCGAGGAAGGCCCCGCCGGCTGGATCGCCAATGTTCTGCCCAAGGGTGCGAAGCTCGGCTACGACCCGTGGCTGCACACCGCCGCTGCCGTCGAGGCCCTGCGCGCCGCCGCCGAGAAGGCCGGCGGCACGCTCGTGCCCTGCGACACGAACCCGATCGACGCCGTGTGGGCCGACCAGCCCGACGCGCCGCTCGCCAAGGCGATCATCCAGGACATGAACCTCGCCGGCGAAAGCGCCGAATCCAAGCGCACCCGCATCGCCGAGGAGGTGAAAGCCCAAGGCGCCGACGCCGCGGTGATCTCGCTGCCGGATTCGATTTGCTGGCTGCTCAACATCCGCGGCAACGACGTGCCGCACACGCCCTTCGCGCTGTCCTTCGCGATCCAGCACGCCGACGGCTCGACCGACCTCTTCATGGACGAGCGCAAATCCTCGCCCGAGCTGCTCAAGCATCTGGGCAACGCCGTGCGCCTACGCAACCCGGGCGAGTTCGCGCCATCGCTCGATGCGCTGAACGGCAAGACCGTCGTCGCCGATCCCGGCACCGCCGCCGCCGCGATCTTCGACCGCCTCACCAAGGCCGGTGCGAAGATCAAGCGCGCCGCCGATCCGGTCCAGCTGCCCAAGGCGTGCAAGAACCCGGTCGAGATCGAAGGCACCCGCAAGGCGCATATCCGCGACGGCGCCGCGCTCAGCAACTTCCTGCACTGGCTCGCCCGCGAAGCCCCGAACGGTCATCTCACCGAGATCGACGCGTCCAAGACCCTCGAAGGCTTCCGCGCCCGCACCGGCGCGCTGCGCGACCTGTCGTTCGACTCGATCTCGGGCGCCGGTTCCAACGGCGCGGTGGTGCACTACCGCGTCAACACCGCGACCAACCGGCCGATCCAGAACAACGAGATCTTCCTGATCGATTCCGGCGGCCAGTACCCCGACGGCACCACCGACGTGACGCGCACCGTCATCGTCGGCACGCCGACGCCCGAGATGAAGGACCGCTTCACCCGCGTCCTCAAGGGCCATATCGCGCTCGCCACCGCGCGCTTCCCCGAAGGCACACCCGGTGCCGCGCTCGATGCCTTCGCCCGCGCCGCGCTGTGGCAGGCCGGCCTCGATTACGACCACGGCACCGGCCACGGCGTCGGCAGCTATCTGTCGGTCCACGAAGGCCCGCAGAACATCTCCAAGCGCTACACTGTCACCCAGCCCCTGAAGCCCGGCATGATCTGCTCCAACGAGCCCGGCTATTACAAGAACGGCGAATACGGCATCCGCATCGAGAATTTGATCGTGGTCAGCGACGCCGCGCCCCTCCCCGGCGGCGATCCGCAGCGCAAATTCATGACCTTCGAGACCGTCACGCTGGCGCCGATCGACCTCAACCTGGTCGAGAAAAATCTTCTGTCACCGGACGAATTGGCCTGGCTCAACGCCTACCACGCCCGCGTCCGCGACACCGTCGGTCCTCTGGTGGATGAAGAGACTCGTCCCTGGCTGGAGACCGCGACGCGGGCGATCTAAAACGCGATGGGTTTCCAGATCACCTGGCTCGCCGTCCATGGCAAGGACAAGACGGACGTGCTCGACGCCCTGCACCTGCGCGACACCGGCATCGTAGACGAAGCGATGGAAGCGCCGACGACCGGCGCAAGCTTCCCGGACGGCTGGACCATCGTCGTCCTGAACCAATTCGCGCATCCCTTCGCCGAGGACGCCTCGCTGATGCTGTTCTCGCAGGGCTGCCGCGTCATCGCCTGCCACGTCCATGAAGGCTTGATGTTCAGCGCCGCCCAGCTTTATGAGGACGGCAAGCGGCAATGGGCCGTCATCCACGACAGCCAGTCCGGCGAATACCATCTCGATGTCGAAGGCCTCCCGCCGCCGAACCTCGTCGCCATCGCCGAGCGCCAGACCCGGCATCAACGCGAAGACAGCGAAGCCGCCGGCATCGACTACATGTTCGACATCCCCCTCGATCTGGCGCAATCGCTGTGCGGCTTCCGCCACGACCTGCTGCGCTACAAATGGGGCGAGCCCCGCTTCACCGAACTCGAAGAGCGATTGGAAAACTGATGAAGAAAGATCCCAAGACGCCGTCCGGCACGGTCCATCGCCTGACGCTCGACAGCACCGTCCTCAAGACCAACATGCTCGGCGATCCCACCGCGCGCCAGATCGACGTCTATATCCCGCACGGCCATGACGGCCACGGCCTGCCGCTGATGGTCGATCTCGTCGGCTTCACCGCCGGCGGCCCGGTCCACACCAACTGGAAGAATTTCGGCGAGAACCTGCCCGAGCGCCTCGACCGCCTGATCGCCACCGGCGCGATGCCGCCCACCGCCGTCGCCTTCCCCGACTGCTTCACCAAGCTCGGCGGCAACCAGTATGTGAACTCCGCCGCCGTCGGCCGCTGGGACGACTTCCTCCTCACCGAAGCCATCCCCTTCGTCGAGAAGACCTATGGCTGCGGCGGCGCCGGCAAGCGTGGCGTGTTCGGCAAGTCGAGCGGCGGCTACGGCGCCATGGTCCACGCCTTGCTGCATCCCGATTTCTGGAGCGCCGCCGCCAGCCATTCCGGTGACATGGGCTTCGATCTCCTCTACCGCCACGAATTCGTGCCGGTGCTGCGCGCGCTGACCAAGCTCGATTTCGATTTCAAGAAGTGGGTCGACAAATTCTGGGACGCCCCGAAGACCAAGGACAGCGACGTCCACATCATCATGATCCTGGCGCAAGCCGCGAGCTTCGATCCCGATCCCTCAGCGCCCTACGGCCTGCGCCTGCCCGTGACGCACGACACCTGCGAGTTGATCGCCGAGCGCTGGAACAATTGGCTCGCTTTCGATCCCCTGACGCTGGTCGAAACGCACGGCCCCGGCCTCAAGCAGCTCAAGAGTCTCTACATCGATTGCGGCGACGTCGACCAATACAACCTCGTCTACGGCGCCCGCCGCATGCACAAACATCTCGACACGATCGGCGTCAAACACACTTACGAAGAATTCCCCGACAACCACTCGTCGGTCGACTACCGCATGGACATCAGCCTGCCGATCTTGGTGAAGGCACTGAGCACGTGACTGTTCCGCAGGCGCTGTTTGCGGCGTGCGCAGCCAATCTCTTGTTGGTTGCTTGCGCTTCAGATTCGGCAGCGCCTAGCGATATCGTGCGGGATGAAACCGCCGCTATCCGAATTGCGAAAACGGATTGCGACGACTATTGCGAGCGAAATTCCGAAGGTCGTTGGCATGCAAAGTTGCGGGACGGCAAGTGGCGTGTTGTATTTCACATCAGCGGTGATCGTCCCAATTGCGACGCCTATAAAGTGTCCATCGATGCTGTCACCGGCAAGGCTATTGACGGTGAAATGTGCGTTACCACGGATTGAGACCCGGGTCTCATAGCCCCTCGATCATCTTCAGCCACCCATCCTCGTCGATCACCTGCACTTCGTACTTCTGCGCCTCTTTCAGCTTCGACCCCGCGCCCGGCCCCGCCACGACAAGATCGGTCTTTGCCGACACCGAGCCCGATACCTTCGCCCCGAGCGACTCCGCCCGCGCCTTGGCCTCCTGCCGCGTCATCTTTTCCAGCGACCCGGTGAACACCACCGTCTTGCCCGCGACCGGCGAGCCCTCGATCTTGCGCGCCGCCAGCGGCACGACATCGACCTCCTTCAGCAGGTTCTTGACGACCTTCTTGTTGTGCGGTTCGCCGAAGAAATCCTTGATCGCTTCCGCCAGCACGTCGCCGACGCCGTCGATCTCGAGCAGCTCTGCGACCGCCTCCTCGCCCTCCATCGCCGTGACGAACTCTTCGATTCCCGGATAGTTGCGCGCGATCAGCCGCGCATTGGTCTCGCCGACATGGCGGATGCCGAGCGCGTTGATGAAGCGGTCCATCGCAATCGTCCTCCGCGCGTCGATCGCCGCGACGAGGTTCAGGGCCAGCTTGCTCTCCGCCTCGTCGTCCTTCTTGCTCGCCTTTGCCTCCTCCTTGCCTTCCTTCGTCCGGCGCTCCGCGCTCAGTTCCGCGCGGCGTTCCGCAAGCGCCTTGTTCAGCACGTCCGGCTTCTTCGCCAGCTTGAAGATGTCCGCCGGCTCTTTGAGCAAGCCCTTGTCGTGCAGCGTCTCGATATAAACGCCGCCGAAGCCGTCGATGTCGAACGCCTGGCGCGACACGAAATGGCGCAAGCGTTCCACCGCCTGCGCCGGACAGATCAGCCCGCCGGTGCAGCGCCGGTCGACGTCCTCCTTGCCGGTCTTCTCGTCGACCTCGCGCACCGCATGGCTGCCGCAGGCCGGACAGACATGCGGGAATTCGTATGCCTTGCCGCGCCGCTTGCCGCTCTCGACCACGCGCACGATCTGCGGGATCACGTCGCCGGCGCGCTGGATCACCACCGTGTCGCCGATCCGCACGTCGAGCCGCGCGATCTCGTCCTCATTGTGCAGCGTCGCGTTGCGCACCACGACTCCGCCGACCGTCACCGGCTTCAGCTTCGCCACCGGCGCCAGCTTGCCGGTGCGCCCAACCTGGATGTCGATGTCTTCCAGAACCGTCTCCGCCTGCTCCGCGGGGAATTTGTGCGCGATGGCCCAGCGCGGCGAGCGCGAGACAAATCCGAGCCGGTCCTGCAGATCGAGCCGGTCGACCTTGTAGACCACGCCGTCGATGTCGTAGCCGAGCGACGCGCGCTTCTTCTCCATGTCGCGGTAGAATTTCAGCACCGCCTCGACGGTTTCGACGCGGCGCACCAGCGGATTGACCTTGAAGCCATACGCCGCGAACGCCTCCAGCATGCCGGACTGCGTCGTCGCCGGCCGTTCGCTGATCTCGCCCCAGGTATAGGCGAAGAAATGCAGCGGCCGCTGCTTGGTGATCGCCGGATCGAGCTGGCGCACGGCGCCCGCCGCCGTGTTGCGCGGATTGACGAACAGCGGCTTGCCGTCCTTCTCCTGCCGCTTGTTGAGCGCCGAAAAATCCTTGTGCGTCATATAAACTTCGCCGCGCACCTCCAGCACCTTGGGTGGCTTGCCCGAAAGGCGCAGCGGGATGTCGGGAATGGTCTTGAGATTGGCGGTGATATCCTCGCCTTCCGCGCCATCGCCGCGCGTCGCGCCCTGCACAAAGACACCGTTCTCATAGCGCAGCGACGCCGAAAGCCCGTCGATCTTCGGCTCGCAAGTGATCGCCAGATCGGCGTCTTCCTTGAGGCCGAGAAAGCGGCGCACCCGCACCGCGAACTCGTGCACGTCCTCGTCGGTGAACGCGTTGTCGAGCGACAGCATTGCCTTGGCATGCACGACCTTGGCGAATTTGGCCGACACCGCGGCGCCGACGCGGTGCGACGGGCTGTCGGCACGCACCAGCAGCGGAAAGCGCTGCTCGATCGCGTCATTGCGCCGGCGCAGCGCGTCGTAATCGGCATCCGAGATGCTCGGCGCATCCTCGGCGTGATAGCGCCGGTCATGCTCGGCGATCTCGGCGGCGAGGCGATCAAGCTCCTTGCCGGCCTCGACCGAGGTCAGCTTGTCGACGGGCTTCTTGCTCATGCGCGTTTGCGTTTCTTGGCCGGCGGGGGCGTCCGCGCCTCGGCCAGCAGCCGGCGCGCCGCGGCGCGGGCTTCCTCGGTGACGGCGGCACCCGACAGCATGCGCGCGAGCTCTTCGAGCCGCGCATCGTCGTCGAGCAGCGTGACCTTGGTCTTGTCGCCGATGCGGCTGATGCGGAAATGCCGCTCCGCCCGGGCCGCGACCTGCGGCGAGTGCGTCACAAGCAACACCTGCGTCGTCTGCGCCAGGCGCTGCAGCCGCTCGCCCACGGCATCGGCGACAGCACCGCCGACGCCACGATCCACCTCGTCGAACACCAGCGCCGCCGGCGGTGTCGCCTCGGCGAGCGCAACCTTCAGCGCCAGCGAGAACCGCGCCAGCTCGCCCCCGGATGCGATCTTGGCCAGCGAGCCGAACGCCGCGCCCTCCACCGTCGCGACTTCGAGCGCGACACGTTCAAGTCCGCTGGCAACGGCCACGTCGTCGCCCAACGGCTCCAGCGCCACGCGGAATTTGGCATGGCCCAGCTTCAGCGGCGCCAACTCTCCGGCCACCGCCGCTTCGAGCCGGCGCGCCGCCGCGCCGCGTGACTTGGAAAGCTTGCGCGCCGCGTCGAGGAATGCGGCCCGCGCCGACGCCACAAGCGCCTCGGCCTCCTTCATCCGCCCGCCACCGAGCGTCAGCGTATCGCGCTTGAACCGGAAATCCGCCGCGACCCGCGGCAGCGCATCCGGCGTCACGCCGTATTTCCGCGCCGCGGCGCGCAGATCGTGAATCCGGTCATCGACCTTCTCGAGCTGCCCCGGCTCGATGTCGAGCCGCGTCTGCAGCACTTCCAGTTCGCGGCGCGCGTCCTCGACCGCGTTATACGCTTGGTCGAGCGCCGCCTCCGCCGACGCTGCCGCCTGCCGCGCCTCCTGGTTCATTCGCGATAACCGCTTCAGCGCGCCCGAGATGCCGCTCGCCGCACCGCGATCGCCAGCCAGAAGATCGGCAGCGGCATTCACGTCCTCCGCAATCCGCGTCGCGTTCGACAGCAGCGCCCGCTCGGCGGCGAGGCGCGATTCCTCGCCTTCTTCGGGCGCCAGTTCGCTCAGCTCGTCGGCGGCATGCTTGACGAAATCGGCATCGGCGGCGGCGGCGGCGGCTTCCGCTTTGAGATCGGCCAATGCTTTGCGCGCGCCATCGAACGCGGCGAACGCCAGCGTCGTCTCGCGCACCAGCGCCTCATGCCCGGCGAAGGTATCGAGCAGCCCGCGATGCGTCGCGACGTCGAACAGGCCCCGGTCGTCGGCCTGGCCGTGGACTTCCAGCAACGCGCTGCCGACATCGCGCAGCAGCGCCACGCCGATCGGCTCGTCGTTGACGAAAGCGCGGGTGCGGCCGTCCTGGGACAGCGTCCGGCGCAGCACGATCTCGGTCTCGGCCGGAATCGCCTGCTCTGCGAGCAGCGCGAAGGCTGGATTGTGCTTGGAGGGCTCGAAGACCGCGGTTGCCGAGCCTTGCGCCGCGCCCGGTCGGACGCCGGCGCGCCCGCCGCCGCGTCCGCCCGCAGCCAGTCCCAGGGCATCAAGTAGGATCGACTTGCCCGCGCCGGTCTCTCCGGTCAGCACATTGAGGCCGGCGGCGAATTCGAGCGCCGCGGTTTCGATCAGCACGATGTCCCGGACCGTAAGCGTCGCGAGCATCGAAAAGGCCTTCTAGAGAATCCGCCCGAAAGTCTTGCTCAGCCAGGAGCCTTCGTCCATCTCCGGCTTCATATTGTGGGTCTGCAGGAGGTTATAGGCGTCCTGGTACCAGGGGCTGCCGGGATAATTGGCGCCCAGCACGGCGGCGGCCGATTTGGCCTCGTCATAAAGCCCCATCGCATAATAGCACTCGGTCAGCCGCTCCAGCGCCTCGGCGATCTGGGAGGTCTTCTGGTATTGCTCCACCACCGCACGGAAGCGGTTGATCGCACCGATGAAATCGCCCTGACCCATGTAATAGCGCCCGATCGCCATCTCCTTGCCGGCCAGATGATCGAGCGTCAGGTCGATCTTCAGCGTGGCGTCGCGGGCATATTCGGTGTCGGGGAAACGCTGCACCACGTCCTGCAAGGCGGTCAGCGCGTCCTCGGTGTTGGACTGGTCGCGGCCGACATCGACGATCTGCTCGTAGAGCGAAACCGCCTTGAGATAGAACGCGTAGGCGACTTCCTTGCTGCCGGGATGCAGCGCGATGTACTGGTCCGAAGCGCTGATCGATTCGGTGTAGTGATTGGCCTTGTAGTAGCAATAAGCCGACATCAGCATCGCGCGGCGCGCCCAGATCGAATAGGGATGCTGGCGCTCCACCTCGTCGAACTGCTTGCCGGCATTGACCCAATCGCCGTCGCGAATCTTCTTCCAGGCATCGGCATAGATCTGGTCGACCGGGCGGTCGATATATTCCGGCGGCTTGTCGCTGTCGGTGGTGCTGCCGGTCAATTTGCTGAGCGTGTCGCAGCCGGCAAGGCTGAGACCGGCGGCCAGCACCAGGAAACCCAGGCGCAGATTGCGCGAAGAGAGAGGCAAGCGAAGCGACATCCGTGCTTTTCCGTCCGGCTGATTGTCTCGTTTTTCGTTCTGGACCAAGCCCTTATGCCATTGCCGGCAATCCCGGGTCCAGTGCAATCGGGCGCTCGGTTAAGGCCTGCGGGCGGGGGCTTATAGCACGGCTTTTGGCCCCGTCAGCCCGGCCCAAGTCAGGCTAAATCGATTGTCATGTAGTTGGCCGGATCGGCGAACAGCGCCCGCAGCACGGCATTGTTGGTGCCGTGGCCGGATTTGACGCCTTCGAACCGGGCGATCAGCGGCGCGCCGGCCAGCGCCATGTCGCCGATCGCGTCGAGGATCTTGTGGCGCACGAACTCGTCGGGGAACCGCATCAAACCCTTGTTGAGGACCTCGTCGCCCTGGATCGCCAGCGTGTTGTCCAGCGACGCGCCATGGCCGCGGTCGATGCTCTTGAGATACTCCAGTTCATGGACGAAGCCGAAGGTCCGGGCCGGGGCGATGTCGCGGGCAAAGCTGTCATGCGACAGCGTCATCATGAAGCTCTGCTTGCCGATCGCCTTGGTGTTGGAATAGTCGAGCTCATAGGAATATTCCGGCCGCTCCGACGGCAGCAGGCGGATGCGCGCATCCTTGATCGCGACCTCGACCGGCCGCGTCACCTTGATGGCGTGCTTGGCGCCCGGCTGTTCTTTCGTACCGGCCTCTTCGAGAAGCTTCAGAT
The DNA here is from genome assembly GCA_036271735.1 of Rhizomicrobium sp. Classification (GTDB taxonomy): domain Bacteria; phylum Pseudomonadota; class Alphaproteobacteria; order Micropepsales; family Micropepsaceae; genus Rhizomicrobium. The sequence continues at coordinate 180,617 of DATAZZ010000039.1, forward strand.
AGCTCAACGCATCGCCGTCCAGGATCGGCGGCTCGGGCCCATCCACGGTGACGATCATGTCATCGATCCCGAGGCCCGCGACGGCGGCCATCAGATGCTCGATGACACCGACTTTCACATCGCCACTACCGATGACCGTGCCGAGATTGGTCTCGCTGACGGCGTCATAGCGCGCCGGGATCGCCGCATTGTCCTTGTCGGCTCGCCGGAAGACCACGCCGGTGCCGGCGCCGGCCGGCGACAGCGTCATATGGACAGTCTTGCCCGAATGCAGGGCGATGCCGTCAGCCGCGATCTCGCGCGCCAGGGTTCTGCGGGTGCTCATGGCCGCAATATAGAGCGTCGCCGGACAAAAGAAATGCACGGCAAACCGGCCGCTTTAAGGTCAACCGATCTTAACCAGCAACCCGTTGCCGTGCCGCTCGTTCTCTTTGCATGGGACGCTTGGACACATCGAAAGCCGGAGAGTTGCGCGTGCTGGCGGAGAAATTCCGCCGCCGCGCAAACGACATGTCGCTGCCCAGCTATGTCGAGATGATGCGCAAGGCCGCCGACGATCTCGAGCAGGAAGCCGGCGCCATCGAACAGGAAACGCCGATCCCGCTGGGCCGGCATCTGGACATCCGCATCTAAAAACAAAGAGCCCCGTCCGTTGCCGGACGGGGCTCCCGCATCTCAACGCTTCGATCGTCAGTTCGACTGGCGCCGCAGGAAGGCGGGGATTTCGAACTGTTCGTCGCGCTTGGTTTCGGGGAACAGATCGTCGGCGAGCGTTTGTGCCGGCTGGCGCGGCGCTTCGGCGGCAGGCTGCGGACGGGCCATCGGCTGAGCGGTGGCGCGGGGCGCGGGGCGCTGCTGCACCGGCTCCATGCGCGGCTCGTCCTTTTTCTTGCGGCCGAGGAAAGAGCCCCACATGCTGGTCTTCTCCGGCTGTACTGCCGGCGTGCGAAGCGGCTCGATGCGCTGCGGTGCCTGCGCCGGACGGGCGACGACAGGCGACAACGCGGAGACATCCTCGTAGATCGCCGGCGAGTCTGCGCCGCCCAGGATCATGGCTTCGGCGGGCGATTCCATGCGCGCCGGCATCTGCGCACCGAGTTCATCGGCGAGCGCTTCGTGCTGGCGATGCACCGCATTGCCGGCAGTAAAGGTGTTGGGACGCGGCTCGGCGCGGACCGGCGCCGGCTCGGGCTTCAACTCCGGCTTCAGCGCGACCGGCTTGATCGCCGGGCGCAGCGGCTGGACCTTCTCCGCCAGCCGCAGCTGATCGGCATCGATGCCGGTGGCGACGACGGAGACGCGGATGCGACCCTCCATGTCGTCCAGGATCGTGTTGCCGAAGATGATGTTGGCATCGGGATCGACCTCGGCCCGGATGCGGTTGGCGGCCTGCTCGACTTCGAACAGCATAAGATCCGGACCGCCGGTGATGTTGATCAGCACGCCGCGCGCGCCTTTCATCGAGACATCGTCGAGCAGCGGATTGGAAATCGCCATGTCGGCGGCCTTGGAGGCGCGATCCTCGCCCTCGGCCTCGCCGGTGCCCATCATCGCCTTGCCCATCTCGGAGATGACCGACTTGATGTCGGCGAAGTCGAGGTTGATCAGGCCCGGCATCACGATCAGATCGGTGACGCCGCGCACGCCGGCATGCAGCACTTCGTCGGCCATGGCGAAGGCCTGCGCGAAGGTGGTGCGGTCGTTGGCGACGCGGAACAGGTTCTGGTTCGGGATGACAATCAGTGTATGAACGAACTGCTGCAGCTCCAGGATGCCGCGCTCGGCTGCCCGCATGCGCTTGTCGCCTTCGAACATGAAGGGCTTGGTCACGACGCCGACGCACAGGATGCCCATCTCGCGCACCGCGCGGGCGATGACGGGGGCAGCCCCGGTGCCGGTGCCGCCGCCCATGCCGGCGGTGATGAACACCATGTGGGAGCCGGCGAGCTGCTCCATGATCTCGTCCATCGATTCTTCCGCGCCGGCCCGGCCGACGTCGGGGGAGGCGCCGGCGCCGAGGCCTTCGGTGGTCTTAGAGCCGAGCTGGATCTTGCGTTCGGCGCGGGACTGGGCCAGCGCCTGGGCGTCGGTGTTGGCGACCACGAACTCAACGCCTTCGAGCTTGGCGGCGATCATGTTGTTGACCGCGTTGCCGCCGGCGCCGCCGACGCCGAGCACGGTGATTCGCGGACGCAATTCCGTCAGTGCAGGGGCCTTAAGGTTGATCGCCATCATGTGTCTCCTTGGCTATTTCTTGTCGCGACGTCGTCACACCAAAATGCCCAACTGATTCGTGTTGTTATTGTTGAATCACTCGAACAGCCCACCGGTCAACCGGCCAAGCCATCCTTTGCTTCGTGTCTGACGCGGTTCGAGCGCCAATTCGGGGTTCAAAGCCTCCGGCGGCAGCGTCGCCCCCGCCATCAGGAGTCCGATCGCCGTCGCATAGTCCGGGCTCGCCGACGCCGCCGGCAGACCGGGGAAGCTCTGTGGCCGGCCGATCCGGACCTGCTTGTTGAGGACGCGGCCGGCAAGCTCGCGCACTCCGGCGAGCTGGCAGGCACCGCCGGTCAGCACGGCGCGCCGGCCGGCGGCGACGTCGTACCCGCTGGCGCGCAGGCGCGACTGGACCAGGCCGAAAATCTCTTCCAGCCGGGCCTGGATGATGCGGGTGAGCATCGAGCGCGGCACGCGCATCGCGGCGTCGGCGTCCTCGCCCATCTGGGCGAGCGGGATCACGTCGGCACCGGCCTCCATGTCGCCCAGCGCCGCTCCATATAATGTCTTGGCGCGCTCCGCCGCCGACAGGGGGGCGGCCAGCATGCGGGCGAGGTCGGAGGTGACCTGATAGCCGCCCATCGGCACGACGTCGGCATGCACCAGATGGCCTTCGAGGAAGACGGCGATGGAGGTGACGCCCCCGCCCATGTCGATCACGGTGGCGCCGAGCTGTTTCTCGTCCTCGGTCAGGGTGGCGATGCCGCTGGCATAGGGCGCGAACTGGGTGCCGACGACGTTGAGATGGCAGCGCTCGACCGCAAGCTTGAGGTTGTTGAGCGGCGACGGCTTGACCGCCACGCCATGCATCGCAACGCCGAGGCGTTGGCAGAACATGCCGAGCGGGTGGCGCACGCCGCGCGCCTCGTCGACGACATAGGTGGTCGGGGCGGTCTGGATCAGCTCGTGGTCTTCGAGATTGCAGCGCGAGCGGCCATCCGCCAGGAGAGCGCGCAGATGGGCATCGGTCACCAATTCGCCGTCGAGTGACATCGCGGCGCGGCTGGTCACGCTGACCGGCTGGCCGCAATTAACCGACAGGATGACGTTCTGGATGCGAAGATCGGCATGGTTCTCGGCGGCGGCAACGGCGTCGCGGATCGATTCCTCGGCGTGGTCCATATGGACGACGGCGCCGGCCTTGATGCCCTGGCTCTCGCGCAACGCGGCGCCCACGACGCGCAGCGCGCCCGGCTCGGCACGGCCGATCAGGCACACGGTCTTGGACGAGCCGACATCGAGAACGGCGACCAATCCGGCGCGATAGGCCGGCATTTCCCCTCCGGTGCGCAATTTAACGGTCTCTCCCATCAGGCGGCATTCCCTCTCGGTTGGCTTGTCTTCTCGCCGCTCTTCAGCACGAAGAAAATCTGACTGGCTTCGCGCAGATCGATCTCGATCACGTCGTGTTCCAGAATGCCCTTGTCGATGATAAGGCGCTCCAGCGTGTCCAGTTCCTTCTGCCAGGCGATCTCCGGCAGCTTCACGACGACACCGTCGTCGAGGATGAGATTCCAGCGGCGCTCCGAGACGCGCTGATAGGCTTTGACGCGGGCCGAGACGGCGCGGTGCTGGGCAACGGCGTCGACGATCTCGGCGGCGCTCGAACCGCCGGCGCCGGCGAGCAGTGGCAGATGGCGGAATTCCTCGACACCTTCGGTGGTGATCAGGCCGCCGTCGCGCTCGACCACCCAAAGCTTTTGGTCCGGCGCCTGCCACACCGCGAATGGCAGCTTCTCGACGATGCGGACGGAGATGTCGTCGGGATAGCGGCGGCGGACATCCGCCTCGGCGACCCAGTCGAGCTTCTTCAACCTTTGCCGCGCGGTCTGAATATCGGCGCCGAAGATCGGCTGGCCGAGCTCGAAGCCGAGGGCCGCGAGGATCGACGCCGTCGGGGTACGGCTGTTGCCGGCGAGATGGACCTTGGAGATGCCGAATCCGGCATCGTCGAACACGGCAGTGGTTGCGGTGTTCGCGGCGTGGATGGTCCGCCCGACATATCCGCCGATGAACAGCGCGGCGATGAGGACGGCCACGAGAAGCGCCGCGGCAAGCGTCAGCATCGGGCGCCGGAACGCGAACCAGGCACCGATGGCGCGGAAGGTGCGCGCAACGATGTTGTTCGACGGCGCCTTGCGGCGGCCGAACGGCTTAGCCGGCGCCGACGACGCGCGCGTGGCGCGCGCCGTGCCGCGGCCGGGCTTGGCGCGCGGGCGGGACGCCTTGCGGTCGATCTTCACCGATCGCATGAGGCGTCCTCCACGATCCAGCGGCACAGCTTCTGGTACGACATACCGTTGTAGGCCGCTTGTTCCGGCACCAGCGAGGTCGGCGTCATGCCGGGCTGGGTGTTGGTCTCGAGCAGGACCAAACGATGCTTTCCGGCCGTGTCGTCATAACGAAAATCGGTGCGCGACACGCCCCGGCAGCCCAGCGCCGCGTGGGCGCGGACGGCGAGGTCGAGCGCCTGCTGCGTCACGACCTCCGGCACCTTGGCCGGCAGGACATGGGTCGAGCCGCCATCGGCGTATTTGGCTTCGTAGTCGTAGAATTCCAGATTGGTGGTGATCTCGGTGACGCCGAGACCCTTGTCGCCCATCACCGCGACGGTGAGCTCGCGGCCCGGCACGAATTCCTCGACCATCATCTCGTTGGACAGGGTCCACTTGTCGCTGCCGAGCGCCTCCGGCGGACGGTTGTCGCCCTTGCGGATGATGAAGACGCCAACCGAGGAGCCTTCGTTCACGGGCTTGACGACATAAGGCGGCTCCATCAGGTGCCGGGCCGCGGCTTCGCGGCGGTCGACGACAATGGAGTTCACCACCGGCAGGCCGGCGGCGCGGTAGACATCCTTGGTGCGCTGCTTGTGCATCGCGAGCGCCGAGGCGAGCACGCCGGAATGGGTGTAGGGGATACGGTAAAGCTCGAGCAGGCCCTGCACCGTGCCGTCCTCGCCGAAGCGGCCATGCAGCGCGTTGAACACGGCATCGGGCTTGGCGTCGATGAGTTGCTGCGCGAGGTTCTCACCCGGATCGATCTCGACCACGTCGAAGCCCTCGGCGCGCAGGGCGGCGGCGCAACCCTTGCCCGAAGACAAGCTGACCTCGCGTTCCGCGGACCGGCCACCGAGCAGGACAGCCACTCTTTTATATGTGGTCATGCTACGCCCACTCGCTTGATTTCCCACTCCAGCGTGACGCCGGACTTTTCCTTGACCCGCGCGCGGACGTCCTCGCCCAGGGCTTCGATATCGGCGGCGGTCGCGTCGCCGATATTGATCAGGAAATTGCAATGCATCGGCGAAACCTGCGCCTGGCCGCGCAACAGGCCGCGGCATCCCGCTTCGTCGATCAGCTGCCAGGCTTTGAGGCCCGGCGGATTCTTGAAGGTCGAGCCGCCGGTGCGCGTCTTCACCGGCTGCGAGGCCTCGCGGTCGGCGACGAGCTTGTCCATGCGGGCGCGGACCATGGCGGGATCGTCGCGTGTGCCCTCGAACACGGCACTGACAAAAATCAAATCGTCCGACACCTTGACCTTGCGGTATTCGAACCCCATATCGGCGACGGTGAGCGTGATGATCTCACCCTTGCCATCGATGGCAGTGGCTTCGACAAAGATGTCCTTGATTTCGCGTCCGTAGCAGCCGGCATTCATGCGCAGCGCGCCGCCGACCGTGCCCGGGATGCCGCGCAGGAATTCGAGACCGGCAATTCCGGCGTCGGCGGCGAGCTTGGCGACATTGGCGTCCAGCGCGGCAGCACCGGCGGTGACGCGGGTGCCGTCGATGACCGTCTTGCCCATCGCACCGGGCAGACGGACGACGACACCGGGAATGCCGCCGTCGCGGATCAGGAGGTTCGAGCCGACGCCGATCACGCTGACGCGGGTGTCGGCCGGCTTCGCGGCGAGGAAGGTCGCGAGGTCTTCGGCATCGGCGGGGCGGAACAGGATCTCGGCGGGGCCGCCGGCGCGGAACCAGACGAGGTCTTTCAGCGGCGCGTCGGATGTGTAGGTGCCGCGCACCGGCGGGAGGGCGTCGCAGGGACGGGTCATCATCATGCCCTCCCCTTTTTCAGCGCGTCTTCGAGGCCGTTGGCCCAGGCGGTGATCGAACCGGCGCCGAGAAAGACAATGGCGCCGTTGGCGAGCGTGCTCTCCATCGTACCGAGCAGCGCGGGCAGATCGGCCTCGCCGTCGATGACGCGGACGTCACGATGACCATGGGCGCGCAGGGCCTCGGCATAGGTGTCGCGGTTGATGCCGTCGATCGGCTTCTCGCCCGCGGCATAAACCGGCGCGACGATCGCCACGTCGGCGTCGTTGAGGCATTTGGCGAATTGCTCAAACGTGTCGTGCAGGCGGGTGTAACGGTGCGGCTGGACGATGGCGATCACCGGTCCGGAATAGGCCTGGCGCGCGGCCTTGAGCGCGGCGGCGATCTTGAACGGGTTATGTGCGTAGTCGTCGATGATGGCGGCGCCGCCGAACTCGCCGACGCGGGTAAAGCGGCGGCCGACACCGGCGAATTTGGCGAGCGCGGTGCGGATCGTCTCGTCGGATACGCCAAGCTCGCGCGCTACGGTGATGGCGGCCAGCGCGTTCTGGACGTTGTGCTCGCCGGGCATCGGCAGGCACATGTCTTCGAGGCGGATTTGCGTGTTCTTGCGGCGGTCGGTGATCACCACGTCGAAATGCGACACGCCCTTGGAGAAACGAACGTTGGTGGCACGGATGTCGGCCTGCGGGCTGAAGCCGTAGGTGATCAGACGGCGGTCCTCGATCCGGCCGACCATGGCCTGGACTTCGGGATGGTCGAGGCACAGCACGGCGAAACCGTAGAACGGCACGTTCTCGACGAAGCGCTGGAACGCCATACGCATGTTGTCGAAGGTGCCGTAGAAATCGAGGTGATCGGGATCGGCGTTGGTCACTACCGCCACCGTGGCCGGCAGCTTGAGGAAGGTGCCGTCGCTCTCATCGGCCTCGACCACGACCCATTCGCCGGCGCCGAGGCGGGCGTTGGTGCCATAGGCATTGATCACGCCGCCATTGACGACGGTGGGATCGATGCCGCCGGCGTCGAGCAGCGCCGCGACCATGGTCGTGGTCGTCGTCTTGCCGTTGGTGCCGGCGACAGCGATGCAGGAGCGCAGGCGCATGATCTCCGCCAGCATCTCGGCGCGGCGGACCAGCGGCAGGCTCTGGGCGCGGGCGGCGTCGAACTCCGGATTGCCGGGCTTCACGGCGCTCGAATAGACGACGGCGTAGACGTCCTTGAGATTGCTCTCGTCATGGCCGAGCTTGACGGGAATGCCCATGGCGCGCAGGCGCTTCACGTTGGCGTTGTCCGCCATGTCGGAGCCCTGAACCTTGTAGCCGAGATTGTGCATGATCTCGGCGATGCCGCTCATGCCGATGCCGCCGATGCCGATGAAATGAATCATGCCGACGCTGAGCGGCACGCGGGTGGTGACGCGGGCGCTCATGCTGCCCTCGCGATCTGCTCGACGGCGTCGGCGAAACGCTCGGTGCCGTCGGCCTTGGCGATGCTGTGCGCGGCGGCGGCGTGTTTGGCGAGGTCTTCCGGCGCGGCGAGGATGGCGGTCAGCATCACCGCGAGGCGCTGCGGCGTCAGCTCGGCCTGGCGCACGCGCCAGCCGCCGCCGGCATTGGCGAGCGCGTCGGCATTGGGCGTCTGGTTGTCGTCGAGCGCGTGCGGCAGCGGCACGAGGATCGCGGGACGGCCAATCAGCGCGAGTTCGCTGACGGTGCCGGCGCCGGAGCGACCGATCACGAGCTGCGCCGCAGCCATGCGCTGCGGCAAATCCTTGAAGAACGGCGCGAGTTCGGCCTTCACGCCGAGTGCGGCATAGGCGGCTTTGGCGGCGTCGAGGTCCTCGGTGCGGGCCTGCTGCACGATATCGAGGCGGGCGCGCAATTCGGGCGGCAGCAATTTGGCGGCGGCGGGGACGAGATCGCTGAACACGCGGGCGCCCTGGCTGCCGCCGAACACCAGCAGCTTCAGCGGGCCGCCGGCTTGCGGCGCGTCATAGGGCGCACCGGCGAGCGCGATCACTTCGGGCCGCATCGGGTTGCCGGTGTAGACGACCTTCTTCATGTCCTTGGGCAGGAACCGCACCAGTGGGAAGTTGGCCGCGATGAGCTTCACATGGTTCATCACGAGGCGGTTGGCGCGGCCAAGCAGCGCGTCCGGTGCGACGATGGCGGTGGGGATGCGGGTCAGGATCGCGGCGACCATCACAGGGACCGACGGGTAGCCGCCAAAGCCGATCACGGCGGCGGGCTTGATGCGCGCCAGCTTGATGGTCGACATGACGAGACCGCCGGCGATCTCGAACGGCGCGGCGATCAGGCCGAGGATCGAGCGGTCGGAGAACGCGGCGGACGGCACGGTCTCGATCCGCACATTCGGGAACGCCGTCGCATAGTTCTTGAAGCGCGCGTCGGTCATCACGACCACAGTCTTGCCACGGCGCTGCAGCTCGCCGGCCAGCGCCTGGGCGGGATAGAGATGGCCGGCGGTGCCGCCGGCGGAGAGCACATAGGTGGTCATGCGCGCGCGCCCACCATCTGGAACATGGACTGCTCGCGCTGGCCGGTCTGCGGGCGCTGGCGCGTGACGGCAAGCGCGAAACCCATGGTCAGCGCGACGGCGAACAGCGACGAGCCGCCATAGGAGATGAAGGGCAGCGTCATGCCCTTGGCCGGCAGCAGGCTGACCGCGACGCCCATGTTGATGAACGCCTGGAGCGCGGTGACGGTGGCGAGGCCGGCGCCGGCGAGTTGGGAGAAGCGGTCGCGCTGCTCGGCGGCGCGTAGCAGCAGGCGCACGGTGAGCAGGCAGAACAGGATAGCGATGACGCCGCACAGGATGAGGCCGAACTCCTCGCCAGCGACGGCGAAGACGAAGTCGGAGTTCGCTTCGGGGATACGGTATTTGATCGAGCCGACGCCGGGGCCGACGCCGAGCAACCCGCCATGCGCGAAGGCCTTCAGCGCGAGGCTGGCTTGGCCGCCCGGATCGCTCGGGTTGAAATACTGCTCGATGCGGTGATGGACGTGCGGGAACAGGGTGTAGGCCGCGACGGCGAGGAACGCCATGCCGCCGCCCAGCATGCCCATCCAGCGCAACGGCGCGCCGGAGAAGAACAGCAGCGCGGCCCACAGCGCAAGCAGCAGCGTGGTCTGCCCGACATCGGGCTGGCGCAGCAGGATCGCGATGGCGGGCAGGATCAGCAGCAGCGTGATAAGCGGCTTGGGCAGTTTCAGGTTCTGCTTGTCGGCAATGATCGCGGCGGCGAGCACCGCGAAACCGGGCTTGAGGAATTCCGATGGCTGCAGGGAGAACAGGCCGAGATCGATGGAGCGCGTGGCGCCCAACACCTCGTTGCCGACGACGAGCACCAGGCCGGAACAGATCAATGCCGTGGCGAAAACGATGGCGGCGGCGACCTTGAGCTGCTGCAGCGACAGCACCGACGTGCCGGCGAGGATGCCGGCGGCGATAATCGCGTAAACGATCTGCTTGGCGGTGTAGCGGAAATCGCCGGCGAGCATCGTGGTGCCGGTCGCGGCGGGGCTGGCGGCGAAGGCGAGAACGAGGCCGATGGTGATCAGAGCCAGCATCAGCAGCAGCGCGACGCGGTCGACGGTCCACCACCAGCTCGCATAGGTGCTGCGGTCGGCGCGACTGTTCATGACGCCACCCGTTCGGGATGAGCGCGCAGCGCGGCAACGGCGGCGCGGAAGGCGTCGCCGCGCTGCTCGAAATCGGCGAACTGGTCGAAGGAGGCGCAAGCCGGCGACAGCAGCACGACGGGCGACGGCAGGCCGGACTGCGCCGCATCGGCGGCGGCGGCGCGGACGGCGATGTCGAGGTCGCGGGAGACGGTGAAGGCGACCTTGCCACCCAGCGTATAGGCGAAATCGACCGCGGCATCGCCAATTAGATAGGCCTTGCGGATGCGCGGGAAGAAGGGACGCAGGCTTTCGATGCCGCCTTCCTTGGCGCGGCCGCCGGCGATCCAGAAGATGTCGGAATAGCAGGCGAGCGCGCGCGCCGCGGCATCGGCATTGGTCGCCTTGGAATCGTTGACGAAGCGGACATGGCCGAGACGGCCGACCTCTTCCATGCGATGGGCGAGGCCGGGGAAATCGGCGATGGCTTCGGCGACGGCGCGGGCATCGCGCGCGAAGGGCCGCGTCGCGGCATAGGCGAGCGCGGCGTTCTGCCAGTTGTGCGCGCCAGGCAGATGCGCGGCGGTGGCGAGGTCCATGACCTTGGTCGCACGCTGGCCCTGTGCATCGTACAGCGTGCCGTCGACCACGAAGACGCCGCGGCCCAGCACCTTGCCGACCGAGACCGGCACGGCCGGCGGGCCGCCGTTCGAGGCGTGGCGGGTGAAGATCGCGGCGGTCTGGGCATCATCGACGCCGATGACGATGGCGCCAGCCTTCGAGGTCTGTTTCAGGAGCCGTGCCTTCACGGCGGCGTAGTTCTCAAGGCTGCCATGGCGGTCGATGTGATCGGGCGTGATGTTGGAGAGGATCGACGTGTCAGGCACGAGGCCGGGCGACAGGTCGATCTGGTAGGACGAAAGCTCCAGCACATAGATCGTCTTGGCGCCGGGCGGATCAAGCTCCAACACCGCCTTGCCGATATTGCCGCCGACCTGCACGTCGAAGCCGTTCTTGGCCAGGATGTGCCCGATCAACGCGGTGGTGGTCGATTTGCCGTTGGTGCCGGTGATGGCGATCACCGGGCTGCGGCCGGGGATGGCGGGATCGGCGCCGATCTCGCGCGCGAAGACCTCCATGTCGCCGATCACGGCGACTCCGGCGGATTTGGCCTTGAGGACGATGTCATGCGGCACCGGATGGGTCAGCGGCACGCCGGGCGACAGCACCAGCGCGGCGAGCTTGTCCCACGGCCATTCGGCGATGGGCACGACGATGGCACCGTCGGCGATCGCCTGGCGGCGCGAGGCCTCGCGGTCGTCCCAGGCGAAGACACGCGCGCCGCCCGCGACCAGCGAACGGATCGACGCAAGGCCGGTCCGCGCCAGGCCGAAGACGCCGACGTCTGTGTTCGCGAAGGAGCGGGCCGGGATCATGCGCTACCTGAGCTTCAACGTGGCGAGGCCGACCAGCGCCAGCACCACCGCCACGATCCAGAAGCGGATGACGATGGTGGGCTCTTTCCAGCCGAGCTGTTCGTAATGGTGGTGGATCGGCGCCATGCGGAAGACGCGCTTGCCGGTGGTGCGGAACGAGATGACCTGCACGATCACCGAGATGGTCTCGAACACGAAGAGGCCGCCGACGATAGCGAGCACGATCTCATGCTTGACGATCACCGCGACGGCGCCGAGCGCGCCACCGAGCGGCAGCGACCCGGTGTCGCCCATGAACACCATGGCGGGCGGCGCGTTGTACCAGAGGAAGCCGAGGCCGGCGCCGACCAGCGCCGCGAGGAACACCATGAGCTCGCCGGTGCCCGCAACGTAGACGAGCTCGAGATATTTGGAGAAGTTCACATTGCCGACGAGATAGGCGATCAAGAGGAACGTTGCGGCGGCGATCATCACCGGCACGATGGCAAGGCCGTCGAGGCCGTCGGTGAAGTTCACCGCATTGGCGAAGCCGGCGATGACGATGCCGCCGACCACGATGAAGCCGATGCCGAACGGAATGGCGAAGGATTTGAAGAACGGCACCGACAGCATGCCAACCAGCGAGGTGCCGTCGAGCTGCATCACCCACCAGGTGGCGATAAAAGCGACGCCGAACTCAACCGCGAGGCGCAGATAGCCGCTGACGCCGTCGGAGGAGCGCTTGGTGACCTTCAGATAATCGTCGGAGAAGCCGAGCAAGCCATAGGCGACCGTCACGAACAGCACGATCCAGACATACTGGTTGGACAGGTTGGCCCAGAGCAGCGTCGAGACGATCCAGGGCAGCAGGATCAGGACACCGCCCATGGTCGGCGTGCCGGCCTTCTCGATGATGTGGCGCGCGGGGCCGTCGGCGCGGATCGGCTGGCCTTTGCCCTGCTTGACCTTGAGCCATTGGATCAGCGAGCCGTTGACGATGAAGGCGAAGATCAGCGCGGTGATCACCGCCCCGCCCGAGCGGAAGGTGAGATATTTGAACAGCCGGAAGAAGGCGAGCTGGTCGGTGTGGGTGAGATGGGAGAGGAAATAGAGCATCGCTACGCACCCCGCGCTTTCAGCGCATCGACAATCACCGACATCTTGCTGCCGTTCGAGCCTTTGACGAGAACTGTGTCGCCGGATTTGAGCGCGGCGGTCAGTTGCGGCGCGATCTCGGCGGAGGTCTGGGCCCAGGCGCCACGGCGCGAGGCCGGCAGGACATCCCACAGCGCCTTCATCTGAGGTCCGTTAAGGAAGACGAGGTCGGCGCGCGCGGCTTCGATCGGGGCGGCGAGGCTGGCGTGATGCGCGGCACCGTCGGCGCCCATCTCCAGCATGTCGCCCAGCACGGCGATGCGGCGGCCCTTGGCGGCGCCGAGCAGCGCCAGCGCGGCGGCCATCGAAGCGGTGTTGGCGTTGTAGCTTTCGTCGATCACGTCGACCCCGCCGGCGCTGAAGCGCGCGCCGCGGCCCTTGAGGGCGGTGAAGTTCTTGAGCGCCGCGGCGGCGTTGAGGACGTCGCCGTCCAGCATCGCGACCGTCAGCAGCGCGCCGACGGCGTTGCTTGCGATATGCTTGCCCGGCGCGCCGATGCGGAAATCGACGGGCGTGCCGCAGATGTCGGCTTTGACGTGGCTGCCTTCGGCGGATTCTTCGTACGAGGTCAGGCGCGCGTCGCTCTTGGCCTTCTCGCCGAAGGTCAGGATGCGGGCGACATGCGCCTGGCGGGCGCGGGCGACCAGGCGGTCGGCATAGGGGCTGTCGGCGGGGATCAGGCCGGCGCCACCGGGGACGAGGCCTTCGAAGATCTCAGACTTGGCGTCGGCGATGGCTTCGCAATTGCCGAAAAATTCCAAATGCGCCGGCGCGATGGTGGTGATGAGCGCGACATGGGGGCGGACGAAGCTGACGAGGTTTCGCAACTCGCCGAAATGGTTCATGCCGACTTCGAACACGCCATATTGCGCGTCGCGCGGCAGCGAGGCGAGGCTGAGCGGCACGCCCCAGTGGTTGTTGTAGGAGGCCGCCGAGCAATGCGTGATGCCGAGCGCGCCAAGCGCGTGGCGCAGGAGCTCTTTGGTCGTCGTCTTGCCGGCGCTGCCGGTGACGGCGGCGATCTTGGCGGAAGAGCGGGCGCGGGCCGCGACGGCGAGGTCTTCGAGGCCGCGCTGGGTGTGGGCGACGGTGAGCAGCGCGGCATCGGCGCCGAGGCCGGACGGCTCGCGGCTGACGAGGGCGGCGCCGGCCTTGGCGTTGAACGCGGCCTTGACGAAGTCGTGGCCGTCGCGGCTATCGCCCTGCAGCGCGACAAACAGGTCGCCGGGCTTGAGTGTGCGGGTGTCGATGGAGAGGCCGTTCACCTCGAAGGCGCGGCCGGGTGTGCCCAGCGTGGCGCCTTGTGCTTCCTCGGAGGTCCAAAGGGTGGTCATGCGGCGCGCCCTCCGAGAGAGAGGGCGGCTTTGATGGCTTCTTCGCGGTCGGAGAAGTGCAGGGTCTGAGTGCCGACGATCTGGTAGGGCTCGTGGCCCTTGCCGGCGATGATAAGGATGTCGCCGGCGCCGAGCGCGGCGATGCCTTCGTGGATCGCAGTGGTGCGGTCACCGATCTCGCGCGCGCCGGGCGCGCCGGCGAGGGCTTCGCGGCGGATCGTGGCGGCGTCTTCGCTGCGCGGGTTGTCGTCGGTGACGATGACGGCGTCGGCGTTCTTCGCCGCGGCTTCGCCCATCAGCGGACGCTTGCCTTTGTCGCGGTCGCCGCCGCAGCCGAAGATCACATGTAGCTTGCCGGTGACGTGCGGGCGGATCGCGGTGAGGACTTTTTCCAGCGAATCCGGGGTGTGGGCGTAGTCGACATAGATCGGCGCGCCGGAGGCGGCGACGGCGACCTTCTCGAGGCGACCGGGCGCACCTTTGAGATGTTCGAGCGCGGCGAAGACCTTGGCGGCGTCGCCGCCGAGGCCGATGACGAGGCCGGCGGCAACGAGAGCATTGGAGGCCTGAAAGCTGCCGGCAAGCGGGAGATCGACGGTATGGTCGCGGTTGGTGTGGCGCAGCTTGAGCGTCTGGCCGTCGATGCGGCCTTGACGGCCAAGGAGCGTGATGGCCTCGCCGGCTTCGCCGACGGTCATTACGGTCAAGCGGTGCTGGCGGGCGGCGGCGATGAAGCGGTCGGCATGCGCGGCGTCGGCATTGACGACGGCGATGCCGCCTTCGCGGACGACTTCCGAGAACAACCTCAGCTTGGCGCGCAGGTAGTGCTCGAAATCCGCGTGGTAGTCCATGTGGTCGCGGGTGATGTTGGTGAAACCGCAAGCAGCGATCTCGACGCCGTCGAGGCGGAATTGGTCGAGGCCATGGCTGGAGGCTTCCAGCGCGAGATGATCGATGCCGTCCTTCTTGAGCTGCGCCAACAGGCGGTGGATCTCGATCGGATCGGGCGTGGTGTGCTTGAGCGGGATGTCGCCGGTCGGCGTCACGACGCCGACGGTGCCGAGGCTGGCGGCGGGATAGCCCAGCGCGGTCCAGATTTCGCGCATGAAGGCGACGATGGAGGACTTGCCCTTGGTGCCGGTGACGGCGGCGACGGTTTTCGGCTGGGCGCCGAAGAAGCGGGCGGCGTGGCGCGCGAGGCCGAGGCGTGGGTTCTCGTCGGCGATGAAGGGCACGCCGAGCGCGGCGGCGGCGGGCGCGACATCCGGGCGGCCGAGCACGGCGACGGCACCGCGCGCGACGGCGTCCTTCACGAACTCCGCACCGTTGGCCTTGGTGCCCGGAAGGGCTGCGAACAGATAACCCGGCTTGACCTCGCGGCTGTCGCTCGCGAGTCCGGTGAAGTCCGACGCCTGCATGGCGTTCTTACTCATATTACCCAAACGTATTTTGGCTTCCGATTGTGGTCCCATTATGGGGTTTCACGCGCGGCGACTGTGACGGGGATTTGCGCCACGCCCAACAGCGGCGCAATACGCGAAATCACGCGTCCGGCGAGCGGGGCGGCGGTCGAGCCGGCCAGCGCGATCCCGCCGGTTTCCTTGGTGCCGTGCGGCGTGTCGAGCAGCACGAAGACGATGTAGCGCGGGTTGTGGATCGGGAACGCCGCGAAAAACGAGGTTACCAGAACGTGTGCCTGGTAGCCGACGCCGTGGTCGCGGGGCTTCTCGGCGGAACCGGTCTTGCCGCCGACTTCATAGCCGGGGATGTCGGCCTTGCGGCCGGTGCCGTTGGTGACGACGTAGCGCAGCAGGTCGCGCATCTTGTCGCTGGTCTCGGGTTTCAGGATCTGGGCGCCGCGGGCGTCGGCGGGGTGCTTGAGGAAGGTCGGTGCGATGGCGCGGCCGCCATTCACCACCACCGCGGCGGCAGCAATATAGGACAGCGGCGCGACGGAGATGCCGTGGCCGAAGCCGATGGTGGCGGTTTCAATTGTGCCCCAGTGGCCGGGCGCGGGGAAAATGGGCCGGGCGTATTCCGGCAGCTCGGTGTGGCGGATGGAGAGCACGCCGAGGCTTTCGAGGAATTCGCGCTGGCGCTCGCCGCCGGAGCGCAGCGCGATCTGGGCGGTGCCGATGTTGGAGGAATGGGCGAGGATTTCGCGCGCGGTGTAGGTGGCCGGCATGCGCTCGGCTTCGTGGATTGTGAACTTGCCGATCTTGTAGCCGTTGCCGATGGGGAAGACCTCGTCCGGCGTCGTGGTGTGGTCTTCCATGGCGAGCGCGAAGGTCAGAACCTTGAACACCGAGCCGAGCTCATAGCGATCGCCCGCCATGATGTTCTTGTCGCTGTCGTCGCCGGTGAAGTGGCGGTAGTTGGGATCGAAGTTCGGCACCGACACCATGGCGAGGACTTCGCCGGTGTTGACGTCCATCACCACGCCGCCGGCTTTGATGGCGTGGAAGGTCTCGCGCGCCGCCTCGACCTCGCTGGCGAGGATATATTGCACGCGCATGTCGATGGAGGTCTGGACCGGCTTGTCGGTGGTGGTGCGCAGCGGCTTGTCGAGGCCGCCTTCGAGGCCGGACTGGCCGTTGCCGTCGGGATCGGTGACGCCGAGAAGCTGCGCGGTGGCGCGGCCCTGCGGGTAGTAGCGCTTGGCGCTGGGTTCGAACTCGAGGCCCGGCAGGCCCAGATGCATGACCTTGTCCTGCACGTCGGGCGTCAGCTGGCGCGCGATGAGGACGTAAGGGTCCTTGGCGTTGTGGAAGCCGGCTTTCAGTCGCGCGAGGTTCGCGCCGGTGACGCGGGCGAGATCGGCGGCGGCGCCGTCGAGATCGGACAGCGCCTGCGGCTTGGCATAGAGATCCATCACCGGCAGGTCGCGGGCGAGGAGCTCGCCATTGCGGTCGACGAGATCGGCGCGGGCGGCAGCAATATGCGCAGCGATGACGGGGCCGTGACTGGTGCGCAGCAGCGTGACCTTCACCAGCTGCACGCCGACGACGACGAAGGCCGCAACGCACAGGGCCGCACCGATCACGATGCGCCGCTGATAGATCGTCGGGCCTTCCTGCTTCATTCGATTAGAGTCCGGGTTGGGTCGACGTCGTGTCGGGCGCCTGGACGTTGGCCTGGCGGATCGGGGCGCTGGTCAGCGGCGCCGGATCCTCGCCGCGGCGCGGCAGGAGTTCGAAGGAGGAGAGCTGCACCGCCGGCGTCCCGGTGAGGCCGAGATGGGCCTGCGCCAGCGCCTCGACCTGCTCCGGGCCGGCGACGCTTTCCCATTCGGTCTGCAAGACGCTCATCGCGGCCTGCTCGTGGACAATCTGGCTTTCGACCTGACGGAGCTCGACATTCGCGACGCGGGTGCGCTCGGAGACGTGATAGAGCGCAAGGATCGACAATCCCACGAGAGCGACGCAGAGGGTGTTGAGCACTCGAA
This sequence comes from Rhizomicrobium sp., assembly GCA_036271735.1. Classification (GTDB taxonomy): domain Bacteria; phylum Pseudomonadota; class Alphaproteobacteria; order Micropepsales; family Micropepsaceae; genus Rhizomicrobium. The sequence goes on from DATAZZ010000039.1 coordinate 197,944, forward strand.
CCATGACGAACTCCTAGGCCGCGAGACGTTGCGCCGCGCGAAGACGGGCGGACCGCGCGCGGGGATTGGCATGCACTTCACTGTCGGATGGGGCTTGCGAGGCAAGCAGGCGGAACGCGGCATCCTGTGCGCGGCTCGTGACGGGCGCGTGGCGCGAGGCGTTCGGCGCCGAGGTGCTGCGCGCGCTGAGGAAGCGCTTGACCATGCGGTCTTCGAGCGAATGGAACGAGACGACGACGAGACGGCCGTTGGCGGCGAGCGCGTTCGAGGCGGCGACGAGGCCGCGCTCGAGCTCGCCGAGCTCGTCGTTCACATGGATGCGCAGCGCCTGGAAGGTGCGAGTCGCGGGATGGATCGGGAAGCGCGCGGCGGCGGGGCCTTGCGCCTCTTTCACGATGGCGGCGAGCTGCGCGGTGCCGGTGACGGGGCGCGCGGCGACGATGGCGCGGGCGATGCGGCGCGAATTGCGCTCCTCGCCGAGGCGGAAGATCACGTCGGCAAGCGTCTTCTCGTCGGCGTTGTTGACGAAGTCGGCGGCGGATTCGCCGTCACGGCTCATGCGCATGTCGAGCGGGCCGTCCTCGCGGAACGAGAAACCGCGATGCGGCTCGTCGAACTGGAACGACGAGACGCCGAGGTCGAGCACGATGCCGTCGGTGCGCGCGCCGGCGAGGTAGGATTCGAGATGCGAGAACTCGCCATGGACCAGCGTGAGGCGGCCGGCGAAATGCTTGACCAGCGCTTCGCCGCGCGCGATGGCGTCGGGGTCACGGTCGATACCGAGGACGCGGCAATCGGCGGCTTCGAGGATGGCGCGGGTGTAACCGCCGCCGCCGAAGGTGCCATCGACATAGTGCTCGCCATCGCGCGGCTGCAAGCTGGCGAGGACCTCGGCGAGCATCACGGGGACATGACCGCTCATGCGCCACCGCCCGCGAGCTTGGCGGCTTCGAACTTCGCTTTCATCCGCGCGACGCTTTCGGCTTCCACGGCGGCGTAGGCTTCGGCGTCCCAGATCTTGAACTTCTGGCCCATGCCGACGAAGGCGACGCGGTCTTTCAAACCGGCATGCGCGATCATCGCGTCGGGGAGACGGACGCGGCCGCCATCGTCGGCTGGCAGCAGTTGGGTGCGCGCGACGATTGCCATCGCCATGTCGTCATGCGCCGGCGAGAGGAACGGGTCGAGCGCGGCGAGGCGCGCGGTGAGCGCGTCGATCGCATCCTGACCGAAGCCTTCCAGCGAGGCGTCGACGAAGGACGGGTAGATGTAAACGCCAGCCGTATTCTGCGCCGCCAGCACCTGACGGAACGGCGCGGGGATGCACACGCGCCCTTTGCTATCGAGCGACCCCAGTACCGTCGAAAGGAACGGCAGACCGGTCATGAAACGGGCATCCCCCAGCGTCCAGAGGGGGCTTAGGGCGCGACGGCCATTATGGCGTCAGACAAGCCCCTGGGACAGTCTGGGATAGCATGGGATGAAACGCCCGGTCAATCAAATAACGTAGTTAAATGAGGTACTTGGGGCATCTACCTATGGAATCGAGTCATCTAGCCGTGGTGGTCGCGGAACAAAGCCGCAACACGTAAAGATTGCGGTTACCGGCGTTAACAGGAGGTTAACGGCGGGGGTTGGAATTCGGTCCTAGTGATTCGGTTGGGAATAAATGCGCTCGCGGTGGGGTTGTGGCCGATGCCCTTTTCTTTTCGCGAAATCTCCCGTCACCTCATCTTGAGCTTGTCGAAGGATGACTGCACCGGCGGTGCGGGTTGCCATCCTTCGACAGGCTCAGGATGAGGGTCAGTGTTTTCGTATGCAGCGCGGGCTTCCGGCTCATGACGAGAAAGCATTGGCGCTTGGCGGTGAGCAGGAGCATGTCGCAAGCGAAGACAAGGCGGACGACCCCATGAACAACACGATCACCCTCAAACCCATCGGCTTCGTGCGCGGCGGACGCGCCGAGCCGATCGATGACGATTGGGACAGCGTCCAGGCGACGATCGAACTCGACGCGGCGCAGTTCAAAGCCGATGCGACGGCGAGCCTCGATGCGTTCTCGCATATCGAGGTCGTGTTCCACTTCAACCAGGTGCCCGATGGCGAGATCAATACCGGGGCGCGGCATCCTCGCGGGCGAAAGGATTGGCCGCTGGTCGGTATCTTCGCGCAGCGCGGCAAGGGACGGCCGAACCGGATCGGTGTGACGGTGTGCAAGCTCGTCGCCGTCGATGGGCTGTCGCTCACGGTGCGCGGTCTCGACGCGATCGCCGGCACGCCGGTACTCGACATCAAGCCGGTCATGACGGGGTTTCTGCCGCGCGGTGAAGTGCGTGAGCCGGAATGGGCGCGGGAGTTGATGGCCGGCTATTGGTAGGCGCCTGGCGCTTGGCGATCTCGTCGCCGGCGCGCGCCAGCAGGGCTTTGGCGCGGCGGCGCAATTGCGCGATGCGGTGGCGCAGGGCCATCGCCTCCGTGTCGCGGCGGCCATGCTTGCGGGCATTGCGGTTGCCGTTGGGTGCTCCAAGCTTTGGCTGCCAGATGTCGTCCGGACGCAACATCTTGATCATTGTTTGACGGATTTGCCCGCCGGGTCGCCCTGGAGGCGGTTGGTCTCCAGTACGATCGCCAGTTTGCGGTCCTCATCGAGCGGGGCGGCGCGCAGCCGCGCGATGCTGTCGGCGATCTTGGTGCCGACGACGGCGCAGTTCAGCGCATGGCCGAGAAATTCGAGACGGTCGGCGGGATCGGACGCCTGCGCGATGCAGCGATAGGCGACCTCGCGCATCAGGAACTGGCAGTCGCCGATCATCTCGTTGAGCATGGTCTCGGTATCGTCCTCGAACTTCAGCTCGGGACGGCGCTTGGTGGGCATGCAGGCGGGAAGATCGAGATCCGCCGGCGCGCGGCGCGGCGCGAGATGGGCGTGCAGCAGCGGCGGCGCTTCGGATGGCGGCAACACGACGCCGGAGAGCACCAGGTCGCGGCCTTCGCCGCCGTTTTGCGCAGATATTTCGGGTTCAGGTTGTATTTCGGTATGAGACATAGTCTAGCCTTTTCAGCAGGTTAATCCCCAAAAATGGGAATTAAAGACTAGTATTCAAGGGGTACAACCGGAAATATTTCTGACGAATTGTCAGCGCTGCAGACCATATGATCCGTGTACGGATGTTTCGAGAGCCTATCACCATTGCTTGAGCGGCCTTGGATCGCGGTGGGCGGCGCACCAACTTCGTCCGTGAGCATCGAGGGGCACGGGGATGGCACAGCAACGAGAGTTTGGATTGTCGCGGCGCGGGTTGATCGGGTCGGCGGCGCTGGTGGCGCTGGCGGCATCCGTGCCGGTGCGGGCGGCGGGTGTCGCTCCGCGTTTCGAATTGATCCCGCGGCCGACGCGGGTGTTCAAGACCGCAGATCGCGGCCATGAGAACACCGAGAGCTGGATCTTCTCGTTGATCGTGCAGAGCGCGTCGCCCGAGGCGCTAACGCCGGCGGCGATGACGGTGGAGTTGCTGAAAGCAGGCGCGGTGGTGCGGACGACGCAATATCCCGCCGCCGGCTTCGCGCCGCTGACCTATCACACCGGATTTGCGCCGGCGCTGAACGACGGCAGCGCGTCGCCGACGCCGATTTACTGGCCGTTCCTGATAAGGCTGCGCCAGACCGAGCCGGTGGCGCTGGGCGTCGATGCGATGCGGATTGCGGTCGCGGCGGAGGACGCGAAGGGCGGGCGCAGCACGGCGGCGCTCACCGTGGCGATCGAGACCTATGTGCAGAAAACGGCGCTGGTGTTTCCGTTTCGCGGCAAGGGCATCGTGCTGCAGGGCGGCGCGACGAATGGCGGGCATCGCAATCGCAGCGGCGCATTTGCGCTCGATGCGATGGGGCTCGATGCGGCGTGGTCGGTGCAGGCGCCGGGCGACGGCAAGACGAACACCGATTATCCCGGCTTCGGACGCACGCTGATCGCGCCGGCGGATGGCGTGGTGGTGCGCGCACGCGGCGACCGGCCGGATCAACCGGTGGGCGACGCAAGCGATCCCGCGTTCTTCGCGCCGGAGTTTGTCAAGCAGGGCGGCGGCGATCCGGGCAATCACGTCGTGATCGATCACGGTCGTGACGAGTTCAGCATGATCGCGCATTTCATGGCGGGCTCGCTGCTGGTGAAGGCGGGCGACGCGGTGAAGCAGGGGCAGGCCCTCGGCAGGCTCGGCCATTCGGGCGACACGAACGCGCCGCATTGCCATTATCAATTGCAGGCGGGGCCGGACTGGCAGAACGCCGACGCGTTGCCGGTGCGATTCACGAATGTCGATCAGGCGATCCTGGATCGCGGGACGTATTTCGAGGCGACATAGGCGGGCGGGTGTTATGCTCGCCGGCGATGGACGATCCTTTCGAGCTGCAACGCTTTGTCGACGCGCAAGCGCCGGTGATCGACCGCGTGCGCGCGGAATTGCGCGCCGGGCGCAAGCAAAGCCACTGGATGTGGTTCGTGTTTCCGCAAATCGCTGGACTGGGATCGAGCGCGATGGCGGTGCGCTATGCGATCGCGTCGCGGGACGAGGCACGCGCCTATCTGGCGCATCCGGTGCTGGGGGCGCGGCTGCGGGAGGGGACGCAGGCGGTGCTGGAGGTCGAGGGACGCAGTGTGCGCCAGATTTTCGGATCGCCGGACGATATGAAATTCCATTCGTCGATGACGCTGTTCGATGCGGCGGCGGCAGGCGACGTGTTCGATGCGGCGCTGGCGAAGTATTTCGGCGGCGCGCGGGATAAAGGGACGGTGGCAAGGATCGGATGAGTGTTTGGGGAGGTTGCGCTTGGCCCCTTGTCATGCCCGCGTAGGCGGGCATCCAGTGTGCCGCTTGATAAGCTCTGGATTCCCGCATTCGCGGGAATGACAGATTGGTTGGCGGAAACGCAAACGCGTCATCTCCAAATAGGTTCTCCGCTGCAAGCACCCCCTCACCCTGCCCTCTCCCCTGGAAGGGGGGAGAGGGTGATTTTGGGTTTGGGTATTGCGCTTGAAATCAAACGTCAGATGGCCTGTAAGCCGGGTTCTGTCCTTCCTTGCGGAAGGGATGACCATTCCTCTGGGATGCGTGTCGCCACGCACCTCTCGCGACCTACCCGGACGGCTATCCGGAAACGGATTACGTGCCGTCCCTATTTGGTCTTGCTCCCGGTGGGGCTTGCCTTGCCGCTCCTGTTGCCAGGAACGCGGTGCGCTCTTACCGCACCATTTCAACCTTGCTTCCGCTCGCGCGGGTTAGCGGTGTCATTTCTGTGGCGCTGTCCCTGGGGTCGCCCCCGCCGGTCGTTATCCGGCACCGTGTCTCCGTGGAGCCCGGACTTTCCTCCCGCCTTCGCTCCGCTACGGCGTGGCTTCGCCCATAAGAGCTTGCCACGCCATAGCGAAGCGGAGGCGGGCGGTCATCCGGCCATCTGACGCGCGGGCGGTATAGCGCAGAGCGGGCGCGAAGGACAGAAGCACAGTTTTAGCGATCCGGTTTGCGCGCCGTTAACGCGATTGCGGCGCGGCGCGGAACGGACGCGCCGTCCCCGGACTCTCTGCACGCAACCAACGCAAAGCGAGGCGACGATGGGCCGTGACGGGCGAGTTCCGGGCAATGACGACAATCCGCACCAGGCGCAGGCGCCGCTGCTCGCCGAGCTTCCGCCGGCCGGAACCCTGCGCTGGATGCCGCGGCGCAAGGCCCTGGTGGTGGCGGCGGTGCGCGGCGGCGCGCTCAGCCTCGAAGCGGCGTGCCAGCGCTATGCGCTGACGGTTGAAGAGTTCCTGTCGTGGCAACGCGCGGTCGACAAGTTCGGCGTGCCCGGCCTGCGCATCGCGGACCGCCAGGAGCATCGCGCCGAGCTGCGCTAATCCGCCAGCGCGTAATCGACGGCCGCCATCGCGTGCAGCGTGGTGGTGTCGAACAGCGGCACGGAGGAGTCTTCCGGCTTCACCAGAAGCGGCAATTCGGTGCAGCCGAGCACGATGCCTTGCGCGCCGCGCGCGATCAGCCGGGCGATGATGCCGCGATAGGCGGCGCGCGACGTGTCGAGGAACTGGCCGCGCACCAGCTCCTCGTAGATCACGCGGCTGACTTCGGCCGCGTCGTCGCCGCCGGGCGTGAGGACCTCGATGTCATAGGCGTCGCGCAGGCGGCCGCGGATGACGCCGTCCTGCTCCATCGTATATTGCGAGCCGAGCAGACCGATACGGCGCATGCCGGCGCGCTTTATCGCGGCGCCGAGCGGATCGGCGATGTGGAGCAGCGGCAGCGAGACGGCCCTGGCCATGTCGGGCGTCGCGCAATGCATGGTGTTGCAGGCGATGACGAGGAAATCGGCGCCGGCGCCGGCGAGGTCGGACGCGACGGCGGCCATGCGGGCATTGGCCTCGTCCCAGCGTCCGGCGCGCTGCAGCACCGACATCTCGTCGAAGTCGAAGGAGTAGAGCAGCAGTTTCGCCGAGTGCACGCCGCCCAGACGCTTCTGCACTTCGCGGTTGAGGAGCTGGTAGTAGACGGAGGAAGATTCCCAGCTCATGCCGCCGAGGATGCCGATGGTTTTCATGCGGCGAGGCTAGCAGGCGGCGCGCGTAGCGACAGCCCCGGCGGCGCATGGCGGGTCTGCGCCGGCGGCAACTTTTCGCGATTTGCCGAGTTAGCGCTTCGCCACAGGAGAAACGGACGATGAGCAAACTCGGATTGAAAGACATCAGCGACGCCATGCGGACCGTCGACATCTGCATGCTGACGACCGGCGCGCTGGAATCGCGCCCGATGAGCAACAATCGCGATGTCGATTATGACGGCGATTCCTATTTCTTCACCGAGGAGAAGGCGGAACTGGTCGGCGACATCCAGGCGCGGCCCGAGGTCAACCTCGCCTATACGCACAATCCGGTGCTGGGCAAATCGCTCTATATCTCGGTGAGCGGCAAAGCCGAATTGGTGCGCGACCGCGCGCAGATGGCGAAGCACTGGGTGCCGGACCTCGAAGCCTGGTTCAAGGACGGCGTGGATACACCGGGGCTCGCGATGATCCATGTGAAGGCGGATCGGGTGAAATACTGGCAAGGCGAGGACCATGGCGAGGTAAAAGTCTGACCTCCCCACAGTGACCTGAGAGACACGCCGCGACGCCGGCCTGCGATTGACAGGCGCGGCGTCGCGGCGTCATGCTTGGGGATCGATGGTTCGCATCGATCAAGGATGACCCCGATGGGTGGAATTATTTCGTAGCGGCGGTGCCGCCTCTCGCGTGACCGGCGCCGCTAGCCGGACGCGAATCCTTTTCCATTCCATTCTCATATTCCTGTCGGGGACCTCATGGCATTCCTGCGCAATGACGCGATCAATCGCGTCAATCTGCATACCGGTATCGAAGCGCTCGCCCAGAGCGGTGGCGGCGTCTTTCTTCTCGTTTTCCTGATCCGCGCCGGCGTTTCGGTGCCGCTGACGCTGTGCACGATGGCGGCGATCCTGACCGCGCGGTTCGCGCTCAGGCCGCTGATCCTGCCTTTGGCGCGGCGCTGGGGATTGAAGCCGCTGCTGATCGCGGGGACGGTCGCCATGGCGGTGCAATATCCGCTGCTGGCGGAGGTGCACGGTGTCGGCGGCGCGCTGACGCTGCTGTGCGCCGCCTCGGCGGTGGGCGGGATTTTCTACTGGCCGACCTACAATGCGTATTTCGCGGCGCTGGGCGACGCGGAGCATCGCGGCCACCAGATCGCGGCGCGCGAGGCGCTGGTCGCGGGCGCCGCGATTGTCGCACCGCTGCTGGGTGCGTGGGCGCTGGTGACGCTCGGGCCGCGGTGGATGTTCGCTTGCGTCGGCGCGGTCCAGGCGCTGTCGGCATTGCCGCTGTTCGGCGTGCCGAATGTCGCTGTTGCGCGCACGGCGCCGGGTGCGTTGCGCGCGGCGGCGCTGGGCACGGCGCTGGGCGCGGCGGATGGCTGGTTCGATGCGTGCTTTCTCTATGCGTGGCAGATCGCGCTGTTCGTGACGCTGGGCGAGAGCTTCGCGGCTTATGGCGGAGCGATGGCGCTGGCGGGATTGTTCGGCGCGCTGTTCGGGCTGGTGCTCGGGCGGCATGTCGATGCGGGACATGGGCGGCGCGCGGTGATCGTGGCCTATACGGGGTTGGCGACGATCGTGCTGTTGCGATCGATGAGCCTGGGTTCGCCATGGTTCGCGGTGGGAGCCAACGCGTTCGGCGCGCTGCTCGGTTCGCTGATGCTGCCGGCGTCGACGGCGAGCTACAATCTGGCCAAGGCGTCGCCCTGCCCTTTGCGCTTCCAGCTGGCGGCGGAAGCGGGATGGGATCTGGGCTGCGTCTGCGCGCTGCTGATCGCGGCGGGGCTGGCGGCGGAAGGCGTGGCGCTGTCGCGCATTTTGCTGGTGGGATTGCTGCCGCTCGGTTTCGCGGCGGCGCTGCTGCGGCGCTATTACGGTGGCCGTCATGCCGCTCTCTAGATTGCATGCCGACGAAATCGAGGTCGACGCGGTGCTGGTGGAGCGGCTGGTGGCAGCGCAATTTCCGCAATGGGCGCATCTGCCGGTCGCGGCGATTGCGCTATCGGGGACGGATCACGCGATCTATCGGCTGGGGCCATCGCTGTCGGTGCGGTTGCCGCGCCGGCCCGAGGCGGTCAAGCAAGTGGAGAAGGAGCAGCGCTTCCTGCCGGCGCTGGCACCCCCGCTGCCGCTTGCCATTCCGACGCCGCTGGCATTGGGCGCGCCGGGCGAAGGCTATCCGTGGCCGTGGTCGGTCTATCGCTGGCTGGAGGGCGAAACGCCGGCGCAGTGCACGGAGGATCTGGCGCGCGATCTTGGCGGTTTCATCGCGGCGTTGCGCCGGATCGATGCACGGGATGGGCCGCGGCCGGGGCGGCACAATTTCGGCCGCGGCATGCCGCTGGCGACGCGCGATGGCGCCACGCGCGAAGCGATTGCAGCGCTCAGCGATGTGTTCGATGCAGCAGCGCTGACGGCAATCTGGGAGGCGGGATTGAACGCGCCGGCTTGGGAGGGAGCACCGGTGTGGATTCATGGCGATCTCAGCGCGGGCAATCTGCTGATGGTGGAGGGGCGGCTGAGCGCGGTGATCGATTTCGGCGGCCTGGCGGCGGGCGATCCGGCTTGCGACCTGATCGCGGCGTGGAGCCTGTTCGCCGGCGCGGAGCGGGATGCGTTTCGCGCGGTGCTAATGCCGGACGATGCGAGCTGGGCGCGCGGACGCGGCTGGGCGCTGTCGGTCGGGACGATCGGGCTCGCTTATTACCGGGCGAGCGATGGCGCGATCGCGGCGAACATGCGGCGGACGATTGCGGCGGTGCTCGCCGACTGCGGTCAAGCGACCGCTTGAGGCGCCAGCAAAGCGGCGAGGGCGGCGGCGCATTCGCCGTCCCAGATGCCGTTCACTTCGGCGGGGCGGAAATGGCGCTGGAAGGCGGTGACGACGGCGCCGAGCGGAACGTCCGTGTGCGGAGGAAGACCGTAGCCGAAGCGCGACAATGCTTCCGGCGGTGCTTCGCCAGCACCCTGCCCTTTTGGCCACAGACCAACCCCGAATTCGGCGAGCTGTTGCCAGGGGAAGCGCTCGCCGGGGTCCTCCTTGCGGGCGGGGGCGACGTCGGAGTGGCCGAGGACGCGCGCCGCGGGAATTGGATGACGGGCGAGGATGGCTTGCGCCAGATCCATCAGCGCGGCGATCTGCGCCGGCGCGAAGTCGATGTAGCCGAATTCGTGGCCGGGGTTGACGAGCTCGATCCCGATGGAGCGCGCGTTGATGTTGCTCGCGCCGGCCCACCAGGAGACGCCGGCGTGCCAGGCGCGGCGGTCTTCGGGGACGTGGACGAAGACGCGGCCGTCGCGGCCGATGGTGTAATGGGCGGAGACTTTCGCTTCCGGGTCGCAGAGGCGCGCCAGAGCTTCGTCGGCGGTCTGCATGCCGGTGTAATGGAGGACGAGGATGTCGACCGGAACGCCGGGGGTGCGTTCGTCGTGATTGGGTGATGGGCAGGAGACGAATTTCAGCGGCATCTTACGTTCGTGCGCTCCTGGTCAAGTGCAATCATCAAAACTCAACTGTCATCCCCGGCCGAGCGAAGCGAGGGGAAGGGGACCCAGGTGGTGAAACGGTGCGATGCTCGGCGTGGGATTAAGATACGTTTTTAACGGCAAGACCGTGACGGTGGAAAGGCCTGGGTCCCCTTCCCTCGCATGGCTACGCCATGCTCGCCGGGGATGACAGCCGTGTTTTGATTTAAGCACTGCGTGATGGCGCTACGCGTGATCGTGTCCGCCGATGCGGCCGGGGCGCCAATAACCCTCTGCAGAGGTCTGGTCCTTGGCCAGGCCGCGCGCGATCAGGCGCTGGCGGATGGCGCGGACGGTGCTCGTCTCGCCGATGACATAGGCGTGGCCGCGGCCGGGCGGGAACGCGAAAGCCTCGACCGCATCGTAGAGGATGCGGTTGGGGCCGGCGGGGGCGCCGTTGCGGCTCAGCCAGACGATGGGGGCGTCGGTGGTGATGGGCTGGCGCTCGTTGTCATCCGCGATCTCGAGGAAGGCGAAGGCCTTCTCGCCGCGCGGCAGTCCTTCGAGCATCGCGGCGATGCCGGGGATGCAGGTCTCGTCGCCGACGAACAGGTGCCAATCGGCTTCCTGTATATATGTGTGGCCGCGCGGGCCGACGGCAGCGATGGTGTCGCCGGGCGAAGCGGCGCGCACCCAGTCGCCCGCCGGGCTCTGGCCGTGCAACACGAAGTCGATGGCGAGCGTCTTCGCCTTGGGATCGAGATCGCGGATCGTGTAGTGCCGCCGGGCAATGGCGCCGCCGGGCAGCGGCAACTCCAGCACAAAGTCCTGGCCGCGCTTCCAGGCGAACTCGTTCAGGTCGGCGCCGCGAAATGTCACGCGCATCATGTGCGGCGTGACGAGACGCTTGTCGGCAATCGTGAGATTCCAGACGGGGCGGCCCTTGCGCGACAGGAACAGCGCGATCTGCGCCATGGCGCCGGGCGATTTTTGTTCAGCGACGCTCATCGTGGCCTCACATGAAGATCTTATACGCGACGGTTTCGCCGTTCGCGCGCTTCAGGGAGAATTCCGCGCCGGCCTCGTGCTCCTGAACCAGGGCCTCGAAGACGCGCAAGGCGTTGCGGATGACCTCGGCATAGGAAGCGGCTTCGGTCTTGTCCTTGAGGCGCTGCAGGCGCTCCATCGCCTGGGGCGGCATTTCGAGCTGGACGCGGGTGGTGGTGCGCTCGGGCGTTTCCATCGCGTCGGCCGCGGCGCGCATCGCCTCGGCGGCGGCGCCATGGAAGCGGCGGTGTCTGTGTCTGTGCATTGTTCTGTCGTCCTTCGATTCGTGTTTAGTGCGCGGAGTCGCGCGGGGGTTCGCTGGCCGGGGGTTGCGGACGCGGCGGCTCGCGGTCGTCGCGGCGATCATGACGATCGTAGCGATGCGACGGCAGGTCGAACGGGTCGAAGCCGCGATGCCAGGCGGCGGCGACCAATGCCGCGACGACCAGCGCGCCGAGAACGATGTAGATGTGGCTGAACAGGAAGACGATCGCCGCGATCGCCGCCACGACGGCGACGGCACGCCACAGCATGTGCGGGCCGAAGGCGAAGGGGTGGCCGAAGCCCATATAGGGGCGGGCGTGGCCATCGTAATAGCTGTCCTTGAACCGGCTGCGGAATTCGCTGCGGCGGGTCCGCCATTCGTCGCGCCATTGGCGCTTCCACTCGCGGCGCGCCTCATGCCATTTGCGATGGGCTTCGCGGCGGGCCTCGTAGCCGGCGTCATCGCCGGGCCGACCAGCGCGCTCGTCGCGGGGGGCGTCTTCGCGGGGGTCGTCGACCGGGAAATCCTCGCCGATGCCCACTCCAATCTTGCTCATGTGATCTTGCTCCTTATGTCTCGGGTCTATGAGTGACCCTTGACCTGATAATCATCATGATCTCATCAAATTACAAGCCTTGTCATCAAATAATCATCATTATTTTGTAACTATCTGATTTTGTTATAGTTTATTCGTGTTTTGCGTCTCGTTCGCAACAGAGCGGGGCCGTCGCGGGTGTGACCGTGTGTGCGGCGAACGGGCTTATTCTTCCGGCAGGGCATGGCGTTGCATGGGCTGCGTGAAATTGCCTGCCCCGGTGTGCGGAACATAGGGCGTGGCGCCCCGTTCTCTAAAGGCACGAGGAAAGCGCAATGGCACACTTCTACATCAACGTTCGTGACGGCGAGGACCTGATCCGCGATCCGGAGGCTTATGTCTTCGACACGGCTCAGGACGCGCGCGAGGCAGCGATGCAGTCGGTGCGTGATCTGATACGCGATAACCCCGACGATCACGATTTCGATCACAAGCAGATCGAGATCGCCGACGCGACGGGCCATGCGATTTCGGTCGTCAGCCTGTACGACGTGGCGCCGACGCGCTGAACATCGTCAGGGGCTGTCAACAGTTTGCAGCAGCTGGCATAGCGGATCGATCATAATCCTGTTGCCGCTGCGGCCAGGACCGGCGCTCGACCCGGGCAAATCGTCTTTTGAAACCGTGATGCAAGGTACCGAGAGCGGCGTGTTGCGCTCAGCAACGGCGGCGCGCCAGCGTGTGGCTTGCAACGCATGCTCCTGCAAGGGGGTGTCGAAACTGCTGCCAAACGACGTCATGACGGGCGTGCCGGAGCAATGCATGCGCTGCTCAGGCGTTAAGTCGGCGAGATTCTCGGGGGTGCAGCCGAACAGCGACAGCGCGAGGCCCTTGGCGTCGGTGGGCACATCGGGCGGCAGCGGCGCGATGGCGCGGAAGACCGGTGCGGCCGGCTGGGTCGGTGGGATGAAGACGGTGCGCGGCGGCGGCGGACGATGCGGCGGCGGTGGCGGGTGGAACAGGAAGAAGATTTCGCGCGGTGCGGGCAGATTGAGCGGACCGCTCGTGATCGACGTGACCAGAAAGACGACGGCCACGGCGTGAACGGCGGCGACGAGCGCGGCGCCGATCCAGCGCGGGCTTTGCCACCAAACGCGCCTTGGCGCGGGGGGCGGGCGGAAATCCGACAGCACGTCAACCTCCAGCCCCCGCCGGAGATTCGAGCTTAGCGCACGACGTTTATTTCTTCCAGCCGCGCTCCTGCTCGATCTTGTCGTAGGCGGCGTTGATCGTCGCGAGCTTGTCGGTGGCGAGGCGGATGAACTCCTCCGGCACGCCGCGGGCGATCAGCTTGTCGGGATGGTTCTCGCGCACCAGCATGCGGTAGGTCGCCTTGACCTCGTCGTCGGACGCGTCGAACGCGACGCCCATGACGACATAGGGATCGCCCTTGTCGGGGCCGATATGCGCCGCCTTGATGCGGCGGTAGGCGTTCTGGGTGAAGCCGAAGATGTCGGCGACGCGCTCGAGGAACGCGGCCTCGCCGGGATGGAAGATGCCGTCGGCCTTGGCGATCTCGAACAGGCCGTCGAGGATGTCTTCCATCAAGGCGGGATTGCCGCGCAGCATTTGCGCGATCTGGCCGGCATAGGCCTCGTAGCCGGCGGTGTCCTGCTGCGCCAGGCGGAAGATGCGGTCGACGCTCGCCTGCTCGTGCGGCGCGACGCGGAACAGGCGGTGGAAAGTCTCGACCTCGTCGTCGGTCACGGTGCCGTCGGCTTTCGCCATCTTGGCGGCGAGCGCGATCATCGCGATGGTGAAGACGACGCCCGGCGCCTCGCCGGGGCTGAGCGACGGCATCTCGCGGTCGATCAGGAAGTGACCCGCCAGCGCCCCGATCAGCGCGCCGACCGGTCCACCGCCCAGCATGAATCCCGCCGCCGCGCCGCCTAGCTTTCCCAAGATGGACATGGGGCAAAGCAATAGGACAATCTCGGCGCCATGTCAGCCACACCGGGAACGTGGAATTTCTACATCGATCGCGGCGGCACGTTCACGGATGTCGTGGCGGAAGCGCCGGATGGGACGCTGTCGACGGCGAAACTGCTGTCGGACAGTGCGCTTTACGACGATGCGGCGCTGGAGGGCATCCGGCGGGCGTTGGGGCTGAAAAGCGGAAGCGCTATTCCCGCAGGGCTGGTCGGCGAGGTGCGCATGGGCACCACGGTCGCGACCAATGCGCTGCTGACGCGGCGCGGCGAGCGCGTGGCGCTGATCGTGACGCGCGGGTTTCGCGACCAATTGCGCATCGGCTACCAGAACCGGCCCAAGCTGTTCGCGCTGAAGATCGAACTGCCCGACATGCTGTACGAGACGGTGGTCGAGGCGGACGAGCGGGTGACGGCGGGCGGCGCGATCCTGCAGGCGCTGGACGAGGATGCGCTGGCGCGCGACCTGGGTGCGGCGCGGGCGGCGGGGATCGAAGCATGCGCCATCGTGTTCCTGCACGGCTACCGCTTTCCGGCGCATGAGGCGCGGGCGGTGCAGATCGCGCGCGCGGCGGGGTTCACGCAGGTCTCCACGAGCCATGAAGCGGTGCCGCTGATGAAGTTCGTGTCGCGCGGCGACACCACGGTGGCGGACGCGTATCTGTCGCCGGTGCTGGCGCGCTATACGCGGCGGATTGCGGCGGCACTGGAGGGGACGCGGCTGTCGTTCATGACGTCGAATGGCGGGCTGGCAGCACCGGCGTTCTTCCGCGGCAAGGACGCGATCGTCTCGGGACCGGCAGGCGGCGTGGTCGGGATGGCGCAGACGGCGCGCGCGGTGGGGTTCGAGCGCGTGATCGGCTTCGACATGGGCGGGACCTCGACCGATGTGGCGCGGTTCGATGGCACCTATGAGCGGGTTTATGAGACCGAAATCGCGGGCGTGCGGCTGCGCACGCCGATGCTGGCGATCCATACGGTGGCGGCGGGCGGCGGATCGATCCTGCAGTTCGACGGCGCGCGCTTTCGGGCAGGACCGGATTCGGCGGGGGCGCGGCCTGGTCCCAAGAGCTATGGCCAAGGCGGGCCGCTGACGGTGACCGACGCGAACGTCATGGTGGGCAAATTGCGCGGCGAATTCTTTCCGAAGATTTTTGGCGCGCGTGGCGATGCAGCGCTGGATGAGGTGGCGGTGCGAGCGGCGTTTGGCGCACTCGCGGCGCAGACCGGACGCGCGGCGGAGGCGGTCGCGGACGGGTTCATCCGCATCGCGGTCGAGAACATGGCGAATGCGATCAAACGCATCTCGGTCGCCAAGGGCTACGATGCGCGCGAATACACGCTGGCGTGCTTCGGCGGGGCGGGCGGGCAGCATGCCTGTCTGGTGGCGGATGCGCTCGGCATGACGACTGTGTTCATCCATCCGTTTGCGAGTCTGCTGTCGGCCTATGGCATGAAGCTGGCGGCGCTGCGCAGCGTGCGGCAGCGGTCGGTGGCGTTGCCGCTGGCGCGGGCGGAAGGCGCGCTGCGGCGGATCGAGCTGGAGCTGCGGCGCGCGGCAGAGGACGAGCTGATCGCGCAAGGCGCCGATCTCATCGCGAGCGCGGTGCGGGTGCATGTGCGCTATGACGGGAGCGATACGACGCTGCCGATTGCGTATGGATCGATCGAAGAGATGGCGGAGAGTTTTGCGGCGGAGCATGCGCGGCAGTTCGGGTTCGGCTTCGAAGGGCGCGGGCTGATCGCGGAGTCGGTGGAGGTGGAGGCAGTCTCGGTAGAGACTCCCTCTCCCCCACTCTTGGGGGAGAGGGTTGGGGTGAGGGGGTGGGTAGGCCATAGCGCTTATGCCTCGACACCCCCTCACCCTGCCCTCTCCCCCAAGAGT
Source organism: Rhizomicrobium sp. (assembly GCA_036271735.1). Lineage (GTDB taxonomy): Bacteria > Pseudomonadota > Alphaproteobacteria > Micropepsales > Micropepsaceae > Rhizomicrobium. The sequence goes on from DATAZZ010000039.1 coordinate 213,719, forward strand.
GGGGGAGAGGGTTCTAGTTATTCGGTGCGGTTCTTCTCGCAGGGGGCTTGGCACGATGCGCCGGTGGTGCTGACGAGCAACGTTCGGCGAGAGGTCGAGGGCCCTGCCCTGATCGTGGAGCCGCATCAGACCATCGTGGTCGAAGCGGGATGGCGGGCGGAAGTCGATACGGTCACAGGCACGGTGTTGCGGCGTGTGGATGAGCGTCGGCGTGTGGTTGCGGCAAGTGACGCCGTCGATCCGGTGCTGCTCGAAGTGTTTGCCAATCTGTTCATGGCCATCGCGGAAGAGATGGGCGTGGTGCTGCAGAACACCGCGACATCGGTGAACATCAAGGAGCGGCTCGATTTCTCCTGCGCGGTGTTCGATGCCGCGGGCGGGCTCGTCGCCAATGCGCCACATATGCCGGTGCATCTGGGGTCGATGGGCGATTGCGTCACCGCGATCATGGCCAAGCACCCCGACATGCGCGAGGGCGAAGTGTTCGTCACCAATGCGCCCTATGACGGCGGCACGCATCTGCCGGACGTGACGGTGGTCATGCCGGTGTTCGTGGACGGTGTGCGAGCGTTCTTCGTCGCGGCGCGTGGGCATCACGCGGATATCGGCGGGATCACGCCGGGGTCGATGCCGCCGTTCTCGAAAGACATCGCAGAAGAAGGCGCGCTGTTCGACGGGATCATGATGGTGCGGGACGGTGTGTTCGACGAAGCGGGCGTGCGCGCGGTGCTGGCGCAAGGCGCGTGGCCGGCGCGCAATCCGGAGCAGAACCTCGCCGATCTGCGGGCGCAGGCGGCGGCGTGCGCGCGGGGCGCGGATGGGCTGCGGCAGGCCTGCGCGGCGCATGGCTTGCGGGTGGTGACGGCCTATATGCGGCATGTGCAGGACAATGCGGAAGAATCGGTGCGGCAGGCGATCGGGCGGTTGTCCGATGGCGCATTCGCGATGCCGATGGATGGCGGGCTGAAGATTTGCGTCGCGGTGACGGTGGATCGCATGGCGCGGTCGGCGCGGATCGATTTCTCGGGCACGAGCCGCCAAGCAGCCAGCAATTTCAACGCGCCGGGATCGGTGACCAAGGCGGCCGTGCTGTATGTCTTCCGCTGTCTGGTCGACAGCGACATTCCGATGAATGCGGGATGCCTGAAGCCGCTCGATATCGTGGTGCCGGACGGCTCGCTCCTGAAGCCGCATCCGCCCGGCGCGGTGGCGGCGGGCAATGTCGAGACGTCTCAGGCCGTGGTCGATGCGCTGTTCGGGGCGCTGGGGGTGCTGGCGGCGTCGCAGGGCACGATGAACAATCTCACCTTCGGCAATGCGCGGCACCAATATTACGAGACGATCTGCGGCGGCGCCGGCGCGGGCGACGGGTTCGATGGGCAATCGGCGGTGCACACGCATATGACGAACTCGCGGCTGACCGATCCCGAAGTGCTCGAGGCGCGCTATCCGGTGCTGGTGGAATCGTTCGGCCTCCGCCCCGGCTCGGGCGGGCGCGGCCGCTGGCATGGCGGCGACGGCACGGTGCGGCGGATACGGTTCCTGGAGCCGATGACCGCGGCGATCCTGTCGACGCGGCGCGAGACCGAGCCGTTCGGGCTCGCGGGCGGCGCGGCGGGCGCGAAAGGCCGCACGACCGTCATCCGCAAGGATGGCTCGCGCGTTGTGCTCAAAGGATGCGACGAGTCGGAGCTGGCGGCCGGCGACGCGATCGAAATCGAAACGCCGGGTGGCGGCGGATATGGAGAAGCAACATGACGACGATATTGATCACCGGCGCCAATCGCGGCATCGGGCTGGAGTTCGTGACGCAATATGCGGCGGAAGGTGCCGATATCATCGCGTGCTGCCGTGAGCCGGCGAAGGCCGAGGCGCTGAAGGCGATCAAGGGCAAAATTCGGATGATGGCGCTCGACGTGTCGGACGCCAAGTCCGTCGCGGCGCTGAAGGGCGATCTGAAAGACACGCCGATCGACATCCTGATCAACAATGCCGGAATCGGGTCACGCGACAGCGCCAAGGGGCTGATCGACAGCGACGCGTGGCTCAAGATCTTCGCGGTCAACAGCATCGCACCGGTCGCGGTGGCTTCGGCGCTGCACGACAATCTCAAAGCCGGGCACGACAAGAAGCTGGTGACGATCACCAGCCAGCTCGGCTCGATCGCCAATCACGGCGGCGGCGCGTTCCCCTATCACGCGTCGAAGGCGGCGGTGAACAGCTTCATGGTGGGGCTCGCCAAGGCCTGGGCGGCGGACGGCATCGCGGTCGGCATCTTCCATCCGGGCTGGGTGCAAACCGACATGGGCGGATCGGGCGCGCCGGTCACACCGACGCAAAGCGTTACGGGATTGCGCGCGCGCATCGCCGAGCTGAACGCCGGGAACAGCGGCGCGTTCCGCGATTATGCGGGCAAGGCGCTGCCGTGGTGAACACGGCAGCGCCCTGGCCTTCGATCAACCGGATGCGGTGACCGCCCTTACGTCCAGGTCGGGATCTTCCGGATGGTGCCGTTGTCGTTGATCTCGACCCATTTGGTGGGATTGCCGGCGGACGGGGCGTTGGTCAGCGTTCCCGTGGAGGTGCCGGCGCCGTTGGTGAGCGTCGTGTAGGTGCGCATGAGGATGGCGCTGTTGACCGAGATCGCGCCATTGACCTGCAGCACCTCGCCATTGCCGCTGTCGGTGATGGTGTTGAGCAGCAGATGCGGCGTGGTGCCGGTCGCGGTGAACCGCGCCGCCACCGTGACATGCGCGTCATTGTAGACCGCGAACTCCAGTCCGGCATTGACGCCGCCCAGGCTGTATGAGCCGACATAGGGATCGAAGGTGGTCCCGATGAAGCCCGAGCTGGGACCCAGGCCGATGCGGGAGGCATTGCCGTTCGCGTCCGCCGCCCCGTTGCGGAAGGTGACCGTGGCGGCGCCGGCCGAGACGTTCTGCACGACGCTGTAACTCGACGAGAGGTTGCCGCTGGTGTCGAACTGCGCGAGGCCTCCGCCATAGGCCGCCATGTTGACGATGCGGTCGGGCGTGATGGTCATCGCCAGCGCGTTGCCGGCCTTGTAGACGCCGAACTTCAAGCCGCTGTGGTTGGTTCCGGTGCCGTCGTCATAGCCGGAGACATACGGGTCGTTGCCGGCCGCGATCGCGCCGGCATTGGCGCCCAGCCCGAGCCGCATCTCGTTGCCGCTGGCGGTGGCGGCGGTGTTCTGGAAGGTGACGCGCGCGATGCCGCCCGACACCGATTTGCGCGCCTGGAGCATGGTGTTGGTGGCAAAGTCGATGAGGTCGCCGCCGACCGCGAGCGACGTGCTGAACGTGCCGACGGTGCCGGCAATCGCGTTGGAGGTGACGCTGTTGGCGACGAAGGCGCTGTCCGTCTTGAGCTGGCTCGTGCCGCCGCGATACAGATTCGTATCGTAATTGGCCGCCGCATCGGACGTCGTTTCGGCCTTCCAGCGCAGCATCGCGCCGAAGGTCGCGTCATAGGCCAGCGTGTACAGGAAAGTCGCCGACGCCGAGGTGCTGCCATCGCCCGGTCCGACCGCGGTGAAGAAGCGGCCGTCGGCGATGCTGGTGAGCGGCGCCACACGGGCCGTTATGCTGGTGTGGACGTCGTTCCAGACGCCGAACATGAAATCGCCGGCCGCGGTGGGCTGGAGAATCTGGGTCCGCTCGGTGTTCGAGGGGCTGCTGGTGACGCCCGAGATGTTGATGAACAGGCGCGTATAAAGCGCGCCTTGCGGATCGAAATAGGTGGGAGACGCCAGGCTGCCCTGATCGTCGGGATTGAGGAATTGCAGCGACCGGACGCTGTGATCGTGGCTCTGGATCGTCACGGTGGCGAACTGCTTTTCGCCACCGTTCACCTGCAACGCGCTGTGGATCACGCCATCGTCGACCGCCTTGTCGTAGCCGTTGACGGTCAGGGTTTCGCCGTCGGCGACCGCGCTGATCGTGGTCGCATCCATGCCGCCGTTCACGGCAAGGCCGGCGCTGAGCACCGACCACACGGAGCCGTTGACGATATAGGTCGTCCACGAGCCCGCGGGCACCGTGAGCGTCGAGGCGCCCTCGATCGTGTCCGAGGTCGAGATGGTCCAGGGGCCGGTGCCGGCATTGCGGATCGAGCCGCTATAGCCCTGGGGCAGGCCGGAGATCGCCGGCAGCGTCAAGGTCGCGCCGGTGCCGGTGGCGATGAAGGTGTTGCCCCAGTCGGAGAGGTCCACGGTGCGATTGGCGCTGATGTCGATGACGGGCCGCGAGCCGACCGCCACGAACGCCGCGACCTGGCGCGTGCCAGCGGGCCAGTTCACCGCGGCGTTGGCGTTGGAGGACAGAAGGATCGTGGTGCGCGCGATCTGTCCGCTTCCGACATTGGAAAGCACGCCGGAACCGATCTCGAAATTGTTGGTGTCGAACGCGCTGTAGGAGACGACGTCGCCGAACGCATAGAACGCGCTGAACGCGAGTTGTCCACCGGCCGGAGCGGCGAGCGCGTAGGCGCTGAGCCCGGTCGTCGTCGATGTCTGGAGAACGCGATATGGAGTTTTGTTTGTCATTTCATCCTCTTGTACGCATTACGCAGCGGGATTTTCCAAAACGCGATTCGAATGGAAAAACTCCCGGTGAAAGCTTCACCGCATTCCCTACACGGAGCAATTGCGAAATCGCGGCGCGGCACAATTGCCTGTGACCGGCTGATGCGATCAGGGAGATCGGCGCGGAACCGTACAGACCGCAGGTTGAACTTGCCGCGTCCGACGCCGCGGGAGTGACTTGCCGTCAGAAATAATTTTGCGCGGATTCACCGATACGATTCAACGAGTCCCGATTCGGCACGCGTTGACGCTGGGCGGCGGCGCGGCGACTGTCGTTGGGTTCTCGCAAGGAGGGCTCCATGGTTCGCGACCTGCAGATATTGACGGTCGGTCTGGTGTTTCTGTTCCTGGGGGCGATTGTCGCCGGCGTTTTCTGATCGCCGCGTACAGGATTTCTCTAAAGGTCGCGGGCGCGATCCCGCGGCTTTTTTCTTTTTGGGATCAGCGAGGCGGGATCAGCCGGGAAAATGCGCGGCGCCGGTTTCGGGCGGCAGGCATAGCGCGTTCGTGACGAACGACACCATGTGATAGAAGCCGGCCAGCACGACGAACTCGATGCATTGCTCGTCGCTGAACTCGCGGGCGAGCGCCGCCCATAACGCATCGCCGATGCCGGCGGTGTCGTGCAGCGAATCCACAAGGCGGAGCAACAGCGCCTCGCGCGGGGTCCAGACGGGATCGTCAGCCGTGCCGTGAACCGTGGCGCGGATCTGCGCGGGCGTGAGGCCGGCGGATTGCGCGAAGAACGCGACATGCACGCCCCACTCATAGGCGCTGCCGCAACGCGCGGTGGCGCGGTCGATCACGATCTCGCGCTCGCGCAGCGAGATCGAGCCCTTGTCCAGCAGGCCGCCGGCCATGACGCGCTGGAAGACGCGCGGATTGCGGGCGAGCGTGGTGAAGAGGGTGAGCGGCGGCGTGCCGGGCGGCATGATGGCGTCGAGGGCCTTCTGGATGGCAGGCGCGAAGGGCGGTTCGAGCGGCGCGATGCGGGCAGTCATTTTCGGAGTGGCCTCCAGGATGCTATTATCTCCATAGCAGAGAATCGGAGAGCATGCTATTAAAAACGTAGCAAAGAGGAAATCCGTTCGCGGGTCGCGGGATTCAAAATCGGTGCGCGGGTCGCGCACGGGGCGCCCCGTGATGGCGCTGCTCGACCTGCTCGGGCGGCGCTGGGCGCTGCGCGTGCTGTGGGAGCTGCGCGAGGACCGGCGGCTGAATTTCCGCGACCTGCTGGCGGCGAGCGCGACGAGCCCGAGCGTGCTCAACACAAGGCTGGCCGAGCTGCGCGAAGCAGGGATCGTCGCGCATGGCGAGGCGGGCTATGCGCTGACGGCGGCGGGTGCGGATCTGCTGCTGCGGTTGCTGCCGCTGCACGAATGGGCCGAGGGCTGGGCCGCTAGTTCCAGCGACCGCCGAGATTGAAGCCGAGCCGCCCGGCGCCGAGCAGCGCGACCGACAGGCCGCCGAGGAGATAGAAGGTCTCGAGCTCGAGGGCATAGCCGCCGAAGGCGTTGAGCTGGAACAGGCTCGCCGCGCCGGCGAGCGCGATGGCGGCGACCATGTCGGCGACGATCAGCATGCCGCCGACGCGGCTGAACAGGCCGAGGATCACGAGGATGGGACCTGCGATCTCACCCAGATAGACGCCATAGGCGACAAATTCGGGCAGATGCGCCGCGGTGACGAGCGGTTTGACGTCGGCGATGCCGGTCAGGAGCTTGTGCGCGCCGTGGAGCAGCAGAAGGCCGCCGACTCCGAGGCGGACGACGAGCTTTCCCAGATCTTCCAGCATGACATTCCCCCGACGACAGGGGGATTATAGCGCGTCGGAAAGCTCCAAAGGCGCGTAGGCGGAACTTTCGCCGGACTCGCTTAACGGCGCGATATCGAGCGGGCCGTGGCGGCGGATCTGCGGCCGGGGGCTGCGGAACTGGCGCGGCGACAGCGACACTGGTTTGGGCCGGCGCGCGGCATGCGCGGTGGTGCGGGCACGCGGCGAGAAGCTCTTGGCCGCCGCCGGCAAAGGCAGCGCAAGCGTCACAGGCTCTTGCTGCGGCATCGCGAGCGAGACGGGAGCTTTGTGCGCGTGCCAGATGGCGAGGAGGCTGCTGCGCACGCCTTCCAGCGCCATCACGAGGACGAACACCGCGCCGGTCGCAATCGCAATCTGCATGAAGGGCGCCTGGCGCGAAACGACCGCCAGCACCATGTGCCACACATCCAACCACGTGCTCATACGACTGCCCCGACGCCACCCCTGGGCGCGAGTGTGCATGAAATGCGCGGTCTCTGCCATGCGGCGGAACACGCGCGGCGCCGAGCTTTTGTGACATGGTTTATGCCTAGCGCGTGGGCAGCGATTGGCGAAAAGTCAGCCAACCGCATCCTTCAGCGTCGCAAAGCCGTCGCGGGCGAGGCAGGCAAGAAGCTCGCGCTTGATGCGCGTGACGAGGTCGGGGCCTTCATAGGCCAGCGCGGAGTAAAGCTGCACCAAAGTCGCGCCGGCGCGGAGCTTGGCATAGGCATCGGCGCCGCTCGCGATGCCGCCGACGCCGATCAAGGTGAGCTTCGTGCGCGCGCGCATCTCCCGCAGAATGCGCGTCGAGGGCTCGAGCAGCGGCGCGCCGGAGAGGCCGCCCTGCTCTTTCGCGAGCGGGCTTTTCAGCGTAAGCGGCCGCGCGATGGTGGTGTTGGAGACGATGAGGCCCTCGATGCCCGACGCATCCGCGACGGCGGCGATGTCGTCGAGCGCATTGTCGTCGAGATCGGGAGCAATCTTGAGGAGCAGCGGGGTGCGCAATTTGTGCCTTGAACGCTCCTCTATCACAGCGGCGAGCAGCGCGGTGAGCTCGTCCTTGTTCTGCAAGCCACGCAGGCCCGGCGTGTTGGGCGAGGAGACGTTGACGGTTACATAATCCGCCAGCGGCCCGAGCCGCCTGAAAGCCATGCGGTAATCGGCGACGCGGTCGACGCTGTCCTTGTTCGCGCCGATGTTGATTCCGACGATGCCGCATGGCGCGGGACTCGCGGCAACCGCGCGGCGATTGTACGCCGACAGGCGCACCGCAACGACATCGACTCCGTCATTGTTGAAGCCCATGCGGTTGATGACGGCGCGATCTTGCGCGAGGCGGAACAGGCGCGGGCGCGGGTTGCCGGCCTGCGGCCGCGGCGTGACAGTGCCGCATTCGACGAAGCCGAAGCCGAAGCGCGCCATCTGGGCGGGTACGTCGGCGTTCTTGTCGAAGCCGGCGGCGAGGCCGACGGGGTTGGGGAAGCTGAGGCCAAAGGCGGTGACGGCGAGGCGCGGATCGTCCGCCGCGGCTGTGGGTAGCAACGGTCCACAACTTTTCGTAAGTACGATCGTGGCGCGATGCGCGGTTTCCGCGGGAAAAAACCGCAAAAAGGCAGTCGCGGCGGAGAGGATCATGTCACTTTTTCTCTGGACCGAAGGGCACTTGGAGTGGTAATTCCTACCATAACCTTGTTTCTAGGAACAATTACCCTGATCTGCGGACCGGCTTCTTACGGATAATCAGGATGCTGACCCACACCCAAATCTGGCATGCGATCGACGCGCTGGCGGCGCGCCACGGACTTTCGGCCTCGGGCCTCGCGAAGAACGCGGGACTCGACCCGACGACATTTAACAAGAGCAAGCGCGGCGGTGCCAATGGAAAGCTGCGCTGGCCGTCGACCGAGAGCGTATCGAAGATCCTGAACGCGACGGGCGCGAGCCTGGACGAGTTCGTGGCGCTGATCGGGCGCGACGGCTCGCTGCGCCGGACCTTCAGCCGCGCCGTGCCGCTGATCGGCCTGGCGCAGGCGGGCGCCAACGGCTTCTTCGACGATGCGGGATTTCCGGTCGGCCAGGGCTGGGACGAGATCCCGTTCCCGGAAGTGGCGGACGAGCACGCCTATGCGCTGGAGATCGCGGGCGAGTCGATGATGCCGATCTACCGCGACGGCGACCGCATCGTGCTGTCGCCGGCGGCGAGCGTGCGGCGCGGCGACCGCGTGGTGGTCAAGACGCATGCCGGCGAGGTGATGGCGAAGATGCTGGCACGGCAGACGGCGCAGCGGATCGAGCTGAAATCGTTCAATCCGGCGTTCGAGGATCGCAATTTCGCGCTGTCGGAGGTGGCGTTCATCCACCGGATCATCTGGGCGAGCCAGTAGATCGCACTACGCCGCCCCATTCTTTGTCATGGCCCGCAACAGCGGGCCATCCAGACGACGGCGGCGCGATGTCGAAGCTCTACTATGTTTACATCATGGCAAGCGCGCGAAACGGCACGCTTTATATCGGTATGACAAATCATATCGGCCGGCGCGTGTGGGAGCACCGCGAGAGTCTGGTCGAGGGATTCACGAAAAAATACGACGTCAAGACGCTGGTCTGGTTCGAAGTCCACGAAGACGTTCACGCTGCCATTCAGCGGGAAACGCTTCTTAAGAAATGGAAACGGCGCTGGAAGATAGAACTGATCGAAAAGACAAATCCAGAATGGCTGGATTTGTATGAAACATTGAACCACTGAGCGTTGTCAGCTGGATGGCCCGCTGTTGCGGGCCATGACAGTTTGGTCTTGGGTGGACGGATCAAGCGCTATGGATAGCCTTGGTACAGGCGCACCTTGGCGTCGAAGGCGGCGCGGTCCTTCGTCAGGAGCGTGTTCAGCTCGGCGGCGCGGGATTTGGCGAGGGCTTCGTAGGCGGTGGCCGGTTTCAGTTTCGCGATGCGGGCGAAGGCGTCCTTGATCTCGTGGCTGAAGCGGTCGGCGTCGTAGCCGCTCAGCGATAGCGCGTATTGGAAGCGGATCGCGAGATTGTCGGGCGCCGCCTTGAACGCGGCGGCGAAGGCGGCGAGGCCCTTGTCGACCGTCGCGTCGTAGAGCCAGCTCGCGAGATAGTCGCCGCCCGTGCGCACGATCTCGACGTTCCAGCCACCGAGCGCGCCGAGCGCCCAAGGGTCCTTCGAATCGAGCGCGAGCGCGGCGTCGAGCTGCTCTTTGGCTTGGCCGGGATAATTATGCGCGCGGGCCCAGACGGGGCCGACGATGCGCGCCTCGTAACCCATCGCGACGGCGAGATAGACATGCGCGTCGGCGAGCTTGGGATCGAGGGCGACGGCTTTGCGCGCGAAATCCTCGGCGCGGCGCAGGCAATCGAGGCATGGCCTGGGGCGCGTGGTGGCGTCGGCGAGGATGGCGCGGGCGGCGGTGAGATAGCCGGCGGCGTTGTTCGCGGCGGTGCCGGCCTTGATCGCGTCGGCGTAATGGCCGGCGGCGTAGATGTCGTAGGGGGTGAGCGCGATGGCTGGGGTAGAGAAGAGGAGAAGCGCGAGCATTGCTGCACGCCGCAACAACACCGCTGTCATCCCCGGCGAGCGCTGCGAAGCAGCGCGAGGGAAGGGGACCCAAGTGGTGAGACCGGAGACGGTTTCACCACCTGGGTCCCCTTCCCTCGCATCGACTTCGTCGATGCTCGCCGGGGATGACAGCGGAGTTTTAACGCCGGCGCGAAACATCTGCTTATGCCGCACTCGCGAATTCGCCCGCCAACGCACGGCGGATCAGCGCCGCTGTTTCGAGACAGCCGAACAAAGCCGCAAACGAGCCGAATCTGGGGCCGGCGCTTTGGCCGAACAACACCTCATACAGCGCCTTGAACCAGTCGCGCAGGGGATCGAAGCCGTGCTCCTTGCCGACGGCGTAGACCTCGTTCTGCACGGTTTCGGAATCGCGCTCGTCGCCGAGCTTTTCGAAACGGGCGGCGAGATCTTCGAGCGCGGCGCGCTCCTTGGTCGTAGGCGCACGGTATTGCTTGGTCGGCTTCACGAAGTCTTCGTAGTAGCGCAGCGCGAAATCGGCGAGGCGGGCGAGACCGGGATTCGCCTCGGGCGAGGCGTGCGGCGCGTAGGCGCGAATGAAGCCCCACAGGATTTCGCGATTGTGCGCGTTCGACGCCGTCACCAGCGTGAGCAGCAGCGCGAAGCTGACGGGATAGCGCTCCGCCGGCGGGTTGCCGGCGTGGATGTGCCAAACGGGATTCTCCAGCTTCTCGGCTTCGCTGGTCTCGTTGGAGTGATAGGCCTCGAGCAAGCCGATATAATCGTCGACCGCCTTGGGGATGACGTCGAAGTAGAGGCGCTTGGCGACGCGCGGCTTCTGGAACATGTAAAGCGAGAGGCTCTCGCGCGGCGCATAGGTCAGCCATTCGTCGATGGTGAGACCGTTGCCCTTCGACTTGGAGATCTTCTGGCCGGTCTCGTCGAGGAACAGCTCGAAGACCATGTGCTCGGGCGGGCGGCCGCCGGCGATGGTGCAGATGCGGTCGTAGAGGCCTTGCGACGGCAGATGGTCCTTGCCGTACATCTCGTAATCGACGTCAAGCGCGGCCCAGCGCATGCCGAAATCGGGCTTCCATTGCAGCTTGCAATGGCCGCCGGTGACGGGGACGGTCTCTTCGCTGCCGTCTTCTTCGATATAGGTGATGGTGCCTTTGGCGGTGTCGTGCGACACGACCCTGGCGAGCAGCACCTTGCCGGAGCGCGGGCTGACGGGCAGGAACGGCGAGTAGGTCTGCTGCCGCTCCTCGCCGAGCGTCGGCAGCATGACCTTCATCACTTCATCGTATTTCGCCAGGACGTTGAGCAGCGCCTTGTCATAGGCGCCGGATTTGTACATCTCGGTCGCGCTGCGGAAATCGTAGTCGAACTCGAAGCGGTCGAGGAACGCACGCAGCCGCGCGTTCATGTTGTGGCCGTAGCTCTCATGCGTGCCGAAGGGATCGGGCACCGAGGTCAGCGGCTTGCCGAGATTGGCCGCGAGCATTTCCGGATGCGGCAGGTTGTCGGGAACTTTGCGCAAGCCATCCATGTCATCTGAGATCGCGATTAAACGCGTCTTAATATCGCTCATCGTCTTGAGCGCATTGCGCACCCAGGTGGTGCGCGCGACTTCGCCGAACGTGCCGATATGGGGCAGGCCAGACGGGCCGTAGCCGGTCTCGAACACGATCTCGTCGAACTTTTCCCCGGCAGCGCGCCGTTTTTCCATGCGGACGACGAGCTTGCGCGCCTCCTCGAACGGCCAGGCGCGGGCGGCCTCGCCAAGGTCGGGACGCAATTGGATGGGAACGCCGGAAGGCATTGAAAACGCTCATGCTTAATCGTTGGGAAAGGGCGCCGAAGCTAGGCTTTGGGCGGGAAGGCGTCAATGACCGGAAACCCAGAGGGCGGGCACGACAGGAGTGCGGTTTTCGCAGGCCGCATCGACATCCTGTTCGCGCTCGGCCGCCACTATCTGTCGCTGCCGTTCGCAGCACTGTGCATTCCCGCGACACTGTTCGCGGGACGCGAGCCCGGCTGGCTGCCGCTGATGCCGCTGATGCTGCAGATCACGGTCGTGATTGCGGCAGAGCAGCTCACCACCGCTTACCGCAAACGCAACCGTGCCGACGATCCGAGGTTCTGGGCGTGGCGCTATACTTTCGTCTCCGCGATCGCGGGCGCGACCTGGGGCGTCGGCGTGCTGTTCTGGTTCGTGCCGAACTCATTTCCGGCGGAAGCGTATCTGTCGCTCGCGTTTCTCGGCATGACGGCGACGGAGTTCATCGCGCGTTCGGCGTATCGCCCCGCCTATCTGGCGCACGCGCTGTTCTCGCTCGGGCCGCTGGTCGCGGTGCTGCTGATGGCGGGCGGGCTGTACCAGGTGCTGAGCGCGGTGCTGGTGACGCTGTTCGGCGGCGTGCTGTTCACCTATTGCAACGGGATGGGGCGGCTGCTCGACGAGAGCATCTTCCTCAGACTGGAGAATGTCGGTCTCGTGACGCGGCTGTCGCGCGAGAAGGTCGAGGTCGAGGCGGCACGCGACGCGGCGCAGGCGAGTGGGCGGGTGAAATCTTCGTTCCTCGCCAATATCAGCCATGAACTGCGTACGCCGCTCAACGCGCTGCTCGGCATGGCGCAATTGCTCGACCGCTCTGAACTGGAGAAGCCGCACCGCGATCATGTGAAGGTGATGCTGGAAGCGGGCAAGGGCTTGCAGATGCTGCTCGACGACGTGATCGCGCTGTCGCGCGACGACGACGGCGAACTCGCCGACGAGGATTGCGATCCGGTGCAGGCGACGCGTGCGGTCGGGCGGCTGCTGCAGCCACGGGCGTGGGAGAAGCGGCTGCGCCTGACGGTGACGGTGACGCCCAACCTGCCGCATGTCGCGATCGACGGGCGGCGGCTGCGCCAGGCGCTGCTCAAGCTGGTCGACAATGCGCTGAAATTCACCGAACGCGGCGGCGTGGAAATCCGTGCCGAGACCGACGGCGAGGCGGTGCGCTTCACGGTGAGCGATACGGGACAAGGCGTGCTCGCAGGCGGCGCGGCGACGCTGTTCAAGCCGTTCGCGCCGGGCGACGTGTCCTATGCGCGGCGGCAGCAGGGGATGGGGCTGGGGCTTGCGGTGGTCAAGCGCATCGTCGAGTCGGCAAAGGGCGCAGTGGGTTTCGACAGCGTGGCGGGCGAAGGCTCAAGCTTCTGGTTCACGATTCCGCTGTCGAGCGATTTCGCCCAGGCCGATGCCGACATGCCGGCGCCGGACACGACCGTGCCGCCATCGAAGCACGTATTCCTCGTGTTCACGCGCGAGGCGGCGATCGACGGGCAGATCGCGCGCTTCCTCGAGCCGTTCGGAAACACGGTTACGGGCGCGGCGAACCTGGCGGATGCCATCGCGCTGTCGGCGCGGGCGCCGTTCGACGCGCTGATCGTGAGCGCCACCGATGCGGACAATTGGGCGGCGGCGCCGGGCGTCACGGCGCCTGTGCTAGCGCTGCTGACGCGCGGCGAGCGCGCGCCGGCAACGGCGAGCGAAGTGCTGCGCTGGCCGGCAAGCGCGCAGGAGCTTTATTCGGTGCTGGCGGTGCTGCAGGCACGCAGCAAGCCGGACGACGAGACAGAGAGCGCGGGCGGGACACAGGTGCTGGCGCCGATCGACGCGGATGCGTTCGCGGCGCTGGAGAAATCGCTGGGGCTGAACTCGCTGCTCAGCATCCTGCAATCCTATATCGAGAATGCCGAGCTTCTGTGCAGCAGCCTGTCCGAGGCGTGCGCCGCGGAGCGCTGGGACGATGCGAGCCGGCTGGCGCAGGACATCGCGGGCGCGGCGGGCGGTCTCGGACTGATCGCGGTGACCGCGGCGGCGCGCGGCTTCACGCAGAAGACGCGGCAAGGCGAGAGCCGGCACGAGTTGCGCAACGCGGCGCAGATCGTGGTCGGCGAACAGGTGCGGGCACGCCAGGCGCTGGGGAATCTGTATCCGGATCTGGTGGCGTAGCTCCGATTGCGGGCGGAGTGGTACAAACTCCGCTGTCATCCCCGGCGAGAATTGCGCGTTGGCGCAATTCGAGGGAAGGCGACCCAGGATTATCAACGGCACCAGCGATGTTGACAATCCTGGGTCCCCTTCCCTCGCTTCGCTCGCCGGGGATGACAGCGCGTTTGCTGCCCGGCCTCTTCCTATTCATCCGGCAGCGCGATCAGGTCGTCGGCGAGCTTTCGCATCAGGCGCACGAGGTCGGCGAAATCCTTTTCGCTCCACTTGGCAAGGATCGGCGTCGCGAGGCGGCGGCGGGCGGCATCCAGCGCGTCGGTCAGGGTCTTGCCCTTCGCGGTGATGACGCATTCGTGGATGCGGCGGTCGGCGGCGCTCGCGCGGCGCGCGATCAGGCCGAGGTCGACGAGCTTGGCGATCTGGCGGCTGACCGTGGTGTGATCGCGGCCGGCGCGGTCGGCGAGGTCGACGACGCCGATGGGGCCGAAGCGCTCGATGCCCGACAGCAGCGGGAACAGCGCGCGGTCGAGGGAAATCCCGGCCTCCTTGATCAGGACCGCGTCGCGCTGCGGACGATTGAGGAAGCCGGCGATGTCGAGCATGGCGCGGTGCAGTTCGCGCAATGGGGTTTTCTTATTCCGTGTATTTTGCACGCGTTTCCTTGACTCCGGTCCGAGCCGCCATTATGTGCATAATGCACGCAATTGGCGAGACCTTCCATGGCCAGGACTTTTACCACCTATGTGCTGATCTGCGGCGCCGGCGCGGCGGGGCTGACGCTGGCGATCGATTTGGCGCGGCGTGGTATTTCGTTCCGGTTGATCGACAAGCTGAAGGGGCCGTTCGGCGGCTCGCGCGGCAAGGGCATCCAGCCGCGCAGCCAGGAGGTGTTCGAGGATCTCGGCGTGATCGACCGGCTGGTCGCGGCGGGCGGGGTGTATCCGCCGCAGCGCTCCTACAAGCCCGACGGGACGTTCGAGGAGGAAGAGGTGCTGCAGCTCGGCGCGGCGAGCGCGGACGAGCCGTACAAGATTCCGTTGATGGTGCCGCAGTTTTTGACCGAAGGCGTGCTGCGCGCGCGACTGGCGGAGCTGGGCGCGCGCGCGGAGTTCGGCTGCGAACTGATCGCGTTCCAACAGGACGATGGTGCCGTCGTCGCGCGGATGCGCGGCGCGGCGGGCAAGGAGACAATCCGGGCGCGCTATCTCGTCGGCTGCGATGGCGGGCGCAGCTTCGTGCGGCACGCGCTGGGGATCGATTTTCCCGGCAAGACGCTGGGCGTGCGCGCGGTGGTCGCCGACATCATGGTGGACGGTGTGGGGCGCGATGCGTGGCATCGCTGGAACGAGGGCTCGGCGGCGCAGATTTCGCTGTGCCCGCTGGCGGGAACGGACATGTTCCAGTTGCAGGGGCCGGTGCCGCCCGAAGGCGAGATCGACCTGTCGGCGAAGGGGCTAACGCAATTGCTTGGCGCGCGGACGGGGCGCGCGGACCTCATCGTGCGTTCGGTGTCGTGGGCATCGGCGTTCCATATGAATGCGCGGCTGGCGGCGCGCTATCGCGTCGAGCGCGTTTTCCTTGCCGGCGATGCGGCGCATATCCATCCGCCGACCGGCGGACAGGGGCTCAATACCAGCGTGCAGGATGGGTACAATCTCGGCTGGAAGCTGGCCGCAGTGCTGCGCGGCGCGCCCGAGGCTTTGCTCGACACGTATGAGGCGGAGCGGCGGCCGGTGGCGGCGGCGATGCTGGGGCTGGCGACCGAGCTGCTCGAAGCGGCCAAGCGCGGCTCGATGCGGCGCGGGCGCGAGGTGCATCAGCTTGATATCGGATATCCGGACACGGCATTGGCGCTGGAGATGCCGGCGCGGAGCAGCGGCGTGCTGGCAGGCGACCGAGCGCCGGATGCGCCGATGCGCGGCGCGGGCGGATTGCCGGCGCGGCTGTTCGCGCTGACGCGGGGGCCACATTGGACGCTGCTGGGATATGAAGCGGCGCGCGACGCGATCAAGTCCCGCGCGGGGTTGCATATCCATGTGATTGGGGCGCGTGGCGATGTCGTCGATGAAGGTGGGCATTTCCACGACGCCTATGGCGTGGCGCCGGGCGACTGGGTGCTGGTGCGGCCGGATGGCTATGTCGGGGCGATCGTGTCGGGGGAGAATGTGGCGGCGTTGGAGGACTATCTGGCGCGGGTCGGACTGGCAGCGCCGGATGAGAAGCCAAAGATACGGCGCGGGTGGTTTGCGGCGCGTGCTTGACGCTGCGGATCACGGATCGCCCCGCATTGTAGGCCGACCGGTTCTTTATTTCCGAATTCCGTTATTGACATCAGCACCCCCTCACCCTGCCCTCTCCCCCGGAGGGGAGAGGGAGTAGTCTGTGAGGATGGCCTCCGAACCGATTCCCTTTAGCGATTTGCCGGCGCTGGTGCCTGCGCCGGGCGGGGCGGTGGTGTGCGCGCGGGATGGCGAATGCCGGCGCGTCGGGTTCGATGAGGCGCGAAGGCTGTTTCGTTCGGGCAATGTCATCATTGCGCATGCGGCGTTCGTTTCGGGGCGGCTGAAGGCGCCGCCGGCGGCGGCGTTGTTCGATGTGCTGGAGCTGTTCGCGTTCGTGCGGCCGGGGGTGCCGTTCATTCCGAGTGCGTTGGGGCTGGCGCGCTCGCTGGGCCTGGCGATGCCGCAGTCGGCGGAAGAGCAAGCCGCCTCCTTGCGCGAGAGCGCGGTGGCGCTGATCGATCTGCTGCATCACGCGCCGGAGGAAGCGCGCGCGGCGATGCGCGGGCTGGCGGCGAATTTGCACCGCGCGGGATGGCGCTGGGCGAGCGCGATCCTCGACGTCATCGGCGCGCCGGATGCGAAGACATCGCCGATTGAAGGATTCGAGAGCTGGCGTGGCTTGCCGGAGTGGGAAGATTCGCAGGCGCCGGACAAGCCAGGCTCGCTGCCGGTGTCGGCGCAGGATGCGCGGGCGCGGCTGGCGCAACTGGTGCACCGCATGGGTGCGCTGCGGCCGGAGCAGGAATCCTATACCGATGCGGCGTCCTATGCATTCAGCGCGCGCGAGACGGCGGGGTCTCCGAAAGTCGCGCTGGTCGAGGCGGGGACGGGTGTCGGCAAGACGCTGGGCTATCTGGCGCCGGCGTCGTTGTGGGCCGAAAAAAATGGGCCGGGGCTTTGGATCTCGACCTATACGCGCAATCTGCAGCGCCAGATCGTGCAGGAGATCGCGCATCTCTATCCCGATCCGGAGGAGCGCGCCGAGAAAGCCGTGGTGCGCAAGGGTCGCGAGAATTATCTTTGCCTGCTGAATTTCGAGGAAGCGGCCAAGCGCACAGCGCTGGCGCCGGGGCAGCGCACGGTGGCGCTCGGGCTGATCGCGCGCTGGGTCGGCACGACGCGCGACGGCGACGTGTCGGGATATGGCTTTCCGGCGTTCCTCGGCAGCTCGATGAGTCTCAGCGAGGTCACCGACCGGCGCGGCGAGTGCATCTATGCGGCGTGTCCGCATTACCGGACCTGCTTCATCGAGCGCGCGATACGTCGGGCGCGGCATGCGCCGATCGTGGTGGCGAACCATGCGCTGGTCATCGCGCAGGCGGCGCAGGATTGGGCGGCGACCGACGAGACCACCGATGCGCCGCCGGAGCGGCGGGTGCGCTATGTATTCGACGAAGGCCATCACCTGTTCGATGCGGCGGATTCGGGGTTTGCGCCGCTGGTGTCGGGGATGGAGATGCAGGATCTGCGGCGCTGGATTCGCGGGCCGGAAGGGCGCGCGCGTTCGCGCATGCGCGGGCTGCAAGAACGTTTGCGCGATCTCACGCAGGACGACAAGGAGGCGGAGAGCGCGCTGGGCGAATGCCTCAACGCGTCGGGCGTGCTGGCGGCGGAAGGGTGGATGTCGCGGCTGCATGGCGGCGGGCCGCGCGGGCCAGCGGAATTGTTTCTCGCGGCGGCGTACAGCCACGTGCGGGCGCGCAGCGAGGATGCGGACAGCTTCTATACGCTGGAGGCGGACACGCAGCCGCTCGGCGACGAGCTGCTGGGCGCGGCGCGCGAGCTGTCGAAGGGACTGAAGCGGTTGGCGGCGCCGCTGATGCGGCTGGCGGCGATGCTGCGCAAGCAGATGGATGCCAAGAGCGAGGAGCTGGAGACGTTTTCCCGCGCGCGGATCGAGGCGGCGGTGCGCGGGTTGACCTGGCGCGGACGGTTCGTGGTGCCGACCTGGATCGCGATGCTCGACGAGTTGGAGGGCACGCGCGGGGCGGAATTCGTCGACTGGTTCGAGATCGCGCGCGAGGACGGGCGCGACTACGACGTCGGTCTGGAGCGGCACTGGGTCGATCCGACGATCCCGCTGGCGCGCGACGTGCTGGCGCCGGCGCATGGCGCGTTGATCACCTCCGCGACACTGCGCGATATCGGCGAAGGGACGGACGACTGGCAGAGCGCGGAGGTGCGCACCGGCGCGAATCATCTGCCCGAGCCGGCGCGGCGCGCGAGCTTCGGCTCGCCGTTCAAATATGCTGACCAGGCGCGCGTCTACATTGTGAAAGACGTCAATCGGCGCGACGTGGACCAGTTGGCGGCGGCGTTCCGCGAATTGTTTTTGGCGGCGGGCGGCGGCGGTCTCGGGCTGTTCACAGCGGTACGGGCGCTGCGCGCGGTGGAGCAGCGGATCTCGGCGCCGCTCGCGGAGGCCGGCATCACGCTCTACGCGCAACATGTCGATAAGCTCGACACCGGGGCGCTGATCGACCTGTTCCGGGCGGAGGAGAATGCGTGCCTGCTCGGCACCGATGCGTTGCGCGACGGCGTCGACGTGCCGGGGCGGTCGCTGCGCCTCGCGGTGTTCGACAAGGTGCCGTGGCCCAAGCCGACGATCCTGCACAAGGCGCGGCGGGCACGGTTCGGCAAGGGCTATGACGACCTCTTAACGCGGTTCCGGCTGAAGCAGGCGTTCGGGCGGCTGATCCGCGGGCATGGCGACAAGGGCGTGTTCGTGATCCTGGAGCCGGCGACGCCGACGCGATTGCTGAGCGCGTTCCCGCCGGAGGCGCCGGTGAAGCGCTGCGGGTTGGCGGAGACGATTGCGGATATCCGCGAATTTTTGAAGTAACCCCACTTCATCCTGGTCGATACGCTGTCGCTATCGACTGTCGAAGGATGCGCCCGCCGCCGCTTTAACGACTGGCAGTTCCGCCGCCCCTCTCCTTCGACAAGCTCAGGATGAGGGTCATTGTGGTGATTGATGTGCTGTTTCTTTCACATAACTCGGATTGAGCGTGCCCAGCTTCGTCGCGGCCGGCAGGAGCGTGGGATAGAACTGCACGAAGGTCGTGTCGGCGGCAGCGTGCTGCTGGTGGCAGCTGTAACAGCTCGCGCCGTACCCGATCTGCTCTGCGGGCTTGTCGCCGTCGAAGGCGAAGAAGGCCCAGCCGCCCTTGAAGCGCGCGGTGTCCTTCACATGCACTTCGCGGCCCATGAGCTCTCCGGTCTGGACCACGCCGCGTTTGGCGATCGAGACGTCCGAGCCGCCGCCGCGATTCTCCAGGATCAGCATCGTCTTGTCGGGCCACACGCCGGTCTTGAGGAACGCCTCATAGGCGGTGCGGGGTGCGAAGACGTTGTTGAACATGTGGGCATCCGGCATCGCGGGTGCGTTGCTGTAGCTCATGTCGAGGCCGGAGCTCAGGAACACCCATTCGCGGTAATCGGCAGGAAAGATCAGGTGGCCGGCCGCGTCATATTGCGGAATGCCGGTGGGGGCGTCGGTGTCGGCGGCGGCGCCGAGCAGCGGGAGCGTGAAGACGGCGACAAGGGCGGCGAAGATACGCGCGTTCATGGCCCGGGCTTTCGGTGGGTGCGGCGCCCGAGCCTAGCGCGGCGGTGGGGCGGCTTGCATGCCAATCCGCGAGCAAATTCCGCCATCCGGCGCTGGGGATATCCGGAGGTTTAAGGGCGCGGCGGGGTGAGATGGACGGAATCGTCTCTATAATGAGGGGATGACCCAATCCGACGACACCCTGTTCGGCGACGCCGACGACGCGGCTGCCGATTCCTACGGCCGCTATTCCACCGGCATCCTGCCGTCGCATGTGCTGAAGCGGCTGATCCGGGCGCGGAGGGAGATTCTGGCGACCGAAGACTTCGACGACGCGCAGATCCAGCCGGCGTCGATCGATTTGCGGCTGGGCGCAGTGGCGTGGCGGGTGCGGGCGAGTTTCCTGCCGGGGCCGAATGCGACGGTGGCGGACCGCCTGCCCTCGGTGTTCATGCATGAGATCGACCTGACGGCCGGCGCGGTGCTGGAGACGGGGTGCGTCTATATCGTGCCTCTGCTCGAAGTCGCCGAGTTCTCGGCGCGGGTGTCGGGGACGGCGAATCCGAAGAGCTCGACCGGGCGGATCGACGTGTTCACCCGGCTGATCACCGACCGGGCGCAGGCCTTCGACCGGATCGAGCCGGGTTATCGCGGTCCGCTGTTCGCCGAGATCTCGCCGCGGACCTTCCCGGTGCTGGTGCGCAAGGGCTCGAAGCTGAACCAGCTGCGGATACGCAAAGGCGCGCCGCAATTCACCGATACGCAGCTGCGGCGGCTGCATGCCGAGAACCCGATCGTCAGCGGGGTGGCCGATATCGATCAGGGGCTGGCGCTGTCGATCGACCTACGCGGCCAGGGTGGCGGGCGGATCGGGTGGCGCGCCAAGCGGCATACCGGGGTGATCGACGTCGACAAGCGTGACGCGCTGAACCCGCACGAATACTGGGATTCGATCGAGGGCAATGCGTCGGGGACCATCGTGCTCGATCCCGACGAGTTCTACATCCTGGTCAGCCAGGAGGCCGTCGCGATCCCGCCCGACCACGCCGCCGAGATGGTGCCGTTCAACCCGCTGGTCGGCGAGTTCCGCGTCCATTATGCCGGGTTCTTCGATCCCGGCTTCGGCTTCGAGAAAGGCCAGCCGCCGCAGGCGCGCGGGGTGCTGGAGGTGCGCAGCCGGGAGGTTCCGTTCATCCTGGAGCACGGCCAAGTCATCGGCCGGCTGGTGTTCGAGCGGCTGACCGATCCGCCTCCGGAGATCTACGGATCCGGGATCGGCTCGAACTACGCCCGCCAGGCGCTGCGCCTGTCCAAGCACTTCAAACTTCCCTGAGAACAGATTCGTGACGGTGCAGTCATGAATATTGTTGCTGTAAATCAACAGCGTTTTCAAATGTGCAATACAGCCATGCATGACCGTTGCGTCATGCACCCGTCTCGGCACAGTTAGCGCGCCGCGGGTCCGAACGGCTTGGGGGGCTAAGCCTCGCGGTTACTAGGGTCCGCATTGAAGGGGGCAGCGTGAGGCGGCTACGGCGTGGGAACGCGCCGGCCGCCTCATGATTTTCTAGGGTGCCGCACCGCGTCGCACCCTGCCCTTCCCATCCCAATTCCGACGCACTTCTTCGACAGGTTTGGGCTAAAGCTCGGTTTTCGAACCTTTGGTGACACCTGCATGCGCGTTGTCCGGACGTTTCTCATTGCTGCCCTGCTCTGGCCGTGTGCGAGTCTGGCGGGCGTTTCGCCGCTCAATCCGGGCTGGGGGACGGTCTTTCCGGCGGAGCAGGCGGCACAACTGGCGCGGCAGTGTTCGCGCGCCGCGCCGCGGGCGGAAGGCGCCTGGCTGCCGACGC
The DNA here is from genome assembly GCA_036271735.1 of Rhizomicrobium sp. Classification (GTDB taxonomy): domain Bacteria; phylum Pseudomonadota; class Alphaproteobacteria; order Micropepsales; family Micropepsaceae; genus Rhizomicrobium. The sequence goes on from DATAZZ010000039.1 coordinate 235,339, forward strand.
CGGCGGATATCGCCAAGCTGGAGCCGGGGCTGACGCAGACCCTGATCGTGGCCAAGGTCCAGCCGGGTGCCTATTACCGGCAATATGGCGGGCTGATCGTCGGCGGGCGGCATATCATCTACGTCAACGGCGTGCGCAACGCGGTGGTGACGGGCAATTGGCGCACGGCGCCGATCTCGATCTGCGACGGCGGCGCGCTGGCGTTCGGCGTCGAATACGATCCGGCGACGGGGCGGTTCGAGCATTTCGCGTTCAACGGCGCGCTGTGAAGGATTGGCGGGCCATGCGGATCACATTGGTTGCTCTGACGCTGGCGGCATCCCTGGCCGCCGTCACATCGGCCGGCGCGGCGGGCACCGAGCTCAATCCGAATTGGAGCGCGGTACTGCCGGAAGCGAACACCGCGATGCTTGCCCAGCAATGCTCTCGCGTAAGTCCCGGCCCGGTTGCCGGCACATGGACACCGACAGCGGCCGATGTTGCGAAACTGGAACCGAAACTGGGCGTGCTGCTGGCTGAGCAACTTGCGGCCGCCGATGGCGCAACGCGGCCCACCGCCGCCGTCTATTATCGGCAATATGCAGGGTTTGTCGTGGCCGGACGGAAAATCATTTACGTCAACGGATTCGATCGGCATGACATCGAGCAAGATGGAAACACGCACCACCGATACGACTGGGATAACCAGCCGATGAGAGTATGTGACGGCGGCTGGTTGGCGTTCGGCGTGGAGTACGACCCGGCGACGGGCGGCTTCTCGCATTTCGCGTTCAACGGTTCGCTCTGACGCGATGAACCTGCAAACCCAGCGCCTCCATCTGAGGCCGATCCAACTGCACGACGCCGCCGACCTGTTCGCGGGGCGCGGCGATGACGAGGTCATGCGCTATTGGGACTGGCCGGCGCAGAAATGCGTCGACCAGGTGCGCGGCATCATCGGCAATCATTTCGAGGAGATCGGCGCCGGACGGGTGCATTGGTGGGTCGTGGCGACCAGCCCGCGCGGGCCGGCGATCGGGGAATGCGATCTCAGCGAGATCGATCTGCAGCACCGGCGCGCCGAAGTGGGCTTCCTGTTCCGCCGCGACGCGTGGGGCAAGGGCTATGCGCAGGAGGCGATGACGCGGGTGATGCGGTTCGGCTTCGAGGAGCTGGGGCTGGAGCGGCTGGCGGCGCGGGCGCATGCCGGCAATGCGGCGTCGCGGCGGCTGCTGGAGAAACTCGGCTTCGCCTATGAGGGCACGCTGCGCGGCCATGTGCTGCGCGACGGCGAGCGGCGGGACTGCGTTCTCTATGGACGCGGACGGGATTGAAGACCGTTTCGCAACAAACTCAATCCTCATCCTGAACCTGTCGAAGGATGGCCGCACGTCCGGTGCTTGTCATCCTTCGATCCTTCGCCAGGCTCAGGACTCAGGATGAGGAGATATGGGTGTTTGCGTCGCGATGAAAAACGCTTCGTCGCTTTTACCTTGAACGAAAAGCCCCGGCGCTCATGCGCCGGGGCTTTCGCAATTTCAGCGAATGCTAGCGATCGTCGCGGTCGTAACCACCGCTATCGCGGTCGTCACGGTTGTCGCGGTAGCGGTCGCCGTCGCGGTAGCCGTCATTGCCGTGATTGTAGGCGCCATCACGGTCGCGGTCGCGATAGTATTCGTCGCGATCGCGGTCATGGTCGTGGGCGGTTTCGGCGATGATGCCGAGCGCCAGAAGGCCCAAGCCGATGCCGAGCGCGGCGCCGCCATTTCCGTGGTGGCGATAACCGCCGTGATAACCGCCGCCCCAGCCGCGAGCCTCGGCAGCGGTGGTGCCCAGGAGAGTCAGCGCCAAGGCGGCGCAGGCGATGCGTTTCAACATGGTGTCAGCCCTTCGGTTGTTCGTCGGGAAGGACCATGATGGGTGGCGGATGAATGCAGGCTGAACCGATTGGGGTGCGATTGGGGCAAAGAAAAAGCGCACCGGCTTTCGCCGATGCGCTTTTCCCGAACGCAAAAAACCAGCCCTTACGGGTTCAGGTTCCAGACGTAGACCGCGCGGTTGTCGGCGTGGAAGGTCGTGAACTCGGCAGGCTCGCCCTCGGGGCAGCTGGTGTCCTCGGAGGCGGTGAAGAAGTCATACGGGCCGGGGTATTCGACGCATTGCTTGATGTCGCTGCCCCAGTACTGGTCGCTGTTGCCCTTCACTTCGGCGCGCGCGTAGAAAGTGTGGTTGGCGGTCTTGAAGATGTCCTCGCAGCTATGCGGGGAAACCCGGGTCCAACCCTTGTTGCGCCAATCCGAACCGCCGATCGGGATGAAGCTGGCGGCGACCAGGACATTGTCCTTGGTGTTGTTGCAGGCGCGCAGCGTCACGACGCTGGCGGCCTGGGCCGGCGACGCGAGCGAGACCGCCGCCAGACCGGCAACGCCGAGCGCGATCGCAAGGCTGTATTTCCTGGACTTCGAAAGCATGGCAACCCCCTTAGAATTGGCACGTCCGGGACCCGCGTCCCGTCAGGTGACAAAAAGTTTAAAGCATCGATGCCGTTCACGCTAGGTGCCGTTTGGGGCTGGATTGCGGCGAATCACGGGAATCCGGGGGCGGGACGTGCGCGGGTGTGATCGACTTATATTTGCTCGAATTGCCGCCCCGGTTTCGCTTGAATTGGCTGTCCGTATAGTGGGAGCACAAAGGGGCACAGCGATGTTCAGGCATTTGGGTTTGGCCGCGATTCTGGCGGCAGGAACTTTGGCGGCCGCGAGCGCGGCGCCCGCCTCCGTGCCAATGCGGCGCGACGGCGGGGTCTATGTCGTGCCGGTATCGGTCAACGGCATCGTGACGCTCGACTGTGTGGTCGACAGCGGCGCGGCGGACGTCAACATCCCGGCGGACGTGTTCCGCAAGCTGGTGCGCGCTGGCACGGTGACGAAGGCCGATTTCCTCGGCACTACGACCTACACGCTGGCCGACGGCACGGACGAGCCATCGCGGACCTTCCGCATCCACTCGCTGAAGGTCGGCAATATCGTGCTGACGAACGTGACCGCGAGCATCGGCGGCACGGGCAGCATGGCGCTGCTCGGGCAGAGTTTCCTCGGGCGGTTCCGGTCGTGGTCGCTCGACAACACCCATCACATGCTGGCGCTGCTCGATCCGTTGCAGGCGCCGGTGGTGGCGGACCGCGATCCGCCGGCATCGCATATCCGCCTGCCGCCGGGGCACCCGGGCAGCGACGGAACCGTGGCGCAGACGAGCGGCGGACCGCATGGGACGGAGGACGACTCGCCGGCGGTGGCGTCACGCCAGCCGGATCCGGATGACGGGCGGCTGACGGCGCAGCACAGCGATTCGCATTGAGCAGCACTGCTGTCATCCCCGGCCAAGCGTCAGCGAGGGGAAGAGACCCAGGCGGATAACCGTCTCCGGTCTATCCATCTGGGTCCCCTTCCCTCGAACCGCTTCGCGGTTCTCGCCGGGGATGACAGCGTGTTTTAATCCAACAGCAGCGTTTAGTGCGTCACGAACTGCGTCAACCCGCGGTGTTCGAGCATCGGGGCGGTGTCGGGGTCCTTGCCGTAGAAGGCGCGGAACATCGGGCCATAATCCTCGGTGTGGCCCTTGGACAGTATGAGGTCGCGGAAGCGCTGGCCGTTGGCGCGGGTCAGGCCGCCATTGTGCTCGAACCAGGAATAGGCGTCGTCGTCGAGCATCACGCTCCACTGATAGGCGTAGTAGCCGGCAGCGTAGCCGTTGCCCCAGATGTGCAGGAAGTAGGAAGAACGGTAGCGCGGCGGCACGTTGGGGAAGTCGGTGTGCGTCGCGGCCAGCGCCTTGGTCTCGAACGCATCGACATCGGTCGGCGCCTTGCCGGGCGCGATCTCGTGCCACTGCATGTCAAGCTCGGACGCCGAAAGCAGCTCGCCCAGCTCATAGCCCTGGTCCCAGGTCTGCGAGTTGCGCAGCTTGTCGACGAGGGCCTGCGGAATCGGCTCATGCGTCTGGTAATTCAGCGCATAATGCTTGAGCACATCGGGGTAGAGCGCCCAGTGCTCGTTGAACTGCGACGGGAATTCGACGTAGTCGCGCGCCACGGAGGTGCCGGAAAGCGTCTCATACTTGCTGTTGGCGAACAGCGCGTGCAGCGCGTGGCCGAATTCGTGGAACATCGTCGTCACGTCGTCGAAGCTGATCAGCGCGGGCTGGCCGGCCTCGGGCTTGGCGAAATTGGCGACGTTGTAGACAACGGGCTTGGTGTGCAGCAGATGCGACTGCGAGACGAAATTGCTCGTCCAGGCACCGCCCTGCTTGTTGTCGCGCTTGAAGTAATCGAAATACATCAGGCCGAGCTGCGAGCCGTCCTTGTCGATCACGTCGAACACGCGCACGTCGGACTGATAGACCGGGAGGTCGTGGCGTTCCTTGAAGGTGATACCGTAAAGCTGGGTCGCGGCGTAGAACACGCCCTGCTCGAGCACGGTGTTGAGCTCGAAATAAGGTTTCAGCTCGCTCTCGTCGAGATCGTAGCGCGCCTTGCGCACCTTGTCGGCGTACATTTCCCAATCCCACGGCGCGAGCGCGAAATGCGTGCCGGAGGCGTCGATCTGGGCCTGGATCTGCTTGGCCTCGTCGGCGGCCTTGGCGGCGGTGGGGCCGGTGAGCTGGCCGATGAACTTGTCGACCGCCTCGGGCGTGCCGGCCATCTGGTCGTAGAGCGTGTAGGCCGCGAAACTGGGATAGCCGAGCAGCGCCGCCTTTTCGGCGCGCACTTCAGCGATGCGCGCGATCGTCGCGCGGGTGTCGTTGGCGTCGCCTTTCTCGGTGCGGTTGAGGGACGCCTCGAACAGTTTCTGGCGGATGTCGCGATTGGTGAGCGAACCGAGCAGCGGCTGCTGCGTCGTGTTGCTCAATCCGATGACGTATTTGCCCGTGAGGCCGCGGCTTTGCGCAGCGGCGGATGCGGCGGCGATCTGCGCATCGCTGAGGCCTGCGAGGTCGGCCTTGTTGTCGACCACGAGGCCGCCAGCCTTGCTGGCAGCCAGCAGCTTCTGCTGGAAGGTGGTGGTGAGGCTCGCCTCCTCCATGTTCAGCGCGCGCAGCTTGGTCTTGTCGGCGTCGGACAGATTGGCGCCGGAATGGATGAACTGGCTGTAGTAGATCTTGAGGAGCTGGAGCGATTCCGGATCGAGCTTCAGCGTGTCGCGCTGGTCGTAGAGCGCCTTGATGCGCGCGAACAGCTTGGGATTGAGGTTGATCGAATCCTGATGCGCGGCGAGGCGCGGCGCCTCGGCGGTCTGCACCGCATCGAGCGTGTCGTTGGTGTTGGCGCCGGCGACGCCGAAGAAAGTGGACGCGACGCGGTCGAGCATGCGGCCCGAATGCTCCATCGCGACGATGGTGTTGGCGAAGGTCGGCTTGGCGCGGCTGTCGGCGATGGCGGCCATCTCGGCGGCCTGCTGCTTCATCGCCATCTCGAAAGCGGGCTGGTAGTCGGTGTCCTTGATCTTGCCGAAATCGGGCGCCTGGAGCGGCAGCGTGCTGGGCGCGGCGAAGGGATTGGCGGGCGCGGCGTCCTTGGCCGGCGCGGCGGCGAAGAAGAAGGTGCTCGCCGCGGTCGCGAGGAGCGTTGCGGAAATGCGCTTGGTGGTGCGGGTCATGTCGCCTCTGTTGCGTGTGTGAGGGCCGGCAGGAGATGCCGGCGCGGCGGCCTTTTGGCGGCCGTCTTTCAGGGGCGGGACCATGTCATTTCGCGCGTTCTTTGTCGACGCTCAGAAATTGGTCTGGACCAGCAGCCGGTTGAGGTCCGCGGTCTCGAAATCCATCAGGATCGCGCCGAAATGGCCGCTGAGATTGGCGGTGAAATATTCCGTCAGGCGCGGATTGATGTAGGCGGCGCAGGCCGACGGCGTGGCAATGCTCCAGGCGCTGCAGAAATCGACGAAGAGCGTGGCGTCCGTGGCGCCTTTGGCCTCGTCGAGCAGCGCCTTGACGTCTTTCCACTTGCCCGGAAGACCGAGCCCGACGGGCAGGTTCCAGTGATCCTGGATCGTCATCTTTACCGTGTTGGAGATTGTGAAGGTCGTGTTGTCCTCCCACGGCCGCGCTTTCAGGCCGAGCACCGGACGCAAGAGGGAGTCGAAGCGGCGGAACAGCACGATCTTGCCGCGCACCTGGGCGAGCGTCGGCATCGTGGCGTCGAGATACCAGCTGGTCCAGCAATCGTTCTTCTGGAGATAGTTCAGGAACGTCTGCTCGAACGTCTCGGTGTTTTCGGCGGCGTCGTATTCCTCCTTGATCGACATCACGATCGTCTCGTTCTTGTTCTTGGCGAGGAATTCGAGGCACATCTCCAGCACCTGCTGGAACGTGATCTCCTGGTATTTCGAGCCGTGATGGATCGGAAAGCTGTTCTGGTAGTGGCGGCAGCGGATGTCGATGAAGCGTGTGCCGTCGTTCAACTGCTCGGTGAGGATGCGGTTCTGGGTCTCGGTCCAGGGGCCGCCGAAGCGCGAGCAGGTGTCGTGCGTGCCGGGCAACGTGACATTGGCGAGCGAGGTCTCGCCGTCGAGCCCGGACATCCAGGTCGGCAGGTCGATGGCGTTGGTCTTGGATTTAAGCGTGAAGGTGAAGTCGGAGTGGCCGCCCGCGATCGACAACGTCACGGTGCTGGCGGCGCTGCCGCCGGTGCTCGCAAGCAAAAGCGCCATGCCATCGACGTTCGAGATGGAGTCCTGTCCGCCCAGCCACCAGATGTGGCGGACGCCGTGATTGTTCTGGCCGAAATAGACGTTCGCCGTGGCTTTGCGCTCGACGGCGCCGTCCTGGAAACTGAACGTGATCTGCATCTCGAAGCAGAAGTTCATTTCCTTCGGCTCGGGCTCGTCATCCGGCGCCTTGGGCGCGTATTCGCGGCCGGCGCCGCCGCACGCCTTGTTGAAGGCCTCGGCATAGGCGGTGTTGCCGTCCTGGTCGCAGTCCAGGGTCACGACCCATTTGGTTTCGGATTTGTCGGACGCCATGGCCGTGGGGTGGTCGGTGCCGTTGGGCGCGTGCAGCGTGCTGAATCTGTACTGGATGTCGACGATCTTCAGATTGCCATCGGTCTTCAGATCGACATTGTTGGTATGCGTCATGGCGTGGCCCCTTCGATCAGTTGTTGCCGCGGAACAGGCGAGCGAGGACGAAGCCGATCACGAGGCCGACCAGCGCCGCGATCAGCGCGATTTTGAGCACCAGACCTAGGAGCTTCAAGACGACGAAGATCACCAGAGCGAGGATGACGGCGACGATCAGTTCGAAGGCACGCATAAGGTTCCGGTGTCCTATTTTTCGTAGAGATAATAGCAGCCGATCAGCGTTTCGCTCGGGGTATTGTCCGCCGCCATCAGCGTGACGGTCCGCTGTGCTGCGATCTCCAACTCGCAGGAATGCATGCCGTCGCTCGCTTCGCAGTGCGTCAATTTTTTGCCGAGCGTGGTCTCGACGGCTTTGCGGGCCTTGTCGAAGTTTGCCGCGACCGTCAGCGAGAAGCCGACGCCCATGCCGACGCTTTGCGGGAAGGCCTGCACGATGCGCAGGCCGGCGACGGAGATGGGGGCTTTGGGCGTGGCGAAGGGATCGTTGCCGCTGTGGGAGAATTGCGATTGGAAGCGCTCGCCGAACGCCTTGAGCGACGCCGGCGCGGTCTTGTTCCAGTCGAGCCAGGAATCCTGGCAGGTTGCCATCCGCAAGAGGGCGCCATCGTCGGCGGCACGCACCGGCGCGGCGGCAAACGCCAGCGCGAGCACGACACCTGCCAGGGATTGAAGCTTCATCGCGGCTCCTCGCCCGGCAGAGTGACAGAGTTGCGGGCGGGGTCAATCGGATGCGGCAGCGAAGGGGCGGCTTTCCGGCGCGCGGCCACCTATGCTATCCCTGCCGCTGCGCGGGCGTAGTTCAATGGTAGAACGGAAGCTTCCCAAGCTTCATACGAGGGTTCGATTCCCTTCGCCCGCTCCAGACACGACCGACACATTCCCATGCAAGGTTGGCGGGGGCCTTTGCAATGCCGGGATATCGCTACAAAGCCTTTATCAGCTATCGCCACGTCCCGCGCGACCGCAAATGGGCGCGCTGGCTCATAGAGAAACTTGAAACCTACCGGGCGCCCCGAGCCATTGTACGGCAAGGATTCCCGGCGCGCATCGGTCATCTCTACCGCGATGACGACGAGGTTCCAGCCTCCACGAATCTGTCTCATCAGATCGAACAGGCGCTTCAAGCGAGCGAATACCTCATCGTCGTATGCTCGCCCGATACGCCGGCTTCGCGATGGGTGCGGCAGGAGATCAAATATTTCCGATCCATCGGCCGCAGCGACCACATCCTTGCGCTACTGGTCGAGGGTGAGCCCGCCCAATCTTTTCCGCCCGAGCTTCTGCACATCCTTCGCGAGCGTGTCGGAGCCGATGGCGAGACCATCGTCGAAACTGTCGACGAGGAGCCGATCGCGGCCGATGTCCGCGCACGGCCCGATGAACGGGCGAGCGCCATCGAGCACCGGGCATTGCTCAGGATCGCGGCCGGGCTGATGGGTGTCAGCTTCGACGATCTCGCGCAACGCGATCGTCAACGCCGCCGGCGCAGGCAGCGTCTATGGGCCACGATAGCTGCGATGTTGCTGGTCGCAGTGATCGCGGGCGGATACGCTTATTGGGACTACAACACGGTCCATACCCGATATTATGCGGAATTCAGCACGCGCTGGGGCGTGCCGTTCGGCATTGGCCCGCTGGGCGCCGATGTCGCGGCGCATCGCGCCGAAAGCTATGCCATCGACTCCCTGCAAGGGCGCGTGACCGCGGTGCGCCAAGTGAACGGTTCGGGGACACTGGTCGAGACTTCGGCGGATTCCGAGGGCGCCTCGGGCGGCATCTGGTATTTGGGCGTGGCAGAATGGCAGGTCGGCTACGAAGGCGACCGCGTCGCATCGATCAATCTGCTGAACGGAAAAAGCCACCTTATCGTCACCTGGAATTTCCAGTTCCTGCCGGACAAGCGCGGCGCCGTGGTATCGTTCCGGCAAGCAACGGGAGCGTCGATCACTCTCAACAACGCCAAGTCGAGTTTCGAAGCGAATTTTCGGGCGCCTGCGGATGGCGATCACAATGTCAGCTCGTCGCTGATCGCACAGAACGAGCTGCGTTTCACACAAGATGGCTTGATCGAGCGGCGGCTGTTCCAGACCGTGTGGGGCGAACCCGCGCGCGATGCTGCCGGCAGCTATGGACAGATATACCGATATTCGCCCGAAGGCCTCGTCACGTCCACGATCGACATCGATCAGGCGGGAGAGCCGCTGTCGATGAAGACTGGAATCGCCGAAACGCGCTTTGCCTATGACGGCAATGCTTCCGGCTTGTCCATCGCATGGCTGGACCGCAGCGGCCATCTCATCCTAAGGGCACGGGAAACGCTAGACGCGTATGGCAACCCTCTCGAGATATCCGCCTTCGACGCCGACGGCGCGCCCACGGTGGCCAACGAAGGCTGCGCGACGACGAGAAAGCAATACGACAGTCATGGAAACATGATCCGGGCCGAATGCCTTGGAAGCGACGGCCAGCATGTTTACGCGAGCACAAGCGCGCCGATCGTCATCGTCCGCAACGACGGCAATGGCCGCCAGGTGGGATGGAACAACCTTGATGGCGACGGCAAGCCGGTGACCGGCACCGATGGCTGCTTCGCGGGTGCCAACAAATTCGATTCTGCCGGGAACTTGGTCGAGCAAACCTGCCTGTCGGCGACCGGCTCACCGATGACTGGCCGTGACGGGGTGGCGTTCATAGAGGCCATCTTCGACGATCGAGGGATTGCGCTACGCAACGATTATTTCGGACCCGACCGCAAGCCCGTCCTGAACAACAAGGGGTGTGCCAGCGACGTCACCCGAAACGACATCAAAAACCGCGTGATGTCCGTCAAATGCCTCGACACCAACGGAGCACCGTCGATCGACAAGTCGACAGGCGCGGCGATCCGGACGCAAAAAGCGGACATCCGCGGCAACATCGTCGAGCAGGTTTTTCTCGGTGTGGACGCCAAGCCGATCATCGCCAATGACGGCTGCGCGCGGATCGCCGAGGATTACGATGAGCGAGGCGACCTGACGTCGAAGTCGTGCTTCAACGCGCAGGACCGTCTCGCACCGGGCGCAGACGGCACCGCATCCGTACTCATCCACTATGACGAGAAGGGCAATGCCATCGAATACGACATGCTTGGCCCGGATCAGAAGCCGATCGCCAATCGCGACGGCTGCGCTTACGTCCTGTACGGTTATGACGGCTCTGGCAACCAGACAGACACCACATGCCTCAACGCAGGCCGTCAACCGACAATGAGCGGAGCCGGATTCTATCGCGAAATCACGAGCTATGACTCCCGCGCCCATGTCGTCCGCACCGACGACTACGGGACCGACGGCACGATCGCGTGGTCGGAGCGCGACGTTCGCGACGTGCGCGGCAACGCGCTCAAAACGGTCAAGCTGGACGCGGGCGGACGGCCCGTCTTGGACAAGGACGGGTGCTATGGAAAGGCTTTCGAATACGACGGACGCAGTCTGACGACGGCCTCGACCTGCCTTGCACCAGATGGCCGTCCGATGCGGGGAGCCGCGGGATTTGCTCATGTCCGCATGCACTACGACCAGGCAGGCAATCGTGTGGAAGAGAGCTATTTCGACGAGATCGACCGGCCGATGTCAAACCGGGAGATGGGCGTCGCCAGAGTGAGCCACTCGTATAACGATCGAAGCGAAGAGGTCGAAACGGACTATTTCGGGCCGGACGGAAAGCCGGCTCCGTTCAAGGACACGGGATTGGCGGTCATGCTGGCGAACTACGATGCGCGTGGCAATCTGGTCGAAGAACACTATCTTGGTGTGAACCGGACCCCGACCCTTCGGACCGACATGGACGTGGCCGGCGCGACGTACAAGTTCAACGAGCGTGGTTGGATGGTGGAATCGCGGACATTGGACCTTGACGGCCGCCCACGGGCCGACAAGACCACGGGGGTATCCGGCATCGTCAACAAATACGATGAACGCGGCAATGCCATCGAGCAGGACTTTCTCGACCTGAACGGCGCACCCGTCCGGCGCACCGATTGGGGGTGCGCGGCGACCAAAAGCCGGTATGACGGGCGCGGCAAAAAGCTCGAGGAAGCCTATTTCGACATCGACGGACGGTCGATGAACAACGCGTATGGCTATGCGAGGCGCGTGTTTGTGCAAGACCCCTTCGGCGCGGTCATCCGAACCGACTTCTACGATGTGACCGGGCGACTTCTGGGGTCCAAATAGGCCTTACCGAGCCCGCAGCCGCGCCCGTCTTTATACGCCTTCTATATTTCCGCGCCGTTCGCGAACTCTCGATCCTATACGGCTGATCCACGATCTTCCCGGCATCGAAAGGAGCATTCCCATGCTCGATACCGTGTTGGTTTTTGCCGGTCTGATCTCGTTCGCGGTGCTGGGGGTTTACACCCGCGCTTGCGAGCGGTTGTGAGGGCCAAAGGATGTCTCTCGATCTCGTGCTCGGCGCGGCGGTTACCGCCGGACTGCTCTGCTATCTCGTCTATGCCCTGATCCGGCCGGAGCGGTTTTGAGATGACCGCGATGGGATGGGTTCAGATCGCGCTGTACTGCGTGCTGCTGCTGGCGATGACGGCGCCACTGGGCGCGTATCTCACGGCGGTGTTCGAGGGCAAGCGGACGTTCTTGTCGCCGGTGCTGCGGCCCCTGGAGCGCGCGCTCTATTGGGTCAGCGGCGTCGACGAGAACGAAGAGCAGCACTGGACGGGTTATGGCATCGCGATGCTGGCGTTCAGCGTCGTGGGATTCTTTTCGCTGTATCTGTTGCAGCGCTTCCAGGCGGTGCTGCCGTTCAATCCGCAGCATCTGCCGGTGGTGGGCGAGCATCTGGCGTTCAACACCTCGATCAGCTTCGTCACCAACACCAATTGGCAATCTTATGTGCCGGAAACGACCATGAGCTATCTGGTGCAGATGGCCGGGCTGACGGTGCACAATTTTCTCTCCGCCGCGACCGGCATCGCGCTCGCCATCGCGCTGATCCGCGGCTTTGCGCGGCGCTCGGCCAAGACGGTGGGGAATTTCTGGGTCGATATGACCCGCTGCACGCTTTACGTGCTGCTGCCGATCTCCATCGTCGTCGGGCTGTTTTTCGTGTGGCAGGGCGTGCCGCAGAATTTGCACGCCTATACCGACGCGGTGACGCTGGAAGGCGTCAAGCAATCCATTGCGCAAGGGCCGGTGGCGTCGCAGGAAGTCATCAAGATGTTCGGGACCAATGGCGGCGGGTTCTTCAACGCCAATTCGGCGCACCCGTTCGAGAACCCGAACGCGCTGACCAATTTCGTGCAGATGCTGCTGATCTTCTCGCTCGGCGCGGCGCTGACCAATGTGTTCGGCCGCATGGTGGGCGACCAGCGCCAGGGCTGGGCGATCTTCGCGGTGATGTTCACGCTGTTCCTCGCCGGCGTGGTGACGGTCTATGCCGCGGAAGCGCCGGGCAATCCGGCGTTCGCGGCGCTGCATGTCGACCAGGCGGCAGGCGCGGTGCAGGCCGGCGGCAACATGGAAGGCAAGGAGGTGCGCTTCGGCATCGCCAATTCGGCCCTGTTCAGCGTGATCACCACGGATGCGTCGTGCGGCGCCGTCAACACCATGCATGACAGCCTGATGCCGATCGCCGGCATGGTGCCGCTGATCAACATCATGCTGGGAGAGATCATCTTCGGCGGCGTCGGATCGGGGCTCTACGGCATGCTGCTGTTCGCCATCGTCGCGGTGTTCGTCGCCGGGCTGATGGTCGGGCGCACGCCGGAATATCTCGGCAAGAAGATCGAGGGGCGCGAGGTCAAGATGGCGATGCTCGCGATCCTGGTGCTGCCGGCGTCGATCCTGGGGTTCAGCGCGGTGGCGACCGTGCTGCCGGGCGGGCTGGCGGGGCCGCTCAATGCGGGGCCGCACGGCTATAGCGAGATTCTCTACGCCTTCACCTCGGCGACCGGCAACAATGGCAGCGCCTTTGCGGGGCTGACGGCGAACACGCTGTTCTACAATGTGACGCTCGCCTTCGCGATGCTACTGGGACGCTTCGCGTTCATCGTGCCGATGCTGGCGGTGGCGGGATCGCTCGCCGCCAAGAAGATCGTGCCGCCTTCGGCCGGCACCTTTCCGACCCATACCCCGCTGTTCGTCGGCCTGGTCGTCGGCGTGATCCTGATCGTCGGCGGACTGACCTTCTTCCCGGCCCTCGCGCTCGGCCCCCTGGCCGAACACTTCGCGATGCTCGCCGGCAAGCTCTATTGAGGCATCACCCATGAATGCGACTGCTGTTTCCGGCGACGCGCGCAACCGGTCCGCGGCGACCCTGACCGATCCGAAGATACTGCTGCCGGCGATCGGCGAGGCGTTCCTCAAGCTCGATCCGCGCAAGATGATCCGCAACCCGGTGATGTTCGTGGTCGAGGTGGTGGCGACGCTCACCACCATCCTGTTCGTGCGCGATATCGTGGCGGGCCACGGCGGGTTCGCGTTCTCGTTCCAGATCAATCTGTGGCTGTGGTTCACCGTGCTGTTCGCGAACTTTGCGGAAGCCGTTGCCGAAGGGCGCGGCAAGGCGCAGGCCGCGAGCCTGCGCAAGACCAAGACCGATCTGATGGCCAAGCGGCTCGCCGATCAGAAGGCGCGGATCTGGTCGAACGTCTCGGCGCAGTTGCTGGAGCGCGGCGATCTCGTGCTGGTGGAAGCGGGCGAGCTGATCCCCTCCGACGGCGAGGTGATCGAGGGCATCGCCTCGGTCGACGAATCCGCGATCACGGGCGAGAGCGCGCCGGTGATCCGCGAATCCGGCGGCGACCGCTCGGCGGTGACGGGCGGCACGCGCGTGCTGTCGGACGAGATTGTGGTGAGCATCTCGGCGACCAAGGGCTCGACCTTTCTCGACCGCATGATCGCGCTGGTGGAAGGGGCGCAGCGGCAGAAGACGCCGAACGAGATCGCGCTCAACATCCTCCTCGCCGGCATGACGCTGATCTTCGTGTTCGCGGTGGCGACGATCCCGAGCTTCGCGTCCTATGCCGGCGGCTCGATCAGCGTGCTGGTGCTGGTGGCGCTGTTCGTGACGCTGATTCCGACCACCATCGGCGCGCTGCTCTCGGCCATCGGCATCGCGGGGATGGACCGGCTGGTGCGGTTCAACGTGCTGGCAATGTCGGGGCGCGCGGTCGAAGCGGCGGGCGATGTCGATACGCTGCTGCTCGACAAGACGGGCACGATCACGCTGGGCAACCGGCAGGCGACCGAGTTCCTGGCGCTGCCGGGTGTCGATCCGCGCGAGGTCGCGGACGCGGCGCAGCTCGCCTCGCTGTCGGACGAGACGCCGGAGGGACGCTCCATCGTCGTGCTGGCGAAGGAGAAATACGGGATACGGGCGCGCGATATGGCGGCGCTGGAGGCGAATTTCATTCCGTTCACGGCGCAGACGCGGCTGAGCGGCGTCGATGGCAAGGATATGTCGATCCGCAAGGGCGCGGTCGACGCGGTGCTCGATTACATCCGGGCGCTGAACGGGCTGCCGGCGCCGCGTGGCCAAGACGGCGCCGCCGCGGCGGCGATCCAGGCGGTTGGCGCCGACACGGCGCAGCAGATCCTGGCGCTTGCCGAACGAGTCGCCAAATCGGGCGCGACGCCGTTGGCGGTGGCGCGGGACGGCAAGCTGCTCGGCATCATTCATCTGAAGGACGTCGTCAAGGGCGGGATTCGCGAGCGCTTCGCCGAATTGCGCCGGATGGGCATCCGCACGGTGATGATCACCGGCGACAATCCGCTGACCGCGGCGGCGATCGCGGCGGAATCCGGGGTCGACGACTTCCTGGCGCAGGCGACGCCGGAGACCAAGCTCAAGCTGATCCGCGACGAGCAGGCCAAGGGCAAGCTGGTCGCGATGTGCGGCGACGGCACAAACGATGCGCCGGCGCTGGCGCAAGCGGACGTCGGCGTCGCGATGAACACCGGCACGGTGGCGGCGCGCGAGGCGGGCAACATGGTCGACCTCGACAGCGATCCGACCAAGCTGATCGAGATCATCGAGATCGGAAAGCAGCTGCTGATGACGCGCGGGGCGCTGACCACGTTCTCCATCGCCAACGACGTCGCGAAGTATTTCGCGATCATTCCGGCGATGTTCCTGGCGTTCTATCCGCAGCTCCAGGCGATGAACGTGATGCGGCTGCATTCGCCGCAGAGCGCAATCCTGTCGGCGATCATCTTTAATGCTCTCATCATCGTGGCGCTGATCCCGCTGGCGCTGAGGGGCGTGACCTATCGCGCGGTCGGCGCGGCGAGTCTGCTGCGGCGCAATCTTTTGATTTACGGCCTGGGCGGCATCGTCGTGCCGTTCGTGGGCATCAAGCTGATCGATCTCCTAGTCACCGCCGCAAACCTTGCGTGAGGACGCCATGAAACACATTCGCTCCGCCATCATGATGCTCGTGGTCATGACCTTGCTTACCGGCCTGATCTATCCGCTCGGCATGACCGGGCTGGCGCAGCTGCTGTTTCCGCATCAGGCGGATGGCAGCCTGATCGAGCGGAACGGCCATGTGGTCGGATCGGCGCTGATCGGACAGGGCTTTGCTTCGGACAAGTATTTCCACGGACGGCCGTCGGCGGCGGGCAATGGCTATGACGCGGCCAATTCGTCGGGCTCCAATTACGGGCCGACCTCCCAGAAACTGGTCGACCGAGTGAAGGCCGATGCGGCCAAGCTGCATGCGGAGAATCCCAATGCGCCGGTGCCGGTCGATCTGGTGACGACATCGGCCAGCGGGCTCGATCCCGATATCACGCCGGCGGCGGCGTATTTCCAGATTCCGCGCATCGCCAAGGCGCGCGGGTTGAGCGAGGACGCCGTGCGGCAGCTGGTCGATATGCATATCGAGGGGCGCTTCCTGGGCATCATCGGCGAGGCGCATGTCAATGTGCTGGCCTTGAACCTGGCGCTCGACGCGCTCGCTGTGCCGCGCGCCGCAAAGGCGTAAGATCGGGGGGATGAGCGAGGACCGACCGGACAGCCGCCCCTCTCCCGACGCCCTGCTGCAGCAGACGGCGCCGGAGGGCCATGGCCGGCTCAAGGTGTTCCTCGGCGCGGCGCCCGGTGTCGGCAAGACCTATGAGATGCTGAGCCAGGCGCGGCAGCGCAAGCTCTCCGGCATCGATGTGGTGATCGGCGTGGTCGAGACGCATGGCCGGGTCGAAACCGATCTGCTGACCAAGGGACTGGAGGGCATTCCCAAGCGGCGCTCGGCTTACAAAGGCCATGTGCTGGCGGAGATGGATCTCGATGCCATCCTGCAGCGGCGGCCCAAGCTGGTGCTGGTCGACGAGCTGGCGCACAGCAATATCGAGGGCAGCCGGCATCCCAAGCGCTATCTCGACGTCGAGGAATTGCTGGCGGCGGGGATCGACGTCTACACGACGCTCAACGTGCAGCATTTGGAGAGCCTCAACGACGTGGTGGCACAGATCACGCGGGTGCGGATCCGCGAGACGGTGCCCGACTCGATCCTCGACCGCGCCGACGATGTCGAGCTGGTCGATCTGACGCCGGAAGATTTGTTGCAACGGTTGAAGGAGGGGAAAGTTTATTTCGCCGAGGCGGCGGAGCGGGCGCAGCAGAATTACTTTGTCGCCGGCAATCTCACCGCGCTGCGCGAGCTGGCGCTGCGGCGGACGGCGCAACGCGTCGACAATCAGATGCTGTCCTATATGCGGGCGCATGCGATCCAGGGGCCGTGGGAGGCGGGCGAGCGCGTGCTGGTGGCGCTCGACGAACGGCCAGGGGGCGCGGCGCTGGTGCGCTATACGCGGCGGCTGTCGGACCGGCTGCGCGCGTCCTGGGCCGCGATCCATGTCGAGACCGCCGGTGCCCGGCGCATGAGCGAGGCCGAACGCGACCGGGTCGCCGAGGCGCTGCGCGTCGCCGAGCGGCTGGGCGGACAGGCGATCACGGTGCCGGCGAACAGCGTCGCCGACGGGGTTCTCGATTACGCCCGCGCCAACAATTTCACCCATATCGTCACGCTGCCCGCGCACCGCTCGTGGTGGCGCGAACGGCTTGGCGCGTCGGCGACGCAGGAGATCATCCGCCGGGCCGGCGACATCAGCGTGCATGTCGTGCCGGAGCAACTGACGCGCGCGATGAAGGGCGCGGAGAAGGCGGCTGCCGCGCCGACGGCGATGGCGGCGGCGTTCCAGACGACCGCGTATCTCGCAAGCTTCGGCATGGTGGTGGCGGCATTGCTGCTCGGCTTGGCGCTGCGGCAGGTGCATGTCACCAATGTCGCGCTGGTGTTCCTCACCGCGATCCTGGCCAGCGCGATGATCTATGGGCTGTGGCCGTCGCTGTTCGCCTGTTTGTTGAGCGCGGCAGCGTATAATTTCTTTTTCCTGCCGCCCTATCACACCTTCACCATCGCCGACCCGGAGAACGTCGTCGCGCTGTTCTTCTTCATGGTGGTCGCGGTGATTACCAGCAATCTGGCGGCGCGGGTGCGAGCGCAGGCGGTGGTGGCGCGCGAGCGGGCGGCGATGACCGAGAACCTCTATCTCTTCAGCCGCAAGCTGGCGGGCGTGTTCTCGCTCGACGATCTTCTGTGGGCGGCGGCGTTCCAGTTCGCGCAGATGCTGAATATGCGGGTGGTGATCCTGCTGCCGGAGGGCGAGAGCATCGCGGTGCGCGCGGGCTATCCCCCGGAGGATACGCTGGACGCGGCGGACCTCGCGGCGGCGAAGTGGGTTTGGTCGCGCGGCGCGCCGGCGGGGCGCGGGGCGGACACCCTGCCCGGCGCCAAGCGCCTGTTCCTGCCGATGCGCACGGGGCGCGGGCCGGTCGGCGTGGTGGGGCTCGACAACGACAAGAGCGGGCCGATGCTGTCGCCGGACCAGCGGCGGCTGTTCGACTCGCTGGCGGACCAGGCGGCGCTCGCGATCGAGCGCGTCGGGCTCGCCGCCGACATGGACAAGGCGCGGCTGACGGCAGAGACCGAGCGGCTGCGCGCGGCGCTGCTGACCTCGATCTCACACGATTTGCGCACGCCGCTGGCGTCGATCCTGGGCTCGGCAACCAGTTTGAAGAGCCAGCGCGGCGTGCTCGACGCGGCGGCGGAAGCGGAGCTGGTCGATACGATCCAGGAAGAGGCGGAACGGCTCAACCGCTTCATCGCCAACCTGCTCGACATGACGCGGCTGGAATCGGGCGCGGTCGCGCCGCGGCTGGAACTGACCGAGGTGGGCGACGTGGTGGGGAGTGCGTTGCGTCGCGCCGGCAAGGTGCTGGCGCGGCATGCGGTCGAGATCGATCTGGCGCCGGGGCTGCCGGCGTTAAAGCTCGATGCGGTGCTGTTCGAGCAGGTGCTGTTCAACCTGCTCGACAATGCCGCGAAATATGCGCCGGCGGGCACCAAGGTGCGGGTGGCAGGCGCGCTTGCGGGGCGCAGCGTGCGGCTGGAGGTGGGCGACGAAGGCGGCGGGATTCCGGCGGAGGACTTGGAGCGCATCTTCGACAAATTCTATCGCGTGCAGGCGGCGGATCGACGGCGGGCGGGGACGGGGCTCGGCCTTGCGATCTGCCGTGGTTTCGTCGAGGCGATGGGCGGGACGATTGCGGCGGGAAATAAGTCGATGGGGCATGGCGCGGTGTTCACGCTGGTGCTTCCCATTCCGGTCGGGGAAGATGCGGCATGACGGCTTTGCGCATCCTCATCGTCGACGACGAGCCGCCGATCCGGCGGTTCCTGCGCACCAGCCTGACGGCGCAAGGCTATGACGTGATCGAAGCGGAGGACGGGCAGATGGCGCTCGACCTGGTGCGGCGCAATACGGTGGGATTGGTGGTGCTCGATCTCGGCCTGCCGGGGATGGACGGGTTCGAGGTGATACGGCGGGTGCGCGAGAGCGGCTCGGCGGTGCCGGTCGTCGTCCTGTCGGTGCGGGCCGACGAGGCGGGGAAGGTGCAGGCGCTCGATCTGGGCGCCGACGATTACGTCTCCAAGCCGTTCGGGATGGACGAATTGCTGGCGCGCATCCGCGCCGCGCTGCGCCACCGGCTGCAGGAAGAAGGCGAGAAGCCGGTGTTCAAGAGCGGCGACCTGACGATGGATCTCGTCCGGCGCGTCGTCACGGTGCGTGGTGCCGAAGTGAAACTGACGCCGCGCGAATACGACCTGCTGCGCCTGCTGGTGGCGCATGCCGGCAAGGTGCTGACGCACAAATTCATCCTGCGCGAAGTGTGGGGCACCGAGACCGATGTGCAATATTTGCGCATCTATATCCGCACGCTGCGCCAGAAGCTCGAGGCCGAGCCGGAGCAGCCCCGGCTGATCCTCACCGAACAGGGCGTAGGCTACCGCCTGCGCGGCGCGGATTAGTTCATCCGTTCGATGATGATGGCGGGGGCCATGCCGCCGCCGGCGCACATCGTGATGAGGCCGCGCCTCAAGTCGCGGCGCTCGAGCTCGTCGAGCATCGTGCCAATCAGCATCGAACCGGTGGCGCCGATGGGATGGCCGAGCGCCATCGCGCCGCCGTTCACGTTGACCTTGTCGCGGTCGAGCTTGAGGTCGCGGATGAACTTCTCCGCCACCACGGCGAACGCTTCGTTGATCTCGAACAAATCGATGTCGGCGAGCGTCAGTCCGGCGCGGGCGAGGACGCGGCGCGCGGCGGGGACCGGCGCGTTGAGCATCATCGTCGGGCAGTCGCCCTGGTTGGCGGTCGCGACGACGCGGGCGCGGGGCTTCAGGCCGTTCTTCTTCGCATAATCGGGCGAGGCGAGCAGCAGCGCCGCCGAGCCGTCGACCACGCCCGAGGAATTGCCCGCATGGTGGATGTGCGTGATGTTGAGGCCGGGATATTTCTGCAGGATCAGCTTGCGGAAGGTCAGGCCATCGGCGTTGAGGGGCACGTCAGCGAGCTGCTCGAAAGAGGGCTTGAGCGCGGCGAGGCCTTCGGCGGTGGTCTGCGGGCGCGGGAATTCCTCGCGGTCGAGCGCGACCGAGCCGTCCTCGTTGTGCACGGGCACGAGGCTCTTTTTGAAATGGCCGCCCTTGATCGCGAGGTCGGCGCGGCGCTGGCTTTCGAGCGCGAGCGCATCGACATCGGCGCGGGTGATGCCTTCCAGCGTCGCGATGGCGTCGGCGCAGACGCCCTGGTTGGTCTGGGGATGCAGTTCGCGCAGATGCAGATTGCCCATGTCGAACACGGGCGGACCGTCCTCGGCGCTGCGGCGATTCGGCATCGACATCATCTCGGTGCCGCCGGCGACGACGAGATCGGCCATGCCGGCCATGATGGTGGACGCCGCGAGATTCACCGAGGTGATGCCCGAGCCGCAGAAGCGGTCGAGCGTGACGCCGCTGCTGCGCATATCGTAGCCCGCGTCGAGCGCGGACATGCGGCCGAGGTCGCAGCTTTGCGTGCCGCGCTGCGCGCTGGTGCCCCAGATCACGTCGTCGACCTCTTCGGTCTTGATGTGATTGCGTTCGGCGAGCGCCTTCAGTACCGCGGAGCCGAGGCGCTGCGGATGGATTTGCGACAGCGCGCCCTTGGGGTGCTTGCCGATGCCGCGCGGTGTGCGGACGGCGTCGATGATGAAGGCATCGGTCATGGCGGTTTCCTCGTGTTCTTTGCCCATCGGGCCGCGATATGGCGGGCGCCGTCAAGGGCGATCTCGCTTCCGCTGCGTCACCCGATCGACCGCGAACCATGGCGCGTAGAGGATGAAGATGCAGACGATACCGAGCAGCACCGTCACGGGGATGTAATACGGCCAAGCCGGCAAGAGATCGTAGAACGTGGCGTGGCCGGGCTTGGCGCGGAAGAAGCCGTAATTGACGTTCAGCACCCAATCGGTGAGCGCGGTGGCGGCGGCGTAGACCAGCGTCCAGAGCGTGACGCGGCGGATCGAGGCGGGGACGGGGCGCAATCCGGTGCCGAAAGTGAGGTAGATCACGCCGGCGATGATCGCGCCGTGGCCGAGCAGGAAGACGATGAATTGCGGTTCGGGGAACGCGAAGTTCACGTCGGGCGTGACGAGGCCCTGCATGGTGCCGGCCAGCGCCCAGAAATAGGCGAGCTCGTAGCTGCGTTGCGACGGGCGGATGAGCGCGGCGATCAATGCGATGGTTGCCCAGTCGCACAAATTCATCGGGAACTCGTTGCCGGGGCCGAGCCAATTGCGCGCGATGAAGAGGACGTACCACGCGATCCAGGTGCCGATCAGGATCGCGGCGAAGCCGGTGCGGATCGGCGCGTCGGCGGCGGGCTGCACGCGGCGCGTGATGAAAGCCAGTATGGCTGGAATGATGAAGGTCAGCGCGATGACGATGAGATGCTGATGCCCGAACAGGACGAACTTGTCTTGCATGGAAACCCCTTCCCTGTGCGGGGCTGAGAAGAGTTGTCATCCGTGGCGAATTGGTGGCGCGGCGGCGGTTTGATTTGGCCCAGCGCTCTAAACCCGGTCTATCTGGGCGATCCGGCGGGCGTGGCGCGCGTCGCCCGGAAACGGCGCCGCGAGCCAGCGCGTGACGGCGTCCTTGGCCTGATCGAGGGTGAGAAAGCGCAGGCCGAGGGAAAGCGCGTTGGCATTGTTGTGCTCGCGCGTCGACGCGAGGATATCCAGACGCTTGCCGGACGCGTCGACCTGCGCGTTGCCGGGGTCGCCATAATAGAGCGCGCAGCGGACGCCCTTGAACCGGTTGGCCACGATCGCTTCGCCTTGTCCGGACGCCCCGGCCACGATGGCGCGGCTGTCTTTCCCGGCCGCGATGTCGTTCGAAAGCTTCCGGGCGGCGATGGCGATGATGCCCGGATAGTCGTCCTGCGGATCGTTGGTCAGGGCGCCGCAATCCTCGACGTCGCATTTGAGCGCGTCGCGGACATATTCGACGAGCCTGTTCTTGGTCTCGAAGCCGGCATGGTCCGAGGCGAAATACACTTTCATGGCGAAGCCCCAGTTTGGCCCTAGTTGGCCGCTCTTACGAAATAGTCCTTCGCCCACAGGAACAGCGCGAGGCCGGCATCTTCGGCGGCGCGCAGATGGGCGGAATGGGTGCCGACCAGGAAGGTGCCGCCGGGCGTCAGATGGTGCGCGAGGATGAAGCGGTCGATGGCGCGGGCGACGGCTCGGCTGTCGCGGCTCGCGATCACCGCGTCGGCGCGGGCGAGGAGCGCGGCATTCGCGTCGGCCTCGTCGGCGAGACCGACCAGGATGCGGCAATCGCCGATCGCTTCGATGCGGGCGGAGGCCGCGGCGAGTCCGGTGCTGGAAAGGCCGTCGAGCAGGAAGATCGCGGCGCCCAGATGGGTGCCGCGGTTCATCAGAACGCCGGCATAGGATTTGTAGTCGAGGCCGAGGCGCTCGGCGCGCCGGAGGCGATGCAGCGCGATGTCCCGGCGCGGCGACTTGTGCGCCTGCGCATGCGCCTTGCGCCAGATCCAGGCCTCCCAGGAAAGGTCGAGCGTGGGGCCGCCATTGTGGCCGATGCGCGGAGGTGCACCGGTGTAGGGCGTCAGTTGCGCCGGAATGCGCTGCCGATGCGGCATGGAAACCCGCCAAATCGCGTCGGACCCAGCATAACAAGGCCGCGCAACCGCGAGAGAGGCCGGATCGTCGCAGCGCGGCAATTCCGTTCGCCTCGGGGCGCGGCACAGCGCTATAAGTCGTCACCGTGCCCGGCGAATCCCTTGCCGGGAGACTCGTTTCATCCGGGTACGGAATATGTCCAACGTCGCGGTTATCGGCGCCCAATGGGGCGACGAAGGCAAAGGCAAGATCATCGACTGGCTCGCCAACCGGGCCGAGATGGTGGTGCGCTTCCAGGGCGGCAACAATGCCGGCCACACCATCGTGGTGGGCGACAAGACCTACAAGCTCTCCCTTCTTCCGTCCGGCGTGATCCAGGGCAAGCGCTCGATCATCGGCAATGGCGTGGTGGTCGATCCGTGGTCGCTGAGCGACGAGATCGCACGGCTTGGCGAGGCCGGCATCAAGGTGACCCCGGACGTGCTGGTCCTGGCGGAGAACGCGGTGCTGGTGCTGCCGATCCACCGCGAGCTCGATGCGGTGCGCGAGATGTCGAACTCGTCCCGGCTCGGCACCACCAAGCGCGGCATCGGGCCGGCCTATGAGGACAAGGTCGGGCGGCGCGCGATTCGGGTGATCGACCTGAAAGATTTGGCGTCGCTGCCGGCGAAGATCGACCGCCTGCTGGCGCATCACAACGCGCTGCGCCGCGGGTCGGGCGCATCGGAGATCGATGCGGACGCGTTGCTCGCGGAGCTGACGGCGATCGCGCCCAAGATCCTGCCCTATATCGGCTCGAGTTGGCGCGAACTCGACGCGGCGCGGCGCAGCGGCAAGCGCGTGCTGTTCGAGGGCGCGCAGGCGGTGCTGCTCGACATCGATCACGGCACCTATCCCTATGTCACCTCGTCGAACACGGTGGCGGGACAGGCGGCGGCGGGCGCCGGGATCGGGCCGCGCCAGATCGGCTATGTCCTGGGCATCACCAAGAGCTACACCACGCGGGTCGGCGACGGACCTTTCCCGACCGAGCAGAGCAACGAGATCGGCGAGATGCTGGGCGCGCGCGGGGCGGAGTTCGGCACGGTGACGGGGCGCAAGCGGCGCTGCGGCTGGTTCGACAGCGTGCTGGTGCGCCAGACCGCGATCACCGGCGGGATCGACGGCATCGCGCTGACCAAGCTCGATATCCTGGACACGTTCGAGAAGATCGAGGTCTGCGTCGGCTACCGGCTGGGCGATGCGGTGCTGGATTATCTGCCGGCGGATGCCAACGACCAGGCCAGACTGGTTCCGATCTATGAGACACTGGACGGGTGGAACAGCTCGACGCGGGGGGCGCGGCGCTGGGCCGATCTGCCGGCCAACGCGATCAAATATGTGCGGCGGATCGAGGAGCTGATCGAGGCGCCGGTCGCCCTGCTTTCCACCAGCCCCGACCGCGACGACACGATCATGGTGCGCGATCCGTTCCTGCAATAGCGCGCGGTTGCGCGCGGTGAAGCGGCGCCCGAGGGCGTCGGCCTGCGCGGCGCAGGTTTCGAAGAGGCGCGCCGCGGCGGGGCATTCGGGATTGGCTTTCCACAGCTGCGCCGCCGTTATCATGTCCTTCAACGCGGCGAACCAAGCGCGCATCACGGCGCGATGCGCGCGCCGTTCCTGGCCGAACACGCCGTGGCGCCAGGCGTTGCGGTTGCCGGGCTTGGCGCCCGCCTTCTTTCGTTCGGCAATATAATTGTTCCCGCGAAGATGGGGGGAGGGGGTGGGGGGTGTTGGACGCTTGCGCGGCGGGCGTGCGCGAGCGGCCGCAAGAACGGCGGACTCCACAAGGGCGATTTCGGCGCAGGCGCTTGTCATGCATGTGAGGTTGGGCGGGTCGATGAGGCGTTCAAGGGTGGCATTCGCGCGGTTGCGCGCGGCGCCGTGCTCTATCCCCGGCGTCCTGCAACCATCGCGGCGGTTCGCGGCGCGCATTGCGGACGGCGTGCGGGATAGACGACGGAAAATATATTTGCGGCGGTGCGGTTCCG
The DNA here is from genome assembly GCA_036271735.1 of Rhizomicrobium sp. Lineage (GTDB taxonomy): Bacteria > Pseudomonadota > Alphaproteobacteria > Micropepsales > Micropepsaceae > Rhizomicrobium. Next base: position 260,006 of record DATAZZ010000039.1, read on the forward strand.
CCGGGCGTGCCGGATCGTTACGCTTTGCAGCTGTTACATTATTTGGGGAAGACCATGAAAACGAAGATCATCCTGTTCGCGGCGGTGGGCGTGTCGCTGGCGGCGTGCGGCGGCGGGGTTTCGACGCCGGATGCGGTGCGCGGCAAATGGGGCACGGAGTGCAGCGCGCCGACGATCCAGATCGATGCCTCGGCGCTGCACATCCTTTATCCGCAGGCGCAGGATTTCGACCTGACGGCGGCGGAGCTCGACGGCACGACGCTTAAGCTCAGCCTCGTCAACGAGGGCAAGAAGATCACCGACGTCTATGAATATGCCAACGACACGCTGACGCCGACGCAGGTGATCATCGATGGGCAGACGTTCAGCGGCGACAGGATTCCGCTGAACAAGTGCGGGACGTAGAGCGATCATTTTCTCCCTCTCCCCCTTCGGGGGAGAGGGTTGGGGTGAGGGGGTCGTGCCGCTGGGTTGGATTTTGAGATCAATTTTCCTCGTTCGAGCCTAACGGCAGCACCCCCTCACCCTGCCCTCTCCCCCGGAAGGGGGGAGAGGGAAAAAATAGAGCGGTGCTTCCCCTGCGGCACCGCCCCTTTCGCGGAACGCGAAAACGCGGCACCCTTGGGGCAGATAAAACCCAAGGGGAAACGCCATGATCAAGACACGCTTTACCGAGATGTTCGGCGTCGAGGTGCCGATCACTTGCGGCGGCATGACTCGGGTCGGCAAGGCCGAGCTGATCGCGGCCGTCGCCAATGCGGGGGCGCTGGGCTTCCTCACCGCGCTGACGCCGGGCTCACCCGAGGCGCTGGTCAAAGAAATCAAGAAAACCCGCGACATGACGAACAAGCCGTTCGGCATCAACCTCACCATCCTGCCGTCGATCAATCCGATTCCGTACGACGAATACCGCCAGGTGATCTGCGAGAGCGGCTGCAAGGTCGTGGAGACCGCGGGAAACAATCCGGCGCCGCATCTGCCGGCGTTCAAGGCCGCGGGCGTCAAGGTGATCCACAAATGCGTCACGGCGCGCCATGCGGTGAAGGCGGAGAGCATCGGCGTCGATTGCGTCTCGATCGACGGCTTCGAATGTGCCGGACACCCTGGTGAAGAAGATATTGGCGGGCTCGTCCTATTCCCCGTCACCACCGGCAAGCTGAAGATTCCGGTGATCGCGTCGGGCGGCATCGCCGATGCGCGCGGGTTGGTGGCGGCGCTGGCGCTGGGCTGCGACGGCGCGAACATGGGCACGCGATTCATGGCGACCAAGGAAGCGCCGATCCATGAGAAGGTGAAGGAGGCGCTGGTGTCGAACGACGAGCGCGCCACGGACATGATCTTCCGCACCATGCACAACTCGTCGCGCGTCGCGCGCAACGCGATCAGCCAGCAGGTCGTCGAGATCGAGAAGCGCGGCGGCGCCAAATTCGAGGACGTGCGCGACCTCGTCGCCGGCACGCGCGGCGGCAAGGTCTACGACACGGGCGACACCGATTACGGCATCTGGTCGGCCGGGCAGACGCAGGGCCTGATCCACGATATTCCGACGTGCAAAGAGCTGATGGACCGGATCATCGGCGAGGCGGAAAGCATCATCCGCAAGCGGCTGGAAGCAATGGTGGCTTGAGATTCTAACCTCTCCCGCACTTCGCGGGAGAGGTCGAAAATGCGGAGCATTTTCGGGTGAGGGGACGGAGCCCAGTCGGGTCCCCTCCTGCTACGCTTCGCTCCGCGTCCATACGCTGTCGCTATGGACCCCAGCAAAAACTAAGACTTAGCTGCGCGAAGTGCTCCGCTAAGCCTAAGTTTTTGCGTCCCTCTCCCGCTCGCGGGAGAGGTTGATAAAGTGATTGATCGGGCCGTTGCCGTGACCGAATCCCGGCGCGGTGCGGATGGCGGCCTGCACGAAGTCGTGGGCGCGCTGGATCGCGTCGGCGAGGGCGAGGCCCTGCCCCAGGCCGCAGGCGATCGCGGTCGCAAGGGTGCAGCCGGTGCCGTGGGTGTGGTTGGTGTCGATGCGTTTGGCGATATAGGCGCGGGGGCTGCCGTCGAGGGTGAACAGCAGGTCGGTGACGGTGTCGGCGCCGCCATGGCCGCCCTTGAGCAGCACCGCTTGCGGGCCGAGCGACAGCAGCATCTCGCCGGCGCGGATCAGATCGTCCGGCGTGCGCAGATCGAAGCCGCACAGGCGCTCGGCTTCCGGCAGGTTCGGGGTGACCAGCGACGCGCGCGAGAAGAGATCGGCTTTCAAGACTTCCACGACGCCCGCGTCGGCGAGCGCGGTGCCGCTGGTGGAGATCATGACGGGATCGACGACGAGCGGAATGTCCTTGGCGGACGCGGCCAGCGTTGCGGCGACGGCGCGGGCGATCTCCGACGATCCCAGCATGCCGGTCTTGATCGCGTCGGCGCCGATATCGGCGAGGCAGCGCGCGATCTGCGCGCGCACGATGTCCGGCGGGACGGGGTGGATGGCGCCGATGCCGGTGGTGTCCTGCGCGGTGACCGCGGTGATCGCGGTCATGGCGTAGGCGCCGAACGCGCTCGCGGTCTTGATGTCGGCCTGGATGCCCGCGCCGCCGGAGGAGTCGGAGCCTGCGATGGCGAGGATGCGGGTGGGATTCATCTGTGCGATCTCACTCAACCACCCTCAACTCTCACCATGGCCGGGCTTGACCCGGCCACCCAGCGGCGGGCGTCTGCGCGCCAATGACTCACACGAGCGAGGTGGACAGATGGGTGGCCGGGTCAAGCCCGGCCATGGTGATGTTGGGGGCAGTGGCGTTCAAGCCGCGACTTCCTGGATCGCTGCCACCACGTCGTTGACGACGCTGCGCACCAGGGCTTCGTCGTCGCCTTCGGCCATGACGCGGATGACGGGCTCGGTGCCGGATTTTCGGACCAGCAGGCGGCCGGAGCCGTTGAGGCGGGCCTCGCCGTCCTTGATGCTCTCGGTGACGCGTGTGTTGGTCAGCGGCGAGCCCTTCTGGAAGCGCACGCTTTCGAGGATTTGCGGCATCGGCTCGAACAGATGGGCCGCCTCGCTGGCGGGCTTGCCATCCTGGGCGAGCACCGCGAGGACCTGGAGCGCGGCGATCAGGCCGTCGCCGGTGGGCGCGAAATCGCTGAGCACGATGTGGCCGGACTGCTCGCCGCCGATGTTGAAGCCGCCCTTCTGCATCTGCTCGATGACATAGCGGTCGCCGACCTGGGCGCGCGCCAGCTTGAGATCGAGCGATTTGAGATAGCGGTCGAGGCCGGCATTCGACATCACGGTGCCGACGATGCCGCCGCCCTTGAGGCGGCCTTCCTTCGACCAGGACCGCGCCAGCAGCGCGAGGATCTGGTCGCCATCGATGATCTTGCCGTTCTCGTCGCACATCACGACGCGGTCGGCGTCGCCGTCCAGTGCGATGCCGAAATTGGCGCGCATCTCGCGCACCTTGGCGGCCATCAGATCGGGATGGGTCGAGCCGCAGGCGGAGTTGATGTTCATGCCGTCCGGCGCGACGCCGACCGGGATCACCTCGGCGCCGAGCTCCCACAACGCCTCGGGTGCGACCTTGTAGGCGGCACCGTTGGCGCAATCGATCACGATGCGCAGGCCGTCGAGCGCGAGGCCGCGCGGGAAGGTGCGCTTGGCGAATTCGATGTAGCGCGCCTGGGCGTCGTCGATGCGCTTGGCGCGGCCGAGCTTGGGCGAGGTGGCGAGGCCGGATTCCAGACCGTTGTCCATCAGGGCCTCGATCGCGGTCTCATGCTCGTCGGACAGCTTGCGGCCGTCGGGGCCGAAGAACTTGATGCCGTTGTCCTGGTACTGGTTGTGCGAGGCGGTGATCATCACGCCCATGTCGGCGCGCAGCGAGCGCGTCAGCATCGCGACGGCCGGCGTCGGCAGCGGGCCGAACAGGAACACATCCATGCCCACCGCGGTGAAGCCGGCAGTCAGCGCGTTCTCGATCATGTAGCCCGACAGGCGCGTGTCCTTGCCGATCACGACGCGGTGGCGATGCTCGCCGCGCGTGAAGATGCGGCCGGCCGCCATGCCGGCGCGCATGGCGACGCCCGGCGTCATGGCGCCCGAATTGACGCGGCCGCGGATGCCGTCGGTGCCGAAATATTTCCGGCTCATGTCTGGTTCCCCCTGATGGGCTTTAGTCTAGCAGGATTGTGACAGGCCAACCCGCAAGATTTGTTAATGGTTATGACGGCGTTTCGTCAGCGTTCCAGCGCTTTACCCAGTAAAACCGCGTCCCGAAGCGGGCCGGGCGCGTGCGTGCGGATATAGTCCGCCCCCTGACGAATGGCAAAGAGCTCGGCGGCGAGGCTGATGGCGCCGGAACCCTGGGCGTCGCGGCCCGCGAGGTTGCGCAGGAAGGATTTGCGCGACACCGAGACCAGGAGTGGCAGGCCGAAGCGCGCCTTGAGCTCCGGCAGGCGGCGCAGGACGGTCAGCGACGTCTCCGGATCGGTGCCGAGGAAGAAGCCCATGCCGGGGTCGAGGACCAGACGGGCGCGCGCGATGCCGGCGGCTTGCAGCGCGGCGAGGCGCGTGTCGAAGAAGCGGAACAGCCGATCCATGATCGCACCGGGCGGAATATCGACGCGGGTGGCAGCGCCGCGATCCTGCACCGAATGCATCACGATAAGTTTCGTGGGCGACGCGGCGAGCGCGGGATAGAGCGCCGGATCGGCGAAACCCTGGATGTCGTTGAGCCAGGCGACATCCTGCGCCAGCGCCCAGCGCTGCACGTCGAGCGAGAACGTGTCGATGGAGAGCGGGATGCCGGCGAGCGCGGGCAGCACGGCGGCGAGGCGCGCGATCTCGGTTTGCGGCGGCACGGGTGCGGAGTCGGGATTGGACGAGGCGGCACCGATGTCGAGGACGTCCGCGCCATCGGCGGCGAGCGCCCGCGCTTGCGCGATCGCGGCGGCGGGATCGAGATATTTGCCGCCGTCGGAGAACGAGTCGGCGGTGATGTTGAGGATGCCGAAGATCGTGGTCATGTGGCCGCGACCCCATATTGCATCGGCAGTTCCCGGCCATCCTCTATCGCGGCCAACAACACCTTGTCGTCGTCGTCGCCGGCGCCGCCGACCTCGGCAAGTCCGACCTTGCGCGCCTCCGCGACGGCGGCGCAGGCCTCCGCCCGGCGTCCCTCGACCGCGAGAATGACGGCCAAGGCACGCCAATAGGCAAAATCATGCGTGACCGGCTCCGCCAGGAGGGCACGGGCCGATGCGGTGTCACGTTCCACCAGCGCGACAAGGAAGGCGTGGATACAGCGTTGCGTGCCCGTCCCAGCGGAGGCGGACGACGGGATCTGGCGCAATGCGGCCAGCGCCTTGGCCGGGTCGCCGATGGCGAGATAATAGTTCGCCAAGAGCGCGAACCGATCGGGATAATCGATCGTTTCAATGGCCGCGATCAGCGCGGGCGGCCAGTCCCTCGCCGGCACGCCATCGATCGTGAGACCGGAGACGCGGGCCACAATACGGCGAGAGGTCGACAGCTTGCGGCCCAGCAGAAAGTCGAACAGCCGCGCGCCATCGCTGGCGCGGCCGCCGTCGCGATAGAGCGGAATGAGATTCAAGACGCCCGAAACCAACGATGTGAGGCCCAAGCCGACACAGAGCGCCGCCACCACCGGCCACGATGCCGCGAGGCGCAGCGCCGCGATCTGGCAAAGCGCGACCGTAAAAAAATTGGCGGCAACGCCACCGGACAGGAACAGCACATATCGCCTGAAAGACCATTCCTCCAGGCGGGACGGCGTTGCGAAGACGTACCCGCCCAGGCGTTCGTTCGATTCAATCCGCACGCGTCCAAAAGCCCGGCGCGCCGGCAGATAGGAGATTCGGGCCACGTTGATGACATGAACGTCCCAATCGATCAGCCAGGCGGCGAAGGCGTGACCGAGCTCATGGAGGAGCGAAGCCAACAGGCAAAAGGCAAGCAGCAGAACCAGGGTGAGAGGGACGTTGTATTCCACCGATATCCGCCAAGCGGCAACCGAAGCGGAAATGAGCACGGCAAGGGTGGTGATGACGGAAACCGTCGAGCGCCACAGGCGTGCCAAGCCCCACAAGGCACTCTTGCGCAAGCTGGACAGGCGAGACGGCGTTGCGGCGGACACCGGCGCGCTCATGGGCCGGCCGGCGGAAGACACGCGGCGAGCGCCCTGCCCTGCGCGATCGCCGCGGCGGGCTCGCGGCCGCCGTCGGAGAACGAGTCCTCGGTGATGTTGAGGATGCCGAAGATCGTGGTCATGGCTTTGCGAAATCCGTCGGCAGCTCGCGGCCCTGCTCGATGGCGGCGAACAGCGCTTCGTCGTCGGCATCCGGCACCGCGGCGGTGGCGCGCGCAACCCTTCTGGCGTCCGCGACGGCGGCACAGGCCTCGGCATGACGGCCGGACAAGGCCGCGATGACGCAGCGGGCGCGCTGATACCGGAATGTGTCGCGGCTGGTGGACACTATCGTGTTCAGCATCGCCGCAGCGCGCGGCACATCGTGACCGGCCAGCGCCACCAGGAAGGCGTGGTCGGCGACGAACTCCGGCCAGCGGCCTTCGCGGACATCGCTGGAATCCTCCAGCACCCGCAAGGCATTTTTGATGTCGCCCACCACCAGATAGAAGTTGAGCTGCACCCCCAGTTTGTTGATGGCGTCGGTGCCCGCCTCCGCCTCGAGCCGCGGCATCAGCGATGCATCCCAGGATCTGGGCGGCACACCATCGACGATCGATCCGGTGAGCCATAGCGCGATCGGCTGGTGCTCCGCGATGGTGTGGCCGCCCACGACGCGCAGGATGACGCCGCCATCGCTCCACCCGCCCTGCGCGCTGCGGGTCGGCAGAAGGTTGGCGATGCCCATGCACAGCGATGTCAGGCCGAGGCCGCCCAGAATGGCCGGCAGTCCATCGCTGCCGGCGGCCGCGATCGCGGCGCCGCCGAGCAGGATATTCGCCAACGGTCCGTCCAAAACATAGAAGATGCTGCCGCGCCTCCAGCCGTCGGGCGTCCGCGGGGTCGCGAAAACCGCCCCGCTGAAATCGGCCTCGCCTTTCGACTCCTGGCGCTGGAAGCGGCGCCGCGCGGGCAAATAGCTGAAGACCGAGACGGCGATGCTGTGCACCCGCCAGCCGACCGCCCAGGCGCATATCGCGTGACCGAGCTCGTGGACGACCACCGCGCAGTACCAGAAGACGACCGCCAGGACGATTGTGGCGAGCAGGCTGTAAGACAGGCCGATCGTGTGGACCACGGCGGCGCGCGCCGAAAACACGGTGCCCAGCAGGAGCGCGAGCCAGACGATCCGCCGCCATACCGCCATCAGCGTCTCGCGCCCGGCGGCCGACGCATCGGTGCCCGTCATGCCGCTCACCGGGCGGCCGGCGGCGCGCTGCCGGGCAGCCAGCCGATCCAGACGGGACGGTCGATGTCGCCCTTCTCGAACAGGATCCACACGGTGCTGCCGGCGGGCGGGACTGCGACCGGGCCTGAGGTGTAGGGGACGCTCGGCATCGCCCATCTTGTCTGGACGCCGGTGACGTCCGGGATGCGGACGCGCAGGCGGTAGGCGCCGCTGGGGTCCTGCGCCGACACGACGATGCCGCGATGCAGGCTGAGATAGCCGCCGGCCGCGGCGGGCAGCGCCATCAGGAGCGCGGCGCCTGCGAAAGCCAGATGGAAGAAAACACGCATGCCTTTCCCCGCACGAAACGGCGGGAGGCTAGCACGATTGCGGGGTGGCCTGAGCGTCAGCGGCCCGCCGATCATGCAGCAGTCGAGAATATGGGTCCTCCGGACAAGCCGGGGATGACGGTTGAAGGGGGGCGATTCAATAACTCTCATCTCTTCGATAGCCGCAGCTTCGATCGAGAGGCGCGCAATCGCGGGCCACGACGGTCGGGGGGGCACATGCAAAAAACGGCTCTCACATCGTGAAAGCCGCTTTCGCAATAAGACAAGGATTCTACCGGCCCGGCTGGGGCTCGGGGATCATGGGGCCGCGGGGGCGGCCGGCGGCCGGCACGCTGGGACCCGCGCCACGGTCCGGCGCCGGCTCTTCATACGGCGTGCGGATCGGCTTGATGCCCTTGGTGAGGCCGATGATCTCGTCGCCGGTCAGGGTCTCGTATTCGAGGAGGCCCTTGGCGACCACATGCAGATCGTCGATGCGGCGCGTCAGGATCGAATAGGCGCGCTTGTAGGTCTCGTCGATGATGCGGCGGATTTCCGAGTCGATCTTCTGCGCCGTGGCTTCGGAGATGTTCTGGGTGCGCGACACCGAGTGGCCGAGGAAGACCTCTTCCTGGTTCTCGGCATAGGCGATGGGGCCCAGATCGTCCGACATGCCGAAGCGGGTGACCATCGCGCGGGCGACGCGGGTCGCCTGCTCGATGTCGCTCGACGCGCCGGTCGTGACCATGTCGTGCCCGAAGATCAGCTCTTCCGCGATGCGGCCGCCATAGGCGACGCAGAGGTCGGCGAGCATCTTCTGGCGCGTCAGCGACAGCGCGTCGCGCTCCGGCAGGCGCATCACCATGCCCAGCGCGCGGCCGCGCGGGATGATGGTGGCCTTGTGGATCGGATCGGAGCCTTCGACCTCGATGGCGATGAGAGCGTGGCCGGCCTCGTGATAGGCGGTGAGCTTCTTCTCGTCCTCGGACATGACCATCGAGCGGCGTTCGGCGCCCATCATGACCTTGTCCTTGGCGTCTTCGAGCTCGCTCATCGTCACGACGCGCTTGCCGCGGCGCGCCGCGAGCAGGGCCGCTTCGTTGACGAGGTTCGCCAAGTCGGCGCCGGAGAAGCCGGGCGTGCCGCGCGCGATGGTGCGGGGCTCGACGTCGGGCGACAGCGGGACCTTGCGCAGATGGACGCGCAAAATCTTTTCGCGGCCGCCGAGGTCGGGATTGGCGACGACGACATGACGGTCGAAACGGCCCGGACGCAGCAGTGCGGGGTCCAGCACGTCGGGACGGTTGGTGGCGGCGATCAGGATCACGCCTTCGGTGGATTCGAAGCCGTCCATCTCGACCAGCAACTGGTTGAGGGTCTGCTCGCGCTCGTCATTGCCGCCGCCGAGGCCGGCGCCGCGATGGCGGCCGACCGCGTCGATTTCGTCGATGAAGACGATGCACGGCGCGTTCTTCTTGGCCTGCTCGAACATGTCGCGGACGCGGGATGCGCCGACGCCGACGAACATCTCGACGAAGTCGGAGCCCGAGATCGTGAAGAACGGGACGTTGGCCTCACCCGCAATGGCGCGGGCGAGCAAGGTCTTGCCGGTGCCCGGCGGGCCGACGAGCAGCACGCCCTTGGGAATGCGGCCGCCGAGACGCTGGAATTTCTGCGGGTCTTTCAGGAAGTCGACGATCTCTTTCAGATCGTCCTTGGCCTCGTCGACGCCGGCGACGTCTTCGAACGTCACGCGGCCGGTGCGCTCGGTGAGCATTTTCGCGCGGCTCTTGCCGAAGCCCATCGCCTTGCCGCCGCCCGACTGGAGCTGGCGCATGAAGAAGATCCACACCGCGATGAGCAGCAGCATGGGCAGCGCGTTGAGCAGGACGTTGATCAGGTTGAAGCCGTCATCGGGCTGCGCGACCTTGAGCGGGACGTTTTTCTCGTTCATCAGCGCGACGATGCTGGTGTCGCCGGCGGGCACGACGGTGGTAAAGGCCTGGCCGCTGCCGAGCGTGCCCTTGATCACCTGGCCCTGCATGGTCGCCTCTTTGACGTCCCCGCTGGTGACCTCCTGACGGAATTTCGTGTAGATGATCTCAGCCGTGTTGGCCTTTTGCGCCGTGCCCTGGAAGAGGTTGAACAGGAACACGAGCAGGAGCGCCACGACGATCCACAGCGCCAGATTGCGAAGGTTGTTCAAAGGGCCGTCCTTTCAAGCGGGGGCCGAGGCCATGTCCCATGCGAAACGACACTATACATAGGTCGTCTCCACCGTATTGCCAGCCCATGCAAAATTAAGAAATTTGGGCCGCCACGGCAATGATAATGCCAGAAGCCGATTAACGCAGTCTGATTGCGGCTGTTCTACGACAGGACGCTGTGGTTGGTTCTTTTGCCGCGGGCGCGCGCGGTTTCGGCGGTGACGGTCAGAGTTCCCGGTCCGAAAGCCCCTTTTTTTGCGGGGGCAAGCGCGATCTTGCAGCCATGCAGCGTGACGCCACCGCCCAGCGTGCCGGCGGCGAGGCGGTCATAGAGCCGCTCCAGCCGCTCGAAGCGGGGGCGATAGGCCTGGCCGGAAACCCGCATCAGAAGCTGCGCGAGGGCGCGCAGGCCGATCTCGCGAGGGGCTGCGGCGAGCGCCCTGGGATCGATGTGGATGGCGCCATCGTGGACGCGCGCGGCGCGGGCGAGGACGGCGTCGGTCACGACATCGAGCGCCTCGCGGGCGCGGGCGAGATGGGCGGCGGCGCCGGCGATGCGCGCGCGGCTGACGCCGGCGGCCTCGAGCGCGGGGATCAGCTTGCGCAGGCGGACCCGGGCGAAGCGGTCTTCGCCGTTCATCGGGTCTTCGAGCCAGGCGTGACCGTGTTCGGTCAGGTGCGCGCGCAGGGCGTCGCGGTCGAAGGCGAGCAGCGGGCGGATCACGGGGAGGCTCGCAAAGCCGGGCAGCGGATAAGGCGCGTGGGCGCGCATCGCGGCGAGGCCGTCGAGGCCGCTGCCGCGTGCGAGGCGCAGCAGGAAGGTCTCGGCCTGGTCGTCGCGGGTGTGACCGACATAGAGCGCGGCGATGCCGTGCTTGCCGGCCCAGTTGCCGATCAGGCGATAGCGGGCCTCGCGCGCGGCGGCCTCGATGTCGGATTTGGGATGCGGGCCGGTCCAGCGCAACGTGTGCGCCAGGAGCTTCGCCGCCTTGGCCCAGCGCATGACGCGCGCGGCGTCGCGTCTGGCATCGGGATGGAGGCCGTGATCGACGGTGACGACGAGGGGCGGGGCGCGGCGGGTCTGCTTCGCCCAGCGCGCCAGCAGGTGCATCAGCGCGATGGAATCGCCGCCGCCGGAGACCGCGACGGCGCCGGGCCACGGCGCGCCGGCGGCGAGGAGCAACTCCATCTGGGCTACGAATGCCGAGTCCAGCGCAGAGGTTTTTTGTTTTTTCTCAAGGGAGGTCGCGATCATTGCGATTCACCCCCAATCGTCATGGCCGGGCTTGTCCCGGCCATCCATACACGCCGCGCGGCATGGGCGATCCTGGGTGGCCGGGACAAGCCCGGCCATGACGGAAGGGCGACGGTATCTCCAGAACAGAAAAGCTTCAGACAACCGATCTCAGGAAATGCCGTGGCAGACCGCTTTGCGGGCGTCGGCGCCCTGAGAAAGAACCGGCTTGGCGGCCTTGGGGTATTTGTCGGGGAGCGCGGCAAGGATGGTGCACCCTTCCTTCTTCTGGCCGGCGGCGATCAGCGACTGGCCGAGCTTGAGCATGCTATCGGGGGCGCGCGCCGAGGTGGGATATTTCTTGATCACCTCGGCGAAGGTGCGCGAGGCGGTGGCGTAGTCCTTCTGTACATAGGCTATGTCGCCGACCCAGTAGATCGCCTGGCTGGCGTTGTCGTCCTTCGGGTTGGTGTCGGCGAAGTTGCGGAACGCGGCGGCGGCCTCGTCATAGCGCGCCTTGGCGAGCAGGGTCATCGCGGTGGAGAATTGCGCGCTTGTGTCGCCGGCCGCGTTGCCGCGCGGCGGCGGCCCGTTGTCGGCGCCGGCGGGCAGCGTGCCGAGCACGCCGGGCTGTGGCGCCAGACGGTTGTTGTCCCGCGCGGCGGGAACGTCGGCCTGCGGCGTGAATTGCTGCGGCGCGGGCTGTTGTGGCGGCGCGTTGAACGATGTCGTGGGAGCGGCACCCGGGCACGGCACGGCGTTGGGATCGCCGGTTCCGGCCGAGGCGCCGAGCTGCTGCGCCGACAGGGCGCAGAGGCGGTATTCGAAATCCTTCTGCTGGCGCTCGATCTTGGCGTTGAGCTCGTCGATGCGATGGCCGAGCTCCTCATTGGCGCCGGTCAAATTGCGCACGGTGTCTTCGAGATCACGCACCTTGTCGTTGAGGCGGTTGGTGGCGTCGTCCTGGTTCTGCTCGTGCTGCAGGCGGGCCGCCTTCTCCTCGTCGCTCTCGCCGAACAGGCTGGCGACGCGGAACGAACCGTCGGAGGCCGGGCCGACATAGCGCGAGACGGGCGCGGTGGGGCTGGTGGCGCCGAGCGTGCCGGCGGCGGCCCACAGCGCGGCGCATGTCAGAGCGGTCGCGCCCGCGATGCGATACCGGATCTTGTTCATCTGCGCCTCCTGCCGAAAAGACCATTCATTTGCGAAGACTTAGCCGAAAATGAGGCTTGGCGGGCAAAGAAAAAGGGCGCCCCGTGCGGGGCGCCCTTTCTCAAACTCACAACCGGCTTTACGAGTTCGCGCCGCCGGAGATGGTGGTGACGCCGCGGCGGTTCTGGGCGTAGCAATCCTCGCTCGATTCCGAGCAGACCGGATGCTCCTTGCCGTAGGAGATCGTCTCGACGCGCGCGGCGCTGACGCCGAGGCTGACGAGATATTCCTTCACCGCATTGGCGCGGCGGGCGCCGAGCGCGAGGTTGTACTCGCGCGTGCCGCGCTCGTCGCAATCGCCTTCGACGGTGACGCGGACCGACGGGTACTTCGCGAGCCAGGTCGCCTGGCGCTGCAGCGTGGTCTTGTCGTTGTCTTCGATGTTGTACTCGTTGTAGCCGAAATGGACCGTGTCGCCGACATTGACGCGCAGGTCTTCGGCGCTGCCGGGCATGATGCTCGACGTCGGGCCGGAGGACGGCGCGGTGCTCGCCATCGGCGGGGCCGTCGTGGTCTCAGCCTGCTTGGGCGTGGTGCAACCGGCCAGCATCAGGGCGGCGGACAGCGCGGCCAAGCTCGCAAGCGTTGAAAATTTCGTCATCGAATCCAAACTCCTCCAGCAATTGAGGCCCGGCAGCGTCGGTGGCCGAACCGTGGGAACTCTAACGATCTAACGCGTTCGTGGCGAAAAAGAGCCAGATTTGAAATTACGATGAGTTTACGGGCGGGAACCCCGTGGGAGCAAGGGCGAGCCAACCCTATTGGATCAAGGGCGACCAGGCCGGATCGGAGGCATCGCCCGGCGTCGGCACGCGGCGCTCGTTGCGGCCGGTGATGTCGATCGACCAGATCGAGGAGCCGCGGCCGCCCTGCGCGGTGCGGCCGAACATGATGACGCGGCCGTTGGGCGCCCAGGTCGGACCTTCATCCTCCCAGCCATTGGTGATGATGCGGGCGCCGGAGCCGTTGGTGGCCATCACGCCGACATGGAATCCGCCGCTTTGATTGGTAAACGCGATCAGGTCGCCGCGCGGCGACCACACCGGCGTCCCGTTGCGGCCCGGCGCGAACGAGATGCGGTGCTGGTTCGAGCCGTCGGCGTTCATGACGTAGATCTGCTGGCTGCCGCCGCGGTCGGATTCGAAGGCGATCTGCGTGCCGTCGGGGGAAAAGGACGGTGCGGTGTCGATCGACGGGTCCGAGGTCAGCCGTGTCATGGCGCGGGTTCGCAGGTCCATCACATAGATGTCGGAATTGCCGCCGGATTCCAGCGTCAGCGCCACCTTGTTGCCGTCGGGCGAGAAGCGTGGCGAAAAGGTCATATTCGGGAAATTTCCGAGCATCTCCTGGCGGCCGCTGTCGAGGTCGAACAGGTACACGCGCGGCTTGGCGCCGATATAGGACATGTAAGCGATCATCTGCGCCGTCGGATTGAAGCGCGGCGTCAGCACGAGATAGTCGCCGCGCGTCAGGAAGATCGGGTTGGCGCCGTCCTGGTCCATCACCGCGAGGCGCTTCTTGCGCGCCAGCGGCGGGCCGGATTCGGAGATGAAGACGATGCGGGTGTCGAAATAGCCCTTCTCGCCGGTGATGCGCTCATAGATCGCGTCGGCGATGATGTGGGCGATGCGGCGCCAATTGTCCGGCGTGGTGAAATATTGCTGGCCGATCATCTGGGTTTCGCCGAACACGTCCCACAGGCGGAAGTCGACACGCAGGCGGCCGTCGGGCTGCGCCGCGACCTGGCCGGCGACGAGCGCCTGGGCCTGGATGGCGCGCCAGCTGCCATATTGCGGCGGCGTGTTCACGTTCGTGATCTTCTCGATGAAGGATTTGGGATCGAGCGGACGGAACAGGCCCGAGCGGTCGAGATCGGCGCGGATGACCTTGGCGATGTTCTGCGCCACCGCGGCGTCGCCGGCGGACGGCGCGGCGAAATCGGGGATCGCGATCGGCATCGGCTGGGCGTTGCCCTGGTCGACGGTGACGTGCAGCTCGGCGTGCGCGGGCGCGGCCATGCAGAGCGCGATGCCGAGTGCGGCAACCCAGTGGAGGAGGCGGTTCTGATTCATCGTCTGATCTTTCGTCACTGGACCATCTTGCGCGGATCGAAGTCGATCGTGAAATCGCCCCAGCTGCCGTATTTGTCGGCAGGCAATCTATACGGCGCGCAGGTGTAGATCGCGCGACGCGCCGCTTCCACCGCCGCGCGCATGTAAGGATCGCTCGCCGCCTGAACCGCCGAGTCTGCCTGCAATTGTGGCGGCTGTGCGACCGTGCCGTCGCGGGCGAGGAATATGCGGAAATACGGGATGTAGCGCTCCGGGTTGGGGGCGCCGGCGGGCGGGGTCCAGCACGGGATGATCGCGTTGCGCAGCGCCTGCGCCAATTCGACGTTCATCGCGTTCATCGCGCCGACGCCCTGCCGCGTGTGGTCGGAGGGGCGCGCGTTGCGCGGCGTGGCGGGCGGCGTCGCCAGGAGGTTGTCGAGCAGCGCGTTGACGGCGTCGACCTTGGGCTTTTTCGGCTTGTCGGGCGGAGTCGGCTTGGCCTCGGGCTTGGGGGCCGGCGTGGGCTTGGGCGCCGGCGCCGGGGTGAGCGCGGCGGGCTTGGGCGTGGGCGGCATCGGCGCCGCTTCGGCGGGCGGTGGCGTCGGCGCGGGCGTGGGAACCGGCACATCCGTGGGCGGCTTCACCTCGTCTCTCGGCACCGGTTTGACGGTGCGTTCGACGGTCGGCGCGACATTGTTCTTATCGGCGATGGTGACGAGATCGACGGGAACGACCGGCGGCGATTCGTCGGCAAGCTCGATCTTGTGCGCGAAGGTGAGCAACGTCACGCCGATCACGATGGCGTGCAGCACCAGCGCGACGACCACGCCGCCGACGCCCCAGCCGCGCGCCGTGGTCGGCCGGCGGTCGATGCGGACCGGGCTAAGGCGTGCCGGGTTTAGGCTTTGCGACATCGGTGACAAGCCCAATATGCGTGAAGCCCGCGGCGGAGAGCAGGCCCATCACCTCCATGACGCGGCCATAGTCGACCGCCTTGTCGCCGCGCACGAAGATGCGCTGGTCGTAGCCGTTGGCGGAAATGGCGGTGAGCTTGGCGACGAGCGCGTCCTCGGCGATCGGCTCCTTCTGAAGAAAGATCCTGCCGTCGCGCGCCACGGTGACCGCGAGCGGCTCGCGGTCCTGGCCCAGCGTCGGGGCACGGGTCTTGGGCAGATCGACAGGCACGCCGACGGTGAGCAGCGGCGCGGTGACGATGAAGACGAGCAGCAGCACCAGCATCACGTCGACGAAGGGCGTGACGTTGATCTCCGCCATAGCGCGGCGGCGATTGCCGCGATGGCCCCGCTGGTTGCGCTGAAGCACCGCCGCCATCAGCGCGCCTTCTCGTCGAGCTGGCGCGACAGGATCGCGGAGAACTCGTCGGCGAAGGCGTCGAGACGGGTGCTGTAGCGCCCGATCTCGCCGACGAAGCGGTTGTAGAAGATGACGGCTGGGATGGCGGCGAGGAGGCCGAGGGCGGTGGAGAACAGCGCCTCGCTCATGCCCGGCGCGACGGTCGCAAGCGTCGCATTGTGCGCCACGCCGATCGCCGAGAACGTGTGCATGATGCCCCACACCGTGCCGAACAGGCCGATGAACGGCGCGGTCGAGCCGACGGTGGCGAGGAAGCCAAGCTGGCGCTCCAGCCCGTCGGTCTCGCGCATGATGGTGACGCTCATCGCTTTTTCGATGCGGTCTTTGACACCCGGAACGAGGGCTTCGCGCGGCGCGCCGCCCTCGAAGGCGCGGCGCCATTCGCGCAGGGCGGCGACGAAGGTCGCGGCCATCGGATGATCGGCCTTGGCGGCGAATTGCTGGTAGAGCTCGTCGAGCGACTGGCCGGACCAGAAAATCTTCTCGAACTTGGTGGCCCGGCGCTTGAGCGTGCCGAAGGCGAGCCATTTGTTGACGATGATGGTCCACGACCACAGCGAGGCGATCAGCAGCAGGACCATCACCGCCTTCACGATGATGTCGGCGCGCATGAAGGTGGAGACGACGGAGAGGCTGTCCGTGCTGGCGGCGTCGGAGCCGCCGGTGGGCGTCACGTCGACCGAGGTGGTCGGCGCGGCGTTGGGGGCATCGAGATCGTGGGTCTCGCTCGGGCTCGGCGCGGTGGGCGCGGCGGAGGGCTGCGCCAGGGACGGCGTCGCCAGCAAGGTCACGAATGCGGCGGCGGCCAGCATGCGGATCAGCGTCATTCACAAACCCTCGTTATCCGTAAGCGAAACCTAGCCCGCGCCGTCATCGGCGCAAAAGCCATCGAAACTTGGCTGAATTTGGGCGCGAAAGGTTAAACGCTTGTTTCCGTTCGTCTTGTCACAGCAGATAGGGCAGCAGCAGGTCGCGGATCGCCTGTGGAATCCGGCGCGGCTTGCCATCCAGCGTCATGATGCACGCTTCGACCGTGCCGTGCACCAGCAACATGCCGCCTGCGTAAATCTTCTGGTCGGCCCGCATGCGCGCGCCGGTCAACAGCGGACAGGTGGTGTGGACCTCGAGCTGGTCTTCCAGCCGCGCCGGGCGGCGAAAATCGAGCGTCGCGTTGCGCAGCGTCCAGGCGGTGGGCTCGGCGTCGTCCAACATGGCCATTCTGGTAATGCCCGAGAGACGGAAGAATTCGGTGCGGCCGCGCTCCATGTAGCGCAGGTAATTGGCGTGATAGACGACGCCCGAGAGATCGGTGTCCTCGTAATAGACGCGGATCGGCAGGATGTGCGTCTTGCCGTCGAAGCGGCCGAGGCCGCCGGGTTCGGACATCGGAGCGGTCATCCTTCGACAAGCTCAGGATGAGGAGAGAGTGGGGCCTGCCGCATAACACGGACCTCATCCTGAGCTTGTCGAAGGATGGGCCACACGCTCATGTCTCCGGATCCTCTTTCAACAGATTGAGCTGCGCAGGATCGCGCGCCGGCGACGGCAGGCCCAGATGACCATAGGCCGCGCCGGTCAGGAGCCGGCCGCGCGGCGTGCGCTGGACGAAACCCTGCTGCAGCAGGAAGGGCTCGACGACGTCCTCGATCGCGTCGCGGGATTCGCCGAGCGCCGCAGCGATGGTCTCGATCCCGACCGGGCCGCCGGAGAAGCTCTCGGCGATGAGGCTCAAGTAACGCTTGTCGAAGGCGTCGAGGCCTTTGCGGTCGACCTCGAGGCGGGTCAGCGCCGCGTCGGCGATCTTGGCGTCGATCACGGCGTGGCCGGCGACGGCGGCGAAGTCGCGCACCCGGCGCAGCAGGCGCCCCGCGATGCGCGGCGTGCCGCGGGCGCGGCCGGCGATCTCGCGCGCGCCGTCGGCGGTGAGCGCGAAGCCGAACACGCGGGCGCCGCGCTCGACGATGGAGAGGAGTTCCTCCGGCGTGTAGAAATTGAGCCGCACCGGAATGCCGAAGCGGTCGCGCAAGGGCGTCGTGATGAGGCCGGAACGCGTCGTGGCGCCGACCAGCGTAAACGGGTTGAGCGTGATCTTGACCGAGCGCGCCGACGGGCCTTCGCCGATCACGAGGTCGAGCTCGTAATCCTCCATCGCGGGATAGAGGATTTCCTCGACCGCGGGGCTGAGGCGGTGGATCTCGTCGATGAAGAGAACGTCGCGCGGCTCCAGATTGGTCAGGATGGCGGCGAGGTCGCCGGCCTTGGCGAGCACCGGGCCGGAGGTCGAACGGAAGTTCACGCCGAGCTCGCGCGCCACGATCTGCGCCAGCGTCGTCTTGCCGAGCCCGGGCGGGCCGGAGAACAGGACATGGTCGAGCGCTTCGCTGCGCGCCTTGGCCGCCTGGATGAAGATCGACAGATTTTCGCGCGCCTGCTGCTGCCCGACGAAATCGGCGAGGCGCTTGGGGCGTAGAGAGGCTTCGAGCGAGTCTTCCTCGCTGCGCTCGGGCGCGACGAGGCGATCGGATTCGGGTTTGGCTTTCGGCGGGGCCATGGCGATCACCCGCGCCAGGGATTGAAAACAGAAAGACCCGTGAAGGCGAAGTCCCTGACATTTCGGGTGACGACCGTAAACCCGCGCAACAACGCGGTCGCGGCGATCTGGGCATCCAAAGCGGGCGCATCGCGGTGGCGGGCGCGCAGCGATGCCCAAACGGCGGATGTCGCCTCATCGAATGCCAGCACACGGTCCCCGAGATTCGGGCGAAGAATTTTATTGTACCAATTCGCCAGTTTTTCGCGCCTTGGCGCGGGTGCAATCTGAATTCCGTATGCGATCTCGCCGAGCGAAACAGCGGAGACAAATTTCAGCTTGTCTGGTTGCTCCATGAGCCAGGCCGCAGCACCTGCATCCGGACGCGGGCGCGTCAATTCCGATAACACGCAGGTGTCGAGAATAAAGCTCACAGCTTGATCTCGCGTCCCCGCTCACGGCTGCGCGGCGGAATCTTGAGTTCGTAGGGACACGAACGCAGCGCATCATAAAGCGACATTCCAGCCCCCTTCTTCCCGCCGATGCCCTTCAGCTTCCGGTATTCCCTGGCGGAAATCACGACAACCTTCTCCTCGCCACGCAGCGTGATGTGTTGAGCACCATCTTCGGCCTCGCGCATTACCTCGGAAAGACGTGCCTTGGCGTCTTGAAAGGCCCAGGTCTTTTCCATGATATCCTCCTGACTAGTCAGACTGGTCAGATCGTAGGTCAACGCCCCTGCGCCCGCAAGCTTTCGCGGATCAGGGCATCCACCGGGGCGGCGTGGCCCAGATCGTTGGCGGCGCGGGCGACCATTTCGGCGGCCTGGCTCGCGCCATAGCCGAGCTTGACCAGGGCTGCGACAGCGTCGGCTTCGGGGCCGCGCGGGGCGGCGGCGATGGCAGTGCCGTCCTCGGCGTGGCCGCGCAGCATCATGGCGGGGGCCTTGTCCTTCAGTTCCGTGACGATGCGCAGCGCGAGCTTGGGGCCGACGCCCTGCGCCTTGCCGATCGCGGCCTTGTCGGACAGCGCCAGCGCGCGCTCGAGCTCGCGCGTCGAGAGCGCCGAGAGGACGTTGAGCGCGACGCGGCTGCCGACGTTCTGCACCGTCTGGAGCAGGCGGAACCATTCGCGCTCCTCGGCGGAATGGAAACCGTAGAGCCGGATCGCGTCGTCGGAGACCTTGGTCTCGATCATCAGCGACGCGGGCGCGCCGGCGGCAAGTTTCGCGAGCGTCGCGCTCGGGCATTGCACCAGATAGCCGACGCCGCCGACATCGAGGATGCAGTGATCCTCGGCGATGCTGTCGACGATGCCGGTGAGCTTGCCGATCATGACAAGGATTCTTTTATTCGCGCGCAATTTACCGGCGTACCGCCGGATTGCGCTTGTGCGATCAACATCCGGGCGCGCGTCCCGGCGAGATGGGCGTGGGCGATGGCGCAGGCGAGCGCGTCGGCGGCATCGGCCTGCTCGACGCGGCAGGTCGGCAACAGGCGCTTCACCATCGCCTGGACCTGCTCTTTCTGCGCGTGGCCGACGCCGACGACGGATTTCTTGATGTGGTTGGGGGCGTATTCGGCGATCTCCAGCCCCGCCTGCGCGGCCGCCAGCAGCGCGACGGCGCGGGCGTGGCCGAGCTTGAGCGCGGCGGAGGGATCCTTGGCGACGAAGGCCATCTCCACCGCGATGGCGACGGGGCGCTGCTCGGCGATGACCTCGCTCAAGGTCCGGTGCAGCGCGAGGAGGCGCAAGCCCAGCCCGTCGGCGGCGCGGGTGGCGATGACGCCATGCGCGACATGGTCGAGGCGGCTGCCCGTCACTGCGATCACGCCCCAGCCCATCCGGGCGAGACCCGGATCGAGACCCAAGATGCGAATCGTGCCGGTGGCCATCTTTGCCTTTGTGCCCGTTCCGTTCGCATGGTTCAATGCGCTTTCTCCCGCGAAAAGGCCGCCGCCATGAAAAGACGCAAGCTTGGACGCTCCGGCCCCGAGGTCTCCGCCATCGGGCTGGGCTGCATGGGAATGTCGGATTTCTACGGCGCGGCCGATGAAGGCGAAAGCATCGCCACGATCCATGCCGCGCTGGATGCCGGGATCGATCTGCTCGACACCGGCGATTTCTACGGCATGGGGCACAATGAGATGCTGATCGGCCGGGCGCTGAAGGGGCGGCGCGACAAGGCGATCCTGAGCGTGAAGTTCGGGGCGCAGCGCGATCCCAAGGGCGCGTTTCTCGGCTTCGATACGCGGCCGGCGGCGGTGAAGACCGCGGTCGCCTATTCGCTCAACCGGCTCGGCGTCGACTATATCGACGTGTACCGCCCGGCGCGGCTCGACTCCAATGTGCCGATCGAGGAGACGGCGGGCGCCGTCGCCGACCTGATCAAGGCCGGGTATGTGCGCTATCTCGGCCTCTCCGAGGTCGGCGTCGATACCATCCGCCGCGCCCACAAGGTGCATCCGGTCTGCGATGTGCAGCTCGAATATTCGCTGATGAGCCGGGGCATCGAGGCCGCCATCCTGCCGACTTTGCGCGAGCTCGGCATCGCCGTCACCGCCTATGGCGTGCTGTCGCGCGGCCTCCTCAGCGGCCGGGTGCCCGACGCCGCAGCCAA
>DATAZZ010000040.1:0-2023 GCA_036271735.1 Rhizomicrobium sp.
GGGATCGTTGGCGGGGTTCGCCTTGCGCGCGCGTTCCAGCAGCGCGGCTTTCGCCTTCGCCTGTTCCTCAAGCCTGTCGTTGAACGTCTTTTCCTTGAATCCGCGCATGCGCTGCAACTGGGCCCTTTTCGCCTGGAGAGAGGTGCGGAACCTATGCCAAAACGCGCGTTTTTCAAGCCCCGAAAGACCGTGCCTTTCGCGTAAAATATGACATAAGGCGCCCATGGCCGCGCCCATCCTGCTCCTGCAACACATCCACGTGACATTCGGCAACACCGCGCTTCTCGACGGCGCGGAACTGTCGGTCGAGCCGGGCGAGCGACTGTGTCTTATCGGACGCAATGGCTCGGGAAAATCGACGCTGCTCAAAGTTGCCGCTGGTCTGATGGAGGCCGACGCCGGCAACCGCTTCGCGCAGCCCGGCGCCACCATCCGCTACCTGCCCCAGGAGCCGAGTCTGGCCGGCTATACCGACACCCACGCCTATGTCGAATCGGGACTGATGCCCGGCGACGACCCGGCGCGGGCCCATTATCTGTTGGGCAAGCTCGGCCTGTCCGGTGCGGAGACTCCCGACACGCTCAGCGGCGGCGAGGCGCGCCGCGCGGCGCTTGCCCGCACGCTGGCGCCGCGGCCCGATATCCTGTTGCTCGACGAGCCGACCAACCATCTCGACCTGCCGGCGATCGAATGGCTCGAAGGCGAGCTGACGGCGCTCAAATCGGCGCTGGTGCTGATCAGCCACGACCGCCGCTTCCTGGAGAACCTGTCGCGCGCCACGGTCTGGCTCGACCGCGGCCGCACGCTGCGCCTGGAGAAGAGCTTCGCGCATTTCGAGCCGTGGCGCGACGAAGTGCTGGCCCAGGAAGAAATCGAGCGCCACAAGCTCGACCGCAAGATCGCGATGGAGGAGGACTGGGTCCGCTATGGCGTGAGCGGCCGGCGCAAGCGCAACCAGGGACGCCTCGCCAAGCTGCGCGGGCTTCGTACCGGACGGCGCGAGCAGATCGACGTCACCGGCAGCGTCAAGATGACGGTCAGCGAAGGCGAGGAAGGCGGTACCCGCGTCATCGACGCCAAGAAAATCTCCAAGAGCTTTGGCGACAACACCGTGGTGCGCGACGTCTCCCTTCGCATCCACAAAGGCGAGCGCGTCGCCGTCGTGGGGCCGAACGGTGCGGGCAAGACGACGCTGGTCAACATGCTGACCGGCC
This sequence comes from Rhizomicrobium sp., assembly GCA_036271735.1. GTDB lineage: Bacteria > Pseudomonadota > Alphaproteobacteria > Micropepsales > Micropepsaceae > Rhizomicrobium. The sequence continues at coordinate 1,215 of DATAZZ010000040.1, forward strand.
TTCTCGCGCCCGACAGCGGCAATGTGAAGATCGGCGTCGCGGTGAAGATGGCGCGGCTCGACCAGAACCGCACTGCGCTGGAGCCCGACGACACCTTGGCCAGCGTGCTGACCGGCGGGCGCGGCGACCACATCGAGGTCGCGGGCGAGATGCGCCACGTCACCAGCTACATGAAGGATTTTCTCTTCACGGCTCAGCAAGCGCGCTCGCCGGTGAAGGTGCTGTCTGGCGGCGAACGGGCACGGCTGCTGCTCGCCAAGGTGCTGGCGCAGCCTTCGAACCTGTTGGTGCTGGACGAGCCGACCAACGATCTCGACCTGGAGACGCTCGATCTCCTGGAAGAGATGATCGACGAATATCCGGGCACCGCGATCCTGGTCAGTCATGACCGCGATTTCCTCGACCGTACCGCGAGCTCGATCCTGATGTCGGAGGGCGACGGCACCTTCATCCAGTACGCCGGCGGCTACACCGACATGCTGGCGCAGCGCGGCAAGGGCGTCGAGGCGAAGAAGGCCACGGCCACCGAACCGAAGGATCGCGCACCCGCTCCGCCGCCGCGCGTTGCCAAACGGAAGATGAACTTTTCCGACAAGCACGACTTGGAGAAGCTGCCCGGCCGCCTCGCAGACTTGGAGAAAGAGATCGCGGCGCTGCAAAAGCAACTCGCCGATCCGAAACTCTATGCCCGCGATCCCAAGAAATTCGCGGCGCTGTCGCAGACGCTGGCCGACACCCAGCATGCGCATGCGGCGGGCGAGGAACGCTGGCTGGAACTCGAAATGCTGCGCGAAGAGATCGCGCGCGGC
>DATAZZ010000041.1:0-115655 GCA_036271735.1 Rhizomicrobium sp.
CCGAGGACTTCGACTGCGAAGGCCTCTTTGCTTTCGAAGTAGTTGTAGAACGATCCCTTCGGAACACCCGCAGCAGCGGTTATTTCCTGAACGCCGGTGGCATTGAAGCCGGCGCGGCTAACGAGATCGGCTCCCTTTTCAAGGAGTTTGGAGCGGGTGTCCGGGTTTGCGGGTCTAGGCATGCGACATAGATGACCGGTCGTCTTGTTATTGTCAAGCGGTTTTTTTGGCTCACGAATGCGAATCTCCGTCCGAGTGCAAAAAAAGCGGACTACCTCACGCGACTAAGCGACGGATCTGCATTGGCCCTGCGTGAACAGATACAGCAGATTGTTCACAACATCGCCGCCGCACAGGCGTTCACCCCTCCGCCATCGCGGTCTCGTACTCTTCCTGCATCTTCAGCCAGTTGGCCTCGATGATTGCCAGCTTCTTCGCGGCGTCGGCGCGCTTCTTCGACACCGCCTTGCCGCGCGCCGGGTCCTTGCTGAACAGCAATGGATCGCTCAGCGACTTGTCGCATTTGGCGATCTCGGTGTTGAGCTCGGCGATCTGGTGCTCGGCGCCCTCGATCTTGTCCTTCAGCGGCTTGAGTTGCCGGCGCCGCTCCGCATTGTCGCGCCGCGCCGCTTCCTTGTCCTTCGGCTTGGCGGCAGCCTCGGGCTCCTCCTCAATCCGCCGCGTCGGCGTGTTGTCGCCGCTGAGGAGGAATTTGCGGTAGTCGTCGAGGTCGCCGTCGAACGGCTGCACTTCGCCGTTCGCCACCAGCATCAGGCGGTCTGCGGTCGCCTCGATCAGGCGCCGGTCATGGCTGACCAGCACCACCGCGCCGTCGAAATCATTGAGCGCCGTCAGCAATTCGCCGCGCGCGTCGATGTCCAGATGGTTGGTCGGCTCGTCGAGGATCAGCAGGTTCGGCTTGTCCAGCGTCGCCAGCGCAAGCTGCAGCCGCGCCCGCTCGCCGCCCGACAAATTGCGCACCCGCGTCAGCTGCTTGTCGGCGGAGAAGCCGAACCCGCCGAGCTGCGTGCGCACCTCCTGCACCGTCATCTTGGGCCGCATATGCGCCAGCGATTCGATCGGCGTCAGCGACCCGTCGAGCTCGTCGAGCTGGTGCTGTGCGAAATATCCCGGCACCAGCTTGCGCGCCAGCTGCATGTCGCCGCCCATCGGCTCCAGCTTGCCGGCCAGCAATTTCGCCAGCGTCGACTTGCCGTTGCCGTTCTTGCCGAGCAGCGCGATGCGGTCGTCCGGATCGAAGCGGAACGACATCTTGGTCAGGATCGGCTTGCCCGGCTCGTAGCCGACCGACACGCGGTCCATCGTCACCAGCGGCGGGCTGGCGCCGACCGGCTTGGGCAGGCGGATCGGCGCGACATGCTCGTCGACCGGCAGCTCGACCGTCTGCATCTTGGCCAGCGCCTTCATGCGGCTCTGCGCCTGGCGCGCCTTCGAGGCCTTGGCCTTGAAGCGGTCGACGAAGGACTGCATGTGCTTGCGCGCCAGTTCCTGCTTCTTGGCGAAGGCGACGTCCAGCGCGCGGCGCGCCGACCGCGTCTCCACGAAGGTGTCGTAATTGCCGGTGTAGAGGATCAGCTTGCCGTGCTCGAGATGCAGGATGAACTCGGCCGCTGTGTTGAGCAGGTCGCGGTCATGGCTGACGATCAGCACCGTGCCGCGATAGCGCTGCAGAAAGTTCTCCAGCCACATCACGCCTTCGAGGTCGAGATAGTTGGTGGGCTCGTCGAGCAGCAAGAGATCGGGCGCCGCGAAGAGAATCGCCGCCAGCGCCACGCGCATCCGCCAGCCGCCGGAGAATTCCGAGCACGGCCGTAATTGATCCTCCGCCGAGAACCCAAGCCCCGCCAAAATCTCCGCCGCCCGCGCCGGCGCCGTATAGGCGTCGATCGCGTCGAGCCGGGCATAGATGTCGCCCAGTCTGTGCCCGTCGGTCTCGTGCTCGGCCTCGGCCAGAAGTCGCATGCGCTCCGGATCGGCCTCCAGCACCGTGTCGAGCAGGCTGACCTCGGTGCCCGGCGCCTCCTGCGCCACCGCACCGACCCGCCAGGAACTCGGCCACGCGACCTTGCCGTCGTCGGGCTTGAGCTGATCCAGGATCACCTTGAGCAGCGTCGATTTGCCGGCGCCGTTACGGCCCACCAGGCCGACGCGCCGGTTCGCGGGCAGGCTGGCGCTCGCCCCGTCCAGGATTTCGCGGCCCGCAATGCGGACGATGAGGTTGTCGATGACCAACATTTGCCGGGCGTATAGCACGGCTTGCGCCGCTGCCAATCCCACGGCATAAGGCCCGCGATTTCCGCAATCTGGAGTGACTTATGGCCGTCGAACGCACCCTTTCCATTATCAAGCCGGACGCGACGCGCCGTAACCTCACCGGCGCCATCGTCGACCGTTTCGAGAAGGCCGGCCTCAAGGTCGTCGCCTCGCGCCGCATCCAGCTGTCCCAGGCCCAGGCCGAGGCGTTCTACGGCGTCCACAAGGAACGCCCGTTCTTCGCCAGCCTCGTCAGCTTCATGACCTCCGGTCCGGTCGTCGTGCAGGCCCTGGAAGGCGACAACGCCATCGCCAGGAACCGCGAAGTGATGGGCGCGACCAACCCGGCCAACGCCGCCGCCGGCACGATCCGCAAGGACTTCGCCGAGAGCATCGAAGCCAACTCCGTCCACGGCTCCGACGCCCCGGAAACCGCGGCGCAGGAAATCGCGTTCTTCTTCTCGGGCCTCGATATCTGCCCGTAACGCCGACGCTTGTCGAAGGATGGCAGCAGGCTCCCATGCAAATGCAAAACAAAACCGTCGTCGTCACCGGCGGCACCTCGGGCATCGGCGAGGTCGCGGCGCTCAATCTGGCCGGGCAGGGCGCCCGCATCGTCCTGATCGCGCGCGATCACGCCCGCGCCGACGCGACCGTCGCCAAGCTCAAAGCCGCCAACCCGTCCGCGGCGCACACGGTGCATATCGCCGATCTCTCCGCGCTCGCCGGCATGAAGCGCGCCGCCACTGAGATCGCCGCCGCAGAGCCGCGTATCGACGTGCTGGTCAACAATGCCGGCGCCGTCTTCCTGTCACGCGAGGAAAGCACCGACGGCCTCGAGATGACGTTCGCCACCAACCACATGGCGTATTTCGTGGTGACGAACATCCTGCTGCCGAACCTCAAAGCGACGCCCGGCGCGCGCATCGTCTCGACCGCGTCCGACGCGCACAAGGCCGGCCGCCTCGATTTCGACGATCTGCAAAGCGAGAAGAGCTACGGCGCGTTCCGCGCCTATGGCACGTCGAAACTGTGCAACATCCTGTTCACCCGCGAGCTGGCAAAGCGCCTGGGCGGCAGCGGCGTCACCGCCAATTGCCTGCATCCCGGCTTCGTCGGCACCCGCTTCGGCCAGAACAACGCGACCAACATCCTGCTCAAGGGCCTCGCCGGCCTCATCATGACGTTCGGCCTCAAGCCCGAGGACGGCGCCAAGACCATCATCCATCTCGCCTCGTCGCCCGACGTCGCAACGATCAGCGGCGAGTATTTCTACAAGTGCAAGGTGATCGAGCCGTCGCTCGCGGCACAGAACGACGCCGATGCGGCGCGGCTGTGGGACGTGTCGGCGCAGATCGCCGGCTTCGGCTGAAGATGGGTAGTCGTCCACGCGAAGCGCTCGCGCGGGTCTATCGCGCCTTTGAAGTCCATCGGGCGCCGAGCCGATGGGACGCGGCCCCCGGGCGCGATGCCGTCGGCATCTTGCGCACACTGACGTCTGTGCCTCTTCTGGACCTCACGGCCGATCAACTCGGCCCATACGCCGGCTGGGCGTTGACGACCGTTGGCGATGCCGAAGCCTATCTGCATTTTCTGCCGCGCATTCTTGAACTCGCGGCATGCGACATGGGTTACCTCGGTTTCGATCCGGCGGTGATCGCCGGCAAGTTGCTGCGTTGTGCTTGGACTGACTGGCCACCCGAACGATGCAATGTCGTCGCGAATGTGTTCGAAGCCGTGGCATTCGCGGCCATCGAAGTGCCTCCCGAAGAGGAACAGACGGCGCCGCAATGGCTGTGTGGCATGCTGATCTTGAAGCGGCCTGTTGCAAAGCTTTTGGCGGCCTGGCGGCAATCGCCTACGGCGGACGCGGCGCTCCAGCTGGCTGCGTTTGTCGGCATGGACCTGGACGCGCTCGGCGCCGCGGACCGCGACGCCCGCTTCTGGGCGAATGTCGATGCGGCAAGCCGCCGGGATCTCCAGACTTGGCTGGCAAGTCCGGCCACATCGGAACAACTGCAAGCCGCGCGGGTCGCGCCTCGAGATCACTGGCAGATCGACAACGCGCTCAAACGTCTGCGGGCGGCGCAAACCAACTGAGCCCGGCTAGTCGAACACCGCGCGCCCGTTCTCCAGCCGCACCTTGCCTTCCGCCACCAGCCGCAGCGCCGCCGGATAGAGCTTGTGCTCTTCCACCAATATGCGCGCCGCCAGCGTCTCCGCCGTATCGCCTTCCAGCACCGGCACCGCCGCCTGCGCGATGATCGGGCCGCTGTCGAGCTCGGGCACCATGAAATGCACCGTGCAGCCGGAGATCTTCACGCCCGCGTCGAGCGCCTGCTGCTGCACCTTCACGCCCTTGAACGACGGCAGCAGCGAGGGATGGATGTTCAGCATCCGCCCCTCCCATTTGCGCACGAAGCCTTCCGAGTGGATGCGCATGAAGCCCGCCTCGCAGATCAATTCGATCCCGGCGGCAACCAGTGCCGCATCGACGGCGGCATCGAAATCCTCGCGCGACGCAAAGCCCTTGTGCGAGAACGCCTTGGTCGCGATCCCCGCCTCCGCCGCCAGCGTCAAACCCAGCGCCGTCTCGACATTGCAGAACACCAGCGCCACCTCCGCCGGAAAATCCGCCGCGCGGCACGCCTCGATCAGCGCCGACATGTTGGAGCCGCGCCCGGAGATCAGGATGCCGATGCGGACCTTCTTCACAGCTTCAGTGCGCCCGTATACGTCACCTTCGCCTCGCCATCGCCCGTCACCAGCGTGCCGACGCGCCACGCTTTCTCACCGGCTTCCTGGAACGCGTCGATGACATGGCCCGAATGCTCCGCCGCGACGATCGCCATGAAGCCGAGGCCGCAATTGAAGGTGCGCAGCATCTCGCGCTCCGCGATCCCTGCGGCCCGCGACAGCCAGCCGAACACCGGCGGCGGCGTCCAGCACGACAGGTCGAGCACCGCGTCCAGCCCGTCCGGCAGCGCGCGGGGCAAATTCTCCGTGATCCCGCCGCCCGTGATATGCGCGAAGCCCTTCACCCCGCCGGTGCGCAGCGCGGCCAGCCCGCTCTTGATATAGAGCCGCGTCGGCGCCAGCAGCGCCGCGCCCAGCGTGCGCGCCGCATCGAATGGCGCCGGCGCGTCATAGCCGAGCCCCGTCTCCGCCACCACGCGCCGCACCAGCGAGTATCCGTTCGAATGCACCCCGCTCGATGCGACGCCGATCACGACGTCGCCCGGCTTCATCGCCTTGAGGTTCGGCAACACATGCCCGCGCTCCACCGCGCCAACCGAGAATCCCGCGAGATCGAAATCGCCCTTGGCATAAAGCCCCGGCATCTCCGCCGTCTCGCCGCCGATCAGGGCGCATCCCGATTCCTGGCAGGCGCGCGCGATCCCTGCGATCACGATCTCCGCCGCGTCCACGTCGAGCTTGCCGCTGGCATAATAGTCGAGGAAGAACAGCGGCTCGGCGCCCTGCACCACCAGATCGTTGACGCACATCGCGACCAGGTCCTGGCCGATGCCCTCGAACAGGCCGGTGTCGATCGCGATCTTGAGCTTGGTGCCGACACCGTCGGTCGCCGCGACGATGATCGGGTCCTTGAACCCGGCGGCCTTCAGGTCGAACAGCCCGCCGAACCCGCCGAGGTCCGCATCGGCGCCGGACCGGCGCGTGGCCCGGGCCAGGGGCGCGATTCGCGAAACGAGTTCCTCGCCCGCATCGATATCGACGCCGGCATCCTTGTAGGTCAGGCCGTTGCGCGGGGGTTTGTCGGTCATGGTTTCCGTTTAAGCGCGCAATTCGGCGAGCGCAACCGTCACCCGCCCGGCTGGCCTGCCTGTGCCTTCCATTTCGCCGAATTCACCCCGACCACCGAAAGCCACAGCGCCAGCGCGATCTCCGCGATGCCCGGCGGCGCCGTGAGATAAGCCGATATCTGGGTTGCGACGGCGGGTGCAAGAAAGGCAGCGGCGCCGTTTGCCAGATAGCACAGCCCGCCGATCGCCAGCAGCACGCCCAGGATCCGCGGCATGAAGCGCGCATGGACGATCAGCCACCCGAGCGTGAAGCAGTAAAGTCCGAAGAACATCGTGGCGATGACATAGCCATAGCTTTGCAGCTTGAGGAACAGCATCGCCAGCGCCTGCAATTGCGCCGCATTGAACGGGGTCAGATAGGGTGCGTTGCCGAGCAGGATCAGCGGCGCGATGTGGTTGATCAGATTGCCGGCCATGATCGTGCAGCCGGCCAGGCTGAAGAACGCCGCCAACAGCGACGCACTCCGCCCCGCCGGCCTCAACAGCGCGTAAAGAAAGGCCGTCACGCCGACATAGCAGATCACACTCACGAGGTCGGCAGCCAGGCCGAGGCGATAGAGCAGGTCGTGCGTCAGGATATTGTGGGCGGTCGCCACCGCATCGTTGCGCACGATCAATTGGCGCGCACGAAAAGCTGGGCCCACCCGCCCGCGACGATCAGGGCGAGGTACAGGAAGCCGGCGATTCTGGCGCGCGCTCGGGGTGCCGACTCGGTTGCTAAGTCCGTCATGAAAGCCCCACACGCGCCCCGGACCGTCACAGTACCCCAGTTCCGCCAGCAAAGGGGCGCTTTCGCGGGCAGGCTGCGCGCTTTATAGTCGGCACGTTCAGCCAAGGTTTTCGATGTCGCAGATTTTTTCCCGCTCCCTTCTGGCGCTTGCCTTTGCCTTTTTGTCGTTCGTGCCTGCCGGCGCGGGCCCGGCGGATTTGACCTATTCGGTCAGCGGCATCCATGTCGATGCCAGCGGCCCCTCGGCCAGCGCCGCCCAGGCCATCGCCATCGACCAGGGCCGCCCGCGCGCCTGGGACATCCTCTACAAGCGCCTCGCCCGGCAGAACGACTGGTCCAAGGAGCCCAAGCTCGACAATGAGGGGCTGCACCGCATCGCCCGCGGCTTCTCCGTCAACAACGAGAAGCGCTCGACCACCCGCTACGTCGCCGACGTCACCTATGTCTTCAGCCCGGAAGCCGTGGCGCGCGTCATGTCCGGCATCTCCAACACCTATCGCCTCACCAGCGGCCGCCGCATCCTGCTGATCCCGATGTCGCCGGGCTTCAATCCGGGCTCCGGCTGGGCGAATGCCTTTGCCAGCCCGCGCTTCGGCGCCAGCTCGGTGCAGTTCGCGGTCCCGACCGGCGAGGCGCCGGACGTCGTCGCGCTCGAGCATCTGGATTTCGACGCCACCACCTGGGTCGACGTCCAGCGCGTTGCCGCCCGCATCCACGCCAGCGAGGCCGTGCTCGCGCTCGCCATCCCCCTCACCCAGGGTGGCACCTCGATGACCGACAAGATGACCGGCAAGGTGCAGATCTGGCTCAAGCGCATCGGCATCTCCGAGGCGCCGATGAAGACCTCGGTCGACGTGCCGCTGGTCAAGAACGTGGTGCAGACCTATCCGCTCGCCGCCGACGCTGCGGTGCATGCGATCGAGGTGATGTTCCAGCAGAAGCCGGCGATCGATTTCGGCCCGCGCAACAGCCTGACCGCCGATGTCCAGATCGACTCGCTCGCGCAATGGGCGACGATGCAGACCGCGATGACCTCGGTGCCCAACGTCGTCGCGGTCCAGACCCAGGCGATGGATATCGGCCTGGTGCGCATCTCGCTGATCTATCAGGGCTCGACCGACCAGCTCCATGACGCGCTGGCGCCGGCCGGCGTCGCGCTCACGCGCGGGTCCGATGGCTGGTCGATGGCTTATGCGACGCCCACCCGGCCCAGCAGCACGGCGTCGACACCGTGACCCCGATCCTGCGCCAGATACCGAATATCCTGACCGCGATCCGCATCGTGCTGGCGCCGCTGACCGCGTGGCTCCTGCTGCACGGCCAGGATTTCGACGCGCTGCTGGTCTTCGCCTTCGCCGGCGCCAGCGACGCGCTGGACGGGTTCCTGGCGCGGCGCTTCGGCCTCGTCTCGCGCTTCGGCGAATATCTCGATCCCGCCGCCGACAAGCTCCTGATGCTCGCCTGCTTCATCACGCTGACCGTGATGCATGTGACGCCGCTATGGCTCGCCGCGCTGGTGATCGGCCGCGACGTCGCGATCGTGCTCGGCGTCGGCATCGCGCGGCTGTTCTCGCTGCCCGTGAAGATCGAGCCGCTCGTCGTCGGCAAGGCCTCGACGGTGGTGCAGGTCGGCTATCTCGGCCTCAGCATGCTGCTGCTGACCTTCGATGTCGGCATGCCGGTGCTGGCGGAGGCTGCCGGGATCATCGCCGCGGGCTTCACGCTGATGTCGTGGTTCTCCTACGGCCAGCTCTTCGTCAAAGCGATCGCGCTCGGCCGGCGGGCGGCATAGTGGCGACAGCGGACCGAGCGGCCATGAAGCGAAATTGGCTTCTTCTGGTCGGAATCGTTTTGACGGGCATTGTGTCGATTCTGAGCTTCACGCCATTGGATTGGATCGTGGAAAAACGCCTATGGGGCGTGCCGGACGAGTACTATCCCGAGGTGGCTTGGCTGATGTTCGGGCTGCCCGTTGCACTACTTGTGTTGATCGCCGGCTTGTTCCTGAGCTCGCGGTGGGGGCGCAAAGCGCCCGAACAAGCAATTGCGTCTGACAACCGTTGAGATCGCAACTTCCCCTTCCGCTCCAAACTCCGCCCGCCCTCGGCCGTGCCGATTTTATCGTGGCGCCCGCCAACGCGCAGGCGGTCGCTTTCATCGACTCGTTCCCGCGCTGGACCGCGCCCGCCGCCGCGCTCTACGGCCCGCCGGGTTCCGGCAAGTCGCATCTGGTGAGCGCCTGGGCCAAAGTCGCCGGCGCGCTGATCGTCCCTGCCACCCGGCTCGACGCCGGCTTCGTTGCCACCCTCGAACCCGGCCGCGCCGTCGCGGTCGAGGATGTCGAGCAGGGCGACGACGCCATGTTCGCTTTGTTCCAGCACTCCGGCCCGCTGCTCCTGACCGGCCGCGAGCCGCCCTCCGCTTGGCCCGCCACGCTGCCCGACCTCAAATCCCGCTTTGCCGCGCTGCTGGCCTTCCCGCTTTGGGCCCCGGACGACGCGCTTTTGGCGGCGTTAATCCGCAAATTGTTCACGGACCGGCAACTGGCGGTGCCCGATCCTGTGATCATGCGAATCCTGCGCTCCGTCGAACGCTCTCCCGCCGCCGTCCGCGACTTCGTCGCGCGCGCCGATGCGCGTGCGCTGGCTGAAAAGCGCCCGATTACCGTGGCTCTGGTGGGCGATTTGCTGGCGGATGGCGGGGACACACTGTCATGACAGAGTTATCCCCATGGGCTACCCTGTCGGCCTCCAAGCGGTAAGCCTTTGATGTCAAACCCAATCCTCTCCCGAGACGTGGAAGCGGCGACCGTTCCGGACGCCGTGGAAGTGGCTGCGCCCGAAGCGCTGGCGCCCGTCATCGACCCCGGCTCTCCCGCCCGCTTCGTCAACCGGGAACTCTCCTGGCTTGCCTTCAACCGCCGCGTCCTGGAAGAGGCGCGCAACCGCCGCCACCCGCTGCTCGAGCGCCTGCGCTTCCTGTCGATCTCGGCCTCGAACCTCGACGAGTTCTTCATGGTGCGCGTCGCCGGCCTCAAGGGCATGGTCAACGAGGCCGTCGCGACCCTCAGTGCCGACGGCCTGACCCCGGCACAGCAGCTTGCCCAGGTCGACGACATGGCCAAGACGTTGATCGGCGACCAGCAGGCGATCTGGACCCCGATGGCCAAGGAGTTGCGCGAGGCCGGCATCGCCGTCATCGAATGCGACGAGATCACCGCCACCGACCGCGAATGGCTCGACGCCCATTTCGGCGCCCAGATCTTCCCGGTGCTGACGCCGCTCGCGATCGATCCGGCGCATCCCTTTCCGTTCATCCCCAACCTCGGCTTCACGCTCGCCGCGCGTCTCATCCGCGCCAAGGACGGCAAGACCGTCACCGCGCTCGTGCCTATCCCGCCGCAGCTCCAGCGCTTCATCCGTCTGCCCGACGAGGGCAAACCAAACCTTCCCAATGGTGTGCGCTTTCTTCCCCTTGAAAAGGTCGTCACGCTTTATCTGCACAAGCTGTTCCCCGGCCACGAGGTCGTCGGCTCCGGCGTCTTCCGCGTCCTGCGCGACAGCGATGTCGAGGTCGAGGAAGAGGCCGAAGACCTCATGCTGCTGTTCGAGACGCTGCTGAAACAGCGCCGCCGCGGCAGCGTGATCCACATGAAATGCTCGGCCTCGATGCCGGACGATCTGCGTGCGTTCATCACCGACCAGCTCGACCTCGACGGCCCCGACCTCGTCATCATCGACCGCATGCTCGGCCTCTCCGATTTGCAGAAGCTGATCCTCGACGAGCGCCGCGACCTGCAATTCAAGCCTTATGTGGCACGCTTTCCCGAGCGCATCCGCGACCATGGCGGCGACTGCTTCGCCGCGATCCGCGAGAAGGACATCATCGTCCACCATCCGTTCGAGAGCTTCGACGCCGTGGTGCAGTTCATCCGCCAGGCCGCCGAGGATCCCAACGTCGTCGCGATCAAGCAGACGCTCTACCGCACCTCCGCCGACAGCCCGATCGTCGCCGCGCTGATCGCCGCCGCCGAGCTCGGCAAATCCGTCACCGCGCTGGTCGAGCTGAAAGCCCGCTTCGACGAGGCCGCGAACATCAAATGGGCCCGCGACCTCGAGCGCGCCGGCGTCCAGGTCGTCTACGGCTTCATCGAGCTGAAGACCCACGCCAAGGTGTCGCTTGTCGTGCGCCGCGAGAGCGGCAGCTTGCACACCTACGTCCATTTCGGCACCGGCAACTACCACCCCAACACCGCGAAGATCTACACCGACCTGTCGCTGTTCAGCGCCGATCCCGCGCTCGGCCGCGACGCGGCGCAGCTCTTCAACTTCATCACCGGCTATGCCGAGCCGACCAGCCTCGAAAAGATCGCGATCTCGCCGATCAGCCTGCGTGGCAAGCTGATCGACGCGATCCAGCAGGAGATGGTGCACGCCCAGGCCGGCCGCTCCGCCGCGATCTGGATCAAGCTCAACAGCCTGGTCGATCCGCACATGATCGACGCGCTCTACAAGGCGAGCCAGGCCGGCGTCCGGGTCGAGCTCGTGGTGCGCGGCATCTGCTGCCTGCGCCCCGGCGTGCCCGGCCTGTCGGACAATATCCGCGTCAAATCCATCATCGGCCGCTTCCTGGAGCATGGCCGCATCGTCTGCTTCGGCGCCGGCCACGGGCTGCCGTCGCCGCAGGCCAAGGTCTTCATCTCCTCGGCCGACTGGATGCCGCGCAACCTCGACCGCCGCGTCGAGGCCCTGGTTCCCATCGAAAATCCCACGGTGCATCAACAGGTTCTCGACCAGATCATGGTCGCGCTGCTGAAAGACCAGGCGCAAAGCTGGCACATGAGCGCCGACGGCGCCTACACCCGCGACGCCGAGGCCTCGTCGCCGGACGCCTTTTCGGCGCATACTTACTTCATGACGAATCCCTCGCTGTCCGGCCGCGGCCGGGCCCTGAAGATCGCCCATCCCATCGCCATCGTCGCGCGGCGGGACTGAATGAGCGGCACCCAGGCCCCCTCTGCGGAAGCAAAGGCTTCGGCGGAGGTTCGCGCGCCGCAACCGCCGCGCGTGCGCACCCGTTCGCGCAGCCCGATCGCCGTCGTCGACATCGGCTCCAACTCGGTGCGTCTCGTCATCTATGAGGCCGAGACCCGCGCCGCCGCGACGCTGCACAACGAGAAATCGATCTGCGCCATCGGCCGCGACATGGTCTCGACCGGCCGCCTCCACGCCGAAGGCTGCGCCATGGCGCTCGAAGCGCTGGCCCGCTTCAAGATGCTCGCCGACAGCCTGAACGTCACGGTGCGCGAAGCCGTTGCCACCGCCGCCGCGCGCGATGCCTCCAACGGCGCCGATTTCGTGCGCCGCGCCGAAGCCGCCTGGGGCGGCCCGGTGCGCGTGCTCTCGGGCGAGGAGGAAGCCCACATCGCCGCCGAGGGCGTCGTCGCCGGTATTCCGTATGCGGACGGTCTCGTCGCCGATCTGGGCGGCGGCAGCCTCGACATGGTCAGCGTCCGCGCCGGCCGGACCGGCGACGCCTACACTTTGCCGCTCGGCCCTCTGCGCCTGATGGACGCCGCCAAGGGCGACGCCGACAAGGCGCGCCGCCTGGTCGACGAAAGCCTCGAAAAGCTCAATTTGCGCGGCTTCAAGGACCGCTCGCTCTACGCCGTCGGCGGCATCTGGCGCAGCTTCGCGCGCGTCGACATGGAGGAAACCGGCTACCCGCTCCACGTCCTGCAGGAATACGAGATCCCGCGTCGCCGCGCCTTGCGCCTGTGCGAAGTGCTGTCCAATCTCTCGCGCAAATCCGTCGAGCGGATGAAAGTCGTCTCGCGCCGCCGCGCCGAGTCGCTGCCCTATGGCGCCATCGTGCTCGAACGCCTGCTGCTCGCCTGCGATCTCAAATCCGTCGTGATCTCCGCCTACGGCTTGCGCGAGGGCGTGCTCTACGCCCGCCTGCCGCCCGAGGAGCGCGCCCTCGATCCGCTGATCGATTTCGCCGAAGGCTACAACGCCCGCCAGGCACGCTCCGCCGGCCACGCGCTGGAGATGTTCGAGTGGATGGCGCCGCTCTTCGCCGACGACACGCCCGATCTGCGCCGCGTCCGCCACGCCGTCTGCCTGTTCTCCGACGTCGCCTGGCGCCGCCACCCCGACGACCGTGCGCTGGGCAGCTTCGGCCAGGTCCTGAGCGCGCCCTTCGCCGGCGCCGACCACCGCGTCCGCGCCCTGATCGCGACCTCTGTGTTCCACCGCTATTCCGGCGACGAGGATTTCCCGCGCGACATCGCCAATGCCGAGCTCCTCAGCAAGGACGACGAGCACCGTGCCCTCCTGATGGGCCTGGCCTGCCGCTTCGCCTTCGCGCTGTCGGCGTCATCGACCGGCGTGCTGCCGCTCTACCGCCTGCGCGTCACACCCGCCAAGCTGGTGCTCGAAGTTCCCCGCCGCCACGAGGCGATCGCCGGCGAACCCGTCCAAAAGCGCCTCGGCGCCTTGGCAGCGGCTTTTGGCCGTAAAGGCGAGATTCTGATCGGATAACCTCTCCCGCGAGCGGGAGAGGACGCAAAATCTTAGGTTTAGCGGAGCACTTCGCGGAGCTAAGCCTTAGATTTTGCTAGGGTCCAATAGCGACAGCGTATGGACGCGGAGCGAAGCGGAGCAGGAGGGGAACTGGCATGGAGTGCCGACTCCCCCTCACCCGAAACGCTGCGCGTTTCGACCTCTCCCGCGAAAGTGCGGGAGAGGTTAAGTGCGGCGCCGCCGGAATCGCTAACGCTATAATGTGCCGCACCTTGCTTTCCGGTCCCCGAAAGGTCTTTAAGAAGCAAGGCTTTCGCGCAGGAACGCGGCGGCCAACCCGTCCAACGGGAACAAGGAGCATTCCATGGGTGCGTTCAGCATCTGGCACATTCTGGCGCTGGCGGTGATCGTCCTGCTGCTGTTCGGCGGCCGCGGCAAGATTTCCGACCTGATGGGCGATGTCGCCAAGGGCATCAAGAGCTTCCGCCAAGGGCTCAACGACCCGGAAGACGCCAAGACCATTCCCGGCTCCGCCAACAGCGACCCGGCGTCCACTCCGAACAAGGACACGACCACCGTCGGGCGGTAATTCATGCTCGACTTCAGTTGGAGCCACATCCTCATCTTGCTGATCGTGGCCCTCGTCGTGGTGGGGCCGAAGGATTTGCCGCGCCTGATGCGCATCGTCGGACAATGGATGGGCAAGGCCCGCGCCATGGCCGACGAGTTCAAGCGCAGCTTCGACGACATGGCGCGCCAGTCCGAGCTCGAAGAGCTGCGCAAGGAGATCGACAATCTGCGCCACCAGCGCCCGCTCGCCGACATCGACCGCGAGCTCAACCGGTCGATCATCCCCGACGACATGAAGTCGACGCCGGCGCCGCCCGACCCCGTCATGACGCCGACCGCGCCGTTTGTTGAGGTGGAGAATCCGCCACCTGAGCCACGGAGCGGCGAATTCGAATTCCCAGAGCCGCATGATGGCGCAACTGCCACAGCGCCTGAACCCGTCCCGGCAGACGGCTACACGCCGCCCCAACCTTGATCGGCAAGCCATGAACAAGCCGACCGAAGACGACGAGGCCGCCATCGACGCGACCAAGGCGCCGCTGATGGATCACCTGATCGAGCTGCGCCGCCGCCTGATCTGGTCGATCCTGACGTTCGTCGTCTGCTTCATCGTCTGCTTCTATTTCGCCCAGCCGATCTACGGCTTCCTGACCCGGCCGCTGTCGCTCGCGATCCACGATCCGGCGAGCAAGCATCTCATCGCCACCGGTGTGACCGAGACCTTCTTCGTCTATGTCCGCGTCGGCATGTTCGCCGGCCTGTGCCTGGCGTTTCCGGTCATCGCGGCGCAGCTCTGGCTTTTCATCGCGCCCGGTCTCTACCGCCACGAGCGCAACGCCTTCCTGCCCTTCATCGCCGCGACGCCCTTCATGTTCGCGCTCGGCTTCGCCTTCGTCTTCTACATCATGCTGCCCAACGCCTTGCGCTTCTTCGACAGCTTCAACACCCCCAGCCACGGCGCCGCGCTCGGCATCCAGCTCCAGGCGCGCGTGAGCGAATATCTCGACTTCGTCACCGCGCTGATCTTCGCCTTCGGCCTGTGCTTCCAGCTTCCGGTCCTCTTGTCGCTGCTCGGCCGCGTCGGGATCATCTCTTCGAAGCAACTCCGCTCGATGCGCCGCTACGCCATCGTCGGCATGACTGCGCTGGCGGCGGTGCTGACCCCGCCCGACATCTTCTCGATGATGAGCTTGTTGGTGCCGCTGGTCCTCCTCTACGAAATCAGCGTCCTCCTCGTCTGGCTGATCGAGCGCGACAAATCCAAAAAGGACGCCGCGGCGGCGTAACTTTTCTTTCCTCCCCCGTGGTTACGGGGGAGGGGGACCCCGAAGGGGTGGAGGGGGCAGAGGCAGAACGCCGAAGATGCCGGTTAAAACACCGTCCAGATTCTTGTAGACATCGTGATTGGAAATCCGAACGACACGCCAGCCGCGATCTTTCATGAACGTATCGCGTTTTGCGTCATGCGCGACCTCTTCCGCCGACGAATGAGTATCGCCATCGACCTCGACGACCAGCCAGGCCTGCACGCAAGCGAAGTCAGCAATGTAAAGTCCGATCGGATGCTGGCGGCGAAATTTTGGCGTGCCTTCCGGGTTTCGCCGTAGCCTTGACCAAAGAATGCGTTCGGCATCCGTCATCCGGCGCCGCAAGTCTTTCGCAAAGCGGCGCGATCTCGTTTCACCGTCCCGCACTGCGCTGGCCCCCTCCGTCTCGCCCGAAGTGGGCGAGCCACCTCCCCCGTAACCACGGGGGAGGAAAGTAAAGCGAAGCTTCTCTCTCTTTTCCTCCCCCGTGGTTACGGGGGAGGTGCCGAGCGAAGCGAGGCGGAGGGTGCCGAGCGCAGCGAGGGCTTTTGACGCCCCCGCACCGCCCATGCCATTACGCCCCCTCTTGGGAGCGCCCGCCATGCACGACATCAAATACATCCGCGACAACACCGACGCCTTCGTCGCCGGCCTCGACCGGCGTGGCGGCGGCGAGGGCGGCACGCTCGCCAACCAACTGCTCAAGCTCGACGAGGAACTGCGCGGCGTCCTCGTCGCGCTCCAGCAGAAGCAGGCGCGCCGTAACGAAGCCTCCAAGCTGATCGGCCAGGCAAAAGCCAAGAAGGACGAAGCCGGCGCCGCCGCGCTGATGTCCGAAGTCGCCGGCCTGAAAGACGCCATCGCGCAAGGCGAGACCGACGAGCGCCGCCTGCAGGACGAGCTCAAAGCCGCGCTGGCCGTCATCCCCAACATCCCCGCTGACGACGCGCCGCAAGGCGCCAGCGAGGACGACAACGTCCCCGTCGCCGCGCGCGATTTCAAATCGAGCCGCGTCCCCGCCGCCGGCATCAACGCGCCCAAGGAGCATTTCGCGCTCGGCGAGAGCCTCGGCCTGATGGATTTCGAGCGCGCCGCCAAAGTCTCCGGCGCCCGCTTCGTCTATCTCAAAGGCGCGCTCGCGAAGATGAACCGCGCGCTGGCGAGCTTCATGCTCGACAGCCACACGGAGAAGTTCGGCTATACCGAAGTCGTGCCGCCGGTCTTAGTGCGAACGGATTCAATGTTTGGAACGGGACAGCTTCCAAAATTTACTGGCGAACTTTATTCCGTCGTCAACGGCGATGTGATGACCTCGGCCCGGAAGTTAGCACAGATGCCAGCTAAGCCAGCCGATAGCGTGAATGGGACGTTCGATCGGGTGGAAAACTATTGGCTCATCCCCACCGCCGAAGTCCCGCTCACCAACTACGTCAACGGCGAAATCCTCGCCGAGGTCGAGCTGCCAATCCGCTTCACCGCCTACACACCGTGCTTCCGCGCC
The DNA here is from genome assembly GCA_036271735.1 of Rhizomicrobium sp. Classification (GTDB taxonomy): domain Bacteria; phylum Pseudomonadota; class Alphaproteobacteria; order Micropepsales; family Micropepsaceae; genus Rhizomicrobium. Next base: position 16,731 of record DATAZZ010000041.1, read on the forward strand.
GAAGCCGGCGCCGCGGGCAAGGACACGCGCGGCATGATCCGCATGCACCAGTTCGACAAGGTCGAGCTCGTCTCCATCACCACGCCCGAGCAGTCCAACGCCGAGCACGAGCGCATGACCGACGCGGCGCAGGCGATCCTCAAGGCGCTCGACCTCCGCCACCGCGTCGTCACCCTGTGCACCGGCGACATGGGGTTCAGCGCGCGCAAGACCTACGACATCGAGGTCTGGCTCCCCGGCCAGAACCGCTACCGCGAGATCAGCTCGTGCTCGAACTGCGGCGACTTCCAGGGCCGCCGCATGAACACGCGCTATCGCGGCGCCGACGCCAAGGTGAAGGGCATGATCCACACCCTGAACGGCTCCGGCCTCGCCATCGGCCGCACCCTGGTGGCGATCCTGGAGAACTACCAGCAAGCCGACGGCAGCATCGCCATCCCCGACGCGCTGCAGCCTTACATGGGCGGCCTGAAGAAGATCGCCACGGCGTGACCCGCGGCGCGCAGATCGCCGTCGCGGTCCTTGGCGTGCTGACGCTCCTGGCCTTGGCCGTCGTGATCGGCGGCGGCGGCGATCCGGGAGAAGACCCGTTCTATTGGCGCGACACGACCGGCGCGGGCCGCGCCGAATCCGTTGCGCTTGCGGACAACACGGCGTGCGAGCGGCGGAAACCGCGGCCCCACTACGACGGCACCGCCGCCGCCGAGCAGGCCATCCGCAACTGGGACGATGCGTTTGCAGGCTGCATGCAAGCTCGTGGCTGGCGAGTCTGGGACCGCGAAAACACCGGCGCCGCAAACGCAGGACGGTTTGCCATCCTGGTTTTCGTCCTGCCGGTGCTTCTTCTGTCGCTGGCCGCTATCCTTCTGACGCGCGGCGGCTACCGGCTTTGGGTGCTGCGTGGCCTCACGGCGTTGGGCGGGTTCGTCGCTATCTATCTTGGCTGGGGGCTTCTGAACTGGCTGCTGTGGTACCGATAGTCGCAGTGCCTTGAACCTGTCTTTTGGCATGGCCATTTGTCACGGACCTCGAATGTCGCCCCAGGCGCGGGAGTGCTAAAGCTTTCCGCGCTCGCGTTTTCGACGGACAATTATATTGCCGAAGCGCGTTACCTTCCGGCAAAAGACCCCGAAGGGGGTACCCCCCGATTTTTCGCGGAACAATTATCTTGCCGAATGATCGCCGCTCCATCCAAATCCGAAAAACAACGATCAAGCCCTAGGGTTTTGATCCAACCGAGGCCCAAGACTTAGAGATGGCAAACCCCATGCGCATTCTGGTCACCAATGACGACGGCATCCACGCCCCCGGCCTGATTGCCGCCGAGAAGATCGCCCGCGCCCTCACCGACGATGTCTGGGTCGTCGCGCCCGAGACCGAGCAGTCCGGCGCCTCCCACTCCCTGACCCTGACGCTCCCCTTGCGCCTGCGCGCGATCGAGAAACAGCGCTTCGCCGTCACCGGCACGCCGACCGACTGCGTCATGATGGCCTGCGCCCATGTGATGAAGGACAAGCCGCCGACCCTGATCCTCTCCGGCGTCAACCGCGGCTCCAACATCGCCGACGACGTCACCTATTCCGGCACCATCGCCGGCGCGATGGAGGGCTGCGCGCTCGGCATTCCGTCGATCGCGCTCAGCCAATCCTATGGCTGGACCGAACAGTCCGAGACGCAGATCCCGTGGGCCTGCGGCGAGGTCCAGGGTCCGCCGCTGATCAAGAAGCTTGTCGAGGCCGGCTGGCCGCAGGACGTTCTGATGAACATCAACTTCCCCGACGCACAGCCGCACGAAGTGAAAGGCGTCGACATCGCCGCGCAAGGCAAGCGCGACCTGCAGACCGCCAATCTCGAGCGCCGTGTCGATGCGCGGGGCAATCCCTATTTCTGGATCGGCTTCAAGCGCGTGCGCTCCAACCCGCCCGCCGGCACCGATCTGCACGCGATCTACAACAAGCGCATCGCGGTGACGCCGCTGCACCTGAATCTCACCGAGTTCAAGGTGATGGAGAGCTTGCGCGAAAAGCTCGGGACCATCGCGCTGGCGTGACATGAGCAAGGACCCGCGCCAGATCCAGCTCATCATGGACCTGCGCGGGCAGGGCATCGACGATAATCGCGTGCTGGGTGCCGTCGAGCGAACGCCGCGCGATGTCTTCGTCGAAGCGCCGTTCGCCTCGCATGCCTGGGACAACAGCGCGCTGCCGATCGCTTGCGGCCAGACGATCAGCCAGCCTTTCGTCGTCGCCTATATGACGCAGCATCTCGATGTGCAGCCGCAGCATCGCGTGCTCGAGATCGGCACCGGCTCCGGCTACCAGGCCGCGGTGCTCAGCCCGCTGTGCCGCCGGGTCTACACGGTGGAGCGCCACCGTCCGCTGCTGGATCAGGCCCGCGCCCGCTTCGACGCTCTCAAGCTGCACAATGTGGTCAGCAAGCTCGGCGACGGCTTCAAGGGCTGGCCCGAGCAGGCGCCGTTCGACCGCATCATCCTGTCCTGCGCCGTGGAAACCGTGCCGCCAATCCTTATCGAACAGTTAAAACCGGGCGGTGCGTTGATCGGCCCAGTGGGTGCTGTGCCAAAATCGGACGCTCTGGCGCCTTTGGAAAGCTTTTCTCAACGATTAACCAAGATAGTCCGAACCGAGACCGGTGTGACGGAAGAGGTCCTGATCCCAGTCCTGTTTGTCCCGATGATCTCGGGCCTGCCATGAGCGAGAACGACGATGGCTTGGAATTATGAGTTGCAGCGCGCCGCCGCCTTCCTGGCCACCGCCGTGATGGCCGCGGTCCTGCTCAGCGGCTGCGTCTCCGAAGACGCGCACACCCAGCTCGAATGGTATCCGGCCTCGGACAGCGCTCCACATCATCCGCGCGTCGCCGCCAACACGCCGCCGTCGCATCCGCCGGCCGCGCATCACCGCGCGCCGCACACGCCGCCGGTGCAGACCGCCGCGCTCAATTGCCCGACGCCGCGCGCCAAGCCCGGCTGGTACACCACGACCGACATTCCGCCCGCCTCGGCGGCGCCCGTGACGCAGCCTGCAACCTACGCCGCGCCGATCGGCGGTCTCGCCTTCGCGTGGCCGGTTGCCGGTCCGGTGATCTCGGACTATGGCGCCAGCGTCAGCGGCGAGCGCAACGCCGGCATCGACATCGCCACGCCTTACGGCACGCCGATCCATGCCGCCGCGGCCGGCCAGATCAGCTATGCCGGCAATGAATTGCGCGGCTACGGCAATCTCGTCCTGATCAAGCACGACGAAGGCTACGTCACCGCCTACGCCCATGCCGAGCGCATCGTGGTCAACCGCGGCGACTATGTCGCCAAGGGACAGGTGATCGGCTATGCCGGCCAGACCGGCGACGTGACCAGCCCGCAGCTGCACTTCGAGATCCGCAAGGGCGTGCAGCCCGTGAACCCGCATTCGCTCCTGGTCGCCTCGCGCGCCAGTTAAATCTTTTTTCCGAGCTCGCCGCTGAGGTCCTGAATGAACTGCCACGCGACGCGCCCCGAGCGCGCGCCGCGTCCGGCGGCCCAGGCCAAGGCGCGGCGATAGAGCTCGTTCTTCTCGACCATCAGGCCGTAATGCGCGGCATAGCCGTCGATCATCGCGAGATAGTCGTCCTGGCTGCAATTGTGGAAGCCGAGCCACAGCCCGAAGCGGTCCGACAGCGAGACTTTCTCCTCCACCGCTTCCGACGGATTGATCGCGGTCGAGCGCTCGTTCTCCATCATGTCGCGCGGCATCAGGTGACGCCGGTTCGAGGTCGCATAGAACAGGACGTTCTCCGGCCGCCCTTCGAGACCGCCTTCCAGCGCCGCCTTGAGCGATTTGTAGCTCGTATCGTCCTTGTCGAAGGACAGGTCGTCGCAATAGAGCAGCCAGCGCCGCGCATTGCCGCGCAGCAGGCGCAACAGTTGCGGCAGGCTCGCGATCTCCTCGCGGTGGATCTCCACCAGCGCCAGCCCGGCCTTGCCCTTGGCGCCGCGGTTGACCGCGTCATGCACCGCCTTGACCAGCGAGCTCTTGCCCATGCCGCGCGCGCCCCATAAAAGCGCGTTGTTCGCCGGCAGCCCTTCCGCGAAGCGCCGCGTGTTCTCCAGCAGCGTGTCGCGGGCCGTGTCGACCCCGCGCAGCAGCGCCAGCGGCACGCGCGCCACCACCTTCACCGGCAGCAGCCCGCCCTGCGCCGGCTCCCACACGAACGCATCGCCGCCGGCCGGCGCCGCAGCCTTGAGCGCGCCCGGCGCCAGCCGCTCCAGCGCCTCGGCGATCCGCGTCAGCAGCGCCTCGGTGGTGTCTCCGGACGCGCTTTTCAACCCCTTTGCCATCGCTAAACCCTTGTTTTTCCATAGTTGCAAAGGGAGGGCGCGCCGCTATATTCGCGCCCGAAAAGCCGCACCTTCAGGACGCGGCGCCCCAGCCTCTCGGATCTCCGGATGAATCTGCAAGACATCATAAACAGTCCATTGTTCATCTTCCTGCCGATCGGGTTGATCTTCTATTTTCTCGTGATGCGTCCGCAACAGAAGCGCGCGAGCGAACATCGCAAGGCTATCGAAAATCTGCGCCGCGGCGACACGGTGGTGACCGCCGGCGGCCTCATCGGACGCGTCACCAAGGCGCCCGTCAAGGAAGACGCCGAAGTCACGATCGAAATCGCCGACAACGTCCAGGTCAAGGTCGTCAAGGGCACGCTCACCGAGATCCGCGCCAAAACCCAGCCGGTCGACGGCAAGTCCGACAAGAGTTGATCGCCGATGCTTCAGGTTTCGAACTGGATCCGTAGCGTCGTCGCCATCGTCCTGCTCGCCGGCTTCGTGATCGCGTTGCCGAACGTTCTGCCGGATTCGGTGCGCGCGAAAATCCCGTCCTGGCTGCCGAGCCAGACGGTCTCGCTCGGTCTCGACCTGCAAGGCGGCTCTTACCTTCTTCTCGAAGTCGAGCTCGATACCGTCACCAAGGACAAGCTGGACTCGCTGACCGGCGACGTCCGGCGTGCGCTGCGCAGGGCGCATCCGTCCATCGGCTATGTTTTCGCCACCGTTCCGGGCGATGCCATTGCGGTCCAGGTCAAGGATCCGGCGCGCTTCGAAGAGGCGCACGGGCTGATCCAGGGCCTCAATCCGGCGATGGGTACCGGCGTCTTCGGTGCCGGCGCCAAGGCCTACGAGTTCAGCGACAACGGTCACGGCCTCTACACGCTGCGCATGACCGACGATTACAAGAAGCAGACCCAGCAGGAGATCATCGGGCAGTCGATCGAAGTCGTGCGCAAGCGCATCGACGAGTTGGGCACCCGCGAGCCGACCATCGAGCGCGAGGGTGACGATCGAATCGTCGTTCAGGTGCCGGGCTTGTCGGATCCGGAGCATCTGAAGAAAATCCTCGGCAAGACCGCCAAGATGAGCTTCCAGCTGGTCGACGAAGCTGCCGATCGCAGCGGCGCGGCGCAACGCGGCGTCGCGCCCATCGGCGACGAAATTCTTCCCATGGCGAAGGACAAGAACGGCGTCCGCACGGGACCGCCGATCGTCGTGGAAAAACGCATAGTGGTGGCTGGCGACCGCTTGACCACCGCCAAGCAGGATTTCAACCAGACCACCGGCGAGACGGTGGTCGACTTTGCCTTCGACAGCGTGGGCGCCAAGGAATTCGGCGACATCACCAAGGCCTATCCGCCGCAGACCCAGCGCTTCGCCATTGTACTGGACAAGGAGATCATCTCGGCGCCGTTGATCCAGGATCCCATCCTGGGCGGGTCCGGCTACATCACCGGCCACTTCACGGTGGAATCCGCCAACGACCTGGCGACGCTGCTGCGCGCCGGCGCCTTGCCGGCGCCGTTGAAGGTGATCGCGGAGCGCACCGTCGGCGCCGAGCTCGGCGCGGATTCGGTCAAGGCCGGCCGCTATTCGGCGCTCGCCGGTCTCGTACTCGTCGCGCTGTTCATGATCGCCCGTTACGGCCTGTTCGGCCTCTTCGCCGATGTTGCGCTCACCCTAAACGTGGTGCTGCTGATGGCGGCGTTGACGCTGTTCGGCGCCACGCTGACCTTGCCCGGCATCGCCGGCATCGTGCTGACCATGGGCATGGCGGTCGACGCCAACGTGCTGATCTATGAGCGTATACGAGAAGAGCAGCGCAACGGCCGCAGCATGCTGGCCTCGATCGACCAGGGCTTTCAGCGCGCCCGGGCGACGATTTTCGATGCCAACATGACTCATCTGATTGCCTCGGCGATCCTGTTCGAACTCGGCTCGGGACCGGTGCGCGGCTTCGCCGTGACGCTGGCGATCGGCGTGCTGACCTCGTTCTTCACCGCCACGATGGTGACCCGCCTCATCGTCCTGATGTGGCTGAACATCCGTCGTCCCAGGCGATTGGCCATATAGATAAAAGGGCTGTTTTGGCCGCCGAATAGGGTAAAGTCACCGCCTGACTCATAATGGGAGGGTGGCCATGGCGGCCTTTTTGGGAAATCTTCGCAACGTCGTGATCGCGGGCTTCGTGCTGGCGCTCGGCGTGTTGGCAATCCGGTTTTCGTTCGGCGGCCTCGAGATCGGCACCGAAGCGTTCTGGGCCTTTGTGATCCGCTGGCTGCATATCATCAGCGGCGTGATGTGGATCGGCCTGCTCTGGTATTTCAATTTCGTCGCCACGCCGACCATGCCGAAGATTCCCGATGAGCTGAAGCCGGCGCTGGGCCGCTTCATCACGCCGGCGGCGCTGTTCTGGTTCCGCTGGAGCGCGATGGGCACGATCGTGTTCGGCATCCTGCTCGCCGGCATGAACCACTACATCGTGCAAGCCTACACGCTCGATATCGTCGACCCGACAGGCCGCTTCTCCACGCCGTCCTACTTGCTGATCGGCATCGGCATGTGGCTGGGGACGATCATGTGGTTCAACGTGTGGTTCGTCATCTGGCCGAACCAGCAGCGCGCCCTGAACATCGACAACAAGTATCCGAGCCTTGCGGCGCCGGAGAAGGCCGCTTCGGCCAAGACGGCGGGCCAGTTCAGCCGCATCAACACGCTGCTGTCCATTCCCATGCTGTTCTGCATGGCGGCAGCGTCGCATATGCCGTAGAGCCGCGTTGGACGCGAACGACACGAGCCGCCGGAGCGATCCGGCGGCTCTTTCGTTGGAAGGTGGCATGAACCCCCTCGAAGACCTCGTGCGGCGCGCCGATCCCGACCGCTATTTCGCCCATCTGTTCGCGCCGGCGCAGAAGCGGCCGCTGCTGCTTGCGCTCTATGCCTTCAACGTCGAGATCGCGCGCGTCGCCGACACCGTGCGCGAGCCGATGATGGGCGAGATCCGGCTGGAGTGGTGGCGCGAGACGCTGGCGGGCGCGCGGCAGGGAATGCCGCGGAACCACGATGTGGCGCGGGCGCTGACCGCACTCCTGACGACAGTCGATCTCCCGGGTGAGTTGTTCGAGGCGATGATCGCGGCGCGCAGCTTCGACTCGTCGTCCGAAGCCTTCGCGGACCGCGTGGCGGCCGAGGCCTATTGCGACGCGACGTCGGGAAACCTGATGCGGCTCGCGGCGCGCATTCTGGGCGGCGAGGCGGACGATGTCGCGCGCGAGGCGGGGATCGCTTACGCGCTGGCGGGAATGCTGCGCGCTCTGCCGCATTATGCGTCGCGGCACAAATTGTTCCTGCCGCTCGATCTGCTCGCGCCGCTGCATTTGACGCCGCAGGAAATTTTTCACGGCAGCGACAGCCGCAAGACCAAGGCGGCGGTGAACCAGATCGCGCTGTGGGCGCGCGAGCATCTGAAAAATGCCCGTGCCAAACGCGTGCCGCGCGATCTGCTGCCGGCGTTCCTGCCGGCGACGCTGGTGCCGCTCTACCTGCGGCGCGTCACGCGCGGCTGGTTCGATCCGCTGCGCTCGTCCAGCGATGTCCCGATCCATAGCCGCCAGATGCGCCTGCTCGGCGCGGCGATGCGGCGACGAATCTGATCATTCGGCGGCGGCCCTCGGTGCGCCGAGCCACGCATCGAGATCGGCGAGGGCGCGGTGCGACTGCGCCTTCTTGCGGTCCTTGCCGCGCGTCTTGGCCGGCGGGTCGGGAAACAGGCCGAAATTGACGTTCATCGGCTGAAACGTTTTCGCGTCTGCGCCGCCGGTGATGTGGCCGAGCAGGGCGCCGAGCGCCGTGGTCGGTGGCGGCAGCACGGCCTCGCGTCCGCCGAGTTCGGCGGCGGCGAAGCGCCCGGCGAGGAGGCCGATGCTGGCGCTCTCGACATAGCCTTCGACGCCGGTGACCTGACCCGCGAAGCGCAGATCAGGCCGCGCCTTCAGGCGCAGTTGCGAATCCAAAAGCCGCGGCGAGTTGATGAAGGTGTTGCGGTGCAGGCCGCCGAGCCGCGCGAAGGTCGCGTTCTCGAGTCCCGGGATCATCTTGAAGATGCGGGTCTGCTCGCCGTGCTTCAGCTTGGTCTGGAAGCCGACCATGTTCCACAATGTGCCCAGCGCGTTGTCCTGGCGCAGCTGCACGACGGCGTGCAGGCGCTGGTCGCGGCGCGGATCGTGCAATCCGACGGGCTTCATCGGCCCGAAGCTGAGCGTCTGCGGCCCGCGCGAGGCCATCACCTCGATGGGCAGGCAGCCTTCGAAATAAGGCGTCGACTTTTCCCATTCCTTGAAATCGGTCTTCTCGCCGGCGAGCAGCGCGGCGATGAAGGCATCGTACTGCTCGGCATTCATCGGGCAGTTGATGTAGTCCGCGCCTTCACCCTTGTCGTAGCGCGACTGCATCCAGCAGATGTCGAAATCGATGCTGTCGCGATTCACGATCGGCGCGATGGCGTCGAAGAAGGACAGGGAGTCCTCGCCCGTGAGCCCGCGGATCGCGTCGGCAAGGGCCGGCGAGGTGAGGGGGCCGGTGGCGATGATGGTCGCGCGCCAGTCGTCCGGCGGTAGGCCGGTGATTTCTTCGCGCGCGAGGGAGATGTTCGGGTGAGCTTCGAGGGTGCGGGTGATGGTCTGGGAGAACGGCACGCGGTCGACCGCCAGCGCGCCGCCGGCGGGGAGGCGGTGGGCGTCCGCGGTGCGCATGATCAGCGAGCCGGCGCGGCGCATCTCCTCGTGCAGCAGGCCGACGGCGTTGTTCTCCCAATCGTCCGAGCGGAAGGAGTTGGAGCAGACGAGTTCCGCAAGCCCGTCGGTGATGTGGGCCTCGGTGCCGCGCACCGGGCGCATTTCGTGGAGGACGACCTTGGTGCCGGTTTCCGCCGCCTGCCAGGCCGCCTCGCAGCCGGCGAGGCCGCCGCCGATGATGTGGAGTTCATTGGTCATGGGCGGTCGATAGCATAGCCGGTGACGGATGCGAAAAATTGAATTCAATTCGGGGCGATTTACCTCTTAACATATTGATATTTATGGTAAAATTACTCAGCCGGCGATTATGACTGTGCCGAATTCCGGGTGCGGGCATCATGATCGCGTAGTGTTCGTGGACAGGCGGGACACCATGTATTGTTTTCGACTCCGTGACGCGACGGGGCCAGCTTCGGCAACATAATTGTTCCTCAAAAAGCATACCCCCCTCCCCTTCCGCATTTTGCTTCGGTTGCGGAGGTCCGCCTGCCACCTCCGTACATAATGGAGCGATATGTATATTCAAGGTTGTAGTGCAAAGTATTCTTGACATCAACGCATCACGGATTGATGCTTTGATGCATGAAAACGCGTACCACCATGACGCTCGATGCGGACAATGCTCGCCGGCTGGCGCGGCTGCAGAAGGAGCGCGACCTCAGCTGGAAGGAGGCCGTGAACACGGTCATCCGGCGCGGGCTCGACGAAGCCGAGCGGCCGTTCGTGCGCGAGCCGTTTGAGACGCCAGTGTTCCATGGCACCGAGCCGGCCTTCAAAACTACAGAAGAACTTAAAGATCTCGTCGAGAAAATTCAGAGAGAAGACGATCTTGCGAAGCTGGGATTGAAGTGATCCTGATCGATACGAACTTGCTGCTCTACGCGTCGATAAGCGATTTTGCGCAGCACGCTCCCGCCAAACGGTGGCTGAACGAGCAATTTTCCGGGACCGAGCGCATCGGCATTCCTTGGCATAGCGTGCTCGGTTATGTACGCCTCGCGTCCCAGAAAACGGTTTTCAAAAAGGGCCCGTCGGTCAACGAGGCTTGGTCGGTGGCCCGCAAATGGCTGGCTCTCGGCAATGTCTGGGTGCCCCAGCCCACAGAGCGGCACGGTGACGTTCTAAACGATTTGCTCGTATCAAACGAAGTCAGCAGCCGCTTCATCATGGACCTGCACCTCGCAGCGTTGGCGATTGAGCATGATCTGACGGTCTGCAGCAACGACAGTGACTTCGCGCGCTTAGCCAATGTCCGCTGGATAAATCCACTCGTGGCGTGAGCCCGCGCGCTCTACTCGTTGATGTTCTGATAGGCCGTGAACAGCCATTTGCCGCCGCGCTGGGCGAAGTAGAATTCGTTTCCGTTGCAGTCGGCGAACCAGGAACGGCCGCCGAACTGCTTCTGGTCGACCTGGAAAGCGAGTTGCCCCATTCCCACGCAATTCAGCAATCCGCTGTCGCCGTCGCCGAAGAAGATTGTCAGCTTGCGGTGGTCTTTCAGGAACTGGGCTTTCGTGAGCCGGGGCGGGGTCTGATAGACTTCGACGGCGAGCGGGAAACTGGTCAAGTCCGCCACGGCTTTCCAGTCGTGCGCCGCAATGGCCTTGACCAGCGTGCGCCGCGCAACGTCGAGGGCCGGAGGCTTGACGGGCGCGGCCCATGCCGGAAACGAAATGGCGCAAAGGCATGACGCCGTCAAAACGGCGATCCCGACCGCCTTTCGGATGTGTCGCACGCTCAATTCCACACCGGTGGCTTGCGGCCGATCCAGGGTTGCGCCTGTTCGAGCTGGGCGGCGAGGCGGAACAGCGTCGCTTCGTCGGCATAGCGGCCCGTGAACATCATGCCGATCGGCAGGTTATCGGCCTTCGACATGCCCATCGGCACCGACATCGAGGGCTGACCCGTCAGATTGGCGAGCGGGGTGAGACCGAAGGTCTGGCCCTGGCGGCGGTTGAACTCGCGCGCGCGCACCGTCATGGGATCGAGGAAGCCAATCGGCGGCGCGGGCGTGATCTGCACCGGCTGCAGCAGCACGTCGAAATCGCGCCACAGGCCGAGCGCTTGGCGCGCGATCGTGCGGATCGTGCCCAGGCCCCAGCCGGCATTTTCTCCGGTGATCTTCTGCGCCGCGCGATAGCCCGATAGCGCCAGCCATTCCAGCGTGCTCTCGTCGAGCGGCCGTCCCATCTTCTCCGACCATGCGGCCAGATCGGCGTTCATCATCGAGCCCGAAACCATGCCCTGCGCGCTGTAGAGCTTGCGCAGATTGAGGCCGAGGCTCGGCTTCTCGATCATCGTGTGGCCGAGCTCGCCGAGGAGCTTGACCGTGGCGTCGAACGTCGCCTGCACGTCGGGATGCAGCGCGATGCCCTGGATGGTTTCCGCGTTGTAGGCGATGCGCAGCTTGCCGGGCGGCGTCGCAATTTCGTCCATGTAAGGCCGGGCCTTGGCCGGCGCGGCATAGGGGGAATCGTCCTCGGCGATGCCGGTCCAATCGAGCATCGCGGCGCAATCGCGCACGGTGCGCGTCAGCACGTGATCGCAGACGAGGCCGTGGGCGCGGCCGTGATCGTCGGGTCCGCCGGGATTGCGTCCCTGCGTCGGCTTGAGGCCGAACAGGCCGCATTGCGCAGCGGGAATGCGGATCGAGCCGAGGCCGTCGCCGCCATGCGCCAACGGGACGATGCCCGACGCGACCGCCGCGGCCGCGCCGCCCGATGAGCCGCCGGAGCTGTGGTTTGTGTTCCAGGGATTGCGGCAATTGCCCAGCTGGCGGCCTTCGGTGGTGCCGGGAATGCCGAACTCCGGCAAATTGGTCTTGCCGGACAGCACCATGCCCGCCGCGCGATAGAGCGTGGCCAGACGCGTGTCCGTCTCGGAGACATAGCCGGCGCACAACGCGCTGCCGCAGGTCAGCGGCCAGCCGGCGACGCCGACATTGATGTCCTTGATCAGGAACGGCACGCCCTTGAAAGGTCCATCAGGCAGCTTGCCCTTGGCGACGGCGCGCGCCTCGTCATAGGCCTTGAAGATCACGGCGTTGAGGGTGGGATTGTGACGCTCGATCCGCGCAATCGATTCGTCGAGAAGCTCGAGCGGCGTCACCTGACCCTGGCGCACCAGTTGCGCGAGGCCGAGACCGTCATAGGAAGTATATTCGGCGAAGGCCATCGTCAGATCCTTATTTGCGCATAGCGGTGCGCCCAAGGGGACGCCTTTTCGAGTTCGGCGGCAAGCTTGAGCAAGGTCATCTCGCCGCCGGCGCGAGCGGTGAACTGCACGCCGAGCGGCAGGCCGGACTTGCTCCAGTTGAGCGGCAAATTGATACCGGGCGTGCCGGTGGAATTCTGCATCGAGGTGAACGGCACATAGCCGAAATTCGGCGCGAAGCCCTTCTGCACATCGGTCTCGTTGACGTCGAGCGTGCCGAGCTTCATCGGCGGGCGGCCAAGCGTCGCGGTGAGCCAGCAATCATAGGTCTCGTGCCATTTCGCGACCTGTCGGCCGGCGCGCATCATGGTCTGGCGCGCCGCGGTGAGATCGACCGCGGAAACACGCTTGCCCATCTCGTAGAGACCCATGGTGAGGCCTTCGACGACGTCGAGCGACGGCGCGATGCCCGTCTGTTGCTGCAGCATGTCGAGCTGGTAGGCGACATTGGCGCACCACACGGTGGAGAACGCGCCGACCAGTGCGCCGGCATCGAGCGGCGGGTCGGTGATCTCGACATGATGGCCGAGGCTCTCGCACAGTTTGGCGGTGGCTTTCACGGCTGCAGTGACTTCGGGGTCGTGCGCGGTGCCGTTCATCATCTTGAGGCTGACGGCGATGCGCAGGCGCCTGGGCTTGCGCCTGATGCCTTCGAGATAAGAGCCTTCCGGCGGCGGCGCGAAATAGGGATCGCCATAGTCGATGCCGCAGATCGCATCGAGCGCGGCGGCGGTGTCGCGCACGCTTTTGGTGACGACGCCGTCCATCGAGAGGCCGCTGGTGGCGTCGCCGGCTTCGGGACCCTGGGTGACGCGGCCGCGCGACGACTTCAGGCCGACAAGGCCGCAAGCGGAGGCAGGGATGCGGATCGAGCCGCCGCCATCGGTGGCGTGCGCGATCGGCACGATGCCGGCCGCGACCGCTGCCGCGGAGCCGCCTGAGGAGCCGCCGGGCGAATGCGCGAGATTCCACGGATTGTGCGCCGGGCCATAGAGCTTGCATTCGGTGGTCGGCAGGATACCGAATTCGGGGACGTTGGTCTTGCCGAACGGGATGAGGCCGGCGGCGCGGAAGCGCGTGACGATGGTGGATTCGAATGTCGCGGGCGTGGCCGGCACGAAGCGTGAGCCGGAGCGCGTCGGCCAGCCGGCGACATTGGCGCGCATGTCCTTGAGCAGCATCGGCACGCCGGTGAAGGCGCCTCTCGGCAGCTTGCCGTTGGCGCGGGCGCGCGCGTCTTCGAACGCAGTGAAGACGATGGCGTTGAGTTTCGGGTTGAGCGCCTCGGCCTTTGCGATGGCCGCGTCCATCACCTCGGCTGGCTTGACCTTCCTGGCCTTGATCAGCGCGGCGAGGCCGAGGGCGTCATAGGAACCATAATCGCCAAATCCCATCGTCGCCCCGCCTGTTTGCGACAAGCTTAACCGACGCGTCGCGAATATGTCACTGCGTGCTTTTTCTTCGCGGCGTTGCAGCAAAGCCTGTGATCGATTGCCGTGCGAAAAGGCGCAACCTAAGATACCGTCATGCGCCGATGCGTACATGTGGCCGATCGCTTCGCTAAATGAGGCCGTTGTTGGCCTATCGCTTCGCTGTATGAGGCCTTTGTTGGGGGATCCGCCATGAAGATACCGTTCGAGCGCACCATCGCGGGCGCCTATCGTTTCGCCTTCACCAACATCCTGTCGATCATCGGCATTGGCTGGTTTCCCTTCCTGCTGCTCGGCGTGGTGGTGGGCGGCCTGATCTATCTGTGGATGCCGCAGTTCACGGCGTTTGGGGCGATGATCAGCGCCGCCACAGCAGCCGGCCCCGCCTACAAGCCGCCGCCGTTCGACCAGACCCGGGCCGTGGCGCTGGTCGGAGCGGCGATCGGGAGTTATCTGCTGGCTTTCCTGACGCTGATGGTGGTGCAGGCGATGGTCAATGTCGGGCTGATGCGCAAGGCGCTCGGCCAGTATCCCGGCCCGGTGTTCTTCTTCTTCTCGCTGGGCAGCCAGGTGTGGCGCCTGATCGGATCTTATCTCCTGCTGTTCCTGCTGTTCATCGGCGGTGTGACGCTCATTGTGGGAGCGATCGCGGCGATTTCCGTCGGCCTGTCACAGGTCTCGGGACCGTGGCAGTGGCTCGTCACGTTCTTCCTGGGCTTGTTTGCCGTCCTCGGATTCATCTATGCGTTCGTGCGCCTGTCGTTCTTCATTCCGGCGGTGGTGGTGGCGGAGAACCACATCGGGCTGCGCCGATCCTGGCATCTGGGCGGTGGGAATTTCTGGCGCATCCTGGGCATCATCCTGATCGTCACGCTGCCGCTCAGCATGGCGGTGAACACCGTCACCTCGTCGATGCTGCAGATGGCGATGGGGCCGCAGATGGGCAACATGGCGGCAGCGACGCCGGCGGAGAGCCAGAAGATCTTCATGACGATGCTGCATACGATAGGCCAGCTGTGGCCCTATTATCTCGCGTTGCAGTTCGTCAACTTCATCCTCCAGGCGGGGCTCACGGCCGGCGCCGCGGCGAACGCGTATAACCTCGTCACCGGCGGAAGCGAGATTGCGCCGCGTCCAGCAAAGGTCATGGCATGAACAGACTTCCCGTAGGCCAGATCGTCCGCGCCGCCTACGCCTTTACCTTCGGAGAGATCGGCACCGTCATCGGCCTGACCTGGATACCCACGGCGATCAACGCGGTGGGCAGCTTTCTCGTCTTCCAGAATTACAGTGCGGCGATGGCCACGGATGCCAACGGCATGCCGGCGATGGCGGGGCCACAGCTGGCGCTGACGTTCCTGTATTTCTTCGTGGCCTTCCTGCTGATGGCGATGATGGCGGTGGCGATCACGCGCCAGGCGCTGGGGCTGCGCCAAGGGCCGGTGTTCGCTCATGTCTCGCTGGGCAGCGCGGAGTGGCGGGTGTTCGGCGGGCTTTTCGGGCTCTACCTGCTCCTTATGCTGTTCATCGTGATCTTCGTGATCGTGGTGGTGCTGGCGGCGGTCGCGGGCGGCATGGCGGCCAAAGGCAATCCGGCGGCGGCGCTCGGCGTGGGCGTCATGGTGTTCGTGCTCGGCGTCGCCGGGTTCTGCGCGCTGATCTACATCTTCGTGCGGCTGAGCTTCCTGTTCGTGCCGTCGGCGGTGAACGACGGCGAGTTCGGCCTGACGCGAAGCTGGGAGCTGACCAAGGGGAACTTCTGGCGCATCTTCGCGGTCGGACTGGCTGTGTTGCTGCCTTTTTTCCTGGTCCAGGGGATCGCCGAGTATTTCATCCTGGGGCCGGACTATTTCGCGGCGTTCGTGGCGTCGCTGCGCGATCCGGTCCATGCGGCGCAGCAATCGGCCGTGGAGGCGCGGATCGTCCAGGGGCGGCTGCCGCTGCTGCTCGGGATGGGGCTGATCCTGGGACCAATCATGCAAAGCCTGTTGTTTTCGCCGGCGGCGTTCGCCTATCGTGTGCTGTCGGGTAAAGCGTTGACGGAGTCCCAAAACTAACCACCACCGGCGGAGTTGCCGTACCTGCTGAAAGGCAAGGATGTGCGCAACTTCCGACTGATGCTGGTCCTGGCGGTCGTCTATATCGACATGCTGGGGATCGGACTGGCCTATCCCATCCTGCCCAAGCTGATCCAGCAGCTGCAGCACGACGATGTCGTGCATGCCTCCTATACCTACGGCCTGCTGTCGTCGGCCTATTCGCTGATGCAGTTCCTGTTCGCGCCGCTGTTCGGCGCGCTGTCCGACCGGTTCGGGCGGCGGCCGGTGATCCTCCTGGCGCTGGGCGGGTCGGCGCTGTCCTATCTGCTGATGGCGGCCGCGCCGGGGCTCTTGCTGCTGACCGTGGCGCGGCTCCTGGCGGGAGTGATGGGCGGGTCGTTCACCGCTGCGAGCGCCTATCTCGCCGACATCACGCCGCCGGCCAAGCGTGCCGAGACCTTCGGGCTGATCGGCGCGGCGTTCGGTTTCGGACTCGTCACCGGGCCGGCGCTGGGCGGCGTGCTGGGCGGCATCGATCTGCATCTGCCATTCCTCGCGGCGGGCGCGCTGTGCATCGCCAATCTCGGGTTCGGGTATTTCGCGTTGCCGGAATCGCTGGCGCGGGAGAACCGCGCGGCCTTCCGGCTCGCGCACGCCAACCCGGTCGGCGCGCTGCGCGCGATCACGCGCTATCACGCGATCGCCGCGCTGCTGGTGGTGTTCGTGCTGGCGTCCTTCGCCAATCGCGCGGCGGAGATGATCTGGGTGCTCTACACCACCTATCGCTTTCACTGGAGCACGGCGCAGATCGGCATCTCGCTGACGCTGATCGGCGTGATCTTCGTCATCGGACAGGGCGGGTTCACGCGTGTCCTGATCCCGCGGATCGGCGAGCGGCGCGCCATCCTGCTGGGGCTCGGCGTCAGCGTGCTGATCAGCATACTGTACGGCGCGGCCCAAAAAGGTTGGCAGTTTTATTGCGTCATGCCGCTGGTCATTTTCGGCTGGTCGGTCGCACAACCTGCGATCCAGGGCCTGATGTCGCGCGCCGTCCCGGCCAACGAGCAGGGGCTGCTGCAGGGGGCGCTGGCCAGCATCACCAACCTGACGAGCATCGCCGGACCCGTGATCTGGACGGGTTTATTTGGTTACTGGATCAGTCCCGCCGCGCCTTTCGCGCTGCCGGGCGTGGCGTTCTATGTTGCCGGCGCGGTGTTTCTGCTGGCGACCATCGTGGCGATCCGCTGGGAATTCACCGTCGAGCTTGGACAACCGGATGTTGCATGATTGTCGCGTTCGTTTCACATGCGTCGCGGCGTTTTTTCAGGTAAAGATTCACCTAACGTCGGGTTGGGTGGGGGCTTATCATGGAAAAAGTGCCGGTCGGCAGAAGCATTTCGCACGCCTATGAGTTTCTGTTCGGGCGGGTCTTCCAGATCATCGGCACGGCATGGTTGCCGGCACTGCTATACGCCGCCGGGACGTATTTCTGGCTGCAGAACGCCGTCAGCTGGATGGCGCCGCTCAGCCACGACCAGGCGACGCTGACGCGCGGCATCGCGGCGACGGCGGGTTTCGCGGGACTGGCGCTGGTGACGCGGGCAGTTCTGGGCATCTCGCTGACGCAGGAAGCGCTCGGCATCCGGCACGACATCCAGTTCGCGCATTTCGTGGTCGGGCCGCGCGAGATCCGGCTGGTCTTCGCGCAGATCCGGCTGATGCTGCTCGTGCTGGTTCTGTACGTCGTCACGATCGCGGTGATCGTGCTCGGCATCGGTGCGGCAATAAAATACGGCACGAAAATCCCGCATGTGCCGATGGTCGGCGGCACGTCGCTGGTCGTGATCGGCGCTGTCATCGCCGCGGTTCTTCTTTACGTCGCGTTCGTGCTGACCGTCCTGAAGCTGAGCTTCCTGATCAACGCGGTCGCGTCGGTCGAGCGGCACGCCAGCATCCGGCGGGGCTGGCATCTGGCGAGCGGCAGCGGCTGGCGCATCCTCATCGTGCTGCTCAGCGTGGGCCTGCCGCTCGCGGTGGTCGCGTGGGGCGCGATGTATTTCATGCTCGGTTCTGGCCTCGCGGGCGTGGCGCACGCGGCGCCCGGCGTGGCGCGCATGCACGCGCTGCTCCAATTTTATGCCGACAACGCGGCGGTCATCGCCATCATCGCCGGCATCGGCACGGTGGTCGGCAGTGCTTTGCTCGCGGGCGCCACCGCGGCTGCCTATCGCACCGTCACGGGCCATGAGGAGCCGGAGCCCGCCGACGACGACGCGTTGGTCGCGCCGCTGCTGGCGCCGGTGGTTGTGCCGGCCGTTGTGCATGAGGAAGAGCCGCTGCCGGCAGTGCCGGATCACGGCCACGAGGATCATGGACACGGCCACCACGGACATCAGGAAGACCATGGCCATAAGGACCACGGCCATGACGATTCCCACGGTCATGGCGGGCACGAAGATCACGGGCATAAGGATCACGGCCACGGCGATTCGCATGGTCATCGGGAAGACGCGCACGGTCACGATGACGACGAGTCCGACGATGACGAGTCCGATGACGACGGCGACGATAGCCATGATGACGGACATGGTCACGATGACCACGGGCACAAAAGCCACGACGATCACGGACATGGCGGCCACGGTCATGACGACCATGGACATGGCGATCACGGTCACCACACGCACGCGGCTTGAGGTCAGTCCGTGGCGAGTGTTCTCGCAGGCGCGGGTGGTGATCTGACGCCGGACACATTGCCTGCGCGACATTTATCTCTCGGTAAGACGAGTCGAAGCTTGTCTCCGCGCGGTTGCGCGCGTGGTTTTGCGACAGATTGCCGAGGCTTAACTAACGGATTGCCGGATATCGGCGTCTAACTCGCCTGCATTGCGAGGCGATCGCCATGGCATTCGAGCTCGATATCCAGACCACCGCGGCGGCGTTCACGCTGCCCCATATCGACGGCGCGTTCGACGAGGACCTCACCGCCTATCTGCACGATCTCGGCCGCCGCCGCCGCTCGATCATGCTGGCCTTCGCGCCCAAAGCGGCCGGCACGTTCCTGCGCACGGCGGCGATCTATGCGGTCGACGGGCAATTGACGCGCGTCATCCATGCCCAGGGCGGACGCGATGCGACGCCGTATCTTCCGACCTATCTGCTCTATTTCGCCGCCGGCTTTCCCGACAGCACGCTGGTGACGCATCTGCACATGCAGGCGCTGCCGTCGAACCGCCGCTTTATCGAGGCGCTCGACCTCAAGCCGGCGATCATGCTGCGCAGCGTGCCGGACATGCTGGTGTCCTATCTCGACATGCTCGCGGCGGAGCCGGCTTCGCCGAGCCACTGGCTCAACACGGCGATCCCGCCGCATTTTGCGCAGATGGACGATACGGAGCGGGCCGACTTCCTGATCGAGACGATCATGCCGTGGTATGCGAGCTATTTCGCGACCTGGGCGGATTATGTGCGCACGGCGCCGGAACGGGTGTGCGTGCTGCGCTATGGCGACGTGGTGCGCGACCCGCTTTTTGTGCTGCAGACGCTGCTCGATCATTCGGGCCTGCCGCGCTCGACCAAGATCTGCGAGCTGGCACTGGAAGCGGCGTGGAGCGAGCGGCACGAGAGCCGCTTCAATCATGGCAAAGAAGGGCGCGGGCAGGCGCGGCTGACGCCGGAGCAGCGCCGGCGCATCGCGCGGCTGCTGTTCGATTATTACGGGCTGGGCGCCTGGCGTGCCGAGCTGATGCCGGGCGGCTAGATTTCCAGACCGAGCTCGCGGGCGAGATGGCGGCGTGTCGCGTCATCGAAGGCCGACGGCCAAGGCGCGCCGGTTTGCGCACAGAGTTCCTGCGCCAAAGGGCGGAAGATTCGCCACATTGCCGTGTTCATGGCGAGCAGGCTTTCGCGATTGGCGCTCAGCGGAGGCAGCGCTTCGAGCGCGCGCCGTTGTTCGGGCGTCAGATGGACGTTGACGTGGAGGGCGCTGCCGCGCACGGGGCCGATGCCGTTCTTCTCCTGCATCAGATCGATGACCATGCGGCGCAGCAGGCCGACGCCGTCGAGACTGGCCAGATATTCACCGCGCCCCATCGCCAACGGCGCGAGGCCGAGCACGCGCAGGAATTCGCGGACGATCTGCTCGATCCGCGCGGCCTTCGGCGTGTGCGGCTGCGGCGCCGACGGCGCGGGCTTTTCTGGCGTGCCGCGGTTGAACAGAGGCTTCATCTCGCCCAGAGGCATAGCGGCGAACTCCGCCGGCTTGAGGAAGGTGAGGTCGAAGCGCTGCCAGTCCTAGGTCAGCGAACTGACGACACGGTCGAAGCCATGGACAAAGGTATGGACAACCGGCGCAATGGCCGAGCGATCGGCGGTATAAGCCTTCAATACTTCGTCGAATGCCGCATCCGGCACAATGACGGCGACATCGACATCGCTGAATACGTCGCCAGCGCCCCTGCCGAGACTGCCAGTGAGCCAGGCGGACTGGATGCGATCGTCGGCGGAGAGGACGCGGACGATGGCGTCGAGGAGGGATTGTTGAGCGAGTGTGGTCACAACATTTCTCTCGATGTGTGATGAACATGCAAAATGTACAGCACGTCACCGTCGATGCGATAATGAATTCGATATGGATAGCGCAGCAGCGGCACGGTTCGGACCGAAGGCTGGCCGAGGAGCGACTGCGCACTTCTCGGCCGCTTGCGTACGCGGCCTAAAACGACACGAATACGATCCTTAAGCGCGACGACAACTTGCGGATAATGTTTTTGGGTAAAAGCAAGAATCTCGTCGAGATCGGTAAGTGCCGGATCTGACCATATAAGCTTCATGCTCCGGGATATTTGGCAAAGACAGCTTCGACTTCCTCGTCCGTTGCGAGGCGGCCTTCAGCGACGGCGCGAAGACCCCGCTCAATGCCGGCCAGTTCTCCCGACGTCGCGCGATATGTACCCTTCGCGAGTTCGGCTTCGATCTCAAGCGCCACTTCCTCGAGTTGTTCGCGTGCATATTCCGGCCAAGATTGCGCGCGCTTGAGGAGGTCGGTGAATGACTTATTCATCTGCTTAGTCCGGCGTATTCCGCGAGAGACGGTACATCAAAACGGGCTTTAGCTCAAAAACTCTGTTACTCCGCCGCCTTCAGCTTCTTCGCTGTCACCTTCTCGGGCGCGCGGTTCTTGAGCAGGGGCTTCAGGTACTGCCCGGTATAGCTCCGCGCCACCTTCGCCACGTCCTCCGGCGTGCCCGCGGCGACGAGTTCGCCGCCGCCGTCGCCGCCTTCGGGGCCGAGGTCGACGATCCAGTCGGCGGTCTTGATGACCTCCAGATTGTGCTCGATCACCACCACGGTGTTGCCGTTGTCGACGAGCTCGTGCAGCACTTCGAGCAGCTTCTTCACGTCGTGGAAGTGCAGGCCGGTGGTCGGCTCATCGAGGATGTAGAGCGTGCGGCCGGTGGCGCGGCGGGACAATTCCTTGGAGAGCTTGACGCGCTGCGCTTCGCCGCCGGACAGCGTCGTCGCCTGCTGGCCGACATTGATGTAGCCGAGGCCGACGCGCTTCAGCGTCTCCATCTTCTCGGCGATTGAAGGCACGGCCTTGAACAGATCGGCGGCGGCCTCGACCGTCATGTCGAGCACGTCGGCGATGGAGTGGCCGCGGAACTGCACCTCCAGCGTCTCGCGGTTGTAGCGCTTGCCCTTGCAGACGTCGCACTGCACGTAGACGTCGGGCAGGAAGTGCATCTCGATCTTGATGACGCCGTCGCCCTGGCACGCCTCGCAGCGGCCGCCCTTGACGTTGAACGAGAAGCGGCCCGGCTGATAGCCGCGCGCCTTGCTCTCGGGCAGCTCGGTGAACCAGTCGCGGATCGGGGTGAAGGCGCCGGTATAGGTCGCGGGGTTGGAACGCGGCGTGCGGCCAATGGGCGACTGGTCGATGTCGATCACCTTGTCGAGATATTCGAGGCCCTCGATGCGGTCGTGCGGCGCGGGATGCTCGCGGCCCTGGTTGAGCTTGCGCGAGGCGGCCTTGAACAGCGTCTCGATGGTGAGCGTCGACTTGCCGCCGCCGGAAACGCCGGTGACGCAGGTCAGCGTTCCGAGCGGGAACGACGCGGTGACGTTCTTGAGATTGTTGCCCTTGGCGCCGACGACCTTCAGCCAGCGGTCATTCGCCGGCTTGCGGCGCTTGGCCGGCACCACGATCTGCTCGATGCCGGTGAGGTATTTGCCGGTGAGGCTTTTGGGGTTCGCCATGATCTGCGCCGGCGTGCCTTCGGCGACGATGTGGCCGCCATGGATGCCGGCACCTGGACCCATGTCGATGACGTAGTCGGCGGTGCGGATCGCTTCCTCGTCATGCTCGACCACGATCACGGTGTTGCCCATGTCGCGCAGGCCCTTGAGCGATTCCAGCAGCTTCTCGTTGTCGCGCTGGTGCAGGCCGATACTGGGCTCGTCGAGGACGTAGAGCACGCCGGTGAGGCCGGAGCCGATCTGCGAGGCGAGGCGGATGCGCTGGCTCTCGCCGCCCGACAGCGTGCCGGAGGCGCGCGCGAGCGTGAGATAATCGAGGCCGACATTGTTGAGGAATTTCAGGCGGGCGCGGATTTCCTTGAGGATGCGCGCGGCGATCTCGGTCTGCTGCTTGTTGAGTTTCCTGTCGATGTCGCGGAACCATTCGTCGGCGTGACGGATCGACTGGTCGCAGACCTCGCTGATGTGGCGGCCGCCGATCTTCACGGCGAGCGCCTCGGGCTTCAGGCGGTAGCCTTTGCAAACGTCGCACGGGCTGGTGTCCTGGAAACGCTCGAGCTCCTCGCGCACCCAGGCGGAATCGGTTTCCTTGAAGCGGCGCTGCATGTTGGGCACGACGCCTTCGAAGGTCTTCTTGGTCTCGTAGCGGCGCAGGCCGTCGTCATAGATGAACTTGACCTCGTCCTCGCCCGAGCCGTGCAGGATGATCTGCTGCGCCTTCTTCGGCAGGTCGTCCCAGGCTTCGTTGAGGGAGAATTTGTAGTGGCGGCCCAGCGCCTCCAGCGTCTGCATGTAGTAGGGCGAGGAGCCTTTCGACCATGGCGCGATGGCGCCCTTGCGCAAGGTCAGCGCGCCATCGGGCACGACGAGGGCGGGGTCGAAATAGAGCTGGGTGCCGAGACCATCGCAGGCTGGGCAGGCGCCGTGCGGGTTGTTGAACGAGAACAGGCGCGGCTCGATCTCCGGGATCGTGAAGCCGGAGACGGGGCAGGCGAACTTGCTCGACATCAGGAGCTGTTTCGCCGAGCCGTCTTTTTCCTTCTCGTCGGCATATTCGGCGATCACGAGGCCATCGGCGATGCCGAGCGCGGTCTCGATCGAGTCGGGCAGGCGGTTGCCGAGGTCCTTCTTGACGGCGATGCGGTCGACCACGACTTCAATGTCGTGCTTGAGCTTCTTGTCGAGCGCCGGGACGTTGGCGATCTCGTAATATTTGCCGTCGACCTTGACGCGCTGGAAGCCCTTCTTCTGCAGCTCGGCGAATTCCTTGCGGTATTCGCCCTTGCGGCCGCGGATCATCGGCGCGAGGAGAAACAGGCGCGTGCCTTCGGGCAGCGCGAGGATGCGGTCGGCCATCTGGCTGACGGTCTGGCTTTCGATGGGCAGGCCGGTCGCCGGCGAATAGGGCACGCCGACGCGCGCGAACAGCAGGCGCAGATAATCGTAGATCTCGGTGACGGTGCCGACCGTCGAGCGCGGGTTGCGCGAGGTGGTCTTCTGCTCGATCGAGATGGCGGGAGAGAGGCCTTCGATGTGGTCGACATCGGGTTTCTGCATCAGCTCGAGGAACTGGCGGGCATAGGCGGAGAGCGACTCGACATAGCGGCGCTGGCCCTCGGCGTAGATCGTATCGAAGGCGAGGGAGGATTTGCCCGAGCCGGACAGGCCGGTCAGCACCGTCAGCGTGTCGCGCGGAATCTCGACATCGACATTCTTGAGATTGTGTTCGCGGGCGCCGCGGATGGAGATGTTCTTCAGCATTGGACGAGTGAAACCCTTGGCGAAACGCGTACTTTGGCTGGCGGGTCCCACACCCGCAACCGCACGCCTGTCATGATCCCCGGAAATTGCCGGCCGGCCTTAAGGCGTCGCGGCGTGACCTACATGGTGACGGAACCCGCAAAACGCAAGCGTCGAAGCCATGGGGATTCGCCTGGAACGTAACAGGAACGTGTTGGTGGAGCAACGCGCAGCGAGCCTAACGGGAGCGGCGGCCGAAATTTGTCAGCAGCCGATTGTGTCCGGTGGCGCTGATCTCTTAGGTTCCGAGCATGCCCCAGCCGCAAGTTTCCGCACCCGGCGCCCATCGCTACCGCGCCGACATCGACGGGCTGCGCGCGCTCGCCGTGCTGCCGGCGCTGTTCTTCCATTACCGGGTGCCGGGGTTCAGCGGCGGGTTCGTCGGGATCGAAATCTTTTTCGTGATCTCGGGCTATCTCATCACCCAGTTGCTGACCGGCGAAATGCGGGCCGGGCGATTCTCCATCGCCGCATTTTACGAGCGCCGGGTGCGGCGGATATTTCCCGCGCTGTTCGTGGTGCTGTTCGTGGTGTCGCTCGCGGGCGCGGTCATCCTGTTCCCGGGCGCGCTTCGGACGATGGGGGAGAACGTCGTCGCGGTGGCGCTGTTCGCCGCGAATTTCGCGTTCCTCGATCAGACGAGCTATTTTGACCAGTCGGCCAGCCTCAATCCGCTGCTCCACACCTGGTCGCTGGCGGTCGAAGAGCAGTTCTACATCGTCTACCCCGCCGTTCTGTATCTGGTGCACAGGACCTGGCCCGCGCGACTGACGGCGGTCATCGGCGCCCTGGCACTGCTGTCGTTCCTGCTCACGATCTATCTGGCGCACGCGCATCCGGCGGCGGCGTTCTATCTTCCGTTCACGCGCGCCTGGGAGCTGCTGCTCGGCGCATTGGTGGCGCTGGGCGCGTTGCCGAAACTGAACGCGCGCTGGCTGCGCGAGGTGCTGGCGGCGCTGGGGTTCGCGATGATCGCGGGCACCATCGTGTTCCTGCCCTCGAATATTCCGTTTTTGGCGGCGACCCTGATCGTGACGTGCCTGGGCACCGTGCTGATCATATGGGCCGACGAAGCGGGCATGACCATGATCGGCCACGGCCTCAGCTGGCGGCCGGTGGTGTTCGTCGGGATCATCTCCTATTCGCTCTATCTGTGGCATTGGCCGATCTGGTCCTTCACGAACTATTTCCTGATGGAGACGCCCGGCTGGGGACTGCGGCTGGGATTGTTCGCGATATCCTTCGCGCTCGCGGTGCTGTCCTGGTGGTTTATCGAGCGGCCGTTCCGCCTGAACCGCCACAGATTCGACCGGCGCACCTTGTTCGTCATCGCAGGGAGCGCGATGGCGGTCTGCATCGGCCTGGGGCTCGCGGCGTTCGCATCCAACGGCTTTCCGGAGCGCTATCCGCAGCAGGTTCGCGACGTCCTGCGGGCGGTGCGCGAGTTTCCGATGCGGACCAATTGCTTCGAGCCTTCGCCGGATCGCGCGGGCAAGGGACAGTTCTGCCAGTTCGGCGACCTGAAAGCGGCGCCGAGCATCGCGCTGTGGGGCGACTCGCATGCGCTGGCGTTGTTCTCGGCGTTCGACGCCGTCGCGCGCCGGCATGGGCGCAAGGGCCTCTTCATGGCGAAGGGCGATTGCCCACCCTTCCTCGGCGACATCCCGTTGGTCAACGTTCCGGCGGCCTGCGAGAAATTCAACCATCGCGTGATGCAGAAGCTCGCGAAGATGCAGATCAAGACGTTCATCCTGGCGGGGCGCTGGGCGATGTACGACCAGGGGAATTTCGCGGAAGAGGACGATCTGGTGCCGCGCAATGTCGCGGCGGACCGCCATGCACTGTTCGCGGAGATGCTGCACCGGACCATCGACACGCTGACGCAGCGCGGCATCAAGATCATCCTGATCGAGGACGTGCCGGAGATCGGCCGAAGCGTGCCGCACATGATGGCGCGCGACATGCTGATGGGCTGGCCGGAGGAGACCGGGCCGACGCTCGCCGAATATCGCGCGCGGCAAGTCAATGTGCTGGCGCAGTTCGCGACGCTGGGCGCAAAGGTGACGCTGCTCGACCCGACGCCGATCCTATGTCCGGGCGGACAATGCGCCATCAAGCGTGACGGACATCTGCTGTATCGCGACGGCGATCACCTCACCACGTTCGGGGCGTCGCTGCTCGAGCCGATGCTGGACCGCGCGTTCTGAGGGTTCCGCCATGCCTCAGTCCCAAGAGCCAATACAAGGCGCCGTCCGCTATCGCGCCGATATCGATGGGCTGCGCGCGGTGGCGGTCTTGCCGGTGCTGCTGTTCCACTACCGGGTGCCGGGATTCGCCGGCGGGTATGTCGGCGTCGATGTGTTTTTCGTGATTTCCGGCTACCTCATCACCGCGCTGCTTGCCGGCGAATTGCGCGCGGGAAACTTCTCGCTGGCCGGATTTTACGAACGGCGCGTGCGGCGCATATTTCCCGCGCTGTTTGCGGTGTTGTTCGTGACGATCGCCGCAGCCGCCGTCGTGCTGGTCCCGGACGATTTGCGGACGCTGGGCAAGAACATGGTCGCGGTCGCCCTGTTCGCGGCGAATTTCGCGTTCTGGAACCAGACCAACTACTTCTCCGCGTCGGCCAGCGTCAATCCGATCCTGCATACCTGGTCGCTCGCGGTCGAAGAGCAGTTCTATATCGTTTTTCCGGCGTTCCTGTTTTGGGTGCACAATATGCGGCCCGCGCTGCGGACCGCGGCGATCGGTGCACTGGCCCTGCTGTCGTTCCTGTCGACGATCTATTTGTCATACGCGCATCCCACCGCGGCGTTCTATCTGCCGATGGCGCGTGGATGGGAGTTACTGCTGGGGGCGCTGGCGGCGCTCGGCGCATTTCCGAATTTCCAGGCACGCTGGCTGCGGGAGGTATCGGCGCTGCTGGGGTTGGCCCTGATCGCGGGCGCGGTGGCATTTCTTGCGCCCGACGCAGCGCTTCCCGGCGTGAACCTGATCGTGCCATGTGCCGGCACCGTGCTGATCCTGCATGCCGCGGAGGCGGAGACGAATTTCGTCAGCTATGCGCTTAGCTGGCGGCCATTGGTGTTCGTCGGGCTGATCTCCTACTCGCTCTATCTGTGGCATTGGCCGCTGTGGTCGTTTGCGAATTATGTCCTGGTGGGTCCGCCGGGCATCTGGCTTCGGCTGGTGCTGCTTGCGGCATCGTTCGGGCTCGCAGTCCTGTCCTGGCGGTATATCGAGCGGCCCTTTCGCCGCGACCGGCGGACATTCGCCCGGGGGAGGCTTTTCGCCATCGCGGGTGCGGCGATGGCGGGCTGTATCGGCTTTGGACTCGCCGCGATCGCGGCCGATGGATTGCCGCAGCGTTATCCGCAGCGGGTTCGCGATATCCTGGCGGCGGCGCATGATTTTCCGGTGAAGCCGGACTGTTTCGAGCGGTCGCCGGAACGTGCCGGCACCGGGCAGCGCTGCGACTTCGGCGACGCGAAGGCGGCGCCCAGCATCGCATTGTGGGGTGACTCGCATGCGCTTGCGCTGTTCCCGGCGGTCGACGAAGTCGCGCGCAAGCATGGCCGCAAGGGACTGTTCATGGCGCGCAGCGATTGCCCGCCTTTTGCCGGCGATTTTCCGTTGCCGCCGGTGGCGGCGAACTGCACGAACTTCAACCGGCAGGTCCTGCAGGCGCTGCAGCAGGCGCACATCAAGACGGTGATCCTGGCCAGCCGCTGGGCGGTCTACGATCAAGGACCGGACGAAGGCGGATTCGCGGCGGGGACGGCCGACCGGCATGCGCTATTCGCCGATATGCTGCGCCGTACGGTCGACACGCTCGCCCAGCGCGGCATTCGAATCGTTCTGGTGCTGGATGTGCCGGAGATCGGGCGGGATGTGCCGCGGCTGATGGCGCGGGATGTGCTGCTGGGTTGGCCGGAGGAAGCCGGACCGACGCCTGGCGAATATCGGGCGCGGCAGGGTGACGTGCCTGCCGATTTCGCGGCGCTCGGCAGCCGCGTGACGGTTCTCGATCCGGCGCCGATCCTGTGTCCGGGCGGGCAATGCGCCATCGCGCGGGGTGGGCGGGCGCTCTATCGCGACGACAATCATCTCACGACGTTCGGCGCGGCGCAGCTCGAGCCGATGATGGAGCGCGGGTTCTGAGATTCAGCGCACGCTCTGCGCGTGGTGGAAAAAACCCGCTGGGTCTGCCTTCGCCTTGATCGCCTTGAGGCGCGGTAGGTTCTGGCGCCAATAGGCTTGCTGCCAGTCCGCGAGGTCGAGGTCGCAATAATTCACATAGGCGCCGCCGGAATAGGGACGCATCGCGGTGTAGAGCGCGCGGATGTCGGCGAGGCGGCGGGTGCCGGCGGCGGCGCCGGCCCAGCTCGTATAATACTGGATGCAGAACTGCGTGCCCGCGCGATAGGCGAAGGCGGTGGCGTCGTCGGCGATGCGCGCGGGGGCGCCGCCATAAGCGTCGCAGATCGCGATCACTTCGTTGGCGGGGAGGGCGGCGATGCCGCCGATCAGCGCGTCGATGCCGGCGGCGTCGAGCTTGCGCGTGATATAGTCGGACTTGGCCTTGGAGATCTGCGTTTCGTAACCCCAGCCGCCGGCGAAATGGTTGACGGCGGAGAGGAAGGACATCGTCGAGAAGGTCGGGCCGCTGCTCGGCTCGGCGGTGTCGGTCAGCGCGCGCAATTCGCGGCGCAATTGCGTGAGGCTGCCGGTCGACTGGCCGGCGGCATGCAGCGTCATGCGGCCGTCGCTGCGGCGGGACAGCTTGAAAATGCCGGTGATCGTGTCCGGCGCGTTCGGCGCCCAGTCCTGCCAGGCTTTGAATAGCGCGGCTGCCTGTTTGATGCCCAATGTCCAGGTGACGGCGTAGACGACGATAAGGCCGATGGGCTGGACGTGGAATTGCAGCGCGGTCGCGGCGCCGAAAGTGCCGCCGCCGCCACCACGGCTGGCCCAGAAAAGATCGGAATTGGTCGCGGCGTCGGCATGGACGAGCTGGGCGTTGGCATTGACGAGATCGATGCCGGTGAGCGCGTCGCAAGCCAGGCCCCGGCCGCGCGCGATCAGTCCGAAGCCGCCGCCCATCGTGTGCCCGGTGATGCCGACCGTGGGGCAGGAGCCGCCGGGAAAGGCGAGGCCGCGCGGCGCGACGAATTTGTAGATCTGGCCAAGCGTCGTGCCGGCGCCCACGCTGAGCGTGCCGGTGTGCGCGTCGAGTGCGATCGCATTCATCAGGCGCGTGTCGACGATCACGCTCGTGCTTTGCGAGAAGCCTTCGTAGCAATGGCCACCGCTGCGCAGCGCGAAGGGCGTGTTCGTGGTCCGCAGCCAGTCGAGCGTTTGCTGCACACCGCGCGGCGTCTTTGTAAGCACCCGCAAGGCTGGCCTGAGTTCGGTGCGCAGATTGTAGGATGGCAGGGTGGAATCGTAGAGCGCATTGCCGGGCGCAACAAAGCTCGCATCCTCCGGCGCGATGTTGGGCAGCTTCGGCAGCGCGGCCGCGCGTGCGCCTCTGAGGATCGCGGGCGCGGCAATCAGCGCGGCGGTGAAATGTCGTCTGGTGAAGATCATGCGCGCCGCCGGTTTGGAGGGTCGATCCTAGAACGTCAATTTTGCTGCTGACAGCGGTTGACAACCGCCTTTCCTAGAATGCCTGAGACACGAAATCGGGGGCACGCCATGCCGTTCGACACCATCATCCGCTTTCATGCGAAGGAAGGTCGGGAAGAGGAGATCGCCGCGGCGATGCGCGAGGCGGCCGATGCGGTGCGCGCCGAGCCGGGATGCCTCGGCATCGAATATTTTCGCGCGCTGCGCGATCCCCGGCTGTTCTACATCCACTCGCGCTGGGTCGATGAGGCCCTGTTTCAGGTCCACGCAAACCTGCCGCACACGGTGCGGTTCCTCGAGCGGGTGGAAGCGGCGATCGATCACGAGCTCGAGGTGACGCGGGTCAGGCCCCTGGAATAGAAGCTTCGGACTTGTCTCAGTTTGCGTTTCGTTGACTGGCGATATGGGCGCGTTTGCGGGCATAGAAGCCGACCCAGCTCTCGGGCTCGGGATTTTCGCGCTCGTACTTGTCGCGCCGATCGGGCGTCAGGGCTTTATACCAAGCGTCGAATTTGTCCCAATAGGCCTCGCCGGGACCCATGCGCCAGCCGATGGACATGAACTCGATCTCGGGGTGGGCGATCCAGGGCGGCTTCATGCGTCCGAGCCTATTGTGCTTCGCGCCTGCCTGTAAGGCTGACTGTTTTCGCGGCTTTTGAAAGCCAGATGCGGCGGGCTTGTCACAGGAACAAATAGTGAACTATAAGGACCTGTGCACAGCGCCGGCGCGCCGGTGGTTCTTTGACGGAGCGCGGCCTAGGTTCGCGGCAGCAAGCTAAGAAAGTGGATAGGAGACGGTCATGGCGGGCAGCGTCAACAAGGTCACCCTCATCGGAAATTTGGGCAAGGATCCGGAAGTCCGCCGCATGCAGAGCGGCGATCCGGTGGTGAACCTGTCGATCGCCACCAGCGACACCTGGCGCGACAAGTCATCGGGCGAGCGCAAGGAAAAGACCGAATGGCACCGCGTGGTGATCTTCTCTAAGGGGCTGGCCGACGTTGCCGAGAAATATTTGCGCAAGGGCTCCAAGGTCTACATCGAAGGTTCGTTGCAGACGCGCAAATGGACCGACAAGGACGGCGCCGAAAAATACTCGACCGAGATCGTGCTGCAGAATTTCAACAGCACGCTGGTGATGCTCGATGGCAAGGGCGAAGGCGGTGGTAGTGGAGGCGGCGGCGGTGGCCGCGAGCGCATGGGCGGCGGCGACGCGCCGGCGAGCTTCCAGCGCGAAGAGATGGACGACGAGATTCCGTTCTGATCTGATCGCTTCATGCGTTTTCCGATTGCGGCCTTAGGCGTGCTCGCGCTGGCGGGGTGCGGTGTCCTGTCGTCCGGCATGCTCCCGTCGGGCCAGCCGGCGTCCGAGTTTCTTAACGACGCGGTGGCGCGCGCCTTCATTCCGATCAGCGGCACGAGCTATGTCGTGATGGGCGAGGCGGGCGCCGGCGTGGTTGTCGAGCCCGGCATTGCCGTGACCAACGCGCATGTCGGCGAATTCCTGCACGGCGTTCCCGTCATCGGAAAATCGCACGATTACGATCTTCTGTTCTTTCGCGTCGATCGCCAGGACGTTTTGCCGTCGGTCTCGCCCACGATCGGCGAGCGCGTCATCGCCTATGGCATGGCGGTCAATGGCGGGTTGCGCCAGGCCCAGGGCGTCGTGCGCGGGCTTGAGATGCCGGTGCAGCCGCGCTGTCCGGGCTGCCTGCAGCAATCCGCCTTCGTCTACATCGCCGATGCCGGGCCCGGGTTCAGCGGCGGGCCGGTGGTCGATGCCGCCAGCGGACGGCTCGTCGGCATCACCTTCGGCTATGACGACGTGGATGGGCAGCGGCGGATGTACGCCTATCCGATGAGCCGCGTGCACAACGAACTCGCGGCCTTGCTGCACCGCGTTCCCAGCGACATCCATTGAGCAGGAGCCGATAAGAGGGCTCGCGCGTTGACGTGCAAATCCTTTTGTCATGCCGACACATGTTTACAGCTGCGCGTCCATCTGTTGCTCCGGCCGGCGCGTCCAGCGCGCTGAGCCTGTTCCGCTTTTCGCTCGCGCTGATGGTGATGGCGGAGCATCTGTCCGGTTCCGTACCGGCGCAGACGGGGCGGTTGGCGGTGGAAGCCTTCTTCTGCATCAGTGGCTTTTTGATCTCGATGGTTGCGACGACGCGCTATGCGGGGCGGCCGGCCGCGTTCCTCGCCAACCGGTTCCTGCGCATCTATCCGACCTATTGGGCGTGTCTTGGCGTCGGGCTCGTGGTGGTGCTGCTGGTGCCGACGAGCCCGCAATTGCATCCGTCCTTGCTGGTGCCGCAGACCGCGGCCGACTGGGTCGCCAATCTTGCGGTGTTCGGCTTGACGCAGGATACGACCAGCCGTCTCCTGCCCGCGGCGTGGTCGCTGCATACCGAGCTGTGGTTCTATCTGGTGATCGGATTGCTGACGGCGGCGCGGCCGCGGCTGACTTTCGTGCTGCTGCCGGTGTCGCTGGCGGTCTCGGCCTATTGCGCGTTCTGGTGGGCGCCGGTCGCGTTCTACGGCACGCCGGTCGGCAATGCCGACGCGTTCTTCATCGGCTCGGTGGTGTTCCTGCTGCGCGAGCGCCTCGCGCCGCGGCGGCCGGAGCTGGTCGCCGGCGCGGCGCTTTTGCTGTTCGAGTTTCTTGCTTGGGGTCCGTTCCTGGGCAGCCAGAGCGTCAACGAGTTTCTCGGCGCGCCGGCCGCCGGGCTGTTCCTGCTCGGGCTTTGGAACAGCCGCATCGATGCTGCGCTGACGCGGTTCAAGCCGATGGCCGCGTTCCTCGGGCGGCTGTCGTATCCGCTGTTTCTGCTGCATTGGCCGCTCGGCGCGCTGGCGGCGGGGATCACCGGGCTGAAACCGGGCGTGATGCTGCTGGCGCTGGGCGGCGCGCTATCGTTCTGCGTCGCGATCCTGGTGTTGTGGTTCGTCGAGGACCCGCTGGTGCGGCTGCGCCGGACGGTGCGCGACGCGGCGCCCGTGATGGGCGAAGGCATGCCGGCGATCAGCGATTGATGTGCGCCGCTTGCGATCGCTGCTAAACAGGGCGGCATGAGCCTCGATGCCACGACCATCGCCTGCATCGTCATCGCGCCGTTCATCGGCAGTTTTCTCGCGGTGGTCGCGATCCGGCTGATGCAGGGACGCAGCGTGCTGTTCGGGCGGTCGGCCTGCGATAGGTGCGGCACGGCGTTGGGGCCGCTCGAATTGATCCCGCTGGTGAGCTTCTTAGGCTTGCGCGGGCGCTGCCGGCACTGCGGCGCGAAGATCGATCCGCTGCATCCGGCGATGGAGGCGGGCGCGCTGGCGATCGCGATCTGGGCGGCGTTCGTGACGGGCGGCTGGATCGTCGCGGCGAGTTGCGGACTCGGCTGGACGCTCTTGACCCTGGCGGCGATCGATTGGCGCACGGGTTATCTGCCCGACGTGCTGACCTTGCCGCTGATCGCGGCGGGATTGGGCGTGGCTTATGCGATCGATCGGGCAGCGGTGCCGGGTCATGTCGTCGGCGCGGCAGCGGGCTTCATCGTGTTCGCGGTGTTGTCGGAAGGCTATCGGCGCCTGCGCGGGCGCGATGGGCTGGGGCTCGGCGATGCGAAATTGCTCGCGGCGTCGGGGGCGTGGCTGTCGTGGAGCGGATTGCCGACGACGGTGCTGTATGCGGCGTTTCTCGGGCTCGCGCTGGTGCTGGCGCGGCGAGGGCGCGGGCAAGCGCTGACGGCGACCGACAAGCTCGCATTCGGGCCGGCGCTGGCGGCGGCGACGTGGCTGGTGTGGCTCTATGGGCCGCTGGTGCCGGGTTAGCGCCACGCCATGACGAGATACGGCTTGGTCTCGTCGCCGGTGAACTGCACCACGGCGCTGCGCACCAGGCGCGCGTTGGCGAGGCGGACTTCGACGGTGATCGCAAACGCGGAATCCGCGATGCCGAGCGACGCCCCGGTGCTGTCGTCGCCCGACGGGGCGGGGCGGTTCGCATCGCGCGTCTTGAGGAGAAGCGTGATGGCGTCTTCGTCCATGCCGGGTATCGCACGCAGGGCTTGGCGCGATGCGACCTGCTGGTTGAGCGCGGTGCTGCGGCCATAGACGGTCGTCACCGGCTCGATGCGCGCGAGCAAGGCGCGCGACATGCCGGATAGAGCGAGCAATTCGTCGAGCGAGTGGAAGGCGACGGAGCCGCCGGTGAAGCCGGCGGCGGGACGCCGCGCGACGATCGTGTCCGCGAGCCTGCCGGCATCGTCTCTCGCGAGGCCGGCCGAGACGAACAGACCCTGCAACAGCTCGGCGGAGGCGAAATTGACATTGACCTTGCCGCTCTCGTCCTGGATCCAGAGACGGACGGATGCGCCGTCGCGCATGTACGTTGCGGGCACGCCATCGACGCGCGGCTGGTGCGCAAGGCGGTCGTCGAGCAGCGAAAGGACGGCGCGGTTCACCGCTTCGTCGGCGATGGCGCTGGCGCGCGCGCCGTTCCACGCATTGTGGCCGAGCTGCGCGGTGGTGACCGAGCTCGACAGCATCGCGGCGGCGATCAGCGACAGGATGGCGACGCCCCAGAGGACGGAGACAAGCGCCAGGCCGCGCTGGCGGCTCATCGCTTATCGAGCACCGATTGCAGCAGCGGCAGCTTGCGGCGCAGCTCGTCGGTGACGCCGCGGGCTCTCTGCAAATTGTCGACGACGTGCGGCGTGATCAGCACGATCAGCTCGGTGCGGTCGGTGGAATGGGTCTTGGTGCCGAACAACCCGCCGAGAACGGGAATCTCCGACAGGAAGGGCAGGCCGCTGCTTCCGACGGTCTTGTCGTCCTTGATAAGGCCGCCGAGCGCGATGGTCTCGTTGTCCTGCACCGCGATGGTGCTGTTGATCTTGCGCTGGGTGATGGTCGGCGAGTCCAGGACCGTCGTCGCGGTGTCATTGACGTCGCTGACCTCCTGGGTGATGTCCATCGTCACCATGCCGCCCTGGTTGACGCGCGGCGTGACCTTCAGGATGACGCCGGTGTCGCGGTATTCGATCGCGTTGATGATCGGCGACTGGCCGTTGACGACGCTCTGCGCCTGCGCGGTGGCGATCGGCACCTGATCGCCGACCTGCAGCGTCGCGGTGTGGTTGTTGAGCACCAGGATCTCCGGCGACGAGACGACCTGGACGCGCGTCACCTGGGACAGCGTGTTGAGCACGACGCGGATATTGCTGCCCTGGCTGAACATGTAGGAGAAGCCGGGGAAGATCTGCGACGGCAGGGCGCTGGCGCCGGCGGTCAGCGAGACGGAGCTCGAATTGCCCGGGCCGCCGTTGATCACATTGGTGCCGCCGGTGCCGTTAGGCTGATAGAAATACTGCACGCCGAATTTGAGGCTGTTGGTCAGCGTCACTTCCGCGATGGCCGCTTCGAGCAGCACCTGGAGCGGCGCGGCGTCGAGCTGGCGCAGCGCGGATTCGATCGTCGCGTATTCCTGCGGCGTGCCGTAGATCACGACGGCGTTGTTGCTCTCGTCGGCGGTGATGGTCGCGGCGCCGGCCGGCGTGGTGGAGTTGTCGGCGTCGTCGATCAGGCCGGTGCTGCCGCCGGGCGACGGCGGTGGCGCGGGCGCGGTGCCGGCGGCGGGCGGCGGCGCGGTGCTGGTGTGATCGGTGGTGTCGCCCGTGTCGGTCGGCGTGGTGCCGCCGCTGTCCGTGGCCTTGCCACCGCCATTGCCGCCGTACAGCACCTTCTTCAGCGTCGCGGCGAGATCGCTGGCGCGGCCGTTCTGCACCGCATAGACGAAGATGCGCCGGTCGCTGCCGACGCCGGGGCGGTCGAGCCGCGCGATCCAGCGCTGCATCTGGTCGAGGTAACGCGGCTGCGGCGAGATCACGAGCACGGTGTTGAGACGCTCGATCGGGACGAGCTTGACGATGCCGGCCAGCGGGCCGCCGGCGCCGCCGAGGACCTGGGTCAGCTCCTTCACGAGGCCTTTGGCGTCGGTGTATTTCGGCGTGAACATCCCGAACGACATGCCGGCGAGCCAGTCGACGTCGAACAATGCGACCTCGTCGAGGATGGCGGCGCGCTCGGCTTGCGTGCCCTGGATGACGAGCAGGTTGCGGCCGATATCGGCATGCACGATGGCCTGCGCCGGCTGCATGCCCTCGAGCAGGCGCTGCATCTCGGCGGCGGCGACGTAGTGCAGCGGCACGACCTGCGAGCCGTAGCCGGCCTCGGCGATGCCGGAATTGGTGCTGGCGGGCGCAGTGACTTCCTTGGCCGCGTCGGCGCTCAGCACGATTTTGTAGATGCCGCTGTTCTTGACGATGGCGAGGCCGTTGAGGCGCAGGATCTGCTCGAACACGCTCAGCACCTGGTCGCGCGCCACCGGCTTGGCGGTCTGCACGGTGATCGTGCCCTGCACGCCGGCGCCGATGGCATAGTTCACGTTCAGGAAATCGCCGAAGATCGCCTTGGCGACGTCGCGCACATCGGCGTTGATGAAGTTGAGCGTGATGCCGCCATCCTCGCCGACAGTGGATTCGGTGACATGTGGGACGCTGTGTCCGGTGAGACGGCCGGTGCCGCGCACGATCTCGGGCGGCGGCGGCTCGGGGATGGTCGAGCTCGCGGTCGCCGCGGCGGTCGGCGGCGGCGCTTCGGGCGACGCCGCTATCGGATTCCCGTCCGGATCGCGGGCATGGGAGGCGAGGTCGGTGGCGCTCGGGCCCACTTCGACCGGCTTGTTCATGGTGTCGCAAGCGGCGAGCGCCAGCGACACGGCCGTGATGGCCGCGGCGATGAGAGCGCGCCTGGAATTCGACAGCATGAAAGATCGTCCCTTCGGCGCCATAGGCGCTATCCCTGCCACGCTGTCAAAGGGTTGGCTGACCCGTCGTCGGGTCGATGAAAGCCCCTTTGAGGGCCTCCGGGTTGATGGTTCCATCCACCGGATGGGCTGGCAAGCCGGGCTTGGCCGCAGTGTTAACGGCCGGGGACGGCGGATTGGCCGCCGGCTGGCCGGGCGGCTTTGCGGCAGGCGCCGGCATCGGCATTGGCTGCTGCGGCGCAGCG
This sequence comes from Rhizomicrobium sp., assembly GCA_036271735.1. Classification (GTDB taxonomy): domain Bacteria; phylum Pseudomonadota; class Alphaproteobacteria; order Micropepsales; family Micropepsaceae; genus Rhizomicrobium. The sequence continues at coordinate 53,282 of DATAZZ010000041.1, forward strand.
GCCGGGAGGGGGGGCGAAGGCTGTTGTGGCGTGCCCGGCAGCGGCGCGCTAGGCGGGCGGTTGGCGGGGCCGTCGAGTGGGACCGTGAACGTGCCGCCATTCGATTTGAGCGTCACCGAGGTCGCATCGATCTGCGCCACGCGCCAGCCATTCACCAGATCGCCGACGACGGCGCTGGTGGTGGCGGAGGTCGTGCGGTTGCGCAGCAAGGCGACGGCACGCGCGCCGCCGATGATCACGCCGGACAACACGAAATCCGATGCCGCGCCGGCGGCGCCAGCGGCAGCGGGATCCTGAAGCGGCGTGCGCGCGGCGCTGAACGGCGGGCGCGCATCGATGTCGGCGTAGAGCTCGATCGGCGGCGGCGCATAGACCGGCGGCGGCGCGGCCGGCGCATGATGCGCGGGCGGGCGCGGTGTCTCGACCACCACTGGATCGGCCGGTGCGAAGCTCTCATAGGCGATGGCGGCGCCGAGCGTCAGCGACACGCCGAGCAGGATGCCGGGAACCAGGAGTCTCATTTCGCCCCCAGCCAGCGATAGGCGCTTACCGTCCAGCGCACTTCGACATTGGGCGCATCGCCATCGGCCGCCTGCCAGTTCTCCGGCGCGCGCAGATCGACGCCGTCGAGGAAGAGATACGGCGTGCTGGTCTCGATGCCATAGGTCAGGGTCTTGATGTGATTCATCGGCAGCGAGACGTCGTATTGGACATCGATGCGCTGAAAGCCGTCGGCGGTGACCGGTGTGAGGTTCTGAGCGCTGTGCACCTGGCCGGCCTGGCCTTCGACCAGCGCTTTGACGAGGTTCTGCACATTCGCGGCGGCGAGCTCGGCGCTGGCGCCGCCGATCAGGCCGGTGGCGGAGGTCTCGTGACTCTTCAGCTCGGCGAGGCGCGCCTCGACCTGCGGGCGCATCGCGATGCGCTGCTGATAGACGCCAAGCATCTGCTGCGCGCCGGCGATCTCGTCCTGCTGGTCGGCGAACGCCTCGGCGACGGGCTGGACGATGATCAGCCAGACCAATCCCATGGCCACGAGCAGCAAGGCGAGGGCGAGCAGGCGCTGGCGCGAAGCGGTCACGACGCGCCCCTGCGGAGCTTGAACGAGATGTCGAAGCGCTGGAGCGCGTTGGTCGGGCCTTGCATCAGCGGGCTGCGCATCTGCGCCTCGCCGAAGAAGGGCGAGGCATCGAACAGCGCGATCAGCGATGCGGCCTGGGCGGAAAAGCCGTGCAGGCGGACTTCGTCGCCATTGCGCTCGAATTCGTAGAGCCAGGCATTGTCGGGCAAGAGGCGCGCGACCGATGCGAGCACCGCGACGGCGGCGGGATTGGTCTTCTGCTTCGCCAGGAAGGTGGCTTGCCGGTTGGCGGCGTCGAGTTGCTGCTGCAGGCGCTCGACCACCATCGCCTTGTCGCGCGCGGCATCGACGCGGGCGTCGAGATCGGCGGCGACCGCGGCGCCGCGCAGATAGAGGCTCATGACGAGACCGGCGCCAAGCAACAGGATGAGGCCGAAGAGCAGCGGCACGACGTGCGGCTGCCAGCGCAGCCGGCGCGCGGCGTGCGGATCGGCAGGGAAGGTGCCGCCATCGGCATGGGCTCCGTCGCCGGTGAACTCGATCGCCGACAATGCGATGCCGGCGCCGTGACACAGTGCGATGCAGGCATCGACCGGCTCGCGCCGGACGATGCGCAGATCGACATCGAGCGCGTCGGCATCGGAGCCGGCGACGCGATAATCGTAATAGATGTCGGGCGCGGCGATGGGGCTCTGGCGCACGACTTCATGGCGCAGGATGCCGTCCAGATCGCGGCGCGCGGCACGCGGCAGGCGCAGCGCGCGGCCGAGCGCGTCCGAAACGGGCATCTGCAGGATGACGGGATCGGCGAACCAGGCGGCGAGACCGCTCTTCTCCGCCGTCGAGAGGCGCAGCGTGCGGCCGGCATATTCGTCGCGCGGCACGCGGGCGATCACGGTCTCGAACGCACCGGCGCGGCGGGCGATGAGGAACTCGCTGTCCTGGACTTCGATCAGGATGGCGTCGTTGCCGCCGCTGAAGGCCGTGCGCAAGCCGGGCGGCACGAGCGACGCAAGCTCGCCCAGCCACCAGCGCCAAAACGCCAGCACCCGCTCAAGCAAGTCCCGCATACCATCCATCAACCGCCCCGGCAAGATTTTGTGGCGTCATCATAAGTGCAATCGGCTTCGGCTGAAATGCGAGGGCTCACGAAAAGTTCTGGCCACTGCCGCGTGTCGCCCGGCGGGAACGTCACGCGCAGTCGCACCAGCGCCGGCAGGTCGGTCTGGCCGCGCCAGCTGCCCTGCCAGGCGCCGCCGGTGGCGAGATAAGAAAGCTCGATGGATTGGGCGTGGCGCAACAGGTCGGTTTCCTGACGGTTAACACCGAGGCCGAGCACGAGGCGCTCGAAAGGGCCGTCGGGCTTTACCGTCAGCGTCAGCAACACGCAACGCGCGCCGCCGGCGGAACCGGGCGCGGGCGCGAGGAACCCGAGCGCGGCGCGCTCGCCGGAGAAATCGACGCGCGGGATCTGTTGCGGTTGCGCGGGCAGGCGGCGCGGGCAGGTGCGCTCGATCTCGCCGCGCACGAGATCCTGGACGATGCGGACGGACTCGACATTGTCGGCGGTGGTTCCGCCATGCTCCCAGGCGCGCATGCCGAAGCGCAGCCCGCCGAACAGCAGCACGAACAGGAGCGCGAGCAGCGTCATCGACACCAGGAGCTCGAGCAAGGTGAAGCCGGCCTGTGCCTTCATGCCGGTTTCTTCGGCGGAACGAATTTGAGCGCGGTGAGGCGGCGCGCATGGCTATCGGCGCCGTCGCGCCACGAGACGGTGGCGACTATCTGGTAGGCAGTCATGCGCCAGGCCTTGGCGTCGGCGTCCGAACCGTAGGGCCGGACGAGGAGGTCCCAGCGATAGCCGTTCGAATACGTGCCCGAGGCCTCGCCGGGGGCGAGCGGCCGCTCGGTGCCGGCGCGCGCGATGAGGGACTGCACCAGCGCGCTGGCGAGGGCGTCGTCGCGCCCGACGCGCACGCGGTCGAGCGAAGACGAGATCGCGCCGAACAGCACGGCGAGCGCGACCGACAGGATCGCCAGCGACACCAGCAATTCGACCAGCGTGAAACCGCGTTGGGACTTGCTAGTCATCGACGGCGACGCGGCCGCTGAGCCAGTCGATGGAGACGCGGTGGCGCAAGCCGCCATCGCCGACGAAGACGGTGCCGCCATTGGAGCTGCCGTCGGGATAGAAGCCGATCTGCGTCGCGGTCGCCTGGGGCAGCGCGAAGGGCACGGCGTTGGGCAGCGCGTGCTTTCGGTCGCCGGGCTCCAGCAGATAGGTCTGGTGCGCGGCGTCGAAGCGGATCGCGGTTGCGCTGCCGCTCGCGATCGCCTGGCCGCGCAGTGTGCGCAGATCGAGCGCCAGCGCCTGCGCCGCGGCGCGGCTGCGGGCGCCGGGCAGCGCGCTTTTCAGCAAAGCGGGAACCGCCGCGACGATCAGGCCCATGATCGCCAGCACGACGAGGAGTTCGGTCAGCGTGAAGCCCGCCTCGCGGGCGTCACCAGCTGCGCACGGGCGGGTCGGTGCCATTGGCCGTTGTTCCATCGGGCCCATTGCTGGACAGGTCGAACTCGCCGTGTCGTCCCGGCGAGACATAAATGTAGGGATTGCCCCACGGATCGTTCAGGCTGGTGGTCGTCTTGATGTAAGGCCCGTTCCAGTTCTCGGCGGTCGGCGGCTTGACCTTGAGCGCCACGATGCCTTCCTGCGTCGTCGGATAGCGGCCCATGTCGAGCTTGTAGTTCTCCAGCTGGGCGGAGAAGCTTTCGATCTGCAGATGCGCCGTGCTGAGCTTGGCGCGCGAGAGATAGTTCAGGACCTGCGTCGTCGCGATGGTCGCGAGCAGGCCGAGGATCGCGAGCACGACGAGGAGCTCGACCAGGGTATAGCCCTCTTCGACGCGGCGCAGTTTCCAGTTCTTCATCGTCTCGTCCTCACATCGCCAAATCGTTCACGCTCAGGATCGCGACCAGTATCGAACCGATCAGGCCGGCCACGATCATTCCCATGAAGATCGTCAGGCAGGGCACCAGAAGGCCGACCAGCCGGTCGATCGTGTGCTTGATCTCGCGCTCGTACAACTCGGCCTGGCGCAGCAGCATGGTGTCGAGCTGGCCGCTTTCCTCTCCCACGCGCATCATGTCGAGCGCAAGCCTCGGGAAGGCGCGGGCGCCCTTGAGATAGCGGGAGAGCTGGTCGCCTTCCTTCAGGCTGGTGGCGGCGCCGCGCACGTCGCTCGCAATCACCGCATTGGCGAGGGTGTCGCTGGTGATGACCAAGGCCTGGGGCAGGGAGACGCCGTTTTTCAGCAGGGTTCCCAGGGTGCGGCTGAAACGCTCGACATCGATCTTGGCGAGGAGGCCGCCGATCAGCGGCAGGCGAAGGAGGGCGGCGTCCCATTGCAGGCGGAAAGCGGGGCGCTTGAGGGCGCGGCGGGTGGCGATCACGGCGAGCGCGCCGGCGAGGAACACCGCCCAGGACCAGTTGGTGATGAAATGGCCGGTGTCCATCACGAAGCGGGTGGTGGGCGGCAGCGCCTTGCCGGCTTCGGCGAACAGGGGCTCGAAGGAGGGCAGCACGAAGACGAGGATGACGATGATCGAGATGCCGGTCGTCGCGAGCAGAAGGCTCGGATAGATCAGCGCCGAGATCACCGACTCGCGCACCGCGAGCGAGCGGCCGAGATATTCGCCGAGCTGATCTAGCGCCGCGTGCAGATCGCCGCCCTGTTCGCCGGCGCGCACGATGTTGACGTAGAATTTGGGGAATTGCGGCATGCCGTTCAGCGCGTCGGCGAAGCTCGATCCGCCGCGGACCTGCTCGAGCACCTTGGTGAAGGTGACGGCCATCGGCTTGCTGTCGTCGAGATTGACGAGGATCTCGAGAGCGCGGTCGAGCTCCAGACCGGCGCGCAGCAGCGCCGCAAGCTCCTGCGTCGCGACGACGAGGCCGCGCGGTGAGAACCGCTTGCGCGGCAGGATGTCGGCCTTCAGCAGATCGGACAGCGACGGGCGCGCGGCGCCGACATCGCCACCTTTGGCGTCGATGGGGTAGTGGCCGCGGGCGCGGATCTCCTCGATCGCCGCCGGCTCGGACGCGGCGTCGAGCACGCCGGTGACGATGGCGCCGGATGGGGTCATGGCGCGGTAGCGGAAGCTCGGCATCGCCTAGACGGCCCGGGTGGCGCGCAGGACTTCCTCGACGCTGGTCTCGCCGGCCAGCGCCTTGGCCATGCCGTGGGCGTGCATCGAGCGCATGCCTTCGGACGCCGCCTGCTTGCGGATCGCACCGGCTTCGGCGTGGGCGAGGACCTGGTGGCGCAGTGCGCCCGACATCACCAGGACTTCGACGATCGAGCTGCGGCCGGCATAGCCGGTGTTGTTGCACGCGGCGCAGCCTTGCGCGGCGTAGAGCACAGTGGTGCCGGCGCGCGGCACGATCTGCAGCCGTTCGAGCAGAGCCGGATCGGCGTCGTAGGGCTTGCGGCAGGCGGGGCACAGCGTGCGCACCAGGCGCTGGGCGATGACGCCGCTGATGGTCGAGGTGATGAGATAGTCCTCGATGCCCATGTCGAGCAGGCGAGTGACGGCGCTTGGCGCGTCATTGGTGTGCAGGGTGGAAAGGATGAGATGGCCGGTGAGGGCGGCCTGCACGGCGGTTTGCGCGGTTTCGAGATCGCGGATTTCGCCGACCATCATGATGTCGGGGTCCTGGCGCAGGAAGGCGCGCATCGCATTGGCGAAGGTGAGGCCGACCTGCGGCTTGACCTGCACCTGGTTGACGCCGGCGAGCTGGTATTCGACCGGGTCCTCGATGGTGAGGATCTTGCGGTCTTTGGTGTTGAGCTCGGAGAGGCCGGCGTAGAGCGTCGTGGTCTTGCCGCTGCCGGTCGGGCCGGTGGCGAGCAGGATGCCGTGCGGCTGCGCCAGCAGATGACGGATCGCGGCGACGGTCTCAGCGTCGAAGCCGAGCGCGACGAAATCCAGCTTCAGCGAGCCGCGGTCGAGGATACGCAGCACGGCGCATTCGCCATGGATGGTCGGCATCATCGAGACGCGAAAATCGATGTCCTTGCCGCGCACCGCCAGGCGGATGCGGCCGTCCTGCGCGATGCGGCGCTCGGCGATGTTGAGCTTGGCCATGATCTTGATGCGCGACATCACCGCGGCGGCGAGGTTGCGCGGTGGCGATTCCACCTCGTGCAGCACGCCGTCGACGCGGTAGCGGACGCGGGTCTCGCCATCCATCGGCTCGATGTGGATGTCGGAGGCGCGCGCTTCGACGGCGCGGGTGATCAGAAGGTTGACCAGGCGGATGACGGGCGCGTCGCTGGCGCTGTCCTTGACGCGGTCGGCATCGTCATTGGCGAGGTCTTCGGTGCGGGTGCTGGTCTCCTGGGCGATCTGGTGGATCTGCGATTTGCCGGTGCCGTAGAGACGCTCGAAGGCGGCCTCGAAATCGGCGGGCAGGGCGACGCGGCGCAGGATCGGCTTGCCGGAGGCGAAGCGCGCCGCTTCGGCGGCGTAGTCGTTGAGCGGATCGACCATCGCGACGACCAGGCCGGCGGCGCCGTCGGCAAGGGGGACGATCTGGGCCTCGCGGAGAAACTGCCTGTTGAGGCGGTCTTCCAGCACCGGGGCGGCCGGGTAGTCGGCCATGGCGGCCAGGCGCAGGTCGAGCAGGCCGGCCAGTGCCTGGGCGATGTCGATCTCCGAGACGAGACCGAGGCGGGCGAGGACGAGTTCGAGCCGCTCGCCGCTCTCGACCGCCAGGCGCTCTGCGCGCTGGGTGCCGGCGGGCGTCAGTTTCCCCGATTCGATGAGGTACGCGCACAGCGCCTTGCGGACCGGGTGCGACGGTTCCGTGGCATTCTGGCTCAAAACCGCGTCGTGGCCTGCCGGCATCTATCAACCCCTGCTGCGCACATTATAAGGTCCGCACGGCGTCGGCGCCACGCGTCGTCATCTTTGGTGTATGCGAGCGATTTATGCGCATGACGATCCGAGTGCCGATCCTCGCTTTTGCCGTGCTGATTTTCTCGGCCGCTGACGCGGCGGCAGCCCACGGCCTGCCGGTGGAGACGGTGGTGGTCGCGACGCATGGCGGACCGCGCAGCTTCACGATGGAGGTCGCCGCCGACGACGCCTCGCGCGCGACCGGTTTGATGCACCGCACACACCTGGCGAAGGATGCCGGCATGCTGTTCGACTTCGGCAAGCCCGTGATGACCGCGTTTTGGATGAAAGACACGCCTTTGCCGCTGGACATGCTGTTTGTGCGGGCGGACGGGACGATATCGACGGTTGCAGCGAACGCCGTGCCGTTTTCGACGGCCGAAATTTCATCGGCCGAGCCGATTCGGGCGGTGATCGAGATCAATGGCGGACTGGCGCGGACGCTGGGGATCGCGCCGGGCGACCGGGTGCGCGCGCCAATTTTCCCGCACCGATGAGCGCACGGCTCAGTTGCGCAATTTTATGGCTGAGAACTGTCGCGCTGTTGCCACGCCCGGTGTGATCGGTTTCATGGCTAATTCCCCGTTAGCCGTGGTTAGCCCCAGAAACTTATGCTAGGAGTCGCCCGCGAGGGGCGCTTCCTGTGTCCACACGAAATTCATCGCAGCAGTCGGGACACGATTAAGAGTCCCCCAAGGAGGGTTACGAATGACTAAGTACGCAAGAATGGCGGGCGTGTTGGCGGCCGGTGCGCTGGCGCTGATGTGGGCCTTGCCGGCGCAGGCGCAGGCGACGCGCACCTGGGTTTCGGGCACGGGCGACGACGTCAATCCCTGCAGCCGCACTGCGCCGTGCAAGACGTTCCCGGGCGCGATCTCCAAGACCGCCGCGGGCGGCTCGATCAATGTGCTCGATCCGGGCGGCTTCGGTGCCGTGACCATCGTCAAGGCCATGACGATTTCCTCGGAAGGCTTTGAAGCCGGCATTCTGGTCGCCGGCACCAACGGCGTAACGGTCAATGCCGGTGCGAACGATACGATCGTTCTGCGCGGCATCGACTTCGATGGCGGCCCGACGGGCTCCAACAGCCTGGCCGGCGTCCGGTTCCTGGCCGGCAAGGCGTTGATGGTTCAGAAGTGCACGATCAAGAACTTCACTGGCGGCTCGCCGAACGGGTTCGGGATCAACTTCACGCCGAGCAGCAACGCGACGATCTATGTTTCCGACACGGTTATTTCCAACAATGGTGCGGGTTCCGCGGGTGGCGGTATCGCCGTTGCGCCCACCGGCGGTGCGACAGCGCAAGGCGTGTTCTATAACGTCCAGCTGTTGAACAACACCAACGGCGTGAAGGTCGATACGACCAACGGCGGCGGCGTTTCCACGGCGGTCATGACGAACAGCGTGGTTGCCGGCGGTATCGTCGGCGTGGCGGCGGTGGCCAGCGGAACGCAGGCGATCATGCAGATCGAGCACACGGTCGTTCAGAACAACAGCCAGTTCGGCGTGTTCGCGTTCGGCTCCGGCGCCCAGACGGTGTTCGGGACCTCGATCATCACCAAGAACGCCACCGGCATCTCGGCCAGCGGCGGTGCGACGATCTCGTGGCAGGACAACGAGATTGCCGGCAACACCACCAACGGCACCCCGACGGTCATGGTGACCAAGTCGTAATCGGGTTCTTCGCCTCTAAAACGGAAACGCCCGGATGGACCTCCATCCGGGCGTTTTTGTTTGTGCCGTGGCGCCGCCCGTTTGGAGAATCGCTCCAGCCGCCGGAGGCGCATTCGCATAAGGGGGCCGGGAGCCTTCGGGCATGACCGAGGAATACGGCCGTTCGATCGCCGCTATCGTCGCGCCAAAGCAAAACGCCCGGATGGAGATCCATCCGGGCGTTTTGCTTTGTGCCGTGTCACGCAACCGCCGAGACAAAGCAAAATACCCGGGTGGAAATCTCCACCCGGGTATCTGTTTGCGGCAGAGCCGCAGAACTCTAGGCTAACTCGAAACCAGGACCAACCTTACGGCGAACCAGTTCTTGAGTTTAAAGCCTGTATCAGGACGTCACGGCGAAGTCGGGATTGACCGCACCAGCGGCTTCCGCTTCACGGGCATCCAGCTTGCGCAGCTGAGGACGCTGCCATTCGGCGCGAACAACGACGTCCGCCTTAACTTCGATGTTCATGCTCTCGTCCTTGTACATGTCGCGTCCCCACTGGTTCGGATAACCATCTACCAAACAAAGATGGCATTGGAAAGCTGAAAGATTGATCCGCGGAATTTCGAAAATCGACTGTATCGCAGGCACAACAGAATAGCGTTAACTATTTTTCCGGAAAGCTTTCCCAGGACCTTCAGGCGTTGCTGCCGCTCGCCCGCCGCAGGAAATGGCCGGTGGAGACGGCCCTCAGAAGGGCCAGGCGATAGGCCCGGACCACGCTCTCGCGCTCCCAGCCATCCTGGGGCCAGTCCTCGACCAGCTGTTGCAGCCGGGTGATGTCGAGCGCCGCCGCCGCCGGGGCGAAATCGCCGAGCCGCTCCAGCTCGTCGCGCAAATCGGCGCGCGCTCGCGTCAGTCCCTCGTGCCAGTCGACCGCCTGCAGGCCCTTGCCCCGCATTGCGATCACGCCGGGCGCCATGCGGCCGGCAAAAGCGAGCCGGGTCAGGGCCTTGGTCTCACCATGGCGCAGGAACTGGTCTTCCGGGATCGACAGGCTGAACTCGATCAGGCGGCGGTCGCCGGTGGGATCGCGCTGGTCGAGGCCCCAACCGCCCAGCGTGCCCTTGTTGTAATTGCCCATGTCGACGCGGCGCATCACCCACAGGCGCGAATCGAAGCCGTCCTTGCGCGGGCGGTAGCTGAGGTCGAGATCGCGCGCCCGGGCACGGGCCTCCAATTCGGCCTGGCCGAGCTGCGCCGGATTGATCGCCGAATAGCTTTGCAACCCGACGCTGCGATTCTCGAACGTCCGGTTGAGCCAGGTCCACAGCGGCAGCGGCATATAGGGACCGAAGGCGGCGTTCAGGGCGCCGCGCCAGCGGGCGTGTCCCTGGCGCACCACGCCGACGGTCTCGCGCGCCAGCCTGATCCAGTGGAATTCGCGCAGCAGCTGCGGCAGCAGCGTCATGCCGTCATGGCTGATGCTCAGATTGCCCATCTGGCCGGTCAGCAGGACGCGCAAGCCGCGCGCCTTGGCCGAATCGTTGATCGCGTTGATCCAGGCGGCGTTGCACAGATTGAGGACCGGACGCTCATAGACGAAGAAGCCGCGGTCGAGATCGGCGAGCGGTGAGCGCTCGCCGCCATGGACCCGCACATGCTCGATATTGGGGTAGAGCGCCGCCGTCGCCGCGGCCAGCGGGCCTTCATCGCCGAGGCGTCCGCGCGGCAAGGCGCGGTCATAGCCGTCGCGCGGCACCGAAGTGAAGGCGACGACCTTGCCACCTGTCTTCGCGGTCTGCAGCGCGGCGCTGGTCGCGACCGCGGAGCTGTCGAAGCCGGAGCTCAGATGCGCCGCGACCGCGTTGCCGGCGCCGCGCAACTGCGCGCGCACGGCCTGATCGAGATGATGGCGCAGGCCTTCGGCGTATTCGTCCGGACCGGAAAGCTTCAGGGTCTTGCGCTGCGGCTGCCAATGGCGGCGCGTCGCGAAGCCGCTGCGCGTGACGATCGCAACGCAGCCGGCCTCGACGCGCTCAACGCCCTTGAAGAAGCTGTGCGAGCCCTCTTCGGGCATCAAAGCGAGGAATTCGGTGATGCGCTCCTCGTCGGGCAGGCGCGGCACTTGCGGCAGCGCGTGCAGGCCCTTGGGCATCGACGCGAAAGCGAAGAAATCCGGGCCGCGGTGATAATGCAGCGGCCGCATGCCGAGCGGATCGCGCGCCAGCACCAGGCGCTGCTCCTTGCGGTCCCAGACGGCGAAGGCGTAGTCGCCGACCAGGTGGTCGCAGACGTTCTCCTGCCAGCGCTCCCAGGCGCCAAGCAGGATCGCGGCGTCGGACAGGCTTTGCGCGCTCTGCGTGGAGATCTGCAGCAGGCCGACCAAATCGTCGCGGTTGTCGAGACGGACATCGGCGATGAGCACGAAGCGGCCGTCGCCGCCGGACAGCGGCTGGTTGTCATGGATGTCCTCGGGCAAAGTGCGGAACAGGCGGCGGCCGAGGCTGATCGAATCCAAATCCCACTGGTGCTCGTCATGCGGACCGTACAGCGTCTGCACCGCCAGCATGCGCGCGCACGAGGCGGCGGTGTCCGGCTTGCCGTCGAAGCGCCAGAATCCGGCGAGCGCCGACATTCAGCGAACCGCTTTCTCTACGGCGTCGGCGAGCGCGGCGAGGCTGAGCGAGCGGTCGCCGGGCAACCGGAACACGGTGGTCGCCGAGGCGGTCTGCGCCACGATGCGCACATGTTCGCGCTCCATGCCGAGCGGGCGGATCTGGGCGGGGCGATAGGTATTGCGCGTCACCAGCGCCATCTTGTCGCCGGCCGAGAGCAGATCGACGGCGCCGTCCGGCGTCAGCTCGAGGATCCAGCCGAGCGGCACGGGCCGGCCATGCGATGTCACGCGGATGTAATACTTGTCCATGTTGCGCATGACGCGCTGGAGCGCGGCCATGTCGATGCCCGCCATCTCGCAGGCGTCTTTCCACAGCTTGATCGTGTCGCGGCTCGGCCAGGCGATGGCGCGGGCGCCGTCCCAGGTGACGCGGGTGGTGTCGTCGGCGACCAGGGCCCAGCCGCGCCGGCTGAGTTCCGCGGCGAGAGTCGACTTGCCGGCGCCGGAGCGGCCGCAGATCGCGAGCGCTTTGTCGCCGCCCGGCGGCACCAGCGTCGCCGCGTGCAGGGGCAATTCGCCGCGCTGATGGATGAGCGCGCCGCGCGCGCTGCCGTTGAGATAGAGCGCGACGGCGCCGCTGTCGGCCTGCGGCTCTTCGGTGAACTCGATGGTGGAGCCGTCGCGCGCGAGGAAGATGCCGGTGCCGGGCATCACCATCAGGGCCAAGCCGGGGATCGCATGCGTGAACTGCCCCGCCGGCTTGCCGTCCGGCAGATGCGACGGCAGTTCCGCGACGCGGCGCATGGTGGCGCCGGGCAGGCCGGGCACGGGTTCGGGGGCATCCATCGCGACTGCTTAACGGAGTTGTCGCTGTCAGGAAAGTTAATCGCCGCGCGCCGTCCGGCCCTTGACGCCGCGCCGCGTTGCCCGGTTTAAGCACGCGGTATAGGGTCGGATATCCTGGGATCTTCAAGACATGACGAGCACGAGCACCGCAGCCTGCGTCTATGCGCGAACCGGCGACGTCATCGAAGCCGATGTCGGCGGCGAGGTCGTGCTGCTGCACACCCAGAACTGGCAGTATTTCGAGTTCGACAAGGTCGGCGCCACGATCTGGGGCCTGCTCGACACACCGAGCAATCTCGACAGGCTGGTGGAGTCGCTGACGGCGCATTTCCAGGTCGATCCGGCGCAATGCCGCGTCGAGACCAAAAGCTTCCTCGACGAGATGGTCGCGCAAGGCCTCGTCACCGCCAGCGATGCCTGAGGCGTCCGATCCTTCCCTTGCGCAGCGCCCCGCGCCGCGGCGGTCCGGGCTGCTGCGGCGGATCGTAAAGCGGTTCTACCGGCTGCCGAACGGTCAGCGGATGCTGTTGCTGCAGGCGGTGCTGTGGCTGGCGCTGTCGCGGCTCGCGCTGGTCTTCGTGCCGTTCCGCATTCTCGCGGCGCGGTTCGGGACTTTCACGCCGCCCTCCGCTGAGGCCGGCCACCCCTATCTCGATGCCGAGCAATCCGCGCTGGCGCGCGACGTAAGCTGGGCGGTGACGCGCGCGGCGCGCTATGTGCCGTTCCGTGCCGTCTGCCTGCCGCAGGCCATCGCGGCCAAGGCGATGCTGAGCCGCCGGCATATCGCGAGCGTAATGCATTTCGGCGTCGCCCGGAAACCCGGCGAGGCGATGGCGGCACATGCCTGGCTCAACGCGGCCGAGGTCGAGGTCACGGGCTATCCGGTCGAGGCCGGGTTCGTCGAGATGGCGCGCTTCGTCTAGGGCTATGTGCCCGAGGTCGCGATCCACAAGCGCTTGATCATTGTTTTTCGGATTTGGCGTTTGCCGGCACAGCGGGCGAACGCTGCCGGGCCGACGTGTTTATTCGCGCCCGTTCCGATACGCGGAAACGAGACGGTGATCATCATTTAACTTTTATCGGCATCGCGGCGAACGCGACGCTGGGATTCGCCGGTCGAAACCGACCTTGGTGGGAGATCGGAAATGGGAATGCGGGAATAAGGGTTCAAGGGGAAATGCGAAATTTTTTAGCGTCCTGAAATCTGAAGAGACTCGCAAGCGTCACCTGGGTGGCCCGCAGTCGCGGGCCATGACAGTTTGTTTGTGGCTCGCGCTTTAGCCCGCGAGCCGGCCGTTCTCCATGCGCAGCACCTGATCGCACAACGCCAGGCTCTCGCCGCGATGCGCGATCATCACGATGATCGGGCGCGGCTCGATCGCCAGCAGCCGCTCGAGCAAAGCGCGCTCGCCGTCGATGTCGATCGCGTTGGTGGCTTCGTCCATCACGAGGAGACTGGGCCGCCGCAGCAGCGCGCGCGCCAGCGCGAGGCGCTGGCGCTCGCCGCCCGAGACCAGCGAGCCGCGCTCGCCCACCACCGCTTCGAGCCCGCCATCGATCCGGCGCACGATGGCGTCGGCGCCGGCGAGCGTGAGCGCGTCCCACATGTCGGCCTCGCTGGCGTCGGGGCGGGCCCAGAGCAGATTGCGGCGGATCGTGTCGTGGAACAGGAACGAGTCCTGCGAGATGTAGCTGAGCCGGGCGCGCCAGCTCGCCAGCATCGCGTCGTCGAGCAGCTCGCCGCCGACCAGGATGCGGCCGGTCTGCGGCTGCAGCAGGCCGACCAGCAGATCGACCAGCGTGGTCTTGCCCGAGCCCGAGGTGCCGGCGATGCCGAGAAAGCTTCCGGGCGGAATGCTCAGACTGACGTCGAGCACGCCGTGCGATCCGCTGTCGTCGGTATGCGGGTGGCGGAAACCGACATGCTCGAGCGCGATGAGGCCGTCGGGCACAGCGCGTTGCGCGCGCGTCGCGGGCTGGGCGGTGGCGCGAAGCTCCGTCACCAGGGTCATGATGACCTCATAGGCCGGCAGGCCGAGCGCGATCTGCTGGAAGCCTTGCTGCACCGTCGCGGCGGGGCCGCTCATGCGCGCGACGACGAGGAGGAACGCGATCAGCAAGGGGGCGCTCAGATGCAGGACGCCATAGCCGAGCAGCACGACGGCGGCGCCGACCAGCGCGGTGAGGGTGGTGAGTATGGCCCGCGCCGCGGTCTGCTGGCGGAAGAAACGGGTCTGCCGCGTCGTGAGGCCGTGCAGCGTGTCCTGAAATTCGGTGACGAAGGCGCCTTGCAGGTCCTGGCTGAGCGCCAGCTTCAGCCCGCTGAGGAATTGCGAGGCGGTGTCGATCAGCGAGACGTTGACGGCGCTGACGAAATGGCCCTGGGCACGGGCACGGCGCAGCACGGGGATCATCGCCACGGCGCTGGCCAGCAGCAGCGCCAGGGACAGCAGCGCGAGCCAGGGCGACAGGATGAACGACAACACGCATTGCACCACGAGGATCACGATGGCGATGCAGGTTTGCAGCAGGTAGGACGCGGCCATGCCGATGCGCTGGATGTCGTTGCTCATCACGCTCATGACGCGGGCGTGGCGCAGGCGCAGGACCTGGTTCCAGCCCGCGGCGGCAAGGCTGCTCGCGATGTCGCCGCGCAGGCGCTCGGTGTAGCCGATCTGCAGGCTCGCCACCGTGCTGTCGCGCAGCGCGATCACGACGCCGCGCACCACCATGATGACCGCAAAGCCGGCCAGCAGCAGCGCAAGGCGGCCCAATTGCGTGGCCGCGCCGGCGGCGGCGAAGATGGGATCCATGGTGCGCTGGAGGCGGCTGCTGCCGCTGCCGGTGCCGATCACCACGCCGAGAAGCGGGATGAGCAGGATGAGGCCGGCGCTCTCGAACACGGCGCCCAGGAGCAGGTAGATCGCCGCGAAGACGCCGCGCCGCCCGGCGAAGGCCGCGATGCTGCGGATGAGCGACCATAGCGCGCGGAGTGCCGCACCCGCCGATCCCGTGTCCGTCTCCAAGCTCATGGCGCTAGCTGTACGCGAACCGGGGCGGCCATCCTAGCGGCCCTGCACCGGCTTTTTCGCAGGCCAGACGCAGAGGTTTTTCTAGGCGAATCGACTGCCGGAATGCTACGTAACCGGCCTGGATTTGAGGCTCTTCCGGCCTCCCGATAAGGAACGCGTTTTGAGCGATACCCCTCCCGCCATTGGCGCACCGCCGGGCGGCTCCAACATCAGCCCGATCGCCATCGAAGACGAGCTGAAGAAGTCCTATCTCGACTATGCGATGAGCGTCATCGTGCAGCGCGCGCTGCCCGATGTGCGCGACGGCTTGAAGCCGGTGCACCGCCGCATCCTGTACGCGATGGGGCAGATGGGCGTCGACTGGAACAAGAAATACATCAAATGCGCCCGCGTCGTCGGCGACGTGATGGGCAAGTACCATCCGCACGGCAACCTCGCGATCTACGACGCGCTGGTGCGCATGGCGCAGGATTTCTCGCTGCGCCTGCCGCTGATCGACGGCCAGGGCAATTTCGGCTCGGTCGACGGCGACCCGCCGGCGGCGGACCGCTACACCGAATGCCGCCTCGCCAAGGCGGCGCACGAGATCCTCGAGGACCTCGACAAGGACACGGTCGACTTCCGGCCCAATTATGACGGCTCCGAGCGCGAGCCCTCGGTGCTGCCGGCGCGCTTCCCCAACATCCTGGTCAACGGCGCCGGCGGTATCGCGGTCGGCATGGCGACCAACATTCCGCCGCACAATCTGGGCGAGGTGATCGACGCGTGCTTCGCTTACATGGACGATCCGTCGATCACCCTGGAGGCACTGACCGAGATCCTTCCCGGTCCCGATTTCCCGACCGGGGCGCTGATCATCGGCAAGCAGAACGCGCGTGCCGCGCTGGCCCGCGGCCGCGGCTCGATCCTGATGCGCGCCCGCTGCCATGTGGAGGAGATCCGCAAGGACCGCGACGCGATCATCGTGACCGAGCTGCCCTACCAGGTGAACAAGGCGCGCATGCAGGAGAAGATCGCCGAGATGGTGCGCGACAAGCGCGTCGAAGGCATCTCCGACATCCGCGACGAGAGCGACCGCCACGGCATGCGGGTGGTGATCGAGCTGAAGCGCGACGCCTCCTCGGATGTCGTGCTCAACCAGCTCTACCGCTATTCCGAATTGCAGACGACCTTCGGCGTCAACATGCTGGCGCTGAACGGCGGCCGGCCCGAGCTGATGAACTTGAAGGCGATGATCGGCGCTTTCATGACGTTCCGCGAGGAGGTCGTCACCCGCCGCACCCGCTTCGAGCTCTCCAAGGCGCGCGACCGCGGCCATGTGCTGGTCGGCCTCGCCATCGCGGTCGCCAATATCGACGAGGTCATCGCGCTGATCCGCGCCGCGCCGGACGCGACGACGGCGCGCGAGCAATTGATGGCGCGAGACTGGCCGGCGCGCGATGTCGAGCCGCTGGTGCTGCTGATCGCCGATCCGCGCCATGTGATGAAAGAGGACGGCACGATCCGCCTGTCGGACGAGCAGGCGCGTGCGATCCTCGAGCTGCGGCTGCAGCGCCTCACGGCGCTGGGGCGCGACGAGCTCGGCGACGAGGTCAAGAAGCTCGCCACCGCCATCGCCGATTATCTCGACATCCTGCGCTCGCGCCCGCGCGTGCTGCAGATCGTGCGCGATGAGATGAAGAAGGTCCGCGACGAGTTCGCGACCCCGCGCCTGACCGAGCTGGTCGATGCCGATGTCGAGGTCGAGGACGAGGCGCTGATCGAGCGCGAGGATGTCGCGGTCACGGTGACCCATGCCGGCTACATCAAGCGCACGCCGCTCGACGAGTACCGCGTGCAGGGCCGCGGCGGCAAAGGCCGCTCGGGCATGGCGACGCGGGACGAGGACTTCGTCAATTTCATCTTCGTCGCCTCGACGCATGCGCCGCTGGTGTTCTTCTCCTCCATCGGCATGGCCTACAAGCTGAAGGTCTGGCGGCTGCCCGAGGCCCGCATCCAGGGCAAGGGCAAGGCGATGGTGAACCTCCTGCCGCTCCAGCAGGGCGAGAAGGTCACGACGATCCTGCCGCTGCCCGAGGACGAGGCGCAGTGGGAAAAGCTCAACGTCGTGTTCGCCACCAAATCGGGCGGCGTGCGGCGCAACGAGCTTTCCGATTTCGCCAGCATCAACCGCAACGGCAAGATCGCGATGAAGTTCGAGGAGGGCGGCACCGACGGCATCGTCGGCGTGCAGGTCTGCTCCGACCAGGACGACGTGCTGCTGACCACCAAGAACGGCAAGTGCATCCGCTTCGCGCTGACCGATGTGCGCGTCTTCAAGGGCCGCGATTCCACCGGCGTGCGCGGCATCAAGCTGGCGGAGGGCGACGAGGTCGTCAGCCTGACCCTGCTGCGCCATTCGGACGCCTCGACCGCCGAGGCACGCGCCTATCTCAAGCAGGCGAGCGCGGCACGCCGCGCCGAGCTTGGCGAGGAGGCCGGTCCGGCCGAGGAGGTTTCCGACGACGACGAGGCCGTCGAGGAGGCGACGCTGACCACGGCGCGCTATGCCGAACTCGGCGCCAAGGAGCAGTTCGTGCTGGTGGCGTCGGAGAACGGCTTCGGCAAGCGCTCCAGCTCCTACGAATACCGCGTCACGGGCCGCGGCGGCTCGGGCATCGTCGCCATGGCGACGAGCCGCAAGAACAGCGGCGTGGTGGCGTCGTTCCCGGTCGAGGAATCCGACCACCTGATGCTGATCTCCAGCCAGGGTCAGACGATCCGCGTGCCGGTGGCGAGCATTCGCGTCGCGGGACGTGCTACACAGGGCGTCACGCTCTTCCGCGTCGAGGAGGGCGAGCGCGTCGTCTCGGTCGAGCGGATCGAGGACGTGTCGGGCGATGGGGGCGAAGCGTGAGCGACACCGGCGAAATCCTGCGCAAGCCGCTGATCGGCTTGTATCCGGGGACGTTCGATCCCATGACGCTGGGCCATATCGATATCGTCAAGCGCGCGGTCAAGCTGGTCGACAAGTTGGTGATCGGCGTCGCGACCAACGCGTCGAAATCGCCGCTGTTCTCGCTCGACGAGCGCATGGCGATGGTCCGCTTCGAGGCGGAGAAGGTGCCCAAGGGCCGCGCCACGGTCGAGGTCAAGCCGGTCTCCGACGTCCTGATGGTCGATTTCGCGCAGAGCATCGGCGCCACCATGGTGCTGCGCGGCCTGCGCGCCGTATCGGACTTCGAATATGAATTCCAGATGGCGGCGATGAACCAGCGCCTCAACATGGAGATCGAGACCGTCGTCTTGATGGCCGATCCGCGCATGCAGGCGATCGCCTCCAAGCTGGTGAAGGAAATCGCGCTGCTGGGCGGCGATGTGAGACCTTTCACATCGCCGAACGTTGCCGAACAATTGGTCAAACGCTGCAAGGAACGGACAGGAAAGTAATGGCCCGCGACAAGGAAAATACCCTCATTCTCGAACTCAAGAGCGGCAAGGTGGTGATCGCGCTGCGGCCCGATCTCGCGCCCGAGCACGTCGCCCGCTACAAGGCGCTGGCGCGCAAGGGCTTCTATGACGGCGTCGTGTTCCACCGCGTGATTCCCGATTTCATGGCGCAGACCGGCGATCCGACCGGCACCGGCTCGGGCGGCTCGGACCTTCCCGATCTCAAATCCGAATTCTCGGCGGAGAAGCACAAGCGCGGCACGGTCAGCGCGGCGCGCACCAACAATCCGCACAGCGCCAACAGCCAGTTCTTCATCTGCTTCGCCGACGCGCCGTGGCTCGACAAGCAATATTCGGTGTGGGGCCAGGTGGTCGAGGGCATGGACCATGTCGATGCCATCAAGAAGGGCGACGGCAGCAGCGGCTCGGTCAGCGGCACGCCGGACAAGATCATCTCGCTGCGCGTCGAGGCCGATCTCTAGCAGCTTGTTGAAGAACCATGACGGGCGAAGTCGGAAAGTCTGCTTCGCTGTTTTTTGACCGCTATCGGACCCCAAGCGGATACGCGGCCGGCGTGTAACCGCGCCGTCCGTGGGTATGCATCGACGCGCGCCGCGATTGCCGAAGGGTCTGCTAGCGGTCCTCCGGGCGCAGGTCTGCCTCGACGCGCTGGATCAGGCGCGCCCGTTGGGCAGGCGCCACCCCTGCGAAAAGGTGGACACGGGCGATGGGCAGGTACGGCTCCATCGCCGCCGTCAGTGCCGCGGGGGACATGCCGGCGAGCCGCGCATATTCGGACTGCAAGGCCACATTGACCGCGCGCGGCCGCGCCGGATTGTCGACGACTTCCGGGGCGAGCTCGGAAAGGCTGATGTGGCAGCAGCCAAGGTCCAGGGCAGCGGGCGCTCGGACGGCACCGCTCCAGTCGATGATCCTCGGACCATCCGCCGTCATGATCACGTTGCCGGGGTGAAGGTCGCAATGGCACAGGCCGTCCCCCTGCGGCAGGCGCTCGATCAGGGAGAGGATACCGGTGCCGATGTTCTTCGGAAGCATTCCGCCGGAGAGCCGCAAGCCGCCGTCCATCCAGTCGCGCAAGGCGGGTACGTCCCGTGGCGGGGGCGTTTTGTGAACGGACATGCAGACGGCCGCGAGGATCGCCCCCGTCTGCTGGAAACTTATGGCGCCGCTCCGCGAAAGCTGCAGCAGGGTCGGTCCGTCGAGGCGCGTCAGCGCGATGCCGAAGCGCCCCTCCAGGTTCACCTCGTCGAACACCTCCGGCGCGGGGACGCCGGCGGCGAAGACGGCGCGGGTCATTTGCGCCTCGTGCCGGCTCATCCGCCGCGGGACGCCAACCTTGAACAACTTCAGGACTTGACCGGGCGCCCAAGCGTGGACGTCGGCAAAGGCGCCTTCGCCGATTTTCTCACCGAGGAATCCCCGCATCGCCCGCCCTCTGCCGCCAAGAGCAAACACCGCGCGCGCGCAAAGAGAAACCCCTCCCGTTGCGGCCACCGGCAGCCAGTGCATTCGAAAACGTATCTGACCGTCCTTCGCCCTCCGATCTGGCGGCGTTCAGCTGCCGCGTCGCTGCGCAGCATCCGCGACACCGATGCGTTTGCGCCGCATGCCGAGATCGACGACATGCCCTAGCGCGGTTGCCTCCACGTGCCAGATCGGTGATGTTGCCGCCGATTTGGCGACGGCAATCTGCGATGGTGGGCGATGAGCGGCGGTAAGACGGTGGTGGTCGTGGGCGGTGCCGGATTCATCGGCGCGAGCCTGTGCCGCAGGCTGGCCGGCGAAGGCTACCGCGTCATCTCGATCGACAATTACTTCACCGGCCTCGTGGAGAACCACATTGCGGGCGTCGACTATCGTCGCGGCCATGCCAAGGACATCGCGAGCCTGCTGCCGGAGACGCCGGACCTGCTCTATCATCTGGGCGAATATTCGCGGGTCGAGAAGAGCCTTGAGGAGCCGGCGCTGGTTTGGGACCTCAACAAGGTGGGCACGTTCGGCGTCGCCGAGTTCTGCCGCAACCGCCGCGTCGGCAAGCTGGTCTATGCCGGATCGAGCACCAAGTTCGGCGACGGCGGCATGGGCCGCGACCAGAGCCCCTATGCCTGGACCAAGGCGAGCAACACCGAACTCGTGCGGAACTATGGCGCGTGGTACGGCGTGCCGTTCGCCATCACCTATTTCTACAACGTCTACGGCCCGGGCGAGCGCGCCGGCGCCTATGGCACGGTGATCGAGATCTTCCGCCAGCAATATGCG
Organism: Rhizomicrobium sp.; assembly: GCA_036271735.1. Taxonomy (GTDB): domain Bacteria; phylum Pseudomonadota; class Alphaproteobacteria; order Micropepsales; family Micropepsaceae; genus Rhizomicrobium. The sequence continues at coordinate 74,185 of DATAZZ010000041.1, forward strand.
CGCGGCGAAGCGCTGTCGGTGGTGTCGCCGGGCACGCAGAAGCGCAACTTCACCCATGTCGACGACATCGTCGACGGGCTGATGATGGTGGGCGAGCGCGGCGAGGGCGACGAGTTCGGCCTCGGCGCCGCGGATTCCTATTCGGTGCTCGACGCGGCGCACATGTTCGGCGGCCCGGTCGTCATGCTGCCCGAGCGGCGCGGCAACCGCATGGATGCGGTGCTGGACACGACCAAGTCGCGGGCGCTGGGCTGGACGGCCAAGCGCACGCTGCCCGATTACATCGCGGCGCTCAAAGCCATCCGCGGCTGAGATTTTCGGCGACGCAATCGGCAACATATTGTGTGTCGTCTTAGCGGCGCGCCTTCGCCTAGAACACCTCCCGTCCTTCCAGCGGAGTTCAGGCTTTGACAGCACCCATCCCTTTCATCGATCTGCAGGCGCAGCGCCGCCGTCTCGGCGAGCCGCTCAATCGCGCGATCCTCGACGTGGTCGAGGGCGGCCAGTGGGTGATGGGGCCGCAGGTCGCGGAGATCGAGGCCAAGCTCGCGGCCTTCGCGGGCGTCAAGCATTGCATCGCCTGCGCCAACGGCACCGACGCGCTGCTGATCGTGCTGCGCGCGTGGAACATCGGTCCGGGCGACGCGGTGTTCGTGCCGGCCTTCACCTTCGCGGCGTCGGCGGAGGTCGTCGCGCTGGTCGGTGCTTCGCCGGTGTTCGTCGACGTGCTCGAGGACACCTACAACATGGATCCGGCGAGCCTCGAAGCTGCGATCGCGCTGGTCCGGCGTGAAGGCAAATTGGTGCCGCGCGCGGTGATGCCGGTCGATCTGTTCGGCCAGCCGGCGGACTATCGCAGCCTCGCGCCGATCGTGGCGCGCGAGGGCCTCAAGATGCTCGCCGATACGGCGCAGGGCTTCGGCGGCACGCTCGACGGCAAGCGCACCGGCAGCATCGGCGACGCGGCGTCGACGAGCTTCTTCCCGGCCAAGCCGCTCGGCTGTTTCGGCGACGGCGGCGCGACCTTCACCAATGACGACGATCTCGCCGAGGTGCTGCGCTCGATCCGCATCCACGGCCAAGGCAGCGACAAGTACGAAAACGTACGGATCGGCGTAAATTCACGGCTCGATACGATCCAGGCTGCGGTGCTGCTCGAGAAGATGAAAATATTTCCGGCGGAAATCGAAGAGCGCGAAGCGGTCGCGCGGCGCTATTCGGAGGCGCTCGGCCGTTCCAATCGCATCCGCGTGCCGCATGTGATCGACGGCGCGCAATCGACCTGGGCGCAATACACGATCCAGGTCCCCGACCGCGACAAGCTGCAGGCCGATCTCAAGGCGCAAGGCATTCCGACGGCGGTCTATTATCCCATCCCGCTGAACGCCCAGAAGGGCTATAGCGCCTATCCCGCCGCGCCGACGCCGGTGTGCGAGCGCCTCAGTAGGACTGTGGTCAGTCTTCCGATGCACGCCTATCTGGATGAAGAGGCCCAGGACCGGGTGGTTAATGCGGTGCTGGCGTCTGTTTAACGGTGTGATTTGTTGCCCGTTTGTCTCAAAGCGCCAATACTGTAAGACACGGACAAATTGATTGCGCCGCGACGGCAACTGTTTGCCCAACCGTTGGTATACAATAGCGCTTTGAGGAGTCGCCGCGTCATGGGCGGCGGCGTTGGGGACACGTGATGCACGGCGAAATGGCGATACAGGCTAATGCAGCCATATTGTTTGTCGCCCTCATTGCTTCGCTGCTGATCCTCATCAACGCGCGCATCATTGGCGAGAAGCTCCAGGTCATGGACCATCCGGACACGGTCCGGAAGAAGCACGCCCAGGTGACGCCGCTGGTCGGCGGTCTCGCCATCATGGTGCCGATGGTGCTGTGGGCGGTGCTGTCGCTGATCTGGAATCCATCGGTCGATGTCCGCCTGCTGGAGGTGGTCCTGCTATGCGGCGCAGGCGCGACTCTGGTCGGCTATGCCGACGACCAGACGGCAACCTCGCCGTCGAGCCGGCTGCTGTCGCTGTTCCTGCTCTCGAGCATCGCGATGGTGATCGATCCGGAGCTCATACCGGCGCAGCTGAACTGGGGCAATTTCGAGCCGACGGCGATTCCGGCCTGGTTCGCCTTCACCTTCGTCGCGGTCGCGATGGCGGGCTATGTGAACGCGGTGAACTGGGCCGACGGCCAGAACGGCATCGTCACCGGCCTGTTCGCGATCTGGGCCGCCTGCCTGATGATCGTGACCGGCAACGGCACCGCCGCCATCGCCAGCGCGATGTTCGAGACGGTCGTCGTGACCTTCCTGTTCAACATGGCGGGCCGTGTGTTCCTCGGCGATGCCGGGACCTATGGCGTCGCGTTCGTGTTCGGCGTCCTGGCGATCCGGGCGCACAATCACTGGGGCGTCACCGCGGAGACGATCGCGGTGTGGTTCTTCATCCCGATCATGGACAGCCTCCGGCTCATCGTCGCCCGCGCCCTGCAGGGCCAGGCGCCGTCGGATGCCGACAGCGACCATTTCCATCATCGCCTGCAGCAGCGCATCGGCAAGACGGCGGGGCTGTGCACCTATCTCGGCGTGGTCGGCGTGTCGTCGCTGACCGCGTCTGTCTGGCCGCACCTCGCGCTGGTCTGCATGGTGGTGCTGGCGGCGTTCTATTTCAGCTTTGCCTGGCTGACGGAAGTCGATGCGAGGAGCGACGAAGCGGCCGGCGGCGGCGATGTCGAGACCGATGCCAAGGCCCGCCCGCGTCTTGTCGCGGGTAAAGATGCGCCGGTTGGCCGCGAGTGAGTTCTCCGACATCCGTGCTTCCCACCACCGAGGCGGCGCCGGCCGGCGATTTTTCGGCGCGTGACGTCATCGCCGCGACCTACCGCTTCGTCCTGCGGCATGCCGGCGCGCTCATCGCCGCGATCTACATCCCCACCGCGCTTGCGGCCTCGCTTCTCCTGGTTCTGTTCAAGACCTATTTTTCGCTGCTGTCCCACTATCTGGACGCGCCGACCTCGCGCCTCGCCAGCCTGACGGTCAGCGTCATGGCCGCCGGTTTTTTCATCTGGCTGCTGCTGACCATGATGGCCTGCGCCAGCGTGGCGCGCGTCGTGCGCCGTGCCGACACGCCGTCCGCCGCCCGCGGCTGGGCGCTGGAGGCGCGTCTCTATGCGGCGGTGCTGCGCTATCTGTTCGTTTTGTTCGCCGCCGCCATCCTCTGCGAAGCGCTGGTGTCCTTCGCCCATCATTTCCTGCTGCCGCGCAATCCCGACTATGCGGCGCTGATCGTGTGGCCGCTCTTCGCGCTGTTCACGGTCGTGTTCGTCGTGCGCTGTGGCGTGCTGCTGCCGGCCCTGGCGGTCTATGAGCGCAGCCATGTGCTGCGCCGCAGCTGGCGGTTCTCGCGCGGGCATTTCTGGCAGTTCGCGGCGATCGGGACGGCGGTCATGCTGCTGCCCTTCGTCGTGCTGCAGACGCTGGGCGAATATCTGCGCCTCGCGTTCGACGACACGGTGTTTCCCATCGGGCCGCGGATGTGGGCGGATGCGGCCAACATGCTGGCGATGAACGGCGCGGCGATCGCGATCATCGCGCTGTCGCTTTCGGTGTCGATCGCGGTCTGCCTGACCCTGGCGACCGTCGGCTCGTGCCTCGCCTACCGCAGGCTCGCGCCGGCCTGAGCCGCTTGCATCGCGGCCGGCCATCGGTTTCATCTCCCAGCCATGCGTGTCGACCAGTTCGATTTTCCCTTGCCCGAAGACCTCATCGCATTGCGCCCGGCGAGCCCGCGCGACGCGGCGCGGCTGCTGGTGGTGTGGCCGGATGGGCGTCTGGCGCATCGCACCGTGCGCGATCTGCCGGAGTATCTGCGCGCCGGCGACGTGCTGGTCCTGAACGACACCAAGGTCATCCCGGCGCGGCTGCGCGGGATGCGCACGGGGCGCGGCGACACGACGCCCAAGCTCGAGATCATGCTGCACCGGCGCATCGCCGCAGACGCGTTCCTGGCGTTCGCACGGCCGGCAAGGAAGCTGGTGGAGGGTGATTGGCTCGGATTCGGTGATGGGCTGACGGCACAGGTGCGCCGCAAGCTCAAGGCTGGCGAAATCGAGGTTGCGTTCGACAGCGCCGGCGCCGCGCTCGATGCCGCCATCGCGGCGCAAGGGGAGATTCCGCTGCCGCCCTATATCGCGGGCAAGCGCAAGGCGGACGACCGCGACCGCGCGGATTACCAGACGATCTATGGCGCGCAGGACGGCTCGGTGGCGGCGCCGACCGCCGGCCTGCACTTCACGCCGGAGCTTTTCGATGCGCTCGCCGCCAAAGATATCGGGCGCGAAACGGTGACTTTGCACGTTGGCGCGGGGACGTTCCTTCCGGTCAGCGCCGAGGACACCGGCGCGCATCGCATGCATCCCGAATGGGCGCATCTGGACGCGGCGGCGGCCGAGCGCCTGAACCGCGCGCGGCAAGCGGGCGGGCGCATCGCCGCGGTCGGCACCACCTCGCTGCGCACGCTGGAGAGCGCGGCGGCGCCGGACGGACGGATCGCTGCGTTCGAAGGCGAGACAGACATCTTCATCACGCCGGGCTACGCGTTCCGCACCGCGGAGGTGCTGCTGACCAATTTTCATCTGCCGCGCTCGACGCTGTTCATGCTGGTGAGCGCCTTCATGAGCCGCGACATCATGATGGCGGCCTATGAAGAGGCGATCCGCGAGCGTTACCGGTTCTATTCCTATGGCGACGCCTGCCTGCTATTGCGCAGCCCATGAACACGCTCGAGCTTGAGATCGCCGCGACCGACGGCGCGGCGCGCACCGGAATCATCAAGACGCCGCGCGGCGACATCCGCACGCCGGCCTTCATGCCGGTGGGGACGGCGGGCACCGTCAAGGCGATGCTGCCGCAATCGGTGCGCGAGACCGGCGCCGACATCATCCTGGGCAACACCTATCATTTGATGCTGCGGCCCGGCGCGGAGCGCGTCGCGCGGCTCGGGGGCCTGCACAAATTTTCCGGCTGGGAGCGTCCGATCCTGACGGATTCGGGCGGCTTCCAGGTGATGTCGCTGTCCAAGCTGCGCAAGATCACGGAAGAGGGCGTCAAATTCCGCTCGCATATCGACGGCTCGGAGCAATTCCTGTCGCCCGAGCGCGCGATGGAAATCCAGCGCCTGCTCGGCTCCGACATCCAGATGGTGCTCGACGAGTGCCCAGCCTATCCGGCGACGCGCGGCGATATCGAGAAATCGCTCGCGCTGTCGATGCGCTGGGCGGCGCGCTCCAAGGCGGCGTTCGGCGAGCAGCCGGGCCGCGCCTGCTTCGGCATTGTACAGGGCGGCGTGTTCGCGGATTTGCGCCAGCGCTCGGCGGAGGCGCTGCAGGAGATCGGTTTCGACGGCTATGCGATCGGCGGCCTGGCGGTCGGCGAGGAGCAAAGCGCGATGTTCGAGACGCTCGATGCCACGGTGCAGCATCTGCCCACGGGCCGGCCGCGCTACCTGATGGGGGTGGGCAAGCCGGACGATATCGCCGGGGCGGTGCTCCGGGGTGTCGACATGTTCGACTGCGTCCTGCCGACTCGCTCGGGGCGCAATGGGCAGGCCTTCACCCGACTCGGCGTGCTCAACCTGAAAAATGCCCGCCATGCCGACGATTCGGCGCCGCTGGACGATTCGTGCGCTTGCCCGGCCTGCCGGCAGTTCAGCCGCGCCTATCTGCACCATCTGGTGAAGGCGAATGAGATTTTGGCCTCCATGCTGCTGACCTGGCACAACCTCCAATATTTCCAGGGCATGATGGCTGCATTACGGGATGGCATCGCGCAGGGCCGAGTCGGGGCGGTCGCGGCGGAGGTTTTCGCGGCTTACCCTCGAAAACCCCGCGAAAATGGGGCGGAAAACCTCGATTGACCCCCATCGGCCCCTTACATATGGTCCGCGCGCATTTGGCAGGGCCCGTAGCTCAGTGGAAGAGCATCTGACTTTTAATCAGAGGGTCGATGGTTCGAACCCATCCGGGCTCACCAAATACAGGGAAACCAATTCGCGACTGGTGCGTTTTGCTGGCTGCGGGCGGGGTGGTTTGAACACCGTTTGGTGCCGATATTGTTGCGATAGAGCAACAGACTAACCGGCGATTTGGTTGACAAAACTAGGCCTGTCGCGTTAAGTCCAACTCAGGTTGATCAGGAGAAAATTCATGTTGCGGAAAATTGGTGCTGCGGCTCTGGCGTCGGCATTGTTGGTTACGACCGGTACGGCTGCTTTCGCGGCTCCTGCCTCTGATCAGGCCGCTCTCGCGCCCGGTAAGCCGGCTGGCGTCAAGGAAGCCGCGATGCGCGCTCCGCTTTGGGTCTGGATCGCGGGCATCGGCTTCGTCGCTCTCGGCGTCGGCCTTGTCGCGTCGGGCAGTGGCAATGGCCACTCCGGCGGTTCGACGACGAACACGCATCTCTGAGAATTTCGGCGTAACAGCCGTACGAATTTGCGCCGGAGAAGCTGGTCCCTAGTGGGATTATGTTTCTCCGGCGCTTTCGCTTTTTGGCGCCTGAAGCCAAATCTCGCCTCGGGCGAACCGCAAAAAATATTCGGCCATCTCCCTTGATACGTTCTATTTTTGTTCCAATTTGCTGAGCTTGCGCCGGGTTTCACGCCGCGCTCGTTCTGAGCTGAACCGCGTCCGGTGCCCAAAGAATTTGATGTGTGAAAACCGTCTCGGTCCCGCGTAGTGGGAACGGGTGCGAATAAACGCGTCTAACCGGCCGACAGCGGGGGCCTGAGCAATTCGAGCTCCAGCACCGGGCCCTTCGGATGCACCTGCTCCCGGGAGCGCCACACGCGCCCGGTTTGCGCACTCACCCAATAGCTGTTCACGAATGACCAGTTGAGCTGATCGCTTTCGCAGCTGTCGTCGATCCTTATCGTGTCGAACGACTTGCCCAGGATCGTGATCGGGTCGGACACGGCGGCGCTCGTCCGGCACGCGATCGGAATGGAGTAGAGGCCCAGATCGGCGAAGTCGGCGGACCAGCTATGGGCGTGCGGCTGGCTCCAGTCCGCATGCGCATCCCAATTGCTGTAGCTCGACAGGTCTGTGCCGAAGCCCGCGGTGCGGATGATGCGGCCGCCGCGCGTGGTGATCGCCACCGCGGTTCCCGCCGTCCACATGCGCTCGCCCTGGGCGTCGGTTGCCAGGACCAGGATCTGCTCGCGCCCGCCATCCACTCTGACGCCGACCGTCGCATAGGGAATCGCGGCGGCCGCGTCGATGTCGGCTGCCGCGTCGCGATTCTCCCACTGGTAGCGCGCCGCCTGGAACATCGCCTCCCAGTCGCCACCGCCGTCCGAGCTGCAGCCGGCCAGCAGCCCGGCGCAGGCGAACAAGGCGGCGCGCTGCGCGCAACGGCGCAGGCGGTCAGGGCGCGGTGATGTCATCGACATGTCCCATGACCTCTTCATAGCTGAAGGGCCTCGTTTCGCCATAGAGCGAATCGTCGTCGACAAGGCGCTGGCCGCCGTCGCGGGTCAGCGAGCGCAGCAGAAGATCGTAGGACGACTTGCTGTAGAAGGGCAGGGCCCATTCCAGCGGGATATGGATGATCAGGCCCTTGTCGAAGCTGCCCTCGCCGAACTTGGCGAACGGCACGTTGGTGAAGGTGGCGAAGGCGCCGATCTCGACGCCGGTGGAGAAGCGCCTGGTGATCTCGAAGGTCGCGCCGTAGTCGCCGGCGAGATAGCGGCCGGCATGGACGTTGAAGTTGAGGCCGTACCAGGGCGAGGCGTAGTAGAGCGACACGTGGCCGGTCAGCACATGGTAATCCTGCACGCCGAACAGGCGGTCGAAGTCGCGCTGCCAGACCTCGTAAGCATCGACGCCGACCGCGAAACGCTGGCCTTCGGGACGCCACAGGACCTGGCCGCCGGCGCCCGCGAACATGCTCTCGAGATAGCCGGCCTTGAACTCGGCGGTGATGGTGCGCGACAGGCGCATCCGATAGGTCGCGTCGAGATTGGCGATGCCGTTTATGCCGTGGCGGTAATATTCGAGGATGTCGCTGCGCACATGCGGCAGCAGGCTGTCCGGCTTCAGGCTGAGATTGAAATTGTTGTAGATGTTGGCCTCGAAGGTTCCCTCGAAAGCCAGGGTCGGCGTGACCTCGATGGAGCCGCTCAGCGACGCCAGAAGCTGGAGCTGCAGCGGCTCGGCGGGATCGAACAGCGCGGTGCTGAGGCCCGGCCCGATCGACCAGTGCAGGCGCGGATAGGATTCGTCCTGGGCGCGCTCCAGGATCGGATTGCTGAGCGGCGGCACGATCGGCTCGATCGCGAGGCCCATCTCCGAGCCGGAGGCGTAGGTCGAGTTGGCGCGCTCGAGGGCGCTGCGCGTCATCTGGATCTCGCGCAGCGGCAGGCCGTTCTTGACCAGCACCAGATGGAAGATCTCGACCGAGGGCGGCGTGTCGTTCATCAAGAGGCGCGCGACGCGGCCCGCCGCTTCCGCCTCGGAGTAGTATTTCAGGTTGGAGTAGTAGACCCACACATGCGAGCGCTCGACGCTGAGCGCCTCGATGCGTATCGATTGCGCCGCGATGTCGGTGCGCAGCTTGCGCTCGTAATCGCCGGGCGAAGGGCCGGGCGCGTCGTCGGCGTCGGCGGTTGGCGCGTCGCCGGCCGCGGGACGGTCGCTATCGGCGTCGGTGACGAAATTCGCCGATTGCAGGACGGGGCAGAAATAGGTCTGGCCGTCGCCATCGTGCAGGTCGGACACCGCGATCGTCCTGATGCGCCCGTCCACCGCGGAGACGATCTTGGCGTAGACGCTACATTGGGTCTTGGCGCTGTTCTGCTGCGCATCGACCATCAGCGTGTTGCCGTAGATCTCGACATCGCGCACGCCGGTGCCGATCGCCATCAGCGACGAGATCACATGCGCATTGGGATCCGGCGCAGTCGGCGCGACGCGCACCCAGGGCGTCGCGGTGGCGAGCGCGATCTTGCTCTGACCGGGCTTGAGCAGATCGGCGAGCGCGGCGCTCTGCTGCTGCGGGGTGCGAATGATCGGCTGGGGCAGCGTCGCCGACAAACGCTCCGGCGCCGCCGAGATCGTCGGGTTGGCGCTGACGGTGAGGGTGACGCCATAGGTCGTGCCGTAATACCAGCCGGCGCTGACGGCCAGGTTGGAGAGCGGCCGATAGGCGAGCCCGACATTGACGGGAATGCGCACGCTGAAGGCCTTGTTGGCGCGCTCCTCGACATAACGGTCGCTGCTGTATTCGAGCAGCACATCGAGGTTATCGACCGGCGAATGCCAGATCGCGCCACCGAAGATGCCCATGTTCGGGCCGTGGAAGAATGTGTTGAAGCTGACCACGCCGCCCAGGCCGAAATTGCCGCTGTCGCGGACCTTGAACGACTTGAAGATCGCGCCGAACGGATTGGGCAAGGTGCCGTCCGACGCAAGGCGGCCCCAGCCCAAGCCGCCGGTGAGGTCGAAATCGCCAAACCGCTTGGAGGCGACGAGATATTCCGAACCGTAAACGCCGGTGCCGAGCAGATCGCGGATGCCGAGCGAAATCTCCGGCCAGTACTCCGTCTCGCGGCCCAACCGCAGCTTGATGCCCAGACTGCGGTCGTAAAGCGGGCCCGACGGGCTGAAATGCCCGATATGGGCATAGCGGAACGAGCCTTCGAGCCAGGGCAGGAGCTGGAACCAGAAATCGTAGCGCTGGTTGTTGTTGAGAATGCCCGCGGTGACGCCGAACTGGCCGTCATCGGTCATCCGGGCGCTGGGCATGTCCAGAATGCCGACATCGCCATAGGTCGAATGGGGCGCGGTGGTGTCCGCCAGGGCCGGCGCGGCGAGCGCAAGACTCCAGAACGCCACTCCGAGAATGGACTGCCGCCTGCAGATCGAGCGCAATTCGCAGCGCACAAGCCTAGTTCGCCTGCCCACGGAGTGCCATTTTTCCAGCCATCGTGTCTCTATGCCTTGGTCCTTGTCGCATTGGCAAGTTGGCGGCGGCACGACGCGAAATTCTTGCCGCAGCCTGTTGAGACGATGGAGCGCAGTTGTCCGGCGCGTAAGGCGCGGTATATCCCGCGCCGTGATGCAGGCGCCGGAATGGCGGTGCAACCCGCTCTTCATGCGCCGCGGCGATAGCGGCCGAAAGGAGCGTCCCGCGGGCCGATTTTCGGGGCCGCAGCGCCTTGCTTAAACCTTTGGCGTTCAATAGAAATAATTGAAGCTGGGACCCCAACCGAATGCGATTATATGCGCTGGCCGTCGTCTAAGAATTTCAGCCGCTTTCTGCTGTTCTTTGCCGTGCTTTTCGCGGCCGCGAGTTTCGTCGATCTGGCGGTCGCGCAGGTCGGCGGTTCGACGGATCCGGATCTCCTGCGGTCCTTGCAGAACCGCGGGGACAACGATTCCGACAACCGGACACTGAAGCCGACGATCCAGGTCATTCAGCCGGCAGCGGTCGACGGCGTTGGTGCGCCGCCGTCTCGGCTGGAGAAGATCTACTCCGATCGGCTGGGAACGCATGACAGGCTGATCTCGCAATTCGGCTACAATCTGTTGGGCGTGCCGACCGCGGTTTCCGCCAATCAGCTCGGGGCGACGCAGGAACAATATGTCCTGGGGCAGGGCGATGAACTCTCCATTCAGCTGCGCGGCCAGGAGAACTCCGATTTCCGCGCGCGGATCGACCGCAACGGCCAGATCGTGCTGCCCAAGCTCAATCCGATCTCGGCGGCCGGCCGCACGCTGGGCGACGTGCGCGCCGACATCGAAGCCGCGGTCGCGCGGAACTTTGTCTCGACCAAGGTCTTCATCACGGTCGGACAGATGCGCCAGATCACCGTGATCGTAACCGGCGACGTGCGCGCGCCCGGCGTCCGCACCGTCGGCGCTCTGGCCAGTCCGCTCGATGCGCTCCTGCTCTCGGGCGGCGTCAGCAAGACCGGCAGCTTGCGTGCCATCCAGCTCATCCGTGGCGGCACGACGCGCCAGATCGACCTGTACTCACTGCTGGAGCGCGGCGGCACCGCGTCGCTGGGAACGCTGCAGGACGGCGACAAGATCTTCGTGCCGCCGATCGGCGCGACCGTCGCGATCGTCGGCGACGTCAAGCATGAAGCGATCTTCGAGCTGCCGCGCGGCGTCCAGTCGATCGATGTGCGCAGCCTGTCGCAACTGGCGGGCGGATTCGAAATCGCCGGCACCTACCGGCTGACCAAGCTGATGCTGGAGCCCGACGGCACGACACGGCAGGTCGCCATTGCGAACAACGGCGTGGTGCGCAGCGGTGAAATGCTTTTCGTCTACGCGAACAAGGATGTCATCGAGGACCGCGTGTCGCTGATGGGCGCGGTGCGCCTGTCCGGCGTGCGGCCGCGCGTGGCGTTCGCCACGGTCGGGCAGCTGATACATAGCGTCGACGACCTCGATCCGGACGCTTACACGCTGTTCGCGTTCATCGCGCGCCGCGACCGCGCGTCCAACACCAAGATACTGATACCGATCTCGCTCTATCGGATTTTCCGCGGCGACACCGACGTGCCGCTGCAGAATGACGACATCGTCTACATCATGACGTCCGAACAGATCAGCAAGCTGGCCACCGAAGCCAATGGCAGTACGGTGGGAGGGCACGATTCGGGAGCGCCGACGAAGCCGGGCGGCGATTCCAGCACGCCGGCGGACTCGTCAGGTCATGGCGGCGGGGGCCCGCCGCAAACCTTGCCCACGAACGACGAGACATCTCCCGTTGCTACACCTTCCGGCAGCAGCATACCGCCCAAAGCACCGAGCCCGGACAATCGGCCGACGGGCCTCACTCTTACGGCGACCAACAATTCGGGTTCGTTCACCACGCCTGTGGGCGGCAGGTCCCCCGACGCGATGGAAGACGCGCCGCAAGCCGCGATGATCGCCCAGAAACTGGGCGTCACGGGCGAGACCGTGTTGCATACCATCACCAACAATCTCGTCTGGGTGCTCGGCCAGGTCGGCGATCCGCGCGCCTATGTCGCCGCGCCGGGCACCAGCCTGGGCGACATGCTGGCGGCGGCCGGCGGCACCATGCGCGATTCAGACCTTTCCTCGGTGGAAGTGACGTCGACGACCGTCGATCCGCACAGCGGCGTGTCCCGTACCGACCGCAAGACGTTCAGCGAGGCCGGCGGCGACTTCAAGACGGTGTCGATCCAGCCCTTCGACGTCATCCGGGTGCGCCCGGTCTTCTCCGAGCGTCAGGACGGCAACGTCGTCGTCACCGGCGCGGTGCGCTATCCGGGCACGTTCGACATCATTCGCGGCGAGCGCCTGTCGTCCCTGCTGGCGCGCGCCGGCGGCTTGACGGAGCAGGCTTATCCCTATGGCGCTGTGTTCACGCGGCGCTCCGTAGCGGTCGCCGAGAAGATCGGCAATGAGCGCGAGGCGCGGACGCTAGATTCCCAGCTCGTGACGCTGGTCAGCGGCGAATTGAGCGTGACGGCCAACAGTTCGTCGAACAATTCGGGCGCGAGCGCGTCGCAATTCCTGTCCTCGCTGGCGGACCAGCTGCGCAGCGCGCCGGCCCTCGGCCGCATGTCGATCATCACCGATCCGGCGGTACTGGCGGTGAATCCGGCCAACGACATCCTGCTCGAAGCCGGCGACACGCTTTATATCCCGATACGGCCTTCCACCGTCACGGTGAGCGGCGAGGTGCTGAGCGCGGGCGCATTCCGCTTCGATCCGAAATTCTCGGTGTCCGACTACATCGAATTGGCCGGCGGCGCGTCCCAGGCCGCCGATGAGGGGCGCATCTTCGTGGTGCTGCCCGACGGCTCGGCGGCGCCGCGCTCCGAGAACTGGCTGTCGTTCGACCACCATGCCGTGCCGCCCGGCGCGACGATCATCGTGCCGCGCGACCTCAGCCCGTTCAACCTTTCGCAATTCCTGGTCACGGCGACGCAGATCGTCAGCCAGTTGGCGATCTCGGCGGCGTCCTTCTCCGTCGTAACGAGGAACAATTGATCATGGGCGGGCGCAATTGCTTCGCCGGGCGCGGGGCGTGCACATGTCGGTAGCGCAGGGCGATACGTCGCAGACCCAGTTCATGCGCGACATCGTGAGCAGCATCTGGCGGCACAAATGGATCGTCGCCGGCTTCGTCGCTCTTGGCCTAGTGGTCGGCATCGTGCAGCTGCATCGGGCGCCGCGGACCTACACCGTGAGCTTGCGGGTCGCGTCGGTGGCCATGGAGCAGAGCTCGTCGCGAGCCGCCGACCGCCTCGGCGGCCTCGCTGCCTTGGCCGGCGTCGCGCTGCCGTCCAGCGGCAACGGCATCGGGTTCGAGCTCTATCAGGCCGGGCTGACCAGCCGGTCGGCGGCGGATGTCCTGGCACGGCAGCCCGATTTCATGCAGGCGATGTTCGCCGGCGAGTGGGACGCTGCCAACAAGCGCTGGCGCGAACCCCGGAGCATGATGCGTTCCATCCGCCAGGCTTTCGCGCGGCTTATCGGTGCGCCGGTCACGCCGTGGCAGCCGCCGGATGCGGCACAGGTCCAGGAGGCGCTGAACGGCCTCGTCACCGTGCAGAAAAGCGCGGCGAGCCCCATCGTCGTCATCAGCATCCGCGTCCCCAACCCCATTTGGGGACGGGAATTCCTCGCGAAGCTGCATCGCGCCGTGGACGGGGGCTTGCGCGATAAATCGCTCGACCGGGCCAATCGCTACATCGACTACCTGAACCAGGAATTGGCCGGCACCTCGACCACGGATGTGCGCGCCTCGCTGGTCGCGACGCTGATCGATCAGGAAAAGCAGCGCATGCTGGCAAGCTCTGGCCTCGACTACGCCGCCGACCCGCTGGAGCCGCCGGTCGCGTCGCGTGCGCCGACGAGCCCAAGCCCGATGCAGGTCATCGGGGTCTATGTGCTGATCTTCGTCGTGCTCGGCATGGCGGTGGCGTTCCTGATGTCGCAGTTCAAGATCGAGCCGCGCGACATCGTCGGCCGGGTCGCCGGCCGGTTCCGGCGTCCGCCTGCCACGTCCGCTGTGCCCGTCGACCGCTGGCAAGTCACACCGAAGTCATAGACGCCGCGTGTCTACCCAATCCCGACCGGACGGCGATCCCGCGGCTAGCGCTTGCCGCCTGGGACCGTGCGCGACGGCATCGCGGCGGCGGCCATGATGGCCAAGGCAATCGTGTTCGGCGGCGCCGGGTTCGTGGGAGCGCATCTGCGCCGGCAATTGTCCGACCGCTATGAGACGCTCCTTCCGGGGCGTGGCGCGTGCGATATCCGCGATGCCGGGGCGGTGCGCGACATGGTGCGGCGCGTGGCTCCGGCGCTCGTGGTGAACCTCGCCGCCGTCACGACGGTTCGCGAATCCTTCGAGAATCCGAAAGAGACCTACAGCATCGGGTTCGACGGCGTGCTCAACCTGCTTTCGGTGCTGGACGGGTGCGGGTTCACCGGGCGGTTCCTGCAGGTCAGCTCCAGCGAGGTCTACGGCCATCCGGCGTCCGACCGGTTGCCGCTGACCGAGCATTCGCCGCCCGACCCGCTCAGTCCTTATGCCGTGGCCAAGGTGGCGGGCGAGATGCTGTGCCGGCAATGGGCGGCGCGGGCCCGGTTCGGCATCGTGGTGGCGCGGCCCTTCACCCATATCGGCCCGGGGCAGAGCGCGCGTTTCGCAATCGCCAATTTCGCGCAGCAGATCGCGCAGATCGTGCGGAGTGGGGGGCACGGAAAGATCGACGTCGGCGCGCTGGACACCACCCGCGACCTGACCGATGTGCGCGATACCGTACGCGCCTATGACCTCATGCTGCACGGAGCGCCCAGTGGCGGCGTCTTCAATGTCTGCTCGGGCCGCGAGGTCGTCATGCGGGACGTGCTGGAGGAACTCGTGCGGATCAGCGCGTGCCCTATCGAAATCCGGCAGGATCCGGGCTTGATCCGCGCCGCGGAGCAGCGCCGGGTGCTGGGCTCATATGCCGCCCTCGAGGCGGCAACGGGCTGGACGCCGGTGTATACCCTGACCCGGACACTATCTGATATCCTGGACGTGATCAGGGACGCGCCCTAGCCGGGCTTCCGCCAGCCGATCGATCAGCAACCATAACAAGACGCGAACTAGGGCCTCAAAGACATGCATCTGGTACATCGCAAAACCTGCCGCATCTGCAAGTCACCGGCGCTGACCAGCGTCATCGATCTGGGCGAGCAATATCTGCAGGGTTCCTTCGTCAAGGAGGGCAAATCGATGCCGCCGCTGCGGCGGATCGACATGAAGCTCGTGCGCTGCAATCCGCAGCTCGACGAGAGCGCGTGCGGCCTGCTGCAGCTCGCCGTCACGGTGCCGCCGCAGGTGCTTTACGAATCCTATTGGTACCGTTCGGGCACCAACCAGACGATGCGCGACCATCTGGGCGAGATCGCAGCGACGGCGATGAAATTGTCCGGCAAGCCGAAGGCGGTGGCGCTGGATATCGGCTGCAACGATGGAACCCTGCTCAAGAATTATCCGGAGGGATTTCGCCGCGTCGGCGTCGATCCGTCGGATGTCGCGCAGACCGCGGGGCCGGGGCTGGAAGTGGTGCAGGACCTGTTCCCCTCGCAGAAGCTGACGGCGCATCTGGGCGAGACGCGCTGCGATATCATCACTTCGGTGGCGATGTTCTACGATCTGGAGGATCCGGTCACCTTCGTTCGCGGGCTGAAGGCGCTGCTCGCGTCCGACGGCGTGTGGATCTTCGAGATGTCGTACATGCCGGCGATGCTCGAGCGCAATTCCTACGACACGGTCTGCCACGAGCATCTGGAGTATTACAGCTTCGCGGTGATCGAGAATCTGTTGCGCCGCTGCGGGCTCAAGGTGTTTCGCGTCGGGTTCAACGACATCAATGGCGGCAGCATCCGCTGCTATGCGACGCATGAGGATTGCGCGAAATACGCCAATGCCGAGTGGCAGCAGGCGATGGTCGCTCTGCGCCTGGCCGAGTTCGATCTCGAGCTCGACACCGACAAGCCCTATGCCGCGTTTCAGAAGCGCATCGCGGCGCAGCGCAAGAAGTTGACGGCGCTGCTCAAGAAGCTGAAGCGCGAGCGCAAGACGGTGCATGTCTACGGCGCATCCACGAAGGGCAACACGATCCTGCAATGGTGCGGCATCGACAAGCATTTGGTGCCCTATGCGGCGGACCGCAATCCCGACAAGGATGGCGCGCGGACGCTGGGCACCGACATCACGATCGTGTCGGAGGAGAAGTCGCGGGCGATGAAGCCGGATTACTACCTGGTGCTGCCCTGGCATTTCCGCGACGAGTTCCTCAAGCGCGAGGCCAAGGCGCTGGCGGCGGGGACGAAGTTCATCTTCCCGCTACCCGAAATCGAAATCGTGGGCAAATGAGAAGGGTGCGGTTCGCGTTCGTCTCATGAGCTACAAGGTCATCGCCCTCGTTACGGATGCCTATGGCGGCCGCGGCGGCATTGCCGCGTATAACCGCAATCTGCTCAAGGCCGTCTGTGCCCATCCGGATGTGTCCGAGGTGGTGGCCATCCCGCGCCAGGTCACCTACGCGCTCGAGCCGATGCCGGCCAATCTGCGCTTCGACAAGACGGCGGCGGGCACCAAGCTGCGCTATGCGGCGTCGGTCCTGGGGCTGGCCGCGGAGAAAGGGCCGTGCGGCCTGATCCTGTGCGGCCATCTGCATCTGCTGCCGTTTGCGTGGTTTCTTGGGCAGCGCTTCGGCTGTCCGGTGCTGCCGATGGTGTACGGGATCGAAGCGTGGACGCCGAGCCACCATGCCTCGGTGAATTTCCTGTGCCGCCGGCTCAAGGCGTTCGCGACAATCCGGCAAGTGACCGCGGCGCGGCTGAAGCGCTGGGCCGGGATCGAGAACGCGACCGCATATTATCTACCGAACTGCGTGGACCTCACCGCGTTCGGCGCGGGGCCCAAGCGGCCAGATCTGCTGCGGCAATACAATCTGGAAGGCAAGACCGTCATCATGACGGCGGGGCGGATGGATGCGTCGGAAATGAACAAGGGGTTCGACGAGGTGATCGAAACCTTGCCGCTGCTGCTGGGCGAATTGCCGGACGTGGCATACCTGATCATGGGCGACGGCAATGACCGGCCCCGGCTCGAGGCCAAGGCGCGCGAGCTCGGCGTCGCGGAGCGTGTCGCGTTCACGGGCTATGTCAGCGAGGCGGCCAAGGCCGATCACTATCGCCTGGCCGATGTGGTGGCGATGCCGGGCAGTGGGCCGACCTATGACAGCTATCCGTTTCGCTTCGCGTTCCTGGAGCCGCTGGCGTGCGGCGTACCGATCGTCGGCGCGACGCTGGAGGATCCTGTGGAGCGCGCCGATCCCGTCGCCAACCAGCTGGTCGTCCAGGTCGACCCGCGCGACCGGATGGATATCAAGCGCGGCATCCTCGAAGCGCTGAAGCGGCGCGGACAGGATTACGGCAGTCTGCTCCAGGATTTTTCCTATCCGACCTTCGAGCGCCGGGCACAGGCCATCGTCAGCGACGTGGTCCGCACCCAAGGAAGGGCGCCGCGATGAACCGCAAGATCCGCTTCGCGGTCGTGGCGTCGCACGCGATCCCCTACTACGTGCCGTTCTACCGGGCGCTGACGAAATACGGCGACATCGACGTCCACGCCTTTTTTGCGACGAAAGTCGGCATCGCCAAGACGCTGGATGCCGGCATGGGCATCGAGCTGGCGTGGAAGACCGATCTGCTCGCGGGCTATGCGCACACTTTCCTGCCGGAGGCGGACGGCATCACCAAGCTGACCTTCTCGGAGATCGACAATCCGTCGCTGGCGAAGACGCTCGACGCGTTCGATCCCGACATCGTGCTGATCCATGGCTATACCCAGAAGACGATGCTGCGGGCGATCGCGTGGTGCCGGCGGCGCGGCGTGCCGGCGCTGATGATCTCGGACAGCTCGCTGCATGTCGGTACCAGCCCGGTGATGCGCCTCGCGAAGGCGGCGGTTCTGCCGGTGGTGCTGGGCCAGTTCAGCGCGTTCCTGAGCATCGGCGATGCCAACCAGAAATACCTGGAAACGTTCGGCGTGCCGGCCAAGCGGATCTTCCGCGTGCCCAACATGGTCGATGAGGGGTTCTGGTCGTTCCGCGCCCGCCGTGAGCAAGAACGCGCCCGGGTCCGCGCGCAATTGAATCTGGAACCCGACGATCTGGTGGCGCTGTTCGTCGGCAAGATCATCGCGCGCAAGCGGCCGGGCGATCTGGTCGCGGCGCTGGCGCGCTTGCGCGACACGGCGGCGCCCGCGCGGCACATCCTGGCGCTGTTCGCGGGCGACGGTGCGGAGCGCGCGGAACTGGAGCGCGAAGCCAAGGCGCAAGGCCTGCCGGCGCGGTTCCTCGGCTTCGTCAATATCGACGACCTGCCGGGCTATTACTGCGCCGCGGACCTGATGGTGCATCCGGCCGAGATCGAGACCTTCGGCGTGATCGTGCTGGAAGGCGCGATCATGGGGTTGCCTCTGGTGCTGAGCGATCATGTCGGCGCGATCGGCCCGACCAGCATCGCGCGGCCGGGCGAGAACGCGCTGATCCATCGCTGCGGCGATGTCGCCGGGCTGGCCGCAGCGCTGCAGGACTTGGCGCAGAACCCGGCGAAATTGGCGCAGATGGCCGCGGCGTCCTTGCGAATTTCCGAGGAACTGGACTATCGGATGTCGGTGCGCAACACGCTGAAGGCGATCGATTTTTGCCTTAACCGGACAGTCGCCGAGGGTTAAGGCGGGCGATTGTGAACCCGGCCGGGGAGCGGCTACAAACGGACGCGGTCACGACGCGGCCGCAAGAGGAATGCCATGGGTTCGATCGTCCTATCGGCCGATAATACGCCGCCGGCGCTGTGCTGTCCGAGCGACCGAGCCCCGCTGCAGCGGGCCGGCGACGCGATGCATTGCCCGGTCTGCGCGCGCGACTACGCGATCCGGGACGGTGTCGTCGACTTCCTGGGCAAGGACGATCCGTTCTACGAAGGCGCGTTCAACAACGAAGTGCGCTATGTGCCGCGCAGCAGGAATTTCCTGCATCAAATGCCGCTATGGCTGATCTCCAACGGCTATCTGTGGGCGGTGCGCAAGGCGCTCAATCAGGGGGCGCGGGTGGTCGAGCTCGGCTGTGCCGGCGGCGTGGCGTGGCTCGGCACGCAGTATCAGGTGATCGGCGTGGACGTGTCGCAGCAGGGTCTGGCGCTGGCGGCGAAGAAGTACAGCCTGTGCGTCCGGTCGGACAGCCTGAAGCCCATTCCCGACGGTTCGGTGGACGCGGTGATCAGCTCGTATTTCTGGGAGCACATCGCGGCCGACGACAAGGAGGCGATCCTCGACGAGGTGGCGCGCATCCTGAAGCCGGGCGGGCAGGTGATCTTCATCTACGACGTCGCCACGCACAATCCACTGATCTCCTGGCTGCGCGCGCGCAACCCGCAGCTTTATCAGGCGTCGTTCCTCGATGCGGACGGCCATATCGGTTACCAGTCGGTGGCGCAGAACGAGGCGCTGTTCCTCAAGCACGGGCTCAGGATTACCAAATCGCATTCTCTCGAGCGCACGCCGCTGCAATCGACCAGCGTCTATCTGAAGATGAAGCGGTGGAATGGATCGGCGAAATGGTTCGGCCGGGTGCTGTCGGTGCTGGACCGCAAACCGATCCTGCTGCCCTATCAGGCGTTCCTGCGCCTGATCGATGAGACCGTCGGCCGCCTGTTCCCCAGCGCATGGGGCCGGATGGCGATCACGGTGGCGCAAAAGCCATGAATGCGGCGGCGGGTTCCTTCGATGGCGAAGAGCGCCGCAGGGCCGCGGCGTTGCGCCCCGTCCTGTACGCGCCGGCCTGGGAGCTGATCGGGCTTTTCGGGCTCGTCTGCTTCTATCTGCTCGCCGCCGATCCGGGCAACCCGGAAACCACGACGCGTATCAACACCATCGGCCCGATGATATTGATCGCGCTGCTCGGCGGCTCGGCGTTGCGGATGAGCCTGCTGGATCCCAACACCATCTGGACCGCGCTGTTCTGGCTGCGCATCTCGGTGAGCATCTATTACGGCGTCGGCAATCTCGTCCCCGTGATCGGCGACGAGGACACCTACTATGCCATGCAGGCCTTCTATCCGTTCGACGACCACGACATCTCCGAGCTCAATCTGATCTATGCGGTGTCGTTGCTGGTGATGCTGCTCTCGTCGAACCTGGTGGTCAGCCTGTCGCGGTCGACCAGCGTCCACGATCCGGAGCTGCAGCGCGACCGCGAGGCCAAGGGCCGCACGCTGTTCGCGGTGGGCATGGCCTTTCTCGCGATCGGCGGGTTCTTCAAATATTTCTTCGTCATTCCCTATTATTTCAAGCTGAGCTCGTTCGTCCTGCCCGAGAGCATCACGACGATCGCCAACTTCACCTATGCCGCGATCTACCTGCTGACGGTATGGGCGCTGGAATACCGCAGGAGCGCCCTGCCGCTGGTCATCGCCTTCGTGATCCTCGACATCACGATCGGCATCCTCGATCTGCAGAAATACGCGGTCCTGATCTCGCTGATCATCTTCGCGCTCGCCTTCCTGCGCAGCAGGATCACCTTCTTCAAGATCGTGGTGATCGGAGCCGCGCTGGCGGGGTCCTATGCCGTGCTGGTGCCGATCGTCGAGCTCAGCCGGTTCCAGTTCAACAACAAGTTCGGCATCGACGCGCCGGCGGGGTTCGCCGACCGCTTCGCGATCGTGACGAATTCGTTCTCGGTCGCGCAAAGCTATGTCCAGTCCCAGAACGACACCCCGGGCACCAGGAACAGTGCGCTGTCGCGCATCAGCTATGTCAACCAATCGAGCTATGCGATCGACCAGTATGATAGCGGCACGCCGGGCAATTCGCTGGACGACATCTTTGCTGTGTTCATCCCGCGCCTGTTCTGGCCGGACAAGCCGATCATCACGCAGATCGCCTCGGACTATAACTATGCCATCACGGGCAATCCGCTGTCGCAGACCAGTCCGGGGCTGTTTGCGGACGCCTATTGGGACGCCGGCTGGCAGGGCGTGATCATCGCGACGTTCTGCCTGGGAATCCTGTTTTCCTTGCTCAGCCTTTATTCGCTCCGGGTGATGCACAAGGGGCAGTGGCTGTACTTTCCCATCGTGCTGCTCGCGATGAAGGTGGGGTATCGCGTCGACGGCTATCTGGTCGCCGACATGGTCGGCGGTTCGGTCATCCTTTACGCCACCCGGTTCCTGCTGGAAGGCATCGTCGAGTTCCCCTATGACATGTTCCTGCCGATCGCGCGGGGCAGGGCCCTGCCGGCGACGCCGGCACCGGCGGAATAGGCGCGGGTTCAACGCCTTTGGCGCAGTGGGATTGGCTGTGTCCAAGGCCGAAATTTTCCTGTAAGCGTCGGGCGCGGCCACGCAAAACCGGGCGTCGCCCAGGAGTTTTGCCGTAGATGCTTTCGACTGTTCAGTTCATCTCCAATCATCCCTTGCGCCGCCAGCAGGCGCTGCGTGGGCTCGGCGCCTATCTCAAATGGCAGATCGCGTCCCGGCTCACCGCGGAGACCGAGTTCGCGTGGGTGGACGGCGCCAAGCTGATCGCCCGCCGGGGGATGACGAGCGTCACCGGCAACATCTATTGCGGGCTTTATGAATTCACCGAGATGGCGTTCCTGCTGCATGTCTTGCGGCCGGGGCAGCTCTTCCTGGACATCGGCGCCAATATCGGATCGTTCACCGTACTTGCCTCGAAGGTGTGCGGCGCGCGCTCGGTCTCGTTCGAGCCAGACCAGGACACGGCGAAGAATTTGCGCCGGAACATCGCGCTCAACGGGATCGAGAGCCTGGTCACCGTCGAGGAGGCGGCGCTCGGCGCCGAGGACGGCGTCGCGAATTTCAGCGTCGGACGCGACACGGTTAACCATGTGGTGGACGATCCCTCCGTGCCGGTCCGCCGCGTCGTCCTCAAGCGGCTGGACGGCGTCGCGGCCGCACGCGCGCCGACCCTGATCAAGATCGACGTCGAGGGCTATGAGGAGCAGGTGCTGGCCGGCGCGGGGGAAATCCTGTCGTCGCCGAGCCTGCTCGCCGTGCAATCCGAGCTGAACAGCCCCGCGGTGCAGCAGGCCTTCGAGTCGCGCGGCTTCCGGCAGATGTATTACGATCCGTTCGGCCGCAAGCTGAGCGCGGCCCCGCTCGGCTATCAGTCCTGGAACGCGCTGTTCGTGCGGGACGCGGATGCCGTGGCCCGGCTGGTCGCGAGCGCGCCGTACCGGCGAATCCTGGGCAGGGATATCTGAACGTGATCGCCGCTGTTCGAGTCCGTCAATTGTTGGAAGCAGGAGCCGCGCGTGACCGGTAAGACAGCCTTGATCACCGGGATAACCGGACAGGACGGCGCCTATCTGGCGCGCTCGCTCCTCAAGAAGGGGTACTCCGTCCACGGCGTCCGGCGGCGCTCGTCGTCGTTCAACACCTCGCGGATCGACGAATTGTTCATCGATCCGCATGAGAAGGACGTTCGCTTCTCTCTGCATTACGGCGACATGACGGATGCGACCAACCTCATCCGGCTGATCCAGGAAACCCAGCCGGACGAGATCTACAATCTCGCGGCGCAGAGCCATGTGCATATCAGCTTCGAGACGCCGGAATACACCGCCAATGCCGACGCGCTCGGCACGCTGCGGCTGCTGGAGGCGATCCGGATTCTCGGCATCGGCGACCGGGTGCGCTTCTACCAGGCTTCGACCTCGGAATTGTACGGCAAGGTGCAGGAGAGCCCGCAGCGCGAGACGACACCGTTCTATCCGCGCTCGCCCTACGCCGTCGCGAAGCTCTATGCCTATTGGACGACAGTGAACTACCGCGAAGCCTATGGCATGCATGCGTCGAACGGTATCCTGTTCAACCATGAAGGACCGATGCGCGGCGAGACCTTCGTGACGCGGAAGATCACGCGCGCCGTCGCGGCGATCGAGCACGGCATCCAGGAGCGGCTCTATCTCGGCAATCTCAACGCGTTGCGCGATTGGGGGCATGCCCGCGATTTCGTCGAGGGCATGTGGATGATGCTGCAGCAGGACCAGCCCGACGATTACGTGCTGGCGACGGGCGAGGCGCATTCGGTGCGCGAATTCGTCGAACTGTCGTTCAGGGAGGTCGGCCGTTCGATCGAATGGCGCGGCGAGGGCGTCGACGAGGTCGGTGTCTGCAAGGCGACCGGCAAGGATCTGGTGCGGGTCGACAAGCGCTATTTCCGGCCGACCGAAGTGGACGAGCTGCTCGGCGACGCGCGCAAGGCGCACCAGAAGCTCGGCTGGCGGCACACCACGACGTTCCAGGAGCTGGTCAGCGAGATGATGCTCTCGGACATGAATCTCGTGGCGCAGGAACATCACCGCATCCACCACATCCGCTAGGCGTCGGGTCCGGAGAACGCCATGCTGGACGACAAGAGCGCCGTGATGGCGACCGAGTTCCGCTTCGGATCGGTCGGCGGCGCGCTGGCGCATGGCATGCGTCGCAAGGGCTGGGCGGTCCAGGAGGTGGATACGCGCAACTTCTTCACCGAGAGCGAACACCTGCCGGCGAAGATCATGGGCCGCCTGACCCGCTCGCTGAGCGTCGATGCGTACAATGCCGCGATCTGCCGGACGGTCGAGCGCTATAAGGCGACGGTGTTCGTGACGGTGAAGGGGCTCGACATCCGTCCCGCGACGCTGGAATTTCTCAAGCGGCGCGGCGTGACGACGGTGAATTATTATCCGGACGTCCATTTCCGGCACGGCGGGCTGGACGCCGCGATCCTGCCGAAGTTCGACCTGTTCTTCACGACCAAGTCGTTTCACATGGCGCATCTGAGGACGCTGCTCGATCCGCAGCGGGTCTTTTTCCTGCATCACGGCTATTGCGACGATCTTCACTACCCGCAGTTTCCGTCGGTCGAAGACGCCGACTACCTCGCGGATATCACCTATGTTGGCAATCATGCGGACTACAAGGAAGCGTGGCTCGGCGCGATCGCTAGGCGGCTGCCGCAGGTGAAGCTGTTCATCGTGGGATACCGCTGGGATACGGCGAAGGACCCGGCGCTGCGGGCGCGTTCGCTGGGCTATGCGATTACGGGGGATGCCTATTCGCGTATCCTGCAACGCAGCCGGATCAACCTGGCGATTCATGGCGGATCGTTCGCGCCGGAGGGCTGGGAGGACTGGGTCTCCACACGCACGTTCGAAATCCCCGCCTGCAAGGGGTTCATGCTGCATATCGACAATCCGGAGGTGCGCGAGCTGTTCGCCGCGGATGAAGAGATCGGGCTGTTCCGGGACGAGGACGAGATGGTCGCGGGGATCGAGCGCTATCTGGCCGATCCGGGATTGCGCGGCGAGATGATCGAACGCGCCTTTGCGCGCTGCGTACCGGCCTATGGCTACGACGCGCGCGCGGCATCGATCTGCGCGCAGATCGACCGGCTGCGCGGGCCGCGCGCCGGATGATCTCGCGCCGCAACCTGACGACGGGCGCCGCGGTGATGGCCGGCAACGGGCTGATCGCGATCTCCGGCGTCGGGGCGTTGCGGCTCTACACCGAGCTGGCGCCGGCGAACCTTTTCGGCACCGCCAATCTTGCCCTGGGCGCGCTGGCGCTGGGCATCCAGATCTTCGTGCTGCCGGTCAGCTCGACGCAGCTGCGCTATCACACCGAGGCGTTGCGCGCCGGTCGGGCCGACGACTTCACGGCGCAGATGATGCAGTGGGCGCTGGCGTCGTCTGCCGTGCTGGGCGTGCTCGCGCTGATTGCGTTCGGCTTCGGCCTGGTGCCGGGGATAGCCTATGCGAGTTTCGCATTTGCGATTTCCGCGCTGCTGTGGATCGCGGTTTCGGCATCGCGCACCATTCTGCTCGCCCGGCTGCATGCCGAGCAGCGCATGATGGCGTATATGGGGATGCGGGTGCTGGAGGCGCTTCTCACTATCGCCGCGACCTGCGCCTTCATCGTCTGGCTCAAGACGCCCGATGCGTTCGTGTGGGGACAGGTCGCCGCGATCGCCGTCGCCATCGCCGGCATCGCGCTGGTGGCACCGTCGCATCTTCTGCGCCACATAAACCTCGATCGCATGGCGCTGGAATGGCCGCGCCTGTGGGCCTATGGCGCGCCGTTCGTTCCGATGGCGCTGCTGACCTGGGTCGCCAATCTCTCCGACCGCTATGTGCTGGGCGCCTCGGTCAACGCGTCGGCGGTGGGGCACTATCTCGCCGCCTTCGCCATCGCCAGCAACGGGTTCACACTGACCAATGCCGCGATGGGCGACCTGTTCCGGCCGCGGCTGTTCGACGCCCAGAACGCCAACGACCACGCGCGGGCGCACCGGATATTCCTGATCTGGATGGGCAGCTATGTCGCCATCAGCCTGTTCGGCATCCTCGTCATCGTGGGCGCGGGGCAATGGATCGTCGATATCGTACTGGCGAAGCAATACCGCGCCGGCGCGGTTCCCATCATGACCTGGATCGCCTTCGGCTTCGCAATCAGCGGCTGCACCTTGACCTTGCAGAACCGGATATTCTCGCTCGGCCATTCGGCGCGCGTGATCTGGCCGTTGGTGGTGGGGGCGGCGGGAAACCTCCTGTTCAGCCTGGTGCTGGTGCGGCGGAGCGGCGCGATCGGCGCGGCGGAAGCCAATTGCGCCGCTTTTGCGCTGCAGTTCCTCATGACCGCGCTGAGCCTGCGCCGCGTGCTGAAGGAGCGGCGTTGACGCTCATTTTGCGACATGCGAGTTTCGCCGAATTCCGGCACAAGAGCTTGATTTTCCGGCGGGAAGACGCCTTCGGATAGACCCCAAACAGGTTACGGATTTTTCGAGAGCATGCCTGCCGTCGCGATGAAGGTCCTGGAATATCTGGCGAGCCGGCGCGGCCTGTGGCGGCTGAGCCGGCGGATGTATTTCCACGTTCGCCGGGATGGCGACGGCGATCCCGCCACCAACGGCGAGTACGGCCTGCATCGCGCGATCGTCGGGCACGCGCGCAAGACGGGCAAGGCGTTAACCGTGGTCGATGTCGGCGGGTTCACCGGCTACTGGTCGCTGCATCTGCTGAACACCTGCCGCGACGCGGGTCTGACGGATGTCAGCCTCGTCGTGTTCGAGCCGTCGGACGAGAGCCGCGCCAAATTGCTCGACCGGCTCAAGGCAGCGCCGAGCCAGTATCGCGTCAAGGTGCGCACCGAGGCGGTGAGCGACCGGGCGGGCGTTTCCGCCTTCGACATCCGCAGCACGCGGGTCGGCACCCAGCGCCTGCTGCCGGACGACGCCAAGCAGGGTGCCGATTTCGCGAAGGCCGATGTCGTGGTGACGACCCTCGCCGCGGTGTTCGAGGACGAGGGCATCCGCGAGGCGGATTATGTGAAGTCCGATGTCGAGGGGTTCGACCTCGGCGTGATGCAGGGCGCCCGGCCCTTGCTGGAGCAGGGCCGGATCGGCGTCCTGCAGTTCGAGTACAATCATTGCTGGATCGATACGCGCACCTTCCTGGTGCAGGTCTTCGAGCTGGTCGAGAAGCTGCCCTACAGCGTGTGCAAGATCGTGCCGGAAGGCCTCGAGCGCTTCGCCGCCTGGCATCCGGAGATGGAGACCTTCTTCGACGGGAATTATGCGCTGGTGCGCAACGACCTGCTGGGCGCGTTCGGCGTCGCGGCGGGCGGCTTCGACAAATTCAACACGTTCGGGACCATGACGGACAAGATGCAGCCTGCCGCCAACACCAACGCGCCGGGCACAAGCCCGGCAGGGACATCGGCGCCGCTGACGGCCCGCCTCGCGCGCAGCCTGCGCGGCTTGCGGCATGTGCGCGGATGGGAGCGCACGGTGGCGGCGCTCGGGCGGCCGCCGACGGAGCCCACGCCCTTCGTGGTGAAGAATGCGAGCGGCTATTTCGCCGGCGACCTGTCGTCGTTCATCGACCGCCGGATGTATCTGTTCGGGCAATATGAAGAGGATTTGATCGGCCTGTTCGTGTCGCATATTCCGGCCGGGCGGCGGCGCACGATCCTCGATGTCGGCGCCAATGTCGGGACGCACAGCCTGGCGTTCTCGCATCACTTCAAGGCGGTGCATTCGTTCGAGCCGAATCCGAAGCTGTGGAGCAGTTTCGAGGAAAACGTCAGGCTCAACGGCTTCACCAATGTGACGCTGAACAAGCTCGGGCTGGCGGACAAGGTCGGCGAGATCCCGTTCTACAATATCGACAACAAGAATGCCGGGCTGGGCACCTGCTCGCCGGACGAGCTGTACGACCAGCCGCTGCAGCTGGCCGGAACGGTCCAGGTGCTGACCGGCGACGACTTCGTGGCGCGCGAGACTGTCGGCCCGGTCGATGCGATCAAGATCGACGTCCAAGGCTTCGAGCTTTCGGTCATTCGCGGCCTGCAGGAAACGCTGGCGCGCGACAAGCCGTTCGTCTGGCTCGAGATCGGTGGGCCGACCGCCAAGGACGTCAATTCGCTCCAGGTGTTGAAGGGGCTGTTTCCGTACAAGACGGACGTGTTCCGCTTCGAGGACTATCGCCGCGGCCTCATCAACGCGACGCGCCTTACCAAGGTGGTCGACGGCGCGCTGAAATATGGCGACTACCTGGTATCGCCCGCCAGCGATGCAAGCTGATGTGCGGGATCGCGGGCGCGTTCTTCGAGATCGGTGACGACACGGCGTCGCCGTCGCAGGCGATGACGCGGTACATGCAGCTGCGCGGGCCGGATTCGGAAGGCGCCTGGCACGATCCGCGCGGCGGACTGAGCCTCGGACACCGCCGCCTCTCGATCATCGATCTCGACGCCCGCGCCAACCAGCCCTTCGTCTCGCAGGATGGCCGCAGCGTCATCGTCTTCAATGGCGAGATCTACAATTACCAGGCCTTGCGCGACGGCCTGGTGCAGGCCGGCGCGCAGCTCAAATCCAAGAGCGACACCGAAGTCGTGCTCGAGCTCTATCGGCGGCAGGGGCCGCAGGCGCTGGCGCAGCTGCGCGGCATGTATGCCTTTGCGATCTGGGACATCGAAAAGCGCCAGCTCGTGCTGGCGCGCGATCCTTATGGGATCAAGCCGCTCTATCTCGCCAAGACGGCGAAGGGCTGGATGTTCGCGTCGCAGGTCAAGGCGCTGATGGCGACCGGGCTTGTCTCCGACGCGGTCGATCCCGCCGGCGTCGCCGGGTTCTTCCTGTGGGGGAGCGTGCCGAGCCCGCGCACGCTCTACAAGGACGTCACTTCCGTTCCGGCCGGCTCCTATATCGTCATCGACGACAAGCGGCAGGCGTCCAAGCCCGTGATGTTCGCCGATATCTCGGCGCCGTGGCGCGCGCATGAACGGCCTGCCGGCGAGGTCGGCGCGGCGGTGCGGGACGCGTTGCTGGACACGGTCTCGGCGCATCTCGTCGCCGACGTTCCGGTGGCAGTGCTGCTGTCGGGCGGGGTCGATTCCGGCGTCATCGCGGGGCTGATGGCCGAGCGCGGGCAAAAGATCGAAGGCATCACGGTCCGGTTCCGCGAATTTGCCGGCACGGCACGGGACGAGGGGCCGCGCGCCGATGCCATCGCGGCGCATTACGGCATCCAGATTTCGCCACGCCTGGTGGGGCGGGACGAGTTCCTGGGCGACGTGCCGTCCATTCTGGGCGCGATGGACCAGCCGTCGATCGACGGCGTGAACACCTGGTTCGCATCCAAGGCGGTGGCGGAGCGCGGCTACAAGGTCGTGCTGTCGGGCGTCGGCGGCGACGAATTGTTCTGCGGCTACGACACGTTCCGCACGATCCCACGGACGCGCCGGACCATCGGCGGGCTGTCGCGCGTGCCGCCGCTCGGCGCGCTGGCCAGGATATCGCTGTCGCTTGCCGCCGATGCGCTGCGCAAGCCGAAGCTCGCGGCGCTGGGGGCGCTGGGCGGGGACTGGCAGGGCGCTTACTTCGTCCATCGCGGTGTCGTCATGCCGCATGAACTGGCGGCTCTGATGGGGCCCAAACCGGCGGCGGATGCCCTGGAGCAATTGGCGCAAGACGTGCCGCCGGCGCTCAACGAGCGTTGCGATGCCGCGGCCGTGGCGGCGCTCGAGTCGACACGCTACCTGCAGAACCAATTGCTGCGCGATTCCGACTGGGCGAGCATGGCGCACTCGCTCGAATTGCGCACGCCGTTCGTCGACTGGGCGCTGCTCAACCGGCTGGCGCCGTTCATTGGTTCTTTCAAGGACGGCAAGGGCAAGCGCATCATGGCGTCGGCGCCGGCGCGGGCGCTGCCCGAGGCGATCGTCTCGCACAGCAAGACCGGGTTCGGCCTGCCGATCGGCGATTGGCTGAGCCAGATGAATTTCCCGGCGCCGGCGAGCATGACCGGAACCTGGGGCCGGCGCTGGGCGTGGCATGTCGCCAAGGAATTCGGCGTCGTCTAGAGGCTGTGACCAGCCGGTCTGGCAAATTCGGGACTCTTGCCCTAGTAAAATTGCCCCATGCGTATCATCGAGGTCGTCCCCTCAATCGAACAGATCGCGAGCGGTCCGTCCTATAGTGTTCCCCGGTTGACCAGCGCGCTGGCGGCGCGCGGTCACGCGGTGGAACTGATGACGCTGGGCGGCGATCCTGCCGCGTTGGAGCACGGTGCCCGGCACCGGACCTTCAAGCTCGATTGGCAGGCTTTGCCTCTGCTCAAATCCCTCCGGTTCTCGCAAGGCATGCGCGATGCGTTGGATGCGGCTGCGCGGAATGCCGATATCGTACATTCGAACGGACTTTGGCTGATGCCGACGGTTTATCCGCTGCGGGCGGCGCGCAAGGCGGGCGTGCCGAGCGTGCTGTCGCCGCGCGGCACGCTGAGTCCGGTGGCGCTGGAGATTTCGCGCCATCGCAAGAACGCGTTCTGGCGCGCGGTGCAAGGCGATCTGGTGCGCAACGTGTCATGCCTGCACGCGACATCGGAGCGGGAATATCTGGATTGCCGGCGCCTGGGCCTGTCGCAGCCGGTCGCGATCATTCCGAACGGGATCGATATCGCGCCGGCGCAAAGAGAGCGGAAGAACCGGCGACGCTTGCTCTATCTCGGCCGGATTCATCCCATCAAGGGGTTGGAGAATTTGATCGAGGCCTGGTCCCGGGTCGAGGCGGCGCATGCCGACTGGGACTTGCGGCTGGTCGGTCCCGACGAGCGCGGCTACACCGTGCAATTGCAGAAACTGGCCGCGGACAAGGGATTGCAGCGCGTGACCTTCGTGGGGCCGAGCTATGGCCAGGCGAAGGACGACGAATTGGCGGCGGCCGATTTGTTCGTGCTGCCGTCGTTCAGCGAGAATTTCGGAATGTCGGTCGCCGAGGCGCTGGCGTTCGCGGTTCCCGTGGTCGCGACGACGGGGACGCCGTGGAAGGGGCTCGGCGCGCATGATGCCGGCTGGTGCGTGGCGCCGGACGCCGACGCGCTGGCGGGTGCGTTCACGCAGGCTATGGCGATGGAGCGCGATGTCTTGCAGCGGATGGGCGACAACGGCAAGGCGTGGATGGAGCGCGACTTCGCCTGGGCGGGTATCGCGCAGAAGATGGAAGCGGTCTATGGCTGGCTCGCGAACGGCGGCGCCGTGCCCGATACGGTGCGGCTGAACTGATGTCGCAGGCTCCCGCAAATCTCGCGCCGCTGGCCGTGGTGATGATCTCGCGCAACGAGGCGCACAACATGGCCGCCGTGCTCGACAATCTGGCGGGCTTCGCGCAGGAGGTTTTCCTCGTCGACAGCTACAGCACGGACGACACGGTCGACATCGCCTTGCAGCGCGGCGTAAAGGTGGTGCAGCGGAAGTTTCGGGGCTTCGGCGATCAATGGAACTTCGCGGTCACGAAGCTTCCGATCACGGCGGCGTGGACGATGAAGCTCGATCCCGACGAGCGGCTGACGGAGTCGTTGAAGGACTCCATTCGGGAGGCGCTTGCGGCCGGCAGCGTCGACGGTTTCGTGCTGGTGCGCAAGCTGTGGTTCATGGGCAAGGCGCTGCCGATCAAGCAGGACATCCTGCGGATATGGCGCACCGGTACCTGCCGCTTTTCCGATGTGCTGGTGAACGAGCACCCGATCGTGCCAGGCCGGCTGCAACGCCTGCGCGGCATCCTGGAGCATCGGGACAGCCCCAATCTCGACCATTGGATCGCCAAGCAGAACGCCTATACGACGGCCGAGGCGCTGGCCGGCTGGCGCGGCGACGCGCTGTCGCTGAAGCCGCGGCTGTTCGGCACTGCGCTGGAGCGCCGCATGTGGCTGAAGTCCAGCCTCATCCATTCGCCGCTGCTGCCGAACATGCTGTTTCTTTATTATCTGCTCGTTTCAGGCGTCTGGCGTGCCGGACGGGCCGGCATCATCTGGGCGTCGCTGCGCCGCGACGTGCATCGCCTGATCCGCTATAAGCGGCTGGAAATGGAGTGGTCGGGCCGCGGATATGAAAGCGCGCCCGCCGTTTTGGGAAAACCGGACGCAAGGGTTCCGCAATATGACTAGGTCGCCCGTCCCAACGAATCGTCGAGCGGTGCGCTGAGATGTGCGGCATTGTCGGAATTCAAAGCGCCGCGCCGTTCGACCGGTCGCGCCTGACGGCGGCGATCGCGGCGCTCAAGCATCGCGGCCCGGACGGCGACGGCGCGTTCGTCGACGACAGCGGCACGGTCGGATTGGGGCATACCCGCCTTGCGATCATCGACCTCAGCCCGACCGGGGCGCAGCCGATGGTGAGCGGCGATGGGCGCTACACGATCACGTACAACGGCGAGCTCTACAATTATCTCGACATCAAGCGCGAGCTGATCGGGCGCGGCTGCCGCTTTAAGGGCGATTGCGACACCGAGGTTCTGCTTGAAGGCTATGCGCTGCTGGGGCCGGCCATCCTCGACAAGATGAACGGCATTTTCGCGTTTGCGATCCACGACCGGCAGACCGGCGACGTGTTCGTGGCGCGCGACCAGATGGGCATCAAGCCGCTCTACTATGCGCAAGTTTCGGGCGCGGTGGCGTTCGCCAGCGAGATCAAGGCGCTGGAGCAGATGGCGGCGCTGGATTTGACGCTCGATGTGTCGGCGGTGCGCAAATATCTCACCTTCCTGTGGTGTCCGGGCGAGCAGACGCCGCTCAAATCGGTCAAGAAGCTGGAGCCCGGCACGGCGATGCTGCTGCGCAACGGCACGGTGGCGCGCAGCTGGCAGTATTGGACGCCGCCGCGCTATCAGCCGCGCGCCAACTGGTCGGCGAAGGACTGCGCGCAGGAATTGCGCGCGCTGCTCGACAAGTGTGTCGACCGGCAGATGGTCGCCGATGCGCCGATCGGGGCGTTCCTGTCGGGCGGGCTCGATTCCACCGCGGTGGTCGCCGCGATGCGCAACAAGGCGCGGGGCGTGCAGTGCTTCACGATCGACACCGGCGATGCGGAAGAGGGCTCGGCGGACGATCTGCCTTATGCCCGCGATGCGGCGAAGCAGCTGGGCGTCGATCTGCATGTCGTGAAAGTCAGCCCGGACCAGTTGTCGAGCCGGGTCGGCGACATGGTCGGCATGCTGGACGAGCCTTTGGCCGATCCGGCCTGTCTCAACGTGCTCTATATCAGCCAGCTGGCGCGCGAGCATGGCATCAAGGTGCTGCTGTCAGGCGCGGGCGGCGACGATCTGTTCAGCGGCTATCGCCGGCATACGCAATTGGCGTTCGACCAGTTCTGGTCGGCGGTGCCGGGGCCGGTGCGGCGCGGGCTGGTGTCGCTGGCCGATGGCCGCGACCAGAGCTCGGCGCTCGGGCGGCGCATGGCCAAGGCGCTGGGATCGCTGTCGCAAGAGGGCGACATGCGGGTCGCGGCGAGCTTTGTGTGGGGCTCGCTGGGCGGGGCCGACCAATTGCTTTCGGGCGATGCGAAGAACGAAATCCGCGATGACGACGTGTTCGAGCCGTTCGAACGTGTGATGGCGGTGCAGCCGGACGAGCCGGCGCTGGAGAAATGCCTCGCGCTGGAGCGGCGCTTCTTCCTGAGCGATCACAATCTGACTTATACGGACAAGATGGGCATGGCGGCTGGGGTCGAGGTGCGCGTGCCGCTGATCGATCTCGATCTCGTGCAATTCGCATCGGAGATTCCGGTCGATCTCAAATGCCGCTGGCTGAAGCCGAAATGGATTTTGAAAGAGTCGCAGCGCGGTGTGCTGCCCAACAGCGTGATCGACCGCCCGAAGACGGGCTTCGGCGCGCCGCTGCGGCGGTGGCTGAAGCACGACATGCGGGAGATGGCGGACGAGCTGCTATCGCCGAAGACGCTGAACGCGCGCGGGCTGTTCGATGCCAGCGCGGTGGCGCGGCTCAGGCAGGACGACATGAGTGGGCGCCGCGACGGGTCGTATACGCTGTTCTCTGTGATGTGCATGGAATTGTGGTGCCGGCGGTTCGTCGACGGCGCGGCGACGACCGGTGCCGTCAACGCCTTGGCTGTGTAAGATGATTTCGAATAGCGCGATGGGCTGGAGCCAAGAGTTGTGAAGCAGATATTGCAGGATCTTCGCGGCGGCAAAACGCTCATCGAGGACGTGCCGGCGCCGCACGCCCGGCCGCAGCATCTCCAGATCGCGACCAGCGTCAGCGTGATCTCGGCGGGCACCGAGCGTACGCTGGTGGACTTCGCGCGCGGCTCGCTGATCTCCAAGGCGCTGCAGCAGCCCGAGCGCGTGCTTGACGCGATCCAGAAGGTGCGGACCGACGGGCTGGCGTCGACCTATGAGGCGGTGCGCTCCAAGCTCGATCAGCCGACCGCGGTGGGATATTGCAATGTCGGCCGGGTGCTCGAAGTCGGCGCCGGGGTTCAGGGCTTCAAGGCAGGCGACCGCGTGGTCTCGAACGGCAAGCATGCCGAGATCGTGGTCGTGCCGTGGACTCTGTGCGCGCGGATTCCCGACGGCGTCGACGACGAGAACGCGGCCTTCGCGATCCTGGGCGCGATCGCGTTGCAGGGCATGCGGCTGGCGGGGCCGACGCTGGGCGAGGCGTTCGTCGTCACGGGCCTCGGGCTTGTGGGATTGCTGGCGGTGCAGATGTTGCGGGCGAATGGCTGCCGTGTGCTCGGCATCGATACCGATCCGGCGCGGCTGGAATTGGCGCGGCAGTTCGGCGCCGAGACGGTGGACCTCTCCAAGGGCGAGGATCCGCTGCTCAAGGCGGCGGCGTTCTCGCGTGGGCGCGGCGTCGACGGCGTGCTGCTGGCGCTGAGCGCCAAGAGCAGCGAACCGCTGTCGCAAGCCGCGAAGATGTGCCGCAAGCGCGGCCGCATCGTGCTAATCGGCGTCACGGGGCTCGAGATGAACCGCGCCGATTTCTATGAGAAGGAGATCAGCTTCCAGGTCTCGTGTTCCTACGGGCCGGGGCGCTACGACACGGACTATGAAGAGGCAGGGCGCGATTATCCCGTCGGCTACGTGCGCTGGACCGAGCAGCGCAATTTCGAGGCGGTGCTCGACATGATGGCGTCGGGCCAGGTCGATGCGCGGCCGCTGATCACCCACCGCTTCACGGTGGAGGAGGCGGCCAAGGGTTACGACGTGCTGTCCTCGTCGACCGAGCGGTCGCTGGGCATCCTGGTGACCTATCCGACGCGCGATGCCGCGAGCCTGACGGCGCAGCGCGTGACGCTGCGGGCGCGGCCGGCAAGCGTGGGCAAGGGCGTCGCCGGCTTCATCGGCGCGGGCAATTACGGCGGACGGATCCTGATCAAGGCGTTCGCGGATGCGGGTGCGGAGCTCCACACCATCGCGTCGATGAGCGGCGTGTCCGCCGTGCATCAGGGGCGCAAATCCGATTTCCGCTTCGTGACCAGCGATGCGCATTCGGTTCTGCAGGACGCGGCGGTCGACATGGTCTGCGTCGCGACGCGGCACGACAGCCATGCGCGCTATGTGATCGAGTGCTTGCGCAACGGCAAGCATGTTTTCGTGGAGAAGCCGTTGTGCCTGACGCTCGACGAGCTGGCGGCGATCGAGGCGGAGTTGGCGGGGTCTTCGGCCTTGCTGATGGTGGGCTTCAACCGGCGGTTCGCGCCGATGGTGACCACGATGAAGTCGCTGCTGGCGACCGCCAGCGCGCCGAAAGCTTTCGTGATGACGGTGAATGCGGGCGCCATTCCGAAAGAGCATTGGACGCAGGACCCGGCCGTCGGCGGGGGACGGATCGTCGGCGAGGCGTGCCACTTCATCGACCTGCTGCGCCATCTGGCGGGCAGCCCGATCCGCGATTTCGACGTGACGGCGATGCCGGCCGGCGGCGCGTCGGCGCGCAGCGATGTCGCCAGCATCACGCTGCGGTTCGAGGATGGGTCGTTCGGCGTGGTGAATTATCTCGCCAATGGGCACAAGGGCTATCCGAAGGAGCGCCTCGAAGCGTTCTGCGCCGGGCGCGTGTTGGTGCTGGACAATTATCGCAGCCTGAAAGGTTATGGCTGGCCGTCCTTCTCGAGCCAGACCTCGTGGTCGCAGGACAAGGGGCAGGCGGCCTGTGCGGCGGCGTTCGTGGCGGCGGTGAAGAGCGGAGGCATGGCGCCGATCCCGGCCGAGGAAATCCTGGAAGTCAGCCGCGTCTCGATCGAAGCGGCCGAACGTGCGCATTGATCTTCGATGAGTGTGCTGAGGCTTCTGCGCACGGC
This sequence comes from Rhizomicrobium sp., assembly GCA_036271735.1. Lineage (GTDB taxonomy): Bacteria > Pseudomonadota > Alphaproteobacteria > Micropepsales > Micropepsaceae > Rhizomicrobium. The sequence goes on from DATAZZ010000041.1 coordinate 109,891, forward strand.
GTCCTATCTCAAGCCGCAGCAGATTTACGGCCGCGTCTATTACAAGCTGGCGCGGCCGGCGGTGCGGCTCGGCGATGTGCCGGCGCGTCGGGTGCTGCAGACGGCATGGGTCGCGCCGGTGGAGCGGCCCATATCGTTGCTCTCGCCGGAGCGGGCGCGGTTTCTCGGGGAAGAGGGCGATATCGCGGCGGCCGGCGCGTGGAACGATGCGCGGCATGAAAAGCTGTGGCTCTACAATCTGCATTATTTCGACGATCTCAATGGCGCGCGTGCGGATGAACGGGCGGCGTGGCATCGCGCGCTGATCGCGCGCTGGGTCGCTGAGAACCCGCCGGGGCGGGGCAATGGCTGGGAGCCTTATCCGTCGTCGCTGCGCATCGTGAACTGGATCAAATGGGCGTTGCGCGAGAATGTTGTGGAGCCGCGCGCGCTGGAAAGCCTCGCCGTGCAGACGCGTTGGCTGCTGGCGCATATCGAATGGCATCTGCTGGGCAACCATCTGCTCGCGAACGCCAAGGCACTGGTCTTTGCGGGACTGTTTTTCGAGGGCGCGGAGGCCGAGCGCTGGCTGGCGCGAGGGATTGAGATTTACCGGCGCGAACTCGGCGAGCAGATTCTTGGCGATGGCGGGCATTTCGAGCGCTCGCCGATGTATCACGCCATCATCCTGGAAGACCTGCTGGATGTGCTGAATGCCGGACGGGCGTTCGGGCGCGATCTGGGGCTTGAGCTTGCGGAGCGTATCGCGCGGATGCGGCGGTGGTTGGGTGTCATGACGCTGGGCGATGGGCGGATTTCGTTTTTCAACGATGCGGCGTTTGGGATCGCGGCGGAGCCGGCGGAACTGGATGCGTATGCTTCGCGGCTGGGTTTGCCGCCGGAAGATGCCGGCGGCGACGCGTTGGTTCGGCTGGGGGCATCGGGCTATGTGCGCCTGTGTGCGTCCGATGCGATCGTTTTGGCCGATGTCGCGGCGATCGGGCCGGATTATCTGCCGGGGCATGCCCATGCGGACACCTTGTCGTTCGAGATGTCGCTGGGGGCGGAGCGCGTGGTCGTCAATGGCGGCACTTCGCGTTATGGGACTGGCGTAGAACGCGACTTCGAGCGTTCGACGGCAGCGCACAGCACGGTGGAGATCGACGGCCTGAGTTCCTCGGAAGTCTGGAGCGGGTTTCGCGTTGGGCGGCGGGCACGGGTGCGGGACGTCCAGATGGACCAGAGCAACGGCGTGTCGAGGTTGTCGGCCTCGCATGACGGTTATGCCTGGCGCGGGGGGCGGCCGATCCACAAACGGTCCTGGTCCTTGCGCGATGGACAATTGACCGTCACGGACGCTATCGAAGGGCGCATGGGGATCGCGGTTGCAAGATTTCATCTGGGCGCGGGCGTGATGGCGCAAGTGAATGCGGATTGCCGTTCCGGTTCGCTCGTTTTGCCGTCGGGCCACATGGTGCGTTGGGCGACGTCGCAGCCGGCGACGCTGGCCGCTTCGGCGTGGCATCCGGAGTTCGGGCGTTCGGTGCCGACGCAGCAGATCGTCGTGCCGCTTGGCGGCGGGCCGCTCGAAACCGTGTTCGGCTGGTAGTCCTTTGCACATTCTTTTCCTCTCGGACAATTTTCCACCGGAGGTGAACGCGCCGGCGTCGCGGACGTTCGAGCATTGCCGCGAATGGGTGCGCGCCGGACACAAGGTAACCGTGATCACCTGCGCGCCGAATTTCCCCCAAGGTCGGGTGCATGACGGCTATCGCAACCGGCTTTATGCGCGCGAGCGGATGGACGGCATCGATGTGGTCCGGGTGTGGAGCTATGTCACCGCCAATGAAGGCATCTTGAAGCGCAGCCTGGATTATCTGAGCTATGCGGGCATGGCGACCATCGCCGCGCTGTTTGTGCGCCGGCCGGATATCGTGGTCGCGACGTCGCCGCAATTCTTCACAGCGGTGGCGGGGTATGTCGTATCCGGATTCAAGTTCCGGCCTTTCGTTTTCGAGTTGCGCGATCTGTGGCCGGAATCGATCCGGGCGGTCGGGGCGCTGAAGGACGGATTCGTCTTGTCGACTTTGGAGCGGTTGGAGCTGTTCCTGTATCGGCGCGCCAAGGCGGTCGTCGCGGTGACGCAGGCGTTCCGCGCCAATCTCGTCGCCCGGGGCATCACGCCGGACAAGATTCACGTGATCACGAATGGTGCCGATCTGTCGCGCTTCCAGCCGCGACCGAAATCCGAGGAGCTGGCGAGCCGGCTTGGGCTGAGCGGCAAGTTCGTCGCGGGCTATATCGGGACCATCGGGATGGCGCACGCCATCGAGACCTTGCTCGACGCGGCGAAGCTGCTGCGCGACATGCCGGGCGGGGCGGATGTCCGCATCCTGATCCTGGGCGATGGGGCGCGGAAGGCGGCACTGAAAGCGCAGGCGCAGGAGATGGGGTTGGACAATGTGCTGTTCGTCGACAGCGTGCCCAAGAGCGAGGTGCCGGAATATTGGGCGCTGCTGGACGCGACGATCATCCATCTGAAAAAGACGGAGCTGTTTACCACCGTCATCCCGTCCAAGATGTTCGAGTCGATGGCGATGGGCGTTCCTATTCTGCATGGCGTCGCGGGGGAGTCCGCGCAGATCGTCGAGAAGGAAGGCGCCGGGCTGGTGTTCGAGCCGGAGAATGCGCCGGCGCTGGCCGCCGATATCCTGAAGCTGGCGGGCGATCCGGCGTTGCGGGCGCAGCTGTCGGCCAATGGGCTGGCGGCGGCGAAGCATTACGACCGCACTATCCTCGCGGGCCGGATGTTGGCGATTTTGCAGGCGCTGGTCCAAAGTGGCGGCAGCAAAGTGGAAGAGGGACGGCCGTGAAGATTCTCAGTGTCGTGGGCACGCGGCCGAATTTCATGAAGATGGCGCCGATCATTGCCGCCTTTCGGGACCGGGCACCGCAGGTGCGTCATGTGCTGGTCCATACCGGCCAGCATTATGACGCCCGCATGAGCGGATCGTTTTTCGCGGACTTGCAGATGCCGGCGCCGGATCACAATCTCGCAGTGGGATCGGGCAGCCATGCGCAGATGACGGCGGCTGTCATGACGCTGCTGGAGCCAGTGCTGGAGGCGGAGAAGCCGGACCTGGTGCTGGTGGTGGGCGACGTCAATTCGACGCTGGCGGCGGCGATCACGGCGAAGAAGCTCAACATGACGGTCGGACATGTCGAGGCCGGGCTGCGCTCGGGCGATATGACGATGCCGGAGGAGATCAACCGGCTTTGCGTCGATGCGATCGCCGATCATCTGTTCACCACCGACCGGCTGGCGGACGAGAATTTGCTACGCGAGGGCGTGAAGCCGGAGCGCATCCACTTCGTCGGCAATGTGATGATCGACTCGCTGATGGCGCATCTGAAGGTCGCCGAGAAGCTGGCCTATCACACGACGCTGGGGCTCGCGCCCGGGTCTTATGGCACGCTGACGCTGCATCGGCCGGCCAATGTCGAGGAACCGGAGAAGCTGGACGAGATCCTCTCGGCTATCGCGACGGCGGCGCCGGACCTGCCGGTGGTGTTCCCGATCCATCCGCGCACGCGCAGCCGGATCGAAAAGTTCGGCTTCGCGGACCGCTTCGTCGCCAAGCCGGGCCTGCCGGGGATTTACCTGACCGATCCGCTTGGTTATGTCGAATTCCTCAGCCTCAACCGGCATGCGCGTCTGGTGATGACCGACAGCGGCGGGCTGCAGGAGGAGACGACGATCCTCGGCGTGCCCTGCGTGACCCTGCGCGACAACACCGAGCGACCGATCACGATCACCCAAGGCACCAACCGGCTGGGCGGCACGTCGCGCGACGGGATCATCAAGGCCATCGGTGAGGCCATGGCGCTGGGATTGGCGCACGGCAAACGTCCCGAAAAATGGGACGGCCACGCCGCCGAGCGGATCGTCGATCTGGTGGTTTCCGGCTTCGGTAAACCTTGACCGCATTGCATGTTGTGGATCGCGGGGCGCCCCTGTATTTGTCGGCCCGCGCCTTAGGCGTGGGGTCATGGGATAGATCGGGTCGGTAATGGGTCAGGATTCGTCGTTCGAGAGCTTGGCGTCCAAGCTCGCCAGCCGGGACGCCGTCGCGGGCGTGGTGGGGCTGGGGTATGTCGGCCTGCCGCTGGGCGTGGCGGCGGCGCGCGGCGGGTTCGCGACGCTCGGCTTCGACATCGATCCGGACAAGGCGGCGCAGCTCAACCGCGGCGAGTCCTATATCGCCGCCGTTGCCAGCGCGGAACTTTTGCGGCTGGTGGAAGGCAAGCGGTTTTCGGCGACGGCGGATTTCGCGCGGCTTGCCGAGTGCGACGTGATTGCGATCTGTGTGCCGACGCCGCTAACGCGCTATCGCGAGCCTGACCTGTCCTACATCGAGATCACGGCGCGGGAGATCGCCAAGCATCTGCGCAAGGGGCAGCTGATCGTTCTGGAGTCGACGACATATCCGGGTACGACGCGCGAGGTGCTCAAGCCCATCCTGGAAACCAGCGGCCTGATCGCCGGCACGGATTTCTTCATCGGGTTCTCGCCCGAGCGCGAGGATCCGGGCAACGCCAATTTCGAGACGACGACCATTCCGAAAGTCGTCGCCGGCGACGGGGCGCATGCCTCGGAGCTGATCGCGGCGTTCTATGGCGCGGTGGTGAAGAAGGTCGTGCCGGTGTCGTCGCCCGACGCGGCGGAGGCGGTGAAGATCACCGAGAACATCTTCCGCGCGGTGAATATCGCGCTGGTGAACGAACTGAAAACGATCTACGCCGCGATGGGCATCGACATCTGGGAAGTGGTCGAAGCGGCGAAGACCAAGCCCTTCGGCTACATGCCCTTCTATCCCGGTCCCGGCCTTGGCGGCCACTGCATCCCGATCGATCCGTTTTATCTGAGCTGGAAAGCGCGCGAGCTGGAAATGCCGACGCGCTTTATCGAGTTGGCGGGCGAAATCAACGTCGCCATGCCGCGCTATGTCGTGGAAGCGCTGGCCAAAGCCCTGGACAGCCGACAGGGAAAGCCGCTGGGCGGTTCGCGCGTGCTGATCCTTGGCCTCGCTTATAAGAAGAACGTGCCGGACATTCGCGAAAGTCCGACCTTCAAGCTGATGGAGTTGCTGGAACAGCGCGGCGCGAAAGTCGAGTTTCACGATCCCTATGTGGCCGAGATTCCACCAACGCGCGAACATGCCAGTTACACGGGCCGCAAATCGTTGGCGTTGACGGCGGAGGCAGTGGAAGAATTCGATGCGGTGCTGATCTCCACCGACCACGATTGCGTGGATTATGTGCTGGTGCATGATTACGCCCAGCTTGTCGTGGATACTCGCAACGTCATGGCCAAAAACGGCCTTTCCGGGAAAAGCATCGTCAAGGCCTGACGGGTGACAAGCGCGCGCGTGCGCCTTATATCCCGCAAATGTTGCGATTGACGGACATCAAACTGCCGCTGGGGCACGCGAGCCAAGCGCTGGACGCCGCGATCCGCGAGCGGCTGCGCGTTCCGGCGGCGGATATTCTGGGCCACACCGTCATCCGCTGCGGCCATGACGCCCGCAAGAAATCGGCCATCGCGCTTATCTATACGCTGGATGTGGATGTGCGCGACGAAGCGGCGGTGCTTTCAAAGCTGAAAGACGACAAGCGCATCCGCCTCGCGCCCGATACCGAGTACAAATTCTTGGCGCGCGCGCCGGAGGGATTGCAGGAGCGCCCGCTGGTGATCGGCGCGGGACCGTGCGGATTGTTCGCCGGAT
>DATAZZ010000042.1:0-1570 GCA_036271735.1 Rhizomicrobium sp.
CCGGTACCGCCGGCGTCGGAGAAGACGAGGATGCGTTTGACGTCATCCATGAACGCCTGGGTTTCGCCGAGGTTGGCGGAGCCGGCGCGGTTCTCGACGACCAATCGATCGACGCCATCACCCCCTCGCTTGCGGACAATCCTGCGGGAGCGGCCCGTCACCTCGGCCACGATGTCGGTGCCAAAACGCTGCACGATCTGATCGAGCGCGCCATGAACCGGCGTCAACGACGCCAGCTTCTCTGTCAAACAATCACGACGCGCGACGGCGTCCCGGCATTGCACCGGCTGGCCGTCTCGGAAGGCCGGTCGCGACGACAGGTTGCCTTCGCTATCGGTGAAAGGCTCGTAGAGTTGGGTCGGGAAGCTGTGCGCCAGGTAATCCAGCACATATTCGCGCGGCGTGATGTCGACCTGGACGTCGCCCCATTCCTCGGTCGGGATTTCGGCAAGCCGGCGTTCCATCAACGCCTCGCCGGTCGAGACGATCTGGATCACAGCGGCATGGCCACCCCTCAGATCGCGCTCCACCGACGCAATCAGCGACGGCGTCTTCATCGCCGTGATGAGATGATTGAAGAAGCGCTGTTTCGCCGATTCGAACGCTGATCTGGCGGCGGACTTGGCCTGCGCGTTCAGCGTGCCGGTCGCGCCGGTGATGTTCGCCGCCCGCATGGCCGCTGCGAGATTGTTGTGAATAATCGCGAAGGCGCCGGCATAGCTGTCATAGATGCGGATTTGCTCGTCAGTGAGCTGATGCTCGATCAGCTCATACGCGATGCCTTCGTAGGACAGCGACCGCGCCGCGTAGAGACCGAGGGCCTTGAGGTCGCGCGCCAGCACCTCCATCGCCGCGACGCCGCCCGCCTCGATTGCCTCGACGAACTCGCTACGCGTCGCGAACGGAAAGTCCTCGCCGCCCCACAGCCCGAGGCGCTGGGCGTAGGCGAGGTTATGAACCGTGGTGGCGCCGGTCGCCGAGACATAGACGATGCGCGCGCTCGGCAGCGCATGCTGAAGGCGGAGGCCCGCACGGCCCTGCTGCGACGCGGCCTGGTCGCCGCGTTCACCCTTGCCGCCTGCGGCATTCTGCATCGCGTGAGACTCGTCGAAGATGATGACACCGTCGAAGTCGGCGCCCAACCATTCTACGATCTGTTTGACCCGCGAAACCTTCTCGTCGCGCGTGTCGGATCGCAGCGTGGCGTAGGTGGTGAAAAGGACGCCCTGCTCCAGACGGATCGGCGTGCCCTGGCGGAAGCGTGACAACGGCGTGACCAGCAGCCGTTCCATGCCGAGCGCCGACCAGTCGCGCTGGGCGTCCTCGATCAGCTTGTCGGACTTGCTGATCCACACCGCGCGGCGTCGGCCCTTCAGCCAGTTGTCGAGCAGGATGCCGGCGACCTGACGGCCCTTCCCCGCGCCGGTGCCGTCTCCCAAAAACCAGCCACGCCGGAATTGCACGGCATTGTCCGCATCCTCGCGCGCTGCGCAGACCAGGTCATAGGTCACGTCAACGGTCCATGATCCCGCAAGGAGATGGGAATGCGCCTCGCCCGCATAAATGACGG
>DATAZZ010000043.1:0-2019 GCA_036271735.1 Rhizomicrobium sp.
CTGAGCCCGAGGCCGGTGCCGCCGTAGTTGCGCCCGATGCGCTCGTCGGCCTGTTCGAATTCGCGGAAGATGCGCTCGCGCGCTTCCGGCGCGATGCCGATGCCGGTGTCGCGCACCAGGAAACTGATTTCGTTGGGCCAGATGCCGGGCTCGGCGATCAGCGCGACGCCGCCCGCCGAGGTGAACTTGATGGCATTGCCCGCGAGGTTGAGCAGCACCTGCCGCAGGCGGGCGGCGTCGCCGACCACCTGCATCGGCAGCCGCTCGTCGACATAGGCGGCGATCTCGAGTGAGCGCGCCTGCGCGCGGGGCGCCAGTAGTTCGGTGATGTCCTCGATCAGCGCGGAGAGCACGAACGGGCGTTGCTCGAGGTCGATCTTGCCGGCCTCGATCTTGGAATAGTCGAGCAGTTCCTCGATCAGCGATATCAGCGCATCGCCCGAGGTTTTCACCGCCCTCGCATAGGTCATCTGTTCCGGCGTCAGCGGCGTATCGAGCAGCAGCCCGCTCATGCCGATAATGCCGTTGAGCGGGGTGCGGATCTCGTGGCTCGCCATCGCCAGGAAGCGGGACTTGGCGCGGTTGGCGGCGTCCGCGTGGTCGCGCGCCTCGCTCAGTGCGCGCTCGGTTTCGGTGCGATCGGTGACGTCGCGTCCGACGCCTTGCATTTCCGCCGGCTGGCCCGCGTCCAGACGGACGAGGCCCTCGCGCCAGGCGATCCATCGCGGACCCAGGGGTCCTGCGACTTTCTGGTCGTGCACCCGGGTGCCGTTGGCCTCGATCGCGGAATCGCCCTGCTCCACCACGGTGAGCGCGAAGCGGCTGCCGATCAGCGCTTCGCGGGTCCGGCCGGCGAGTTCGCAATAGGCATCGTTGGCGAAGGTGATATTGCCGTCGGCATCACGCAGCACGATCAGGTCGCCCTGCTGTTCGAACAGGCTGCGGGAGCGTTCCTCGGCTTCCTTGAGTTCCCAATTGCGGTCGACCAGCGCTTCGTTGTGCAGCGCGAGCTTGCGAAGCCTGCGGTTCACCCAACGCAGCCGCATGCTGAGGGTCGCCAGTGCGAGGCAGGCGAGCGCGAACAGGAAACTGGCGCCGATCGCAAAAGCGTTGGGATTGTAGCCGGAATGCTCCGACCGGCTGCCGGCGATGAAGCCATAGGCGCCGCCGAACGCGGCGGAAAAGATCATGAAGGAGCGGACCGAGAACACGAGCCAAGGATGACGTCGCGTGAAGCGGCGGAGGCGCATCCTGATCCGGAAATTCTTCCCCATGTCCGACTGTCCCGTTCTTGTCTTTATGTCCCCGCTTGCGGAAGACGATGCGGCGGCGACCTTGCGAAGTGCTTGAGGGGAGGGGCCGCCAGCCGCCGTGATGAGAACAGGGTTGATGAAACGTTAAGACGCCCCTGCAAGGCGATCCCGGAACCCTGCGCTACAGCGATGCCGCAAGGCGCGGATGTCCGCCGCTGGCGCCGACGATCAGGGCGGCGGCTTCGCGCGCCGTGAAGCTCTTTGACTTGACGAACACGCGGTAGTCGGCTGGCCCATTGGCCGACAGATAGATCACCTGCGCCGTGCCGGAAGGTTCGTTCGAAATCGCGATGAACTGCGTCGCCGGATTGATGGCGCAGGCATTGTCCTCGGCGCTGTCGACGTCATCGACCACGGCGAAATCGGCGCCCTCAGGGCTGTCGGCGACCTGGACGCGCACGGTGGCATTGGCCGGATCGTCGGTGAAGGCGATATGGAGGTCGGCGTGCCAGGGCATCGAGGCGATCTGCACCGACCGATCGCCGATGGCGATGCACGGACGCGGGCCCGGCATCAACTCGACACGGGCGAGGATGGCGCCAGCGATCAATGGAACAACCGAAACCAGAACCTTGAAACGCATGCTACGCCACTCGCTCGACAAGCCCGCCACACACGGGGCTTATGGTTTGTGGAGCGTAAACAAAACTCGTTACCGGCGGGTTGACGGGTGGGTGCGCTGCGTGTGCTGTCGGGCGGAGCTGTA
>DATAZZ010000044.1:0-2427 GCA_036271735.1 Rhizomicrobium sp.
CTCGCCATCGATGCCGCGCGCGTCAAGGCGACCGTCGGCGAAATTTCAGACGCGATGGAAAAGGTGTTCGGCCGCCATCGCGCCGAAATCAAATCCATCACCGGCGTCTACAAACGGGAGTCCTCGACCATGTCCAACCGCGTCGAGAAGGTGCAGGCGCTGATCGACGCCTTTGAGGAGGCGGAGGGACGAAGGCCCCGTATCCTCGTCGCCAAGATCGGTCAGGACGGTCACGACCGCGGCCAGAAGGTGATCGCATCGGCCTTTGCGGATGTCGGCTTCGACGTCGATATCGGGCCGCTGTTTGCGACCGCCGACGAGGCAGCCCGACAGGCGATCGAGAACGACGTGCATATTCTCGGCGTGTCGTCGCTGGCGGCAGCGCATCTCACCGCCGTGCCCGAGCTTAAGGCCGCGTTGAAGAAGCACGGCCGCGAGGACATCATGGTGATCATTGGGGGCGTGGTTCCGCCGCAGGACTACGATGCGCTCTACAAGGCCGGCGCGGAGGCGATCTTCCCGCCCGGCACGGTGATTGCCGATGCCGCGGAAGAACTGATCCACAAGCTGAACGCGCGATTGGGGCACAGCGAAGCGGCGGAGTAAGCGCTTCCCCTCGCCTCCGTCGATCAGCCGTTGTAAAGCAGGGCATGCCCTTGCCGAAGAAAGCCCCGCTGGATATCAAAGCCCTTGCTACCGACCTCCGAGCCGGCCACCACGCGGCACTGGCGCGCGCGATCACGCTGATCGAGAGCCGCCGCGGCGACCATCAGGCGGCGGCACGCGAATTGGTCCAGGCGCTGTTGCCCGAGACCGGCAAGGCGGTCCGGGTCGGCATCACCGGCTCGCCGGGCGTCGGAAAATCCACCACCATCGACGCGCTCGGCATGTCCCTGATCGAGCGCGGTCACAAGGTTGCGGTGCTCGCGGTCGATCCCTCCTCGGCGCGAACCGGCGGCTCCATCCTCGGCGACAAGACCCGCATGGCGCGGCTGTCCGCCTCCGACATGGCCTATATTCGTCCCTCGCCCACCTCCGGCACGCTCGGCGGCGTCGCGGCGAAGACGCGTGAGGCGATGTTGCTGTGCGAAGCCGCGGGCTTCGACGTGGTGCTGGTGGAAACTGTCGGCATCGGCCAGTCCGAGACCGCGGTCTGCGACATGACCGACTTTTTCCTGGCGCTGATGCTGCCCGGCGCGGGCGACGAACTGCAAGGCATCAAGAAGGGTCTCGTCGAGCTCGCCGACATGATCGCGGTCAACAAGGCCGACGGCGACAACGTCAAACGCGCCAATCTGGCGGCGGGCGAGTATCGCAGCGCGCTGCATATCCTCTCGCCGCGCTCCCAACATTGGCATCCGCCGGTCGTGACCTATTCGGCGCTGACCGGCGCCGGCATCGATACGCTCTGGCAAAACATCCTCGATCACCGCACCGCCATGAACGCCTCGGGCGAATTCGCCGCGCGCCGGCAGCAACAGCAGGTGAGATGGATGTGGTCGATGCTGGAGCAACTCACGATGGCGCGGCTGCGCGCCGACGCTTCGGTCCGAGCCAAAGTGAAGCGGATCGAAACCGACGTGGCTGGCGGCCGCATTTCGCCGGCGCTCGCGGCCGAACAGATCGCCGAGATGCTCTGATGGGCGAAGCCTTGCGTATCCTCGTCACCGGCTTCGGCCCGTTTCCCGGTGCGTCGTTCAATCCGACCACCCCGCTCGTCCGACGGCTGGCGCATCTGCGCCGGCCAGCGCTCGACGGCGTCGCGCTGAGCGATCACATTTTCCACGTCACCTACCATACGGTCGATCGCGAACTCCCGGAGTTGATCACGCGACTGCGTCCGCAGGCGCTGTTGATGTTCGGGCTCGCCAGCCGCACGGCTCACCTTCGCATCGAGACGCGTGCCCGCAACATTGTCACCACACAGCTGCCGGACGCGGATGGCAACCGCGCGCAACAGACGTCGATTGTGCGCGGCGCGGATGCCATGTCGTTCGGGCCGCACACGGCCAACCTGCTGCAAGCGGCGCGCTCAACCGGTATCGACGCCCGGCTTTCGCGCGATGCCGGCGCCTATCTCTGCAACTACCTGAGCTGGCGCGCGATCGAGGCAACACAACAGCCGGACGGACCGGCGCTCGCCTCGTTCATTCACGTTCCATTGACTGCGCGCGACGGCGCCGCACGCGAAAGCTCGTCCGACATCACGCTGGAACAACTGGTCGATGCCGGCGAGGCCTTGCTGATGGAAACGGTAAAGCTAACGCGGCGCGCGGTGATGCAGGACGCTCACGCCTGATAGCATTAACCCTACCCCCAACAATCAGCGTTGCGCGTCCGGACGCCCGCCAGCATCGGCGCTTTTCTTGCTACCTATCCAATTGGCAAACGCGCGCTGTTTTTCGGCGGAGTTCAAGCGATCATGGA
>DATAZZ010000045.1:0-1868 GCA_036271735.1 Rhizomicrobium sp.
CCAGCGTGAAGTTCTATACCGAGGTGCTGGCGCCGCTCGGTTATGGGCTGTGCTCGCGCGACGATTCCGGCGCAGGCTTCGGGCCAAAGGGCGCGCCCGCGCTGTGGCTCTATCTGCACAAGGGTTCCACTGGTCCCGGCAGCCATATCGCCTTCAGCGCGCCCGACCACGCCGCGGTCAAAAAGTTTCATGCCGCGGGGATAAAAGCCGGCGGCCAGGACAACGGCGCCGCGGGGCCCCGCGCCGATTACAGCCCGACCTATTATGCGGCGTTCCTGATCGATCCCGATGGCAACAACGTCGAGGCGGTGTGCGTGTAAGGCGAAACCGCGCCACTTCGTCCTTGCGAGGCGCTCTTGCTTCTCCCTCCCCCTTTGCGGGGGAGGGTCGGGGTGGGGGGTAGCCACAGGCGTAGTCCCTCGAGAACCCCCACCCCCGACCCCTCCCCGCAAGGGGGAGGGGAGCATTCAAGGAAACCCCATCATGGCTTCCCTCCGCAGAGACATCCCCATCAATGCCTCGCCCGACCGCGTCTGGGCCGTGGTTCGCGACTTCGGCGCGGTAGAGCGGCTGGCGCCGGGCTTCGTGGTCGAAGCCAAACTCGATGGCGATGCGCGCATCGTGACGTTCGCCAACGGCAATGTCGCGCGCGAAATGCTGGTCGATTGCGACGAGACGCGGCGGCGGCTGGTCTACGCCATCTGCAACGAGCGGGTGAAGCACTACAACGCCGCGGTCGAGATCGTCCCTGATGGCGCGGCGAACAGCCGGCTGCGCTGGACCGTCGATGTGCTGCCCCACGAGATCGCGCCTTACATCGAAAGCCAGATGGACCAGGCCGCGCTCGCGATGCAGCAGGCATTGGGAGAACGCCGATGACCGGCTCCGCCTTCCTGGACGCGCTCGGCGCCGACGGCCCCGCGGCCGACCGCGCCGGCAAGATGGATCTCTACGGGCGCTTCGTCGGCTCGTGGGATCTCGACGTCACGCAATTCGCCTCCGACGGCACGCCGCGCCGTCGCAAGGGCGAGTGGCATTTCGGCTGGGCGCTGGAGGGCCGCGCCGTGCAGGACGTCTGGATCGTGCCGCCGCGCGGCGAATTGCGCCGGGGCGATGCCGCCGCCAATGTCAATTCCTACGGCACGACGCTGCGGGTCTACGACCCCGATATCGACGCATGGCGCGTGCAGTGGACCGATCCGGTCCGGAGGAATTTCCTGCAGATGATCGGCCGCGAGCAGGATGGCGAAATCGTCCAGCTCGGGACCGACGCGGACGGCCTGTTGGCACGCTGGCGCTTCACCGGGATCACGCCGAATTCGTTTCGCTGGCTGGCCGAGGTCTCGGCCGACCAGGGCGCGAACTGGCGGCTGGTGACGGATTTTACGGCGGTGCGGATGTCGCCGTGAATGTGCTCATGACAGCGCCGGACGAACCGCCGGCACCGGGCCGCCACGTGGACCCCAGCGCGTCAGCACGACACTGAGCGACGACAAGGTGCCGAGCACGATCATCGAGAGCGACGCCAGGCGGAAGAAATTCGCAGCCGTGGCATCGTGCGTCGACAGCCACCAGCCGCCGCCGGCGATGAACAACAGCCGCGCGGTTTGCGCCAGCACCGGCCCCAACATCCTGGCCGCGCCTTGCGACGAGAAATACATCGATGAGGCGAGCCCGATGAACGCGTACATCGGCGCCGCCGTCGAGAGATATTGGTGGCTGGCGGCGCGCACGCTGGCATCTGAGGTGAAGAGATTGACCCACAGATCCGGGAACACCGCGATCACGGCGCCGACGATGCCGACGGCGGTGAACGAGATCACGCCCGCCGTCCAGGCGATCCGCCGCGCCCGCGCGACGCGGCCGGC
>DATAZZ010000046.1:0-2275 GCA_036271735.1 Rhizomicrobium sp.
TATCCCGAAATGAATACTCCACCGCCTAAAGGCGGTGGCTTCGGGTTGCGGCAAAAGCCGAATTGGTTGGCCTGCGGCCGACTCTTACTGGTTCTGATACCCTCGTTGGGTTGCTTTTCGTGCGAGAGGTCCGCGACGGGCCACCCCCGCCCTTTCTTCTGGCTCTGGATGCTGAGGCAATTTCAATAGTTCGTGCCTTTCACACCTGATCCCCGGCCGCCTAAACGGAGGTTCTTATTTTCTGACGTCGCAAGTCATTGATCTTGCTTGCGGCAAGCCTGATTGTGGGTTCGTTTAGTGGGTACAGGCGATGGGGATGGCCAGGAGGTCGAAGGCCTTTTGCTGGAGGGGGGTGGGGCGGGTGAGGACGGTGAAGGGGCGGTCGGGAGCGATGGCGGTGACGACCGTGTTGCGGGCGAGGGTCGCGAGGTCGGCCAGCAGGCTTTGGAAACTGTGGACGGGGGCGCCATCGGCGGTTCTTCCGGTGGCCTTCTTGGCGACGGCGCGTGGCGAGCGGTGCGCCTTGGCGACCGGACTGTCGCGCAACGCCGCGGCGGCCTCCTTGTCGTCGTCGTCATAGAGCATCGGGGCTAGGCGCGCGCGCAGGCTCCACTCCAGATAGTAGGCGAGCATGCACAGGAACACGTGGGCGCGGACGCGATCCTCCAACCAGTGGTAGATCGGGCGAACGTGCAGATCGACGGTCTTCAGACAGCGAAACGCGCGTTCCACCATGCTGAGTGATTTGTAGGCGCGCACCGTGGCCTTGTCGTCGATGGCGTCGGCCGGCAGGCTGGTGCGCACGGCGTAGAGCCCGTCGAGCGCGGCCTCCTCGACGACTTGATTGGTCTTGCGACGCCAGGCCAGCTGCGCGTCGGCGATCGTGAGATCGAAATGTTTGGCCATCTTGTATTTGTCGAGCACGGCGCCGACTTTGACGCCGATCTTCGCCGCGCCGCGCAGCGGCCGCTTCTCGCGCGTGACAGCGGCGGCGATCTTGCCGAGATTGCGCTCGGTGGCGACGAGTAGCTCCTCGCGCTTGCGGGCGCGCTCGCGCGCCAGATCGGGATTGCGGCAGACGATCAACCGCTCGCCGGGGAAGTCGGGCGAGGTGATCGCCGCCATGTCGCGCTCGTCGAACAGCGACATTTGCAGGACGCCGCCATTCGCCAGGGTTTGCAGGGCGGGCGCGCGCAGCGCAGTGATCCAGTCGAGGCCGGCCGGGCGCAGATCCTCGTCGATGCGCGCCTGCGTGATCATGCCGCGATCGCCGACCAGCACGACATGCTCGAGCGCGAACCTCTGTTTCAGCTTGGCGACTTGGTCCGCCACAGTCTTGGGGTCGCCGGTGTTTCCCTCGAACACCTCGATGGCGATCGGGCAGCCGTCGGCGGCGCATAACAGGCCATAGACGATCTGCGCCTTGCCCTTCTTGCCGTCGCGGTTGTAGCCGCGCTTGGCCAGCGGGCAGCAGCGCCCTTCGACGTAGCTCGACGACACGTCGTAGAGCACCAGCGTCCCGCCCTTCAGATGGCGCTTGGCGAGCGCGGCCTCGACGGCGCCCTGGCGTTCGTGCAACCAATCGAGCGCCGCGTAGAGTTCGCTCTCGCCCACCTCGCCCAGGCCGAGTTCGACGCCCAGGCTCGAGGCCGCGGTGGCCGGATCGAGCGCTTTGGCGGTCGCCAGCTTGGAGGCCGGCGCGATGATGCGGCTGACGATCATCGCCAGCACCAGATCGCGCGGCCGGTTGGGCTCGCGCTTGTTCTTGGGGCCGAGCAACCGGTCCAGGCCGATAGCGCGGGCCATGCCCAACGCGGCGGCGACGTGGCCGTGCGGGAGCGAGCGTTGGACGGCGAAGGCCTCGCGCCCGGCGGGAACGACGATGCCGCCCTTCAGGACGCCGCGCAGGCCCTCGATGTGCTCGGCCGACCAGTTCGAAAGGTTGAGCAGTGTGCGCTTGCGCACGCTCTTGCCCTCCCGAAAGCTCTCGCGCAGCAGGATGGCGGGCGGCGAGCCGCGGTTGGGGACGGTCTCAACATACATGGCGGCTTGATAGCGCATGATCTCCGTTAAATCAAGCGCATTCTGCTATTTTACATGGCTACAATCGAGGACCATTTCGAGGCGAAATGCACGCAAAATCAAGCGCTTGAGGTATTGCAAAATAAGAACCTCCGCCTAAGCCAAGCGAGGCGGACTAGCCGGGACAACACGGTCAAGGCGCTCGCCCTCAAACGCGATGGGACTAGCGATATCGCGCCCCTATCGCGGCATT
>DATAZZ010000047.1:0-1833 GCA_036271735.1 Rhizomicrobium sp.
GGCGTGGCGCGAGCCGGCGGCTCGCCTGTTTCTTGGCCTTGCGTTGCGCCGCAAAAATTGCGACTCAAGAGAGCCGCCAGCTTCCGGAGCATTTCAGCGATGTCCTCTCAGATCGTGCTTTCTGAAAACGGGCTGGAATCCAGCCGCAGCGAGGAAAGCGCTGCGCTTGAGGAAGACGTCCGGCTGCGGAACGACATCCGCCTGCTCGGACGTATTCTGGGCGATACCGTCCGCGACCAGGAAGGCGCCGACGTCTTCGATCTGGTCGAGCGCATCCGCCAGACATCGATCAGGTTCCATCGCGGCGACGACAAGGCGGCGAGGGGCGAACTCGAGCTCATTCTCGACAGCATGTCGATCAGCCAGACGCTGCGCATTGTTCGTGCCTTCAGTTACTTCTCGCACCTCGCCAACATCGCCGAAGACCAGAACAATATTCGCCGGATGCGCCAAAGCTCCAAGGCCGGCGAAGCGCCGCGGCCGGGGACACTGGCGCGGACGCTGTTGCATGCGCGGACCGCCGGCCTCGGCGCTGCAAAGTTGCGCAAGTTCTTTGCGTCGGCCCTGGTTAGTCCGGTGCTGACGGCACATCCGACCGAGGTCCGCCGCAAAAGTACCATGGACCGCGAAATGGAAATCGCGGCGGTTCTCGACCACCGCGAGCGCGTGCAGTTCACGCCGGAGGAACTTGCCGCCAGCGACGAGCAGTTGCGGCGTGCCGTGCTGACGCTGTGGCAAACCAATATCTTGCGCCGCACCCGATTGACCGTGCTCGACGAAGTCGCCAACGGCTTGTCGTTTTACGATTACACCTTCCTGCACGAGGTTCCCCGGCTGCATTGCCGGCTGGAAGACCGGCTGAACGAGGGCGAGGGCGCGACTCAGGGCGAACTCGCATCCTTCCTGAAGATGGGAAGCTGGATCGGCGGCGACCGTGACGGTAATCCGTTTGTCACCGCCGAGGTGATGCGCGGCACACTGAAGATGCAGTCGAGCCGGGTCATTCGCTTTTACCTCGACGAATTGCATATCCTCGGCTCCGAGCTTTCGCTCGCCGCGCACCTCGCCGACGTCTCAAAGGACCTGCGGGCGCTGGCCGAGAGTTCGCCCGACAAGTCGCCGCATCGAAGCGGCGAGCCATACCGGCTGGCTGTCTCGGGCATCTTTGCAAGACTGACGGCCACCGCCGCGCGGCTTGAGGTCGAGACCACGCGCGCCGCGGTCGGCGAGGCCGCGCCCTACGCCAATGCCGGAGAATTCCAGGCCGATCTCGATATTCTCAGCCGCTCACTGATGGCGAATAGTTCGCGCGTGATCGCGCGGGGCCGCCTGCGCCACCTCCGGCGCGCCGTGGACTGTTTCGGCTTTCATCTGGCGCGGCTCGATATTCGTCAGAATTCGGCGGTGCATGAACGCACGATCGCCGAACTGATCGATGCGGCGATGCCCGGCAAATCCTATCTGGCGATGAACGAGGAGGCGCGGATTGCGCTTCTCGCCGATGAACTCCACAATACGCGACCGCTGGCCTCGGCCTTTGTCAAGTACAGCGAGGAAACCATTGGCGAACTCGCGGTGTTCCGGGCCGCCGCCGAGGCGCACGCCAAGTACGGCGCTGAAGCGATACCCCAATGCATCATCTCGATGTGCAAGGGCATCTCCGACATGCTGGAGGTGGCGGTATTGCTGAAAGAGGTCGGTCTCGTCGATCCCTCCGGCCGCAGCGCGATCAATATCGTCCCGTTATTCGAGACGATCGAGGACTTGCAGGCGTCCGGTCACATCATGGATCGCATCCTGTCGATGCACGATTACCGAAAGCTTGTCGACAGC
>DATAZZ010000048.1:0-115690 GCA_036271735.1 Rhizomicrobium sp.
CAGCTTCGAAAAACACCGGGCAAACCGCTTCATCCGTATCTCCCTTCGAATCAGGAGATACCTTCAGAATCCAGTCTCAAAAAACCCGCAAGACCTCAGAAAATCCCATATGCGATTCCCCTGCCCTCAAGGGGAGGGTAAAAGCTCCAATCCATCCCAACAACCATTCGGGAAGGAACGGCCATGAAGGATTTCGCAGGCAAGATCGCGGTCATTACCGGCGGCGGCACGGGCATGGGACGCGAACTGGCGCTGCAGCTCGCGGCGGAGGGCTGCTCGGTCGCGATGTGCGACGTATCCGGGCCGAACATGGCGCAGACCCAGCGCCTGGCGCTGGAGCACGCGCCGCAGGGCACCCGTGTCGTCACCTATGTCGCCGATGTCTCGATTGAGGACCAGGTGTTCGCCTGGGCCGACGCGGTGCGCAAGGAGCTCGACACCGATCACATCCATCTTCTGATCAACAATGCCGGCATCGGCGGTGGCGGCAGCATCGTCAACCAGGACCGCACGCAGTGGGAGAAGACGTTCAACGTCTGCTGGGGCGGCGTCTATCATGGCGTGCGCGCCTTCCTGCCGCTGCTGATGAAGGCGAGCGAAGGCCATATCGTAAATACCTCCAGCGTCAACGGGTTCTGGGCCTCGATCGGTCCGGGCCGGCCGCATACCGCTTATGCCGCCGCGAAGTTCGCGGTAAAAGGATTCACCGAGGCGCTGATCACCGACCTCGCGGTCAACGCGCCGCATATCAAATGCTCCGTCGTGATGCCCGGCCATATCGGCACCGAGATCGCCAACAATTCGCGCGAGATCCTGAGCGGCGGCAATATCAACGTCGCGGCGGTGCGCAAGGCGCTGGGCGTGCAGGGCGTCGATCTCTCCCAGATGGGCGACGACCAGGTCCGCGCGATGGTCAAGGCGCAGGGCGACGCGTTCCGCGACAACGCCCCGACCAGCGCGGCACAGGCAGCGACGATCATCCTCGACGGCGTCCGCACCGAGCGCTGGCGCATCCTGGTCGGCAAGGACGCCGAATTCCTCGACGCCCAGGTGCGCGCGGCGCCGGAGAAGGCCTACACGCCGGAGTTCTACCAGGCGCTGCGCGACAGCACGCTTTGGCGGATCTAGTCCAGCGCTTCGTCCAGATAGCGTGTCTTCAGATGCCGCTTCAGCGCGTCGCCGGATAATTTCCGCCCGGTCGCTGCGACGACGATGTCGTCGAAGCTTTTCAGGCTGGCCTGTTCGTGGATGCGCGGTTTGACCCAGGCGAAGTAAGGCTTGAAGTCGCCCTGACCGAGCCCCGGCAGGATCGCAGCATCGTCGGCGCAGGCGCGCTCGAACAGCTGCGCGCCGAGCGCTTCGCCGAGCGCATAGTTCGGGAAATAGCCGAACAGGCCGGCCGCCCAATGGATGTCCTGCAGGCAACCCTTGGCGTGGTTGGGCGG
The DNA here is from genome assembly GCA_036271735.1 of Rhizomicrobium sp. Taxonomy (GTDB): domain Bacteria; phylum Pseudomonadota; class Alphaproteobacteria; order Micropepsales; family Micropepsaceae; genus Rhizomicrobium. Next base: position 1,446 of record DATAZZ010000048.1, read on the forward strand.
CACGCGGCCGAACAGCTTGCCGAACATCTCGTTCCACGCACCGGGAACGTCGTCGACGCTGAGGTCGCCCGAAAGCAGCGCCTGCTCCAGCCGGTAGCGCAGGATGACGTGCAGCGGATAGGCGATCTCGTCGGCGTTGACGCGGATGAAATCGTCGTCCACCCGGCGGAAGAAATTGAGCACGTTCTTCGGCGCCCAGCACGCCGCGTCGCCGCCGAGATAGTCGTGCAGCAGCGGCGCGAGGAACGCCAGGAACTCCTTGGATCGGCCGGCCATCATCTCCAGCATCAGCGACTGGCTTTCATGCGCCGACGCGCCGCGCGCGAAGCCGACCGGTGAGAAGGCGAGGCTACGGGGCAGATTGAGCTCATACATCGAATGCCCCGCCTCGTGCAGCGTCGCGGTCACCGAGTAGCGGAACTTGTCCTCGCTGTAGCGCGTCGTGAAGCGCACATCGCCCGGCGAGTGCGCCATCGAGAAGGGATGCGGCGCGGTGTCGATGCGGCTGGAATTGGGCGAATGGCCGACGACGACGGCAAGATGCTCCGACAACGCCTTCTGTTTCGCAATCGAGAAATCGCCGCTGAATTCGATGACATCCGGCCAGCTTGTCTGGCGCTCGCGCACCGCGGCGAGGATGCCGGGCAGGTTCGCCGCGAGGTCGTCGAAGATCGGATCGATCGCCGCCATGGTGAGGCCCGGATCGTCCTCGTCGATCATCGCGTCATAGGGCTTGAGGTTCAGCGCCGCGGCTTTCGCGGCGGCGACCTCTTTGTGGATCGCCATCAGTTTCTTGAAGCCGGGCGCGAAGGCGGCGTAGTCGCTGTTCGGCTTGGCCTCGAGCCAGACGGCTTGCAGCGCCTGCGAAACGCGGGCGCGTTCGACCACCAATTCCTTGGGCACCGCGGCGCGATGGACCCAGAGCCGGCGCATCTCGGCGAGATTGGCGCGGTCGGCGGGGTCGAGTGCGTCGGCATAGCCCTGCGCCTCGTCGAGCAGCGCGCCGATCTCCGGTGTGCCGGTGAGGTCGGAGGTCACCTCGGCGAGCGCGCCGATCTGCTCGCCGCGCGCCCAGGCGCCGTCCTTGGGCATGTTGGTCTGCGCATCCCAGTCGATCAGCGCCTGGATGCTGGCGAGCTTGCACGACAGCGCGAACTTCGCGGCGGCGCGGGCATAGGGATCGGTTTGGGTGGTGGGAGACATGGAGAGACCGGTTGTGGAGTCATCTCGCAATCTGCTTGAAACAAGTAACGCTGTCATCCCCTTCCCTCGCCGTGCTTCGCACGGCTCGCCGAGGATGACAGCGGAATTTTTTGCGCGCGGTGGTTTAAATCACCATCTGCGTCTGGATCACGACCGCGACGAGCTTGCCATCTTCGCGGGTGACGTTGGTTTGCCATACCGAGCTGCGGCGGCCGACATGGAGCGGCACGGATTCGGCGTAGATCGCGCCGCCTTCCTTGGCTGCGCCGATGAAATTTGTCTTGCTCTCGATGGTGGTGGTCGCCGCGCCTTCGGGCAGATTCAGATAGGCGCCGCAGGAGGCGACGATATCTGCCAGCGACATGATGGCGCCGCCATGCAGCGTGCCGCCGGAGCGGCACAGCTCGTTGCGCGCCGCCAGAGTGGCGCGCACGCGGGTCTTGGTCGCTTCAGTAATTTCGAGGCCGATCATCTTGGGGAAGGGCTGTTCGGCCGGCTTCAGATAGGGCAGCGCGGGAGCTTCGCTGTCGTTTGCCGGGACGGCGGCGAGGGCGGCGGTGTCAACGTGGAGCATGGCGTTTCTCCTGTTGGATCAAAACGGGTCGTCAGACCATCGGTTTCGGCGGGAATGTTCCCTGCAAGCGGAGGTTCTGCATGGACCGTGCCTGTCCCGGAATGGGATTTGCGCTTTCAGGATTTGTTGTCGTTGCGCGGATTAGCGTCCCGCTTTGGATAATCGGCGAAAACCGTGCTGCACCGTTTCACCACGCCATGGCTGGACGGATCGAACTACGCGCTGGACTGGAATGGTCCGGCGGGGCGCGATTGCGTGCCGTGGTCCGATGCCGATCTCGCGATGCCGATCGCGGCGCGGTTTCATGCCGTCGCGGCGGCGCATCCGGACCGCGTCGCGGTCGATGACGGCACGCGGCGGCTGACCTATCGCGAGGCGCAGGCGACGGTCGCGGCACTGGCGGCGCGGATCGCGAGCGAGACCGCGCCGGGCGATCTCGTCGGAATCCTTTTGCCGGCATCGGCGGAATTTCCGCTTGTGCTTCTCGCCTGTCTCGAGGCTGGACGCGTGTTCGTGCCGCTCGATGCGCATTATCCGCAGGCCTGGCTGGCGAGCGTCATCGCCGATTCCGGCATGGCGGCGATCGTCGGGCGCTTCGACGACGCCGAGAGCGCGGCACTGGCGCCGGATGGCTTGCATCGCATCGATCTTTCGCAACAGGCAGCGTCGGCTTCGCCGTCCGCGCCATTGGCGGTGCTCGGTCCGGACGAGCCGGCTTTCGTATTGTTCACCTCGGGCAGCACGGGCAAACCGAAGGGCATCGTCAACAGCCAGCGTGCACTGCTGCGACGCGTGGCACAGTATGTCCAGGCGGCGCACGTCAATGCTGACGACCGCTTTCTGCCGCTCAGTTCCGAATGCACCATTGCGGGCCTCCGGGAGCGACTGACAGCGCTCCTTAGCGGCGCGACGCTGCATCTGATCGACGTGCAGCGCGCCGGAGCGCGACAAATCCTTGCGCGCCTCGATGGCATCACGATGGTCTATGCGGTGCCGGCGCTGTTACGCTCGCTAATGCAGCTGGGCGCTGGCGTGGCGCCGTCCTCGTTGCGCGTCGTTCGCGTCGGCGGCGACGCGGTGCTGTGGAGCGACGTCGAGGCGTTGCGCGCCTGGCTGCCGCCCGACTGCCGCATCGAGCTCGGCTACAGCTCGACCGAAGCGCCGATCATGCAATGGTTCGTGCCGCCCGGTTTTCCGCAAGAAGGCAGCCGCGTGCCGCTCGGTTACCCGCTGGCCGGCAACGCGCTTGCGATTGTCGGCGACGATGGTGACGCGGTGGCGCCGGGCGAGGCGGGCGAACTCGTGGTGCGCTCGCCTTATGTCGCGCTCGGCCGCTGGCTGGGCGGGCGCTGCGACGGAAGCGATTTTCCGGCCGATCCGAACGATCCATCGTGCCGCATCCTGCGCACCGGCGATCTGGTGCGGCTGCGCGCCGACGGGCTGGTCGACCTGGTCGGCCGCAAGGATCGTCAGATCAAGATTCGCGGCCAGCGCGTTGAGCCCGGCGAACTCGAAGCGGCGCTGCGCCGCCAGCAGGGCGTGGTGGATGCCGCGGTCCAGGCGCGCCGCGTCGGCCATGGCTGGTGGCTGATCGCTTATGTGGTCGGCGCGGCCGATCCGGCGACGCTCAAGCTGGCGCTGCGCGATGCGGTGCCGGCGGCGCTGCAGCCGCAGCGTATCCACCCTATCGAGGCGGTGCCGCGGCTGGCGAGCGCCAAGCTCGATGCGGCAGGACTCGCGGCGCTCGACGAGGATTGGCAGCGGCGTGAAGCCGTTTCGACGGTGGGCAGCAACGATGCGCCGCAGGGCGAGACCGAAAACGCAGTCGCTGCGATCTGGCGGCGCGTGCTCGATCTGGAGTCGGTCGGTCGGCATGACGATTTCTTCGATCTGGGCGGCGATTCGCTGTCCACGCTCGGCTTGATGTTCGGCATCGAGGAGGCGCTGGGACGCGAGCTTCCCGTGACGCTGATTTATTCCGCGCCGACCGTCGCGGCGCTGGCCACAGCCATCGATGGGCACGATACCGCGCCGTTCTCGCCGCTGGTGAAAATCCGCGACGGTGACGGCGCGCCGCTGTTCATCGTGCACGGCGTCGGCGGCAATGTGATGGAGCTGTTCGGTTTCGGCCGGCAACTCGATTTCCAGGGTCCCGTCTACGGCATCCAGGCGCGCGGGCTCGACGGCCGTGAGGCACCCAACCGCTCGATTGCCGCGATGGCGGACGACTATCTCGCGGCGATCCGCGTGGCGTTTCTGCATGGTCCGTATCATCTGGCCGGCTATTCCTCCGGCGGGCTCACCGCGTTCGAGATCGCGCGGCGTTTGCAGGGTGCGGGCGAAGCGCCGGTGTCGCTGACGCTGATCGACACCCAGACCAATGCGCGGCAATGGCCGTTCGCGGTGTGGGCCGATCACGCCAAGACGCGGGCGCGGCATCATCTTGCGGCCTTGCGCGCGATGACGCTGCGCGATGGAACGGCGTATGCGGCCAGGGCGGCGGCGTCCTTTGCGGGACGCGTGATGTGGCGGTTGGGGTCGCGGCCGTCGCAGCCCATCGAACTAGGCGTGCGGATTCCGCCGGCGCTGCAAGGCGTCTATGACGCGACGCTGGAAGCGATCGCGCAGTATCGGCCGACGCATTACGACGGTCCGATCCTGCTGATCGTGCCGCAGCTCGCGGATTCGGCGATGGCCGATCCGGCGCGTCTGTGGCGGCCGTGCTGCACGGCGCTCGACGTGTACACCGTGCCCGGCGATCACCGCAGCATGATCCAGGGTGACAACGCCGCGCATATCGCGGCGGTGATTTCGCAGGCGCTGAAGACATGTCATGCCCGCGAAGGCGGGCATCCAGTGCCGCTTGTGATGAAGACTGGATTCCCGCTTTCGCGGGAATGACAGATTGAGAAAATCGCGCGGTTCGTTCGCGGATTTTACTAAGCTCATACCTGTAGGGATATGGGAGAGATGGTCGTTTGACCGACTCGGTTCAAGGGCAATTGGAAAATAATTTTCGTATAGCTCTATCCCGCGTGGGATTCACGCGGAGCCACGGACGACGCGGATTTTCGATTTGCGCCGGGGATAGAGTCTGTTTTGCGCCGCTCGTCTTTTTGCGCAAATAAATTTCTGACGCGCGAAAGCGCCGAGGGCGCCGGCTTTCGGTGCTGCAGGAAATGCGCGCTGGCGATGGCGAGGGGCCCGAGCCCGGACAGGCAATCGCGCCGGCCACAGGCGGCCGGCAGTGTTCCACTGCCGGGGAGTTCGATAAGGAACGGTTCCAGTGCGAAGCGCTTCGAGGGGAAATCGCCGGGCATGGCGGGGGCGCCGCTATAATTATGCCTAGGGAAGGGTAAATGGGGGCGTGGGCACGTCGCTTCTGTGCCTGCCCTTGATATATGTGAGGCGCCGATATCCTCCCCCCGTAAACGGGGGAGGATAGATTGCCTCCCGTCCCGGTTGTCCCGATACGGGTATTCGGGAACTTTTCGGTGTGACCAACTGCGGTTCCGGCCACAAATCGGCCAAATGAAGACGGTTTTCTTACTATGTAATTGTTGCGGCGCGGGAAATCGGTACATTGCGCGGTATATGAATCTTATATTTTGTGGGGGGCATGCCGCTCCCCGCAGAGTCGGCGTTTGGGTGAGTGGGGGAAGTTTCCGTTGCAGACGTCACGCATCTCCGTTTTGCCCAAGCGTCCCGAGCGGCGCGCGCTCGCCGCGCTGACCGCGGCCCTGTTGCTGTCGCTCGCCACGCCGGCCGCCGCGCAAGTCATCCCCGGCGGGCCTCTGCCTGGTGCGGTGACGCCCGGCCGCGACCGCACCGGCCCGGCGACGCCGCCGCAGCCCGATTTCGATTTCAGCATCGTCGCGCCGCATCGCTCGGCGGTGCCGCGCGCGGTCGATGAAGTGCACTTCAAGCTGACCGGCATCACGATCGCGGGCGCGACCTCGATTCCGGCCTCGACCTTCCAACCGCTCTATCAGGGCCTGCTCGGCAAGGAGGTCACGCTCGGCGACATCCTCGACGTCGCCGACAAGATCGAGGCGGAGTATCGCGCCCGCGGCTACCTCCTGGTGCGCGCCTTCGTGCCGCCGCAGCGCGTCGCCAACGGCGTCTTCACCATCCATGTCGTCGAGGGCTATCTGTCGGCGGTGACGGTGCAGGGCGGCGACTCTGATGTGCGCTCGCTGGTTCATGGCTATCTCGCCGCCGCGCAGGTCGCACATCCCCTGACGCTCCCGACCATGGAGCGCGGGCTGCTGCTCACCAACGACATTCCCGGCATCACCGCGACCGGCGTGCTGAAGCCTTCGCCCGATACGCCCGGCGCCTCCGACCTCGTGGTCGACGTGCTGCAGGAGCCGATCCAGGGCGGCCTCGCGGTCGACAATCGCGGCTCGCGCTTCTCCGGCATCTGGACGGTGCAGGGCGATGTCGAGTTCAACGGCATCTTCGGCGCCGACCAGCTCGCCGCCACCGTCACCTCGGCCCCGACCTCGCTGGAGCAGATCGCCGGCACGCTGCGCTACCGCCGCGCCATCGGCGATGACGGCTTGGTCGGCAGCCTGATCGCCAGCGTCACGCATGGCGAGCCGGGCTCGACGCTGAGCGCGTTCAACGTGCTGACGGATTCCTACGCGGTCGGCCCGCGTTTGACCTATCCGGTGATCCGCACCCGCGAAGAGACCTTGCTGCTCGATGGCGGCCTTACCTTGCAGGACGCGCGCGTCGACGTGCTGGGCACCGGCATCAGCCACGACCAGTGGCGCGTGTTCGACATCGGCGGCTCCTATCAGCGCGGCAATGTGCTGGGCGGCGGCGTGTGGACGACGACCTTCGACGTGGCGCAGGGCCTGCCGTTCCTCGGCGCCACCGACAACCATTCGCCGATGGCCTCGCGCGTCGGCGCGCTGTTCGACTTCACCAAGTTCACGGCGTTCTCGCGCCTCGCGTTGCCGCTCGGCGACGGTTTCAGCACGGTGTTCGCGGTGCAGGGGCAGTATTCCCCCGACCGGCTGATCACAGGCGAGCAGGTCACCTTCGGCGGGACGCAATTGGGCCGCGGCTACGATCCGGGCGCGATCACCGGCGACAGCGGCGTCGGCGGCTCGGCCGAGCTGCGCTACGATTTCCGCTTCTCGGATTCGTGGCTCCAGGTGCTCGAGCCCTACACCTATGTCGACGCAGCACAGACCTGGTACAAGCCGGATCCCACGCTGAAAGACCAGAACATCATCTCGGCCGGCGGCGGCCTGCGCTTCTGGTTTCCGCACAACATCACCATGTCGCTCGAAGGCGCGCAGACGTTGCACGCCGTGCTGGGCAGCGACGGTGGCAAGACCGCCAGCAAAGTTCTTCTCGATCTCGCCGTGCGCTTTTAACGGAACAGAGCCATGAACAAGACCAGCGCCGTCCTCGTCCGAACCCTCCTTCTGGGCACCTCCTGCCTGTCGGTGCTGGGTCTGGGCAGGGCTTACGCCGATCCGACCGGCGGCACCGTGGTGCTGGGCTCCGCGACGATCACGAGCAATGGCAGCAACAGCACGGTCATCACGCAGACGAGCAACAAGGCGCTGATCACCTGGGACAGCTTCTCGATCGCGGCCGGCGGCACGGTGCGCTTCGACCAGCCGGGCAGCTCGGCGATCGCGGTCAACCGCGTCATCGGCTCGCAGCCCTCGTCGATCTACGGCAACCTTCTCGCCAACGGGCAAGTGTGGCTGATCAACGGCAACGGCATCCTGTTCGGCAAGGGCTCGCAGATCAATGTCGGCGGGCTCATCGCGACGACCTCGGACATCCGCGATGCCGATTTCGCCAACGGCAATTACAGCTTCGGCAACGGCACCGGCGCCTCGGTGGTCAACCAGGGCACGATCCGCACCCGCAATGGCGGCTCCGCCGTGCTGTCGGGTGCGTCGGTCTCGAACCAGGGTCTGATCCAGGCCGATGCCGGCACCGTGGTGCTCGGCGGCGCATCGTCGTTCACCGTCGATTTCGACGGCGACAATCTCTTGCGCTACGCCATCGGTGCGCCGGCCGCAACGGCGACCAACGGCCATACCGGCGTGTCGAACTCCGGCACCATCGTGGCGGCGGGCGGCCGCGTGATCATGACGGCGCGCGCCGCGGCGAATGTCGCGGACGCGGTGGTCAACAACACCGGCATGATCTCGGCGACCAGCGCCACGGTGCAGAACGGCGAGGTCATCCTGGACGGCGGCGACGGCGACGTGAATGTCGGCGGCACGATCGACGTCACCGGCAAGGGCGCCGGCCAGACCGGCGGTTCGGTCACGGTCACCGGCCACAACATCACCGTCGCGGACAACGCGACGATCGACGCCTCGGGCGATTCCGGCGGCGGCAATGTGCGCATTGGCGGCGATCTGCACGGCACGGGCGCGCTGCCCGACGCGGCCAACCTCACGGTCGGCAAGGCGACGATCAAGGCGGACGCGACGCGCACCGGCAATGGCGGCACGATCGTCATGTGGTCGAACGGGCTGACCGATTTCTCCGGCATCGCCAGCGCGATGGGCGGCTTTTTGGGCGGCGATGGCGGCCTGGTCGAGACCTCGGGCCACCGCCTCAACGTCACGGCGGATGCCAGCGTCGACACGCGCGCGCCCAAGGGCCAGACCGGCACCTGGCTGCTCGATCCCGACACCATCGTGATCCAGTCGGGCGAAGGCTCGGGCACGCCGATCCCGCCGGGCGGCACGGTCGGCGTGAACGACAATCCGGGCGGGACCGATTTCATCGCGCCCGACACGATCGTTGCGGCGCTCGCCAACACCAACGTCACACTCGAAGCGGCAAGCGAGATCGACGTCAACGAGAACGTGATCTATTCCAGCCCCAACACGCTGAGCCTGCTCTCCGAAGGCAACATCAACGTCAATGCCAGCATCCTGAACATGATGGCGACGGGCGGCGGCGGGCTTACTTTGGTCGCGGGCTGGGACGGCGTCACCGCACCCGGTTCGATCCTCACGACCCCCGGCGCCTACGGCAACAGCTTCGGCGAGGGCGTCAGCGAGGTCTTCCTCGACGGCTCCGAGGGCAATGTCCATGTCGGCAGCGCGAGCGGCACGACGACGGTCGCCGCCGGTGCCGTCACCCTGCTCGCGGGCGCCGGCAGTGCGCAGCTCGGCTATTACGGTTCGGGCGGCGGCGGCGGCGACATCCTCGTCTCGGCGCTCGGCGACGTCTCGCTGACCGGCGGCGACCCGACGGATCTCGGCACCTATGCAATGATCGGCAATGGCGCGCCGGCCGGCTCGGTCACGGGCAACGTCATCGGCAACGTCACCGGCAACGTCACCATCGCGGCCGCCGGCGCCCTCAATCTTTCGACCCAGCAGGACGATTGCGGATGCGAGGCTCCGTCCGTCACCACGATCGCCATCGGCAATGCGACCACCTCGGGCACGGTGTCGGGCAGCGTCACCATCTTCGCGGACTACATCAATGACGGCGGCGATGCCAATGGCGGCCTCTCCGCCATCGCCGCGCGCGACCTCGCCAATGGCGACTTCACCGCCGGCATCACCGATTCGGAGTTCTCGCTCAGCATCGACAGCGACGTCATCGTCAGCAGCACGCACACACTGACTCTGTTGTCGGCCGGCGATCTCGATATCAATGCGAGCATCCAGAATTCCGGCAGCGGCGCGGTCAATCTCGTGGCCGGCTGGGACGGCGTCTCCGGCGCCGCGCAGCTCGGCAGCGCCGGCACGTTCGGCCTCAATGGCGGCTCGGTGTATATGGGCGGCGAGGGTGCGTTCGGCAACGTCTATGTCGGTTCGGCCGGCGGCAATACGGCGGTCTACACAAGCGGGCTTTATCTCGACGCCGTCTCGGTCAACACGCAGCTCGGCTTCAATGGCGGCGGCGCCACCGGCATCATCCATGTCGAAGCCACGGGCGATATCGAGCTCGACGGCGGCAACGGTTTCGCGCAGATCGGCCATGGCGGCGCCGGCACGACGGGCAGCGACAGCGGCGACATCAACGTGGCCGCGGTGGGCACGATCTCGCTCAACGGCGGCGCCCAGTTCAATAGCTATGCCCAGATCGGCCATGGCGGGACGAGCGCCAACGACACGCCGTCGGCGAGCTTTATCTATGCCGGCAACATCGACGTGACCGGCAGCGCCGTCACCCTGACCGGCGGCAGCGGCAGCGCCGCCTATGTCCAGATCGGCCATGGCGGGCAGGATGTCGGCAACGACCCGAGCGTTGCCATCAGCGAAATGGAAAGCGGCAACATCACCGTCACCGCGAGCGCCGGCGACGTCGCCCTGACGGCGGGTAGCGACACGGCGGGCAATGCCTATGCGCAGATCGGCCATGGCGGCGCCTATGGCGGCATCATCTTCAGCGGCGATCCTGGCGTGCTGCCGACGCACAGCATGACCGGCGCCATCACGGTGCAGGCGTTCGGTGGCTCGGTGTCGGTCACCGCGACGGGCGACGAGAACGCGCAGTCGGATTATGCCCAGATCGGCCATGGCGGCGTCTCGACCTCCGGCGCTGAGGGCGGCGACATCTTGGTGTATGCCGACAACGACATCACGCTGACCGGCGGCACGGCGCAGCCCGACGGCCTCGGCCTTTCCTATGCGCAGATCGGCAACGGCGCCGGGCGGAACGATGCGGGCCTCGATACCGGCAACATCACGGTCACCGCGCTGGGCGATCTGACGCTGACCGGCAGCGAAGGCGCTGCCGACGGCACCAACTATGTCCAGATCGGCAACGGCTCGTTCTGGAACATCAATGGCGGCTCTCAAGGGCCCGCCAGCGGCAACATCGCAATCACCATCGGTGGCGCGACCACGATCAGCACGCTCAAGAACGGCGGCGACGTCTGGATCGGCAACGTCTCGACCGGCGAGACCGGCGCGGTGACGCTGATCACCGGTACGTTCGACGACAGCGGCGACGACCAGGGCGATTTCACGCGCTTCATGGGCCAGGACATCACCGGCGGCGACATCACGCTGGGCTTCACCGACCCCGAGGCCAATTCGGTCGAACTGCCGGGCCTGGGCACCTACAACAGCGCCCATCTGCTGACGATCCTGTCGGCCGGCACGCTCGACATCACCAGCAGCATCCAGAACGCCGGCACCGGCGCGATCACGCTGGTCGGCGGCTGGGACGGCACCACGCTCGATCCGGCGCACCTGGCCGATGCCGGCGTGTTCGGCAATGGCGGCACGATCAACATCGGCGCGACGTCCGACGCGCCCGGCGATGTCTTCGTCGGCGTGGCGAGCGGCACGCTGAACATCTATACCGGCAGCCTCAGCCTCAACACCGACGGCGGCAACGCGCAAGTGGGCTATCACGGCGCGGGCGGCGGCGACATCAACGTCGTCGCGACGGGCGACATCAACGGCTTCGGCAACAGCGAGAACGACAACACGCTGCAGCTCGGCAACGGCACGCTGGCAGACGACGTCACCGGCAACGTCACCGGCAACATCACCCTCAGCGCCGGTGGGCAAACTGTGTTCTTCAGCCAAGAAGGCGAATCATGGCTCGGCAACCATGCCTCGACCGGTTTCAAGGAGGTCGGCAACCTCACCTCGGTCTCGGTCACCGGCAGCTACTCGGCCGATTACATGGAGGGCGACCTCGGCACCTCTTCGGACACCGGCGGCAACGTCTTCCTCGGCTTCGACGGAGATCCGACCGAGGTCGGTTTCCGCGTTGGCGGCATCGTATACAGCAGCCCGCATGACTTTGTGTTCGCGACCGCCGCGAGCCTCGACGTCACCGGCTCCGTGATCAATGGCGGCACCGGCGCGGTGACGCTGGTTTCGGGATGGGACGGCACGACGATCGGCACGGGCGCGCAAATTCTTGCCGCCGGCGCCTTCGGCCTCAACGGCACGCACACCAACGTCGGCGGCGATCACATGTACACGATCGGCCAGGGCGAGGGTTCGTTCAGCTTCAGCAACAACCAGTTCGAGGACATCTCGATCGGCTCGGCCGGCGGGCTGACTTCGGTGCTGGCGGGCGACATCGTGATCGCGCCGTCGGCGGGCTTCTATGCGCAGATCGGCTATCACGGGACCGGCGGCGGTAACATCGAGGTCGTGGCGCTCGGCGATCTCACGCTGACGCCGGGCACCGGCGAAGGCGAATACGCCATGATCGGCAACGGCTCGCTGAACAACGACGTGACCGGCGCCATCACCGGCAATATCGACATCCAGGTGGGCGGCACGTCGACGCTCGGCAGCGACGGCGACACGGCGCCGGCGTGGGTCGGCAACGTCGCCGGCACCGGCGCGAGCGAGACCGGCAGCGTGACGCTGGTGACTGGCGATCTCGACGGCGAGGACGAATTCGGCGCCAATGTCGCGGCCGACGTCGCCGGCGGCGACGTGACGATCGGCATCACCGACCCCGACTCGCAGGAGAGCGTGTTCGACGTGCCCGCCTTCACCAGCGCGCACACGCTGAACCTGCTCTCGGCGGGAAGCTGGACCTTCGGCGGCTCGGTGCAGAATGCTGGCACCGGCGCGATCAACATCGTCGCCGGCTGGGACGGCGCGACGCTCGATGCGGCGCATTTCGGCGATGCCGGTGTCTATGGCAACAATGACGGCGCGATCACCATCGGCGGCGCCAATGCGGACGGTGACGTTGCGGTCGGCAGCCTGGGCGGCACGACGTCGCTCTACGCCGATTCGGTCACGGTTCAGGCGGCCAATGGCTACGCGCAAGTCGGCTATCATGGCCTTGGCACCGGCGCCGTGACGGTGCTGGCGCTCGGCGACGTGTCGGTCAGCGGCAGCAATTTCGTCGGCCAGATCGGCAATGGCGGCACCGATGTCTCCGGCGCCGTCGGCGGCACCGTGTCCGTCAATTCCGCCAGCCTGGAAGTGACCGCGAACGCGAATGCGGTCGCCGCGGTCGGCAACATCGCCGGATCGAACGGGTCGGAAAGCGGCAACGTCACGATCAATACGAATGGCGGCACGCTGGTGCTGTCCTCCTTCGGCCAGGGGTCCCACGCCCATATCGGAAACTGGACCAGCGGCGACACGACCGGCACCTCTTCGGGCAATATCACGCTCGATGCCGGCGCGCTCACTTTGGCCGCGAACGGCGGCAATGCCTACAGCCAGATCGGCAACGGCACATTCCGCTTCGGCGTCGACAGCGGCGCGATGAGCGGTACGATCCTCATCCACGCGACGACGTTCGACGCCTCGGCGACGAACGGGCAGGTGCGTGTCGGCAATCTCGGCGTCGGGCCGGTCGGCGGCGATCTCAGCATCTACACCACCGGCGACTTCACGCTGACGGGCAACGTCAACAGCCTCGTCAACATCGGCGACGTTTTCGCGGGCACCGACACCAACGGCAATTCGGCGCAAGCCGTGGCCACCGGCAACCTGCTCGTCCAGTCCGGCGGTGCCGTGACGCTCACGGGCGTAAATGGCGGCAATGCCCGTATCGAGACGGGCGACGCGGCCAGCGGTTCGATCACCGTCAACGCAGTCGGCGATATCACGCTGAATGCCGGCGTCCCCAACGGCACGGGATCGGGCAGCTTCGTCTTCATCGGTTCGCTGATTGGCGGCAATGGCGGCGTCAATATCGCGGTCACCTCGTCCACTGGCGCCGTCTCGCTCAATGCCAATGAGGCGGGCAGCCGTGCGGTGATCGGCAACAGCGAGAACGGTTCGCTGGGCGGTGTCCTGTCGGGCACGATCACCGTGACGGCGTCCAACGCGGCGAACGGCAACATCAACTTGACGGCCGCCGGCGCGAACGCGACCGCGCATATCGGCAATGAGGGCTATATCGGCGAGACCGTGACCGGCGACATCGTGCTGACCGCTGGCCATGCGGTCACGCTCGGCGCCGCCAACGGCACGGGCGAGGTCCTGGTCGGCAACACCAACGAGAGCGGCGACAGCGCGTCGGACCCGGCGCCCTTCACAGGCGCCGTCACGATCAACACAGCGTCCCTCAGCGGCAACATCGCACCCAGCCTGGCCAACGACCTGTCGGGCGGCAACGTCCTGCTGAAGCTGACCGGGCCGAACGCGTTCACGCTGAACGGCGCGGCTGCCTATAGCAGCAGCTACACGCTCACCGTGCTCGACGCCGGCAGCATCGTGGTCAGCGGCAGCATCCAGAACGCCGGCACGGGCGCCATCACACTGCTCGCCGGCTGGGACGGCACGACCACCGCGCCCGGCTCGTTCACCAACGCCGGCGTGTTCGGCAACAATGGCGGCTCCGTCACCATCGGCGGCAGCAGTGCCACTGGCGACGCCGCGGTCGGCAGCGCCGGCAGCACCAATATCGACGCCGCCAATGTGACGGTCGCGGGCGTCAACGGCTATGCCCAACTCGGTTATCACGGCAGCGGCGGCGCGATCGTCGTGCATGCCACGGGCAGCGTGTCGCTGACCGGCAGCAACGCGCAGATCGGCGACGGCACGACGCTGGGTTCGAACGCGCAAGCCGGCGCGGTATCCATCTTCGCCGATACCGTCCAGGGCCAGAGCGGCGACACCATCGCGGCCACCGACCTCGTCTTCGGCACGGCCCACGACATCGGCAGCAGCACGGCGCCGGTCACTATCGCGGCCAACACGCTGGCGCTTTCGAACGGCGGCGGCGCCTATCTTGCCTCGCCGACCAAGGGCGTGACCATCGCGAGCAGCGGCGTGCATGTGCTCGGGATGTTCTCGCTCAGCGCCGGTGGCACGATCGCCCAGACCGGCAGCCTCTCGGCAGGCGGGCTCAACGTCGCCACGACCAGCGGCGACATCGTCCTCAACAATCTGTTGAACGACATCGCCGGCTCGGCGCCGGACACGTTCCACGCGGCAGGCGCGGTGACGTTCTACGACATCGACAGCTTCAACCTCGGCGCCAGCATGGCGGGCGGCGACATGACGCTGCTCTCCAAGGGCAGCATCGTCGTCGTCGGCTCGGTGCAGGATTTGACAGGCGCCGTCACGCTGGTGGCGGGCTGGGACGGCTCGACCACGGCGCCGGCCTCGTTCGGCAACAGTGGCGTCTACGGCAACAATTCCGGCACCATCACGGTTGGCGGCACCGGCGCCATCGGCAATGTCGCGGTTGGCTCGCAGAGCGGCACGACCAGCCTCTACGCTTCGGCGGTCACGCTCACGGCGACCAGCGGCTATGCCCAAATCGGCTATCACGGCACTGGCGGTGGCGCGATCAAGCTCGTCGCGCAGCACGATCTGACGCTGAACGGCGGCTCGGGGTCGGCGACGGTCGGCAATGGCGGCACCGACGTGACGGGCGCCGTCACCGGCGACATCGACATCCGCGTCGGCGGCAACCTTGTCCTCAACAGCGCCGACGCCAACACCCGCGCCTGGATCGGCAACCGCACCAGCGCGGGCGGCGAGACCGGCAACGTCATCATCCTCGCCACCAATGTGACGGGCACGCAGGATTGCAACGTCGGCTGCTTCGCGCAGGCCGACATCGTCGGCGGTGACGTGACGCTCGGCGTCTCGAACACCACGGCGAACGAGATTGACGACAATATCAGCTACAACAGCGCGCACACGCTGAACCTGCTGGTCGGCGGCAGCCTCACGATCTCCGGCTCGATCCAGAACGCCGGCACCGGCGCGATCAACCTCGTCGCGGGCTGGGATGGCCATACCATCGCGCCGTCGTCGTTCGGCACGGCTGGCGTCTACGGCAACAACAGCGGCAACGTCCTGATCGGCGGCAGCACCGCCGAGGGCAATGCCTCGTTCGGCAGCGCCGGCGGCACGACTTCGGTCTATGCCAACACGCTCTCGATCTCGGGCCTGAACGGCTATGCCCAGCTCGGCTATCACGGCGCGGGCAATGGCGCGCTTTCCGTCGTCACAATCGGCACTGTCATCCTCGCCGGCGGCAGCGGCACGGGCGACTATGCCCAGATCGGCAATGGCGGGCTCGGCACGACGGGCAGCAACCACGGCGATATCGACATCGCCGCGGGCAGCGATGTGGTGCTGAACGCCGGCGCGGGCAGCGAAGCCTATGCCCAGATCGGCCATGGCGGCGCGGAGTCCAACAGCAATTCGCAGGGCTATGAGAACGTCGCGCCGATCACGATCACGGCGGCCAATGTGCTGCTGGTCGGCAACACCGGCACCGGCGCCTATGCCCAGATCGGCAATGGCGGACTCAAATCCGGCGCCGGCATCGGCGGCGGCACCGCGACCGATGGCGGCGACATCACCATCACGGCGTCGCATGCGGTCGGCCTGACCGGCGGCGCCGGCGCCGACGGTTATACCCAGATCGGCAATGGCGGCAGCCAGAGCAACCTCAACCCGGCAGCAGGCGCGAGCGGCTCGGATTCGGGCAACATCGTCGTCACCACGCCGAATGGCGAGGGCGGGTCGGTGACGCTGGCTTCGGGCGCCGGCGCCAACGCCTACAGCCAGATCGGCAATGGCGGCTACGACATCAACACCGGCACCAATGCGACAGTGGCGAGCTGGACCGTGACCGGCAACGTCTCGGTGACCGATTTGTCGCTCACCGGCGGCAACAGCGGCAGCAATGCGTACTCGCAGATCGGCAATGGCGATGCGTCGAAGAACGGCACGGGCAACATCTCCGGCGACATCACGATCGATGCCAATGGCGATGTGACCTATACCAACGGCTCGGCACCGCATTCCAATGCGACGATCGGAAATTTCACCGGTCACGGCACGGCAGAAGGCACGCTGACCGGCGCCAATCCGCCGTCCGACGTGACGAGCGATCCGGTCATCATCGGCAACATCGCGTCGAACACCGCCAACAACGGCTCGAACACCAACGCGCCGGTGACGACCATCGCCACGGTGGTGATCACGACCGAGCAGGCGGCGAGCACCGCACCGACCGCGACCACGGTCTCGACCACGCCGCCGGGCCCGCTCGCCTCGCTCGACAATGGCGGCGACACAAGCCCGCCCAACTCGTCCGACACGGCCACGGTCGTCATCGCGGACTCGCTGGACGGCGCCAAGAAGGTAACCGGCTCGACGACCATCCTGGCCGGCATGCTCAAGCAGACCGTGCCGACCGCAACGGGCGCGGTGCATGGCGTTCCGCCCGCCGATCAGGACTTCTCCAGCTGGGGTAACGAGGCCTTGTGGCAGTGACCGTGAAACATCTCTCCGCACTGCTCGGCGCCGCCGCGGTTCTCGCGCTGGCCGGAGCGTCTTCCGCTGCCGGCACCGGCGGCTCGCTCGGCACCAGTCTCTCGGGCGAACAGTGCAGCCTGTCGGGCGCCGACATCGTCTGCGGCGGCGAGGTTTCGGGCGCGCTGCGCATCTCGCAGCTCACCACGTCGGTCCCGGCGGACACCGCCGGCCGCCGCGCCGCCATCATGGCCGCCGCGCGGGCACTGCCGGGCGGTCTGTCGACCGTCGCGGACACGGCCTGCGACGAGCCCAAATGGATCGGCGCGAGCGGCGACGAGGCCGCGCTCTATGCCTGCACACTGCGCAGCAACAATTGGCCGCGCGTGATCCTGGTCAGCACCGCGGGCAACACGCTGGTCGCCGCCGAAGGCTTGCCGGGCATGCTGCCGGTGCTGGAAGCCGCGACGCAGAATGCCGGCGGCCGCGTGGCCTCGGCGGGAGAAACAGATTCCGCGACCCAATTGCTGACGGCGAAATACAGCGCTGCAGCGCTGCACCTCGGCGCGGCGGACTATGCCGGCTACAAGGGCTATGTCGAGAAGGCGCGGCTTTATGGCGGCGCCGACAATTACGCCGGCGCGGAAGACGCCTATCGCCATGCGCTCGATGTCGAGACGCGGCTGTTCGGGCCCGATTCGCTCGCCGTCGGTGAGACGCTCGCCGAACTCGCATTGCAGGTCTCCAATCAGGGCCGCTTCGACGAAGCCGCGGCCCTGTTCCGCCGCGCCTCGCCGATCATCGAATCTTCCGCCAGCGCCACGGCGCGCGCCCGGCTTGCGTCCTATGAGGCGCTCGACGCCGCCAACCAGCGCAATTTCAGCGACGCGCTGAAGTTCGCGCGCTCCGCGACCGCGATGCGCCGCTCCGAAGTCGATGCTGCCAAGGCCGTCGCGGCCAGTGCCTCGCTCAACGCCGATGTCGAGCCCGAGGCGCCGGTGGCGCTCGAAGGCGAGCTCGCGCATTCGCTGCGCATCGAGGCCGAGATGGCGCTGCGTCTGGGCGACAATGCCAGCGCGCAGGCCTCGGCCGAGGAAGCGCTGTGGATCATCACCGAGGAGCCCGGCCTGCCGCTGTGGTGGCGGCCCGAGATGGTCGCGCTGATGGGCGAGGTCAATTCGGCGCAAGGCCGCGTCGTGGTCGCCGAGCGCGACTTCAGCGACGCGCTGACGCTGGACAAGAAACTGTTCGGCGACACCGCGCCGACGGCGCGCGCCGAGCTGCGCATCGGCCGCTTCTATGCCGAGCAGCAATTGTGGCCGGCATCGGTCGCCGCATTCCGCGATGCGTTCAAGATTCTCGGCGAGGATCCCATCGCCCGCTCGCAGATCACCGCCGACCAGATCGTGCCGTTTCTTACCGCCGCGTCGGCGCTGGGTGCCTCCGATCCCGGCCAGCGCGCTGCGCTCGACGCCGACATGTTCCGCGCGGTGCAGCTGGTCAATTCCGGCGTCGCCGACCAGACCATCGCGCGCGTCGCCGCGCGCCGCGCCGCCGGCGATGCCGGCCTCGCCGACCTCGTGCGCCAACTCGAGGATGCGCAGCACAAGCGCGACAATGCCCGCCTCCAGCTGGTCGCCGAGAACGCCAAGCCCAACGACGAACGCAGCCAGCCGTTGGCCGACCGCTATGACGCCGATCTCAAGACCGCGTCGGCGGAGGTGGATTCGCTGAACGCGCGCGTGCTGCACACCTATCCCGATTACGCCAAGCTCGCCGATCCGGGTCCGGTGGCGCTGGGCGATTTCCAGAAACAGCTCGGCCCGCGCGAGGCATTCCTCACCTTCGTGGTCGGTGCCAAGAGCAGCTTCGCCGTCGCCGTCACCGCGAACGCGCTGACTGCCAAGCCGCTAGACGCGACGTCCGACGGCATCGCCGACGACGTTGCCGGCCTGCGCGCGGCTTTCGTGCCCAAGCTCGGTCGCTTGGGCGATTTCAGCCTGAAGTCGTCCTACGACCTGTACCAGCAGATTGTCGCGCCAGTGGAGCCGGCGCTGGCGAACGCCGATCACCTGATCGTTGCGCCCGGCGCGGCGCTCGACAGTCTGCCGCTGTCGCTGCTGGTGACCGCGGCGCCGTCGGGCGACAACTACGCCAATGCCGCCTGGCTGATCCGCCGCATGGCCGTGAGCCAGGTGCCGTCGCCGCGCGCCTTCGTGGCGCTGCGCTCGGAGCGCAGCACGCATGCTGCCGCGCCGCGTCCGTTCTTCGGCGTCGGAAATCCGACCTATGCCGGCGATATGAGCGGCAAGGCGCTGGGCGCACTCGCCGCCGCCTGCCAGCAAGGCGCGGTCGCCGATCCATCGCTGCTGCGCGCGCTGCAACCGCTGCCGGAGACGGCGGGCGAGGTGCAGAGCGTCGGCCGCATGCTTGGCGCCCAGCCGGGCACGATCCTGCTCGGCGCCGGCGCGACCGAAGGCGCGGTGCGGAACGCGGCGCTCGGCCAATACGCCGTTCTCTATTTCGCGACCCACGGCATGCTGCCCGGCGAGCTGCATTGCCAGGCCGAGCCCGGCCTCGTCCTGTCGCCGCCCGCGACGCCGGCGGCGACGCCCGCGACCGACGGCCTCCTCACCGCGAGCGAGATCGCGACGCTGAAGCTCAATGCCGACCTCGTCGTCCTCTCGGCCTGCAACACGGCGGCCGGCGGCGGCGCCAAGCTCGGCGGCGGTGCGCTGGAAGGTCTCGCGGATTCGTTCTTCGATGCCGGCGCCCGTGCGGTTCTGGCGAGCCATTGGTCGGTGCCGTCCGCATCGACGCAGAAGCTGATGACCGGCCTGTTCGCGCGCTATTCCAAAGACCCGTCGCACGACCTCGCCGAATCCCTGCGCCAAGCGCAGCTCGCGCTGATCGCGGCGCCGGGCACGGCGCATCCCTTCAACTGGGCGGCGTTCACCTTGATCGGCGACGGCGGCCGGGCACTGCGCACGGCGCGCAACGGAGACTGATGATGCGGACGGTAACTCTGGCATTCGCGGCGGCGGCGCTGCTCTCGGCAGGCTCGGCCCAGGCGGCGAACCTCATCGTGGTCGAGGCGCGCGCCATCGCGCTCAAGCCGGGCACGACCATCGACTCGACGAAGCCGCTGGTGCTCAAGCAGGGCCAGCACGTCACGCTGATCTCCGACACCGGTGCGACGCTCTCCATCGACGGTCCCTACAACCAGCCGCCCTCCGCCGGCGGCAGCGGCCGCAGCATCGCCACGACGCTGGCGGCGCTCACCACCGAACACACCGCGCGGACCAGCGAAGGTCTCGTCACCCGCGACGACAAACCTAACAAGCTTCCGGACCCCTGGCTGTTCGACGTGACGCGCAACGGCAGCGTCTGCCTGCTCGAAGGCACCCAGCCGGTCTTCTGGCGTCCGCAGGCCAAGATCGATACGTCCATCGTCGTCATGCCGGTCGATCGCAGCTGGAAGAGCAAGGCGGCATGGCCCGCCGGCCGCGACCGCATGACGGTGACCACCGACGTGCCGGTGCATGGCGGCGCGGCTTACGTCGTGAACTATGCCGGCAGCGAATACGCTTTGTCCGTCGCGACGGTGCCCGCCGGGCTCGCCAACGACCAGGTGCGCGCCGCCTGGATGGTCCAGAAGGGCTGCGAGGCGCAAGCAGAGGCGCTGCTCAACCTGCACAAATGAACGCGCTCGTCACCCGCCTGAGGGCGCTCTCGCGCCACAAGGCGGCCACCGCCATCGTCATGGCGCTCGTCGTGTCGCTGCTGGCCGTCTATGCGGTTCAGAATATCTCCTTCCTGACCGGCGCCGAGCGTTTCGTGCAGGACTGGGAAGTCGCGACGCGCGTGCCGCTCGAGCCGCAGGATTCCAACATCGTCGTCGTCGGGATCGGCGAAACCGCGATGCAGCACTTCGCCTATCGCGAGCCGCTCAATCGCGGCTTTCTCGCCGATTTGCTGACCGCCATCGACGCCAAGCATCCCAAGGCCATCGTGCTCGACTATCTGTTCGATCAGCCGACCGAGCCGGCCAACGACGCCCGGCTGAAAGCGGCGATCCGCAATGCGGAAGCGCCGTTGGTCATCAGCTATTTCGAGGCCGGCGGCGACGCCAGCGCCCAGCAGGTCGCCTATCTCGATTCCTTCGTGCCGCAGCACATGCGCGCTATCGCCAATGGCGGCACCGACCAGACCGACACCGCGCGCTGGATCGTGCCCGGCCGCAAGGGCTCGAACGGCGAATATCTGCTCAGCGTGCCGCGCCGCGTGGCGCAGATCGCCGGCGTGCAGACGCCGGACAAGGAAGTGCCGATCGTCTGGCGCGGCGACGAGGGCGTGAACCAACCCGCGTTCCGCGAGATTCCCGCCTGCTTCGCGATCACCGATGGCTGTCTGCCGATGTCGATGTATCCGGCGGGCGCCATCAGGGACAAGATCGTGCTGATCGGCTCCGATTTGACGCTGGTCGATCACCACCGCACGCCGTTCGCGACGCAGCCCGGCAATCCCAACGCGACCATGCCGGGCATCATGATCCAGGCCTATGCCGTCGCGCAGTTGATCGAGCACCGCGATCCGCCGCAGCTCGAATGGTGGGAGGATTTCCTCATCGTCCTGTTGTTCGCCGGGCTTGGCGCCGGGCTCGGCGTGCTGGAACTTCCTCTGTGGCTGCGTGCCGGCGGCGTGGTCGTCGCCATCGCGGTGCTGTGGGGCCTGGGCGTCTTCGTGCTCTACGAGAAGATCGGCATCATCATCGGCCTGATCGCGCCGACCATCGCGGTAGCCGGCGCCTTCGCCGCCGTCGACTCGCTGGCCGGGCTCGATGCGCGCCGCCAGCGCGAGTTCATCCGCAGCACCTTCTCGCTGTACCTGGCGCCCGAACTGGTCAAGGAATTGGAGGATGATCCGAGCAAGCTGCGGCTGGGCGGTGAGCGTCGTGACATGAGCCTGCTGTTCACCGACATCGCCGGCTTCACGACCATGGCCGAGGGACTCGATTCCCAGGAGGTGGGCCGCGTCCTCAACAATTATCTCGACGGCATGACCTCGGCGGTCAAGAAGCATGGCGGCTTCGTCGACAAGTTCATCGGCGATGCCGTGATGGCGATCTTCAACGCGCCGGTGACGATCGAGGACTACGCGACGCGCTGCGTGCGCTGCATGCTCGACCTCGACAGCTTCACCGAAATGTTCCGCAAGAAGATGAACGCGGAAGGCGTTCCGCTCGGCGTCACGCGCATCGGCGTCCATACCGGCGCCGCCGCGGTGGGCAATTTCGGCTCCCGGGACAAGTTCAGCTACACCGCCTCGGGCGACGCGGTGAACGCGGCGTCGCGACTGGAGGGCCTCAACAAGACCTTCGGCACGCGGCTCTGTGTCAGCGGCGCGACGAAAATGCTATGCAAGGGAATCGCCTTCCGTCCCATCGGGTCGGTGATCCTGAAGGGCAAGACGGAGGCACTCGATGTCTGGGAGCCGCTGCACGATGGGACCTATGACAAGGCGCTGCTCGACCGCTACGTCGCCGCGTTCCAGGCGGCCAGCGACCACAAGCCGGAGGCGGCCGATCTGTTCGATAAGCTCGCCGCCGACGCGCCGGACGACCCGCTCGTCCAGTTCTATCTTGCCCGGCTTCGCGAGGGCGAAACCGGCGTCAAGATCAAGATGACCGAGAAATGATCGTCTGGTCCGCGCTCCTGCTGGTCGTGCTCCTGGTGGTCCGCCTCTGGGGCCTCGGCATGCTGGAGGGTCATTTCGACGCCGCCACGATCACCGAGACCGCGCACGGCATCGTCGTCGCGATGGTGGTGGCCGGCACGCTGCTGATCGACGGGCTGATCCGCCATTTCTACTGGCTGCGCTACCTGCAGCGCCGGCTGAACCGCGAAACCCCGGCGCTGATCCAGGATCTGCTGACCATCGCGCTGTTCCTGTTCGGCCTGTCGATCGGGCTATGGTGGCAGGAAGGCTTCTCGTTCACCGGCTTCGTCACCGCGTCGGGCGCCACCGCCATCGTGCTCGGCATCGCGTTGCAGACTGTGATCCAGGACTTGTTCAGCGGTCTCTCGATCAATCTCGACGGCTCCTATTCGCTCGGCGACTGGCTGACGATCTACACCGACCAGCTGCCGGAGCCGGTCTATGGCCGCGTCACGCACATGACGTGGCGCTCGACCTTCCTGGCGCTCGACGACGGGCGGCGCCTGATGGTGCCCAACCACATCGTCACCGCCAACCCGGTGATGAACCACAGCCGCCCGGCGGACGCCAAGCGCCTCTCGGTGAAGATCGTTATCGACAGCCGCATGCCGTCCGACCGCGTCATCGACATGCTGCTGGGCGAGGCGTTCAAGGCGGCACGGCGGCCGGGCCTGGCGCGCACGCCCGAGCCCTCGGTGATCCTGACGCAGCTGACCTCGGACTCCATGGATTACGAGGTGCGATTCTACTACTACCCCGACCAGATCGAGCCGTCGGTCGCCCAGTCGCAGGTGCTGGGCGCGCTGCAGGACGTCATCATCCAGAATCGCATGCCCGGGCCGGTGACGCAGATCGAGCTGACGCCCACGCCCGACCTCGAGCTCGCGCTCGGCGAGGTGGAAATCCGTGGCGCGCTGCATCATGCCAGCCTGTTCAGCCATGTGCTGGACGAGGCGCAGTCGCGCGAGCTTGCGAGCCAGTGCCGCCCGGTTGATTTCGCGCGCGGCTCGAACCTGATGGTGCAGGGCGAGCCCGCATCCTCGATGTTCATCATCCTGGAAGGCGCGGCGCGGGTCAGCGTGCTCGGCCAGAACAACGATCCGCGCGAGGTCGCGGTGCTGGCAACGGGCGATGTCGTCGGGGAAATGTCGCTGATGACCGGCGCGCCGCGCAGCGCCACGGTGACCGCGCTCACCCGCGTGCGCGTGCTGGAGATCACCAAGGCGCCGATGGAGAATTTGCTCAACAAATCGCCGGAGCTGCTGCAGCGCTTCAGCCACGTGCTGGCCAAGCGCGAGCAGGAA
The DNA here is from genome assembly GCA_036271735.1 of Rhizomicrobium sp. Classification (GTDB taxonomy): domain Bacteria; phylum Pseudomonadota; class Alphaproteobacteria; order Micropepsales; family Micropepsaceae; genus Rhizomicrobium. The sequence goes on from DATAZZ010000048.1 coordinate 25,412, forward strand.
CGTGCCGCCATCGCGCAGAAGACGATCCTGGTCGCGACGGTGGAGCAGGATTTGCTGGCCCGGATGAAGACCTTCTTCAGCCGCGTGCTGTGGGCGGAGTCGGAGTAAGCGTCGCTGTCATCCCCGGCGAGCCGCGCAGCGGCGAGGGAAGGGGACCCAGGCCTCACCAGGATACCGGTGCTGGTGATCGATACCTGGGTCCCCTTCCTTCGCTTCGCTCGCCCGGGATGACAGTCGCGCCTAGTGCAACAACCCCGCGAGCATCACATACACGATCGCCAGATAGGTCAGCTGGTGCACCAGCTGGTCCAGCCCGAACACGACCCAATGCCGCTGGTCGGTGAAGCCCCATTGGAAGATCTTGTCGATCTGCGATTTGGACCAGTCGGTGTGATAGTGGACGACGAATTCCGCGACGAGGATGATCGCGATGGCTCTCGGGCTCGCGTGCAGGATGAGCAGCGCCGGGACCGTGCCCAATATGTGCAGCCCGGCATGCAGGAAGCCGCCGAAATGGCCATAGATGCCCTTGGTGCGCACCTGGTATTCGCTTTGCAGCACGAAATCGCACACGAAATGCTTCAGCTGGAGCGCGAGCAGCGCTTCCAACGCCAAAGCCGTTTCCTGGCCCATTCGGGTCCCTTTCGCATTTCCGCCCATGATGGAAATACGGCATATCGAAGTCTCCGGCAAATAGACCGGGCGCATTGCGCGTTTTCGCTGTGATCGACTACCGTCGACGACATGTGGATCGCGACTGTCACATTGCCGGCGCAGGCCGATCTGGCGGCGGGACGCTTCGCCGCCGTCGCGGCGCTGAGCGGCGGCGATGCGCCAACCGCCTTCGCGCGCGGCATCGCGCTGTTCAATCTCGGCCAGGCCCGTGCGGCGCGCGAAGCCTTTGCCGCCGCTGCCGCCGATCCCGCGCTGGCCGATGCCGCGGCGGTCGAGACCGGCTTCATCGATCTCACCGCGCCGGGCGGCGCGGCGGCGGTCGCATCGCAGATGCGTATCCTCTACAAGCGCGCGCCGACCGGCACCGCGCTCGCGGCGCGCGCCCTGCATCTGCTGGGCGCCGCGGAGTACCGCTTGATGCAGGTCGGTGATGCGCTCGACGCCCTGACCGCGGCGCAGAAAGCCTATCGCGCGGCGAAGAGCGAGGCCGGCGAGGCGCAGGTGCTCGACACGCTCGGCATGGTGCATCAGGGCATGGGCAACGAAACCGCGGCGCTAGTCTCCTATTCGCACTCGCTGGCGCTCAAGACGCGGCTCGGCGACCGCACCGGCAGCGCGATCACGCTGGGCAATCTCGGCCGTTATTGCGCGCAACTCGGTCGCACAGAAGATGCGCGCGGCTTCTTCGCGCTCGACCTCGCCATCGCGGAAGAGACCGGCGACGCGCGCGGCCAGGCCCGCATGCTGATCGACCTTGCGACGCTGGCGCGCGACGATGGCGATCTCGAAACCGCCAACGATAAGCTCGCAAAGGCGCACGATCTCGCGGCCAATGCCGGCCTCAGCCAGCTGGAATTCGAGGCCCTGCTCGAAGCGGCGCTGACGGCGCTGGCGGTGAAGGATGGCGATACCGCGGGCAAATTCCTCGAGCAGGCGCGGCTCCAGGCCGGCGCGGCGCCGTCGGACTATGACCGCCTGATGCTTGGCTGGGTCGAGGCGCGCCTGACGGCGGACCACGCCCGCGCCGCCACGCTCCTCACCGCTGCGGCGGACGGCTTTCGCGACGCCGACATCCCGGCGCTGGAGATCGAGGCGCGGCTTGCGCTGGCGCAAGCATTGCTGCCCGATCGCCAGGCCGATGCCGAGCGCGAAGTGCTGGTCGCGCTCAAGCGGGCGCGCGAGCGCAGCCTGCCGCGCTATCGCGTGCGCATCGGCGAATTGATGGAGCGACTGTCGCTCAGCGAAGGCGTCGCGGAAGAAAGCGGCAAGCCGGTGGGCGATGCCGCGTCCGGCGCGGTCGATGGCTACGTCCTGCGCGGCCGGCTCGGCAGCGGCACTTTCGCCACCGTGTGGCGCGCCTTCGACGTGGAGCGCGGGCGCGAGGTCGCGCTCAAAATCCTCGATTTGGAATCGCGTTACGGCAAGGCCGAGCGCGAGCGTCTGCTCGATTCCGCGCGGCTCGACATGGAAGCGGCCAACCGCGCGCGCCATCCTGGGCTCGTGCGCGTCTATGCCATCGGGCGCGACTCCCGCGGCAATGTGTATCTCAGCGTCGAATTCGTCGCCGGCAGCGATCTGCGCGAGAGGCTGGGCGGCAAGGCGGCCTCCGATCCCAAACCGGCGTGCGGCACGCTGGCGGACGTCGCCGAGGCCCTCGCCGCGCTGCACGGCCAAGGCGTGGTGCACCGCGATCTCAAGCCCGAGAACATCATGCTGCGCGAGGACGGCTCGCCGGTGATCGTCGATTTCGGCATCGCGCATATCAACGGCATCGTGCAGAAGCCGGGCTCGGTGTCGCGCGGCTCGCCGGAATATTTCTCGCCGCAACAGGCGCGCGGCGAGGCGCCGGCACCGTCCGACGACATGTACGCGTTCGGCGTCATCCTGTGGGAATGGCTCAAGGGCCAGCGGCCCAATGCGAAGTTCGGCCCGGCGCGCAAATCCTCGCTGTTCGGCGGTCACGCGCAGCCGAAGACGCCCGATGAGCTTGTCGCCGACCTGATGGACCCGAAGGCCGAGAGCCGGCCGAGCGCCGAGACGGCGGCGCGGCTGCTGCGCGGGTTCGCGGCATGATCGACGGCTACGATCTCTCCCGCGACCTCGGCGCCATCAACCGCGCGCTCGCCGAGGACATGCCGGAAGCGGCGATTTTCTATTGCGGCCGGGCGCTCGAGGCGACCTCGGCGCGCGCCGTCGCGGCGCTCAACCTCGATCCCGGCACGCAGGTGTTCGCCAATCTCGATACGCTCGAGAGACTGTCGTGCATCTCGCGCCCCGCGTTGACCCTCGGACACGCCTTGCGCCGGTTGTCGAACGATGCACGGCATATCCTTCGGCCGCTGTCGAGGCACGATGCCGATTTCGCCGCGCTGTGCCTCGGCCCCTGGCTGCAATGGTACATGGAGGATTATTTCCGCGGCCCGCGCGCCAAGCCAGGCGATGAGAGCTTCGGCCTCGCTTCGCCGCTTGCCAGCGGCACGGTCGCGGATGTGCTGGCGCTGCTGCGCGCGGCGCAGATTTCGGGCGAGGACGTTTCCGACAAGCTGCTGGCGCTGTGCGACGCGCATGTCGCGCGTCTGCCGGCGCTCGCCGCGATGATCGCGGAGACGCTGATCTCCTGCGGCAAGGCGCAAGCCGCGCAGAGCGTGCTCGACGCCGCGCTCGCCGCGGTGCCGGACGATCTGCGGCTGCGCCAGTTGCACGCGCTCGGCCGCCGCCGTGCCGGGTATCCCGAGGAAGCGATCGAATTGTTGAAAGGCCTCTCGGCGCGCTATTCGGAGGACGAGGAGACGCTCGGCATCACCGCCGGCGCGCTCAAATCCTGCTGGGAGCATGGTCACGGCCCGGCGGATGCGCTGGCGCAGGCGCAACGGCTCTATCGCAAAGGCTGGCAGGTCAGCCGCGCCCACAACCTCTATCTCGGCGTCAACGCCGCCGCGATCCAGCTCTGGCAGAGCGATGCGGCGGGCGCGAGTGACTTGGCGCAGCGCATCGCCGCGAATTTTTCCGAGCGCAACGCGCAACTCGCCAAATCTGGCATCGACGTGGCGATGCAGCGCGACTACTACGACATGGTCACCGAGGCGGAAGCGCGGCTGCTGGCGGGCGAGGGCGGCGCGTCGCGCGCGCTGTACGCCGACGCGTTTCGCCGGTTCGCCGCGCGCAAGGGGGATATCGAAGGCTCGCGCGAGCAGGCCGATCGATCGATTGTACTGTTGGGTGGCGCGCCGATAGGTTAGAGCGTGCGCCTGTTCCGGGGATCCCTATGCCGCTGAAAATCACCTACAAATCGCCGCCCTATCGCGACAAGGTCCTCACCTTCAGCGACGATCTCGAGGAGATCCGCATCGGCCGCACGCCGGGCTCGGAGGTGCCGTTCCCCGAAGACATGGCGGCCGTCGGCCACGACCATTTCGCGATCAAGCGGGAGGCCGGCGCCTACCGCTTCGTGATCAACCCGCGCCACCGCGTTTATCTCTACGGCAAGGACGCGATCGATGGGCAGGAGCTCGCGACCGCCGAAGAAGTCCATCTGGGCACGCCTGCCGGGCCGCGTCTGCTGCTGGAGCCGAGCCGCGCCGGCGGCGCCGCGATCGTCGCGACGGAAGCGCAGGGCAAAAGCGCCGCGCTGCCCGAGATCGCGCGCGCCAACGCGCGCTGGACGCATATGCTGGGCGGCATCCTTGCCGTCGCGCTGCTCGGCGGGCTGTTCGCATATTGGAATCTCAGCGACCAGGTGCAGCCGATCTATGCCAGCGCCGCGAGCGGCACCGATTTCTCCGCGATCATCGCAAAGTACCAAAACTCCGTCTTCCTGGTCGACGAGGTTGACGTTGCCGGCAATTCGCATGGCGGCGCCACCGCCTGGGTCGTGCAGCTGCACGACGGCTCAAAGGCATTCGCGACCAACGCCCATGTCGGCGGCATGCTGGCGGAGGCGCGCAACGCGGGCTTGCGCCTCGTGGTGCGTTCGCCCGACGCGTCGCACCGCGAATATGAGATCACCAACGCCATCATCCACCCCGCCTATTCGGCGTTCAACGCAATGGTCGACGACGCGGCCAAGAAGGCCAATTCCGGCATGCTGCGCCAGGTCGAGCTGTCGCCTGCCTATGACGTGGCGCTCCTGATCCCCAGCACGCAGGACGGGCTGCCGCAGCCACTGCCTTTGGCGCGCGACAACGTCCTCGCCACGCTGCATGCCGGCGAGCCCATCGCGTTCATCGGCTATCCGGCGGAGAACCTGGTCAGCTTCGACGTCGGTGCGCCGACGCCGACCTCGCAGGTCGGCATCATCACCTCAGTGCGCAATTTCTTCCTCACCGCCGATGGCGGCCCGGCGCAGTTGATCGAGCATTCGCTGCCCTCGGCCGGCGGCGCCAGCGGCAGCCCGATCTTCGATGCGCATGGCCAGGTGATCGCGCTGCTCTCGGGCGGCAACAACATCGCGAGCAAGGATGGCCGCATCCCCAACGCCGCGCTGGTCAATTTCGCGCAGCGCGTCGACCTGTTGCGCGACGTGATCGACGGCAAGGCCGCGGACCAGCTCGACGCCGACAAGGCGATGTGGGCCGATGCCGTGGCGCGCTGGAACCGGTCGCCCGACGCCGTCGCCGCGGTCTATGCCAAGTCGTTCGAGGACAGCGAGGGCAAGCTCGCGACCTTCTCGCGCGACGCCGCGACGGGCGCGGCCGATCCATTGTTCGACCGGCGCTCGGCGCAGACCTTCGACTTCGCGCTCGCCGCCGACACGCGCTATCTCGTCACCGCCTATACGCCGGAGCACAAGCCGTTGCGCGTCGTCGTCTACGATGCCGACAACCCATCGACCATCGTCGATACCACGGTGCATGTCGCGGATGGGCCGCTCAGCGTGGTCGAGATTCCGGCCGGCACGCCGGAGAAGGTCCGTATCGCGGTGATCTCCGAGAGCGGCGGCGACAAGCCGGACGCATCGCCGGTGCCGTTCAAGCTCAACGTCTATTGGCCGGTGGGCAAGCCGCCGACGGGAAACACCCAGGTGAGCGGCAGCACGCCGCAAGGCGGCGGTGCGCATCCGCCCGGCACGCCGACGGCACCAACGCCAGCGGCGCCGCCCTCCGCACCACCGCCGCCGTCCGGCGACACCGGCGACACCGGCGACGATGTGGGGCAGGGGCCGTAAAGCTTCCGCTGCGCAACGCAATTTTCGCATGTCCGGCAGCGGGTTCGGCGATGTAAGGTCGCCGCGCTCGCACCGGAGGCCGTCCATGTCCGCGTCTTATGAAACGCTGCTGATCGAAAAGAAGGGCGCGGTCGACTGGGTCACGCTGAACCGGCCCGAGGCGCTCAACACGCTCAACGACCAGCTGGTCGACGACCTGCTCGACTATTTCGCCAAGCTCTATTTCGACCGCTCGGTGCGCATTGTCGTGCTGCACGGCGCGGGCCGTGCGTTCTGCGCCGGGCTCGACATCAAGCAATCGACCCAGAAGCGCAACACCCGTCCCGGCGCGCCGACCGGCGGCCCCGATGCCGGCCTGTTCAGCCAGCGCCGCATCAGCGAGATCGTGCTGCGCATGCGCCGCTGCGGCCAACCGATTATCAGCCTCGTGCACGGTCCCGCCTGCGGCGGCGGCTTCGCGCTGGCGCTCGCCTCCGACATCCGCATTGCGGGTGCGAGCGCGCGAATGAACGCCGCCTTCATCCGCATCGGTTTGTCGGCCTGCGATATCGGTGTCTCCTATTTCCTGCCGCGCCTGGTCGGCGTCTCGGTCGCGTCGGAGCTGATGCTGACGGGCCGCTTCATCCATGCCGAGCGCGCGCTGCGCGTCGGCCTCGTCAGCGAGGTGGTGCCCGACGCCGATCTGGCGAAGGCGGCTGAGACCTATATCGAGGAGATGATCACGACCGCGCCGCTCGGCCTGCGCCTGACCAAAGAGTGCCTCAACATGAGCGTCGACGCGCCGAGCCTCGAAGCCGCGATCAACATGGAAGACCGCAACCAGATCCTGTGCAGCCAGACCAGCGACGTGCGCGAAGGCATGGTGGCGTTTTTGGAAAAGCGAAAACCGAATTACACGAATACATAGTTTCACCTCCCCCTTGTGAGGAGGTAAAAGGAGAAGGAAATGGACATCTCATTGAAAGGCCGCACCGCACTCGTCACCGGCGGCAGCCGCGGTATCGGGCGCGCCATCGCGCTCAGCCTTGCCGAGGCCGGCGCCGATGTTGCGATCAACTACCGCCGCGACGAAGCTGCGGCGAAGGAGACCGTCGCCGAGATCGAGAAGATGGGCCGCAAGGCGCGCGCCTATGCCGCCTCGGTCGAGAACTGGGACGAAGACGTCGCGATGGTCGCCGATGTGCTGAAGGATTTCGGTTCCATCGGCATCCTGATCAACAATGCCGGCATCGCGTCGCGCGGCCAGTCGGTGGCCGACACCGATCCCAAGGAGATGGAGCGCGTCCTGCGCGTCCACGCCTTCGCGCCGCATTATCTGTGCAAGCTGGTGCTGCCGCAGATGCGCCAGGAAAAGCGCGGCGACATCGTGATGATCTCCTCGGTCGCGACCAAGGGCAACGCCGCCAATGGTGCGCCCTACAACATGGGCAAGGCGGCGATGGAAGCGCTCGCGTTGACGCTGGCCAAGGAGGAGCGCGTCCACGGTATCCGCACCAACATCGTGGCGCCGAGCCTGACCGTCACCGAGATGGGCAAGCGCCTGACCCAGGCCCGCACCGGCGGCGACATCCACAAGCTCGATGCCGCCTCGCCGTTCGGCCGGGTCTCGGTGCCCGAAGATGTCGCGGCGGCCGTGACCTGGCTGGTGTCCGACGCCAACCCCTATGCCAATGGCCAAAAGATCAATATCGACGGCGGAGCATAGCGCCATGATGCGGGCGCGATGCACGGCACTGACGCTCATGGCATTGCTCGGCGCGGCCCCTGCACAGGCCGCGCAGACGCCTTTGTTCGCCGCCTTCGAACGCTTCTGCATTGATACGGGTGCCAAGACGGAGGCCGTGGCCGCGGCCGTCGCTGCGGCGGGCGGCAAGCAAGGCCCGCCGTCGTTCCTGTATCCGCCTGGAGCCTACTGGCAGATACGTCTGCAAGGCGAAGACCTGACGATCTCAAGTGAAACATATCCGCCCGATACCAGGTACGGTCCGGACCACCAAACCTGTCTCATCGAAAGCGAACGCGACGACGCCGCCGGTGTCGCGGCGATCATGCAATGGGCCGGCTTCGGTCCGTCGTACAAGGCCCATGGCGCGCAACCCTATCGCTTTGTGGTTCACGGCGGTCGCCGTCTGCCGGTCACCGGCGGAACCGATCCGTCGCCGGCAGACCTGAAAGATGGACGCGTTTGGGCGGTCAAGATGGAACACGGGCGACAAGGCACGAAGGCACTGCTCATCCATCTCATGCCTGTCAGCGGTAGGCGATGACAAGCAAGCCGTTCGAACCTAAACTCGTTACAAAAGCATCGAAGGGGAAACGCCATGAAAGCCGCAGTCCTGCGCCAGGTCGGCCAGCCGCTCGTCATCGAGGACGTCCGCGTCAACAAGCCCGGGCCGCACGAGGTGCTGATCCGCACCGTCGCCGCCGGCGTGTGCCATTCGGACCTGCATTTCATCGAAGGCTCGTATCCGGCGCAGGTCCCCGTCGTGCTCGGCCATGAGAGCGCCGGCATCGTCGAGCAGGTCGGCAGCGAAGTGCGCACAGTGAAGCCAGGCGATCACGTCATCACGTGCCTGTCGGCCTATTGTGGCCATTGCGAGCATTGCCTCACCGGCCACATGTCGCGCTGCCAGAGCCCGGAGACCAAGCGCGAGGCCGGCGACGAACCGCGCCTGTCGTCAGGCGCCGGGCCGATGAACCAGTTTCTCAACCTGTCGTCCTTCGCCGAACAGATGCTGATCCACCAGCACGCCTGCGTCGCGGTGCGCAAGGACATGCCGCTCGACCGCGCCGCGCTGATCGGCTGTTCGGTCACCACCGGCGTCGGCGCGGTGATCCATACCTCGTCGGTGCGGCCGGGCGAGACCGTCGCGGTGCTCGGCTGCGGCGGCGTCGGCCTGGCGGCGATCAACGGCGCGGCGATCGCGGGCGCCGGACGCATCATCGCGATCGACATGAACGGCACAAAGCTGAACCTCGCCAAGCATTTCGGCGCCACCGACGTGGTCAACGCCAAGGACGGCGATCCGGTGAAACAGGTGATGGAGCTGACCAAGGGCGGCGTGCATCACTCCTTCGAAGCCATCGGCTTGAAACAGACGGCGGAGCAGGCGTTCCAGATGCTGGCGCGCGGCGGCACGGCGAACATCATCGGCATGATCCCGCTGGGCACCAAGATCGAGCTCGACGGCTTCTCGTTCCTCGGCGAGCGGCGCATCCAGGGCTCGCTGATGGGCTCCAACCGCTTCCCGGTCGATATGCCGCGGCTGGTGGATTTCTACATGAGCGGCAAGCTCAAGCTCGACGAGATGATCAGCCGCCGCATCAAGCTGCCCGAGATCAACGACGCCTTCGCCGAACTCAAGCGCGGCGAGATCGCAAGATCGGTGATCATGTTCGACGCGTGACAGCCGCTAGGCGAGCCGGTCGAGCGCCTGCATCTGGACTTGCGAGAGCTCGACGCCGCAGGCCGCGACATTCTGATCGAGATGCGCCACTGACGATGTGCCGGGAATGAGGATCGTCACGGTGGATTTCTCGAGCAGCCAAGCCAGCGCCACCTGCCGCGGTGTCGCGTTTGCGTCTTCTGCGATCCGGGCCAGGACCGGCGATGTTGCCAAGGCTTCGATGTGCAGCGGCCAGAACGGGATGAAGCCGATGGCGTTGCGTTCGCAATAAGCCAGCACGTCGTCATGTTTGCGCACCGCAAGGTTGTAGACGTTCTGGACAGTGGCGATCTCGACTACCGCCCGCGCCCGCTCAATGTCCGCAACGGAGACTTCGGACAGGCCGACATGACGGATTTTCCCCTCGTCCCGCAACGCCCGGAAAACACGCATCGTCTCTTCGACCGGGGTCGCCGGATCGACGCGGTGCAGCTGATAGAGGTCGATGCGCTCGACGCCGAGGTCGCGCAGGCTGCCCTCCACCGCGCGGCGGATATGCGCCTCTGTGCCGTTCGTCGATAGGCCGGGGTTTTCACGGGTGGCGGGGCCGCTGCGGACGAGGCCCGCCTTTGTGCCGATGACCAGGTCCGCCGGATAGGGACGGAGCGTTTCGCGGATCAGCTTTTCATTGTCGCCGGGGCCGTAGACATCGGCTGTGTCGATGAAGTTGATGCCCAGCGCAACGGCGCGGCGCAGCACGGCCTGCGCCCCTGCCGCGTCATGTGGCGGACCCCAGACGCCGGGTCCCGTCAGCTGCATGGCGCCAAATCCCATGCGGCGTACCGGCAGGTCGCCGCCGATCCGGAACGTCCCGCTCCGCGTCACGGATGTCATCGCAGCATCTCCCTTGTGTCCGCCATGACAGGACCCTAAGTGTGGAGTATGGTCCATGGTCAAGGGCTGATGATGCTGATCTCCGATTTCTCGCGGCGCGCCGGACTGTCGACGGACACCGTCCGCTACTATGTGCGCCTGGGACTTTTGCGGCCGCAAACGAGCGCCAAGGGCGGTGCCCGGCCGTATCAGATATTTACCACCGAGCATTTGCTCGCGGCGAAGATCATCCGAACGGCGCAATCGCTCGGCATGTCCCTCAAGGAAGTGGCCGCCATCAGCGAGCAGCGGCGGTCGGGCCGCATGACGGTCGAGCGCAGCGTCGAGGTCCTGCGCCTCCAACTCGACAGGCTGGAGAGCAAGGCCGCCGAACTGACGGCCATGAGAGCCTATCTGCGCGCCAAGATCGCCTGGCTGCGCGGCGGCCAGAAGGGCGTGCAGCCGGATTTCGGGCGTTTTCCAAAGCGGGCCGGTGATGACGCCGCAGAGTTGACGGGGGATAAAAAGACCTTCACTTCCCACACTATATGACACCGGTTACCATGATGAAAAATCCGGGATGGAAACCATGCGTCTGGGAAACGGAATTCTGCGCGGGGCGGCGCTGTTGGGCTGCCTGCTGGGCATCGGCGCTTCCGCCGCGCCGGCGGGGGACGGCGGTCTGCTGTTCCACCTGTCCTTCAACCACGGCCTGACCGCTGACACATCGCGGGGCGCGGCGGACGCCAACATCGCGGACCGCGCGCCGGTCGTCCCCGGCGACGCACATGGCGCCTATCTCCAGCTTGCCGATGACGGCGTCGTGTCGTGGCACGCACCCGGCAACATCTACGCCCAGCGCGGCACGCTCGCCTTCCTGTGGCGCGCCCGCACGCCATTAGGCCGCGCGCCCTTTCCCATCTTCCGCGTCGGCTATGGCGACCACACCTCGTGGGACATGACGTGGCTGCGCATCGACTGGAACGGCCACGGCTTCGACGCGATGGTGACGGACGCCAGCCTGGCGCGCGTGCGTGTCTCCACCACGCTGCCGGCGCCCAAGCCCGAGCAATGGGTGCATCTCGCCTTCGCGTGGGACGAGACCAGCGGCATCCGCTTCTATGTCGACGGCGTGCTCGCGGGCCAGAAGGAGGGCGCCGGTGTGTACGACTCCGCGCTCGACCAGTTCGGGCCGCATTCGCGCACCATCTCGCCGATGCAGGTGCAGACGGCGTATCAGTATATGCGCGGCGGCGACGTCGACGAACTGTCGATCTACGACCACATGCTGGCGCCGGCGAGCATCGCGGCGCTGGCGCAGGGCCAGGACATCGCGAACGATCCCGCGCCCGCGCGCGATCTTTCCGATCCGCGCTGGCGCACCGAATGGTGGCAGCGTTACGGCTGGACCGGCGCGCCGCCACTCGCGCTGACGGCGCCGTCGACGACGATCCGCAAGGTGGAGTTCACCGACGCGCGCGATTTGAAAGAGCGCATGACCGGCGGCAATGACGGTATCCCGGAGACCACCTGGCCGGGCGTCTACAACCGCTCGTCGATTCCCGGCCGCCACGATTATTTCGAGCTGCCCGACTGGAACGTCTATGTCGAAGGCGGCCGCGCCATCACCTTCACGCTGCCGAACGAGCCGTGGAACCATCTCGAATTCCAGGGCACCGCGAGCGGGACGCTGACCTTCCTTCCGCCGGCCGGACCCGAGCATCTGCTCGCGACCCGCGCCTCGGGTCCGGAACGCAGCACGCACGACTTCGCCGCGCTGACGGGCGGCAGGCTGCGCTTCGACAACGCGCTGCCGGAATCGCCGATCCAGGAATTGCAGGCCTACAACATCGCGCCGGGCGGCCCGCCTGCGAGCGAGCCGTCGCTGAATTACACGGTCCGTGCGGATGCGCAGGCGCGCGATTATCCGACACTCGATACGCTGCGCGAGTTCGTGAAGGGCCGTTTCATGGCCGACGAGCGCAGCACCGTTGTCGCGCTGCCCGACGCCGTCGCGGTCAAGCCGCGCGCCGCCAACACCGCGCCATCGCTGCCGCTCGTGCACATCCTGATCCCTGCCGATCTGCGCAGTCCGCGCGCGGGCCTGCCGCAAAGCCATTATGGCTATGGCTGGCAGATGATGGATGCCGGGCTCGACGGCATCGCGATCGACCTGCCGGCGCTCAACGTCAAGCCGACGCATGGCGGCCTGCTGCCGCTCAACATTCAGGTCAAGGATCCGATCTGGCCGGCGCGCAATCTGCTCGACATCTCGGTCAGCGTGAAGCCGGGCGAGGCGCGCACGCTGTGGCTCGACACCCGTGACCGGCTGCTGCCACCCGACGTCAGTCTCTATCTCACCATCGCCGCGGCCGGCGGCGGGTTCAGCGCTGCGTCGCTCGACGGCACGCGCATCCGCCTGGTTTTCAAGCCGCGCGAGAAGGCGCTGCCCGAGCACATCGCCGACCGCTTCGCCCAGATGCGCGACAATTTCGCGTTCTTCGTCGAGGAGCACACCTCGACGCGCATCTTCGCGCGCTTCGAACGCTTCTATCGCGAGATCAATGACCTGCTGCGCGCCGACCCCGGCAATGTCGCGGCGCATCGCTATTGGGCCGAAGTGAGCCCGGAGGCCGGCTGGCCCGTCGTGACGCTCCCGCCGGTGCCCAAGGGTGCGCCGTTATGGGCCGCGCGGCAGGTACAGGATCTGAAACTCGTGCGCCAGTTCATCGACTGGTGGATCGATCACCGCCAGGTCGCCTATGGCGATTTCGGCGGCGGCATCTCTGATGACGACGATCTCACCGAGCAATGGCCGCCGCTCGCGCTGATGGGCGATGATTCCGACAAGGTGAAACGCTCGCTCGACCTGCTGACCGACTCCGTCGACCGCAACGGCATGATCACCAACGGCCTCGGCACCATTAAAACCGATCAGCTCCACTCCTACGAAGAAGGCATCAACGCACGCAGCGAAGATGCCTATCTCGCGAACGGCGATCCCAAGGTGATTGAGCGCCTGATGGACACCGCGCGCGGCTATGCCACGATCTCCGGTCCCGTCGGCGGCCACACCCACATGCTCTCCAGCCTGTTCAGCGGCAGCGATGTTGTGCGCGAGGGGCCATGGGCGTGGTCGAAGCCTTACTCGTATCTCATCCTGCATCCCGGCATCCTGCTCGCCGAGTACAACGGCAATCCGGGGATCAAAAAACTCATCCTCGCGCTGGCCGACAGCTACCTCGCGCATGCCACGAAGAACGACAAAGGCGAGACCGTCTTCCCCGAAGACATCAATTCTCTGACCGACGAGACGCGCGGCACGCTCGGCCCCGGCAGCAATGGCGTCGTCGGACCGGTCGAGCTGATGTGGACGGCCTATAGCTGGACGCATGACGCGAAATATCTCGCACCAATCGACAGCGTGGTGGGCAAGGGCGATCACGGCGCGCTGTCGCTGCTCAACGCCAACGCGGTGGAGCTGCTCGGCAAGCGCGAGAGCTGGGGCCGCGACATCATCAAGGCGGCCGATGCCGGCAAGGGCGCCGATGCGCGCGACAGCGGGGCCCGCCCGGCGGACTTCAACCGCTTCATCGCCTGGCAGATGACGGGCGACAAACACTATCTCGAAGATCTCTACACATCGGAGATCACGACCGCCCTCAACCGCATGACGATGGTCACCGAGGATGAATGGTGGACCGACCGTGTCGAGCTCTACAGCGACCTGCTGCAACGCTCGCGCCTCGGCGGCATAGCGCTGCGCCGCAACCAGATCTATCCCGGCCATCTCGTGAGTTGGCGCTTCGCAGGCGGAGCGAACGCGGCGGAGAACGTCGCGATCCTGATCCGCGATGCCTCGCCGGCGCATTTCAAGGTGATCGCCTATAACCTGACCAACGCAGCCATCGCCGCGACGATGACCGGCCAGAACATCGCGGCCGGTCAGTGGACGATGGTCAGCGGCACCGACACCAACAACGACGACAACCCCGACGGCGCGACGCAGACACGCGCCATCGCCTTCGAGCGCGACGCCGACGTGCCGCTCACCTTCGCGCCGCATCGCACGGTGGTGATCGAATTCACACTGAAGACTCCCGCGCCGCCGGTGTCCGCGCGGCCCGACATCGCCATCGGCCCGGACGACATTCGCGCCGCGGCCGGGGGCCTCGACGTTACAGTCCATAGCCTCGGTGCCGTCCCGACCCCGGCCGGAACCCTGACCCTGCAAAATGCCGCAGGCCACGCGGTCGCCTCGGTTCCCATCCCGCCGCTCGAGGCGCCGCTCGACCTCAAGCCCCGGATCGTCACGCTGCGCCTGCCGATTCCATCCGGGACCGCGGCCCATGGGACACATATTGTGCTGACCCTGGCCGGCAATCCGCCTGAAATTACCAAGCATAACAACGCTGTAACGCTGCCTTGATCCAGTCCCAGGCTTAACCGGGTATCCAAACTGGATTTCACTTACGCGCCCGGAGATGCGATGATATTGCGTCGCAGCGGGGGCTGGGACGTCCGGAGCGCGTTGTGCATTTGATGGTGCAAACCTTAGGCTGGCTTTTTGTCGCCCTTTCGATCGCGGGCGCGATCTACACCCTGCTGTCCGCGGGCGTGATCGGCCGCTTTGCTGCCGCGCATGTCCCGGCCGCCTCTGCGCTGCCGTCCGTGACGCTGCTCAAGCCGCTGCATTTCGACGAGCCGGGCCTCGAGGAAGACCTCGACACCTTCCTGAACCAGGACTACGCCGCGCCAATCCAGATCATCTTCGGCGTGCAGGACGCGAGCGATCCCGCCATCGCGGTCGTGCACCATCTGATGGCGCGCCATCCCGGCATCGACATGGAGCTGGTGATCGATACGCGCCGCTACGGCTCCAACGCCAAGATTTCCAACCTGATCAACATGACCGAGCGCGCCAAGCACGCCGTCCTCGTGATGAGCGACGCCGACATCGCGGTGCCGCGCGACTATCTCACCAAGGTGGTCGGCGCTTTGTTGCAGCCCGGCGTCGGCGCGGTGACTTGCCCCTATACCGGCCGCCCGGGCGCCAGCGCCTGGTCGACGCTCGCCGCGATGGGCACGAGCTACGACTTCCTGCCCAACATGATCTTCGGCACCTGGTGGGGCCTCGCCAACGCCTGCCTCGGCTCGACCATCGCGCTGCGTCGCGCCAGCCTCGACCAGTTCGGCGGCTTCGAAGCCTTCGCCAATTTCCTCGCCGACGATTACGAGATCGGCCGCGCCGTGCGCCATCGCGGCCAGCGCATCGCGATGCTGCCCATGGCGGTCAGCCATCGCTGCACCGAAGATACGGCCGGGGAACTTCTCAGCCACGAATTGCGCTGGAGCCGTACTGTCCGCGTCGTCCGCCCAGGCTCGCACGCCACCCAGATCGTCACCCACCCGTTCCCGCTGGCGCTGCTCGGCTTGGCGCTGCTGGGCGGGCACGCCCTTCCGTTCGCGGCCGTTGGCTTGGCGTTGCTTGCCCGCGTAATCCTCAAGTTCCGTGTGGAGAAGGCGTTCCACGGCGCCTCCGGCCCCCTCTGGTTGCTGCCGGTGCGCGATCTTATATCGATAAGTGTTTTCCTGGCCTCGTTTTTCGGTCAGAAGGTCGCCTGGCGCGGCAGCCGCTTCGAGGTCCAGGCCTCCGGCGCCATGTCCCGGCTCTAGTCAGAGGTTTCGTTATGAAAGCGTTGTTCCTGCAGGCTCCCTCGTTCGACGGCTATGATGGCGGCGCCGGCGCGCGCTACCAGATGAAGCGCGAGGTAAAGTCGTTCTGGTTTCCGACCTGGCTGGCGCAAGCCGCCGCGATGGTGCCGGGCTCCAAGCTGATCGACGCGCCGCCGCACAACACCTCGTTCAAGGACATCGAAGAGGATTTGAAGTCCCACGACTTCATCGTCATCCACACCTCGACGCCGAGCTTCAAGTCGGACTGCAAGACCGCGGCGATGATCCGCGCCATCAATCCCGGCGCCAAGATCGGCTTCATCGGCGCCAAGGTCGCGGTCGAGCCGATCGAAAGCATGGAAGCGTGCAGCGCGCTCGATTTCGTCGCGCGCAACGAATACGACTTTACGATCAAGGAAATGGCCGAAGGCGCCGATTGGGCGACCGTCGCCGGCCTGACATACCGCAACGCCGCGCGCGAGATCATCACCAATCCCGAGCGCGAAATCCTCGTCGACATGGACAAGCTGCCGTCCGTCCTGCCGCTCTACAAGCAGCTCGACGTGAAGAAGTATTTCGGCGGCTACCTGCTGCATCCCTACATGTCCTGGTACACCGGCCGCGGCTGCAAATCGCGCTGCACCTTCTGCCTGTGGCCGCAGACCATCGGCGGGCACAAATACCGCTTCATGTCGATCGACCGCGTCGTCGCCGACGTGAAGTATGTGAAGGAGAACTTCCCCGAAGTGCGGGAAATCTTCTTCGACGACGACACGCTGACCGACAACCACGACCGCGTGGAGCAGCTCGCCAAGGCGCTCGGCCCCTTGAACGTCGTGTGGTCGTGCAACGCCAAGGCCAACGTGCCGCGCAAGACGCTGGAAGTGATGAAGGCGAACGGTCTGCGCCTGCTCCTCGTCGGCTACGAATCCGGCAACCAGCAGATCCTGCACAACATCAAGAAGGGCCTGCTCGTCCCCGTCGCCAAGCGCTTCTCGAAGGATTGCCACGAACTCGGCATCGTCGTGCATGGCACGTTTATCCTGGGCTTGCCCGGCGAGACGCGCGAGACGATCCAGGAGACTTTGGCTTTCGCGAAGGAAGTGAACCCGCACACCATCCAGGTGTCGCTGGCCGCGCCCTATCCGGGCACTTTCCTCTACAAGCAGGCCAAGGAGAACGGCTGGTTCGCGTCGGATGTCGATCTGTTGACCGACGACGGCACGCAGATCGCGCCGCTCTCCTATCCGAACCTCGGCCACACCGAGATCTTCAATTCGGTCGAGGACTTCTACAAGAAGTTCTACTTCCGCCCATCGAAGATCATAGAGATCGTCAAGGAGATGCTGACCAGCCGCGACATGCTGGTCCGCCGCCTGCGCGAGGGCGTGGAGTTCTTCTCCTTCCTGCGCAACCGCGAAGACATGATCGTTTCGTAGCCGCAAGACCGTGGACGGAATTTGCGCGATCGCGTTCACCCTCCCCTTGAGGGAGGATCGAACAAATTCGTGCCCTTCGCGCGAATTTTTCGGGGAGGGGTCTAGCGCGGTCTACGGCGCTGGACCCCTCCCCGAAATTTGCTGCGCAAATTATCGAACCTCCCTCAAGGGGAGGGTAAAATGAAAAAACTCATCGTCACCGCCGACGATTTCGGTGCCGCGCTCCAGGTCAACGATGCCGTGGAGCAGGGCCACCGCGACGGCATACTCACCGCCGCCAGCCTGATGGTCTCCGCCCCCGCCGCCGCCGACGCCGTGGCGCGCGCCAAGACCAATCCGCGCCTGCGCGTCGGGCTCCACGTCGTGCTGGTCGAGGGCAAGCCGACGCTCCCCGCCGCGTCGGTGCCCGACCTCGTCGACGCCTCGGGTAATTTCCGCACCGACATGGCGCGCTCTGCCGCGAACATGTTTTTCTTCCCCAAGGTGCGCCACCAGCTCGAGGCCGAGATCGAAGCCCAGTTCGACGCGTTCCGCGCCACCGGCCTGAACCTCGACCACGTCAACACCCACAAGCATTTCCACCTGCACCCGACGATCGCGTCGACGATCCTGCGCGTCGGCAAGCGCCATGGCCTGCGCGCGATCCGCGTGCCGCTGGAGCCGCAAGATGTGCTGCGCCGCGCCGAGCCCGGCGGCAAGCTGCCCTCCGCGCTCGCGACCGCACCCTGGGCCAATCTCTCGCGCGCCCGCCTGCGCGCCGCGGGCCTGCGCGTGCCCGACCAGGTCTTCGGCCTCGCCTGGTCCGGCGCAATGACGCCGGCGCGCCTGCTCGGCCTGATCGAGAACCTCCCCGACGGCCTCAGCGAGATCTATCTCCACCCCGCCACAGGCCCCTATCCCGGGAGCGCGCCGGGCTACCGCTACACCGAAGAACTCGCCGCGCTCATCGCCCCCCGCGTCGTCGAAGCCTCGCGCAACTCGGCGATTTCCAAAGGCGGGTTTGCGGATTTTTGAAGCGCAACCAGAACGAGAATCGCCTCTGGCGAGCGCTTGCTTCGGGGAGTAATATTCCTTTCATGGCGCCCAAACCTGCTCCCGAATCCATCGATGACACCGAAGACAATTCGGAAGCGATGGCCGAATTCGAAAAGCTGACGCCGGAAGAACAGGCGGACTATCTGGCGGCTATCGACGAAGGGTTTGCGGATATCGCGGCGGGTCGCACGGTCTCGGCGGAAAGGGTTCGTCTTTGGATTGAGTCGCTCGGCACCGATCGCGAATTGCCCCCGCCCTCCAGCGAGGATGCAGCACGTCTTGCCAATTTGGACGCCGGCTTGGCCGATTTAGACGCAGGACGTAGCGTTCCGTATGACCAAGTCCGGCGCTGGCTTTTGTCGTGGGGAAAAGATGACGAGCTGCCGCCGCCGGAATGCCCGTAAAATTTTCGGCTCGAGCGCTTCGCAATCTTGCTTCCATCCGCGATCATATTGCTCGCGATAGCCCGCAAGCCGCTGCGAGGATGGCAGCAAAACTCGTCGCAGCTTGTGACCGCTTGGAGGAATTTCCCAGGCGGGGCCGAATGGACAGGCGACCAGGCATTCGAGAACTGACGACTGTGCCGCCGTATGTGATCGAATATAGGACCATATCGAGCAACATGTTGGAAATCGCCGCAATCCGGCATGGCGCGCAAAACCGCCGTTAAACTGAGCCCGTCTTCGCTTTTGCGGAAATGTTGCCCGTTTGCTATGGCCGGGCGGCTGCTAAGCCCCTATATTTGCTTATGAAACGTCGGGGCCTTGGCTGGGGGCTACCCGGCTGTAAAATCACGGAAAATTCTGCGGATACGACCATGACGGCACTGACCTTCCCCGAAATCGCCGGCACCGGCCCAGCCGTCCCGGAAGGCCCCGTCCGCTGGGGCACCGAGGCGCACAAGCGGCTGTTCTGCAAGACGCTGCTCGACAGCTTCAACCCCTATCGCCCCGCGGTGATCGACTGGCCCAAGCTTGAGCCCGACACCCAGGCGCGCATCACCGCGCTCCCCATCTGGGACATCGCGGTGCAGACCGAGAACCGCGCCGGCCTCAACGTCTGCACCTATGCCGAGCTCGTGCCCGATCCGCTCCTGCGCAAAGCGGTCGAGCTCAACGGCTTCGAGGAGCGCCGCCATCGCTACGTTCTCTCGAACCTCGTCGAGGCTTACGGCATCAAGCTCGCGCCCGAGCCCGCCTATCCGCGCCCCAAGAATCCCGAATGGGCCTTCATGGTCACCGGCTACAGCGAGTGCATCGACAGCTTCTTCGCCTTCGGCCTGTTCGAAACGGCGAAAAAGTCCGGCTTCTTCCCCGCCGAACTCGTCGACACCTTCGAGCCCGTGGTGCACGAGGAAGGCCGCCACATCCTGTTCTTCGTCAACTGGGTCGCATGGTGGCGCCGCAACATGCCGTTCTGGCGCCGGCCCTATTTCGAGCTCAAGGTCCTCGCGGTTTGGGCGTTCCTGATCTATGAGCGCATCGGCATCGCGTCCGACGTCTCCAACGGCCAGCAGGACAACAACTTCACCGTCAACGGCGCGACGCAGCTCAGCGACGGCGAGATCGACATCTTCAAGCTGATGGACACGTGTTTGGCGGAGAACGACCGCCGCCTCGGCGTGTGGGACAAGCGGCTCAAGCGCCCGACCTTCGTGCCGTTCATGATCCGCACCTTCCGCCGTTTCATCGGACCGAAGCACGTTGCTGTGGCAGCATCCGTCACGTGACGATTCTTTCCACCACTGTCATGCCCGCGAAGGCGGGCATCCAGGCGTGCCAAGGCTGGATGCCCGCCTTCGCGGGCATGACAGATTCGCGTGGCGGCGTTTTCAACGCGCTCGCGGCCTGACGATGAAACTCGGTGTCATCGCCGCGGCGCTGATCGGGCTCGTGCTGTTCGTCTGGCTACTGTTCCACATCGGCATCGAATCGGTGTGGCAGGCGGTCGCCGCCGTCGGCTTCGCGGGCTTCGCGCTGCTGCTTGCCGCCGGTCTCGCCGTCGTCGCGCTGCTCGGCTGCGGCTGGCTGGCGCTGATCCCGGGCGCGACCTCACGCGATCTCGTCACCTTCGTGATCGGCCGCCAGACGCGCGACAGCGCCGGCGACATCCTGCCGTTCAGCCAGCTCGGCGGCATCGTGATCGGCGCCCGCGCCGTGATCCTGCGCGGCATCGCCCCGCCGCTCGCCTTCGCGTCCGCCATAACGGATGTGACGACCGAGCTGATGGCACAGATCGTGTTCATCCTGATCGGCATCGCGCTCGCCATCACGCAGCTGCGCGCCGCCTCCGCCACCGCGCCCTATGTCGACGGCCTGATCCTCGGCACGCTGCTGCTGGTCCCCGGCATCGCCGCCTTCGTCGTGCTGCAGCAGCGCGGCAGCGCCTTCGCCGAGCGCCTCGCCGGCCGTTTCCTTCCCGCCGCGCTCAAGCACACCGCAGCGTTCGGCGAGCAGATGCGCGCGATGTACGCGTCGCCGGCGCGCCTCGCGCTCTCGTCGACCATCCATCTCGTCTCCTGGATCGCCGCCGGCGGCCTGATCTGGCTCAGCGTGCGTCTGATCGGCGGCCGCATCGATTTCTTCTCGGCACTCGCCATCGAGGCGCTGCTCGCCGCGCTGCGCAGCGCCACGGTCTTCATCCCCGCCGCGATCGGCGTGCAGGAGGCGGGCTATGCCGCGCTGATGCCGCTGTTCGGCCTGGGGCCCGAGGTCGGCCTCGCGGTCTCGCTGCTCAAGCGCGCGCGCGACATCGTAATCGGCGTGCCGGTGCTGCTCGCCTGGCAGGCGCTGGAAGGCCGCCGCGCTCTCTCCAATCCGGCACAAAGCTGATGGGCGACAATGTCCTCGTCACCGGCGCGTCGGGCTTTGTCGGCTCCGCCGTCGCGCGCGCGCTGGCGGCGCGGGGCGATCGGGTGCGCGTTCTGATGCGCAAGACCAGCGTGCGCACCAACATCGAGGGCTTCGACTGCGAGACCTTCGAAGGCGACATGCGCGACCGTGTGTCGATGATCGCGGCGATGGCGGACGTGCGTTACGTCTTCCACGTCGCCGCCGATTACCGCCTGTGGGCACGCGACATGGACGAGATCGTGCGCAACAACCTCGAAGGCGCCCGCGCCGTGATGGGCGCGGCCAAGGCCACCAGTGTCGAGCGCATCGTCTACACCTCGAGTGTCGCCGCGCTGAAGCCGATCCACGGCATCGCGGTCGACGAGACCTCGCGCCATTCCGAAGAGACCGTCATCGGCGCCTACAAGAAGAGCAAACTGGTCGCCGAGCGCCTGGTGGAACGCATGATCGGCGAAGGCCTGCCCGCCATCATCGTCAGCCCCTCAACGCCCATCGGCCCGCGCGACGTGAAGCCGACGCCCACCGGCCGCATCATCGTGCAGGCCGCCAATGGCGGCATGCCGGCCTTCGTCGATACCGGCCTCAACCTCGTGCATGTCGACGATGTCGCCGCTGGCCACCTTCTCGCGCTCGACAAGGGCCGCATTGGCGAGAACTACATACTCGGCGGCGAAGACGTGCGGCTGAAAGACATGCTCGCGATCGTCGCGCCGCTCGTCGGGCGCAAGCCGCCGACGCTCCAGCTGCCGCGCGCCCCGCTCTATCCGCTGGCCTGGGGCGCCGAAGCCGTCGCGCGTATCACCGGCAAGGAGCCGTTCCTCACCGCCGACGCGCTGAAGATGTCGCGCTACCACATGTTCTTCTCGTCGAAGAAGGCGCAGACCGAGCTCGGCTTCACCGCGCGGCCCTATGCGCGCGCCATCGAAGACGCGGTGACCTGGTTCCGCCAAGCGGGATACATCAAGTGATTCTCGCGCTTTTCGCCCTCATCCCCGTTGTGATCTGGCTCTATCTCCTGGCCGGACGCGGCATGTTCTGGGCGATGGGCGAACGCGACGATGCACGCGAGCCCGCGCCGCCCGCCGCCTGGCCCTCCGTCGTCGCCGTCGTGCCGGCGCGCAACGAGGCCGACGTGATCGAGCGCACGCTCGGCAGCCTTCTGGCGCAGGATTATCCCGGCAGCCTCCGCGTCATCCTGGTCGACGACCAGAGCAGCGATGGCACTGGCGACGAAGCGCGCACACTCCCCGGCGCCGACCGCCTCACCATCCTCAGCGGCGCGCCGCGCCCGCCCGGCTGGACCGGAAAATTGTGGGCGGTCAGCCAAGGCGTCGCTGCGGCGGGCACGCCCGACTATGTATGGCTCACCGATGCCGATATCGAGCATACGCGCGACAACCTGCGCCACCTGATGGCGCGCGCCGAGAGCGGCAAGTTCGTCCTCACCTCGCTGATGGTGAAGCTGCACTGCACGAGCTGGGCCGAGGCCTATCTCATCCCCGCCTTCGTGTTCTTCTTCGACATGCTATTCCCGTTCGGCTGGGTCAACAATCCGAAGAGCAAGACCGCCGCCGCGGCCGGCGGCTGCATGCTGGTCGGGCGCGACGCGCTCGAACGCGCCGGCGGCATCGAAGCCATCCATTCGGAGATCATCGACGACTGCGCATTGGGCCGCGCGCTGAAGGCGCAAGGACCGATCTGGCTCGGCCTCACCGAGCGCGCATCGTCGATCCGGCCCTACCAGGGCCTGAACGAGATCCGCCGGATGGTCGCGCGCAGCGCCTATGCCCAGCTCGGCTATTCGCCGCTTGCGCTTATCGGCACATTCATCGGCATGATCGCGGTCTATGGCGCCGCGCCGCTGCTCGCGATCTTCGCGCGCGACTCGGCGCAGGCCTCGGGCATCATGGCCTGGGCCGCGATGACGCTGAGCTTCCAGCCGATCCTGCGCTTCTATCGCGCCTCGCCGCTGTGGGGCCTGGCACTGCCGCTGATCGGCTTCGTCTATGCTCTCTTCACGCTCGATTCCGCGATCCAGCACTGGCGCGGCAAGGGCGGCATGTGGAAGGGCAGGGCGCAAGCTTTGGGGCAATCGTGACGGTTACCGACCTCCAATCCGGCAAGGGCCATAAGGACGAGAATTTCCCAGTCGCCTCGATCCTGATCGCCAAGAAAAATCGCCCGCCGATCATGGCGTTCTACAATTTCGCCCGCGCCGCCGACGATGTGGCGGACAATGCGAGCGCAACTCCGCAGTCCCGCCTCGCGCTGCTGGAGCAGATGCGCGCCGGTGTCGCCGGTGAATCCACCGTCTCGCCCGAAGGCGCCGCGCTGCGCCGCGCCCTCGTCGAGCGCGGCCTCTCCGACCGGCATGCGCTCGACCTGCTCGAAGCCTTCCGCCGCGATTGCGTCAAGTCGCGCACCACGAGCTGGGACGATCTGATCGACTATTGCCGCTATTCCGCGATGCCGGTCGGGCGTTTCGTGCTCGATGTCCACGGCGAGAGTCGCGAGACCTGGCCGGCCAACGACGCGTTGTGCGCCGCGTTGCAGGTGATCAACCACACCCAGGATTGCGCCAAGGACTATCGCGAGCTTGGCCGCGTCTATATCCCGCTCGACATGCTCGAACAGGCCAGCCTCTCGGTCGAGGTCTTGGCACAGCCCAAATCGCCGCCCGCCTTGCGCGAGATCATCCGAGCACTCGCCCGCCGCACCCAGGACCTGCTCGCCCAATCCAGGCCCTTCGCCGCCCAGATACGAGACCGGCGCCTCAGCCTGGAGGTCAGCGTCATCCAGACCTTGGCTGAAGACCTCACACGCCGTCTCCTGACCCGCGATCCCCTGTGCGACCGCGTCCATCATCGCCGCGGGGAAATGCCGGGCCTGATTTTCCGCAGCCTGGGCCATTTCGCCGCCAGCCGTCTTCGTCCTAAAAGAGCGTCATGAGCGAACCCGAAACCGTCATCGCCGCCGCCCAGAGCAAGGCCTCGAACAGCTCGTTCTATTCGGCCATGCGCCTTATGCCGAAGGCGCAGCGCGAGGCAATGTTCGCGATCTACGGCTTCTGCCGCATCGTCGACGACATCGCCGATGACGGTATCGGCACGCGCGACGAGCGCCATACCGAGCTGGTCAAATGGCGCGTCGAGCTCGACGAGCTTTATGCCGGCCATCCTTCCGAGCGCGCCAATTTCCTGGTGGAGCACGTCAAACGCTACGGCCTGCGCAAGGAAGATTTCCTTACCGTCATCGACGGCATGGACATGGATGTCGCCGAAGACATCGTCGCGCCCGACGCCAAGACCCTCGATCTTTATTGCGAGCGCGTCGCCAGCGCCGTCGGACGCCTGTCGATCAAGGTGTTCGGCATGGAGGAGGGGCCGGGCTTCGAGCTCGCCCATCACCTCGGCCGAGCGCTGCAGCTCACCAACATCCTGCGCGATATCGACGAGGATGCCGCCATCGGCCGCCTCTATCTGCCGCGCGAATACATCGCCGAGGCCGGTATCACGGTGACAGAGCCCAAAGCCGTCATCGCCGATCCGCGCATCGATGTGGTGTGCCAGCGCATCGCGCGCGATGCGCACAAATTTTATGAGAGCGCCGCCGCGGTGCTGGCAAAGAAGCCCAAAGGCCGCCTCGCCACGCCGCGTCTGATGGGCGCGGTTTATACGGAAATCCTGCGCCAGACCGAAGCCGTCGGCTGGGCGCCGCCGCGCACCCGCGTCTCGCTGAGCAAGCCGAAGCTGCTCGGCATCGTGCTGCGCCACGGATTGTTCGGATGATCTGGATCGTCGGAGGCGGGCTCGCCGGCCTTTCGGCCGCCGTGGCGCTGGCCGAACAGGGCCGCAAGGTCACGCTGCTCGAAGGCGCGCCGCAGGCTGGCGGGCGGTGCCGCTCCTACTTCGATCCGGTGCTCGGCCAGACCATCGACAACGGCAACCACCTCGTCCTTTCCGGCAACACCTCGGTGCAGGCCTATCTGCGCAGCATCGGCGCGAGCGATGCGCTTGCCGGTCCCGACCGCGCCGTGTTCGATTTCGTCGATGTGCGGAGCGACAAGCGCTGGACCATCCGTCCGAACGACAGCGCGCTGGCGTGGTGGATCTTCGCCAAGGACCGCCGCGTCCCCGACACCGCGCCGTCCGACTATCTCGTGCTGGTGAAGCTGCTCCTCGCCGGCGGCGACAAGCGGATCGACGAAGTCATCGCTTGCAAAGGCCCGTTATGGGACCGGCTGCTCCAGCCTTTCCTGCTCGCGGTCCTCAACACCGAGCCCGAGGCGTCGTCCGCGAAGCTTGCCGGCGCGGTGATCGCGGAATCGCTCGCCAAGGGCGGCGCCCGCTACCGTCCGCGCATCGCACATCCGACGCTGGCCGCCGCATTCGTCGATCCCGCGCTCAAATTCCTCGCCGCGAATGGCGCCGATGTCCACCTCGGCCAGCGCGTCCGCGCCCTCGGTTTCGAAGGCGAGCGCCTCGCGTCGCTGCAACTGCCGAGCGAAACGATTTCCGTCGCCGCCGGCGACAGCGTCATCCTCGCGGTGCCGCCCTGGGTCGCGACCGAATTGGTGCCCGGCCTCACGGCGCCAACCGAATTCCGTTCGATCGTCAACGGTCATTTCAAGCTGCCGCGCCCCGCCGGTGCGCCGCTGATGACCGGCGTGATCGGCGGTGCGGCGGAGTGGATTTTCGCCTTCGACGACCGCATCTCGATCACCGTCAGCGGGGCCGACGCCATCGTCGACGACGACCGCGAGGCCCTCGCCAAACGATTTTGGGCCGATGTGGCCAAAGTGTTTCACCTTGGCCCCGATTTGCCGCCTTGGCAGATCGTGAAGGAGCGCCGCGCCACCTTCGCCGCCACCCCCGCCCAGGCGCGCCTGCGGCCACCGCCGCGCACGCGCTGGTCGAACCTGCTGCTCGCCGGCGACTGGACCGACACCGGCCTGCCCTCGACCATCGAGGGCGCCGTGCGCTCGGGTCACAAGGCGGCGGCGTTGGCGCTGGCGCGGTCATCCCTATAATCGCCACATGAACCAGATGATCGTCGAGCGCGAAGGCGCCATTGCCGTCGATAGGATGCTCGGCGACGCCACCGCCGCGCTCTTGGCGCAGCAGCGCGACGACGGCCATTGGGTGTTCGAGCTCGAAGCCGACGCGACGATCCCGTCGGAATACGTCCTGCTGGTGCACTACCTCGCCGAGACGCCAAACCTCGAGCTGGAAAAGAAGATCGGCAACTATTTGCGCCGCATCCAGGGCGAGCATGGCGGCTGGCCGCTGTTTCATGCCGGCCCGTTCGATATTTCGGCGACGGTGAAGGCCTATTTCTGCCTCAAGATGATCGGCGACGACATCGACGCGCCGCACATGGCGCGTGCCCGCGAGGCAATCCGTGCGCGCGGCGGCGCGATCAAGGCCAACGTCTTCACCCGCATCCTGCTCGCGCTCTATGGCGAGACGCCGTGGGCCAACGTGCCGACCGTGCCGGTCGAGCTGATCCTGCTGCCGCGCTGGTTCCCGATCCATCTGTCCAAGATGAGCTATTGGGCGCGCACCGTGATCGTGCCGCTGCTGGTGCTGGCAGCAAAGCAGCCCATCGCGCGCAATCCGCGCGGCATCCACATCCCCGAGTTGTTCGTCGCGGGCGTGCCGGTGATCTCCCCCCGCGCCCCGCACCAGAGCGCCGGCTGGTCGTTCTTCTTCAACACGCTCGACAAGGTGCTGAAAGTCGTGCCGTGGCCCAAAGGCCTGCGCAACCGCGCGATTGACAAGTGCGTCGCGTGGACGACCGAGCGCCTCAACGGCGAAGACGGTCTCGGCGCGATCTATCCCGCGATGGCCAACAGCGTGATGATGTACGACGTGATGGGCGTGCCGGAAAGCGATCTCAACCGCGCCATCGCGCGCAAATCGGTCGAGCTGCTGCTCGTGGTCAAGGACGACGAGGCCTATTGCCAGCCCTGCGTCTCGCCGGTGTGGGACACCGCGCTCGCCGCCCACGCGCTGATGGAAGCGAAGGACGCCACCGCAGACGCCGCCGTGGCGCGCAGCCTCGAATGGCTCAGGACGCGGCAGGTCCTCGACGTCAAAGGCGACTGGGCCGGGGAGCGCCCCAACGTCCGCCCCGGTGGCTGGGCGTTCCAGTACAACAACGCCTATTACCCCGACCTCGACGACACTGCCGTCGTCGTGATGGCGCTGGATCGCGCGAAGGAACGCGCCGCGCCGGACGCCGACTATAAGGAGCCCATCGCGCGCGGCCGCGAATGGGTCGAGGGCCTGCAGAGCAGGAACGGCGGCTGGGGCGCGTTCGACGCCGACAACGCGTACTACTATTTGAACAACATCCCGTTCGCCGATCACGGCGCGCTGCTCGATCCGCCGACCGACGATGTCAGCGGCCGCTGCATCGGCATGCTGGCGCAGCTCGGCGCGCCGCCCGACGATCCGGTGATGAAACAGGGCATCGATTTCCTGCGCCGCTCTCAGCTGCCGGACGGCAGCTGGTTCGGCCGCTGGGGTGTGAACTATGTCTACGGCACCTGGTCGTCGCTCGCCGGCCTCAACGCCGCCGGCCTCACCGCCGACGACCCCGCGATGAAGCGCGCCGCCGATTGGCTCAAGCAGATTCAGAATGCCGATGGCGGCTGGGGCGAGGACTGCGACAGCTACAAGCTCGATTACAAAGGCTACGAGTCTGCGCCCTCCACCGCGTCGCAGACCGCCTGGGCGCTCTTGGGCCTGATGGCCGCCGGCGAGGTCGACAGCGCTGCCGTCGCGCGCGGCATCCGCCATCTTGAGACGACCCAAACCAAGGACGGCCTCTGGCCGCAGGAGCACTACACCGGCGGCGGCTTCCCGCGCGTGTTCTATCTGCGCTACCACGGCTACCCGAAATTCTTCCCGCTCTGGGCCGTCGCGCGCTATCGCAATCTGAAAGCGGGCAATTCGCGGCGCGTCGCGTATGGGCTGTGATCGTCTCCGCCCAGATCGTCGGTGATACCGAGCATCCGGGCACCCATCCCGCCGCGTTGCTGCCCTGGTGGAGCTTCGGCAAGACCATCCTCGCCGCCGCCACGTTCAAGCTCGCCGAGCAGGGCCGCCTCGATCTCGACACGCCGCTCGACGGCTACCCGTTCACGCTGCGCCAGCTCCTCGCGCACACCGCGGGTTTGCGCGATTACGGCGCGCTGCCGGACTACCAGGCCGCTGTCGCACGCGGCGAGATGGCGTGGCCGGTTGAGGAACTCCTCGCCCGGGCCAACGCCGGTGATCTTCTGTTCGCGCCGGGGCAGGGCTGGAGCTACTCCAACATCGGCTATCTCTTCGTCCGCCAGGAGATCGAGCGCGCCACCGATTCCGAATTGCGCTCGGCGCTGCACGCCGCGATCTTCGCGCCGCTTGGCATCCATGCGGTGATGACGCGGCGCCGCGACGACATGCAGCGGCTGTTGTGGCCGAGCCTGCATGGCTACGATCCCAACTGGGTCTATCATGGCCTGATCGTCGGCACCGCGCCGGATGCCGCGCGCCTGCTGCACCGCCTGTTCACGCTGAATTTCCTCTCGAGCGATTCCCGCGCCGCCATGTTCGCCTCCGTCCCGCTGCCCTTCGCGCTTCCAAACCGCCCGTTCGGCAAGCCGACGCCCGGAACCGGGCTGATGATCGATCCTGAGGGTCCGCTCGGCCTGTGGTACGGCCACACCGGCGGCGGCCCGGGCAGCGCCTGTGCCGTCTATCGTTTCCCCGACCTCGATCCGCCGCGTACCGTCGCCGCGTTCAACGACAGCGACGATGACGGCGCGATCGAGCGCGCCGTGCTGGACCTGGCGCAGCCATGACCGTTCTCGCCGTCGTCGGCCTCGCGCGCGAGGCGCGCATTGCGCGCCGCGCCAAGCTCATCCCCATCATCTCCGGCGGTGACGGCGAACTCTTGGCCGGCCGCCTCGAAGAGGCCATCGCGAAGCACAAGCCGTGCGGCATCGTCAGCTTCGGCATTGCCGGCGCGCTCGCGCCACTGCTCAAGGTCGGCGACACGGTGATCGCGAGCCATGTCGTGCATGAGGACGAGCGCTATCCCACCGATGCGCGCTGGACGGCGGCGATGCGGGCGAAACTGCCGCGCGCGCACAGCGCCATCCTTGCCGGCCATGGCCAGATCGTCAGCCACATCGACGGCAAGCGCCGCTTGCGCGCGCTCACCGGCGCCGCCGCGGTCGACATGGAATCGCACATCGCGGCGCGCATTGCGGCGCGCCACGGCATTCCCTTCGTCGCCTTGCGCACGATCTCCGATGCCGCGGGTCGCGGCTTGCCGCCGGCGGCGTTGCTGCCGCTCAAGCCCAGCGGACGCATCCGCCTGCGCCGCATTCTCGCCTCGGTGGCAAGCGATCCCGGTCAGATTCCCGATCTGATGACGACCGGCCGCGAGGCCGGCAGGGCGATGCGCGCGCTACTCCGCGGCCGCAATGCGCTCGGGCTTTTTCTTGGCTGCCCGTACCTCGGCTAGCTTGTTCTCCACGTGCTTGGAGAACACGAACTCCGCCGGGCGCTGGTGCGAGGTGTCGATATCGGGCTTGAACGGCCCGGTTGTCTTCACGCCGCGCACCGCGAGCGGGATCAGCTTGTGCGGATGCTTGATCGAGTCGATCACCGCGGTGCCTTCGAAGCCGCAATGGACCATGCAGTCCTGGCACTTCTCGTATTTGCCGACGCCGTATTTGTCCCAGTCGGTGCCTTCGATCAGCTCCTTGAAGGTCTTCACATAGCCTTCGCCGAGCAGGTAGCACGGCTTCTGCCAGCCGAACACGCAGCGCAGCGGCATCGACCACGGCGTGCACTCATAGGTCTGGTTGCCGGCGAGGAAGTCGAGGAACAGCGAGCTCTGCGTGAACTCCCAGTTCTTGCCGCCATTGCCGCGCGAAAGGATGTCGCGGAACAGCGTCTTGGTCTTCTCGCGGTTCAGGAAGCTGTCCTGGTCCGGCGCGCGCTCATAGGCATAGCCGGGCGAGATCGTGATCCCGTCCAGGCCCATTTCCATCATCGTGTCGAAGAACTTTGCGACGCGCTCCGGAATCGCATTGGAGAACAGCGTGCAGTTGATCTGGGTGCGGAAGCCCTTGGACTTGGCGAGCTTGATCGCGTCGATCGCCTTCTCGTACACGCCGTCGAGGCACACCGAATGGTCGTGCATCGCCCTGTCGCCGTCCAGATGGATCGACCAGGTGAAGTTCGGATGCGGCTTGTACTGGTCGATCTTCTTGGTCAGCAGCAGCGCGTTGGTGCACAGAATGACGAACTTGTTGCGGTCGATGAAGCCCTGCACGATCTGCGGCATCTCACGGTGCAGCAGCGGCTCGCCGCCGGCGATCGAGACGGCGGGCGCGCCGCACTCGTCCATCGCGTCCATGCATTCCTGATAGGACAGGCGCTGGTTCAGGATGTCGTCGGGATAATCGATCTTGCCGCAGCCGGCGCAGGCCAGGTTGCAGCGGAACAACGGCTCCAGCATCAGCACGAGCGGATAGCGCTTCTTGCCGGTCAGATGCTGCTTCATCACGTAAGTGCCGATTTTCGCGGCCTGATGCAGAGGAATACCCACGTTTCTTGTTCTCCTTATTCTGCAGGAACGCGAACGTTGCGCAGCTCCGCCGGCAGGCGGAATTCGATGTGTTCTTTCTTGCCGTCCATGGTCTCGACGGTGACCGGCGCGCTGGCGATACGGCGCAGCGCGGCGATGACGTCCTCGACCAGCCGCTCGGGCGCCGAGGCGCCGGCGGTGAGACCCACGGCGTTCTTGCCCGCGACCCATTCCGGTTTCAGTTCGCTGCCATCCGCCAGAAGATAGCTCGGGATCCCGACCTCGCGGCCGATCTCGACCAGGCG
Source organism: Rhizomicrobium sp. (assembly GCA_036271735.1). Taxonomy (GTDB): domain Bacteria; phylum Pseudomonadota; class Alphaproteobacteria; order Micropepsales; family Micropepsaceae; genus Rhizomicrobium. Next base: position 56,405 of record DATAZZ010000048.1, read on the forward strand.
GTTGGAGTTCGACGAGTTCTTCGCGCCGACCACCAGGATCACGTCGGCGACTTCCGCGAGCTGGCGCACCGCCGTCTGGCGGTTCTGCGTCGCGTAGCAGATGTCGGTGGTCTCGGGCCCCACGATGTCGCTGAAGCGGCGCTTCAAGGCGAGGATGATGCCCTTGGTGTCGTCGATCGAAAGCGTGGTCTGCGTGATATAGGCGACCGGCGTGTCGGTCGGGATCGTCATCTTGGCGACTTCGCTTTCCGACTGCACCAGCGTCACCGGCGCGCCGACCTGGCCCATCGTGCCTTCAACTTCGGGATGGCCGGCATGGCCGATCAGGATCAGCTGGCGTCCGTGCGCGACATAGCGCTTGCCCTGGTTATGAACTTTCGAAACGAGCGGGCAGGTCGCGTCCAGCACCGGCAATTCGCGCGAGGCTGCGGTCTCGACCACGGTGCGCGGCACGCCATGCGCGCTGAACACCGTCACCGCGCCGTCCGGCACCTCGGTCAGCTCTTCGACGAACACCGCGCCCTTGTTCTTCAGCGTGTCGACGACGTGCTTGTTGTGCACGATCTCGTGCCGGACATAGACCGGCTCGCCATACTTCTCGAGCGCGCGCTCGACGATGTCGATGGCGCGCACCACGCCGGCGCAGAAACCACGGGGTTGGGCGAGAATGACTCGCATCTAAGCTCCCAAGTGCCGCCCATCGGGGGCGTGCGACAACGAAAAACCGGGCCGATCTTTGCCCGAAAAGCAGGCTATAGCCACCCCATGTGTGCAGTGCAACCGGCGCGACCGATAGTCCTGCTGGCATTTACCATGCACTGCATATAGGTGTGCCCTTGTCACGGTCCAAATGTGCTAGGCTGAGAACCCTCAAGACATGTCCATGCTGGCTTTGGGGGATACGAGGCCAGCGGGACACACGGGGTGTTCATGGTGAGTAAGCCACAAGGGGCGCCGATTTCCTCGGCCCGCCCCACAGCATTGCCGCAGGCGCTGGCAGCGGCCGCAAAGGCGGTCGACGCGACGCTGGAGCAGGTTCTGCCCAAGCCGCAGGGCCTTCACGCACGCGTCCAGGAAGCCATGCGTTATGCGACCTTTGCCGGCGGCAAGCGGCTGCGCCCTTTCCTCGTTCTGAACTCTGCCCGGCTGTTCGGAGTCGACCCGGCTCAGGCCGCGCGTGTTGGCGCCGCCATCGAAGTTCTCCACACCTATTCGCTGGTCCATGACGATCTGCCGTGCATGGACGACGACGATCTGCGCCGCGGCCGGCCCACCACCCACATCGCCTATGATGAGATGACGGCGGTGCTGGCCGGTGATGCGCTTTTGACACTGGCGTTCGAAATCTTGGCGCATCCCGCCACGCACAACTCTGGGGAGGTGCGCGCCGCGCTGTGCCTGCGCCTCGCCGAGGCATCGGGCAGCAACGGCATGATCGGCGGCCAGATGATCGACATGCAGGCCTCCGGAGCCGCATTCGGCGCCGACGAGATCGTGCTGCTGCAGCGCCTCAAGACCGGCGCGCTGTTCGAATTCTCCTGCGAGGCCGGCGCCATCCTCGGCCAGGCGACGACGGAAGACCGCGACCGGTTGCGCAGCTTCGCGCGCGATATGGGCCTCGTCTTCCAGATCACCGACGATTTACTCGACGTCACTTCGACGGCGGAAAAAACCGGCAAGGCCGTCGGCAAGGACCAGGACCAGGGCAAGGCGACGCTGGTCTCAATCCTCGGCATCGACGGCGCCCGTGCTGAAGCCGAAAAGCTTGCCCGCCGCGCCGCCGCCACATTGGCGCCGTACGGCAACATCGCGCCCGAACTCGCCGAACTTCCTCTTTATCTCCTGGACAGAGAGTCCTGATGCCCGCGATCCATACTCCGCTTCTCGATACCGTGAATCTGCCGGCCGATCTGCGCCGCCTCGACAAGGCGCAGCTGCGCACTTTGGCCGATGAGCTGCGCAACGAGTTGATCGCCGCAGTATCGGAGAGTGGCGGTCATTTCGGCGCCGGCCTTGGCGTCGTCGAGCTCACTGTCGCGCTGCATTACGTGTTCAACACGCCCGACGACCGCATCATCTGGGACGTCGGCCATCAGGCCTATCCGCACAAGATTCTCACCGGCCGCCGTGACCGCATCCGCTCGATCCGCAAGGGCGGCGGCCTCTCGGGCTTCACCCGCAGGAGCGAAAGCGCATACGACCCGTTCGGCGCGGCGCATTCCTCGACCTCGATCTCCGCCGGCCTCGGCATGGCGGTCGGCCGCGACCTCCTTGGCAAGGACAATCACGTCATCGCCGTGATCGGCGACGGCGCGATGAGCGCCGGCATGGCCTATGAGGCGATCAACAATGCCGGCCATCTCGGTTCACGCCTGCTCGTCGTGCTCAACGACAACGACATGTCGATCGCCAACGCGACCGGCGCGCTGAACAAGCATCTGAACCATCTCGCGCAGACGAACTCGTCGCAGCACACGCTGTTCGAGAAGCTCGGTATGCGCCACATCGGCCCGATCGACGGCCACGACGTGAACGCGCTGGTCGCGGCGCTGGAACAGATCCGCGATAGCGATCCCGCGCCCGTCCTGCTCCACATCCGCACCGAGAAGGGCAAGGGTCACGCTCCGTCCGAGGCCGCCGCCGACAAGGGCCACGCCAACAACGGCTTCGACCTCGCCACCGGCGCGCTGAAAAAGAGCCCGTCCAAGGCGCCGACCTACACCAAGGTGTTCGCCGACGCGCTGATCGCCGAGGCCAAGGCCGATCCCAAGGTCGTCGCGATCACCGCCGCGATGCCATCCGGCACCGGCCTCGACCTGTTCGAAAAGGCGTTTCCGCAACGCACCTTCGATGTCGGCATCGCCGAGCAGCACGCCGTGACCTTCGCCGCCGGCCTCGCCACCGAAGGGCTCAAGCCCTTCGCCGTGATCTACTCGACCTTCCTGCAGCGCGCCTACGACCAGGTCGTCCACGATGTCGCGATCCAGAATCTCCCCGTGCGCTTCATGATGGACCGCGCCGGTCTCGTCGGCGCCGACGGCGCGACCCATGCCGGCTCGTTCGATCTCGCTTATCTGTGCTGCCTGCCCAATTTCGTGGTGATGGCCGCCGCCGACGAGGCCGAGCTCACCCATATGGTGGCGACCGCCGCCGCGCATGACAGCGGCCCCATCGCGCTGCGCTATCCGCGCGGCGAAGGCACCGGCGCCCAAGTGCCAGCGCGCGGCGAGGTCCTGCCCATCGGCAAGGGCCGCATCGTGCGCGACGGCAAGGAGGTCGCGATCCTCTCCCTCGGCACGCGTTTGGGCGCCGCGCTCGCCGCCGCCGACCAGCTGCGCGAGCAGGGCATCGCCTGCACCGTCGCCGACGCGCGCTTTGCCAAGCCGATCGACACCGACCTCGTCCGCCGCCTCGTGCGCAACCACGGCATGCTGGTGACGGTGGAGGAAGGCTCCGCCGGCGGCTTCGGCGCCCAGGTGCTGCATTTCATCGCGAATGAGGGCCTGCTGCGCCCCGGCTTCGACATCCGCACGCTGACGCTGCCGGACCTCTTCCAGGAGCACGACAGCCCCGACAAGCAATACGAAACCGCCGGCCTTGCGGCGGCCGACATCGCGCGAGTTGTGCAGGCGCACTTCGTGAAGAAGACCCAGGCGCGGGTGTAAGGCACGACTGTCATCCCCGGCGAGCCGCGCAGCGGCGAGGAAAGGGGACCCAGGCCTCACCGCGACACCGGTGCTTGTGATTTGCACCTTGGCCCCCTTTCCTCGCATCGCTTCGCGATGCTCGCCGGGGATGACACCGGTTTTAGTTGCGCGCGGCTCGTTCAGCCCGCATTCACACGGAACCAAATAGTTCCTTGCCGGTTCCTCCTAGCGTAGATTTCCCGTGTCCCGGAGACCCTCAAGCATGTTCGACCTGTTCAAGCGTATCGCCCTCGCGCTCGCCCTCCTGTTCGCAGCCCCCATCGCCGCCGCGCAGGCGCAGAGCGACCCGGCGGTCGGCACGGTCCAGGGCTTCTACGACACGCTCCTGGCGTCGATGAAAGACGGCAAATCGCTGGGCGCTCAAGGCCGCTTCGACAAGCTCAAGCCGACCATCGACCAGGATTTCGACTTCGCCACGATGATCAAATACGCCGTCGGTCCCGGCTGGGACACGGCGTCCGCGGCCGACCAGCAAGCCCTCAGCAGCGCCTTCGAGCGCATGACGGTCGCGCAATACGCCGGCAATTTCTCCAGCTTCAGCGGCGAGAAATTCGTCGTCGATCCGAACGTCACGGTGCGCGGCACCGACCACTACGTCACCAGCAAGCTCGTCACCTCCGACCAGTCGATTGCCTTCATCTACCGCCTGCGCCAGTTCGGCTCGAGCTGGAAGATCATCGACGTCCTGCTCGACGGCAATATCAGCCAGCTCAGCGTCTATCGCTCCGACTTCGCCGCGACCGTGAAATCCGGCGGCGCGCAGGCGCTGGTGACCAAGATCAACGCCCTGGCCGACAAGGCGCTAAAGGGCTGATCCGGCTCTTGTTTCGGGAAGTGGGCTTTTAGGCCCGCTTGCGGCGGCCGCGGGCCTTGGGCAACGCGTGGCCGTCCACGGCATAGGCCTCGGCGGCGACCGCGACGGCCGCCAGCAGCTTCACGAATTTCGGACGCTCGGCCGGCGGCAGCGCATCGAGCAGCGCCTTCTCCGCCCGCTCCGACGCCGTGCGCGCCGCGCGCAGCGCCTTGCGCCCGCTCTGGCTGATCGCGACGGAATTGGCGCGCTGGTCTTCCTCGGTGCGCTCGCGCGACAGCAATCCGCGCTCCAGCATGCGGCGCACCATCTCGGCGAGCGTCGAGCGGTCGATGCCCGTGATGTCGACGAGCGCGGTCTGGCTCACGCCCTCATTGTGCTCGAGCGCGGCGAGCAGCGTGAACTGCTGTTTCGTGAGTTCGTTGGAGCCCGCTTCGTGCGCGTAAAGGTCGCCGAAATATTGCGAGCAGCGCTTGAGCAGGTGAGACGGCGACTCCGACAAAGCGAAGCTCCCATTTCCCTTGCGCTGCACTTTCGTCATTCAAAACCCCTGCAAAACAATCGGCCGACGTTGCCCGTCGTACTCAAATTGTTTTTTACCCGCCGTCTGCCGGATGCTTGTTGGAAATACGCGTGTGGTGGAAAGACTAGACGTCCCCGTGTCTCGTCACAACATTCTCTAACGCGTTTGCGCGGGACTTGGCAACGCAAAGATTCGGTTTGGCGTTTTGTTTTTTTGGTTGGCGCCGTGCCGCAAGACATGCGCATGCCGGTTGCTGAATGGCGTATGAACGAACTCCGCGCAATTCGCGTTTCGACGGGCGCGGTCCGCCGGGGGACACAACAGAGCGTGATGTGCGCGGCGATTGTGGCCACATCTATTACGCCACTGCGAAAACCGTTGTGGTCTCGGCCGTTACGCGCGGAAGGCGCGTCCCTCCGTGCTGCCGTGCTGTTGCGCCGCGCCTTCGACATTACTGGCAGGTCATCTGAAAATGCATGAAACACCGCAGTCCGGTACGCCGCGAAACGTGCGAGGAAGCGCAGTGCAGGACGGCACGGGAAAGCTTGCTCGCATCACATTCCATTCCGCGATTGCGCCCAGTGCAATTGAATTATCGCCGGCGCCGCGTGACGACACGTCTTGACACGGAGCAATTTGGCGCGGGTGAAGAGGTGGGATGATATTCCGTGGGCGGAGATTGCAGTCCCCCGAAGCCGGATGAGACCGGAAATTTTACTGCGCGATGAATTGTCCGCAGCGGACAATCATGCGGCCGGCGTTTCATCCTTCTTCATGTGCTTGAAGAGCAAGGGCGTTTGCGCCATGGCGAACAGGAAGACCACCGGGATGATGATCCACACCTTGAAAAACACCCACGTGTCGGTGGAGTAGGTGCGCCAGACATATTCGTTGGCGCCGGCGAGCGCGAGAAAGAAAATCGCCCAGCGCCAGGTCATGCCGCGCCAGGCGCTGTCCGGCAGTTCGAACTCGAACGACAGCACGTATTTGATGAAAAGCTGGTTGAAGGCGAGACCGCCCAGCAGCACCGAGGCCAGGATGATGTAGGTGATGGTGACCTTGATCTTGAGGAAGGTCGCGTCCTGCAGATATAGAGTCAGCCCGCCGAAGATCAGCACGATGGCGGTGTTGAAGAACGCCATGGGCGAGATCCGCCGCTCGCGGAACCAGCCGAAGGCCAGGGTGCCTATCGCGACCGGCATGAAGATGGCGGTGGCGACGAAGATCCCCCAGATCTTGTTGGCGATAAAGAACACCACGAGCGGACCGAGGTCCAACAGAAGCCGTTTGACCTGCGCGTTCATTGGGCCCCCGTCAGTGCTTTGGCGAAATTTTGTGCATTGAAGGGCTGGAGGTCGTCCACCCCCTCGCCGACGCCGATGTAGTGGACCGGCAGGCCGAATTTCAGCGCCAGCGCGGCCAGGATGCCGCCCTTGGCGGTGCCGTCGAGCTTGGTCATCACAAGGCCCGTGAGCGGCACCACGCCCTTGAACGCCTCGACCTGGCCGATGGCGTTCTGGCCGGTGGTGGCGTCGAGCACCAGCAGCGTCACATGCGGCGCGGTCGGGTCGACCTTCTTGATGACGCGGACGATCTTCTCCAGCTCGGCCATCAATCCGGCCTTGTTCTGCAACCGTCCGGCGGTATCGATCAGCAGCACGTCGGCGCCCGACGCCTTGGCGCGCTCCAGCGCCTCATAGACGAGGCCTGCGGCGTCGGCGCCGGTCGCCTTGGCGATGACTTCGGCGCCGGTGCGCTGGCCCCAGACGGTGAGCTGCTCGATCGCCGCGGCGCGGAACGTGTCGCCGGCCGCAAGCACGATCTTGGCGCCGTTGGCGGCGAGGCGCTTGGCCATCTTGCCGATGGTGGTGGTCTTGCCGCCGCCGTTGACGCCGGCAACCAGGATGACGAAGGGCTTGTGGCTGCCGTCGATCACGAGCGGCTTCTCGATGGGGGCGAGGACCTTGAGCAGCTCGGCCCGCAGCGTCTCGCGGATGTCGTAGTCGCTGACATCGCTGCCGAAGCCCCTGTCGCTGACCGCCTGCGCCAGCCGCGCCGCGAGCGCGGGGCCGAGGTCGCCCTTGATCAGCGCCTCTTCCAGCTCGCCGATGCTGACCGCGTCGAGCTTCTTCTTGGCGACGATGCCGACGATGCTGTCGCTGAGCCCCGCGGTTGAGCGCGACAGGCCGGTCTTCAGCCGCTCGAAGAAGGTCGGCGGCGGCGGGGCTTCACCGAAATCTCTCATGCCGCGAGCGCCATCAATTGGGTGCCATTCGCCGCGAGCTGCGCTGTCACAAAGCTGCCGGGCGCCGCATCGGTGCGCACCGGCGCGAAGCATTCGGTGCGTCCGATGCCGTTCTTCTCGACCAGCAGGGTCTGCGTGCTGCCCGCGAGCGCGACGTAACGTGCCGCCAACGCCGCGTCACCGTGCGCACGCAGCCGCGCCGAGCGGTCCTTGGCCACGGCCTTGTCGAGCTGCGGCATGCGCGCCGCCGGCGTGCCGGGACGGGCGCTGAAGGGGAAGATGTGCAGGACGGACAGGCCGGCTTCGTCGACGAGGTTCAGGGTCTGCTGGAACATGGCGTCGGTTTCGGTCGGAAAGCCCGCGATCAGGTCGGCGCCGAACGCCGCGTTGGGCCGCAGGCGGCGCACCGTGTCGCAGAACGCGATGGTGTCGGCGCGGCTGTGGCGGCGCTTCATGCGCTTGAGGATCATGTCGTCGCCCGACTGCACGGAGAGGTGGAAATGCGGCATCAGCCGCTCTTCCTCTGCGATGGCGGCCATCAGCTCGGCATCGGCTTCGATGGAATCGATGGAGGACAGGCGCAGGCGTTTCACCTCGGGCACCAGCTTGAGGATCTTGCGCACCAATCCGCCCAGCGTCGGCGCACCGGGAAGGTCCGCGCCATAGGCGGTCAGGTCGACGCCGGTCAGCACCAGTTCGGGAAAGCCCGCCGCCGTCAGCCGCCGCGCCTCTGCGACAACCGCGCCCAGCGGCACGCTGCGTGAATTTCCGCGCGCGAACGGGATGATGCAGAAGGTGCAGCGGTGGTCGCAGCCGTTTTGCACCTGCAGGAAGGCGCGGGTGTGTCCTTCGAAACTGTCGACCATCTGGCCGGCGGTCTCGCGCACGCTCATGATGTCGTTGACGCGGACGCGCTCGCCGAGATCATAGGCGCGCGTATCGAGCTTTTCGGCATTGCCGAGCACCAGATCGACCTCCGCCATCGCGGCATAGGTCTGCGGCTCCGTCTGCGCGGCGCAGCCGGTGACGACGATCTTCGCGCCCGGCCGCTCGCGGCGCAGGCGGCGAATGGTCTGGCGCGACTGGCGCACCGCTTCCGCCGTCACGGCGCAGGTGTTGACGATCACCGCGCCGTCGAGCCCGGCCTCGGCCGCGCGGGCGCGGATCGCCTCGCTCTCATAGGCGTTGAGGCGGCAGCCGAAGGTGACGACCTTGTTGCTCACTGCGCCAGCGCCTTCAGATCGGCTTCGCCCTTGAACGACAGCGTCGCCGGGCCGGTCATCAGGATGTGGTCGTCGCTCTCGCGCACTTCGAGGTGCAGCGAGCCGCCGTCGAGCACGATCTCCATCTTGCGGCCCGTCAACCCGCGCCGGAACGCCGCCGCGGCGACGGCGCAGGCGCCGCTACCGCAGGCCAGCGTGATGCCGGCGCCGCGCTCCCACACCCGCATGCGAAGCTTGTCGTCGCCATGAACGCTGACGAACTCGACATTGGTGCGCTCGGGGAACAGCGGGTGCGTCTCGATGCGCGGGCCGAGCGCCGCGACCGGCGCGGCCTCGGCATCCTCGACGAACAGCACGACATGCGGGTTGCCGACCGACACCGCGCTCGCCTCGTGCTTGGCGCCGTCGACATTGAGCTCGAACAGATTGGTGTCGGTGGCCGATGCCATCGGCACCTCGTCCCACATCAGCCGCGGCTTGCCCCAATCGACCGTGATGGCGCCGCCGCCGGCATCGCTGCACAGCAGCGGCCCGCCCAGCGTGTCGATGCGCACCGCGTCACGGCCGGTCTCTTCCATCAGCAGCCGCGCGACGCAGCGCGTGGCGTTGCCGCATTGTTCGACTTCGCTGCCGTCACAGTTCCGCACCTGCATGATCGCGTCGGCGCCATCTCGCCCGGGATGGATCACAATCACCTGATCGCAGCCGATGCCCAGATGCCGGTCCGCGACGCCGCGCGCGGTCGCCGAATCGAGCGCAAGCCCTTGCTTTCGCGCGTCGAACACGACGAAATCATTGCCCAGCCCGTGCATTTTCAGGAACGGCGTCATGGGGCTGTATATAGGGATTGGGGCCTTGCACCGCCAGCCATTTGGCGCTGTCACTTGCGCCTGCGATTTCCCGCCGGAACGCCATTACGTGAGACCCAAAATGCGCTACCCACTGCTTGCCGCAACCGTGCTCTCCCTCGCGGCGCTAACCGGAATGGTGGCCATGGCCGAAGATCAGGATCCCTATGTGTGGCTGGAGGACATCCACGGCGCCAAGCCGCTCGCCTGGGTGGCGGCGCAAAATGAGGTCGCGCTCAAGGCGCTGAAATCCGATCCGCGCTACCAGGCCGATCACGACGCGATCCTGGCGACGCTCGACGCCACTGACCGCATCCCGATGGGCACGCTGGACCACGGCTATGTCTTCAACTTCTGGCAGGACGCCGCGAATCCCAAGGGCGTGTGGCGCCGCACCAGCGTGGCGGACTACGCGAACCCCGCGCCGCATTGGGAAACGCTGCTCGACGTCGACAAGCTCTCCGCCGACGAGAAGGAGAACTGGGTCTGGAAGGGCGCGCAGTGCCAGGATTCGCTGAAGCACTGCCTTGTCACCCTGTCGCGCGGCGGCGGCGACGCGCATGTCGTGCGCGAATTCGATCTGGGTACCAAAACATTCGTTGCCGGCGGCTTCACGCTGCCTGAGGCCAAGTCGAGCATCGACTGGATGGGCGAGGACGCGGTGCTGTTCGCCACCGATTTCGGGCCGGGCTCGATGACGGCGTCGAGCTATCCGCGCATCGTCAAGCTGTGGCATCGCGGCGAGGCGATCGACAAGGCGAAGACGGTCTATGAAGGCAAGGTCGAGGACGTCGCGGTCCAGACGCAGGTTTTGAGCGGCGCCGGCCATCATGTCGCCCTGCTGGTGCGCGCGGTCGATTTCTTCGACAGCGAATATTCGTTCATCCATGCCGACGGCACGGTGCAGAAACTGCCGCTGCCGCTGACGGTCAATGTCGAAGGCATGACCGGAGACCAGCTCATCCTCACGCTGCGCAAGGACTGGGCGGTCGGCGGCGCGACCTTCAAGGCCGGCGCGCTGGTGTCGTTCGCGCTGAAGCCCGTGCTGGCAGGCAAGGAGCCGGTGCTGCACACGCTCTATGTGCCGGGCCCGCGTGACGCGGTGGAGGAAACGTCGCCCGGCCGCGATGCGGTCTATGCGTCGATCTACGAAAACGTGATCGGCAGCATCCACGCCTTCCACTTCGACGCGAAGACGGCCAAGTGGACCGACACCAAGCTCGATCTGCCGGGCGCCGGCTCGACCCATATCGTGTCGAGCAACGATTGGGGCGGCGAGGCGCATTTCACCTTCGAAAGCTTCCTAAAGCCCACCACGCTCTATGCTACCAGCGGCGACGGCCATGTCGCGCCGATAAAATCGCTCCCCGAGCGCTTCGATGCGTCGAACATGGTGACGGAGCAATTCGAGGCGACTTCGAGCGACGGCACGAAGATCCCCTATTTCGTCACGCGCCGCAAAGACGTGACCGGTCCCGCGCCGGCGCTGCTCTACGGCTATGGCGGGTTCTATCTCTCGCAACTGCCCTGGTATTGGGCCAATGCCGGCAAGGTGTGGACCGGGCAGGGCGGCGTCGCCGTCGTCGCCAATATCCGCGGCGGCTCGGAGTTCGGCCCCGCCTGGCACGATACGGTGACCAAGGAAAACAGGCAGAAGGCGTTCGACGATTTCGCCGCCGTCGCCGCCGATCTCGAAACCCGTGGCATCACCACGCCCAAACAGCTCGGCATCATGGGCGGCTCGAACGGCGGCCTGCTGGTCTCCACCGTGATGACGCAGCATCCCGAACTGCTCGGCGCGGTGGTGTGCCAGGTGCCGCTGATCGACATGATGGCCTACACCCATATCGGCGCCGGCGCGTCCTGGGTGGCGGAGTACGGCGATCCGGCGATCCCCGCCGAGCGCGATTACATCCTGAAGTACTCGCCGTACCAGAACGTCCGCAAGGACAAGACCTATCCGCCGGTGTTCTTCACGACGGCGACGACCGACGACCGCGTCACGCCGGTCCACGCCCGCAAGATGGCGGCGCGCATGGAAGAGCAGGGGCATGATGTCTTGTTCTACGAGAACACCGACGGCGGGCACGGCGCGGCGGCGAACCACAAGCAGTCGGCGGAGATGTGGGCGTTGAGCTTTGTGTATCTGAAGCAGAAGCTGGGGTTGAAGTAGCGTCGAAAGAACCCTCTCCCCCTTTCGGGGGAGAGGGCAGGGTGAGGGGGTGGTGCGGCTGGGCACCGATATCGAAAATTCTGACGGCTTTCGTCGACAGCCATTCTCAATTTTCCAGTTCACGGCCTCGCGTCGCGACCCCCTCACCCCGCCTCTCCCCCGAAAAGGGGGGAGAGGGAGAAGTTTTGGATTTAGGAGATCGCCTTGCACCTTCGAAATCTCATCGCCGCCGCGCTCGCGCTCACCGCGCTCTCCGCCACCGCTGCGACGGTCGTCGACTCCGATCCCTATCTCTGGCTCTCCGACATCCATGGCGAGAAACCGATCGCGTGGGTGAAGGCGCAGAATGCCCATAGCGAAGCGATCCTCAAGGGCGATCCGCGCTACAAAGCCGATTACGACGCGCTGCTCGCGTCGCTCGACGTCAAGGACCGCATCCCGGCCGCGCATCTCGACCATGGCGACGTCACCAATTTCTGGCAGGACGCGAGCCACGTGCGCGGCTTATGGCGGCGCACCACCATCGCCGATTACGCCAACGCGGCGCCCAACTGGGAGACGCTGCTCGATCTCGACAGGCTCGATGCCGACGAGCACGCGCAATATGTCTGGGAGGGCGCCGATTGCGCGCCCGAGAGCGATCTGTGCCTCGTCCGCCTGTCGCCCGGCGGCGGCGACGCCCATGTCGTGCGCGAGTTCGACCGCAAGACCAAAAGCTTCAAGCCCGACGGCTTCACACTGCCGCTGTCCAAGCAGAGCGCGACCTATCTTGACGCCGACGACGTACTGGTCGCGACCGATTTCGGTCCCGGCACGCTGACCAAGTCGAGCTATCCGCGCATCGTCAAGCTGTGGCACCGCGGCACGAAGTTGAGCGACGCGAAGACGGTCTACGAAGGCACCGTCGACGACACGCAGGTGCGCCCCGTCGTCTATCGCGGACCCTATGGCAGCATCGCGCTGATCGAGCGCGGGCTCAGCTTCTTCACGGCGGAGTTCTATGCCGTCCAGCCCGACGGCGGCACGGCGAAGCTTCCGCTCCCTCTGGGCACCAGCCTGCAAGGCGTGACCGGGGGCCAATTGATCTTCACGCTGCGTGACGCGTGGACGCCGCCGGGCGGCACCAAGCCGATCCCGCAAGGCGCGCTCGTCGCGTTCCGTCCCGGCCAGACGGCCTATGCCGTGCTCTACACGCCTGACGCGCATGGCACGGTCGACAGCGTCAGCGCGGGCCGCGACGCGGTCTATGCCTCGATCTTCGAGAACGTTACCGGCGCGATCCACGCGTTCAAGCCGAACACGGATGGTTCGTGGTCCGATACCAAACTCGATCTGCCGCCCGGCGGCTCGACCGCTGTGGTCGATGCGAACGATTGGGGGCCGGAGGCCTATTTCACCTATGAGAGCTTCCTCAAGCCGCCGACGCTCTATGCGACCGACGGTGCCTCCGCGCCCGCGCCGATCAAATCGCAGGCGCCGCTGTTCGACGCATCGACCATGACCGCCGAGCAGTTCTGGGTCGCCTCGCGCGACGGCGTGAAAGTGCCGTATTTCCTGATCCGGCCGAAGGCGGCACATGGGCCTATCCCGACCATCCTCTATTCCTATGGCGGCTTCGAGCTGTCGCTGACGCCGTGGTACTGGAACGACGGACACCGCCCGCTCGATGCGGCGCAAGTGTGGATCGCCAAGGGCGGCGCCATAGCGGTCGCCAATATCCGCGGCGGCGGTGAGTTCGGCCCGGCCTGGCACCAGGCGGCGCTCAAGGAGCATCGCCAGCGCGCCTTCGACGATTTCGCCGCCGTGGCGCGCGATCTCGAAACGCGCAAGCTGACCACGCCGAAGCAGCTCGGCATCGTCGGCGCCTCGAATGGGGGCGTGCTCACCACCGTGACGATGACGCAGCATCCCGAGCTTTTGAACGCCGTCGTGTCGCAGCGCCCGTTGGTCGACATGCTGCGCTACACCCGCTTCGGCGCCGGCGCCTCGTGGATCGAGGAATATGGCGACCCGGACAAGCCGGCCGACCGCGCCTGGATTTCGAAATACTCCGCCTATCAGCATGTGAAGCCGGGCGTGCGCTATCCGTCGATCCTGTTCATCACCGAGACCAGCGACGACCGCGTCACGCCGATCTGGGCCCGCATGATGGCGGCCAAGATGGAGGACCAGCACCACGACGTGCTGTTCAACGAAAGCTTCGAAGGCGGCCACGGCCCCGGCGCGACCAACGCGGCGCAGGCCGAGATGTGGGCGTTGAGCTATACGTATCTGGCGCAGAAGCTGGGGTTGAAGTAGGAACGCGAGGCTGCGATGGCGACGACTGTCGTGTTTTCCGCGCTTCTACCGGACCACGCCGAGATTCTGAACGAGCATCGCGTCGCGTTCGAAGATTTGCGTGTTCAGATGGTGGCAAACGGCTGGCTGCGCGGAGGCGCGCGGCCCCTCAAAATCGTTCAGGAAATTCTGGAACGCGATCTGATTCCGGCCGACTCGATCGGCTATCAGGAGGTCGTCGGCGTGGCGATCGGCGATCAGATTGTCGAAATGGAGAATTACCGTTGGTTGACCGTCACGGTCGACGGCCAAGCGGAGCCGGCTGTCTGCCATCCCGTCAAGTCAGTCTTCATCAGTCCGTTGTCCGCCGTTATCAAGCGGTTTGCGCGGGGCGAGCGGCAGTTCGATGCCTCGCACTTTGTGTATGAGTCGATCCGGATCGCGCGCGAGAACGCAGCGCTGCCCAATACCGGCGATATCGAACTGGCTTAGCCAGCGCTAAACCGGCCTTAAGATCGCATACATGTTGTCGTTGCCGGGCAGCATGCCGTAGAGGCGCATCTTGACCGAGAAGCCGCAGGCGCGCGCGAGGCCGCCGAGCGTCTTCGGCGTGAAATACTGCACGTGGTCGGGATGGCGGAAGCCCGGCCATTTGTCACCGAGGATACGGCGGTTGAGGCTCGCGAAATTCGGCACCTTGACCAGCGCGACGCCGTCCTTCTTCAGCACGCGCCGCGTCTGCTCCAGCGCCGCCTTGGGCTGCGCCTCATGCTCGAGATAGGACCACAGGCTGAGCCCGCTGAACGTGTCCGACGGCAATTGCGCCATGCCCGACACGCCGTCGGCGTTGATCACCTTGCCGCCGCGCGGCTCGAAGATTGCGCGCGCGATCGCCGCCGCGCCGGTATCGATCTCGACGCCGAACGGAATGTATTCGGGACGCAGCTGTGCAAAGGCCTTGCCACGGGCGCAACCCACGTCCAGCACCGGCCCTGGCGCTGCCCAGGCCTGCAAGCCGCCCGCCGGCGTCGCGTCGCCGAGCAGTCCGAGGCGCCAGCGCGTCGCCATGTCGATGCGCGCCAGGATCGGCTGGTCCTGCAACCGGCGCTGCTCTTCCTTCTCGTGCTGCTTGGTCCAGGCGATGGCGTCGTACAGCGCGCTGTAGACCGGCACCCATTCCAGATAGACAAGTTCGCACGTCCCGCAGCGCACGATCGGCCACTCGGCGACGCCGAACGGCATCCGGGTTGCCACCGACGACGGCGCCCCGCAGGACGGGCAGTCGCGATGGATGCGTGTGTTATCGCTGTCAGCACTCATGGGGAGGCTTGTAGCCAGCCTTCCGCCCAACGCCAAATTAAAACAAAAAGAGGGCGCCACAGCGCGCTGCTATGGCTTTGCTGCCACGCGTCTCAGTCGACGCCCTCGCGCACTGCGATCATGTCGATGACGTCGCCAAATTCGCTGACGATCTCGATCTTGCGGCCATCGACGCGGTTGTGGCGGCGGATTTCATCCATGGCGAGGTCGCGGGCGCTGGCCAAGGCTTCGGCGTGGGCGGCTTCCGGGTCGGGAAGCTCGGTACCTTCCTCGTCGCGGATCAGCTCCGAACCCTCCCGGATGTTGAAATAATAGCGCGGCACAGCGGCTTAGCCTCGGATTACAGCTACCTAACGGCGGTGACATGGGCCGGTTCCGCAATTTCTTCGGTCCCGAAATTTGACTTGGCCCCTCTCCCGCGCCTAAAACCCGCGGCATCCGGCAAAGCCTCAGGCTTTTCCGGTCCTGGGCGCGGCCCAGGATCGCCCTCAGGCAGCGCGTGGCGCCCCCTGGGGACGTCGGCGTTTGGATAAGGGTTTTGATTTGTTCGACAGTCTCACATCCCGCCTCGGCGGCGTATTCGACAAGCTTCGTGGGCGCGGCGCGCTCGCCGAGAGCGATGTCGATGCCGCGCTGGCCGAGGTGCGCACGGCGCTGATCGAGGCCGACGTCGCACTGCCGGTCGTCACCGAGTTCATCGCCAAGGTCCGCCCGCGTGCCATCGGCGAGGACGTGATCCGCTCGGTCACGCCGGGCCAGCTGGTCGTCAAGATCGTCCACGACGTGCTTGTTGAAACGCTCGGCACGGAAAATTCCACGCTCAATCTCGGCTCGCCGCCGGCCCCGATCCTGATGGTCGGCCTGCAGGGCTCGGGCAAGACGACGACCTCGGCGAAAATCGGCCTGATGCTGCAGACCCGCGAGAAGAAGCGCGTGCTGATGGCGTCGCTCGACACCTCGCGCCCCGCCGCGATGGAGCAACTGCGCATCCTGGGCGAGCAGGCCGGCGTGCCGACGCTGCCGATCGTCGCCGGCCAGGGCCCGGTCGAGATCGCGCGCCGCGCCATGGCGAGCGCCCGCGTCGGCGGCTATGACGTCGTGATCCTCGACACCGCCGGCCGCCAGCATATCGACGAGCAATTGATGCTCGAGGTCGCGGCGATCCGCGACCAGGTCAAGCCGCATGAGACGCTGCTGGTCGCGGACTCTCTGACCGGCCAGGACGCGGTTAACATCGCCAAGTCGTTCAACGACCGCGTCAGCATCACCGGCATCATCCTCTCCCGCGCCGACGGCGACGCCCGCGGCGGCGCCGCGCTCTCGATGCGTGCCGTCACCGGCGCGCCGATCAAATTCCTCGCGACGGGCGAAAAGCTCGACGCGCTCGAGGCCTTCCATCCGGCCCGCGTCGCCGGCCGCATCCTCGACATGGGCGACGTCGTCAGCCTGGTCGAGCGCGCGACCGAGACCATCGACAAGGAAAAAGCCGAGAAGCTCGCCCGCAAGATGAAGAAAGGCGAGTTCGACATGGACGATCTCGCCGAGCAATTGCGCCAGATGAAGAAGATGGGCGGCATGAAGGGCGTGCTGTCGATGCTGCCCGGCGTCGCCAAGGTGAAGGACCAGCTCGACGCCTCGGGCATGGACGACAGGGTGCTGTCGCGCCAGGAAGCCATCATCCTGTCGATGACCAAGGCGGAGCGCACCAAGCCCGATTTGATCAACGGCTCGCGGCGCAAGCGCATCGCGCAAGGCTCGGGCGTCGAGGTCAGCGAAGTGAACAAGCTTTTGAAGATGCATCGGCAGATGTCGGACGTGATGAAGAAGATGGGCAAGGGCGGCCGCGCCATGCAGGGCCTCAGCGCCCTGTTCGGCGGCGGCGGCGCGATGCCGCCGGGCATGCCGCCCGGGCGGCGATGAATTCCTCCGCTGTCATGCCCGCGCAGGCGGGCATCCAGCGGCGGTGAAATGGATTCCCGCTTTCGCGGGAATGACAATTGAATGGTTTGGAAAAGGAAGACTTAGAATGGCTCTCAAGATCAGACTGGCGCGCGCCGGCACCAAGAAGCGCCCGCACTACAACATCGTGATCGCGGATTCGCGCAGTCCGCGCGACGGCCGCTTCATCGAGAAGATCGGGTTCTACAACCCGCTGCTCGCCAAGGATCACGCCGACCGCGTCAAGCTCGACACGGAAAAGGCCGGCGAGTGGATCAAGAAGGGCGCCACCGCGTCCGACCGCGTCCACCGCTTCCTCGCCAATGCCGGCCTGGTGAAGCCGCTGGCGAAGAACAACCCGCTGAAGGCCAAGCCGAAGAAGAAGGCGCAGGAACGCGCCGCGGCCAACGCCAAGGCCGCCGCCGCGCCGGCGGAAGGCTAAGCCGTGGCGGGGTCATCCCGCGACGTTCTGCTTGCCGCCGTGGTTGGCGCGCAAGGATTGAAGGGCGAGGTGAGGGTGAAAGCCTTCACCTCCGAGCCCGTTGCTGTCGCCAATTACGGTGGCCTGCACACGAAAGATGGCCGCCGCTTCACCGTGACGGCGGCGCGCGCCACCAAGCCGGACGAGGCGATCCTCACGCTCGCCGAAATCACGGACCGCACCGCCGCCGAAGGCCTCAAAGGCACCGAGCTCTACGTCACGCGCGACGCGCTGCCGCCGACGGATGACGACGAGTTCTACCACGCCGACCTGATCGGCCTGCGCGCCGAGGACGAAACCGGCCGCGTGCTCGGCACCGTGCACGCGATCCTCAACTACGGCGCCGGCGACGTGATCGAGATCGCGCGTCCCTCTTCCGATGGTAGTGGCGGCGACACGGTGCTGCTGCCCTTCACCCGCGAGACGGTGCCGGTGATCGAGATCGCCAAGGGCCGAATCCAGGTCGCGGTGCCTGAAGAGGTCGAAGCCGGCGGCGAACACGGCAACGTCGAATGAGCAACGAATTCTAACACGGGTAGCCGGGACGCTCGGCAACCAAGGGTTTGCTTAAAATTATTGTTACCTGTAGCGATCGTGTGCAGTTTGTTCTCGAGGGCAAAATGACACCAGATGAATTTTCGAAAATTAAATTTGGATTTGCCAGCGCGGAAGCTGAAAGCGCTGAAGATCCGGGCCTTCTTATTGAAGGATTTATCGAACTGAACAAAGTTTTCGATCAGGCACGATCGGGATCCAGTTTTCTCTTCCTTGGTTATAAGGGCACTGGAAAGTCGGCAGTAGGCGAACGCCTTCGATTATCTGCCGAAAACAACCCAATGGAATTTGTTAGACGGCTTTACCTGAAGGATTTCCCTTTTACTCCATTCTCGAAAATCGTGCGTGGTGATATCGAGCCTCAAGCCAAATTTCCAGTCGCTTGGTCGTGGATTCTTCTGATTTATCTTGTTGAGTCATTTTCGCGCGATGCTGGTCTGACTCATCCTGAACCTGAGCGATTTGATAGTGCCGTGAAGGCCTTTGCTGAAATGGGGCTATCGCCTGTGGGTGATCCCGCCAGCATTGTAAGAACAACCACAAAAAATAGCTTTAAGTTGTCTGTGCCAAAATTTTTGGAGAAATCTTGGTCTGGTAGAGAGCTACGGCCAGCTTCTGAAATTCCAGACTTTGTAGATAACCTTCGTGAATTAGTTCGCACGGTTAGAAGCAAAGCAATTCACTATCTAGTTATCGATGGATTGGATGACATTCTTACTTCGCGCGAGGTTCAGTATGAATCTCTTGGGGCGTTGATTTTTGAGACAGACCGTTTGAATCAGTTATTTCGGCAAAATTTTGTACCTGCGAAAATCATTGTTGCTTGTCGCACCGATCTATTCGAACGCATCGCTGGCGCGAACAAAAACAAGGTAAGGCAAGACTATGCCATCGAGCTTGATTGGTATCACAACACGCGCGATCGAGAAGAGTCGTTGCTGCTTCGCATCGGAGATCTGCGTGCGTCTAGAAGTTTGGGGCACGATGTTTCGGTCTTTGATTCATTCCTCACCGGAAAGATCGATTCGACCGACATGCGCACGGCGCTTCTCGAAATGACGAGGCACACCCCGCGAGACTTCTTGCAACTCATGAAAAACATCCAACAATTTTCAAAAAATAGATCACGCGTTGACGCGATCCGAAGCGGGATGCGGATGTACTCGATCCAGTATTTTCTGCCCGAAATCAAAGATGAGTTGAGCGGTTACGCGACTTCGGTGGAGATCGAAGAAATATTTGATCTTATGAGCCGTCTGCGCAAAAGAGATTTTTCGCTCAAGGAGTTGCTCGACATTGCAATTGCAAAGAAATCAGCGTTGGCGCCAGACCAAATTCTGAAACTGTTGGAAATCCTATTCGAGTGCAGTGCAATTGGAAATATTCAACATCGCCGAAGTGGCACGACTTTCTATACGTTCAACTATAGAAATCGGCACTCCAAGTTTAATGATGCCGAGGGAATAATGCTTCATAGGGGCCTTTGGAAAGCGCTCAATTTAGTTTGATGAGCATCACCATCCCCCCGATGAGCTGGGACGCCACCGTCCTCACGCTGTTCCCCGAGATGTTCCCCGGGCCGCTCGGCATCTCGCTCCTCGGCAAGGCGCTGCAAAAAGAGATTTGGTCGCTCGACGTGCGCGATATCCGCGACCACGGCATCGGCAAGCACCGCACCGTCGACGACACGCCATCGGGCGGCGGGCCGGGCATGGTGATGCGCGCCGACGTCGCGCTGGCGGCGATCGATGCCCTGCCGCCCACTGGCCGCCCGCTGATATACCTGTCGCCGCGCGGCCTGCCGCTGACCCAGACGCGCGTTGCCACCCTCGCCACTGGCCCCGGCGCGATCCTGCTGTGCGGCCGGTTCGAAGGCCTCGACCAGCGCGCGATCGAGGCGCGGGACATCGAGGAGATCAGCCTGGGCGATTTCGTCCTGGCGGGCGGGGAGATCGCGGCGATGGCCCTCGTCGAGGCCGCCGTCCGGCTCCTGCCCGGGGTGCTGGGCGACGCCGCCTCGCCCACCGAGGAAAGCTTCAGCCACGGCCTGCTCGAATATCCGCAATATACTCGCCCCCAGGAGGTCGAGGGGCGGACCATCCCCGACGTGCTAAACAACGGAAATCACAAGGAAATCGCCAAATGGCGGCAGGCGCAGGCGGAAAGCCTCACCAAAGCCCGCCGACCGGACCTTTGGACCCACTATGAAAAGAAAAAAACCTAGGCTATACGCGCGCCTCGCTTCACGACTTTTGCCGCCCGGAGACTGACAAAATGAACCTCTTGCAGACGCTCGAAGCCGAGCAGATGAAGGCCGTCCGGGCCAAGGCGCATCCCGCGTTCCGCGCCGGCGACACGCTCAAGGTCAACGTCAAGGTCGTCGAGCTCAGCTATGACGAGAAAGCGAAGGCGGAAAAGCGCCGCGAGCGCCTGCAGGCCTTCGAAGGTGTCTGCATCGCGCGCCAGGGTGCCGGCCTCAACGAGAGCTTCACCGTCCGCAAGATCTCCTATGGCGAAGGCGTCGAGCGTGTGTTCCCGATCTACTCGCCGCTGGTCGACAGCGTCGTCATCGTGCGCAAGGGCCGCGTCCGCCGGGCGAAGCTCTATTACCTGCGCGGCCGCCGCGGCAAGGGCGCCCGTATCGCCGAGCGCGTCGAGCACGCGTCCGCCGAGGCGTAAGGAGAGCGGAAGCGTTTCGGCAACACAACGCCGATATTTGCTTTCGGGCCTTCCCAACAAAATCCACGCGCCTATTCTCCGCGCCCTTTTGCATAGGGCGTTTGAGTCGTGCCGCGTGAGATCGCCACCGAAACCGTTCTGAACGACGCCGAACTGCTCGACGAGGCGGCGCCACTGGCGCGTGTCCCCGGCACGCCGTTCGCGTTCATCTGGTTCCTGATCCGCGCGCACTTCCCGGGCCGCGTCGCCGCCATGGCGGGCTGCGCGCTGTTCGCGACCTCGATCGAGGCGTTCTATCCCGTCGCGTTCTCGCACCTTGTCAACGCGATCACCGCGGCGGTGAAACATCACGACGGCTTCGAGACGGTGCGGCCGTGGATCATCCTGCTCGCCGTGCTGTGGTTCGGCAGCGCCTGCGTCTATCGCCTGTACGACTGGATCGACCGCAACACCGGTCCGCGCATGCGCGGCCTGGCGCAGAAATATCTCTTCACCTATCTGCTCGGCCACAGCCCGCGCTACTTCCAGGACAATTTCGCCGGCAAGCTCGGCCAGAAGGTCAAGCAGGCCGGCCAGTCGGTGATCGGCATCCTCGGCATCGCCTGCATGGATTTGATGCGCGTCATCGGCCTGGTCGGCATCGGCGGCGTGCTGATGGCGATCCAGGCGCCGAAATACGCGGTGATCCTCGCGCTGTGGACAGTGCTCTATCTCGCCATCGTCTTCCTGCTGGCGCGGCGCTGCGTCGTGCTGTCCAAGGCGTTGTCCGAGGAGGTCTCGACCTCGACCGGCCGGCTGATCGACGCGATCTCCAACGCCGATCTCATCCGCGCCTTCGCCAAATCGGTGTATGAGCGCAAATTCATCTCCTACTTCCTCGCCGATGAGATGAACGCCTCGCGCCGCCTGCGGCTATTCCTCCTCACCATGCGCATGTTCATGCAGAGCGCGACGCTGCTCCTGCTCGTCGCGCTGGTCTGGGTGACGGCGAAAGACATCCTGGCCGGCGCGATCTCGCTCGGCGTCTTCACGATGATCTATCTGCTGGCGCAGCAGATCTCGCGCGGCGTGCAGGAGCTTTCGTTCCGCATGCTCGACTATTTCGAGCAGCTCGGCACGCTCAGCGAGGCGCTCGACCTCGTCAGCGCGCCGCACGAGATCACCGATGCGCCCGACGCGCTGTCACTGATCGTGGCGCGGGGCCATATCCGTTTCGAGAACGTCTCATTCCGCCATCCCAACGGCTACCAGGTGTTCGAGAACCTCAACCTCGACATCCAGCCGGGCGAGCGCGTCGGCCTGGTCGGCCCGTCCGGCGCCGGCAAGTCGACGCTGGTGCGCCTCTTGCGCCGTCAGTTCGAGCCGCAGCACGGCCGCATCACGATCGACGGGCAGGACATCAGTCATGTCACCTGGGACTCGCTCAACGAAGCCATCGCCGAGGTGCCGCAGATGCCCGGTGTGTTCCACCGCAACGTCCGCGACAACATCCGCTATGCCAAGCCGCTGGCGGCCGCCGCCGAGGTCGAAGGCGCCGCGCGCCAGGCCTTCGCGCACGACTTCATCGCCGAGCGCGACGAAGGCTACGACATGATCGTCGGCGAGCAGGGCATCAAGCTCAGCGGCGGCGAGCGCCAGCGCGTCGCCATCGCGCGTGCTTTGATCAAGGACGCCCACATCCTGGTGCTCGACGAGGCGACGAGCTCGCTAGACAGCGAGAGCGAACACCTGATCCAGTCCGCGATATGGACGCTGGTCCAGGGCCGCACCGTGATCGCGATTGCGCATCGCCTGTCGACCATCGCCGGCATGGACCGCGTGGTTTATCTCGACAACGGCAAGATCCTGGAAGACGGCCCGCACAGAGTTTTGCTGGCGAACAACGGACCCTATTCGCGCCTCTGGAACCGCCAGATGGGCGGCTTCATCGACGCGGCCTAGGCCAGCAGATCGACTCCGGTGTCACTTGCCGGAGCGGCGGTGCCGTCTGCATCGGGATCGGTCGAAGCGGTGCTCGATGCCGGCGAAGGCGTGGTCGCGCCGGCCGTCGCCGCGCCGCCCGCCTTGTGATGGTGATGGCCGCCGTTATGCGCCTTCATCTGCGATTGCAGCGACTGCAAAGTAGACTGCGCCTGCGCGATGTCGCCGGACGACAGCGCCGTGCCGATCTGGCTGATGGCCTGGCCGAACGGGTTGTTCTGGCCGGACTGCGATGCGGGTGCGTTCTGGGTGAACGACGCATAGGCCTGCTGTGCTGCCTGAAGATTTCCCGATTGCAGCGCCTGCGTAAGCTGACTCAACGGATTTTGCTGCTGGTTGACCGCGTAAGACGGCGCGGATGCCGATATGCTGCCGATGGACATGGTTCTCTCCTTCCGCGCGTTCCGAAAAACGCGGTTGCGAAGCGTGGCAATGCGCTCTCGCGTCGCCTTTGCGTCGCACGAACGATGCGCTCCGGAATTTAAGAGGCGCTGAAGAGTTGTCGCGGAAACCGTCGCAGCTTGCGGCGGCAAGCGCTCCTACGCGACATCGCGATACATCTAACGCCGATGTCATCCGGCATTGTGAAAGCGGCCTGTTCGCGAGATTACGCGTGCGTTAGGCGGGCACGCCCACCCGCGCGATCTCCAGCGCGCCGCTGATCTCGCTCCCCGCGCCATGCGATTGCGCCGTCGCGATGACGAGGCTCCTGCCGTCCGCGCCGCCCAGTGTGCAGGCGAACGCATTCATCGAGGTCTCGACGCGCTCCAGGATCTTCCCGCCTTCGCCGACCCGCACGCATTCCTTCGCCAGCGCATTGGCGACCCAGATCGCGCCCGCGCTGTCAGCGCAGATGCCGTCGGGCGCGATGGAGGGCGGATCGCTCGCCAGCGACGCCCACACCCGCCGGTTCGACAGCGTCCCGTCGGCGGACAGATCGAACGCGGTCAGCCCCGGCAGGAACGTCTCCGCCGCGATCAGCGTCTTGCCGCCGTCGATGAGTGCCATGCCGTTGGGAAAGCGTTGATCCGCCGAGGCGACGGATGCCGTGCCGTCCGGCGTCACGCGCATGATCGGCGCCTTGGGCGGCCCGTCGGCCGCGAACAGCGCCGCCTGCCCGTGCTCGGCGGTGTATTTGTCGAGATTGAATCCGAAACAGCCGACCAACGCATTGCCGCGCGCGTCCACGATCATGTCGTTGGTGTGAAACGTCGCGAGCTTCGACAGATCGGCGTGCGTCATGATCGTGCCGTCCGCCTCGCGCCGCATCACGCGCTGGCTGGTCATCGCGACGAACAGCAGCCGTCCGTCGGGCAGCCAGCCCAGCCCCGAAGGCTGGTCGTCGCATTCCACCTCGATCTGCACCGTGCCGTCCGGCGCGGCGCTCGAAATCCGGTGATTGTAGAAGTCGGAGTACCAGAAGCGGCCCTGATGCCAGCGCAGGCCCTCGCCGAATTTGAGGCCCTGGACGAACGGTTCGGCTTTCATGGCGTGTCCTTCCCGAATGTGAGAAAACGCTGCCGCCGCGCCGCGGCCAAGTCAACGGAGACCGCCATGGACCTCAGCAAAATCCCCGCCGGGCGCAAGCCGCCGCGCGACATCAATGTCGTGATCGAAATCCCCGCCGGCGGCGCGCCGGTGAAATACGAAATCGACAAGGCGTCGGGCGCGCTGTTCGTCGACCGCTTCCTGCACACCGCGATGTTCTATCCGGGCAATTACGGATTTATTCCGCAAACGCTTTCCGAAGACGGCGATCCCTGCGACGTGCTGGTGATCACGGCGGTGCCGGTGGCCTCGGCCTCGGTGATCCGCTGCCGCCCGGTCGGCGCGCTGATCATGAAGGACCAGGCCGGGCCGGACGAGAAGATCATCGCCGTGCCGACCGACGACCTGCACCCGTTCCACACCGGTGTGCGCTCGTACAAGGATCTGCCGGAGATTCTCCTCAAGCAGATCGTCCACTTCTTCCAGCACTACAAGGACCTCGAGCCCAACAAGTGGACGCGCGTCGGCGGCTGGGTCGACGCCAAGGCGGCGCAGACGCTGATTGCCGAAGGCATCGCACGTGCGAAGGCAGGACCGGGCAAGGCCAAAAAGGCGCGCAAGTAACGCTTATAAACAGGCACTTTTGCGCATATTCCGAATCGAAACGCCCGCGACGCGCCAAAAACCCCGTATTTATCGCTATTTCCGCAAACAGCGCGTGCGTTGCGTCGCGGAAATGCAGTAAAATCAGGCACTGTTTGATTCGCAAAAGGAGCACAAAAACAATGGCAGTCGCCGCAGCCTCGAAAACCGCCGTCCCGAAACCCGCAGCCCCGAAGTCGACGGCGCCGAAGGTCAAGGTCGAAACGGTAAGCACCCGCCAGCTCGGCGCGGCGCTGGCCGAGAAACATGAGATGTCCCACAAGGCCGCGAACGCGATCCTCGAAGACACGATCGGCCTGATCACCAAGCACCTCAAGAAGGGCGCCCGCATCCGCCTCAACGGCCTGGGTATCCTCGTCGTGCGCAAGCGCGCCGCCCGCATGGGCCGCAACCCGGCCACCGGCGAAGCGATCAAGATCAAGGCGTCCAAGAAGGTCGCCTTCCGCGCCGCCAAGGAGCTGAAGGAAGCGGTCTAAGCCGCGTCTTTCGGAAGAAATCGAGAGCCGGGCCGTCGCGAAAGCGCCGGCCCGGCTTTCTTTTTTGGGTTGGTGGAGCGTAGCGTGGCGCATGTCCGGGGCCGCGCATATCTCGACACGCTTCCGCGCTCTTGATGGCTGGCGCGGCATCTGCGCGCTGCTGGTCGCGGCGCATCATCTGGAGGCGCATGGCGCGCTCTATTGGCAGCCGCTGGTCCGCAACGCCTGGCTGTTCGTCGATTTCTTCTTCGTGCTGTCGGGCTTCGTGATCGCGCATGCCTATGGCGCGCATCTCGAAAAAGCCCCGGAAATAAAGGCTTTCGTGATCCGCCGCTTCGGCCGGCTGTGGCCGCTGCATGCCGCGATGCTGCTGGCGCTGGTCGGGCTCGAACTGGCGCATCTGGTCATCGCGCATTGGCACCCGATCGCCGGCGAACGCGCCGCGTTCATCGCCGACCGGTCGCCGACCGCGATCCTCACCAACCTTTTCCTGGTCCAGTCGCTCGGCCTGCATCCCTACGAGACCTGGAACGGCCCCGCCTGGTCGATCAGCACCGAGTTCTACACCTACCTCGTCTTCGCCGCGGTGTGTGCCCTTGCGCCGGCGCGCCGTTGGCGGCTCGCGCTATCGCTGCTGCTCGCTGTCGCCGGCGTCCTGATCCTCGCGCGCTTCTCGCGCTACGGCATGCGCGAGACCTTCGGGTGGGGCTTCCTGCGCTGTCTCTATGGCTTCTTCACCGGCGTGCTGACATACGAAGTGTGGAAGACCGGCCTCGCCGCGCGCATCGCCGGCACCATCGCCGAGATCGCCGCGCTCGCCGCCGTCCTCGCCTTCATCACCTTCGTACCGGGCTATGCCGCGCTCGAATATCTCGCGACGCCATTGTTCGCTATCGCCGTCCTCGTCTTTGCCGGCGACCGTGGCCTCGTCTCCCGCGCCCTCACCACGCGTCCCGCCGCTGCGCTCGGCCGCTGGTCTTATTCGATCTACATGGTCCACACCCTGGTGCTCGCGGTGCTGTTCTCCGGGGTCCACATCGGCCAGATCGCCTTCCATCGCCACTGGCTGATCGACCTGAAGGACGGCCGCGCCATTCTGGAACTGGGGCCTGCCGACGATCTCCTGATGCTGCTCTATCTTACCGCCGTCATCGCCTTTTCCGCCCTCACCTGGCGCGCCATCGAGCGCCCCGGCCAACGGCTTTTCGCGCCGAAAACCGCTGAAATAGCCGCACAAACTACGTGACCGGGCATGGCCTTTTGCTTCCTTGCCCCCGCCGCGCCCGCGCGCTACTTAGCCCCCGGCTTTTTCCGCACAAAAGGACACTTCCATGGCTCGCAAGAAAATCGCGCTCATCGGCGGCGGACAGATCGGCGGCACGCTCGCCCATCTCATCGCCCTGAAGGAACTTGGTGACGTCGTTCTGTTCGACATCATGGAAGGCCTGCCCCAGGGCAAGTCGCTCGACCTCGCCCAGTCCGGCCCGGTCGAGGGCTTCGACGCCCATATGAAGGGCACCAACTCCTATTCCGACATTGCGGGCGCCGACGTGGTGATCGTCACCGCCGGCGTGCCGCGCAAGCCGGGCATGAGCCGCGACGACCTGCTCGGCATCAATCTGAAGGTCATGGCCGCGGTCGGCGCCGGCATCAAGGAAAACGCCCCGAACGCCTTCGTGGTCTGCATCACCAACCCGCTCGACGCGATGGTGTGGGCGCTGCGCCAGTTCTCCGGCCTGCCGCACAACATGGTGGTCGGCATGGCCGGCGTGCTCGACAGCGCGCGCTTCCGCCACTTCCTCGCCGAGGAGATGAACGTCTCGGTCCAGGACGTCACCGCCTTCGTGCTCGGCGGCCATGGCGACACCATGGTGCCGATGCCGCGCTTCTCGACCGTGGCCGGCGTGCCGCTGCCCGAGCTCGTCAAGATGGGCTGGATCAAGCAGGAGCGTCTCGACGCCATCACCCAGCGCACCCGCGACGGCGGCGCCGAGATCGTCGGCCTGCTCAAGACCGGTTCGGCCTATTACGCGCCGGCGACCTCGGCGGTCGCCATGGCGGAAAGTTACCTTAAGGACAAAAAGCGCGTGCTGCCCTGCGCCGCCTATGTCAACGGTGCCTATGGCATCAAGGATCTCTATGTCGGCGTTCCGGCGGTGATCGGCGAGAAGGGCATCGAGCGCATCGTCGAGCTCGAGCTCACAGCTTCGGAGAAGGAGCAGCTCGCCAAATCCGCGGACTCGGTGAAGGGCCTGATCGACGCCTGCAAGACGCTGGACCCCAAGCTCGCTTAGAAAAAGATAGCGGGGGCGGAAAAGGACGACAGGTGTTTCGACTTCTGCTCGCGGGCGCGTTTGCGCTCGCGGCGCTCCCCGCTCTTGCGGCTCCGGCTGCGCTCGCCACCTTGACCATCAAGGTCGAGAAGGTGAGCCCGCGCGGCGGCGACATCCGCGCCGCGCTCTACACCGAGCAGACCTGGAGCGACGACAACGCCAAGGACATCAATGACGGCGTCGTGCCGGCCAAACCGGGTGAGACCATCGTCACCCTGACCGGCATCAAGCCCGGCATTTACGGCGTCAAGCTGTTCCAGGATTTCAACCGCAACGGCCAGTTCGACATGAACTGGATCGGCCTGCCGCTGGAGAAGTTCGGCTTCTCCAACGACGCCCATCCGACCTTCAGCGAGCCGCCCTTCTCCGCCACCAAATTCGAAGTGCGGCCCGGCGCGAACACGATTACGGTGCACCTGCAGTAGCGCGCGACAAACAAAAGCCTCCGCGAGCGGTGCTCGCGGAGGCTGTTTGTCGGACGTCGGAAAATCCTAGAAGCGAACCCAGACGCCTTGGCCCCACACCCACTGGTTGTTGCTCCAATTCCACGCGCCGGCGCGCCAGCGATAATGGCCGTGCGGCTGGCGCGGGCGGTGCTCGGCGCGCATCGGCGGCCGGTGGTTGCGGTCGTGCATCGAGTCCATATGACCCATGCCGCCGCCCATCATGCCGCCGCCATGCGGCGCCGCTTCCGCGGGCGAAACGCTGAGCGCCAGCGGCGCCGCGATGGAGAGCGCGCCGATCAGTGCCAGCGCCAACTTCGTTGTCTTGCCAAACTTCCTTGATCCAAGTGTCATGACCGTTTCCTTCCGTTATGCGAGCCTCGCTGGCCCATACGAGAGATCGGGTCTGTCCCCCACCTTTCGCAAGGATGAACGGCTGGAAACGCGGTACAGTTTCCGTGATCTTTGTCCCGGAGTGTCGCGCCGGGACGCCTCGCCAAACCGTCCGACCGCGATGAATGGAGAATGAACCGATGATCCCCCGAATCGAGACCGAGCGGCTCACTTTGCGCGAGTGGCGCGCCGGCGATTTCGACACGCTCGCCACGTTCTATGCCGATGCCGAGGTGATGACCTTCCTTGGCGGCGTGATGGAGCGCAATGACGCCTGGCGTGCGCTGTCGGCCACCATCGGCCACTGGCAGCTGCGCGGCTACGGCACCTGGGCGGTCGAGCGCAAATCCGATGGCGCGCTGATGGGCCGTGTCGGCATGATCAATCCCGAGGGCTGGCCGGGGCTCGAGATCGGCTGGACGCTCGGCAAGCCCTATTGGGGCCAGGGCTATGCCAGCGAGGCCGCCGCCGCGGCGGTGCGCTTCGCCTTCCTGACGCAGCCCGTCGACCGCCTGATCTCCTGCATCGACCCCGACAACACGCCGTCGCAGGCTGTCGCCAAGCGCATCGGCGAGACCAAGGGCGAACTGCGTCACCTGCGCATCGCGGGAAAAGACCATCCGGTCGACATCTGGAGCATCACGCGCGACGAATGGCAGCGCTCTCAATAAGAACCCTCGCCCCCACTTTGGGGGAGAGGGCAGGGTGAGGGGGTGTCGAGGTCAATTCAGTCGTCGGAATTAAACAAGGATGCTGATACAGAGCTTCAACGCCTGATAACCGACTCGCCGCACCACCCCCTCACCCCGCCCTCTCCCCCGAAGTGGGGGCGAGGGGGAAGTTCAGAAATGTCCGAGACAACTGCCGCTCCCATCTACCGCGACCGCGATTTCTATGCCTTCGCGTCCGGACGCTTCCTCGCCACTGTCGCGTCGCAGGTGCAGTCGGTCGCCATCGGCTGGCAGATCTACGACATCACGCATTCCGCCTTCGCGCTCGGCCTGGTCGGGCTCTGCCAGTTCGGGCCGATGTTCCTGCTGACGCTGCCGGCCGGCGACATCTCCGACCGCTTCGATCAGCGCAAAATCCTCAGCCTCACCCAGATGATGCAGGGTGTGTGCGGCGCGCTGTTCCTGGCGCTGTCGCTGTTCCAGCCGCACACCGTGTGGCCCTATTACGCGATCCTCATCCTGTTCGGCGCTGCCCGCGGCTTCTACGGCCCCTCGGCGCAATCGTTGCTGCCGTTCCTGGTGCCGGCGGAGAAGCTGCCCAAATCCATCGCGCTGAGCTCGTCGGTGTTCACCACCGCGGTGATCGCCGGGCCGGCGCTGGGCGGTTTTCTCTATGCCATCGGCCCCATGGCGACCTATGGCGTCTGCATCGCGGGCTTCATCGGCGCGTCGATCTGCTCGGCCTCGCTCGGCGGCCGCTACCGCCCGGCGCATGTCGACACCGGTGCCTCGCGGCTGGAGCGCGTGATCGAGGGCGTGAACTTCGTGCGCCACCGCCCCGTTGTGCTCGGCGCGATCTCGCTCGATCTCTTCGCCGTGCTGCTGGGCGGCGCCACCGCGCTGCTGCCGGTCTACGCCAAAGATATTCTCCACATCGGCGCCGAGGGGCTCGGCGTGCTGCGCTCCGGACCGGCCATCGGCGCCGCCGTGATGGCGTTCAGCCTGGCGCGCTGGCCGATCCAGCGCCACACCGGCATCATCATGTTCGCAGCCGTCGCGCTGTTCGGCGTCGCGACCATCGTGTTCGGCGTCAGCCACAGCTTTTATCTCTCGCTTGTGGCGCTGTTCGTCCTCGGCGCCACCGACATGATCAGCGTCTTCGTGCGCTCGGCTCTCATCCAATACGCGACGCCGGACGAGATGCGCGGCCGCGTCAGCGCCGTCAGCATGCTGTTCATCGGCGCCTCCAACGAGCTCGGCGAGTTCGAATCCGGCATCACCGCGGCATGGTGGGGCGCGATCCCCGCCGTGGTGGTGGGCGGCATCGGCACGCTGGCCGTGGTCGGCGCCTGGATGCTGCTGTTCCCGCCCTTGCGGAACGTCGATCGCCTCACCGACGTCGCCGTCCCCAACCTTGCGGCCTGAGCGGTTCTTCGCGACACTGCACGCGCTGTCTGTCTGGGGAATATCATGGCACTGCAAGTGATCGGCGCCGGCTTCGGCCGCACCGGAACCTCGTCGCTCAAGGGCGCGCTGGAATTGCTCGGCTTCACGCCCTGCCACCACATGGTCGAGATATTCTCGCATCCCGAGCAGGTACCGGTGTGGGATGCCGCGGCGCGCGGCGAGAAAGTCGACTGGGACGCGCTGTTCGCGGAGTATAAAGCAAGCTGCGACTGGCCGAGCTGCTCGTTCTATCAGGAACTTGCCGCGCATTATCCCAAGGCCAAACTCATCCTGACGCTGCGCGACGCCAAGTCCTGGTACAAGAGCATCGCGAACACGATCATGCCGTCGATGAAGGAAGGCGGGCGGCTGCCCGGCGTCTTCGGGCCGCTATTGATCGGCGAGAAGACCTTCGGCGGCGATTTCAGCGAAGCGCATATGATCGACGTCTATGAGCGCCACAATGCCGAGGTGAAACGCGTCATTCCCAAGGACCGCCTGCTCGTGTTCGAGGCGACGGATGGCTGGGCGCCGCTCTGCGAATTCCTCGGCGTGCCGGTGCCGGCCACGCCTTATCCCAAGAACAACACGACCGAGGAGTTCCAATCCCGCGTCGCCGCCATGCGCGCGGGCGAGAAGCACTAGAAATTCATGCTCAAACGCACATAGGCGCCTTCCGGCGTCGCGTAGAGGTCGGAATAGACGTGGTAGCGCTGGTGGTATTCGGTCGTGAAGATGCGGCTGTAGCCCCAGGCGAGGCCGGCGCTGGCCGCCACGTCGTACCAGTGATGCTTCTTGGCATCGACGCGGGAATAGCCGACGAACGCGGCGGCGGCATAAGCCGGCAGGCCGTATTTCCAGCCATAGCGGTCCCACAGGAACGCCGCCGGCGCGAAGGCGAGCGCCGCGGTGTCGGACGGCATCGACTGGTCGTCGGAGCCGTCGGGCCGCTCCTCATGCGTGATGTGCTTGAGGCCATAGGCGGTGCCGACCGTCGTCAGCGTCACCGCGCCCAGCTGCGCCACGCCGGTCCAGTCCTGGTCGTGATCGAGCGCGATGCCGCCGGCGAGGAGCGGCAGCGCGATGGCGACCGCGGTGCCGGCGTTCTCGATGCCGCTCGCCGCCGCCGGGCTGGCGCACAGCGCAACCGCGAAACCGAAGGCGCAAAGCCCTGCTGTCTGCCGGATCATCCCCAAGCCCGTCGTGAAACCGCCCGCCTTTAAAGGCCGCCCGTTGCATGGGGTCAAGTCGCAGGGGGACTGCCTCGACCCGGCGCGCCATCATGCTAAACAGGACCGTCCGGCAAACGAGGGGTTCCACGGTGTTCGACGCATTGAAAGGCTGGAGTTCGGCGCAGAAGCACGTCGTGGCCGCGAGCTATCTCGGCTGGACGCTCGACGCGTTCGATTTTCTGCTCATCACGTATGTCGCATCGGACATCGCGAAGTCGTTCGGGACCAACACCACGGGGATCGGCGTCATCATCACCGCGACGCTGGTGATGCGACCGCTCGGCGCCTTCATCTTCGGGCGCCTCGCCGACCGCTTCGGCCGCCGTCCGATCCTGATGGCGGATGTCGGGCTTTATTCGGTCATTGCCTTCGCCAGCGCCTTCGCGCCCAATCTCTACGTCTTCATCGCGCTGCGCTGCCTGTTCGGCATCGCAATGGGCGGGGAGTGGGGCCTCGGCGCGTCGTTGACCATGGAGCATGTCCGGCCCGAGTCGCGCGGCTTCGTCTCCGGCCTGCTGCAGACCGGCTATCCGACGGGCGGGATGATCGCGGGTCTCGTCGCCGGCTTTCTGCTGCCGCATTTCGGCTGGCGCGCCTGCGTGATGGTGAGCGTCATCCCGGCCCTGCTGGTGCTCTACATCCGCCGGAACGTGCCCGAGTCGCCGACCTTCGAGGCGACGCGAGCGCCCAAGGGCAATACCTTCGCCGTGCTGCGTTCGCATTGGGGCATCGCGCTGTTCGCGATCCTGCTGATGACGGGGTTCAACACGCTCAGCCATGGCAGCCAGGATCTGTATCCGAAATTCCTGCGTGACCAGATCGGCCTCGCACCGGCGCTCGCGAGTTTCATCGGGACGGTGGGGCCGCTCGGCGCCATTCTTGGCGGCCTGACGTTCGGGATGCTGTCGCAGCGGATCGGCCGGCGCGTCGCGATCACGATCGGCGCGGTCCTGGTCTTGCCGATGATCTATTTCTGGGTGTTTTTCACGGTCAATCCCAGCCTGCTCGCGGTCACCGCGTTCACGCTGCAATTTGCGGTGCAGGGCGCCTGGGGCGTGGTTCCGGCGCATCTCAACGAGTTGTCGCCGCACGATGCGCGCGCGACGTTCCCCGGCTTCGTCTATCAGCTCGGCAATCTGTTCGCGGCCGGGATTGTCCTGGCGCAGGGCATCCTGATCGACCGCTATCATTGGACCTATGCGGAAGTTCTTGCGCTGATGACGGGCGCCGCCGCGCTATTGATCGCGGCGCTGATCAATTTCGGGCCGGAAGCGCGCGAAGCCGAAATGGCGGGGCCGGCGAAAACCTAAGCCCGCAGGAACACGTCGACGCGATCCGCCGCGCCGCTGTCGTCGGCGCCGCCCATGGCGCGGACATCGATCTTCTCGGACGGCACGCCGTCCTCGATCAGGAGTTCGCGGATCACCAGCGCGCGCTTGAGCGACAGCCGGCGCGAATCCGACGACTTGTCGCCGCGCGGCCCGCCATAGGCTTCGAGCTGCACTCGCGCCGCGCCGGCATTGAGCGCCGCGTTCAGCGTGGTCGCCAGCGTGTGGACCGCGTTGACGTCCGCGGCCGCCGGGCTGCTCGAGCCTTCGGCGAAGGGAATGACGCTCTGGCGCTTCAGGCCCGCGGCCGTCGCCGGCGGTGTCGTGGTGTTGGCGGGCGGCGGCGTGGCGCTCGCGGTGCGGGCCGGCTTGGGCGGAGGCGAAGAGCCGTCGAGGCTGAAGGGGATCGCCGCATCGCCGGCGGGCGTCGCCGCGGTGCGTGTGGGCTTGGCGGGTTTCGCCGGCTTGGGCGGCCTGGCGGCTGCTGGTGGCGGCGCTGCCGGAGTGGGCGTGGCGGTGTCACCGCCGCCGAACAGGCGTGCGGCGCTGTCTTCCGGCATCGCACTGGGATCGGAGGTCGGTGCCGGCGTGGCGGCCGGCGGCGGCGCGGCCGCGGCGACCTGGCGCGGGGGGCGCGCGACATGCTTGGGCGGCCGTGGCGTTGCCGGCGCTGCGGGAACCGCATCGGGGATCGTGATCGCGCCGTCCGCCGCGGCCGCGACGCGGGGCGTATGCGGCTTGGCGCGCGCGACATGCTTGACCGGCATGTGCAGATGGATCGGGCCGCCGCGGTCGCCGGGCTGGCGCAGCGCGCCGACATGGCGGCCATATTTGCCGCCGGGATAGAGCAGGTACCCGTTGCCGAACGCACCCGGGTTCACCGTGATCTCCTCGCCCGGATAGGACGCGGCCATGGCCGGCACCGCCGCGAACAGCAGAAGGGAGGCGCCCAGAGCGCAGCTCAGTTTCATTCGCCGATTCAGCCCATTCATCGGGGCGGACCATAAAGGCCCGCGCCCTGCGCCTCAACTCTTGGCCGTCTTGGCCGCGTCTTTCAAAAGTTTCAGGATCTGCGGATGCAGGTGCTCGTTCGAGGCCAGGATCTGGCCGTCCAGCACCTTGGTCCCGCCATCGAGGTCAGTGATCACGCCGCCCGCCTCGCGCACCAGCAGGATTCCCGCCGCGACGTCCCACGGCGACAGCCCGCGCTCCCAATAGCCGTCGAAGCGCCCCGCCGCGACATAGGCCAGGTCGAGGCTCGCCGCGCCGAAGCGCCGCACGCCCGCGGTCGCGCCCATCGCGGCGTTCAGCTCGGCGGTGAAGGTCGCCGTATCGCCATGGCCCATGAACGGGATGCCGGTGGCGAGAATGCTCTCGTTCATCTTCTTGCGTGCCGCGACGCGCAGCCGCTTGTCGTTGAGGAACGCGCCGCCGCCCTTCTCCGCGACATACATCTCGTCGGTGACCGGATTGAACACCACGGCGGAGACCAGCTGCCCCTCGCGCTCCAGCCCGATCGAGATCGCGAAATGCGGAATGCCGTGCAGGAAATTCGTCGTGCCGTCGATCGGATCGATAATGAAGCGGTGCGTCTTGTCCGGCCCTTCGACGATGCCGGCCTCTTCCACGAGGAAGGTGTAGCCGGGGCGCACCCGCGTCAGCTCCTCGACCAGCAAATTCTCGGTGCGCTTGTCGGCGGTGGAAACGAAATCGGCCGGGCCCTTCATCGAGACCTGGAGGTTTTCCAGCTCGCCGAAATCGCGGATCAGCCCGCGCCCCGCCTTGCGCGCGGCGGCGGTCATCACGGTGAGGGCAGGGGAGATGTATTTCATGGGTGCTACTCGGCGCGCCGCATATAGGTGCCGTCCTCGGTCGAGACGACGATCTTGGTGCCGGCGTTGACGAAGGGCGGCACCTGGATGCTCATGCCGTTCTCGAGTTTGGCGCCCTTGTAGGACGGCGCCGCCGTGCCGCCGCGCATCACCGCATCGGCCTCGACGACTTCCAGCGTGACGGAGGTTGGCAGCTTGATGCTGATCGGGCGGCCTTCATAAAGCTGCAGCATCACCTTCATGCCGTCGACGAGATACTGCGTCTGGTCGCCGACCCAGTCGGCCTGGAGCTCGATCTGGTCGTAGGTCTCAGCGTCCATGAAGGTCAGCATGTCGCCATTGGCGTAGAGGAAATTGTAGTCCTTCTTGTCGAGATAGATCTCGTCCACCGCCTCGTCGGAGCGGAAGCGCTGGTTCAGCTTGGTGCCGTGGATGATTTCCTTGAGCTCGACCTGGTTGTAGGCGCCACCCTTGCCGGGCTTGACCTTCACCGTCTTGACCGCGACCCACAGCCCGCCATTGAACTCGATGAGCGTGCCCGGAGAGATTTCGTTGCCGGTGATCTTGGCCATGGCTGGGAAAACGCCTCCTTCGGCGCGGTTTTCAGGTTCGAACTGACAAAGAGCGCGCGGGTGATAGCAGAGGGTCGCCGTCACTTCCACCCTCCCCCTTGAGGGAGGGTCGAAATTCGCACTTGCGAATTTCGGGGAGGGGTCCGGCTCAGGCGCTCGCTTCGCTCAGATTTTGTCGACCCTCCCTCAAGGGGAGGGTGAAGTCAGAGCATATCCTCAGGCTCGATCTGGAACGCGAACACCCGGCCGCGCGACACCGGGTCCCAGCCCGCCGTCATCGCCAGCCGGATGGCCGCCTCGACCCGGCGCGGCTCGATCCGCTCCTTCTCCTGGTGCGCGAAGCGGTATTTGCGCTTGGGGAACGGGAATTCGAGAATCAGCTCGCGGAAGATGCGGTTGCTGCCCGGATCGGACTTCGCCCGCACCGTGAACGCCATGCCCTTGTAGCCGTCGCTGCTCGTGTACTGCGCCTCGCGCAGCAGCGACCAGTCCAGCTCGGTGCCGTCGATCGTGAATTTGCCGCTGGCGGACCGCTTGCGCGCTTTCATGGCGCGGCCTTCGCGAACAGCGCACCAAACGCCTGTACCGCCGCCGCCGGTCCGTCCGGATGCGTCCACACGCCGGACGACACGGCGAGGAAGTCCGCCCCCACTTCGACCAGTGGCGCGGCGTTCTCCACCGTGATGCCGCCGATGGCGACGCACGGCACCACCATCATCTCCGCCCACCAGCGCAGCGTTTCGATATCCGCGACCGTCTTGGCGTCTTTGGTCGTGGTCGGAAAGAACGCGCCGAAAGCGACATAATCCGCGCCGGCCTCCGCCGCCTCGATGGCGAGATGGCGCGAGTCATGGCATGTCGCGCCGACGATGCCGTTCTTGCCCATGATGCCGCGCGCCTCCGACACGCTGGCATCCTCCTGCCCGACATGCACGCCGTCGCAGCCGAGCGCCGCCGCGAGATCGGGCCGGTCGTTGAGGATGAACGCAACGCCCGCGCGCTGCACGATGGGCATCAGGATTTCCGTTACGTGGCGGATCTCGTCGTCGGTCGCTTCTTTCAGCCGCAGCTGGAACGACGCGACATCGCCCGCGCCCAGCGCGCGCCTGAGCGTCTCGGCGAAATTCTTCGCATCGAGTTTCGGTGGTGAAATCAGATAAAGACGGCAGGGTTCGGTCACGCCGCCGTCTTTTCCACGTCCGGCGTCCATTTGCCAAGCGCCGCCAGCGAATTCATCCGCGCACGGTGCGCGAACGCCTTCTGCGCCGCCGCGACGTTCTCCTTCTTTCCGCCCCACGCCTTCTGCGGTGCGTGCTGAAGCGCGCGGCCATAGGAGAAGGTCAGCGCCCAGGGCAGGGGACCGGCCGTGTTCATCGCCGCCAGATGGGCGGTGGCGTCGATGTCGGACTGGCCGCCCGACAGGAACGCGACGCCCGGCACCGCCGGCGGTACGCAACGCTTGAGCACAGCCAAGGTGCGCTGGGCGACCTCGGCGACGCCGGCCTGCGCCGGGCACTTCATGCCGGACACGATCATGTTCGGCTTGAGCACGATGCCTTCGAGCGCGACGTTGGCGTAATAGAGCTGCTGAAAAACCTCCTTCAGCACCCACTCCGTCACGGCGGCGCAGTGATCGATGTCGTTGTCGCCGTCCATCAGCACTTCGGGCTCGACGATCGGCACGATGCCGTTCTCCTGCGCCAGCGCGGCGTAGCGCGCGAGAGCGTGGGCATTGGCATTGATGGAATTGTAGGACGGCTTGCCGCCCGTCGGGTCATAGGTCGCGCGCCATTTGGCGAAACGGGCACCGAGCTTGTGATATTCGACAAAACGCTCGCGCAATCCGTCCAGCCCTTCGGTGATCGTGTCGCCCGGCGAGCCCGCGAGCGGCTTGGCGCCGGCATCGACCTTGATCCCCGGTACCGCGCCGGCATCTTCGATCAGCTTGACCAAAGGCGTGCCGTCGGCGCCCTTCTGGCGCAGCGTCTCGTCGAACAGGATGACGCCGCCGATATGGCCGGTCATCGCTTCGGTGGTGCGGAACATGAACTCGCGGTAGTCGCGCCGGTTCTCTTCGGTGTTCGCCACGCCGATGGCGTCGAAGCGCTTTTTGATCGTGCCCGTGCTCTCGTCGGCGGCGAGCAATCCCTTGCCCGGCGCCGTCATCTTGCGCGCGATCATGTTCAGGGCGGCGACATCCATCATGCTACTCCGCCGCGCGCCGGACGCTCGATGTCACCGGATCGAGCGCACCGGCGGCATAGCGCTTGGCCATCTGCGCGGTCGAGAGCGGCTTGATCTTGCCGGCCTGGCCCGCGGCGCCGAATTCGTTGAAGCGCTGGATGCAGACCTTGCGCATCGCCTCCTTGGCAGGTTTGAGGTAAGCGCGCGGGTCGAACTCGCCCGGCTTCTCGGCGAGCACCTTGCGGATCGCGCCGGTGATCGCCATGCGGTTGTCGGTGTCGATGTTGATCTTGCGCACGCCGTGCTTGATGCCGCGCTGGATCTCCTCCACCGGCACGCCCCAGGTCTGGGGCATCTTGCCGCCATATTGGTTGATAACGTCCTGCAAATCCTGCGGCACCGAGGACGAGCCGTGCATGACGAGATGCGTGTTCGGCAGGCGGCGGTGGATCTCCTCGATCACGTTCATCGCCAGCACCGCGCCGTCCGGCTTGCGCGAGAATTTGTAGGCGCCGTGGCTCGTGCCCATCGCGATGGCGAGCGCGTCGACCTTGGTCTTCTGCACGAAGTCGACCGCCTGGTCGGGATCGGTGAGCAATTGACTATGGTCGAGCTTGCCCTCGGCGCCGTGGCCGTCTTCCTTGTCGCCCATGCCGGTCTCAAGGCTGCCCAGCACGCCGAGCTCGCCCTCGACCGAGACGCCGCAGGCATGCGCCATCTCGACGACGCGGCGGGTGACGTCGCTGTTGTACTCGTAGTCGGCCGGCGTCTTGCCGTCTTCCTTGAGGCTGCCGTCCATCATCACGCTGGTGAAGCCGTATTGGATCGCGGTGGCGCAGGTCGCCGGCCCGTTGCCGTGATCCTGGTGCATGCAGACGGGGATGTACGGGTAAAGCTCGACCAGCGCGTCGATCAGGCGCGTCAGCACGATGTCGTTGGCATAGGAGCGCGCGCCGCGGCTCGCCTGGATGATGACCGGCGCGTCGACCGCCTCGGCCGCCTCCAGGATCGCGAGGCCCTGCTCCATGTTGTTGATGTTGAAGGCGGGCAGGCCGTAATCGTGTTCGGCGGCGTGGTCGAGAAGCTGTCGCAGCGTGATGCGGGCCAAGCGTGTTACCCCTGTTTTTGCCGGGGTTTATTAGTATCAGACTTGCAGCGCCGCAACACCCGGCAGGGTTCGCCCCTCCAGCCATTCCAGGAACGCGCCGCCCGCCGTCGAGACATAGGAAAAGTCGCCCGCCACGCCCGCATGGTTCAGCGCCGCCACCGTGTCGCCGCCGCCCGCCACCGATAGCAGGTTCCCGGCCTTGGTCGCCTTCGCCACGGCACGCGCTGCCGCGTTAGTTCCACTGTCGAAAGGCGCCATCTCGAAGGCGCCGAACGGCCCGTTCCACACAAGCGTCCGCGTCGCCGCGAGCCGCGCCTCGAATTCCGCGATGCTGGCCGGTCCGACGTCGAGCGCCATCTCGTCCTTGCGGATCGCGCAGACATTTGCGGTGCGATGCGCCGCATGTGCCTTGAATTCCTTCGCCAGCACGACGTCCACGGGCAGCAGGATCACCGCACCGCTTTCCGTCGACAGGTGGATCACCCGCAACGCGGTCTCCAGATGGTCGGGCTCGAACAGCGACTTGCCGACATCGATGCCTTGCGCCGCCAGGAACGTGTTCGCCATCGCGCCGCCGATCGCCAGCGTCTCGACGCGCTTCATCAGATTCTCCAGCAGCGCGATCTTGGTCGAGACCTTGGCGCCCCCGATCACCGCCATCACCGGCCGCTGCGGATCGCCCAGCGCCTTGTCGAGATGCTTTAGCTCCAGCTCCATCGAGCGCCCCGCCGCGCTCGGCAGCAGGTGCGCGATGGCTTCGGTCGTGGCATGCGCCCGGTGCGCCGCGCTGAACGCGTCATTGACGAAGATGTCGCCCAGCGCCGCGACCTGCTTTGCGAAGTCGAGATCGTTCTTCTCTTCGCCGGCATGGAAGCGGGTGTTTTCCAGCAGCAGCACGTCGCCGTCCTTGAGCTTCGCGACAGCCGCCCTGGCTACGTCGCCGACGCAGTCGTCGGCAAACGCCACCGGCTTGCCCAATTCCTTGGCGAGCGCCGCCGCGACGGGCTTCAGCGACATCGAAGGCACGACCTTTCCCTTGGGCCGGTCGAAATGCGACAGCACGATCACCCGCGCGCCCTTGTCCGCCAGCTCCCGGATCGTCGGCGCCTGCCGCTCGATCCGCAGCGCATCGGACACGACGCCATCCTGCATCGGTACGTTCAAATCCGCGCGCAGCAGCACGCGCTTGCCCTTGGGCTGCAGCTCGTCGAGGGTGCGAAACGCCACGTGAACTCCTAATTTACAGGGACATCGGATTGCTGTGGGACGGTATCGAACCAACCCTTGCTGTCGCCAAGAAAGACGCAGGCAAAGGCAGCCAGCTCCAGCAACGTGACCGCGAGCTTCGCGAGTCCGGACATCGGCCGCTGCAGATAGCCACGCGTTGCGAGCAGCGCGCCGGCCGTCAGCAAGATGAAAAAGAAGAACAGCATCAACTTGATCCAGTTTTGCCGCCGCCGCGCCGCAAACCAGACCAACGCGCTCAGCACGGAGAAGCCGACGATATTGATGGCCACGTTGGACACGGTGAGCTTGCTCAAGAGCGCAAACGAAACAAGCTCGACGGCAAATGCCGCATACATCAGCCCTTCGAACCAGCGGACATTGGCCGGCATCGCGGTCAGATCAGCTTGCCCAGCGCCACTGCGGTGTCCGCCATGCGGTTGGAGAAGCCCCATTCGTTGTCGTACCAGCTCATCACGCTGACGAACGAGCCGTCCATCACCTTGGTCTGGTCGAGCGCGAACGAAGACGACGCCGGGTTGTGGTTGAAATCGCTCGACACCAGCGGTGCCTCGACGATGTCGAGGATGCCCTTGAGCGGGCCGGCGGACGCGGCGGCGCGGATCGCGCCGTTCACCTCTTCGACCGTGGTGGGGCGCTTGGCGACGAATTTCAGGTCGACCAGCGACACGTTCGGCGTCGGCACGCGCACCGACACGCCGTCGAGCTTGCCCTTGAGCTCCGGCAGCACCAGGCCGACCGCCTTGGCCGCGCCGGTCGAGGTCGGGATCATCGACAGCGCCGCGGCGCGGGCGCGGTAGAGGTCCTTGTGCATCGTGTCCAGCGTCGGCTGGTCGCCGGTGTAGGAATGGATCGTCGTCATGAAGCCGTGCGTGATGCCGATCGCGTCGTTCAGCACCTTGGCCATCGGCACCAGGCAGTTCGTCGTGCACGACGCGTTGGAGACGATGACGTGCTCCTTGGTCAGCTTGTCGTGGTTGACGCCATAGACCACCGTCATGTCGACGCCGTCGCCCGGCGCCGAGATCAGCACGCGCTTGGCGCCCGCCGCGATATGCGCCGCCGCCTTGTCCTTGGCGGTGAACAGGCCGGTGCATTCCAGTGCGACGTCGACGTCGAGCTCCTTGTGCGGCAGCTGGGCGGGATCGCGCACCGCGGTGACGCGGATCTTGTGGCCCGCCGCGACGATATAATCGCCGTCGACCGTGACGTTGGCCGGGAAACGCCCATGCACCGAATCGTAGCGCAGCAGATGCGCATTGGTCTCGACCGGCCCCAGATCGTTGACCGCCACGACCTCGATATCGCGCCGCCCGCTCTCGACGATGGCGCGCAGCACCAGACGCCCGATGCGGCCGAACCCGTTGATTGCGACGCGAATAGCCATTTCTTATCTCCTCCATGGCCGGGCCCTCTTACGCTGTCGCTAAGAGGCCCGGCCACCCAACTACTTTTGATCTTTCAACGCCGCCTTCGCCGCGTCCGCGGCGGCTTGCGGCGTGATGTGGAAATGCTTGTACACGTCTTTATACGGACCGCTGGCGCCGAAGCCATGCATTCCGACAAAGCGGCCATGCGGTCCGGTGAAATGGTCCCAGCCCTGCGGCACGCCGGCTTCGACGGCGACTTTAACCGTACCGGCGCCCAGCACCGCATCACGATAAGACTCCGATTGTTTCTCGAACAGGCTCCAGCACGGCAGCGACACGACCCGTGCCGCGATGCCGTCCTTCTCCAGCAGCGCGCGCGCCTCCACCGCCAGGCTCACTTCCGAGCCGGTGGCGAGGAACGTGACCTTCGCGCCGTCCGCGCCGGCGATCTCATAGCCGCCCTTGGCGGTGAGGTTCTCCGCGACATCCGTGGTGCGCAGCGTCGGCACGTCCTGGCGCGAGAACACCAGCAGCGTCGGACCCTTGGTGTTAGACAAGGCCAGCTCCCACGCCTCCACCGTCTCCACCGCGTCGCCGGGGCGGATCACGGTAAGGTTCGGAATGGCGCGCAGCGCGGCGAGATGCTCGACCGGCTGGTGCGTCGGCCCGTCTTCGCCGACGCCGATCGAGTCATGCGTCATCACGAACACGACGCGGATGCCCATCAGCGCCGCGAGCCGGATCGCCGGCCGGCAATAGTCGGAGAACACCAGGAAGGTGCCGCCATAAGGGATGATCCCGCCATGTAG
Organism: Rhizomicrobium sp.; assembly: GCA_036271735.1. Taxonomy (GTDB): domain Bacteria; phylum Pseudomonadota; class Alphaproteobacteria; order Micropepsales; family Micropepsaceae; genus Rhizomicrobium. The sequence goes on from DATAZZ010000048.1 coordinate 98,758, forward strand.
CGCCATGCCATTCATCGCCGCCGCCATGCCGTGCTCGCGGATGCCGTAATGGATGTAGCGGCCGCTGAAATCCTCCGGCGTGATCGGCGCGATGTTCTTGGTCTTGGTGTTGTTCGACGGCGTCAGATCCGCAGATCCGCCGATCGTGGTCGGGATGATCCCGTTGATCACGTCCAGCACCTTTTCCGAGGTGCGGCGCGTGCCGGCATTCGGCTTCTCGGCGCTGAGCTTGGCCTTGAGTTCGCCGAGCGCCTTGGTCAGCTCCGCCGGGATCGCATCCGCCAGCGTCGCGTCGAAATCCTTCGCCTTGTCCGACGCCGCATGCCGCGCCTTCCAATCGATGTGCGCCTGCGCGCCGCGCGTGCCGATCTTGCGCCACGCCTCGAGCACGCCGTCTTCCAGCACGAACGCCTCGGCCGGAATCTGCAGCGCCTTCTTGGCGCCGGTGATTTCCTCGGCGCCCGGCGCGTCGCTGTGCGCCTTCTGCGTGCCGGCGCGCGTCGGGAAGCCGAAGCCGATGATCGTCTTGCACGCGATCAGCACCGGCTTGTTGCTCTCCTGCGCGTCGTTCAGCGTGCGATAGACTTCCTGCGCGCTGTGCCCGTCGCACATCGTGGTGCGCCAGCCCGCTGCCTCGAAGCGTTCGATCATGTTCGACGAATCCGACAGCTTGGTGTCGCCGTCGATCGTGATGTTGTTGTCGTCCCACAGCACGATCAAATTCTTCAGACGAAGATGTCCCGCGAGCGAGATCGCCTCGTGGCTGATGCCCTCCATCAGATCGCCGTCGCTGGCGATGACATAAGTCTTGTGGTCGACAAGTTCCTTGCCGAAACGCGCGCTCAGATGCCGCTCCGCCATCGCCATGCCGACCGCGTTCGAGATGCCTTGGCCGAGCGGCCCGGTCGTCGTCTCGATCCCCGGCAGATGGCCGTATTCGGGATGCCCGGCGCAGGGGCTGTCGACCTGGCGGAAGCGCTTGATCTGGTCGAGCGACGGCCCCGGATAGCCGGTCAGATAGAGGAGAGAATAGAGCAACATCGAGCCATGCCCGGCCGACAGCACGAAGCGGTCGCGGTCGGGCCAGTGCGGATCGGTCGGGTCGTATTTCAGGAAACGCGAGAACAGCACCGTCGCCGCATCGGCCATGCCCATCGGCAGGCCGGGATGGCCCGACTTGGCCTGCTCGACCGCATCCATCGCGAGGCCGCGGATGGCATTGGCGAGGCGCCTGGTTTCGGCCTGCTCCGGCGGAGCGATCTTCGAATCCATAAATGTTCCTTCCGCGCGGGAGTGAGGCCTTAGCGAGGGGGTGGCGGACCCGTCAAGGGCGCCCAGTGACGCTCGCCGCAACCATCCTCAACTAACGGTCCGCCGCGCGATTCGGCCCCGTTGCTTTGTGCTAGGATTTCTCCGGGATCCCCAGGGGGACGGCGATGGGCGAGCCATACAAGTACCGGGCCTTCATCAGCTACAACCATCGCGACCAAAAATGGGGCGAATGGCTGCGCCGGGCGCTCGAATCCTACCGGGTGCCGAGGCGTCTGGTCGGGGCGCCGGGCCGCGACGGCCCGATCCCGGCACGGCTGTTTCCCGTCTACCGCGACCGGGAGGAAACCCCGACCTCGGCCGATCTGTCCGAGCAGATCCAGGACGCGCTAGCGCAATCGGCCTATCTGATCGTCATATGCTCGCCACACGCGGTGGCCTCGCGCTGGGTCAATGAGGAAATCCAGACCTTCAAGCGCCTCGGCCGCGCCAACCGGATTTTGGCCATCATCGTCGACGGTGAGCCCAACGCAGGCGACAAGCCGCCGATCCTGGGGCCCGACGGCGTGCCGCTCACCGAATGCTTCCCCGAGGCGCTGCGCTATCATCTGGACGCAGACGACACGCTCAGCCCCGAACGCACCGAGCCCGTCGCCGCCGACGCCCGGCGCCAAGGCGACGGGCGGCAGAACGCCAAGCTCAAGCTCATCGCGGGCCTGCTCGGTGTCGGCTATGACGATCTGAAGCAGAGAGACCGCGAGGCGCGCCGGGTGCGCATCGCCATTCGGTCGGTGGCGGCGGCCTGCTTTGCCGTCCTCGCGATCGTGGCGGGCGTGTCTTTCTGGATCTCCGAAGCGATGGCGGACAATCAGAAAGATGCACTCGATCAGCACCTGATCGGCATCGTCTCTCAAATGGATCGAATAGGCGTGCCGCGATTTGGCGTTCAGACCTTCATCAACCTGTTTGATAGTCAGTCCAGAATTATGGCCTACGGCGCGAACTCGACCGAACGGTTGAACCAGCGCGTGAGCGTGCTCATGGCCTCGGCCTATTTCTATTCCACCACCGGGGATTGGCGGCGCGAGGAAGATTGCGCCACTGAGGCGATGGTGGTTCTGCGGGAATTGTTCCACCGCGACCCGAATGACATCACTGTTAAGGAACGGCTGGCAAACGCGATCATGCAGGTTGGCGATGCGGAGTTGGCGCAGGGACACTACGAGATGGCGAGGGCGGAGTTCATGGACGCGTTCAAGCTGTCCACGATCTTCCTGGCGGGCGAGGACAAGAACCTGGCCGAGGATTTCGGGCGCGGCCGCCTCGATGCGGTCGCGGGCGATCTGATGCACGAATTGTCCGCGCCGGCGCCGCTTCTCTCCGACAACGAGAAGACCCTGTTCGAGAACATAGTCTCGGCGTTTTCCGCGGCCATCGACGCCGATCTGGCCCAGAACAAGCTGGAAGCGGCCTGGGGCGATGCGATGATCAGCGACTATTTTCTGGATGCTTTGGCCCGAGGCGGCGCGAAAGATGACGAGGCGTTCAGCGAAGAATTGGTGGCGACCGCGCCCAAGATCGGCAAGGTCCTGCTGCTGAAGAACGAACCCAGGGACGCGCTCGCGTTCATCAAGAATTCGGCCGCCCTTTTGAACGATTATTACCAGCGGGATCCGCAAAGCGTGTCGCGCATGGAGGCCCTGGGAGCGGTTCTCGCGCAGCAGGGCGATGTCTACATGCAGATGAAGAATTTCGACGAGGCGCGTGAAAGCTATCTCAAGTCGATCCATGTCACCGCCGACCTGATGGGTGCCGATCCGGGAAAGGGCTTGTGGCAACGTCAGCGTGCCGCCACGCTTATCCGGCTTGGCCAATGCGATCTGGCGCGCTTCGAGGTGGCGGCCGCGCAAGACGATTTTGCGAAAGCACGCGAAAATCTAGTGTCGGCGGACGGGATGTCGGATGCCGAGAAGCAGCGGCTGCTGCATTGGCTGGACGGCGAATTGCACAGCCTGTCGGCGCCGTCGGCGGGTCCGCCCGGAGCCCGCAACTAAGGGGCGGAGCGGCCCTGTCCGTTTTGGATTGCGAGGCCCGCGCCCCGGGCCTAAGGTCCTGGCGCAACGGAACAAAGAGTCGCGCATGAGCCGGCTTCAAACCGCCGTGCAGCGCTTCGACGCCGCGCTGTCCGCCCTCGAATCGCAAACCGCGCCGCTCGCGGGCCTGAAAGCCGCCGCCGCCGAGGCACGCGCCAGGGCTGCCGAGCTCGGCGAGGAGCGCGAGCGCCTCTTGGCGCGCATCGCCGAGCTGGAAGACGAGAACCGCGCGCTGGCCGGCGCCACCGAAGAGGCCGAGGAGCGTCTCGACGGCGCGATCGGTGAAATCCGCGCCGCGCTGGGCCGCTAGAGGAGTTCCGATGCCGCTCGTCAATGTCATGGTCAATTCGCGCGCCTACACCATCGCCTGCGACGAGGGCGAGGAGGAGCATCTGCGCGAGCTCGCCGCCCATGTCGACGGCAAGGTCAAGGAGCTGCTCGGCTCGGTGGGTCAGGTCGGCGAGTCGCGCATCCTGCTGATGGCGGCGCTGCTGATCGCCGACGAGCATCACGACGCCAGCACCCAGTTGCATCTGCGAACGCAGGAACTCGGCACGCTGAGCGGCAGCCACGAGGAAGTCAGCGGCAAGCTGGCGCAAGCCGAAGGCACCGCGTCCGACGCGTTCGATGCGGCGGCGAAACGGCTGGAAGACATGGCCGCGCGGCTGGCTTGAAGTGGCTTCAGCTCGCATCCTTCGACAAGCTCAGGATGAGGGTATAGCTCAATCCTCATCCTGAGCTTGTCGAAGGATGGCCGTCCCGCGCCGTTTCACGGCGATTTCAATCCCGGCGGATAAGGCCTATGATGGCCTTGGACGGTACTGCTCCGCGCGTCAGGTTAGCGATGCCCAGGGGCCTTAATGTACTCACCGGGAGCTGTCCCTGGCCAGGATCGTGGTCTTGGCTATATGGTGCCCACCTGCACTGCAGGCCCGTGAGGATCCAAATACCAACGGCGTTGGCGGTCCGTCCACTTTCCCCACCGCGCGAATGACGATCACAAACATCTCCGTCATGGCAATGGCTTCCAAAACTTCCCTCCGCACAGCCGCCCGCGCCCGTCGCGCCGAACTCGCGCGCGCCATGCCCGATTTCGCGCAAGCGGTCGCCGCGCATGCCGATGCGCTCGATATCCCCGACAACGCGCTCGTCGCCGCCTATGTCGCGATGGGTGACGAGGCCGACCCGCTTCTGCTGCTGAAAGCCCTCGCGGCGCGCGGCTGCAGCTTCGCGTTCCCGCGCGTCGTGGCGAACGGCGCGCCGCTGGTCTTCCACCACGGCCAGCCGGACCGCGAACCCGTGCGCAGCGCCTTCGGAGTGTCGGAGCCTGCGCCGGATTGGCCGCTGGCCCAGCCGGCAATCTTCCTCGTGCCGCTGCTTGCTTTCGACGCCACCGGCACCCGGCTCGGTTATGGCGGCGGCTTCTACGACCGCACGCTCGCGGCGCTGCCGGGCGCGCGCGCCATCGGCGTTGCCTATGCGGGGCAGGGGATGCCGTCGCTGCCGCGCGCGGCGCACGACCATCCGCTGGACGCCGTGGTTACCGAGAACGGCGTGCGCCGCTTCGCCCGGATGTGATAGAAGCCCTCATGCGTATTCTTTTCCTCGGCGACATCATCGGCAAGCCGGGCCGCGACGTGGTGGCGGCGGAACTGCCGCGCCTGAAAGACAAACTCGATCTCGATTTCGTCATCGTGAACGGCGAGAACGCGGCCGGCGGCTTCGGCCTGACGCACGCCATCGCCCGCGATTTCTTCGCCCTCGGCATCGACGTCATCTCCACCGGCAACCATTGGGCCGACCAGAAGGAGATACTCTCCTTCATCGGCGACGAGGACCGCGTGCTGCGTCCCGCCAACTATCCCAAGGGTACGCCCGGCCGCGGCGCCAATCTCTACCAGACCGCCAAAGGCGAGCGCGTGCTGGTGGTCAACGTCATGGGCCGCGTCTTCATGGATGCGCTCGACGATCCCTTCGCGAGCGTCGAGGCCGAGCTCGCCGCCTGTCCGCTGGGCGAGGCGGCGGACGCGATCGTCGTCGATGTGCATGCCGAGGCGACCTCGGAGAAGATGGCGATGGGCCAGTTCTGCGACGGCCGGGCCAGCTTCGTGGTCGGCACGCACCAGCACATCCCGACAGCCGACGCGCAGATCCTGCCCAACGGCACCGCCTACCAGACCGACGCCGGCGCCTGCGCCGATTACGACAGCGTCATCGGCATGGACAAGTACCAGCCGGTGCAGCGCTTCGTGACCAAGATGAACACCGGCCGCTTCACGCCCGCGCTTGGCCCCGCGACGCTATGCGGCGTCTTCGTCGAGACGGGCGCCAGAGGCCTCGCCACGCGCATCGAGCCGGTGCGCGTGGGCGGCAGGCTGAAGCAGGCGGTGCCGTCTGTGGAGTAACGGCACCAGCCCGCCCCGCGCCCGCCCGCCCCGTCAACCCGGGAAGAGAGAGAAGGCGGAGCTGACGAACAGGCCGACCGCCACATTGTGCTTCTCGCTGTCCCAATTGACGTCGATGCCGCCGACGAGATTGCCGTCCTTGTCCGCGACGAAGGACAGCGGCACGTCGAGACCGTAGGTATCGTTCTTGACGTCGTAATCGAACTTGGCGTCGAAGCCGAGCGCGGTGAGGCCGACCTTCTTGAAGACGCCGTCCAGCGGGATTTCCCGCTTGAACTCGAGCGACGTGTCGAACTTTTCCTGCACCTTCGGAGCGCCGAGCGCGCCCGTGACGCAAGTAAGCACCGCCGGCAAGGGCGACGGCACGGCACACAGCGTGCCTTGCGATCCCGGCTTGTAGGTTCGCGCGAATTGCAGGCCGAGTGAGATGAGCACGGGATCGGCACCCGGCGACCAGGCGAGAAAGCCGCCGGCGGTCCATGTCGTGCCGGTGCTGTTCAGCTTCGCGGCCGTCATCGGGTTGTAGTACTCGAACTTGTTGTAGCCGGTGGAGATGTCCGCGCCCCACATGAAGGTCGATCCGGTGACGGCGTTCTGGACGCCGCTTGCCGCGGCCGGACCGATGAATTTGGCGATTACGTCATTTGCGTTCGGGCCTTCCACCGCATCGGGACCGCCACAGGTCTTGTCGCGGCGGGCCTTGGCATCCTTCTTTTCGGCATCGGAAGGCGGCGTGTCGGCGAGGATTTCTTCGGTCGTCCGGTGCGGGGCGATGGTGGCGTAGCACTTTTGCAGTGCGAGCTGGTAGACGTCGTAGCCGCTGAACCAGTCGCCCTTCACCGAGCCGATGAATTGGGAAAAGCTCAGCTTGATCGAAAAGTCGTTGGGCAATCCGCCCGTGCCCGCGATCGTGGTCGAGCCGGACTTGTCGACCGGCGCCGAAAGCGTCAGCGCCCAGGTGTCCACGCCCAGATCTGTCGCGGTATCCGTGCCCGTCTCCCAGTTCGTGGAATGGCCGATCTTGATCGTGGCGCGCCCGCCGTCGGAGCCGGCGGTGATCTCGGCCACGGCGCGCGTCTTGTCCTGATCGTCGGCGCCGCCGGCGACGAGGCGGGCGTCCGGCAAGGTCGCGATCGCCAGGCTCGGCCCGAAGCTGCCGAGCGTGCCGAGCACGAGAGCTTCTTTCTGATGCACTAGCCTGAACTGCGATTCCGGCTGCCCCAAAGCTGCATCCATCTCGCTTTGCACCGTGTCGGCAAGAGCCGGCGTGCCGGAGAGCAGCACGGCCGCGAGTGGGCCTGCGAATATGCGGATTGTCATGGCCGGCCTCTCAGTTCTGCTTCGGAACGCGAAATGCGTTCAGGCCGTGTCCGAACTTTTCGCCGGCTTTCGCCGTGTCCGCGATCTTCTTGATCGCGTTGCCGTCTTGGTCGGTGATGGTCAGCGCGAACTTCGTGTCTTTCGCGGAATCGCCGAAGAAGCCCCAGGCAATGCCGTAGACGCCGTCGGCCAGCGTCTTCGTGCACTCGTCCTTGCCATTGAACGACAGGGTCGTGGTCTGGTTGCTTCCCTCGGGCCGGATTTTGACTCCGTAGCGCTTCGCGCCGGTCACGACCGTGAACTTGTAGTCCGCCATGAAAATGATCTCCCCATTTGAATGAATGAAACGAACATCGCGGGAGAGGATCGGCCGCTGCGCGGCGCGTTGCGCGTGACGGCGATCACGCTCGGCGGGATTATTTTGCCGCGCGAGTTCGCCCTGCCGCGCGTCCCGCCTGCGGTCACACACCTGTGCCCATCTTGAAGCGCCTGCCGCCTGGGCCTATCTCACGATCATGCTGCCCGCGCTCTTCGTCTCTCATGGTGCGCCGACCTTGCCGTTCGACGACGTTCCGGCGCGCGATTTCCTGCGTGGGTTGGGGCAGCGGATCGGTCGGCCCAAGGCGATCCTGTGCGTCTCGGCGCATTGGGATACCGCCGCGCCGGCGCTCAACGCCGTCGCGACCAACACCACGATCCATGATTTCCACGGCTTTCCCGAACAGCTTTACCGCGTGCGCTACGACGCGCCCGGCGCGCCGCAACTCGCCGGCAAAATCGCCACACTGCTGCACGGCGCAGGCCACGCCGCGACGCTCGATCCCGAGCGTGGCCTCGACCACGGCGCCTGGGTGCCGCTGATGCTGATGTATCCGGACGCCGACATCCCGGTGCTGCAGCTTTCGGTGCAGAGCGCCGCCACGCCGGCGCAGCACATCGCGCTCGGCCGCGCGCTGGCGCCGCTGCGGGAGGAGGGCGTCCTGATCCTCGGCTCCGGCGGTTTCGTCCACAATCTGCGCCTGCTCGACCGCCACGGCAGCGGCGCACCCGAGCCGCAATGGTCCGCCGGTTTCGCCGAATGGGTGCACAACGCGCTCATCGAAGGCCGCGAGGACGATCTGGCGAACTACCGTCGTCTCGCGCCCGACGCCGCGCGCGCCCAGCCGACCGAGGAGCATTTCACACCGCTGTTCGTCGCCTATGGCGCCGGCGGCAAGGCCGAGCGCCTGCACCGCAGCGCGACCTTCGGCTCGTTGCGCATGGACGCTTACTCTTTCGCCTGAATCCGCCAATCCATCGCGAGATAAAACGCCGCCGCGATCGCCGACAGGTCGATGGCGAAGAGGTAGCGGTACTCGCAGGAGATCGCGATGACGAAATAGCTCGCGGCATAGAGCGCCGCCGCGATCAGCAGCCCTGCCATCGCCAGATCCGCCGGCCGGCGCCGCCACAGCAGCAACACCAGGCACAGCGCGCCCAGACCTGCGAACACCGGATGTGACAGCGCCGGCGTCTCCAGCAGCGGCGTCGCATAGGAATCGTCGAGCCATTCGTCGCGCGCATCGCGCCGCGGCGTCAGGCCCGCCGCTTTCATGTCCTCCGCCGGCCCATCGATCCCCACCGCATAGGTCATGCAGTCCTCGGGATGCGTCGAGGTGAACGCCCAAGCGAAATCCGCCGCGCGCACCGCGAGCCAGGCGAGCGGTCGGCTGGTCACCAGTGCCCACCATTGCCGCCGCACCGGCCCGACCGACGACACGATGAACGGCCCCATGCCCGACTCGTCGCTGAGCCGATCGTGCCCCGCCGGCGTGTAAAGCGCCGCGCCTTTCTCGCGCATCACCTTCGCCATGCCGGGCGCCTGCGCGTCCAGGATCGGCAGGGTCAGCTTGGGATCGCGCGCCATCAGCCCCGCGATGTCGTAGAGCTGCAGATCCTCGATCTGCTCCACCGCGCCCAGCGCCTGCGACGCGCGCAATTGCAGTAAAGCATTGGCGCCGATCGCCAGCACCACGCACACCGCAAGAAATCCCGCGCCCGCGCGCAGCCCGCGTCGCCAGCCGCTCTCCTGTGCTGCGACCCATCCGAGGACGAGCGCCGCACACGGCAATATCGTCGCCCCGTTCTGCCGCGTCAGCGCCGCGAGCGCGAGCAGCACCGCCGCAAGCCCGAGCAGCGCCAGCCGCGGCCGCCCGCGCTGCCCCGCCGCATGCGCCAGCGCGGCGAAGCCGGCGAGGAGCGCATCGGCGAACAGCATGTCCTTCCACACGATCGCCTGGAACAGGAACAACTGCGGCAGCGCCACGCCCAGCGCCGCGGCCGCCACCACCGGCCAACGCGGCCGCGGCACCAGCCACAGCAAGGACAGGATCGCGCCGAAGGCGAGGCTCGCGTCGAGCACCACGAACGGCGACGCGCCCGGCACCAGCGCGTCCGCGACGCCCAGCAGCCACGACATCACCGGCGGATGCCAGTTGGAATAGACGCCGGTGCGGCCCTCAATCAGCTGGCGGATCGAATCGAACTCGAAATGCCCCGGCAGATTGACGGCCAGCGTCACCGCGAAGCCCGCGACCAGGATCGCCGCCGCGACATGTCGCGGCGTCAGCACCTTGCGCAAGCGTTCCGCGATCATGCTGCCCCCCGCGCCACAGTGCGGAACCTCCGACGCCGCCGCAAGCGGCGGCGTCGGGTATTGCGCAAGACAACAGGGTTCCGCATTCACCAGACGCTTCGTGTTGCCGCTGCCGTCGCGGGGGGCGTTTCTGATAAGCTGTAGACGCCGGCGGCGATGGTCGGGCGAACGCGCAGATAAGGTCGAAGGATGATTCAGGCGGAAGTTCTCTGTAGAGAAACCACATACGAGGGTGTTTGGTGGTTCGAGGTTCTGCCGCGTGTGGGCGAACGTGTCGTACTTCTCATTTCGGCCCCGCCTGCGCACTTTGAGGTATGGCGGGTGGATCATGTTGGGCTACCCACGACGGGTCTCGTCGATGACCGGCAGCATCCCAAACTTCACGTTAGACCGGCGAAAGGCTTGTGAACCCGATTTTCGGCCCTGTTACAGTTCTGGATTGCGTTGCCGATGGGATCGGCGGAACGCTTTTGGGCAGGTAGCCTCACCGGTCTGGGCCCATGCTGGGAAGATCAAGGCGTTCGCATCGGAGAATCCACAAGCGGTCTCGCCTGCGTTCAAATTGGAACATTGCCCGGCGTTGAATGGCTGCCGCGCAAGGCTTATCTCAAGGCGAGCCGAGGAAAGACGCCACGATGACCGTGCCCTTCACCCTGCGCCAGATCGACCATGTCGTGCTGCGCGTCGCCGACCTCGAAACCAGCCTGCATTTCTACCGCGACGTACTCGGCTGCACGCTGGATCACGTGCAGGAGGAGATCGGCCTGTGGCAAATGCGGGCCGGATCGTCGCTGATCGATCTCATCCCGCTGAGCGGCATGCTCGGGGCACGCGGCGGCGCCGCGCCGGGCGCGCAGGCACGCAACCTCGACCACTTCGCGTTGCAGGTGACGCCGTTCGACGAAGCGGGCATCCGCGCCCATCTCGCGGCGCACGCCATCGAGGTGATCGAATCCGGCCGGCGCCACGGCGCGCAAGGCGACGGCCCCTCGCTCTATATCCGCGATCCCGATGGCAACATGGTGGAACTCAAAGGCCCGCCCGGCTAACCCGGCACTTTCTTCCTGCCCACCGGATGCACCGTCTCATGCTTCGCGCACATCGCGACGAAGCGCGCGATGCGTTCCGCGCGGGTCTGCGGCTTCTTCGCCGTTTGTACGCGATGGAGGATGGCGTAGCGGTTGGCGCCGTCCAGCGCTTCGAAGAACGCCCGCGCCTTGGGCGTGCACGCCAGCGCCGCGGCCAGGTCCTCCGGTACCGTGGCGCTGCGCGCGCCGTCATAGGCGCGGTCCCAGCGCCCATCGGCCTTGGCGCGCGCGACTTCGGCGAGGCCCGGCGCCTGCATGCGGCCCGCCGCGATCAGGGCTTCCGCCTTCCCGCGATTGATTTTCGACCAGGGGCTCTTCGCCTTGCGGACGGAGAAGCGTTGTAGCCACGCCACCCCGTCGAGCGCCCGTTTCTGGCTGTCGATCCAGCCCCAGGCCAGCGCGGCATCGAGCGCCTGCGCATAGGTCACCGCGGCGCCGGCCTTGTCGATTCGCAGCAGCACCGCGTCCGTCTGCGTGTGATGTGTCTTCAGCCAGGCGTTCCATTCGGAAGCCCGCGCGAAAGCAAGGATCGGATTCGCCGGCTTGGTCTTCGCCGGCATCGTCATGCCTGGCTTTGCGCTGCCTGCGCCCGCTGATAGGCCGGCCGCTCCTTCACCCGCGCGCGCCAGGCGCTCAGCCTGTCGGGCACATCTTTCTTCAGCGCGCCCTGCCACATGTCGAGCGCGCAGCTCACCGAGATGTCGGCCAACGTGAACCCGTCGCCCGCGAGATAGGGTTTATCGCCCAGCACCGCCGCGACGTGTTCGACCGCCTGCGCCACGCGCGTCTCGAGCGCGCCTGCCGTCCAGTTCGTCTTCTCCGCATCCGGCGCCATGAAGCGCGTCATGATCAGCGGATTCATCGGCGCGGCCAGCGTCGCCTCGCCGAACAGCGTCAGCTGCAGCACGCGTGCGAAGGCGGGATCGCTCTTCGGCGGCAGCAACGGGGTCGGGCCATAACGCTCCGCGAGATAGAGCATCATCGCCACGGACTCGGCGATCGCGACGCCGCCTTCGTCCTCCAGGAACGGCACCGTGCCCAGCGGATTGCGCGCCTTGTAGTCCGCACTCGGCGGAAAGCTCACCGCCGCGCTTGTGTAGGCGAGACCCATCTCCTCGCACACCCAGGCGACGCGCACCCCGCGCGCCCCGCGCGGAAAATTGTGGATCGTGATCATCGTGCCAGCCTCCCGCCGATCCAGGCGCAGGGCAGCGAGATCGCCGCCAGCGTCACAGGATACCAATGCGCCCCCGCCTGCCACATCACGATTGCGCCAACGATGTTGAGCACCACGCCGATCGCGCCGAACACCAGCGCATGGGTCATCGGTGCCGAAGGCGCCAGCCATGCGGTGACGAAGCTCGCCAGGATCGCCCACACCGCGCGCTGCGCCGTCGCGATCAGCAGCAGCGGCGTCGCGAAAGCATGCTCCGAAAACGGCGGAAAGATGCCCATTGCCTGCAACGCGGCGTCCGTCGCCGTCGATCCCACGCCGATCACCAGGATGCCCGCGAGCACCGCGAGTATGCTTCTGACCCACCGCATGGCGCAGTCCCCCGCGACGGCTAGGACACCGTCTCCTTCGCCGCCTTGCGCTTGCCCGCCACCGGATGCATCACGCCCGCGCCCGCCGGCCACACGCCCGGCTCGCAGGTGATGTGCCGGCTGATCTCCTGGGCATGCGGCGACAAATCCTTCCAGATGTCGTGCGGCATCGATTTCCAATAGGCACCTTCACCCAGCCACGGCCCGTGATACTCGACATTCGGCATGGCGCGGATCTCGCGCGACAGGTTCGGCGTCGCGCCGTGCCAGGCGCGGTTGTCGCGGAACACGCCGGCGCCGGCCGGCGCGCCGACCAGCGTCGACAGCCGCATCCATTCCGGCTCGTCCTGCGGCGTCGGCGGCGAGGCGACCATCGCCTGCGTCCCCGGGATCTGCCGGATCGGCCCGTTTTCCCAATGCAGATCGCTCATCAGGAAGTTGATCGTCACATGCGGCGGCGTCCGCTCGACGATCAGCTGCTGCGTCTGGAAGGTGAGTTCGTCCGAGCCCTCGCGCCTGCGCAATTCGATGCCCATGCGCTTCGCTGCCGCGAGCCGCGCCGGCGGCATCGCGAAGGTCTCCTTCACATCGGCATGCAGCGCCTGGTATTCCACCGCGCCCGGCAGGCACAAATCGCCGCCCGCGCCGCGCACATAATATTCGCCACCGAACAGCCGCTTGAGCAGCGGCGTCGTGGTCGGCAGGTCGATCATCGACGCCCACACCGGATCGTGCAGCATCTCGCGCGATGCCGACGCCGTGCCGTAGGAATAGCGGTGTGGCAGCCGCCCCGTCTCGGTGATGTATTTGCGCCCGCCGAGGCCCGGGATCTCCAGGATATGCTTGAGCGCCCGCGCGCTCGCATCGCGCCAGGTCGCCAGCCGCTCGGGATCGAGCAGGTCCTTCACGACGACGAACCCGTCGCGGAAGAAAATCCGCGCCGCGCGCTCGACCTCGTGCGGCTCGACCATTTCGAGCCCGACGATCCCGTTCTTGCCCTTCAGCCGCGCCCGCAGGCGCACGACATCCGGATCGTCATGGCGCCGCGCCCCCGGCGCGCGCGGATCGACCTGCCGCGACTCGAGCGTCGGCACGTAAGGCGCGCCGTGCTCGTCGGTCGTCTCGTTCGGCGGCGTCGCCGCGCACCACCCGGCGGCGGTGGGACCGGTGACCTGGAGATTGTCGAGTTCGCTCATGTTACCAGTCTCTCTTGTCCGATCTGCTTAGTATTTCACGTCTCGATCGTTCTGCACCACGACCCTATCCTTCGATAGTGATTTTGATGTTGGCGATCGAAACCCCGAGAGTCAGGGCTAGACGGCGCTTTGCCTCGGCGATCGTCAATTGTTCGGAACACTCCGCCGGCTCGTTTTTGTCGTCTGTATCAGAATCGCCATCGTTGCTCGGAACATCGGTATTCAAGGGTACACGCGCAATCGGTGGGAATACATTGCCGGCACCCGCACCAACCAACGTCGGTGGCTCAGCAGCTTCGTCCAGATATAGAGACACCCAAATTCCGCGCCCCTCCGGCAACGCATATTTCGCTCTTTTTCTTGCAGCGTAAGCGCGGTCGAATCTGTCGCGCATCTCATCGCCGTCAATCAGATGCACTCGTGCTTCTGTCGGGTTGTGGCTGTCATTGACCGAAACCGCGACGACTGCATCGACATCTGAAAGAGTAATCCAACCACTGCCGTTGCGGTCGCGCGGGAATGCGATCCAAGTGTCTTGCGATGTCCGGATGGACACCTTCTTTTGTTCGCCTGGTCTGGAAATCATCCGCACACTGGATCCGCCGCCGCGCGCAAGTCTCTCAACCTTCCAACCCTCAGTTTCCAAAGCTTGCACCGCAATGTCAAAAAGGTGGCGTTTTAGCTCCCTCTTTCCTGGATGATTGTAGATATTCGTCATATCGTTACCTTATCCGAAAAACATCTTTCAGATTTGTAAGGACGATATTGAAATGATTCAAGGATAATGTTGGGATAATAAACGGGGCCAGCAAGCTATTGATACATCACGCAATTTACCCAAGTTTCCCTGAGGCTAACTTCGCTGGTTGGCAGTGGGAAAGGTCGCCGCTCTTGAAACCCAGCCGCCCGCCCGGCTATCTCACCCGCCGCAATCGGAAGAACCCACGACATGGCCGGCCATAGCCAGTTCAAGAACATCATGTTCCGCAAGGGCAAGCAGGATAAGGAGCGCTCCAAGCTCTTTGCCAAGCTCGGCCGCGAGATCACGGTCGCGTCGAAATCGGGCCTGCCCGATCCGGCGCTCAACGCCCGCCTGCGCACCGCCATCATCGCCGCCAAGGCGCAGTCGATGTCCAAGGAGACGATCGAGCGCGCCATCCGCAAGGGCCAGGGCAGCGATGCCGAGAGCTATGACGAGGTCCGCTACGAAGGCCGCGGCCCCGGCGGCGTCGCGCTGATCGTCGAGGCGCTGACCGACAACCGCAACCGCACCAGCGCCGACGTGCGCGCGACCTTTTCCAAGCATGGCGGCGAGATGGGCACGGCGAACTCGGTCGCCTTCATGTTCTCCCATGTCGGGCAGATCGAGTATCCCAAGGACAAGGGCAGCGACGACGCGATGCTCGAGCTCGCGCTCGACGCCGGCGCCGACGAATGCATCTCGACCGCGGACGGCCACGAATTCCTCACCAGCCTCGACGGTTTCATCGCGGTGCGCGACGCGCTGGAGGCCAAGCTCGGTGCCCCGTCGTCGGCCGGCTTCGTGTGGCGGGCGCAGAACGCCGTCGCGGTGCCGGATGCCTCGGGCGAGCAGCTGATCAAGCTGATCGAAACCCTCGACGACCACGACGACGTCCAGCACGTCTACGGCAATTACGAATTGTCCGACGCGCTGATGGCGAAGTTGGGCGGATAGGCGTTATTGCGGGAACGGCGAAATCCATTCGGTCTTCACAACCGTCTGGGTACAGGGATCGATGTCGATCTCGATGAGATTCGCATCGAGCGGCGTGCCGCCATCGACTCTCAAATCCGGATCGACCACCACTTGCACGTAAGCATCCGTCTGGTCGATGGCCGGTCTGTCGATGTCGTAGAAGGGCGCGGCGTTTTCGGCCATTCTTAGGATGACGGGCTTGATGAGAGTGTCGCGTAGTTCGGCGTTATAGGTAAAGCCGCAGCCATGCACGCTGATGGGGTGATCCGGCACGATCACCGGCCGCACGCGATCGAGAAGCGGAGCGACGGGTAGCGCGCCGCAAGCAGCACCCAGCCATGCCATGAAGCTGGCGGTCACGATCGCGCTATGCGTCACGCCTACTTCTCCGCCTTCACCGTTCCCGCCGCCAAATTCAGCCGCACCTTCGCCACGCCCGGTTTCTGCACGTCGTCGCCGTTCGAGACGATCATCGGAACCGTGATCAGCAATCCCTTCTTGGGATCGTAGCTCGCGGCGATCTTGTCGAAATCGATGTTGCCGAAGCCGAAATTGTCGTGGTCGCTGATCAGGTGGCAGGCGGTGAAGGGCGGCTCGTCCTGGGCGAGGCCGGGGCTCAGGATCATCAGATGCAGGCTGCAGCACGCCGGCTCGCCGCCGGTGTCGATCAGCACGGCGCGCACTTGCCCCTTGTAGAACGTCTTGGTGTTCTTCTCCCACGGCTCGACGATATTGGTCGCGCTGGCGGTGGTCTGGTCGTCGTTGCAATCGCGGACATTGACGGCGAGCGCCGGCGTGGCCAGCGCGACCAAGCCAAGAAGACCTAGGATAAGGGGGCGCATGTCGTTTCCTTGCACAATGTGACGGTTAAAAATCTTCAGTCGTTAAATTGTCAGGCTTTCTCGCTGTCCAGCATCGCCATCTGCATCGGATGATAGCGCGTGCCGGCGATGGCGCCGTCGGGCGCCACCGCGTCGATCGCCGCGAGTTCGGCTTCGCTCAACGTCACATCGAGCGCGCCCAGCGCCTCGCTCAGCCGCACGCGCCGCCGCGCGCCCACCAGCGGCAGGATGTCCGTCCCGCGCCCCAGCACCCAGGCGATGGCGAGCTGCGCCACCGTGATGCCGCGCCCCGCCGCGATCTCAGCCAGCGTCTTCACCAGCGCGACGTTCCGGGTGAGGTTCTCGCCTTCGAAGCGCGGGAAGTGCGGCCGCTCCTGGGTCTCGCCCGCGACCGTCGCATTGCTGATCAGCCCGCGCGACAGGACGCCATAGGCCGTCACCCCGATCCCCATCTCGCGCAAGGCGGGCAGGATCGCGCGCTCCACCATCCGCGTCACCACGGCATATTCGATCTGCAGGTCGCACACCGGCGTCACGGCATGCGCCCGCCGCACCGTCTCGCCCGACACCTCGCTGAGCCCCAGATGGCGCACATAGCCCGCCTTGATCAGGTCGGCGACGGCGCCGGCGGTCTCTTCGATGGGCACGTTCGGATCGAGCCGTGCCGGACGGTAGACGTCGATGTAATCGGTCTGGAGCCGCTTCAGCGAATAGGCGATAGCGGTCTTCACCGCGACCGGCCGCGTGTCGAAGCCGAGGAACATGCCATCGGGGCTGCGCTGGGCGCCGAATTTCACGCTCAGGATCGCCTTGTCGCGTTTGC